>CAWCHK010000011.1:0-135565 GCA_963795385.1 uncultured Actinomycetota bacterium
CGGCCCGCACCAGCGGCACGGCCTGGCGCTGCATGTTCGAGCCCATCAACGCGCGGTTGGCGTCGTCGTGCTCGAGGAACGGGATCATCGCGGTCGCGGCCGAGACCATCTGGCGCGC
Source organism: uncultured Actinomycetota bacterium (assembly GCA_963795385.1). Classification (GTDB taxonomy): domain Bacteria; phylum Actinomycetota; class Actinomycetes; order Actinomycetales; family CAVURS01; genus CAVURS01. The sequence goes on from CAWCHK010000011.1 coordinate 119, forward strand.
GGAGACGTCCATGAAGTCCACGTCCACGGCCGGGAGGTACTCGACCTCGCCGCCCTTGGTGCGGACCAGGACGCGCTCCTCGGCGAAGTGGGCGTCAGCCGTCAGCGGCGCGTTGGCCTGCGCGATGACGTGCTCGTCCTCCTCGTCGGCGGTCAGGTAGCGAACGTCGTCGCTGACCTTGCCCTTGGTGACGATCCGGTACGGCGTCTCGACGAACCCGAACGCGTTGATCCGGCCGTACGCCGACAGCGAGCCGATCAGGCCGATGTTCGGGCCCTCGGGCGTCTCGATCGGGCACATCCGGCCGTAGTGGCTCGGGTGCACGTCGCGGACCTCCATGCCGGCGCGGTCCCGGGACAGACCGCCCGGGCCGAGCGCGGACAGGCGGCGCTTGTGGGTCAGACCGGCGAGCGGGTTGGTCTGGTCCATGAACTGGGAGAGCTGGCTGGTGCCGAAGAACTCCTTGATGGAGGCAACGACCGGGCGGATGTTGATCAGGGTCTGCGGCGTGATCGCCTCGACGTCCTGGGTCGTCATCCGCTCGCGCACGACCCGCTCCATCCGGGAGAGCCCGGTGCGGACCTGGTTCTGGATCAGCTCGCCGACCGTGCGCAGGCGCCGGTTGCCGAAGTGGTCGATGTCGTCGACCTCGACCCGGACGTCGTACGGCTTGCCGTCCCTGGTGCCGGGCATCGTGGTGTTGCCGGCGTGCAGGGTCACGATCAGCTTGATCGTCGCGACGATGTCGTCGAGGTTCAGGACGCTGTTGGACAGCGGCTGCTCCTCGCCGAGCTTCTTGTTGATCTTGTAGCGGCCGACCTTGGCCAGGTCGTAGCGCTTGTGGTTGAAGTAGAGGTTGTCGAGCAGGTTCTGCGCGGCCTCACGGGTGGGCGGCTCGCCCGGGCGCAGCTTGCGGTAGATGTCGAGCAGCGCGTCGTCCTGACCCGTGGTGTGGTCCTTCTCCAGGGTCTGGCGCATCGACTCGAACTCGCCGAACTGCTCCAGGATGTCGGCCTCGGACAGGCCGAGCGCCTTGAGCAGCACGGTGACCGACTGCTTGCGCTTGCGGTCGACGCGGACGCCGACCATGTCGCGCTTGTCGATCTCGAACTCCAGCCACGCACCGCGCGAGGGGATGACCTTCGCGGTGTAGATGTCCTTGTCGGACGTCTTGTCGGCGGTGCGCTCGAAGTAGACGCCCGGCGAGCGGACCAGCTGGGAGACGACGACGCGCTCGGTGCCGTTGATCACGAAGGTGCCGCGCTCGGTCATCAGCGGGAAGTCGCCCATGAAGACCGTCTGGCTCTTGATCTCACCGGTCGTGGCGTTCATGAACTCGGCCGTCACGAAGAGCGGCGCGGAGTAGGTCATGTCCCGCTCCTTGCACTCCTCGATGGAGTACTTGGCGGGCTCGAACCGGTGGTCCCGGAAGGACAGGCTCATCGAGCCGGAGAAGTCCTCGATCGGGGAGATCTCCTCGAAGATCTCCTCGAGGCCGGACTTCTCGTTCATGTCCTCGCGGCCTGCGGCCTTGCCGGCGGCTAGCCGGGCCGCCCAGTGCTCGTTCCCGAGCAGCCAGTCGAAGCTGTCCGTCTGGAGCGCAAGGAGGTCGGGAACCTCAAGTGGTTCCCGGATCTTGGCGAAGGAGATACGGCCGGAGGCCGTCTTTGCGGTGGTGACGATCTGGTGGGCGGTGCGCGAGGCAGCCAAGGATGGTCCTTCCACGGGCCGTGTCGGTCGTTCGTAGCGCATGACGATCGCCCCGGATCCGAGCTCCGGATGAGATCGCGGACTTCGCGACGAGATCACCGGGACACACGGGCGGGGGCAGGAGACAGCGCAAGCGGCCAGAGTACCTGAAGTGCGCGCGCACGTCCAGTGGCCTCCGGCAGGCCGGACGGAGCTTCGCTCAACGCCACAGCGCCCAGAGGCTTCGCGGTCAAAGATGACCCCCTCCGGGCCGTCCGTCAAGGGCAATGCCGGTTTTCCACACCCCCGCGCGTGTCGGCCCGGCGCCGCCGCCCGGGCCGGCCGCGGCCTCAGCGGGAGCCGCCCGGGGTCGCTGGCAGGATGCTCGCGTGACCCTGGAACCGGTGCCGGACCCGGCGCTGGTGGTGCTGGTCGGGCCGGCCGGATCGGGCAAGTCGACCTGGGCCGCCGAGCACTACCGGGCCTCGGAGGTCGTCTCCTCGGACGCCCTGCGCGCGGTGGTCGGCAGCGGGCCGGGCGACCTGGACGCCTCGGCGGACGCGTTCGCCGTCCTCGAGTCCGTGGTGGCCGCGCGGGCCGGCCGCGGGCTGACGACCGTCATCGACACGCTCGGCCTGGACGCCGTACGCCGCCGGTCCTGGCGCGAGCTCGCCCGGGTGTGCGGGCTGCCGGCCGTGGTCGTCCGGTTCGTGACGCCGCTGGACGTCTGCCGGGCCCGCAACCGGACGCGGGACCGGCCGGTGCCCGCGACCGTGCTCGCCGCCCAGGGCAAATCGATGCGGATCGCCCGGACCCAGCTCGAGGCCGAGGGCTGGGACCTCATCCTCGCGGTCGGCCTCGACCCGGCGCCGGTCACGACCGCGGCGGTGGTCGAGCGCGCGGCGGTGGACGAGCGCGCCGCTGCGGCGGTGGCACCGGCGGGAGGCCGGCTGGGGTTCGTCCTGCAGGTCTCCCGGTTCCCCTGGGGCGAGGACCCGGTCGGCTGGCTGACGGCGGTCGCCACGGCGGCCCGGGCCGCCGGCTGCGAGGGCATCGCGCTGATGGACCACCTGATCCAGATCCCGCAGGTCGGCCGCGAGTGGGAGGACCTGCCCGAGCCCTTCGTGACCCTGGGAGTGCTCGCCGGCATCGTTCCCGGCCTGCGGCTGGGGACGCTGGTGTCCCCCGTCTCGCTGCGGGCCCCGGGCCTGCTGGCCAAGGCCGTCGCGACGCTGGACGTCCTCTCCGGCGGCCGGGCGTTCTGCGGCGTCGGGGCCGGCTGGTGGGCGCGTGAGCACGCGGCGTACGGCCTGCCGTTCGCCCCGCCGCGCGAGCGGCTGGACCTGCTCGAGGCCGGCATCGAGGCGATGCGGGCGCTCTGGCGGCCGGGCACCGCGGCGTACTCGAGCGAGTGGGTGGAGCTGCCGGAGACGACCTGCTACCCGCGGCCGGTGGGGCCGGTGCCGATCATCGTGGGGGGTCGCGGGCCGCGGCTCCTCGGCATCGCCGCGCGGCTCGGCGACGCGTGCAACCTGCCCTCGGACGAGGCGGTGCTTGAGCCTGGGATCGAGCGAGTTCGCCTGCGCTGCAACGAGATCGACCGCGACCCGGCCGAGGTGGCGATCACCGTCCTGGACGTGCCGGTGATCGGGCTCGACCGCGAGGACACCGCCCAGCGGGTGGAGCGGCTGCGCGGCCGGACCTCGGCGACGGCGTACGCCCGGGCCCATCACGCGGGCCCGGCCGCCGACCACGTGGAGCGGTTCGAGCGGCTCTCGGCGCTCGGGGTGTCGACGGTCTTCGTCGCGCTGCCGGACCTGGCCGGGCCGGACGACCTGGCCCGCCTGGCCCCGGTCGTCTCGGCGTTCAGAGCGACTTGAGCGCGCTGACCAGCCAGCGGCCGTGGACCCGCTGGAGGGTCAGCTCGACCCGGCCCTGGTCGACCTTGGGGGCGGCCAGCCGGTTCGAGGTCGTCGTCTGGTCGACGAAGAGCAGGACCGTCGCGCGGCTCGCGGTCGAGGTGACGACGCCGCCGGCCGCGACCTTCGCCGTGACGACGGCCTTGGTCTGGGTCGCCAGCTGGGCGACCGCCTTGGCCGTCGTGGCCCGGTAGTCGGTCCGGAACGCGCCGGTGGTCAGCGCCGTCGCCGCGCCGAAGTCGCTGTCCAGGTGCCGGTAGTCGTAGCTCAGGATCCGGACCGCGCTGGTCCGGGCGGTCGCCAGGGCGCTGTCGCCCGCCGTGACGTCGTTGCCGTCCTGCCGGGTGGTCACCGCCGCCAGCGCGCCGGCCGCGAGGACGGCCACCAGGCAGGCCGCCAGGACGAGCGTGACGACGGCCGGACGGCGCGGGGCGCCCCGTCCTCGGCCCGGTCGGTGGCGTCGGTGGCGTCGGCGGCGGTGCCGGGCTCGGCGGCGACGATGCCGGGCTCGGCGGCGGCGATGCCGGGCTCGGCGGCGGCGGTCTCGACCTCGGTGTCGGCTGGTGGCTGGATCGGGGCGGCGACGTCCGGCAGCTGGATGACGACGTCCTGGCCGCCGTCCGCGCCACCGTCCCGGTCGCTGTCCTGCCTGCTCGTGCCGGGCCCCTGGTCGGCGCGGCCCCGGTGACGGTCACCGGCGACGCGGCGACGTCCGGGCGCCCCCGGTGCGGGCGCGGTCGTGGGCCGGGTCGTTGCACGCGATGTCATGGCGGTCCTCATCCGACGAACTGGAGCTGGTTGGCCAACCAGTGGCCGTGGACCTTGGCCAGGTCGAGCTGGACCCGGTAGTGGCGGGCAGCGGGCGCCGTCGTACCGGTGTTGGTGACGTTGGCGTCGAGGGCGAGCAGGACCCGGGCCTTCGAGCCGCTCGAGGTCACCAATGCGGCCTCGTCGACGGCGCCGGTGGAGACCGACCTGTTGGCGACGACGACCTTCTTGATCTGGGCGGCCTGCGCGGCGAAGTCACTGCGGAACGAGCCGGTCGCCTCGGCCGTGACCCGGGCGATGTCACGGTCGAACGTCCGGTAGTCCAGCGTGGAGAAGTTCACGGCGACCTGGCGGGCGGCGCCCAGCGCGTCGGCCCGGTCCTGGGCCCGGGCCCGTTGGGCGAGCGCGCGCTGGCCGAGGACGACGGCGAGGACCAGGGCGGCGACGAGGGCCAGGCCCAGAGCGAGCCGGACCGTCGGCGTACGGCGTCGTACCTTCTCTCCGGCGGGTCCGGCCGCCGCTGCGGCGCGGTCGTCGTCGAGGGCCTCCTGCTCGGGGCGGGACCCGTGCTCGGTCACCACGGTCATGTCGTCCTCTCCCTGATGTCCTGAGGTCGCCTGGATGTCCTGAGGTCGCCTGGATGTCCTGAGGTCGCCTGGATGTCCTGATGTCGCCCGGTGTTCTGATGTCGCCTGCGGTTCCTTGACGCGCTCGTTCACTGGGAGAACGACCCACGCGCACCCGGGTTACGGGCCCCGTGCTCCCATCCGGCCGCGGTACTCCAGCCCGGCCGGTGAATCGACCCGAAAATGTCCTGGACCACCGGCCAGGGCGGAGTACGGCGGCCAGATGGGAGCACGCGTGGGTGGGGTCAGGGGGCGTGCTGGGCGCCCCGGACGTCGGTGGCCGAGCCGGACGGCGCAGCGCAGCGGGCCGCGGTGTTGAGCGGCGGGAGGCCGCTGGTCTGGGAGGGGTCGGTACGCCGGGTGGCGCCGTAGCCCTTGAGGCAGACCGGCGGGTCGTTGACGTTGAGCACCAGCCCGAAGTGCGCCGTCCCGTCCCCCGGCAGCACCGTGAAGGCGCCGGCGACGGTGTCGGGGTAGGTCACCAGGATCTGCCGCAGCCCGGCGTTGCCCGCCTCGGCCACCTGCCCGACGGTGACCAGGTTGGTCAGCAGGGTGGAGATGCCGGTTCGGTTGTCCTGCAACAGCTTCGTGACCTCGGAGCTGGCCAGCGTGCCGCGGTCGAGGATCGTGCGGACGTCGGTGTCGTGGTCCTTCAGGGTCCCGCTGAGGGACTTCAGGTCCCGGCTGAAGGACAGGATCGAGGCCGAGCTCGCCTGCTGGGTCGCCAGCACGGTGCTGCCGTCGTCGATCAGCCTCACCGTCTGCGGCAGGGCCTCGGTGGCGGCCCGGGTCAGCTCGGTGCCCGAGTCCAGCAGCCGCTGGAGGTCGCCCCCGCCGTCGGCGAACGCCGTTCCGAGCTGGTCGACCACAGTGACCAACTGCTGCCGGTCGACCGAGCCGACGGTGTCGTCGACGTCCTTCAGGACGGTCGCGACGGGGACCGGGATCCGGGTGTCGGCCCGGGCGATCGCGTCGCCCGGCGAGAGGTACGGCGCGCCGTCGTGGCGGGGCTCGAGGTCGACGTACTGCTCGCCGACGGCCGACCGGTCCGCGACCACGGCCAGGGTGTCGACCGGCACCCGGGTCCCCTTGTCCAGGCGGAGGTCGACCGTGACGCCGGTACGGCCGAGGTGCAGCCGGCCGACCCGGCCGATGGTCACACCCCGGTAGGTCACCTCGGCACCGGTGAAGATGCCGCCGCTGTCGGCGAAGTCGGCGCGCACGACATACCCGCCGCCGAACAGCCGCTCGCCGAGTCCGACGTACCGGGCGGAGAGGACCGAGACGGCGAGCAGCGTGATGGCCAGGAACGCCACCAGCTGGACCTTCACCGAGCGGCGGATCATCGGCTCAGCCCTCCCAGCAGCAGGGTGAGCAGGTCGGCCGAGCCGGCCGAGCCGGTCGACCCGCCCGAGCCCCCCGAGCCCCCCGAGCCCCCCGAGCCGGCCCGCCCGAGCCCGCGGAGCCGAGGGACTGCTGCAGCGAGCGCAGCAGGGCCGCCGCGTCCGGGGCCCCCGACCCGGCGCCCGCGGTGCCGTCCCCGGCCGATCCGCAGGGGACGAGCGGGATGCACAGGCCGGGCAGGGTGGGCAGGGCCGGCTGGGTCGGGAGCTTCGGCAGCCCCGAGCCACCAGGCAGCCCCGGCAGCCCCGGCAGCCCGGAGAGGCCGCCGGCCTTGAGCCCGGCGGCGTTCTGCTTGAGCAGCTCGGCAACGTCGAGGTCCAGCGTCGCGTGCAGGTTGGCGTAGTCGCCCTTGATCGCGCCGGACGCGGCGTTGTCCGGGAACGGGAACGACAGCAGCATCCGCAGCGAGTTCGGCAGGTCGTCGCCGGCCCGGGTCAGCTCGGTCAGCGTCGGCCGCAGGGCCCGCAGGTTCGCCACCGTGTCGGCCCGGCTGGCCGAGATGACCCGGGTGCCGACCGCGCCGAGCCGGTCGAGGGCGGTCAGCATGCCGGTCAGCTGCCGGCGCTGGTCGGCCAGCACCTTCAGCCCGGCCGGCAGGTGGTCCAGGGCGGTCGCCAGGTCCTGCTTCTGTGCCGCGAGCCGGCCGGCCAGGCGGTCGACGGCGTCCAGGGCCGTCACGATCTGTGACTTCTGCGCGTCCAGCCCGCCGACGAAGGTGTCCAGCCGCGACACCAGGTCGCGGATCTGCGCCTCGTTGCCGTGGGTGGCCTTGTTCAGCTCGGTCGTGATGACCTTGAGCTGCCCGACGCCGCCGCCGTTGAGCAGCAGGGACAGCGCGCCGAGCACCTCCTCGACCTCGGGGTTGCGGGCCGTCCGGGCCAGCGGGATCACGGCTCCGTCGGCGAGCCGCCCCTGTGCGGCAACTCCCGCCGGGGCGCTGAGCTCGACGTACTTCTCCCCCAGCAGGCTGGTCTGCTGCAGCTGGGCGGTGGCGTTGGCCGGCAACCGGACCGAGTCCTTGACCCGCAACGTGACCCGCGCCGCCCAGCCGTCGACCGTGATCCGCTCGACCTTGCCGACCGTGACGTCGTCCACCTTGACCGCCGACTGCGGCACCAGGTCCATCACGTCGGCGAACTGCACGATCACCCGGTAGCCCTTGCCGCCCATGTCCGCGCCGCCGGGCAGCGGCAGGTCGTAGGCGCCGCCGCACCCGGTCACCAGCGCAGCCGTGAGGACGGCGCCCACCGCCGCGACCCACCGGCCCGCCGTACGGCAGCGGCCCCGGCCCGCCGTACGGCGTCCGCTCCGACGCCCGCTCGGACCCGCCGTCACGACCCGCTCCCGGGGATGCTCGAGCCCAGCAGCCCCAGCGGCAGGTCGCCGGTCGCGGGGCTGCCGAGCGCGGAGAGCCGGTCGTTCAGGGCGGTGAACACGTCGCAGACCTGGCTGCTGGTGGCCTTCGTCGTGCCGTGGCCGACCAGGCTGCAGAGCAACTGGCTGACGCCCTCGGCGCCGGGCAGGTCGACCCGGTTGTCGAGGGTCCCGGACGCCGGGTCGTAGGCGTGGCCGAGGTCGGACAGCGCCACCGGCGCGTTGCGCAGCGTCTCGGCGATCGCGTCCTTCTGCCTCGCCACCGAGGTCGTGACGTCGGCCAGCTGCGAGACGTCGGTGGTCAGCACCGACCGGTTGTCGTGAACGAAGGTCGAGACCTCACCCAGGGCGACCGCGAGGTTCTGCAACGCGGCGCCGAGGTCGCCGCGCTCGCCGGAGAGCTGGTCGGCGACGCTGGCCAGGTCGGTGTTGAGCCGGCGTACCTGCGGGTCGTTCGCGGCCAGGGTGCTGGTGAAGCTCTGCAGGTTCTTGACGGTGGTGAACAGGTCGTCCCTGCCCCCGGCGAGGGTCGCCGTCGCGCGGGACAGGTCCGCGACGGTGTCGTGGATCCGCTGGCCGTTGCCGTCGAGGTTCTTCGAGGCGGTGTCCAGCAGGTCGGACAGCGCGCCGTCATGGTTGGCACCGTTCGGCCCCAGTGCCACCGACAGCTGGTCGAGGTTGCCGGTGATCTGGTCCAGCTCGACGGGCACGGCGGTCCGCGCCAGCGGGATGTCGGCGCCGCTGCGCATGGCCGCGCCGCCGGTGTACGCCGGCAGGAGCTGGAGGTACCGGTCGCTGACCAGGGAGGGCGCGACCACGGCCGCCTTCGCCTGGGCCGGGACGCGGTACTTGCCGTCGTACTCGAAGACGACCTTGACCGTCGTGCCCTCGGGCGTGACCGAGTCGACCCGCCCGACCGGCACGCCGAGGATGCGGACGTCCGACCCCGGGTAGAGCCCGACGGCGCTGGCCAGGTGCGCAGTCACCCTGACCCTCGAGTCGTGCGGCCAGAACACGATGGCCGCACCCATCAGGACCACGATCGCGACGGCCGTGGCGATCAGCGCCGCCGGCGTGACCCTGGCCCGCACGCGTCCCGTCAGCTGACCGGTCACTTGGCACCCCCGCCGGGGCAGCCCGCGGACGGCAGGCCCGGGACGACGGCCGGGACGACGAGGTTGGGGACGCAGGCGTCGAACCACGGCCCGTTGCCGAGCGCGTTGGCGAAGACGCGCGTGAACGGCGCGAGGGTCTGCACGCCCTTGCTCAGCGAGGCGTCCTCGGCCTGCAGCGTCGTGAGCACCTGGTGCAGCTGGGCGAGGGCGGGCTGGAGCTGGGCGCGGTTGTCCTGCACCAGCCCGCTGAGCTGCTGCGCCAGCCGCGAGGTGTTGAGGAACAGCGTGTGGATCGCGGCCCGCCGCTGGTCCAGCTCCTGCAGCAGCGCGTCGCCGTCCTGGATCAGGGACGCCACCTGGGCGTTGCGGCTGGCGACCGTCCCGCTCACCGTCCGGGCCCGGGAGAGCAGCTGCCGCAGCGCGTCGTCGCGCGAGGAGACGGTGCGGGAGAGCCGGGACAGGCCGTCCAGCGACGCCCGCACGTCGGCCGGGCTGTCCTTGAACTCCGTCGACAGCGTCTCCAGGGAGCGGGCCAGCTGGCCGGAGTCGATCTGCTCGGTGGTCGTCGTGAGGTCGGAGAACGCGTCGACGACGTCGTACGACGGCGTGGTCCGGGACAGCGGGATCTCCTGGCCGCCGGCCAGGTGGCCGGTCCCGGCGGGGGTGACGGCGAGGAACTTCTTGCCCAGCAGCGTCTGCAGCTTGACGGCGGCCGTGGTGCGCGAGCCGAGCCGGGTCGAGCCCTTGACCGTGAAGGTGACCATGACGTGGGCGTTCTCCAGGTCGACCCCGGTGACCTTGCCGACGTCGACCCCCGCGATGCGCACCGGGTCGCCGGACTTCAGGCCGCCCGCCTCGGCGAAGGCCGCGTGGTAGGTCCGGCCGCCGCCGATGAAGGGCAGCTTCTGGACGTTGAAGGCCAGCAGGACCAGCACGGCCAGCAGCACCAGGCCGATGGCTCCGATCGGCCGCGGGTCCCGCTCGCGGAACGGCAGGCCCGGCGACCCGATCACGAGCACCTCGCCGCGTCCACGGAGCCGATGCCGTCGGCCAGCGGGACCTTCACGTCCTTCGTGGCCGTCGGGATGACCACCGTGCCGTCGAAGTGGCAGAGGTAGAAGTTGAAGAACGACCCGTACGTCGCGGTGCGGGTGATGGTGCTGAGCTTGACCGGCAGGTTCTGGGCGAACTGTTTGAACACCTTGGTGTTGGCCGGTTTGTTCAGCAGGGCGGCCAGGTCGTGCAGCTGTCCGATGTCGGCCTTGAGCGGCGGCCGGGCCGTCACCAGGAGATCGGCCGTCTGGTCGGCGAGCGCGTTGATGTTGGTCAGCGAGCTGCCGATGACCTTGCGGTCCTGGGCCAGCCCGGAGACGAACCGGCTGAGCTGGTCGACCAGGTCGCCGAGCTGGCCGTCGCGCTGCTGCACCGTCCCGAGCACGGTGTCGAGGTTCGTGATCGTCCGGCCGATGACCGCGTCCCGGTCGGCCAGCGTCGAGGTGAGCGACGCGGTGTGGGCCAGCAGCTGGTCGATGCTGCCGCCCTCGCCCTGCAGGACCTGGATGATCTCACCGGAGAGCTCGTTGACGTCCTTCGGCGAGAGCGCGGAGAACAGCGGCTTGAAGCCGTTGAAGAGCGCGTCGAGGTCGAGCGCCGGCTGGGTGCGGCTGTCCGGAATCGTTGCGCCGGAACGCAGTACGGCGGCAGCTCCGGTCCCTTGGGTCAGCGCGACGAACCGCTGGCCGATCAGGTTGCGGTAGTGGATGACCGCGTCGGTCCCCTGGGTCAGGGCCGCGCTGCGCAGCACCTCGAGCCCGACCTTGGCCTCGGCCCGGCCTGCGTGCGAGACGACGTCGATGCCGGTGACCTTGCCGACCCGGACGCCGGCGATCCGGACGTCGTCGCCCTTCTGCAGCCCGGTCGCGTCGGTGAAGATCGCCGTGTAGTGCGACTTCTCGCCGAGCTGCACGTTGGCGATGGTGGCGACCAGGACGCCGAACGCCAGCAGCGTCACGACCGCGAAGGCGATCAGCTTGACCAGGCTCGCGGTCGTCCTCATGACTGGTTCACCACCGTGCCGCGCACGAGCGGGCCGAGCAGGAGGTTGGACACGGCCGGCGGGTCAGCGCCCAGCTCGGGGGCGAAGAGCGCACCGGTGACCCGCTGCTCCGCCGGCGTACCGGCATCGCCCATGCCGAGACCGCCGACGCCGGGCAGGGCGTCGGCCGCACTGGTGCCGCCGCCGGTGCCGTCGGCGAACGCCTTGGGCTGGTAGGGGTGCGCCTGCGTGCCCGCCGGGTGCGGCAGCCCGCGGCAGTCCGGCCCGGAGGTGTCCGCGAAGGCCGGCTCCTGCCCCGGCTGGTAGGCCGGGCGCGGCGTGATGACCTCGAGCGTGATGTGCAGCTCGTCGTTGCCGAACGCCTGGGTCAGCCGCGGCTCGATCGCGGTCAGGCCCTTGGTGAGACAGGGGAACTCGGGCGAGTAGCGCGCCAGGGTCTGCAGGGTCGGCCGGCTGACCTGGCCGACCCGGATGATCCGGCTGCCGTCCTCCTGCAGCACCGACGTCGCGGTCGTCGCCAGGCCGGTCACGCCGCGCAGGAACGGCCCGAGCGCGTCCTGCTTGGCCACCAGCGTGTCGGACGTCGTCGAGAGGTTGCGCACCGTGGTGAGCAGGTCGGGCACCGCCTGGCTGTACGTCGTCGCCACCGACGCCAGCCGCCGGATGTCGCTGGTGATGGTCGGCAGGTGCGGGTTGAGCCCGGCCAGGTAGGTGTCCAGCGCCACCAAGTTGCGGCCGAGCTGCTCGCCCCGCCCGTCCAGTGCCGTGGCCATGGCGTTGAGCGTCGTCGCGAGCTCGGCCGGCTTGACCGCCTGCAGCAACGGCAGCAGGTCGTCGAAGACCCGCTCCAGCTCGATCGCACTGGAGCTGCGGTCCTGGGGGATCACGTCGCCGGCCCGGAGGGCGGGGCCGGAGGTCGGGCCGCTCGCGGTCGGCGCCGGCGGGACCAGCTCGACGTACCGCTCGCCGAAGAGCGTCTTGGGCAGCAATCGGGCCGAGACGTCGGCCGGGATGCTGCGGGCCGCCGACGGCTGCAGGGCCAGCTCGACCCGTGCGCCGTGCCCGGCCGTCGTGATCGCGCGCACCTCGCCGACGATCAGCCCGCGGATCTTGACGTCCGAGCGGGTCTGCAGCTGGTTGCCGATGCTGTCGGTCAGCAGCGTCACCCGTACGACGGGCGTGAACCGCTGCTGGTACGACGCGACCGCCAGCCCCACCAGCACGGCCAGCACGACCAGGAACGCCAGGCCGGCCGTCCTGCGACCCAGGCGGGGCAGGAAGGCTCGGGGCTTGCGGGCCGCCAGGAGCATCGCGTCGCTACCCCGCGATCCGCACCGTCGTGGTCGCGCCCCAGATGGCCAGCGAGAGGAAGAAGTCGATGACGTTGATCGCCACGATCGAGGTCCGGACCGCCTTGCCGACCGCGATGCCCACACCGGCCGGGCCGCCGCTGGCGTGATAGCCGTAGTAGCAGTGGATCGCGATGATCACGACGGCGAAGACCAGCACCTTGACGAAGGACCACAGCACGTCGCCAGGGGGCAGGAACAGATGGAAGTAGTGGTCGTAGGTGCCCTTCGACTGCCCGTAGTACGACGTGGTGATGAATCTCGTTGCGGCATAAGAGGAGAGCAGGCCGATGACGTAGAGCGGGACGACCGCCACGAGACCTGCGATCATCCGGGCCGTCACGAGGAACGGCAGGCTCGGGATCCCCATGACCTCGAGCGCGTCGACCTCCTCGGAGATCCGCATGGCGCCGAGCTGGGCCGTGAAGCCGCAGCCGACCGTGGCTGCCAGGGCGAGCCCGGCCACGAGGGGCGCGATCTCGCGGGTGTTGAAGTACGCCGAGATGAAGCCCGCGAAGGCACCCGTGCCGAGCTGGTCCAGCGCCTGGTAGCCCTGCAGCCCGACCTCGGTGCCGGTGAAGAAGGCCAGGAAGGTGATGACGCCAACCGTCCCGCCGATGACCGAGAGCGCGCCGCTGCCCAGGCTGACCTCGGCCAGCAGGCGCATCACCTCGCGCCGGTAGCGGTGCAGGGTGCGAGCGCTCCAGCCGATGCTGCGGACGTAGAACAGCAGCTGGCTGCCCAGGTCCTCCAGCGCATCGAGGGGGCGCCGGGCGGTCCGGTTGAGCGCGTCGAGGAAGCTCATCGTGGCCTCATCCCAGCTTCGCCGGCACGAGCTGGAAGTAGACGGCGGTCAGCACGAAGTTCGTGACGAACAGCAGCATGAACGTGATCACCACCGACTGGTTGACGGCGTCACCGACGCCCTTCGGGCCGCCGCCGGCGGTCAGGCCCTTGTACGACGCCACGACCGCCGCGATCAGCCCGAAGATCAGGGCCTTGATCTCGCCCGCCCACAGGTCCGGCAGCTGCGCGACGGCCGTGAACGAGGACAGGTAGGCACCCGGCGTACCGCCCTGCAGGACGACGTTGAAGAAGTAGCCGCCGACCGTCCCGACCACCGACACCAGCCCGTTGAGCAGGACCGACACGAGCATCGTGGCCAGCACCCGCGGGACGACCAGGCGCTGGATCGGGCTGATGCCCAACACTTCCAGGGCGTCGATCTCCTCGCGGATCTTGCGCGAGCCGAGGTCGGCGCAGATGGCCGAGCCGCCGGCGCCCGCGATCAGCAGTGCGGTGACGATCGGGCTGGCCTCGCGCAGGATGGCCAGCACGCTGGCCGCGCCGGTGAAGCTCTGGGCGCCGATCTGGCGGGTGAGGGTCCCGAGCTGCAGCGCGATGACCGCGCCGAACGGGATCGAGACCAGCGCGGTCGGCAGGATCGTCACGCTGGCGATGAACCACGACTGGTTGACGAACTCCTTGCCCTGGAAGGGCCGGCGCGGCAGCGCGCGCAGCACGTCCAGGAAGAGCGCGAAGAGGCTGCCGCTGGAGCGCAGTGCCGCCGACGCCGGGTTGCTCACGACGCCACCGCCTGCGGGGTGGCGGCCGGGTCCTCGAACGAGCCCGGCGGTGGCTCGACGCCGTTGGCCCGGCACCAGTCGCCGGGCGGCCGCTGGGTCGGGCGCGGCCCGCCGCTGCTGGGCTCGAGCTGGCGCGGGATCGGCGGCAGTGGCGGCAGCTCGGTGTCGCGCTCGGCCGCGAGCTCCTCGGCGTCCTTCTCCTCGGACATGCCGATCGGCCCGACCCGCTGGGCGTTCAGGAACTGCCGCACGACCGGCTCCTGGCTGGAGAGCAGCATCTCGCGCGGCCCGAACATCGCCAGGTGGCGGTGGTAGAGCAGCCCGATGTTGTCCGGCACCGTGCGGGCCGTGTTGATGTCGTGGGTGACGATCAGGAAGGTCGCGCGGATCTGGGCGTTGAGGTCGACGATCAGCTGGTTGAGGTACGCGGTGCGGACGGGGTCGAGGCCGGAGTCGGGCTCGTCGAACAGGATGATCTCCGGGTCGAGGACCAGGGCCCGGGCCAGCCCGGCGCGCTTGCGCATCCCGCCGGAGATCTCACCCGGGAGCTTGCGCTCCGCGCCCTGCAGGCCGACCAGCTCGATCTTCTCCCCGACGATCTGCCGGATCTCGCTCTCGGACTTCTTGGTGTGCTCGCGCAGGGGGAAGGCGATGTTGTCGTACAGCGTCATCGAGCCGAACAGCGCGCCGTCCTGGAACAGCACGCCGAACAGCTTGCGGACGGCGTACAGGTGCTTCTCGCGCAGCTGCGGGACGTCCTGCCCCTGGATCCAGACGCTCCCCCGGTCCGGGCGCAACAGCCCCACGAGGGTCTTGAGGAACACCGACTTGCCCGTGCCCGAGGGGCCAAGGAGCACGGAGATCTCACCCGCGGGGAGGGTCAGCGACACGTCCTGCCAGATGACCTGCGAGCCGAAGCTCTTGGTCAGCCCCTCGACCCTGATCTCGACGCCCACGCCCAGGTAACGAGCCCCCGTCCCGAGGGTTACGCCTCCGCCCCACCCCCGCTCGTCTTGGCCGTCGAGTCCGGGTTTGGCGGCCCAGTCCGGGTTCCCTGCCCGAAATGTCCGTTCGAAACTCCGGAACCGACGGCCAAACCCGGAACCGACGGCCAAGACAGGGGCGGGGGCGGGGCGGGGCCGGCGGGGCGGGTGGGTGGGGCCGGCGGGGCGGGTTGACAGGGCGGGTGGGTGGGGCCGGCGGGGTGGGGTTGACAGAAGGGGCGGGCCCGATGTGCGGGCCCGCCCCTCTCGGCGTGCTGGACGTGAAGTCCAGCGCGGGGACTACTTGACGGTCACCGAGGCGCCGGCGCCCTCGAGGGCGGCCTTGGCCTTCTCGGCAGCGTCCTTGTTGACCTTCTCCAGCACCGGCTTCGGGGCGCCGTCCACCAGGTCCTTGGCCTCCTTGAGCCCGAGGTTGGTGAGTGCGCGCACCTCCTTGATGACCTGGATCTTCTTCTCGCCGGCGCCCTCGAGGATGACGTCGAACTCGTCCTGCTCCTCGGCGGCCTCGGCCGGGGCGGCAGCGCCGCCACCAGCAGCGGCCACGGCGACCGGAGCCGCCGCGGTGACGCCGAAGGTGTCCTCGAACTGCTTCACGAACTCAGAGAGCTCGAGCAGCGTCATTTCCTTGAACGCGTCGAGCAGCTCGTCGGTGCCTAGCTTCGCCATGGTGGCGTTCCTTTCGATCTGTGGCTGGTGGGCCAGTTGCGTGATGTTTCGGGATGGGTGGTCAGCCCTGATCAGCTCTCCACGGCGACGGCCGCCGGGGGCTCGCCGCCGTCCTGCTCACGCTGCGCACGCAGCGCCTCGACGAGACGCGCGGTCTGCGACAGCGGCGCGGCGAAGAGGTAGACGGCCTGGGTGAGCGAGGCGTTCATCGCCCCGGCCAGCTTGGCCAGCAGGACCTCGCGGGACTCGAGGTCCGCGAGCTTGGTGATCTCGGCAGCGGAGAGCGACTTCCCGTCGAGGTAGCCGCTCTTGATGACGAGCTGCGGGTGCGCCCTCGCGAAGTCCCTCAGGCCCTTGGCCGTCTCGACCGCGTCGCCGGTGATGAAGGCGATCGCGGACGGGCCGGCGAGCTGACCGTCGAAGGCGGTCACCCCGGCTTCCTTCGCCGCGAGCTCGGTGAGGGTGTTCTTCACGACGGCGTACGTCGCGTTGGCGCTGATCGCGCGGCGCAGCTGGGTCAGCTGGGCCACGGTGAGACCGCGGTACTCGGTCAGCACTGCGGCACCGGACTCACGGAACTTCTCCGAGAGCTCGGCAACGGTTGCTGCCTTGTCCGACCTCGCCATGGGTCTCCTTCCGGGTTCTGCCGGCCTGTTCGACGGCTCCACCTCGGGAAAGAGAAAGGCGCCCCGGCGCAGATGCACGGGGCGCTCCGGACGGACCGCCCGGCATCACCAGATGTCGGGGCCCGTCTCAGATCACTTCGTTCACCTGCGCGGGCCGCCCACCGGAGTGGGGCCTTCGGCCGCTCCCGGCTTCACGTCGGGAGGGGCAACCAGCGGTCTGTGGCTTCGCCAAGGGTACGGGCGCCCCGGTCCCGCGGTCAAAACGCCGGGTACGCCGGGACCGCCCGCGCTGTCACGACGGCGCCCGCATCGGAGGCCGCCGTGACGACGGCGTCACTTGCTGGGGAAGGGCTGCACCTGCGATGCGGCCGGGGCCTTGATGCTGACCGGTTGGTTGATCTTGGTGATGTGCATCGTCGTCTCGCCGGCGCCGAGCGAGCTGGTGTAGGTCTCGTGCATCTTGATCGGGACGTTCTGGGCGTTGACCCAGAGGTCCACGTGGGCGTCCTTCATGCCCAGGGACTTCACGATCGAGCTGAGCGACTGCTTCTGCGCGGTCGCCCCCTTGGTGGTCAGGGCATCCAGCGCCTTCTGGACGTCGACGGTGCCGCGCAGGTGCTGCGTGCTGACCCCGTCGACGGTCTCCTGACCGACGACCTTGAGGTCCTGCGAGGCCCGCAGCAGCTGGACGCTCTGGTCCGCGCTGGAGCTGTTGAGCAGCGAGTCCAGGCTCAGGCCGGTCAGCTTCGCCATCTGGGTCAGGCTCATGCTCATCCACGCCTTGCCGCCCGGGACACCGGCCGAGGCCGGGAGCTTCAGGTAGAGCGTCTTGCCGGCCAGCACCTCGTGCAGGCTCTGCCCCGCGACCGAGACGGTGAGGCTCATCTCGGTGGGGTGGTAGCGGACGTCACCCTCCATCGTCGTCGACTTGCCACCGATCTCGGACGTCGAGGAGATGTGCGCGCTCTTCAACGAGCTGGTCGAGCTGCTGGCCCGCTCGATGATCGACAGGGCGTTGACGACCTTCGGGGCCGAGCTCTGGCTCGGCTTGCTGCCGCCGCCCGAGCCCGAGGCGCCGGCGCTGCCGGAGCCGCCGGACCCGCCCGAGCAGGCGGCCAGGCTGGCCACCAGGACGGCGGTGGTGAAGGTGACGACGGTACGGCGACGCATGTGGTGCTCCCCTGAGCTCGACTCTGACGTGACGATGAAGTGCGACGGGACGGATCCGGCCGTCCGGTGCGGACGCAGGCACCAACGCTAGGCCAGGCTCACCCTCGGTCACAGGCGATTGCCGAAGTCCGCGGCCGTTCACCCGTCCGGCCCAACGAAGAGCCGGCCGCGCCGGCCGGGGTCAGGACTTGCGGACGATGACGTCACTCGACGGTGGCGCGGTGACCTTCGGGGCCGAGCCCCAGTCGGAGTAGGTGACCGTGACCAGGTCGGCCCGGTGGTCGTAGCTGCCGGACGTCACCAGCTTGACCGGCCGGTCGGAGCGGTCCAGCCACAGCCGCAGGTGGCTGTCGCCGGTCACGTCCTTCTTCATCACGTCCCGGAACTGTGGCGGCAGCCCGGCCCGGACGGCGGCCTGCGGGATCGTGGCGTCGTACTCCGTGACCGGTACGCCGGAGATCGTGGTCGTGCCGGAGGCGGTGAAGGCGGCGGCGGTCCAGCTCGTCGCCTGCCCGGAGACGTCCGCGGAGCTGGTCATGTAGCTCAGCAGGGGGGCCATGGTGCTGGACACCGGGTCGGTCGCACCGGCCCGAACGGCCAGCCAGTGCCGGCCGTCGACGACCTCACCGACATCGGCGTAGAGGATGCCGGGCAGCGCGATGACCCGCAGCCGGTCGCTGCCGTCGGTGAAGTTGAAGCTCACCCGGGTCGACCCGCCGAGCAGGTTGATCGCACCGTCGGCGTCCTGCCCCGACGTCGTCGAGCTCTGCAGCGAGAACCGCGCGGACCCGGCATCGGTCATCGCCTGCCGGACCCGCTGGGCCACCTGGGCTCCGGGGAGCTCGCCAGCTGCGCCGGACGGGCTGCCGGTGGCCGAGGTCAGCGGCGCCGACGCCGTACCCGAGTCGAGCAGGGGTGCGTCGGTCGACCCCGAGCAGGCCGCCAGGGCCACGAGGCTCGCGACGCCCGACGTCAGCGCTGCGACGGGCCAGCGGGCGCGCCCGGTACGTCGCATGCGGCCATCCTTGCTCGGCTCAGGCCTCGGTGTCCTCGGCCAGCAGGTTGCGGGTCCGGCTCGGGTCGAGCGGGATGCCCGGGCCCATCGTCGTGGTCAGCGTGGCCTTCTGCACGTAGCGGCCCTTGGACGCCGACGGCTTGAGCCGCAGGATCTCCTCGAGCGCGGCACCGTAGTTCTCCACGAGGTTCTGCTCGCTGAACGACGTCTTGCCGATGATGAAGTGCAGGTTGGCGTGCTTGTCGACGCGGAACTCGATCTTGCCGCCCTTGATGTCCGTGACCGCCTTGGCGACGTCCATCGTCACCGTGCCGGTCTTCGGGTTCGGCATCAGGCCGCGCGGCCCGAGGACCTTGCCCAGCCGGCCGACCTTGCCCATCATGTCGGGCGTGGCGACGACCGAGTCGAAGTCCAGCCAGCCCCCCTGGATCCGCTCCAGCAGGTCGTCCGACCCGACGTAGTCGGCCCCGGCGGCCTCGGCCTGTGCGGCGCGGTCACCGGTCGCGAGGACCAGGACGCGAGCGGTCTTGCCGGTGCCGTGCGGCAGGTTCACGGTGCCGCGGATCATCTGGTCGGCCTTGCGCGGGTCCACGCCCAGCCGCATCGCGACCTCGACGGTCGCGTCGTACTTCGTGGTCGAGGTGTCCTTGGCGATCCGGACCGCCTCGAGCGGGCCGTAGAGCTTGTCGCGGTCGATCTTCTCTTCCGCGGCGCGGTAGGACTTGCTGCGCTTCATGGTGCTGCTCCTTGCTGTCGGTACGGCGGAGTTGTGGTCCAGCGGGCCGAAGCTGGCCCTGCCACGTCGTGCTGATCGTGCTGGTGCAGTGCTGGTCAGTGCTGGTCGGGCCTAGAGCGCAACGCTCAGCCCTCGACGGTGATGCCCATCGACCGGGCGGTGCCCGCGATGATCTTGGCGGCCGCGTCGATGTCGGTCGCGTTCAGGTCCTCCATCTTGGACTGCGCGATGGTGCGGACCTGCTCCTTGGTCAGTCGCCCGACCTTGGTCTTGTGCGGCTCGCCGGAGCCCTTGGGCACGCCGGCGGCCTTCTTGATCAGCTCGGCGGCCGGCGGCGTCTTGGTGATGAAGGTGAAGGAGCGGTCCTCGTAGACCGTGATCTCCACCGGGATGACGTTGCCGCGCTCGGACTCCGTCTGGGCGTTGTAGGCCTTGACGAACTCCATGATGTTGACGCCGTGCTGGCCCAGTGCGGGGCCGACCGGCGGGGCGGGCGTCGCGGCGCCGGCCTGGATCTGCAGCTTGATGAGGGCTGCGACCTTCTTCTTGGGGGGCATGTCGATCCTTGCTCGTGGTGGGTGTTCTTACGGGTACGACGGTGGCGCCGGGACGGGCTAGAGCTTGGCGACCTGGCTGAAGGACAGCTCGACGGGGGTCTCGCGGCCGAAGATGGAGACCAGGACCTTGAGCTTCTGCCCGTCGACGTTGATCTCGGAGATGGTCGCCGGGAGGGTCTCGAACGGGCCCTCCATGACGGTGACCGACTCGCCGACCTCGAAGTCGACGACCTTGATCTCGGGGGTCTTCGGCTTGTCCTTGCGCTCCAGGGTCGGCGCGAGCATGGAGAAGACCTCGTCCAGGCTCAGCGGGACCGGCTGGTGGGTGTGCCCGACGAAGCCGGTGACGCCCGGCGTGTGCCGGACCGCGCCCCACGACTCGTCGGTGAGGTCCATCCGGACCAGCACGTAGCCGGGCATCCGCACGCGGCGTACCTGCTTGCGCTGGCCGTTCTTGATCTCGGTCACCTCTTCCATGGTGACCTCGACCTGGTAGATGTAGTCCTCCATGTTGAGGCTGACGATCCGGGTCTCGAGGTTGGCCTTGACCCGGTTCTCATAGCCCGCGTAGCTGTGGATGACGAACCACTCGCCCGGCGCGCGCCGCAGCTCGGCCTTGAACGTCTCGGCCGGGTCGACGTCCTCGTCGTCCCCGCCCACCTCGGCGTCCGTAGCGACGACCTCGTCGGTGAGCGCCTCGTCAGCGGGAGCCTCGTCAGCCGGCGCCTCGTCAGCCGGTACGGCGTCCTCGGCGGCGTCGGTGGCGTCGGTGGAGCTGTCGTCGGAGGGGTCGTCGGACGCCACGACGGGGACGTCGACCTCGTCCTCGACCTGGGTATCGGTCCACTGCTCGGACACGTGCTGCCTGCTTCCTGGGTAGATCACTTGTCGTACTGGGTGCTGCTGGGTCCTGCTGGGTCCTGCTGATCGTGCTGGGTCGTACCGCTACTTGCCGCCGCCGAAGACGTACAGCACCAGGTGGCCGAACCCGAAGTCGAGCACGGACACGAAGGCCATCACCGCGGCCACGAACACCAGCACGACGCTGGTGTAGGTGATCAGCTCACTGCGGGTCGGCCGGACGACCTTGCGCAGCTCGGCCACCACCTGGCGGAAGAACAGCCCGATCCGGCCGAACACGCCGCGCCGGGCCGGGCCGGCCGCCTTGCCGCCGCCGGACGACGCGCGCGGGTCGCGCTCGTCGGCGGTGCTGATCTCCGTCACGGACTCACCTTGCTGCTCGGGATGACATCTGGCGTACGTCTAGCGCAGGGCAGGAGGGACTCGAACCCCCAACCGCCGGTTTTGGAGACCGGTGCTCTACCAATTGAGCCACTGCCCTACAGGTGGCCTCACGGCTCCCGTGCGACGCGAAGTCCACGTTCAGTGCCCACGTGCTAACCGATTGTGGGCATGCGTCAGCATGGCGGTCGTCAACCACCCGGGGGCCCACTGTACGCGAGACCGGGCGGCCCGAGCGACCTGCCGGCGACCGGGAGTGGGACGGGCTGCGAGGGGGTGGGACGATGGCCCGCGTGAGCGAGCACAGCACCTCCCCGGCCAACCCGGCGAACCCGAGCACCCAGGGCCGCAACCGGATCTCCCGGCGGATCGGAGCCATCGCCGAGTCGGCGACGCTGGCCGTGGATGCCAAGGCCAAGGCGCTCAAGGCGGCCGGCCGGCCGGTCATCGGCTTCGGGGCCGGCGAGCCGGACTTCCCGACGCCCGACTACATCGTCGCCGCTGCCGCCGAGGCGTGCCACGACCCGGCCAACCACCGCTACACACCGGCCGGCGGCCTGCCCGCCCTCAAGGCCGGCATCGTCGCCAAGACCGCCCGCGACTCCGGGTACGACGTCGCGCCGGAGCAGGTCCTGGTCACCAACGGCGGCAAGCAGGCGGTCTACCAGGCGTTCGCGACGGTGATCGACCCGGGCGACGAGGTGCTGCTGCCGGCGCCGTACTGGACGACGTACCCGGAGGCGATCGCCCTGGCCGGCGGCGTGCCGGTCGAGGTGTTCGCCGGCGAGGACCAGGGCTACCTGGTCACGGTCGCCCAGCTCGAGGCGGCACGGACGCCGCGGACCAAGGCGCTGCTCTTCTGCTCCCCCAGCAACCCGACCGGTGCGGTCTACCGGCCGGAGCAGGTCCGGGCCATCGGGCAGTGGGCGCTCGAGCACGGCGTGTGGGTCATCACCGACGAGATCTACGAGCACCTGACGTACGACGGCGCCGTGTTCAGCTCGATGCCGGTGCAGGTGCCCGAGCTGGCCGACACCTGCATCGTGCTCAACGGCGTGGCCAAGACCTATGCCATGACCGGCTGGCGGGTGGGCTGGATGCTCGGGCCCCGCGACGTCGTCAAGGCCGCGACGAACCTCCAGTCCCACCTCACGTCCAACGTCGCCAACGTCTCGCAGCGGGCGGCGATCGCCGCGGTCACCGGTGACCTCGCCGCCGTCGCGACCATGCGCGAGGCCTTCGACCGCCGGCGCCGCACCATCGTGGCGATGCTGAACGAGATCGACGGCGTGGCCTGCCCGACACCGCAGGGGGCGTTCTACGCGTACCCGTCGGTGAAGGGCCTGCTCGGCCGGACGTTCGCCGGTCGGACGCCGCAGACGTCGGTCGAGCTGGCCGAGCTGATCCTGGAGGAGGCCGAGGTGGCCGTCGTCCCGGGCGAGGCGTTCGGGCCCAGCGGCTACCTGCGGCTGTCGTACGCGCTGGGCGATGACGACCTGGCCGAGGGCGTCGCACGGATGCAGAAGCTGCTCTCCTAGCCCGGTCCGGTCCGGGTGATCCGGGTGATCCGGAACATGTAGCAGCCGGCCATCAGGTTGCGGCTGTGCACGAACGCGATCTCCGGCCGCGCCAGCAGCTGCTCGATCGCCGCCTCGGCCGCTGGTCCTTCGGTGACCGTGTTGTCCACCTGCCGGCCGTCGGCGTCGTACCCGCGGAGCAGCTGGGAGCGATGCCGGAAGCCGTCGGGGTAGCCGGTCGCGGCGTACCCCTCGCACCGGTCGGCGTGGATGAAGACCGGACCGACCTCGGCGTACGGGCCGCCGACCGTCGACGGCTGGTGAGCGATCAGGGTGATGTCCTCGCCGTCGCGGCTGTCCCGCAGGCAACAGCGCAGCGGAGCGCCGGCCTCATGTCCGGCGAGGCGGACGACGCGGTTGCCGAAGTCGTCCTCGCCGCCGGTCCGGATCCGGTCGAGCTGGCCGGGATCGAGGGCGTCGATGCGATAGAGCGTGCTGGCTGGCATGGGTCGTGTCCTCCTGGTGCGGGTTCCTGGTGCTTCCTGGTGCGTTGACGGTGCGTTCACGGTGGCCGGCGAGGCGGCTCCGCGGATGGAACGCGTGACGCTGGTGCCGTGTGAGTCGCCGGCCGGCTCAGCGACGGCCGGTGGCCGGCCCGGCCTCGCTGACCCCGAACGCCTGGTCGACCATCGCGACCTCGGTGCGGCCGACGGCGGCGAGCAACGCGGCCCGATCCGCCCCGTCGACGTCCCTCAGTGCCGCGACCAGGCGGGCGGCGTCCGCCAGGGCGAGGTTGGCGCCCGAGCCACGGTCGGGCGGCATGGCGTGCGCGGCGTCACCGATGACGGTGACCCGCGACGGATCCCACGAGGCGGGCCGCTCGGCGCGGGCGCTGGTGGCGAGGAAGGTGGCCGGCTCGTCCGCCGCTGAGACGACGGCCCGGACATCCGGGTGCCATCCGCGTAGATGCCGTAACGCGTTGCGCTGCAACGTATCTGGCGTCGCACCGGTCAGTTCTGCGGCACGAGTCAGGCCGACGTTCCACATCACGTAGTCCTCCACGGCCGCCAGGGCACGGCCGGCCGCGCGCCCCACGTCGTCCGGCCGGCCCGCGAAGGCCATCAACCCCAGCCCGACGCCGGTGCGCAGACCCCGCAGCACGACGTACCCGTGGTGCAGGCTCTCCAGCAGGCGGGGCGGAGTCGCCGTGGCAGGGGTCCGGCCGACGATGCTGCCGGCCTCGGTGTCCACGAGTCGCAGGGCGGGGAGGAGCCTGGCCGCGACGCGGGACCGTACGCCGTCGCAGCCGACCAGCAGGTGCGCCTCGACCGCATCGCCAGACGTCTGCACCTGGACGCCGTCCTCGCGCTCGACGTACGCCGAAGCTGTTGTGCGCCAGCGGATCTCGGCACCGGCGGTGACGGCCGAGCCGGCGAGGACGGCCCGCAACGTGGCGCGGTCCACGGCGGTGCTGACCAGGCGGCCGTCCACCACACCCGGCCCGGTCTCGATCGTGCGCAACCGGTGCAGCCGGCCGCTCATCACCTGCAGCCGGCGCGGCTCCGCGAACCGGCCGGCGGTGGCCTCGACC
The DNA here is from genome assembly GCA_963795385.1 of uncultured Actinomycetota bacterium. GTDB lineage: Bacteria > Actinomycetota > Actinomycetes > Actinomycetales > CAVURS01 > CAVURS01. The sequence continues at coordinate 24,129 of CAWCHK010000011.1, forward strand.
ACGGCGTGGTCCGCCGGCGGCAGGAGGGCCCGCAGCGGGTCGAGGCCGCGGCGGTCGACATGCAGCCGGTAGCCCTGCGGCCGGCTGGTCAGGGAGTGGTCGGCCTCGAGCACCACGACGGTGTGCCCGTCGCGGGCCAGCCCGGTCGCGAGCGCGAGCCCGGCGAGGCCGGCCCCTGCCACCGCGACGCGCATCGGCCCAGCATGCCCACGGGCCGGCGGACGCGACATAGTGGGCCCCATGCAGGCGGGGAGGGCCGAGCCGGTCGTGCGGGTGCGCGGCCTGGTCAAGACCTACGGTCAGCACCGGGCGGTCGACGGGATCGACCTGGACATCCGGGCCGGTGAGATCTTCGCCCTGCTCGGTCCCAACGGAGCGGGCAAGTCGACGACGGTCGAGATCCTCGAGGGCTTCCGCAGCCGGGACGCCGGCGAGGTGACCGTGCTCGGTCACGACCCGGTCGAGCGTGACCGGGCCTGGCGGGCGCGGGTCGGCATCGTCCTGCAGTCGACCGGCGAGGCGGGCGAGCTGACCGTCGCCGAGCTGGTGCGGCACTTCGCCGGCTTCTACCCGGCACCCCGCGACCCGTCGGAGGTCATCGAGTCGGTCGGCCTGACCGGGCAGCGGGGCACGCGGGCCGGTGCGCTCTCGGGCGGCCAGCGGCGGCGGCTCGACGTCGCGCTCGGCATCGTCGGCAACCCGGAGCTGCTGTTCCTCGACGAGCCGACGACCGGCTTCGACCCCCAGGCCCGCCGGGCCTTCTGGGAGCTGCTGAGCGCGCTGCGCGCCGGCGGCACCACGATGCTGCTGACCACCCACTACCTGGACGAGGCCGAGCAGCTGGCCGACCGGGTCGGCGTGATCGCTGCGGGCCGGCTGCTGGACGTCGACACCGTCGACCGGCTGGGCGGTCCCGACCGCCGTACGCCGCTGGTCCGGTGGCGCGAGGGGGGTGAGCTGCGGTCGCAGAGCACCCCCGACCCGACGTCCGTGGTCCTGGCGCTGGCCGCCCGGCTCGGCCCGTCGGTGCCCGAGCTCGAGGTCCGCCGGCCGCGGCTGGAGGACGTCTACCTGTCGATGATCGCCGAGGCCCAACCGGCCGGCGGCAGGGAGGTCGCCTCGTGAGCCGGCCAGGCGTCGCGACCCGGGCCGGCGGGTCGAGAAGCGTTGCGGCCATTGGTCTCTCACGGACCAAGGTCGAGCTGCTGCAGTTCTTCCGCGAGAAGCAGTCGCTCATCTTCATCTTCGCCTTCCCGGTCGTGATGCTGGCGATCTTCGCGTCGGCCTTCGGCGGCAGCTCGGACTTCATCCAGCGGGGCGCGGTCGGCGTGACGGCTGCGCAGTACTACGTCACGAGCATGGCTGCGACGGGCGTCATGCTCACGAGCTTCCAGGCCTTGGCCATCTCGATCGCCATCGAGCGGGACGACGGCACGCTGAAGCTGTTGCGCGGCACGCCGATGCCGGCCATGGCCTACTTCATCGGCAAGGTCGGCCAGGTGCTCGCGACGACCGGGATCCAGATCGTCCTGCTGCTCGCGGTCGCGCGGGTGGCCTACGGCGTACCCCTGCCGTCCGGCGCCCACTGGCTCCGGCTGGTGTGGCTGCTGGCCCTCGGCGGCGCAGCCGGGACCAGCCTCGGGATCGCGTTCTCGTCCGTGCCACGGACCGGGCGCACCGCCTCCGCCGTCGTGACGCCGGTGGTCCTGGTCCTGCAGTTCATCTCCGGCGTCTACTTCCCCTACGGCCAGCTGCCGCCGTGGATGCACGCCGTCGCCTCGGTGTTCCCGCTGAAGTGGATGGCGCAGGGGATGCGCTCGGTCTTCCTGCCGGCGCAGCTGGTCCAGGCCGAGCCGGGTGGGTCCTGGCAGCTCGGCACCGGCGCGGCGGTGCTCACGGTCTGGCTCGTCGTCGGGCTGGTGGTCGCGACGCGGACCTTCCGGTGGGTCGCCGAGCGGCGGGCCTGAGCGGGTGCGGGAGATCGCGGCGCTGCCCAAGGCGCACCTGCACCTGCACTTCACCGGCTCGATGCGGCCGGCGACGCTGCTCGACCTGGCGGCACGGCACGGCATCCGGCTGCCGGACGCGCTGACGTCGGGCGAGCCGCCGCGGCTGCGGGCCACCGACGAGAAGGGCTGGTTCCGCTTCCAGCGGCTCTACGACATCGCGAGGTCCTGCGTCCGCGACGAGTCCGACGTCCGGCGGCTGGTGCTCGAGGCGGCCGAGGACGACGCCCGGGACGGGTCACGGTGGCTGGAGCTGCAGGTCGACCCGACGTCGTACGCCGTCCACCTCGGGGGGCTCACGCCGACCCTCGAGATCATCCAGGACGCGGCCCGAACTGCCTCTGCCGCAACGGGAGTCGTGGTCTCGCTCATCGTGGCGGCCAGCCGGATGCGACACCCGTTGGACGCCCGGACGCTGGCCCGCCTGGCCGTGCGGCATGCCGGCGACGGGCCCGGCGGCGTGGTCGGCTTCGGGCTGAGCAACGACGAGCGGCGGGGTGACACGAGGGAGTTCGCGGGGGCGTTCCGGATCGCGCGGTCGGCCGGGCTGGCGTCCGTGCCCCATAGCGGCGAGCTGCTCGGGCCCGGACACGTGCGGACGACACTGGACTCGCTCGGCCCGGACCGGATCGGCCACGGCGTGCGGTCGGTCGAGGACCGGGCCGTGCTCGCCGACGTCGTCGACCGCGGGATCACCCTGGAGGTCTGCCCCGGGAGCAACGTCGCGCTGGGCGTCTACGCGGAGCAGGCCGGGGTGCCGCTGCAGGCCCTGCGGCGCGCGGGCGCGCGGATCGCCCTCGGCGCGGACGACCCGCTGCTGTTCGGCTCGCGGTTGGCCGACCAGTACCGGTTCGCCCGCGAGGACCACGGCTGCTCGGACGAGGATTTGGCCGACCTGGCCCGGGGGTCGGTGCTGGGCTCGCGCGCGCCCGACGGCGTACGGCAACTGGCCCTGGCGGACATCGACCGCTGGCTCGCGACCACCCCCTGACCCGGTGCTCCCATCCGGCCGCCGTGCTCCACTGCGGCCGGTGAACTGACCCGGAAGGGTGCCTCGACACCGGCTTTTTTGGAGTACGGCGGCCGGATGGGAGCACGGGGGGTCAGAGGGTCAGGGGTCAGAGGGTCAGGGGGTCAGAGGGTCAGGCCGACGAGGCGGGGCTCGGGCTCGAGGGCCACGCCGAACCGATCCTGCACGCCGTCCCGGACCCGCCGGGCCAGCACCAGCAGGTCACCGGCACTGGCGCCGCCGCGGTTCGTCAGCGCCAGCGTGTGCTTCGTCGACAGGGCGGCGGCCCCGGGCAGCCCGAACCCCTTGCCGAAGCCGGCCCGCTCGATCAGCCAGGCCGCGCTGGTCTTCACCCCGCCGTCCGCCGGGTACGACGGGGGTGGGCCCGCTCCCGCCAGGCCGGCCCGGGCGCTGAGCCGCGCGAAGGCTCCGCTGGACAGCACCGGGTTGGTGAAGAACGACCCGGCGCTCCAGGTGTCGTGGTCGGCCGCGTCCAGCACCATGCCGCGAGCGCGCCGCTGGGCCAGCACGGCCTCCCGGGCGTCGGCCAGCGCCACCCGCTCCCCCAGCTCGACCCCCAGCGCCCGGGCCACGTCCGCGTAGCCGATCGGCCCGGACCGGTCGCCGAACGGCAGCTGGAACGTGACGTCCAGCACGACGTACCGGCTGGAGGTCTTGAACAGCGAGCTGCGGTAGGTGAAGCCGCACTCCCCCGCGGCGAACGTCCGCACCCGCTCCTCGCGCCGGTCCCACGTGCGCACCGAGCTGATCGTCTGGGCGACCTCCTGACCGTAGGCCCCGACGTTCTGGATCGGCGTCGCCCCGGTCGACCCCGGGATGCCGGACAGCGCCTCGATCCCGACCCAGCCCTCATCGACCGCCCGCCGGACCACGTCGTCCCAGGGCTCGCCCGCGTCGACCCGCAGAGACATGCCGCTGCACAGGTCCGAGGACGCGACCTCGACGCCGCGGGTCCGGACCTGCACGACGGTGCCGTCGAAGCCGTCGTCGCTGACCAGGAGGTTCGACCCGCCGGCCACCACCAGCAGCGGCTCGTCGGCGTCATCCACCTCGTGCACCGCGTCGACCAGGTCGTCGGTCGTGTCGACGACGACCAGCCGCCCGATCGGGCCACCGACCCGCAGCGTGGTCAGGTCGGCGAGGGAGGTGGGGGCAGCCATGGCGGGATGAACGCTACCGACCGGCCGCTGCCCTTGGCAGGCGGCCGGGAAGTCGTGATGATCGGCAGGTGCCAGAGCCGAGCGATGTGTACGTCGACGTGCCGGGTGGGCGGCTGCGGGTCCGCGACGAAGGGGCCGGCCCCCCGATCCTGCTGGTTCACGCCGGCATCGCCCAGCTCGAGTCGTGGGACGCCTTCGCGCCGCTGCTGGTCGAGGCCGGCCATCGGGTCGTCCGCCACGACCTGCGCGGCTTCGGCGCGTCGACGACCGAGGACGTCGAGGTCTCGCCCCGGGCCGACATCGTCGCCGTCCTCGACGCGCTCGGGATCGCCCGCGCGGTGCTGGTCGGCAACTCCATGGGTGGCGTCCACAGCTTCGACACGGCGATCGAGTTCCCCGACCGGGTCGCGGCCGTCGTCGGCGTGGCGGCGGGACTCAGCGGGTTCGAGGGGCCGGAGACCCCGGAGGAGCACGCGGTGTTCGAGCAGATGGAGCAGCTCGAGGAGGCCGACCCGCCGGACCCCGAGGCCATCGCCGACATCGACGTCCGTGGCTGGGTCGACGGGCCAGGTCAGCCGGAAACCCGTGTGCCGCAAGAGATCCGGGAGGCGGTCCGGGCCTGGGACCGCGAGCTCAACGCGCCCGGGCGCGTCCACGGACGGCGGCTGCAATTGCAGCCGCCGGCCGTGGAGCGGCTGTCCGAGCTGACCTGCCCGGTGCTGGCCGTCGCCGGCGCGCTGGACTTCTCGGAGGTCGCCGCGACGGCGGACTTCCTGGCCGCGAACGCACCGGACGCCCGGGCGGTCGTCTGGGACGACGTCGCCCACATGATCGCCATGGAGCAGCCCGAACGGCTCGCCGGCGTGGTGCTGGGGTTCGTGCACGGCCTGCCGGAGTGGTCCGCATGAGCACCGCGGCCGGGCGGCCGGCCGCCTGGACCGCCCACGGCGGCGGCTAGCGACCGCGACGCGCCCCCGGCGGGGGTGGGTCAGGCGGCGGCGCCCCAGCGGGTCAGCACCAGGTCGTCGGCCGACAGGTCGTCGAACTCCCAGTGCCGGGCCGGTACGGCGCGGAGCGGGGGCTGCGGGCTCGGATCGGGCACGGGCGCCAGGGTGGGCTCGGCCCGCGGCCCGACCTGGGCCAGGGTGCTGAGCGCGACCCCCGCCAGGATGGCCAGGCCCGCACCGACCTGGGCCGGCGCGATGGCCTCGCCGAAGAACAGCGCGCCCGCACCGGCACCGATCAGCGGCTCGATGTTCAGGAACGAGCCGGCCACAGCCGCCGGCACGCGGGACTGGCCGAAGGCGAACAGCACCCACGGCAGCATGGTCCCGACGACGGTCAGGGCGAGGACGCCGATGGCCGGTCCCGCACCGGTCGGCGCCGACGGCAGGCCCTCGGTCGTCGCGGCGATCGGCAGCGCGGCCACGGCCGCGGCCATGAACTGCACCGCGGTCACGGCCATCGGGTCGCGGCCTTCCAGCATGTCGACCTGCGCGACCGTCATGGCGGCGCTCACGGCGAGCGAGAAGAGCACGAGGGCGTCGCCCAGCAGGCTGGAGTGACCGCCACCGCCGCCGGCGACGACGGCAACCCCGACGAGCGAGACGAGCAGCCCGGTCCAGGCCCGGCCGGAGATCCGCAGCCGGTGCCAGCCGGCCGAGATGGCCGCGACCAGCACCGGCATGGCGCCGACCATCATCGAGGCGTGGCTGACGCTGGTCATCCCGACGCCGACGTTCTGGATCACGACGCAGACGCCGACGCCCAGTGCGCCCCAGAGCAGGATCGAGGGAGCGAACGCGGCCCGCAGGTGGGCCCGGGCCGGGATGGCGAGCAGCAGCGCCGCCAGGCCGAACCGGACGACGGTCAGCCAGCCCGGCTCCAGCCAGGACAGGGAGAGCTTGGACAGGGGCATGCTCGAACCCCACAGCACTCCGGCTGCGGTCAGGGCGAGGATGGCGGGGCGGGGCGAGCGTTTCACGTTTCAATCATCCGGGTCGACGGGCCGGTTAGGCCTCCATCAGCCCACTTGGCACACTAAGATTCGGTGCTATGGCCATTTCGCTTGATGAAATTGACATCCAGCTGCTCGCGCTACTCCAAACGGATGCAGATGTTACGAACGTGGACCTGGCCCGGTCGGTCGGCCTGTCCCCCGCGGCGACGCTGCACCGGGTCCGGCACCTCAAGGAGTCGGGGGTCATCCGCACGATCACGGCCCGGCTCGACCCGGCCGTGGCCGGCTTCGCGCTCCAGGTGTACGTCGCCGCGACCTTGACCCGGCAGGACCCGCGAGTCGTCAGCGCCTTCGAGGAGATGCTCCGGGCCATGCCCCAGGTCATCGCGGCCGACCTGGTGGCGGGCGAGATGGACTACCTGCTGACCGTCGTGACCCGGGACGTCGCCGAGCTGCAGCAGGTGCTCAGCCACCTGGCGTTCCGCGGCGGCCAGCAGCTCACGACGTACCTCAAGCTTCAGGAGGTCAAGGCGCTCTCGCCGCTGCCGCTCGGAGCGCCGTCCGTGCCGGCTCCGACGGTGGCCCCAGGTGGCCGCTCGACCGGCGCGAGGACCGCGATGAGGAGCAGCGCGACCAGCACGACGCCCACGGCCTTGCGCACCCCGACGCCGTCGGCGACGAAGCCGACGAGGGGCGGGCCGGCGAGGAAGGCCAGATAGCCGATCGAGGTCACGACGCCCAGGCGGGGCGCGGCCCAGACCGGGTCGTCGGCGGCGGCGCTCATCCCCATCGGGAAGCCCAGCGCGGCGCCTGCGCCCCAGAGGACGCCGCCGAGGATCGCGACCGGTAGCCAGGGACCCAGGACGACGAGGACGACACCGGTCGCCGCGGCCAGCGCGGAGAGCCGCAGCGTGGTGACCCGGCCGTAGCGGTCGATGACCGCCGTCCCGACCGTGCGCCCGGCCGTCATCATCGTGACGAAGACGCCGAAACCCAACGCCCCGAACACTTCTCGCTGGTGATAGCCGTCGACGAGGGTCAGCCCGAACCAGTCGTTGGCGATGCCCTCGACCAGGGCCGCGCAGAGGGTCACGACACCGATCAGCAAGGTCCGCCGCTCGGTCCAGGCCCGCAGCGCCGCGCGCGGCGGCGCCGGCTCGGCGGTCGAGTGCGGGTCGGCCGCCAGGAACCACCGGCAGGCGAGCTGGGCCAGGGCCAGGCACACGACGCTCGCGATCAGCAGGTGCACGACGAGCGGCGCCCCGACGGCGGCGAACCCCGCGCCGACCAGGGCGCCGCCGACGCTGCCGAGGCTCCAGCTGGCGTGGAACCGCGGCATGATCGAACGGCCCAGGGCCTGCTCGACCGCGGCGCCCTCGACGTTCATCGCCACGTCCCACAGGCTGGTGCCCAGCCCGAAGAGGAACAGGCCGAGGGCCGCCAGCAGCGCCAGGTGGGAGCTCACCCCGGCTCCGGCCACCATCACGCCGCCGGCGCAGACGACCGAGAAGACGTGCAGCGCCCCCCTCGCTCCGAGCCGCAGCACGACGTGCCCGGCCGTGGGCAGGGCCAGGGCCGATCCGATCGCCGGGCAGAGCAGCAGGAGCCCGAGCTGGCCGGGTGTGAGGTCGAGGGTCGAGCGGACGGCCGGGATCCGGGCGATCCAGCTCGCCATCAGGAGACCGTTGAGGAAGAAGACGGCGAAGACGGCGTTGCGCGCGTGGACGACCCGAGGGTTCGCCCCGGTCAAGGCAGTCGGACCGTCGCCTGGGCGCGACCCAGGACCGCGACGTCGGCGCAGCGCACCGTCAGGTCGACCCGGACGGTCCGGGCCTCGTCGTCCTTGGCCGCCACGACTGCGCTGACCTCGAGGTCCGCATGGCCGGGGTCGGGCACCACCACGGGCTTGGTGAACCGCACGCCGTACGCCGTGACCCGGCCCGGGTCGCCGGCCCAGTCCGAGACGAGCTCCACGGCGGAGCCCATGGTGAACATGCCGTGGGCGATGACGTCCGGCAGGCCGACCTCGACCGCGAAGCGCGGGTTCCAGTGGATCGGGTTGAAGTCTCCGCTGGCCCCGGCGTAGCGGACGAGGGCCTCGCGGGTCACCTGGACCGTCCGGGCCGGCAGCTGGTCGCCGACCTGCACGCCGTCGTACGACGGGGTGGTGGCGCTCATGCGTCGCCGCCGCGGACCACGATGGTGCCGGTGCAGGTGCAGACCGGGTCGCCGTCGGCGCCGGTGAGCTCGGTCCGCAGGATGACCATGCTGTGGCCGCCGGCGCTGCGGATCGCGTCGACGTTGAGCACCGCGACCAGCCGGTCACCGGCCACGATCGGGCGGTGGTGCAGGAACTTCTGCTCGCCGTGGACGACCCGGCTGTAGTCGATGCCGGCCTCTGGGTCCTCGGTGTACTGGAAGTTGGCCCGGTGGGCCACGATCATCGCCATCGTCGGGGGGGCGATCACGTCGGGGTAGCCGAGGGCCTGCGCCGCCCCGGTGTCGAGGTGCACGGGGTCGACAGGTCCGCCGGCAGCGAGCGCCTCGGCGAACGAGCGGATCGCCTCGCGCCCGATCTCGAAGAACGGAGTGGGGGGGTAGACCCGACCGACGTATGCCTCGTTGACCGGCACGCGGTCAGCGAGTCTCGCGGTGCACCGTGTGCCGGCCGTCGCGCGGGCAGAACTTCTTCATCTCGAGCCGGTCGGGGTCGTTGCGCCGGTTCTTCTTGGTGATGTAGTTGCGGTCCTTGCACTCCACGCACGCCAGCGTGATCTTGGGGCGGACATCCGAGCTCTTGCTCGCCACGGCACAGCCTTCTCTCGCGTCGTACGGAGTGGTTACGGGTCTTGCGCAGACTCAGGGGATCGCGCGACCGGGCGCGCGACATCCCAGGGTAAGGGATGGCTCCGATGCCCGTCGAATCGCAGTAGCGGGGGCGGGACTCGAACCCGCGACACAACGATTATGAGCCGTTTGCTCTAACCACCTGAGCTACCCCGCCTGGTGCGGCGCCAGAGCCGTCCGGAGTGCGACGGGCCGGGCGCTGCGCAGAGCCCCAATAGGGAATCGAACCCTAGACCTTCTCCTTACCATGGAGACGCTCTGCCGTCTGAGCTATTGGGGCGCGGGCAGCAGGTTACACGGTCAGGCGACGCCGTACCCGAGCTGCTGGGCCGTCTGGCGAGCGCCCTCGGACGTGGGTACGGCGACGACGGCGGTGCCGTAGGCGCAGATCTCCGTCCAGACGTCGCCCATCTCGGAGGTGTCGAAGCGCATCGCGATGATCGCGTTGCCACCGCGGCCGCGGGCCTCCTCGATCATCCGGCCCATCACCTCGTTGCGGCTCTCGGCCAGGGCCTTGGTCATGCCGGCCAGCTCGCCGCCGAACATCGACTTCAGCCCGGCACCCATCTGCGAGAAGACGTTGCGGGAGCGCACCGTGAGGCCGAACACCTCGCCACAGACCCGCTGGATCTCCCAGCCGGGCAGGTCGTTGGTCGTGACAACCAGCATGTTTCGCACCTTCCTGGAGGCGGCCCCCGTTGAGCCGGGGTCAGTCTGTCATCGGCGGGCGCCGGTCACTCGGCAACCAGGCCATGATCGCCCGGCCGAAGAACTACCGGGTCGTCCTGGTCAGGGCGTCACAGGTCAGGGCGTGACGGGTCAAGTCAGGAGCTGAGCGGCAGCCAGGCCAGGACCTTGGGCAGCTGGGCGTCCCAGTAGGCGAACGTGTGCGCCCCGTCCCCGAAGTCGGTCGTCACCTGGACGTCGTGCCTGATCGCGGTCTCCACGAACCGCATGTTGTCGCCGTGCAGCTCCTCCTGCACGCCGCAGCAGACGTAGATCGCCGGCAGCGACTCCGGGTCCTGGCCCCGCTCGAGGAGTGCCAGCAGGTCGTCGTCGGTGCCGGCCACGTCGCGGCCGCCGAAGATCCGCTGCCAGTCCTTCTCCCGCTCCGCCCGGCGAGGGATCACGCCGACCAGGTCCACCGCGCCGGACAGGCTGGCGACCGCGGCGAAGCGCTCCGGTTGCAGCAGCCCGAGCTTCACGGCGCCGTACCCACCCATCGAGATGCCGACGGCGAAGGTGTCCTCCCGGCGCCCGGAGGCTCGGAAGTGGCGCTGCACGACCTCGGGCAGCTCCTGGGACAGGAAGGTCCAGTACGCCCCGCCGTACGCCTCGTCCACGGCGAAGCTGCGATCGGTCTGCGGCATGACCACGGTGAGATCCAGGTCCTCGACGTACCGGGCGATCGAGGTCATCCGCAGCGCGGCGGTCGAGTCGTCCCCGAGCCCGTGCAGCAGGTAGAGCACCGGCGACCCTTCGTCGGAACGATCCTTCGACGGCTGGTCCGGCAGCAGGACCGTGATCGACGTCCCGTGCCCGAGCGCCTGCGAGAAGAAGTCGCACCTGACCGTTGCCACGACGACCAACGTAGGCGCGACGGGCACGGTCGGCACGGTCGGCACGCGGGGTCCACCTCACGCTGCGTCACCGGGTGAAAAAAAGGAATTCGCGCTCAGCTGGACCGCGGGAGCACACATTCTCGTGATGATCTGCTCTGAGTCCGGGGAGGACTCAGAGCAGATCGCAGAAAACACAGGTGCCGCTCCGCGAGCGCGGTGACGCAACGTGATCGTCGGGCCTCCCGCAACGGCCCATGATCGTCACGATTGGTGCCAGCGACGTTGCCGGCGAGGTCGTCAGCGAGGTCGTCGGCCGGCCCAGGCCTGGAAGATCCGTGGCGACCCGAAGATTGTGCCGGGGTCGGCGGCGAGCTCCAGCAGCCCCTTCAGGGCGGCATCGACCTCGTCCCGCGTGGCGATCCCGTTGGCGACGATGGCGTCAGCGGTGAGGTCGATCGTCGAGTGGGGCAATGTCTTGGCCTCGCCGGTCACGTCCGCGCGCTGTACGACGGTGACCGTAGGCGCGGGGATGTCGGCCGCGGTGAACAGGCGGTGCAGCTTGCGGCCCATCAGCGGGTCACCGCCGCTGCTGGACAGGACCCGTTGGTAGGCCTGCACCCAGAAGTCGAAGTCAGCGTTGGGGGGGTCGCAGAAGGAGCCCTCGAAGTCGGCGTCCTCCACCACGATCGACCCACCGGGGCGGACCGCGGACCACATGGACCGCAGCACGTCGACCGGGCGGCTCAGATGTTGCAGGACGTTGCGGCAGTAGACCAGGTCATAGCTGTCCGGCTCGGACCAGTCGTAGATGCTGAGCGCCCGGAACTCGACGTTGGGCACGCCCTGAGCAGCGGCTGATGCCCGGGCGAGATCCACCTTCTCGTCGTCCATGTCGATGCCGACGACGCGCCCTTCGCCGCCGACCTGCCGGGCCAGCTCGAAGGTGACGTCGCCAGCACCGGAGCCGAGATCGAGGCAGGTCATGCCGGGCTGTAGCCCCGCTCGCTCCAGTAGCGCGGCGGTCGTCGGCTCCCATGACCGGGCAAGAACCTGCAGCCGCTCGTAGCCGACCTCGCCGCCACGGATGACATACCGCTCCATGCGGCGAACACTAGGCGCCTCAGTTCGCGCAGAACAGACCCGGATCGCGTCCTCTCCGGCTGGGGGCGGGAGCCGCATGCAGCGGGACGCGAGTGCCACGCCGGTGCAGCGGGTACGGCGGGTCGGTGGGCGGGTCGTTGGGCGGGTCGGTGGGCGGGTCGGTGGGCGTGGCGGCGAGCTCAGGACAGGTCTTCGAGGCGCGAGTTGGCGTCCTCGAGCCGGCGAGCGGCCGCTCGGAGCGCCTGGGCCGCCTTGTCCGAGGCGGCCCGGGCCCGGGCCTCGTCGCGTCGGGCCCGCGCGTGATCCGCCTCCGCGGTCTTCAGCGCGGCCCGGGCGGCGTCCGCCTCTGCCCTGGTCTCGCCCGTCCGCCGCCCGGCCTCCGCCAGCTGCGCGGAGGCCTGCTTGCGCGCTGCGAACGCCTCCTCCATCGCCGCCTCGGCCTTGTCCACAGCAGCGTGCGCGGCCTGCTGAGCCTTCGACTCGCCCTTCGACTCCCTCTTCGACTCCCTCTCGGGCTCGACCTTCGTCTTCACCGTCTTCGGCGTGGCCCGAGGATCGGTCTCGGTCTCGGGCGGGGACTCGGCAGCCGGCCGCTGCCCCTCCCGGACGACCGTCAGATGCCCGGTGGGAGTCGGGCCGAACCCGGTGTGCTGCAACGCCTCGCTGAGCTGCCCGGCCATCAGCTGCTCAGCGGAAGAGGCGTCGGCGACCGCGGCCCGCAGGGTGGCGTCGAGGTCCCGCGTGGTCTGCTCGGTCACCCGCCGGCCGGACTCCCTCGCGAGCGCCGCCGCGCGGCGTACCAACGTCGTCACGACCTTCTGCTGCTCGCGGGACAGCGCCCGCATCTGCGCGCCATCGAGTGCCGCCGTCGCCTTGCGCAGGCCGACGCCGAGCTCGACCAGGGGCTGGACGGCCTCCGGGTCCTCGCGGACCAACAGGTTGGCCAGGGAGGCTGCCGCCGTCGGACGGCCGAGCTTCTTGATCCGTGCCGCGAGCTCGCGCTCCCCCGCGGCCTGCGCGGCCTTCGCCCGGGCATTCCGGGCGGCGGTGAACTCCTCTGGTGGAAGGGCGTACAGCTCGGCCGAGACCTGGCTCAGGGCCGCATCGCCCCCTGCTGCCTGATCTGCCATGAGCTGCCTACCGGGAGCGGGGAGCGTAGGCCTCGGCCAACCGGTCCATCGTCGCGTCCAGGCCGGCATCGACGACCCGGCGGCTCGGGTCGGCGTCGTGCCACTCGACGATCTCGCGGGCCCCCTGTGCGAACGGGACGGTGGCGAGCCATCCCGGCACCAGCGCCTTGACCTTGCTGTTGTCGAAGACCATCGAGTGCGCCTTGTCGCCGACCAGGCCGGCCCCCCACTCCGGGTCGGCCGCCAGGACCGCATCCGACGGCACGTGCACGATCCGCGGCCGGACGCCCGCCGCCTCGGCCAGGGCCTCCGCGATCTGGTCCCACGGCAGCGCCTCGTCGGACGTGATGTGGAACGAGTCACCGATCGCTCGCGGGTTGGCCAGCAGGCCGACGAACGGCACGGCGAAGTCCGTGCTGTGGGTGAGGGTCCACAGTGAGGTGCCGTCGCCGTGGACGACCAGGGGCGCGCCGCGACGCATCCGCTCGATGGCGGTCCAGCCACCGTCGAACGGGACGGACGTGCGGTCGTAGGTGTGCGACGGGCGGACGATCGTGGCCGGGAAGCCCTCCTCGCGGTACGCCGCCACGAGGAGGTCCTCGCAGGCGATCTTGTCCCGCGAGTACTGCCAGTAGGGGTTGCGCAGCGGCGTGGACTCCAGGACCGGCAGCCGGGCCGGGGGCGTCTGGTAGGCGGACGCGGAGCTGATGAAGACGTACTGCCCGACCCGCCCCCGCAGCAGGTCCAGGTCAGCCTGCACGTGGTCGGTGGTGAAGGCCAGGAAGTCCACGACGACGTCGAAGTCCTCGCCCCCCACCGCCTCCCGGACGGCGGCGGCGTCACGCACGTCCACGGTCAGCACCCTGGCCTCGGGCGGGATGGGACGGTCCGTGGTCGTACCCCGGTTGAGCAGGGTGACGTCCAGGCCCTGCTCGACGGCCCGGTGGCTGCAGGCGGTGCTGATGACGCCGGTGCCGCCGATGATCAGGACGCGAGGCGCGGTCATGCCGGAAGGCTAGCCGCGCGCCGCGACCGCCAGCAGGCCACCTGTATCAGTCGCCCCGCCGACGCCCTCCTCACCGTGCCCGTCCCGAGGGAGGTGGCGCCATGTCTGCGATCACGAGCGAGGTCGGCGACCCCGCAGGTGCGGCCGAGCTGTCCAAGCTGCGGCGCGAGCTGAGCCGCTTCGACACCGTGTTCTTCCTGATCTCGGCCATGGTGGTCGTCGACACCATCGGCGCCATCGCCATCGGGGGCGCCGAGGCCTTCACCTGGCTTCTGGTCCTCTTCGTGCTCTTCTTCGTCCCGTCGGCCCTCGCGACCGCCGAGCTCGGGTCGGCCCTGCCCGACGAGGGCGGGCCCTACGTGTGGGTCCGCCGGGCCTTCGGCCGCTTCGCCGGTGCGCTCACGTCACTGCTCTACTGGGCCGGGACGCCGATGTGGCTGGGCGGCTCGCTGACCGTGGTGGCCATTGCCGTCTGGCAACGGTTCGTCTCTCCGCTGGATGGGCCCCTGCAGTACCTCTTCGCCGCCGCGTTCGTCGGTGCCGCGACGTTCGGCAGCGTGGTCCCCTTGCGCTGGGGCAAGTGGGTGCCCTCCAGCGGGGCCATCGGCCAGATCCTGCTGCTGACCTTCTTCTCCGGGTCGGTCGTCGCGTACGGCGTCCGGCACGGGGTTCACGGCATCGCGGTGGGTGACCTCCGGCCGTCGTACTCCGTGTTCATCGCCGTCGTACCCGTGCTGCTCTACTCCTTCGTCGGCATCGAGCTGCCGTCGACCGCCGGGGGTGAGATGCGCGACCCGCGCAGGGACATCCCCTGGGCCATCGCGCGGGCCGGAGTGGGCCAGCTGGTCATGTACGTCGTGCCGATCCTTTCCGTACTGGTTGTCCTCCCGGTGGGTCAGGTCACGTCGTTGCGCGGGCTGGTCGACGCCATGCAAACGGTGTTCACCGTCTACGGCGGATCGGTCCGAAGCGATGGCGCCGCAACGCTTTCCGGCGCCGGGGTGCTCGTCGGCGCGGCCACCGGCCTGCTCTTCGTCTGGGTCCTGGTCGCCAGCGGGACGACGTGGATCATGGGCGCCTCGCGGGCGGAGGCGGCGGCGTGCCTCGACGGCGCCGGACCGGCCGGGCTCGGCCGGGTCTCCGTACGGACCGGCGTACCCGTGCGGATGGCCCTGCTCTCCGGCATCGTCTCCCTGCTCACCGCGGTCGTGGACCTGTGGGCGACCCACGGCGACAGCCAGCGGTTCTTCTCGGCCGCGCTGACCGTGGCCATCTCGCTGATCCTGCTCGCCTACCTGCTGATCTTCCCCGCGTTCGTCGCCCTGAGGTTGCGGGCACCCGGACTGCCCCGGCCGTTCCGCGTGCCCGGCGGGGTGGCCGTCGCGGCGCTCGTCAGCGCCCTGGCGACGGCATGGAGCCTCCTCGCGGTCGTCTGCCTGCTCTGGCCGGGGTTCGGCACGCCGCGGCCGGACGACGCACTGCCAGCGGGGTTTGCCGGCGACCGGACCGGCTTCGAGCTGCTCGTCCTCGGGCCGCTGGCCGGCCTGCTCCTGCTCTGCGGCGCCTTCTACGGCCTGGGCCGGCGCACCCTGCCCGGAGCCGTTCCGGGAGAGAGTGCGCCGGCGGCGGCCTTGGGGCGTCTAGGCGTTGACGGACATCCGCACGCGGTGGACGACGAACGGGATGTGGCTCGGGTGGGCCTTGGTCGCGCCGAGGTAGACCCGGCCGGCCGGCAGACGGTGGCTGCCCGCATTGAGCCGCGACACGGTCAGGTGTCCGGCGCAGGCGGTGTGGAAGTTCACGCCGTCGACGTGCCCGTGGTTGGCGAAGGCGAAGACGAGCGAACGGTGGTCGGCCGACAGCTTCGCCACGTCACCCTTCTCCAGCCGGACCCGGTCCATGCTCATCGGGGCCGAGCTGGTCAGGACGCCGGTGTAGACGACCCGGTCGTCCGCGCGGTGCGTGACCCGCAGGTGGAAGCCACTGACGTCGTGCCACAGGTAGACGCCGCCCCGGTCGCCTCCGGAGAAGTTCGGCGGCGCGCCCTGCACCTTGGCCTCCCAAGGGAGCCGGTCGCACGCCGCCGCCGACGGACCGGACGCGCCGGGCGTCGCGACGACCGCGGTGGTCGCCGCGGAGCCGGAGCTGGTGGTGCCGGCGAAGCTCGAGCCACCACCGCCGAGCATCGACGCGGCCATTGCGGCCGCCCCCGCCACCAAGGGCAGCGCGAGCGTCGTACGACGGCGGAACCTGTTGTCTCTCATGTCATCTCCACATGTCGGTGGGTGCCGCCGGCGTGACGGCGAGGCCAACTGTGGACGTGCGGTGTTCGCAGACCATGCGTGCTGTGTACGGGTCAGGTTCGGGTTCTAGCGCGGGCTCGGCGTGGCCTCGCGACGAGCCCGGGCCCGATACGCCGCGGCCTTGGCCCGGTCCCCGCAGGCCGCCATGTCGCACCAGCGCCGCCGATGGCCGCGAGAGCGGTCGAGATAGGGATGGGTGCAGGTGGGGTTCGCACACCACTTCAGGACGGCGTCATCGGGCAGGGCGAAGAGCTCGAGACCGGCCCGGGCCACCGCGGAGAGCGCGGAGGCGAGGTCGCCCTGCCGCTCGACCCGTCGTCCGTCCCCCAGCCCGGCCCGTCCGGCCACGACCCGGATCGTGGGGGGAGGCACGGCCGCGGCCCGGTTGAGCTGCCGCAGATCCCCCGGCGCGGGGTCCGCGCCGTCGATCAGCGCCTGGACCAGCCGGAAGATCGCCTCCCGCAGCTCGATCGCCCCGGCCCACTCGGCCTCGGTGGCCCGGACCCGCCGGTCGAGCACGCCCGCCAGCACGAACCAGTCGGCGAGGTCGGGCGGCGTCTGAAGGTTCTCGACCCGAGAATGGCCACGCTCGTTCAGCGTCCCGACGAAGTCGAGGGCCAGGTTCCCGCCGACGAACACAACGCTCACGTCACCATCTTGACCGGTGACGGTCGGCGCGGCAAGGTGATCAGGAGATCGTCACCGGTCAGGCCGGTGACGGGAGGGAGTGTCACCGCATGCCGACCGACGCGCGAGCTCCGGCCGCGACCACCCGTCCGGGCCGGCCCGCGGGCCCCCTGCCGCGCTACCTCCTGGCCGCGACGATGGCGCGGACCGCCGACGGGGGCGCCGGCCTGGGCCTGGTCCTGCTGGCCCTCGCCCCGGCCTCGCACCTCGACCACCCGGGCCCCACAGCCGGGTTGCTCGTGGCCGGGCTCAGCGCGCCCCACCTGGCCGGCCCGTTCGTCGCGCGCCGGCTCGACCGCGCCCGCGACGGTCGGCGGGTGCTGGCGATCGCATTCGCGGCGTACGCCGTGCTGCTCGCCGCCGGGGCGGTCCTGCTGGGGCGGGCACCACTGCCGCTGGTGGGCGGGTGCGTCGTGCTCGCCGGCACCTGCGGGCCCCTGCTCACCGGAGGCCTGAGCAGTCGCGTGACCGACCTCGCCGCGGACACCGGCCAGGGGCAGCGGCGGGGGCAGCGGCGGGCGCAGCGGCGGGCACAGGGCTGGGATGCGGTCACCTACGGCCTCGGCGGCACGGCCGGCCCAGCGCTCGTGGCGGCCACCGCCGCCGTCACCGGTGCCCTCACCGCCGTCCTCGTGCTCTGCGCGGGCGCGCTGGTCGCAGCCGGTCTCACCCTGACGTTGCCTGAGGACCGCCGGTCTGAGGCTGATGCCACCCAGGCGCTGACCGTGCGCGCGGCCATCGCCCTGGTGGCCCGGACCGGTCCGCTCCGCCGGGTGACGTACACCACCATGGTCAACGCGGCCGTCTGCGGCGGCCTGTCCCTGCTTGCCGTGACGCTGGGCCGCGCGCTCAGCAGCTGGCCGAGCGCGGGCGCGACGCTGGCTGCGACCTTCGGCGCCGGCAACCTGCTGGGCTCGATGGCGCTGACCGCCCGGCCGCTGCGCGGGGAGCCAGAACGCCTGACCATCCGTTGTCTCGCAGTGCTTTCGGCGATCTACGCTTGCTGCGCGGCGGCTCCGACGTACCTCCTGGCGGTCATCGCATTCACGGTCGCGGGCGCGGCGAACGCGGCGATGTTCACCGCGACCCTGGCCGCGCGAGCCGAGTACTCACCACCGACCGCGCGGGCCCAGATCTTCGTGTCGGTCTCCGGCCTCAAGGTCGGCGCTGTCGCCGCGGGGACGGCCCTCGCGGGCGCCTTCGTGTCACACGGTCCGCGGACCCTGCTCGGCGCCGGGGCGGTCGCCGCCGCCACCGCCGTCGCGGCCACCTGGCTGGAGCGTCACGGGCCGGGCGCGCGGTGGGCGGCGGGCGGCGGCACCCGGCTCAGCCGAGGATCTCGGCCAGCACCGCGGCCGGGATGTTCCGGCCGCTGACGATGGCGACCACCCGGTCGGCAGCCACCTTGCCGGCCAGGACGGCGGCGACCGGCGCGGCCCCCGAGCCCTCGGCCACCACTCCCCGCTCGAGCGCGAGGTAGCGGATCGCCGCGCGGATCTCGTCCTCGGTGACCGTCACGAGCTCGTCGACGTGCCGCGAGACCAGGTCGACGGTGACCGAGCCCGGCTCGATGTTGCCGGCCATCCCGTCGGCCAGGGTGTCACCCACCTCGATGGACACCTGGCGGCCAGCCGTGATCGCGGCCGAGACTGCCTGCGACACAACGGCTTCGACACCGACGATGCGCACGCCGGGCCGGGCTGAGGCCCAGAGCCCGAGCCCGGACGCGAGACCCCCTCCACCGATGCCGCAGACGACAGTCATCGGCGCCTCGACCTGCAGCTCGAGCTCGAACCCGATGGTGGCCTGCCCCGCGATGACGTACGGGTCGTTGTACGGCGAGATGTAGTGAGCCCCCTGGGCGGCCAGCTCCAGTGCGTGCGCCTCGGCCTCGTCGTACGTCGTCCCGATCTGGACCAGCTCGACGTCGAACCGCTTGATCGCGGCAACCTTCACGGGAGACGCGAGGGTGGAGGTGACAACGGTCGCTTTGCGCCCCAGAAGTGTTGCGGCGTAGGCAATCCCGAGGGCATGGTTGCCGGCCGAGGCGGTCACTGCGGGCCGAGCGGGATCGAGGGCGTCGAGGGCGGCGAGCGCACCGCGGACCTTGAACGAGCCGGTCGGCTGGAGGCACTCGAGCTTCAAGAACGGCTGGGCCGCGTCCGTGCCGGAGGTGAGCGGCGTCGCAGTGAGCATGCCCGCGACCAGGCGCGCGGCCCGGTCGAGGTCGTCGGCGTCCGGTACTCGCACCACGCGGGCCGCAGATGTCATCTGGTCCTCCACAGTTCATGTCGTCGTCACTGCTCGACGAGCGCCTGGTGCCGCAGGTCGGATAGAACGGAGGGCGGCAGCATTCTCGACCAGCCGTCGGAGGCGATCATGCCCAACGCCCGCCAGCTCACGAGCGCGGACCCCGGCCGGGACCCCGGCGCGCACGCCGGACCGGCCGGACGCCGGCCCGGTCGCCGGTTCGGTCGGCGGTCCGCCGGGGTGGCGCTCGGGGCGTCCCTCGCGCTCGCCGCGGCGACGCTGGTCGCCGCCAGCCCCGCGTCGGCGACGGCGACCAGCCGCCAGGGAGTGCGCGGGGCCGCGAGCCGGGTCTGCCCGCCGGCCGCCGCCGCGCTCACCTTCTCGGACGCCCTGGACAAGAAGGTCGTCGACGGCGCCACGGTCGGCGGCCTCTCCGACATCGCCTACGACCGGCGCAGCGGGTCCTACGTCTCCTCGGTCGACAACCACGGGAGCGATCCCTCGCGGCTGTGGTTCTACCGCGACCTGGCCGCGCCGCGGCTCACCCGCGACCCGCTGGTCCTCAAGGCACCGGACGGCACGCCGTACACCGGGCTCACGGCCGACAACGAGGGCCTGGCGGTGCTCCCCGACGGCGAGTACCTGGTGAGCTCCGAGACCGAGCCGTCGATCCGGGTGTTCGGGCGGGACGGGGTGCAGCGCTCGGAGCTGACCGTGCCGGCCCGGTTCGCCGTCGCGCCGGCCGGGCAGGCCACGGCGAACGCCACGCTGGAGGGCCTGACGGTCAGCCCGGACGGGCGGCAGGTCGTCGCTGCCATGGAGGGCACGCTGAGCGGTGACGTCGCCGCCGACGGCACCGACACGTTCCGCCGGTTCCTCGTCTACGACCGCGCCCCGGGCGGGGCGTACCGGCTGTCCGGACAGGCCGCCTACCAGGTCGATCCCGGCAACCGGATCTCGGAGGTGCAGCTCTACCGGGACGGGCGGCTGCTGGTCATGGAGGCGGCGTTCGACCCGGCCACCGGCAACACCGTGCAGCTCTACGCCGTGCCGGGCTTGGGCCGGGCCAGGGACGTCTCGCGGGTCGGCAACCTCTCGACCCGGCCGGGGCTGGTCATGGCCAAGCGACTGGTCGCCGACGTCACCGCGTGCCCGACCCTCGGCGCCACGGCGAAACAGCCGCAGACCAACCCGCTGATGGACAACTACGAGGGACTCACCACCCGACGGCTGGTCGGGTCCCTCTACGGCGTGACGCTGATCAGCGACGACAACTTCGGGGCGACCCAGATCACCCGGGTGCTCTCCCTCGTCGCCGTACTGCCGTGAGGGCCTGACGCTCGCCCGATGAGCCTGTCCGGGCGGTCGGGGTGGGCCTAACCTGCTCGGCGTGCTGGAGCTGAGGCCGACCTGCGAGTGCTGCGACCGCGACCTGCCGCCGGACAGCGAGGACGCGCGGATCTGTACGTACGAGTGCACCTTCTGCGCAGCGTGCGTCGAGACCCGGCTGGACGGGGTCTGCCCCAACTGCGGCGGCAACTTCCAGCCCCGGCCGATCCGCCCGGCGGCCCGGCTGGCAGACCACCCGGCCTCGACGACCCGGGTCGTCCGCGAGCACTGCCCCTAGGTCCGGCCGCCTCGGTCCGTGCTCCCGTTTGGCCGGTTGCGACCGGGCATTTCGGGCTCGGCGACCGGTCGGAGTGGAGTACGGCGGCCGGATGGGAGCACGGGGCGGGGTGGGACCAAAGGGTGGACAGGGGCTGTGACTGAGCGGCAAAGAGTGATTACTATCCGTGACGGTGCCGCAGGGGGGAACGAGCGGACCCCGGGAGGATCACCGTGCGCGCCACCACACCCCGCCGGCTCGGGCTGGCCGTCGTCGCCCTGACCGTCGTCACCTCCCTCGTCGCCGGGCCGGCCGGCTCGACCTCTGCGACCTCGGCCACCTCCGCGGTGGGCAAGGTGCTGCCCGGGCCGTTCGTCTCGCTGCTGTTCTCCCGCACCGAGATCACCGCGGCGATCGACTGCAAG
This sequence comes from uncultured Actinomycetota bacterium, assembly GCA_963795385.1. Taxonomy (GTDB): domain Bacteria; phylum Actinomycetota; class Actinomycetes; order Actinomycetales; family CAVURS01; genus CAVURS01. The sequence goes on from CAWCHK010000011.1 coordinate 45,202, forward strand.
GCCGACGACGAGGGAGTGGCCCGGCTGGACACCGTCGTCGCGCCGTACCTGCACTCGCTCGGGATGACCGCCAGCGGCACGCTGACGACGGGCAACATCAGGGAGTCCGGCGAGGCGTGCACGCACTACCACTCGAGCATGATGGCGTCCTGGGCCCAGGCCAAGACACTGGCGAACGAGTACGGCTGGCACTTCGTCAGCCACACCGCGACGTACCCCGGCAAGATCGCCACACTCCCACCGGAGCGCCTGTACGACGAGACCTGCGGGAGCGCGAAAGCCATTGACGCGCATGGGCTTCCGGGCGGCCACGGCCTGATCGCCTACCCCGGCTCGCAGGCACTCCCCGCCGACGTACAGGCCGACTACTCAGCCAAGTGCTTCGCGTGGGGCCGGCGCTACAACCCCGATGCCATCACGGACATCAGCGCCGGAACGCGCGCGCCGTACTGGCAGGTCACGGCAGCCCCCAGCGGGGGTCCGTGCAACGACCGCTCCAAGTCCTGCTACGACCTGAAGGCCCTGGGGGACCGGCGATACGTGTTGCCCAGCGTGCAGATCGCGCACGTCCACGAGCTGACGCCCGGCAAGTGGATGACGCTGCAGGCGTTCGTCCTGGTGACGGGGACCAGCCCGGCCGGCTCGTCGATCCGCTGGGACTGCACGTCGAACGACCCCGAGGAGCACTGGACCACGGACAACGAGCGCTACTGCCTCAGCGACTGGAAGCAGGTCGTCGCGGCGATCGCGGCCCGTCCGGACGTCACCGTCACCGACCCGTTGACGGTCGGCATCGCGTTCGGGCGCCCGGCGCACTACTCGTTCTGATCGGTCAGCGTCCGGGCGAGCGCCGGGCGCGGTACGCCGCGACGTTGGCCCGGTTGCCACAACCGCCGTCGCAGTACCGGCGGGAGCGGTTCTTGGACAGGTCGACCACGACGTCCTCGCAATGCTCGCCCGCGCAGATCCGCAGCCGGCCGAGCTCCCCCATGCGGATCACGTCGGTCATCGCCATCGCGGCCTCGACGGCCATCCGGTCGGCCAGTGGGGCCTGGGGTGACGTGGCGTGCAGGTGGTAGTCCCAGCTGTCGTGCCGGACCAGCTGCGGGAGCGCGCGGGCGTCACGCAGGAGCCCGTTGACGATCTCGACCGCCTCGTCCTGGTCGGCCGCCCAGATCCGGGCCAGCCGCGGCCGCAGCGCCTGCACGGCGACCAGCTCGCCCCGGGTGTGCGCGCGGCCTCCGGTCCACTGCCAGGCGGTGACGAACTCGTCCAGCGCCGCGAGGTCGGGCAGCTGCTCGGGCCGCGGGTCGGGGCGGTCCGCGCGCTCGGGCGCCGTGTTGACCAGAGCGGCGGCCCCCGTCAGGGCCACCTCGGTGTCATGAGCAAAAATCACCTTGACTCCTGTCAGTGGTTCGCTCTACTGTCGCACTAGCGTCATGAGCATACGCCGTTTGACTTCTTACATCCGCCAGCCGAGCTCCGGCTACCCGGGAGGTGCCCGATGGGCCAGGTCCGCACTCCGGCCGCGGGCTCCGGGCTGCTCATGGCCGTCCTGTCGGCCGCGACCTTCGGCACCTCGGGCACGTTCGCGACCTCCCTCACCGACATCGGGTGGACCCCGGGGGCGGCCGTGACCGCGCGGGTCAGCGTGGCCGCCATCGTCCTCACCGGGCCCGCCGTCCTGCAGCTGCGCCGGTCCTGGCCGGCGCTGCGCGCCCAGGGACCGCGGGTCCTGCGGCGGAGTGCGGCCCTGCTCGCGCTCTACGGCCTGGTCGCCGTCGCCGCCTGCCAGCTGGCGTACTTCAGTGCGGTGCAACGACTCTCGGTCGGCGTCGCCCTCCTTCTGGAGTACCTCGGCATCATCCTCGTCGTGCTCTGGATGTGGCTGCTGCACTCCCAGCGGCCGCGGCGGCTGACCGTTGCCGGCTCGATGGCCGCACTGGTCGGGCTGCTGCTCGTGCTCGACGTCACCAGCGGGCAGCGGCTCGACGCGGTCGGCGTGCTCTGCGGTCTCGGCGCGGCGTTCGGGCTCGCGACCTTCTACGTCCTGTCGGCCCGGTCCGAGGAGCCGCTGCCGCCGATCGTGATGGCCTGGGGCGCCATGACCGTCGGCTCGGTCGGCCTGGTCGCCGCCTGGGCGGTCGGCGCCCTGCCGGTGCACATGGTGTTCGGTGACGTCCGGTTCGCCGGGCGGACGACCAGCTGGCTGGTGCCGGTGGTCGGCCTGTCGGTCGTCGCCGCGGTCATCTCCTACGTCGCGGGCATCGAGGCCGCCCGGCGGCTGGGCGCCCGGCTCGCGTCGTTCATCGGGCTGACCGAGGTGCTCTTCGCGGTGCTGTTCGCGTGGCTCCTGCTGGGCCAGCTGCCGGCCCGGATCCAGCTCGTCGGCGGCGCCCTGATCGTCGCCGGTGTCGCCCTGGTCCGGATCGACGAGCTGCGCCGCCCGGCGGAGCCCGTCGACCGGGGCGAGCCGGAGGCCGGACCGGCCTCGACGCTGGTCGAGAACCTCGCCGGCTGAAGCCGGAAGAGACCGGCCGCCCGCCGGGTTGCCGCCTCCATGACCACCGAGACGACCACCGCTCCGAAGACCTGGTTCATCACCGGCGCGTCCCGCGGCTTCGGCCGGGAGTGGGCGATCGCGGCGCTGGAGCGGGGCGACACCGTGGCGGCCACCGCACGCGACACGTCGACGCTGGTCGACCTGGAGGAGCGCTTCGGCGACCGGATGATGGCGATCCAGCTGGACGTCACCGACCGGTCGGCGGCCTTCGATGCCGTACGCCGCGCCCATGCGCAGCTCGGCCGGCTCGACGTCCTCGTCAACAACGCGGGCTACGGGCAGTTCGGGATGGTCGAGGAGCTCAGTGAGGCCGACGCCAGGGACCAGATGGAGACCAACCTCTTCGGAGCCCTCTGGGTGACCCAGGCCGCGCTGCCGTTCCTGCGCCGGCAGCGCTCCGGGCACATCTTGCAGGTGTCGTCCATCGGCGGCGTCACGGCGTTCCCCGGCATCGGGATGTACCACGCGTCCAAGTGGGCGCTGGAGGGCCTGAGCCAGGCACTGGCCCAGGAGGTCGCCGGCTTCGGCGTCAAGGTCACCCTGATCGAGCCGACCGGCTACTCCACCGACTGGGCCGGCCCGTCCGCCCGCCACACCGAGCCGCTGCCGGCGTACGACGCGTTCCGCGAGGAGGTCGCGCGGGCCCGCGCCCTGCGGACCGCGCACCGCGGTGACCCGGCCGCCACGGGCGCGGCCGTGCTGGCGATCGTCGACGCCGAGCAGCCGCCGCTCCGGGTCTTCTTCGGCGACGGGCCGCTGGCCATCGCCGAGGCCGACTACCAGTCGCGGCTGGCGACCTGGCGCGAGTGGGAGTCGCTCTCGGTCCGGGCCCACGGAGCGCCCGAGTGACCGTGGCGAGGCTGTGTCAGGCTTCTCGACCATGACGGCTCACTCCCCTGAGGGCTCCGCGGACTGGCTGGCCGACGCGGTCATCTACGAGATCTACCCGCAGTCGTTCGCCGACTCCGACGGCGACGGCATCGGCGACTTCCCCGGCGTGATCGCGCACCTGGACCACCTGCAGTGGCTCGGGGTCAACACGATCTGGTTCAACCCGTGCTTCGCGTCGCCGTTCGTGGACGCGGGGTACGACGTCTCCGACTACCTGCAGGTGGCTCCGCGGTACGGCACCAACGACGACCTGGTCCGGCTGGTCGAGGAGGCCCGCGCACGCGGGATCCGGGTGCTGCTCGACCTCGTCGCCGGTCACACGAGCATCGAGCACGAGTGGTTCCAGGCCGAGCTGCACGCGGAGGGGCCGGACCCCGAGGGCGACCGGTACATCTGGTCCGACCGGGACGACGGGCGGCGGCTCTACCAGGGCGCTCCCGGCGGCTCGCCGTGGGTGAGGTCGCCCGGTCCGCGGCCGGGCTACTACCTGAAGAACTTCTACGACGAGCAGCCGGCGCTGAACTTCGGCTATGCCACCCTCGTCGAGGGCGAGCCGTGGCGTCAACCTGTGGATGCCCCCGGCCCACAACGCAATGCGCAGGCGCTGCGCGACATCATGGCGTTCTGGCTCGACCGCGGGATCGCGGGCTTCCGGGTCGACATGGCCTTCTCCCTGGTCAAGGACGACCCCGGCTACGTCAGCACGCTCGGGCTCTGGCGCGGGCTGCGGGACTGGCTCGCCGAGACGTATCCCGAGGCCGTCCTGATCCCCGAGGGGGCCGAGCCGCGCGGCGACCTCCCGACGTCGTTCGACGCCGACTTCTTCCTCGTCATCCATCGCGCGCACGGCTCGCTCTTCAACAACGGCGGGGCGGGCGAGGTGCCGTGGTACGCCGCTGCCCCGAGCTACTTCGACGCCGCGGGCCAGGGCTCGACGGGGCCCTTCCTGGAGGAGTTCGCCGATGCGCGGTTCAACCGCCCGGGGCGCAACGTCATCCTCGCGACGGCCGACCACGACTTCTCCCGGCTGGCGTCCGCGCCTCGCGACGCGGAGCAGCTCGGCGCGGCGTACACGTTCCTGCTGACGTGGGGCACGATCCCGTCGATCTACTACGGCGACGAGATCGGGATGCGCTACCAGCCGGGCCTGCCGGACACGGAGGGCAGCATCGTCCACCCGGGGTACAACCGCGCCGGGGCCCGCACACCGATGCAGTGGGACGACTCCGAGGGCGCGGGCTTCTCGACCGCGCCGCCCGAGCGCTTCTACCTGCCGGTCGACCCGGCTCCGGACCGTCCCGACGTCGCGTCACAGCTGGCCGACCCGGGCTCGACCCTGCACCTGGTACGGCGGCTGCTCACCCTGCGCGCGGCCACACCCGCACTGGGCACGCGAGCGGAAACCGTTGTGCTGCACGAGAACTACCCATTCGTCTACCTGCGCGGCGGCACGCATCTCGTCGTCGTCAATCCTGGACGCGAGCCGGTGGAGGCCGAGGTGACCGGGCTCCCCGGCCTGAGCGGCGCGACGTCCCTGCTCGGCCGGGGAGTGACGGTGGGCGCAGGCGCGGTGAGGAGCGAGGGCTTCGGCTACGGCATCTTCGAGCTCGCGGGAGCGTGACAACCGACCGGTAACAACCCTCGCGTGGCTAGAGTGCCGATGGGAGCCGCGGCCGTGCTTCCGTCGGTCGGTTGGCTGATGTGTGGCGCCGGGAGGCTGGTCATGGCGTACGGGTCCGGCGCGACGCTGACCCATCGCGCGCTGTTCTACTGCGGCACAGCGGAGTTCGTCGAGTCGACCGCGGCCGTCGTCGAACGGGCCTGGGCCGGCGACCATGCCGTCCTGGTCGCTCTGCCCGCCGCTCATCTCGAGCTCCTGCAGGCCCGGCTGACTGGACGACCGGACGACCTGCAGTGGGTCGACATGACGACCGAGGGCCGCAACCCCGGGCGCATCCTGCCCGGCGTCCTGACGGCATTCGCCGACGCGCACGACGAGCAGCCGGTCACCATGGTGGGCGAGCCGATCTGGCCCGGACGCCGGCCGGACGAGTACGCCGCGGCCGTCGCCCACGAGGCACTGATCAACCTCGCTTTCGACGGCGCTGACGTCACCGTCGTCTGCCCCTACGACGCGGAGCACCTCGCGGCCGACGCGCTGGCCGACGCGCGGAGCACCCATCCGGAGATCGGTGACGGCGAGGGCTTCGCGGCGAGCCCGCAGTATGCCGACCCCGAATCCGTTGCCGCGCAGGCAATGCAGTCCATGCCGCCGCCGCCGGCGCAGGCCCGTGCGATGTCGGTCCACGGAGCCGGCGACCTGTCCGGAGCCCGGCAGCTGGTGATGAGTGAGGGCGAGCGGGCCGGGCTGACCCCGCGGCGGCGCGACCGCTTCACCCTCGCCGCGCACGAGGCGACGGCCAACGCCGTCCGCCACGGTGGGGGCAGCGGCGAGCTGACGATCTGGCGGGACGGCGACGACCTGGTCTGCCAGGTGCACAGCGCCCTGCCCCTGGCCGACGCGATGGCGGGGCGCCGCGCTCCTCAGCCGGAGGCGACCCGCGGCCGGGGTCTGGTGCTGGTCAATGAGATCTGCGACCTGGTGCAGGTGAGCCCCGGCCCCGACGGGACCACGGTCCGGATGCGCACGGCCATCCGCTGACGCCGGCCGGACCGACCAGATGACTCAGACCACCGTCCGTCTCGCCGAGACCCTCGCCCTGCTGACCCTGAGCAGCGACCTGGCGTCCCGCCGGCCGCTGGACCACGGGCTGCGCCGCACGGTGCTGGCCGTCCGTCTCGCCGCGGACGCCGAGCTCGACGTCGACCAGCTGCGCGAGGCCTACGACGTGGCCCTGCTCGGCGCGCTGGCATCCATGCTGCCCACCGATGCACCGGCGGGTCGGCGGCCCGGCCTGCTGGCCCGGTCGAAGGCGCCGAAGGGCGCCGCTCGGGACATCGCGCTGCGGATCGGCGGGCTCCTCGACCTCGACCGCCAGGTCCGCCAGGCCCTGGGCCAGTGCGGGGAACGCTGGAACGGCAAGGGGGGCGCCCTCGGTCTCAAGGGCGAGCAGATCAGCGTCCTGGCCCGCCTGTTCGTCCTGGCCGACGAGGTCGAGACCCTTCGGCGCGAGGGTGGAGCCGAGGCGGCCGTCGACGGCGTACGGCGGGGTTCGGGCACGGCGTACGACCCCGCCCTCGCGGCCCTCTTCCTCGCCCGGCCCGCGGAGCTGATGGCTGAGCTCCCGGAGTCACCATGGGAGTCGGCGCTCGCCGCCGAACCCGCGCCGCCTCGCCTGCTGACGGTCGAGCAGTTCGACTCCGTCGCCACCCGGATCGCGACGTTCGTCGACATGCGCTGGCCGTACACCGTCGGCCACTCCCCTGCGGTGGCCCGGCTCGCGGAGGCGGCAGCGGTGCGGGTGGGCCTCGGGACGCACGACGCTCGCACGCTGCGCAGCGCGGGGCTGCTCCACGACCTGGGCCGGGCCGGCGTCGCGATGGCGTTGTGGGACAAGGGATCCGGGCTGAGCGCGGTCGAGCGCGCTCAGGTGGAACGGCACCCAGCCCTGACGGAGGCGGTCCTGGCGCACTCGTCGCGCCTCGGGCGGCTGGCCGTCCTCGCGGGCCTGCATCACGAGCGGCTGGACGGCTCCGGCTACCGCAGCGTCGCCGGGCCGTCGTTGTCGGCCGGCGCGCGGGTCCTCGCCGCGGCCGACGCCTATCAGGCCCTGGTCGAGGGACGCCCCGGGCGCGAGGAGCTCAGCCCGGACGACGCCGCGGCCGCGATCATGGCGGAGGTGGCTGCGGGCCGGCTGGACGGAGACGCCGCTCGCGGGGTCCTCGAGATGGCCGGCCGGGACCCCGGTCCCGCAGCGCGGGGCGCGAGCGACGAGGAGGCGGTGGATGCGGCGCCTCCGGCCGGACTGAGCCCGGACGACGTGGCGGTGCTGCGCCTGATGATCCGTGGACGGTCGGCTCCGCAGATCGGGGCGCGGGTCGGCTTGTCGCCGAAGGCCGTCGATCGCCAGATCGAGCGGATCTACCAGCGCATCGACGTCTCGACCCGGGTGGGGGCGACGCTCTTCGCGATCGAGCACGGCTTGGTGGCCGGGCCTCCGCCCCCGCTCACCCGCTGAGCCGCGCGTTCGGACGGCGGGCCGCTCAGACGACCAGGCTCAGCAGCATGACGAAGGCGAACGCGACGACCGAGACCGCGGTCTCCATGACCGACCACGACTTGATCGTGTCCCAGAGGCTGAGCCCGAAGTACTGCTTCACCAGCCAGAAGCCAGCGTCGTTGACGTGGCTGAAGAAGAGCGAGCCGGAGCCGATCGCCAGGGCCATCAGCGCCAGGTGGGGCTGGCTCAGCGTGTGCGCGACGTCCGTGACGATGCCCGCCGCGGTGATCGTCGCCACCGTCGCGGACCCCGTCGCCACGCGGATCGCCACCGCGACCAGCCAGCCGAACAGCAGGGGGCTGATGTGCGACCCCTGGGCGATCTCACCGATGACCTTGCCCACTCCCGCGTCGACGATCATCTGCTTGAACCCGCCGCCGGCCGCGACGATCAGCATGATCCCGGCCAGGGGCGGCAGGCCGGACGCCAGCGAGTCGTTGATCCGCTCGCGGCGCCAGCCCGCACCGCGGCCGAGGGCCACCATGCTCACCAGCACCGCCGCCAGCAGGGCGACCGCCGGCGTACCGATGAAGTCCAGGAACTTCCGGGTGCCGCTGTCCTTCGACATGGTCAGGTCGCTGATCGCGCGGGCCAGCATCAGGATCAGTGGCAGCAGGATGGCCAGCAGCGCGGCGCCGAAGCTCGGCTGACGCGCCGGCCGCTCCGGGCCGGCCTGGTCCGCGTCGCCGGCGTCGGCCCCGGGCGCGCCGGCCGCCGTCGACGTGCCAGCCGTCGTCGCGCCGCCGGAGCCCGAGCCGCTCGCCCCGGCGGAGCCCTCCGCCGACGCGAGGTCGTTGCCGACGAGCGCGCCGATGCCGGTCGTCGGGGCGTCCACCGGGACCCACCTCGTGATGACGCGGGACAGCAGGGGCCCGCAGAGGACGAGCGTAGGTATGGCGACGATGACGCCGAAGAGCAACGTGTCACCGAGGTCCGCGTGCAGGGCGGCGATGGCCGCGACCGGCCCCGGGTGGGGCGGCACCAGGCCGTGCAGGATCGACAGGCCGGCAAGGGCCGGGATCCCCACGCGCATCAACGGGTTGTGGGTGCGCCGGGCCACCAGGATCACGACCGGGACCAGCAGTACGACGCCGATCTCGAAGAACATCGGCAGGCCGATGATGGCCGCGATCAGGGCCATCGCCCAGGGCAGGCCGTTGTCCCCGACCTTGCCGAGGATCGTGTCGACGATCCGGTCCGCACCTCCGGAGTCGGCGAGCAGCTTGCCGAGCATGCCCCCGAGCGCGACCAGGATGCCGACGCTGCCGAACGTGTTGCCGAACCCGGTGGTGAAGCTCGTGACGACGTCGGCCGGTGCAACGCCGGCGACCCCACCCATCACGGCGGTGCCGAGCATGAGGGCGAGGAACGGGTGGAACTTCGCGGCCGCGATCAGGGCGACGACCACGATGATGCCCAGGATGGCCGCCGTCAGCAGCTGCCCCTTGCCGGCGTCGGTGATGCTGGCGGCCGAGGCCAGGTCCGGCACGGTGACGGCGTTCACGAGGTCGCCGCCTTCGTCGTGAGGCCGAGCCGTTGGATGGCGTTGACCACGATCTCCTCCGGCGTCTCGGCGACACTGACCCGGACGCCGGGCTCGTCCGGCTGGAGGGGCTCGAGGGTCGCGAGCTGGCTGGGCAGGAGGGACGGCGGCATGTAGTGGCCCTTGCGATGCTCGAGCCGCTCCGAGATCAGCTCCGACGGCGCGTCGAGCTCGCAGAACCGCAGCCCGGGGCGCCCTTCGCGCAACAGGTCGCGGTAGCTGCGCCGCAGGGCCGAGCAGGTCACCACGGCGCTCTCGCCGGCCCGGGTCCGCTCGTCGAGCCACTCGCCGATCGCCCGCAACCACGGCCACCGGTCCTCGTCGGTCAACGGCGTGCCCGAGGCCATCTTCCGGACATTGGCCGCCGGATGGAAGTCGTCCCCCTCGGCGAACGTCCACCCGGTCGCACCGGCGATGCCCTTGGCCACCGTCGACTTCCCGGATCCGGAGACACCCATGACGACGACGGCCTGCCAGGACGGAGCGGCGCTGCTCATGCGCGCGACGCTACCGGCGCCAGGGCGACCCGGCCAGACAGCGCAGCGGCCTTGGGTGAGCCGACCCGGCGCTCAGCAGTCCGGCGACAGCGCGGTCCACTGGCCGATCGTGAAGACGACGAACTCGGCCGGCCGCGTGGTCGCGACCCCGATCTCCAGCACCAGACGGCCGTTGGCCAGGTCGTCCTGCGTCATCGTGGTCCGGTCGCAGCGGACGAAGAACGCCTCGTCGGCACTCGCCCCCTGGAGTGCTCCGTCACGCCACTCGGCCAGCAGGAAGTCGCAGACGCTGCGCCGCAACGAGGCCCACAGCGGCTCACCGTTGGGCTCGAACACGACCCACCGGATGCCCTCGTCGATCGAGTGCTCCAGGTAGACCAGCAACCGGCGGACGTCGACGTACTTCCAGTCGGGGTCGGTGACACCGTAGAAGTGCGGCACCCGGCCCTCGATCACCCGCGCCGCCAGGGGCTGCTCGTCCACCGCGCCATTGTGATCGCGTGCGGCCCGGTTGGCGAGCACCGTGGTCCACCACGACCGGACCACGACCGGACCATGGGCCGCGACCCGCGGGGGCCGAGGTGTTTCATGACGCGCATGCCGACCTCGGGGCCACTGTGGACCTGGGGACTCCGGGCCCGGCCGGTGACGGCGGCGATGCTCACGCTGCTGGCCGCGACCGCCGTGGCGGTGTCGGCCGCTCACGGCCGTCGAGAACGTCGCGCTCGTGCTGGTCGCCGCATCGGCCCCGGCGGCTTCCGCCTGGCGCCGGGCCGAGGCGCAGCTGGCCGAGCTCGGGCTGCCGCCGGGGTCGTGGCACAACCCCGTCGAGCAGCTCTCGGGCGGGCAGCAGCAACGGGTGAGCGTGGCCCGAGCCCTCATCGACCATCCGCCGGTGCTGCTCGCGGACGACCCGACCAGCGACCGGGACCCGACGTCCGCCGGCCTCGTGATGGCCGCGCTCTCCGCGGCGGTGGACGCAGGCGCCGGCTTGGTCCTCGCGTCCGCGGACCCGGAGCAGGTGAGCGGGTGCGACGTCGTCCTCACCCTGGACGGCTGAGCTGCCCCTAGACGGCGGCGTTGGGCGGGTCAATGATCACTTCATGGCCTCGAACCAGGACGATCTCACGAATGACGAACGGGACGTCTGGATCTCGGGCCCGGTCTATGTAGAAGTCCAAGGCGTCGGTCCGTCGAGCCAGATTGGCGCTGATGATGCACGGCTCGATGTCACGCTTGACAAGAGAATCGGCGATGTGCAAAGGGCCATTCACCAGGGGACAGCAGCGATCGCGAAGAGTCTCAAAGAGCTCCCGAGCGAGGCCGGCTGGGATGTCGATCAGGTGTCGGCGTCGTTCGGGATCCAGTTCGGGGCTGAGGCCCGTGTTTGGGTCGCAAAGGCGACGGCCGGCGCGACGTTCGAGGTGACTGTGACTTTCCGTCGATCAATACCCGCCACCTCGTGAGCGCCTCGCGAACTGTCCAGCTGGCAGCCCGCATCCTCGCCGACAGCGTCGACAACGGCAGCGGCTTCGCGATCAGCCCCCGGGTGGCATTCACGGCCGCTCACGTAGTCCGGGATAGGAGAAACCTGTCCTTCTCCCTCGAGGGTGCAGAGCCCATCCCGATCGAAGAGTGTCGGGAGATCCCCGGCCTGGACGTCGCCATCCTCAGTCTCAGTCGCGGCGTGCTCGAGGCTCCCTCCGTGCGGGGCGCCGTGCTCGGGGAGCGGTGGCACGTGACGAGCCGACAACGTCCGAACGACCCGTGGCTCACCGGCACGGTCGAGGTCGAGCGTCGCCCGGGAGAATCCGACGGCCACGCCGTGAGCTTTCTCCAGCTCCACGCCAACCAAAGCCTCCTGGACTTCCACGGTTACTCGGGGAGCCCTGTCATCACCGAGAGTGATGAAGTCATCGGTATCCTCGTAGAGCAGGTGAACACCCGCCTTCGTAAGGGTGAGAACGTCGCCAGCAACGACCTCTACGCCGTCCCGATTCTCGACGCGCTGGAGCGAAGTGGGTTGCAAGCAAGGAGCGTTCACGCGCGGCCAATCTCCTCGCTCGCAGAGCGATTGGTGGTTGGAACAGCGCCGCCCTCGTCGATTGTGACCACGGCCCCCTGGGAACAGTTGACTGCGCCGTATGTCCATGCACCTGGCAAGAACGTCCGGGAGTTCGCGTTCAGCCCCGACGGAGCCAGGCTGGCAACGGCCGGGACGGACAACAGCATCAAGTTGTTTGACCTGCCCAGCGACAGTGAGATCTGCCAACTTCACCTCGATACTGAACCAGCTGAGCTCGCCTTTAGCCGGGACGGCACGATGATCGCTGCACGGGGTGGCGGCACCTCCGTCCATGTTTGGCGGATCGCCCAGAGGCCCAAACTCATATGGTCGAAGACGGACGTCATCGGCAAGGTCTCAAGTTTCAGCCTTAGTCCGAGCGGAAAAAGAATCGCCGTCGCGATTCCGCTCGGAGAATCCCGCGTTTGGCCTCTCTCCGGCCGTGGATTCGATCTCTTGGAACAGGTCGACCACCTGTTTCACGTCTCGTACGATCCGTATGGCAACTTCCTGGCGGTCGCCGACGTCAACGGCAAGGTCACCTGGTGGCCCCTGACCGAAAACGGGTTCGGACGTATCCAGCAGTATCAGGATGGCAAAAAGGTGTCTAGGATTCTCTTCGAACCGCGGGGCCGGTGGCTCGTGAGCGTGGTCAATGAGAATGCGAGATCCACCGACCAAGCACAGACCGCATGGGTCCGGGACGTTCGCCTAGGAAAGCGGCTCGGTTGCATCCGGCACGCAGGCGAGATCACCAGCGTTGCCGTCAGCACGCACGGCAGCCTGTTGGCGACTGGATGCGCCAGCGACAAGACCGTTCGCCTTTGGGAGATCGAGAGCGAGAGCGAGCCTGTTGTCCTCACGTTCGATGACTTCGTAGGCGCAGTCGCCTTGAGCCCGGACGGACGGTTTCTCGCGGTGAGCTTCTTCCAGGATCTACAGGTGCTCGTCTTTGACCTCCAGGAACGGGCAGCGCCGACTCATCTCATCCATGACGCCCGCGTGCAGACAATGGGGTTCAGCTCAACCGGACTGTTGGGCACTGCAACCACCGATCGCGTGCTCATTTGGCGGCGGGCGACGGCATAGCGTCGACCGACCTGCGTCACCTGTGGTCAGTGGACGACCTCGCCGGCTGAGATCTCACGGTGCTCGTGGAGGCGCAATCGTCGGACCGCGCAGCTGGGACTAACGGCGTACGACGTGCAGGCGCTGGTGCTGCTCGAACCGGAAGTCCATGCCCCGGTCCTTGAAGTAGTGGTCGACGGCGGCCCGGCAGCCGGACCACATCGCGTAGTCGTCCAGGATGATCCGCCCGCCGGAGACGAGCAGCGGGGCGATCCGCTCCAGGCAGGTCATCGTTGAGTCGTACCAGTCGCCGTCCAGGTGGGCCAGAGCCACCGGCTCGTCCAGCTCGATGGTGTCCTGGAACAGGCCGCGGACCAGCTCGACGCGGTGGTCCGCGAGGGCGACGCCGAGCCGCTCGAACGACTGCGTCACCTCGTCGTAGAGGTGGTCGCGGTAGCCGTAATAGGTCTCTCCCGCAAGGCCTTCCGCCTCGCCGGCGGCGATGGTCCGGAAGCGTTCGTGCGCGTCCTCGCCGTCCCGCTCGCTCGGCGCGGGGGTCAGGCCGAAGACGTCGTAGACCTTCATCGGCCGCTGCGCGTCCTTCGCGCTCGCCAGGACGATGCCCGAGCCTCCGAGCGCCGTACCGGCCTCGACGACCAGGCCGCGCACCCGGTTGGTCTCCACGTCCGCGACGGCCAGTGCGAGGTCACGTAGGGCCGGCGGTGCGAGGAAGGTGAGGTTCTCGGCCCGGACCCGCCGGATCGTCTCCTCGACCGGGTCGGCGGCCCGGCGGCCGTCCGCCGTGAGCTTGGCCACTTGCAGGTCGGCCTTGGCCTCCTCGAGCGTGGCCCGCGCCTGGCGCAGCTCGCCCTGGGTGTCGGCCAGCTCGGCCCGCAAGGCGATGAGCTCCTCGCGCTGGCGCTGCGGGGTCGTGGCCACCCGAACCGCCCGCTGCCCTACCCGCCCGAGCACCCGTCGCCCACGGCGCGCGTACGACGCGGCCAGCTCCTCGTTGCCCACCGAACCCTCGACTCTCACGCCAGATCCCACGCGCTCTCGCGCCCCTGCCGGAGCGGCCAGCATGCCATGGGCAGAGTGGTATCGACCCGCTTGGCCGGGAGGCCGAACATCGGCACCCACCTTACGAACCGGGTGCGACGCGGCACGATGACCACCAACGACGCTCAACCGATAAAGGGAGTCAGAGCATGGCCAAGCACCGTCAGTCCACGCCCGCGCTTGAGGCCGCCGCTTCGCGGGACGGGGCGGTGGTCATGCCATGTGAAACATGGACGGAGGGCCGACCCTCTGAGTCGGCCCTCCGCCGAGGGTTTGAGCGGGGCTGCGGTCGGCTCGCGTGAGCGGCGCCGACAACCCCCTCGACCAGCCAGGCCTCGACCTCGAGCTGCTGGGTGAGCTCCAGCAGCTCGAGGCGCACCTGCGCAACCTCGGAGCGGTGGCCGCGGACTGCCTGCGCCCGGGCCTGGGCCGGGGCGAGGTCGACGCTCTGGTCGGCGACTACTTCGACGTCGTGCCAGCGCAGATCCGGACCTGGTTCGCCTGGCACGACGGCGCTCACGAGGACGGCGCTGACGGGACCGACACCTGGCTGCCGCACGGGAAGATTCCGATCAGCCTGGCCGATTCCCTTGCCATCGCTCACGAAAATCTTGCCGGGTACGGCCCTAACGGCACAGAGGACCGGGACTATGACGTCTGGGCCCCGACCTGGTTGCCATTGCTCATCGTCGGAGGCGGCGGGTTGAGCATCGTGGCCGACCTCGCCAACGGGGTCGACCAACCAACGCCCGTGCATCGAGTCAACTTCCACCCCGACGTTCCTTGGGCGAACGTCCAAGAACCGTCGCTGACCGCCATGGTCCGGGTCTGGAATGGCCACTTCGCCGCCGGCGACCACCACTGGGACCCCGACCATGGCTGGACCAACAGCGTGTACGACCCCGAGCACTACGGCGTGATGTAGAGGCACGAATTCCCCGTGTGTCACAACGACATTGGGTAGATCGGTCATCGTCACCTCGCCTGGTCAGCTGTCGGTCGGCCGGCGTACTCGGTCACGGCCGCCGGCGCCGGTGCGGCCGGGTGGGGGTCGGCGCCGAGGGAGGACTTGCGGAACGTGGGTGCCTTGGCGCTCATGCAGCCAGCGGTGACCAGCTCGTCGCGTACGGCCTCCAGGGAGTCCCCAACGGTGGGCGCGAGGTCCAGACCGGCCCAGATGGTGGGGACGATGACGTCGCTCAGCTCGTCCCGGGAGCGGTCGGAGAGCCTGTCCGCGACGCCGGCGACGTCGGGGGCATCTGCTCCAGCGCCAGGACGGATGTGGGGTTGCCCTGGGGATCCACGGGCGCTCAGATCGCGCGCGAGGGGCGGACGCCCTCGCGGACGCAGTCGCCGAGCCGAGCCCCGTGCTGCGCGACGATGTCCGCGCCGGGGACCGGGCGACCGATGTGGTAGCCCTGCACGACGTGGCAGCCCAGGGCGGCCAGCTGCTCCAGCAGGTCCTGCGTCTCGACACCCTCCGCCACGATCCGCAGACCGAGGCTGTTGCCCAGGGCGATGATGCTGCGCACCAGCGCAGTGCTGGCGTGGCCCTCCCGCGCGTTGCCCATCCCGAGGACGAACGACCGGTCGATCTTCACCTCCCGCACGGGCAGCCGCTGGAGGTACGCCAGGCTCGAGTAGCCCGTCCCGAAGTCGTCCAGGGAGAGCGTGAGACCGAGATCGGCCAGCCGGTTCAGCGTCGGCACGGTCCGTTCGGGGTCGCCCATCACCGAGCTCTCGGTGATCTCCAGGATCAGGTGGGCGGCCGAGACGCCCGTACGTCGGAGGGCCTCGGCCACCTGGTCCGGCAGGTCGGCGTTGTTGACGTTGCGCGCCGAGAGGTTGACCGCCACGGCGATGTTCAGGCCCTGCATCTCCCAGGCCCGGCACTGGCGCAGCGCGTTGTCGAGGACGACGGCGGTGAGCTCCTCGATCAGGCCGGTCGACTCGGCCAGCGGGATGAAGACGTCCGGGCCGAGCGGGCCGAGGGTCGGATGCGTCCAGCGCACCAAGGCCTCGACGCTGGTGATCAGCCCGGACCTCAGGTCCATCTTGGGCTGGTAGTGCAGGTGGAGCTCGTCCGCGGCCACCGCGCGGCGCAGGTCCGACAGGAGCGCGAGTCGCTCCGAGCGGCCCCGGTCCAGGGCTGGGGTGTAGATCTCCCAGGGCATCCCGCGGTCCTTCGCCGCGTACATGGCGGTGTCCGCGTGGCGCATCAGGTCGGTGTGGCTGTGACCCTCGCGGGCGACGGCGATCCCCAGGCACGCCTCGGTGGACAGCGTGACGTCAGGGAGGTGCACCGGCGCGGCCAGCGCTTCGCGGACCGACTGCGCGACGCCCATCGCCAGCTCCTCCGGCGCTGTGGACGGCGGCAGGAACAGTGCGAACTCGTCGCCGCCCAGGCGTGCGACCGTCGTGTGGTCCAGCGAGAGGGCGCGCAGCCGATCGCCCACGACCCGCAGGAGCTGGTCCCCGATGTGGTGCCCCAGGGCGTCGTTGACCTCCTTGAACCGGTTGAGATCCAACAGCAGCGCCGTGGGGAAGGCGCCGTCGGCCGGACGCAGCAGGACCTCGCGCATGCGCTCCGTCAGGAAGGCGCGGTTCGGCAGGCCGGTCAGCGCATCGTGGGTCGCCTCGTACTGCAGGCGTTCCACCAGCTGCCGGCTCTTCAGGGCCACGGCGAAGTGACCGGCGAGCGTGATCAACAGGGCGAGATCGTCGGCGGTGAAGCGGGTGGCGTCCCCCAGCCGCTCCCGGGCGACCAGGACGCCCCGGAGGCGCAGGCCCTGCAGGGGCACGATCAGCGCATCATGGATCCGCTGCTCGGCCAGCCACTGGCGCTGACCCGGCTCCTTGCTCCGGTCACTGACGAGGGTGCCGATGCCGTGCCTGAGGGTGGTCTGGGGCAGCCAGTCGACCGGGCGCTCGGCGGCCCCCTCGAACGAGACGCCGTCCTCCTCGCTGGTGGTCAGGCGGAAGCCGGTCGAGCCCGCGTGGTCCTCCGCGTCGCCCCGGTCGGTGCCGTCCGGGAAGAGGGTCAGCTCGAGCGAGCTGGCGCGGACCAGCTGCCGGATCTCCTCGGTCAGCTCTCGGCACAGCTGCTCCGTCGACTCCGCCTGCTCACCCCGGCGGATGAAGTCCTGGACGACCTGCAGCGACTGATGGCGGCGGCGAAGGACCAGATAGGCGCGATAGCCCAGCGCGGTGAGCAGGCCGAAGACCCCGACGAGCAGCGCGCCCAGGCTACCTTGGGTCACCAGCAGCGCGCAGGTCAACGCGATGGCGGTGTTCAGAGCCACGAAGAACGCCGCGGGCACCAGGACCTCGGCGACCTCGACGACCGTGAGCGGGCCCTGGTTGATCCGGATCACCAGCAGGACCAGCGAGCTCATCAGGACGTCGACCACGGCGAGGGTCAGGTAGCAGAGCCCGGCCGTCCGCAGCGACAACGGCCCCGGCCCACCCGCGAGCCGGTGGGCGAGGTCGACGACCAGGGCGGTGTCGAGCAGGAACGCCGCACTGTTGTAGGCGAACTTCAGGGCGCTGGCTCGCTGGATCGCGAAGACGGCCATGGCCGCACCGATCCGCAGGGGCAGGAGGACCTGCGGCGGGAGGTAGAGCAGGCCGAGCAGCAAGGGGACGCCGGAGAGGGAGAACGAGTAGGCCTGGCTGCGCACCTCGATCAGCGCCTGGCCCAGCTCCGTGCCCACGAAGGCCGCCCCGAGCGCTGCGGCGACGAGGGGAAGCGTGAACGCCCCGGGGGTCGACAGCAACGGTCGTGCCGGCGCGGCCAGCGCCAGGGCGGTGCCGGCGACCGCGAGGACCGCTGTCAGTCCCAGGGTCAGCGCGGCGGGGCTGACGAGAGCCGCGAGGAACCGCGGGCGCCGTCGACGGCGAGCGGCACCGACGGAGGCGCCAGCCATGACGCCTCCCGTTCCTGACGCTGGGTCGATGCCACCGATGCGGCCGCCCGGCTGCTGCAGGCGGTCGAGCACGCGCGCGCCGCAGCGCGCTCTCCCTTGCAGAATCGGCCACTTCCGGGCTGCGCTTGAGCCGGTGGAGATGCTCGGGCCGGCCGAGGACGGGCGCGCTCGACCGAAGAGGCCGCAGGCTCAGCTGAAGGCGCTACTGGCCCATCGCGCGCGGTCCCACGAAGCATCGGCCCAGCGGGCCCGCGCCCAGCGGGCCCGGTCCCAGGACGCATCCGCCCAGCGGGCCCGGTCCCAGGCGCTGTCCGCCCACCTGGCCCGGGCCCATCCGGAGGACGTCCAGGCGTCGCCGGCCCAGCGGGCTCCCATCCAGACCCCGTTGGCCCACGCCGTACCGCTCGCCGAGGCGGCCGACCAGGTCTGCGGCTGCCACGGCGTACCGAGGATGTCGACCTCACCGGCGAGGACGGCGCCGCTGTCCGGGTCGACCAGATGGTTGTCCCCACGGGCCGCGTCCAGGGACCCCAGCCCGGTGGCCGGTGCCCAGGTCTGGACGGCAGGTACGGCGGTCGGCTTGATCGCCACTGCAGCGGTGACCGCGGCGGCGGCGTCCAGCTCGCCGGCCCCG
Organism: uncultured Actinomycetota bacterium; assembly: GCA_963795385.1. Lineage (GTDB taxonomy): Bacteria > Actinomycetota > Actinomycetes > Actinomycetales > CAVURS01 > CAVURS01. The sequence continues at coordinate 63,629 of CAWCHK010000011.1, forward strand.
GCGGCCAGGGCGCTCGCGCCGGCGATCGGCCGAGCGGTCTTGACCAGCACGCTCTTCACCTGGTCCGGCGTGAGCTTGGGGTTGGCCTGCAGGACCAGGGCCGCGGCGCCGCTGACGACGGCTGCCGCCTGGCTCGTCCCGCTGCCGCGGAAGAGCCGGCCGGTCGTGTCCCCGGCAACCAGGCCCTCGGGGTGGTTCACGTCGACGAAGGAGCCCGGGTCGCGAAGGCTCGCCACGGACCGGCCGGGAGCGACCAGGTCCACGTGCCGGGCCGCGGTGCCGACACTGGAGAAGTCGGCGACCGAGGGCGAGATCCAGCCGGTGGCCGTGCCGCGCGGGTCGGAGGCGCCGACGGCGATGACGTAGGGGTCGATCGCCGGGTCGGTCAGCGAGCCCGCGAGCGCGCCGCCGTTGCCGCCGGAGACCACCACCACGAGACCGCGCTTCCACGCGTGCTCGGCCGCCGCGGCGAGCGGGTCGACCTGGTACGGCTGGATCGACCCGGTCCCGAAGGACAGGTTCACCACCCGGACGTTCATGCCGTTGTCGGTGCGGTGCTGGGCCACCCAGTCGAGGGCCGCGATCACCTGGCTGACATCGGTGCTGCCGTCCGTGGTGGCCAGCTTCAGGGCGAGGAGCTGCGCATCAGGTGCGACGCCGAGCTGCTTGCTCATGTCGTCCGTCTTGGGCGCACCGGTCTTGGAGTCGACCGGCACGGTGTCCCTCGCGGCGATGATGCCGGCCAGGTGGGTGCCGTGCCCGAACGTGTCGTGCCCGGCCAGGGCGTCGCTGTTGCTCTCCAGCGACAGGTCCGGCCCGCGGACCACCTTGCCCGGTGCGTCCAGGCCCGGAACCGCCTCCACGCCGGAGTCCACGAGTGCGACCGTCACGCCCTTGCCCGTCACCGCGCGGCCGCTGGCGTCCTTCATGTTCCAGACGTCTCGGGCCCGCACCGCGTAGGACAGCGTGAACAGGGACCCGGGGTCGAGGGATGCGACGTTGTTGCCCTTGGCGTCCTTGCCGGCCGCGTCGGCCTGGCTGTCGCCCCAGGTGGTCCCCTGGGTCTTGTGATTCTTGCCGCTGGAGGCGTGCGCGGAGAGGGGGGAAGCGAAGCCGCCGGCCAGGCAGGCCACGGCGACACCGGCGACCGCAACCGCACGAGCGGGACCGTGCCACACCACTCCGCGCATGCTGCACCTCCCGGCTCGTCGATGACATTGCGTGACCGCGTGTCATCAGTGTGTGTACGAGTGGCCGCGGATCTGCGAGAACGAGGTCCGGGTCACCCGGACGGCACAGTGCGGTCCCCCACCTGCCGCGATGACCTCAGGTGCGGCGCGCGGCCTGCCGATGCTCCCCCCATCACGTCGGGACAACGGCGTCGACAGCGAACGACCAGGCGAGAGGGTCCTCGTGAGCGACCGGGCGGTCCAGCTGTCCGCGCTGCGCCGTCTGTATGCCCTGATCGGGCAGCTCAACGGGGGCCGCAGCCTCACCACGACCCTGCAGTCCGTGGTCGACGGGGTGGTCGACGGGCTGGGCTTCGGCGTCGCCGCGGTCAACCTGGTCCATGCCGACGGCACCTTCGAGACGGTCGCGGTCGCGGGGTCGGACGAGGCCCGCGACCAGCTGCTCGGCTCACGCGTCCCCTCCGACGCCTTCGACGAGGAGTTCGCCGTCGCCGAGTGCTGGGGCGACCTCCGGTTCGTCCCGCACGACCGGCTCCCGGCCGACGCGGGCGGCTGGGTGCCGCCGGCCGACGCCTGCACGGCAACCGACGGGCCGGACGCCTGGCACCCGCTGGACGCGCTCTTCGCACCGCTGCGCTGCCCCGCCGGCACGCTGGTGGGGATGCTCTCCGTGGACCTGCCGCACGACGGCCGGCGGCCGGGGCCGCTGCAGCGGGAGCTGCTCGAGATGTTCGCCACCCAGGCCGGCATCGCCATCGACAACGCCCGGCTGACCGAGCACCTGCACGTGAGCGAGGAGGCCTTCCGGCTGGCCTTCGAGGGCGCCGGCATCGGCATGACGATGGTCAGCCTGGACCCCGCGGACCTCGGTCGCTTCCTGCGGGTCAACAACGCGATGTGCTCGATCACCGGCTACACGGCGGCCGAGCTGACCGCACGGAGCTTCGCCGACATCACGCATCCCGACGACGTCGGGCCCGACGAGGCGGCCCTGACCCGCGCCCTCCTGGCCGGAGACGCACCGGTCTATCGCGCGGAGAAGCGGTACGTCCGCCCGGACGGCAGCCTGGTCTGGGTGTCGATCACCACCTCCGTCGTGCGGACGAGCGCGGGCGACCTGCTCTACGGCATCACCCAGGTCGAGGACATCACCGCCCGCCGGGAGGCCGAGAAGGAGCTCCGGCACCGGGCCGCCCACGACCCGCTGACCGGCCTGGCCAACCGGAGCACGCTGCTCAGCCGGGTCGTCCAGGCCTCCGCCCTCTGCACCGACGGCTCGGCCGGCTCGGCCGGTTCGGCCGGCTCGGCGGCGGGCGCATTGCTGTACTGCGACCTCGACGGGTTCAAGCTGGTCAACGACACCCACGGGCATGACGTCGGGGACCTGGTCCTGCGCGCCGTCTCGGCCCGCATCGTGGAGCAGGTGCGTCCCGTCGACACCGTCGTGGCGCGGCTCGGCGGCGACGAGTTCGTCGTGCTGGCCACCGGTCTCGGCCTGGCCGACGCGGCGCGGATCGGCGAGCACATCCGGGCCGCGATCGCGGCGCCGATCCCCCTGTCGGACGAGCCGGGCGCGGGAACGCTCGAGCTCACCGTCAGCATCGGGATCGCACCCGTGACCGCCGGCCGTCCGGAGGACCTGCTGCGCGCCGCGGACCGGGCGATGTACCAGGCCAAGGACGCCGGCCGGGACCGCGTGGTCGTCGTACGCTCCGCGGCGCTGATCTGAGCGCGAGCCGTACGCTCGAGGCCGTGCTCCTCGCCATCTGCACGTTCTCGCTCGCGGCGGCGCTCATCGTCCTGCTGCCGGGCCCGGACACGCTCGTCGTGGTCCGCAACGTCATCCGGGGCGGTCGCCGCCAGGGCGTGCTCACGGCGCTGGGCAACCTGTGCGGCCTGGTGCTGTGGGTCGTCGCGGCGTCGGTCGGGCTCTCGGCCGCGCTGCGCGCCAGCGAGGTCGGCTACCGCGCGCTGCGCATCGTCGGCGGGCTCTACCTGGTCTGGATCGGCGTCCAGGCCTGGCGCTCCCGCGGGCTCGAGGCAACCCCCTCCCAGGGCCGCGGCGGCGTCCTCGGCCGGGGCTACCTGGCCGGCCTGCTGACCAACCTGCTGAACCCCAAGGTCGGCGTCTTCTTCGTCGCGTTCCTGCCCGGCTTCGTCCCTCGTGGTGAGCCGGTGGGCACGACCACCCTGCTGTTCGGCGGCATCTTCGTGGTGCTCACGGCGGCGTACTGGCTGGTGCTGCTCAGCCTGGCGACCAAGGTCACGACCTGGATGAACACCCCGCGGGTACGCCGCCGGCTGGACCTCGTGACCGGCGCGATCTTCGTCGGCTTCGGCGTCCGGCTGGCGACCGAGTCCTGACGCCCGCCGGACGACGAGCCGCCGGCGCTAGATGTACCCGGCCGTCAGGTTGGTGACACGACGCGGCTGATCGGTGGGTGACCGCCGAGGGCGTGGTGACCGCGTTCAGTGTTGTAGGTCGCCAGCCAGGGGTCCAGGGCTGCGGTCCGGGCGCTGTTGCTGGTGAAGGGTTGCCGGTAGGCCCATTCGGTGGTGAGGGTGCGGTTGAAGCGTTCGACTTTGCCGTTCTGCCAGGGGCAGTGCGGCCGGATGGTGATGTGTTGGCTGCCGGTGTCGGCCAGAGCCTGGGCGAATGCGACTGAGAGCACGTAGTTCTTCGCGTTGTCGCTCATCACCTGCCTGATGGTGATGCCGTGGGTGGCGAACCAGGCTGCTGCGCGCAGCCAGAACCCGGCGCAGGTGGTGCCCTTCTCGTCGGGCAGGATCTCGGCGTAGCCGAGCCGGGTGTAGTCGTCGATCGCGGCGTGGATGTAGTCGTAACCCAGCCCGCGCTTGTCGTTGGGGCGGACCCCGCGGCCTAGGAGACGCCAGCCCCCGCCGTCGGGGATCTTGCCGAGTTTCTTGACGTCGATGTGCACCAGATCCCCTGGCACCGGCCGTTCATAGCGCACCGCCGTCGAGCGTGAGGCTCGGACCACCATCCCGGTGACCGGGTCCAGCACCGCCAACGGTGGCCGGCCGTGGCGGGTCAGGATCCGCGAGACGGTCCGGGCCGGCACCCCTGTGACCTCCGCGACCCGGTCCCGCCCGATCCGCTGGGCGTCGCGGCAGGCCAACACCACCGCCTCGACCTCGACCGGAGTCCGGGTCGGGCACGAACGCGGACGGCTGGAACGGTCCCGCAGGCCGTCCCACCCCTCGGCGTCGAAGCGGGCTACCCACCGGTGCCCGCACTGGCGTGAGACGCCCATCTCGGCCGCGACGTGAGCGATCGGACGCCCTGCCTGGCGGACTCGCCGGACCAGCTCGACCCGGGCGTGGAACGTCAAACGAGCATTAGCGTGGGACATGGAGACCTCCGGTTCAGTGGCTGACTTCGCAATCACCACCGCACTCGGAGGTCTCCATCTCGTCCAGCCGACGCGCCGTCACCAACGTCCTGGCCGGGTACAGCTAGAGCTGCTGGGCGAGCCCGACGACGTGGCCCTGCGGGTCGGCGATCAGCGCGAACGACACCCCGGGCACGGTCACCGGCTCCTGCACGACCCGGCCGCCGAGCTCCACGGCCGAAGCAAGCGAACCGGCCATGTCCTGCACTCCGACGAAGAAGGTCACCAGGTCGCCGTCGCCCTGCAGCGGGCTGATCGCCGTGAACAGCGCACCGGGCACGCCCGTCTCGACGAACGTGTAGCCCGGGAAGGCCCCCTCCTGCGGGTAGGTCCAGCCGAACAGCGAGCCGAAGAACGCGCGCGTGGCATCGGGGTCACTGGACCGGATCTCGGCATGGACGACGGGGTTGTTCATGGTTCCTCCACGGCTCCGCGGCCACCGTCGTGGCGGCCGTCACCAGTCCGACGAACCAGGTGCCGCAGATCGACAGGGGCCCGGGCGCCGATCAGTCGCGCTCGATCTCCCGGACCTGACCCGCGTCGACCTCCCAGCGACGGCTGAGCCGCACGGTGTCGAGCATCCGGCGGTCGTGGGTCACGAGCAGGAACGTGCCACCGAACGCGTCGAGCGCCTGCTCGAGCTGCTCGATCGCCGGCAGATCGAGGTGGTTGGTCGGCTCGTCGAGGACCAGCAGGTTGACGCCGCGCGCCTGCAGCAGCGCTAGCGCCGCCCGGGTGCGCTCGCCGGGCGACATCAGCCCGGCCGAGCGGTTGACGTGGTGGGCGCCGAGCCCGAACTTGGCCAGCAGCGTCCGGACGTCGGCGTCACCCCAGTCGGGGACCTGTAAGGCGAAAGCCGTTGCCAGCGAATGCGATCCGAGGAAGAAGGCTCGTGCCTGGTCGATCTCTCCGACCACCGTGCCGGGCCCGAGGTGGCGCTCGCCTCCGGACAGCGGCAGCCGCCCGAGGAGGGCAGCCAAGAGGGTCGACTTGCCGCCACCGTTGGGTCCGGTGACCGCCACCCGGTCGCCACGGTCCAGCTGGAGGGTCGCGGGGCCGAGGCGGAAGGTCCCGAGCTGGACCGTGGCCGCGCGCAACGCCGCCACCACGTCGCCCGAGCGGCCGGACTCGGCGATCGTGAACTGCAGCTCCCACTCCTTGCGCGGCTCCTCGACCTGGGTCAGGCGCTCGATCATCCGGTCGGTCTGACGGGCCTTGGCAGCCTGCTTCTCCGACGACTCGGCCCGGAACTTGCGGCCGATCTTGTCGTTGTCGCGCGACTTCCGCCGGGCGTTGCGCACGCCCTTCTCCATCCAGGCCCGTTGGGTGCGCGCCCGGGCCTGCAGCTCGGAGCGGCGGCGGTCGTACTCGTCGTAGGCGTCGCGAGCCCGGGCGCGCGCGACCGCCCGCTCCTCGAGGTACGCCGCGTAGCTGCCGCCGTAGACCGCGGCTCGTTGCAGGCTCTTGTCCAGCTCGATGACCGATGTCGTCGTGCGGGAGAGGAACTCGCGGTCATGGCTGACGACGACGAGGCCGGCTTCGGTGTCGGCGACGAAGTCCTCGAGCCGGTCGAGCCCGTCCAGGTCGAGGTTGTTGGTCGGCTCGTCGAGCAGGTAGAGGTCGCAGCGCGACAGCAACAGCACGGCCAGCCCGACCCGGGCGGACTGCCCGCCGGACAGTGCCGCGAGCGGCAGGTCGAGGTCGACGGTGAGGCCGAGATCCGCTGCCACCGGCGGGATCCGGTCGTCGAGGTCCGCGCCGCCCATGGCCAGCCAGTCCTCGAGCGCGGCGGCATAGGCGTCGTCCGCGCCTTCGCGCGGCCGGCCGGCTCCGCGAGGTCGGCGGCCGCCGACTCCATGGCCAGGGTGGCCGGCCCGACGCCCGTCCGCCGGTGCAACCACTCCCGCACGGTCTCCGCGCCGGCCGGGTCGGGCTCCTGGGTCAGGTATCCGACCCGGGCCGAACGGGGCGAGAGGTGCACCGAGCCGGCCTCGGGCGGGACGGCCGCCGCCAGGATCCGCAGCAGGGTGGACTTGCCTGCTCCGTTGGGCCCGACCAGGCCGATGACGTCGCCCGGCCCGACGGTCAGGTCCAGCCCGGAGAAGAGCGCCCGGTCGCCGTGCCCGGCGGCCAGGTCCCTGGCGACCAGCACGGCACTCATGACGCCATTGTGGCGGCCGGCGACGGCGGGCCTACCAGCGCGGTTCGGTCCGCATCAGGGCCACGAAGTCGTCGGCAGGCATGGGCTTGCCCATCAGGTAGCCCTGCGCCCGGTCGCAGCCGGCCCGGCGCAGGGCCGCCAGCTGCTCCAGCGTCTCGACACCCTCGCCGACGACCACCAGGTCGTGGGCGTGAGCCAGGTCGATCACGGCCTCGACGACCGCGTCGTCCGCGGCGCTGACGCCGAGGCGGCTGACGAAGGACCGGTCGATCTTGAGGAAGTCGAGCGGGAAGCTCTGCAGGTAGGCCAGCGCCGAGTAGCCGGTGCCGAAGTCGTCCAGTCCGATGCCCAGGCCCATGACCTTGAGCTGGTCCAGGGCGTGCCGGACCGCGGGGGTCGCGGCCAGCAGGGTGCGCTCGGTCAGCTCGATCCGGACCAGCCCGCGCGGTACGTCGTGCAACCGCAACGCCGCACCGGCCCGGCGGAGGAAGCCCGGGTCCTCCAGGGTGCGGGCCGAGACGTTCGTGGTGAGCCGGCGTACCGGCACCCCGAGGCCGCGCAGGCGACCGGCCTCGGCCGCCACGAGCTCGAACATCCGGGCGTCGATCTCGACGATCAGCCCGGTCTCCTCGGCGACGTCGATGAAGCCCGCCGGCGCGACCAGCCGGTCGTCCTCGAGGATCCGGACCAGCGCCTCGGCACCGTGCACGCCGCCGTCGTGCAGGTCGACGATCGGCTGGAAGAGCGGCACCAGCCGGTCCTCGCTCAGCGCCCGGCGGACGAGCGTCTCCGCGGTCAGCCGCCGGTCGGCACTGGCCCGCAGCTGGGCGTCGAAGAGCGCGTACTGGTCCCGGCCGGCGTCCTTGGCGCGGTAGAGCGCCAGGTCGGCCTCGCGGTAGAGGTCGCCCGGGTCGCGGTCGGCCTCGGAGGCGATCGAGACGCCGATGCTCACCGTCGCGGAGATCGGCGGCTGGCCCGCGCCCAGGTCGAACGGCTGCCGCATGGCCCGCAGCAGCCGCAGCGCGACCGCGTGGACGGCTTCGGCGTGCTCGAGGCCCTCGACGAGGACGACGAACTCGTCGCCGCCCGAGCCGGGCGACGGTGCAGTCCCCGCGGGTGACCGACTCCAGCCGGCGGCCGACCTCGATCAGCAGGGCGTCGCCGACCTGGTGCCCGAGCGAGTCGTTCACGGTCTTGAACCGGTCGACGTCGAGCAGCAGCATGCCGACCGACGCGGGCTGGCGCTGGAGCCGCGCGACGGCGTGCTGGAGCCGGTCGTTGAGCAGGGTCCGGTTGGCCAGGCCGGTCAGGGTGTCGGTCAGCGCGAGCCGCTTGAGCTCCGCCTGCTCGCGCAGGCGGTCGCTGATGTCGACCGCGTGGGTGACCAGGTAGAGGCGCTCGCCCTCCGCGCCATGGACGACCGAGCTGGTGATCCAGGCGTGCACCGTGCCGCCGTCCCCGCCGACGTACCGCTTCTCGAACGCCAGCGAGGTGAGCTCGCCACTCACCAGCTTGGCGAACTGCGCCCGGTCTCGCTCCCGGTCGTCGGGGTGGGTCAGGTCTGCCATCCGGGCCGAGCGCAGCTCCTCGTCGGTGCGACCGAGCATCCGCTGGAACGCCGCGTTGGTCCGCAGGTAGCACCCCGCGTCGTCGACGGTCAGGCCGATCATCGACATGCCGATCGGGGCCATGTCGAACGCGACCCGGAAGTGCTCCTCGCTGGCCCGCAGCCGCGCGGCGTACTCCTGCTCGGGTGTGATGTCGAGCGCCGTGCCCCACAGGTGGGTGACGGCCCCGTCCCGGTCGCGGCGGACGTCGGTCCAGGCCCGGATGTGGCGCGTCGCGCCCGTCGGCAGCAACACCCGGTACGTCGTCTCCTCGGGGACGCCCGTCGTGATCTGGCGCTCGCCCATGGCCCGGATCCGTTGCCGCTCATCGGGATGGACGCAGAGCAGGAAGTCCTCGACGTCGGGGGCCGGCCCCTGCGGGTCACGGCCCATGAGCTCGGTCATCCGGGTCGACCAGGTCAGCCGGCCGGTGGCGACGTCCCACTCCCACATGGCCGTCGCGTTGAGGTCGAGGGCCGCGGCGAGCTTGGCCCGGCCGTCGGCGGCCCGCTCCAGCGCGGACTCGCGCTCGGTCACGTCGATCGTGGCCCCGAGCACCCGCACCGCCGTGCCGTCGTCGTCGCACTGGACGTCGGTCCAGGACTGCAGGTGGTGCACCGACCGGTCGGGATGCACGACGCGGAAGGTCTCCTGGTGCCCGCCCTCGAAGCCGCGGGACCTCAGGGTCTCGGCCGCCGGGCGATCGCCGGGGTGCAGCAGCTGGAGGTACTGCTCGTGGTTGGGCGGCGTGTCGCCGGCCGGCAGGCCGACCAGGCGGAACATCTGCTCCGACCACACGTGCGCGCCGGTCCTCAGATCGAGCTCCCACCAGGCGAGCCCGGTCAGCTCCTGCGCGGCGTGCAGCCGGCTCTCCCGCGCCAGCCGGGTCTCCTCGTGCAGGCGCAGGGAGGTGATGTCGGCGAAGGCGGTCACGACACCGGTCATCTGCCCGGCCGCGTCCTTGATCGGCACCGAGTTGACCGACAGCCAGAGCAGGTCGCCGGACGGCGTGTGCACGCCCATCACGTCGGCCCAGCGAGGCTGGCCGGTGCGCAGGGCCAGCATCGACGGGTGCTCGCTGCCGGGACGCTCGCGGCCGTCGGCCCACACGGACCGCCAGGGCGAGTCGACGCTGCCGCGGCCGTGCATCTGGGCGGCGCTGAGGCCCAGGATCTGCTCGGCCGCGGCGTTGCTGAGGGTGATCACACCGGTGAGGTCCTGGACCACGAGGCCCTCGGCCATGGCATCGGCGGCGGCCTGCCAGGCCTCGGAGTCCTGGACCGGCTCCGCCGCCAGCACAGCCGGCAGGACTGGTTCGGGTGGATTGTCCGGACCGCCACCCTCAGGCCCGGGGGGCAGCGCGGACCCGGCCGGGGCGTGACGTTGCGCAGGCACCGGCCACGAAGAGCGGCTGGCCCTTGCGGTCATGACTCACTCATCGGCATGAGTGGCAGCCGACTGAGGTATCACCCCCGTGCTCCCTGACGGCCGCCATGCTCCAGGAGAGCCGGTGATCCGGGCCCGGGACGTGGCTGATCACCGGCCCTCAGGGAGCACGGAGGGCGCACGGAGGGCGCACGGGGGGAGCACGGGGGGAGCACGGAGGGCGCGCGGCCTGGCAAGTGGTCCGTGTTGTCCCTGGGCGGGCGCGGCCGCCGGCCCTACGTTGGGCCCAAGGCGGCCGGCTGTCGGGGCGGGCCGGAAGGGAGCAGCCATGTCGATCTTCAGCTGGGAGCTGGTGCACGGCGGCAAGACCCCTCCGCCGGGTGAGTCCGTCGGCCCGATGCAACGGCTCAGCTGGGGCCGGACGGCCGGTCTCGGCGCGCAGCACGTGGTCGCGATGTTCGGTGCGACGTTCGTCTTCCCGCTCGTGATGGGGCTCGACCCGAACCTGGCGATCCTGTTCTCGGGCATCTGCACGATCCTGTTCCTGCTCGTCGTACAGAACCGGGTGCCCAGCTACCTCGGCACCAGTGCCTCGTTCGTCGCCAGCGTCGCGGCCATCCGCGGCCAGGGCGGCGACTCCAAGGACGTCACCGGCTCGATCCTCGTCGCCGGCATCGTCCTGGCCCTGGTCGGCCTGCTGGTGCACTTCGCCGGCGCGCGGTGGATCCACCTGATCCTCCCGCCGGCCGTCACCGGCGCGGTCGTCATGCTGATCGGCTTCAACCTGGCGCCCGTGGTGGCGGGCATCTACTGGCCACAGGATCAGTGGATCGCGCTGCTGACCGCGACGTTCATGGTGCTGGCCGCCGTGCGGCTGCCCGGCTTCTTCTCCCGCATCGCGGTGTTCCTGGCGCTGATCTTCGGCTACGTGCTGTCCTGGCTGGCCGACAAGACCTTCGGGCAGATCCACTCGGTGACCGGCGCCGACCCGACGAAGGCCATCGACCACTACCGGGTCAGCTGGTCAGCGGTGAAGAGCGCCGACTGGCTGGGCTTCCCGTCGGGCAAGCTCGCCGACGGCGTCTCGGTCGTGCACGGCCCGAGCTTCTCCCTGACGTTCATCCTGCTGGTGCTGCCGGGTGTGATCGCGCTGATCGCGGAGAACACCGGCCACGTCAAGGCGGTCGCTCAGATGACCGGCACCGACCTCGACCCCTACATGGGCCGGGCTATCGGTGCGGACGGCGCCGCGACGGCCCTGGCCAGCCTCTTCGGCGGCTCGCCGACGACGACGTACGCCGAGAACATCGGCGTGATGGGTGCGACCCGGGTGTACTCGACGGCGGCCTACTACGTCGCCGCGGCCGTCGCCGTCCTGCTCGGGCTGTGCCCGAAGTTCGGCCAGATCGTGAGTGCGACACCGGGCGGCGTCCTGGGGGGGATCACGGTGGTCCTCTACGGGATGATCGGCCTGGTCGGCGCCAAGATCTGGGTCGAGAACGGCGTCGACTTCGGCAACCCGGTCAACCTGGTCGGCCTGGCCGCCGGGATCATCGCGGGCGTCGGCGGGGTCACGCTGAAGATCACCGACAACTTCTCGCTCGGCGGCATCGCCCTCGGGACGATCCTGGTCATCGTCTTCTTCCACCTGGTGCGCTGGCGCGCCCCCGTGGGCTCCGAGGAGTCCGGTGCTCGTGACGTGGGAGCCGGCGAGGTCACCAAGGTCCTGTGAGCTAGTCGGGGTGGTGGTAGGCCGGGGGCACCGGTCCGCCCTGCCGCAGCCACGAGCTGAGCTGCTGGTTCTGCGCGCGCTCGGTCACGTTGTCGGCCGGGAGCGGCAGGTGCAGGGCCGCGAGCAGGTCGAAGCGGTGCAGGTCGAACGTCACGTGCAGCGCGTCGCCGTACGCCAAGGCGGCCGCCACCGCGGACCGGTACGCCACCAGTGACAGCGCGAGTGCCGCGACCGGGGCCAGCCACCAGAGCGGGTAGCGCCACAGCAGCGCGGCCGTGACAACCGCGACGGCGCCCAGCGTGACGCAGAGCCGGGCCGCCAGGTCGAGCTGGTCGCGGCGGTCCTCGACCACGGCCCGCTGGGTGTCGTCGACCAGCGGGTAGAGCCTCGGCCACAGGACCACGGCATCGAGCCCGTAGAGCCGCCCGGCGCTGCTCTCGGCCGCCCGCAGGACGTTGCCCAACGACGTCGGCAGCAGGGACTCGCCGGGGTAGCGCGCCCGGAGCTGCTGGTCGGCGATGGCAGCGTCCGCCGGGACGACCGTGGTGCCCGGCGAGAGGCTGGCCCGGGCGGCCAGGCGCTGCCGCGCGCGGGCCTGCCTGGCGACCAACGGACCGGACACCCGGCGGGCGAGAGTGCTTGCGCCCCAATAGCCTTCGAGCAGCCGCACGAGCTGCAGCTGCAGCGGGTGCACGACGACCGCTACCACCAGCACGGCCACGGCGAGCAGCGCGGTGTCGGAGGCGTCGAGGTCGCGCGCGGTCCGCACGGCCCGGCCCCACGTGGGGTCATGACCGGGCGCTCCCGCCGCCACCACGAACGTCACGGCCAGCGTGCCCACCGACGTCGGCAGCATGGAGACCAGCGAGAAGCGGGCGCCGAGCGAGCCAGCGTCCAGACCGACCAGCGAGGCGAGTCCCATGTCAGACGTCGATCTGCAGGGACACGTGGTGGACGACGCACTGCGCCGGGTGGTCCGGATCGTAGGAGAGGGCCACGGCACGGACCTGGCAGCCCGGGGTCGGGCAGCTCAGCTCGAGCAGCCGGTAGTTCGGGTTCCATCCCGGCAGCGAACCGTGGTCGCCGGCCCCGAGGCCGCCGCCGCGGTCGCCCGACGACACCAGCCGGTACGCCGCCGTCCGGCTCACGACGCCGCGGTCCGCCCCGTCGAGGACCATGCGCAGCCCGGCTCGCTCGTCGTCTGCGCCGAACCACTCCTGCACGCAGGCGATGGCGACCTCCGAGTCGACCGCCGTCGTGACGATGAGCAGGCTGTCCCTCGACGTGGGCGCTGCAGACCCGTCCGTGAGCCGCAGCAGCTCGTCCCATCCCGTCATGGCTTCCTCCAGGTCAGCAACGGTTCTCCGACGACGTACAGCGGCGCCCACTCGTACGGCCTCGCGTACGGCGGGTCACTCCCGAGACCGGCTGCCGCCGCCTCGAGCCGGAACCGGGCCCTCCCCGGCGGTGCGGCCGAGCGCAGGTGGGTGATCCGCCGCCGAGCCTCGTCCGCGGGCATCGCGGCCAGCGTGGCGCGGACCTGGTTCACGACGGCGTACAGATCGACGGTCCGGTCTCCCTGCGCGCAGAGCAGCTCCCAGAGCAGGTCCGACGTCACCGCGCCGAGGACGTCGTCGACGGTCCAAGCGGTGCACACGATCGACCGGACGCCGGCCAGGAGCATGGCCGCCGGGAGCCCGCCGAGCTCGTCGCTGCCGAACGCCAGGGCGCCCCCGCCGCTCTGGCACGCGCTCAGCACCGCGAGCCGGAGGCCGCGCAGCGCGCCGGACACCGCCATGTCACCGGCCGACCAGAGCTCGGCGCTGCGCACGAGCCGACCGTCGGCGAACGCCGTGAACAGCGTGCCGGTCTGGCTGTACTCGAGGCGGCGCAACCGGATCCCGCCCGTGTGCGGCTCCTCCGTCAGCACCGCGGTACGGCGGGCGCCGTCCGGGCCGGCGATCTGCACCTCGGCCTCGCCGCCGTCCTCGTCCGCGCCGTCCGCGCCGTCCGCGCCGTCTCCGCCGTCCCCGCGGCGCACGAGCCCGGCCGCCTCGGCCAGTGCGATCAGCTCGTCGCCGAGACCGGGCCCGGACCAGCGCGGGTCGGGATGCAGGTGCAGCGCCGAGCGGGTGCTGTCGGTCAGCTCCGAGGTGGCATGTCCGCTGAAGTGCAGGATCCGTGCGCGGCCCGTGGCGAGCGTGACGACGTCCTGGGTGCTCCCAGCGCCGGCGAGCGCGGTGACCTCGACACCGCGCTCACGCAGCCGCGCCCCGACGGCCGCGGCCTCGGCCTCCGCTGCCGGCAGGTCGTCCGTGGCATTGCCCACGACGAGCGCCGGGCCGCCCAGCCGGGCCGCACCACGTGCCCGCGGCAGCATCGACAGGGTCGGCGCGGGCCGGATGTCGAGGCGGCGCAGACTCGGGGCGGCCCACCACGGGATCAGGCCGAGCAGGCCATGCGCGATCACCCAGATCCGTTGCAGCCCAAGCCCGCTGGCCCAGGTCGCCAGTCGCGGCGCCACCTCCTCGTCGGCCGCGGCGAGCGCCCGCTCCAGCGCGGCCCTTCGGTCGGCGCCCTCCAGGCCGTCGTAGTCCCACGGCAGCCCGAGCGCGAACGCCCAGCCCGGTGTCGGCTCCGGGCCGAGGGCGTCCAGCCACGCGTTCCGGGGCGTCGTGAGCACCTCGCCGGGGTCCGGCTCCTGCTCGCCCCGCCGCTCCTCGCCACGCCGCTCCTCGCCACGCGGCCGGGTCAGGAGCAGGACGGCCGTCCCCCAGGAGCCGGCGGCGAGGACGGCGGCGCCCTCGTCGGGCCGCAGCCAGGCCCGGACCTCGTCGCGGCTCGGCGTGACGAGCTCGGCGCGGTGCCGGTCCGCCTCCAGCCGGTGCGCCTCGCGCAGCCGGGACAGGGCGGACAGCGACGTCACCGCGCGTCCCTCACGCGGCAGCCGGCGGATCCCGCCGCCGTCCTCCAGCCCGCGCTCGGCGTTCCACAGGTCGCTCTCCAACCGCCGGATCCGCCGTCCCGCCGGACCCTGGCGGATCGTCATCCGGTAGCGCAGCCGCGCGCTGCTGGTGAGCTCCAGCGCGGTCAGCAGCAGCCCCAGGTCCCCGGTGGCGGCGCAGCTGCGGGCGACGTTCTCCAGATCGCGGTCCAGCTGCACCTGCAACGCCTGGGCCACCCCCGGGTCCGGCTCGGTGGCGTACCGCCGGACCGATGCCTCGAGCCCTTGCTGTGCGTACCGGAGGACCACGTCGTGACGACCGGTCAGGACCCCGGTCCGCAGGACGCCGACGAGGACCGGCTCCGGTACGTCGTCCGGTGCGGTGTCCTCCAGGGCTCCGAGGTACATCTGCAGCGCGCGGGCCGGATCCTCGGAGAGCTCGTGCAGCTGCGCGGCGATGGCGAGGGCCGACCTCACGAGCGGGCCCTCCGGCCCGTCGACCAACGGCGCGAGGAGACCGGTGGCCCGGGCGACCAGGGCCTGCTGGGCCGCGCCGTCGTCCCGGTCCCGCGCGTGGATGGCGCGACCGGCCAGGTTGCCCGCGGCCGCGACCCGGAAGCGGCGGACGGGGCCGTCGGCCGGGTCGCGCGCGAGGAGGTCCATCCCCTCACTGACGAGGCCGTCGGCCGCCACCTCCGACTCCTCCTCGGCGGCGAGCAGCGAGGCAAGGTCGTCCAACCGGTTGCCGACGTCAGCCGGTGCTGTGAGCTCGTTGAGCCGGATCGCCTCCAGGACACCCGGCACGCGATCGACGCGGAGCGAGTGATCCTCCGGCAGCATCAGCAGTGCGTCCAGGGCCCACCGGGCCAGGTCGGGTCGCGTCGCCGCGTACCCGAGGGCGCTGACGGCCCGCCGCTCGTCCTCGTCGGCCCGGGCGGTGAGAGCGACACCATTGAGCCACTGCACGTAGCGGATCCGGGCGGCGTCCCGCCGCGGCTCCCAGTAGGCGTCGTCCTTGGCGATGAACGTCAGCACCTCGACGAACTCGACACCCCACGCGACGAGGGCCTCGTCCTGGAGCCGGTCGCTCTCCTCGGGCGACTCGGCCTCCACGACGCGTTTGACGTGGCCCATGATGGCCCGCACTTCTCGGGTGTTGATGGGGATGCCATCCGCCATCGGGCACCTCCGGCCTGGGTGCTGTACGCAGCAGGCCCCTCACCCTGCCGCTCACCCGGTGCCGTGTCTACGGGCCCCTGCCCCCGTCTCAGCCGACCGTCGAGCGACTGTCCTGGCCGGTGGCCCGGCGGTAGGCGTCGAAGCCGGCGTACGTGCGCCCCGACCAGCCGAACCGGGCGGCGCCCGGCCCGGCGCCGATCACGCGGAACGTGTTGTCGTTGCTGCGGTTCCCCGTCTCTGTGCCGCCGGGAACAGTGCCGTAGACGACGTGGGCGGTGTTCGTCGCCACGATCGTGTTGCGCACGAACGTGTCCCGCGAGGCGTAGTACTGCACGAGCAGCTCGGGCGACCCGTCGTCGAGGCGGTTGTTGCCGCGCAGGTAGTTGTCCTCGAACGTGTTGTCGAACGACGAGCCGGTCCGCACGCCGCCGCAGTCATCGGCGCCGTTGCAGTAGCCGCCGGTCGTGATGCCGGTGAACAGGCTCCCGGTGACGACGGTTGCGGCTCACCAGCACGTGGTCGGCGCTGCCGCGAGGGTTCTCCGCGGCGACCTCGATCCCGATGTCGCTGTCGCTGACCCGGTTGCCGCGCACGGCGATGTGCGTGCCGCCGTCGACGTAGATGCCGTCGGCGCAGTTGCACCAGGCCGCCGCGCCCGTGCCGCCCTCCCAGTACGCCGGGTTGCCGCGCGAGACGATCCGGGCGACGACGTTGCCGTCGATCACGCCGTTGCGGGCGCGGTTGAGCGTGGTGTACCGGTAGGACCCGGTCAGGGTCGGCTCGAAGCCGATCGCGTCGATGCCGATGTTGTCGTTGTCGTGGATCCGGTTGCCGGTGATGGCCCAGCCGTCGACGTTGCCGTTGACGACGACGCTCTCGCTGGCGCCGAGGTGCAGATGGTCGACGACGTTGTCGCTGATCGCGAGGCCGGTGACGGGCGCGTGCGGGTCGTCGCCGTAGACCGCGATCCCGTGGGCGTTGATGTCGAAGCTGCCCAGCGTCGTGTTGTCGTTGCCGAGGTCGTGGACGTGGTTGCCAGGATCCGGACGCGGCGGTCATGGCCGTGGACGTAGATCCCGGCCGGGCGTGATGTCGAGCCGGGTCGTCCGGTACGCCGGTGAGGTCGAGGCCGCGAGACCGTCACGTCCCTGCTGTCGGCGATCTCGACCAGCGCGGTGAGGCCGTCCGGCGGGGTGAGGCCGGCTCCGCTCAGGGTCGCGATCTCGTTCCGGTACGGCGCGATCGTGATGCCGTGCACGCCGATCAGGTGGACCCGCTGGTGGTAGACACCGGCCCGCAGCTCGACCCGGCCGCCCTGGCGAGCCGGCGCACGGCGACCTGGATGGTCCGCAGCGGGTGCGACGCGGTGCCGGCCGCGCGGTCGGACCCGTGCGGCGAGACGACCACGACCGGAGGGCTGCGTCGTGGCTGGCCGGCGATGCGGCTGGGCCTGGGCCGGCAGAGCGCCGCCGGCCAGGCTCGAGGACGGCGACGGCGATGACGCGTGGTGTTCTCATTTGATCCCCGTATTCGCGATCGAGCTGACGAAGAACCGCTGGCCGAGCGACGAAGAGGAGCAGGACCGGGAGCTGGCTCATCACGGTGCCCGGCCATCAGCTCCGGCCAGCTGGTGAAGTGGGCGCTCTGGAAGGTCGCCAGGCCGAGCTGGATGGTCATCGTGTTGGGCGAGGAGGTGACGACGAGCGGCCAGAGGAAGTCGTTCCACACCGACAGGAAGGTCAGCACCGCGACCGTGCTGAGCGGCGGGCCCATCAGCGGCAGCAGGATCCGCGACGAGGATGCGCAGGCGCCCGGCGCCGTCGATGAGGGCCGCCTCCTCGATCTCGACCGGCAGCGAGACGAAGAACTGCCGCAGCAGGTAGATCCCGAACGGCGTCACCAGGTTCGGGAGGATCAGCGCGGGCAGCGAGTCGACCAGGCCGAGGTGCTTGACGATCAGCAGCGTCGGGATCATCACGACCTGGAACGGCACCATCAGCGTGGCGAGGATGCCGAGGAAGCCGACCCCGCTGCCCCGGAAGCGCAGCCGCGCGAACGCGTAGCCGGCCAGGCTGCACAGCACGATGTTGCTGACGACGCAGGTCACCGAGACGATCGTGCTGTTGAGCATCCACCGGCCGAACGGCGACTCGGTCCAGGCCGCGACGAAGTTGTGCCAGTGCAGGCTCGACGGCAGCTGGGGCGGGAAGTGCCGGGTCTCGGCCAGCGTCGACAGGCTGGTGATCAGCATCCAGATCAGCGGCGACGCCATCAGCAGGGCGACGGGCACCAGCACCAGGTGCCAGGCCGAGGGGCGGCGGCCACGGCGGCGGCGCGGCAGTGGCGCCGCGTCGACCGCGTCGACCGCGCTCAGTGTCGTCATCGCCGCACCTCCCGGTGGCCGACGGCTCACGGGTGAGCCCGCAGCTGGACGACGCGTGATCAGCGCGATCGCCACGAAGAGCACGACGGCGATCGCCGCGGCGTACCCGGCGTGGAAGAACTGGAAGGCCTGCTGGTAGAGGTAGTAGACGACGACGGTCGTGGCCTGGGCCGGGCCGCCCTTGGTCGTGGCGTAGACCTCGTCGAAGAGCTGCAGGGCGTTGATCGTCAGCCAGACCAGCAGGAAGCCGCTGACCGGTCGCAGCAGCGGGACCTGGATCCGCCAGAACGCCGCCGCTCCTGGTGCAGCCGTCGGTCTGCGCGGCGTCGATCAGGTCCTGCGGGATGCCCTGCAGCCCGGCCAGGAAGATCAGCGCACCGAAGCCGACCCAGCCCCAGACCGTCATGATCACGACGGCGGGCAGCGCCTGGTCCGGCGAGGCGAAGAACTGGAACGTCGGCAGGCCGACCTTGTGCAGGCCGGCGTTGATCAGCCCGTAGTCCGGGTCCATCAGCCAGGTGAAGATCACGCCGGTCGCGATCGTCGACGTCACGACCGGGATGAAGACCGCGAGCCGGTAGACGGTGATGCCGCGGATCCGCCGGTTCAGCGCCGCGGCGGCCAGCAGCGACAGGACCAGGGTGATCGGGACGAACAGCACCGTGTAGACGACGGTGTGCCGCACCGAGGACCAGAACAGCGGGTCGTCGGTCAGCTGGTGGTAGTTCTTCAGGCCGACCCACTCGGCGGGCGTCTGCAGGTCGTTGCGCTGGAACGACAGCACGAACGACCAGACGACGGGCACGAGCCCGAACAGCCCGATCAGGACGACGCTCGGGCTGACCATCGCCCAGCCGGTCGCCGCCTCGCGCCGCCGGCCGCGCGGCCGGCGCCGCCGCTCGGGCGCGTCGGGTGCGGGCGGCCGCGGCAGGATCGTCCGGGGCGCGACCGGCGCGTGGGCGACGAGGGCGGCGCGTCCGGGCCACCGTCCTCCACCACCGAGCTCACGAACCAGCCAGCGCCGACTTGACGGCCTGGCTCCGGTCTTCAGCGCGGCCGCCGGCTGGGCCCGGCCGAGCAGCACCGACTGGACCATCTGGCCGACGGCGGTCGAGACCTCGGCGTACGACGCGATGTTCGGCCGGACGTGCTTGACGTTGTTGAGGTTGTCGACGAAGACCTTCTCGGCGGGGTACTTCTTCAAGAACGTCTGGTAGTCGGGCAGCGTCGTCTCGGACTTGCGCACCGGCAGGTCGCCGGTGGCGATGGCGAACTTGAGGTGCACCTTCGCCGACGTCAGCCAGG
The DNA here is from genome assembly GCA_963795385.1 of uncultured Actinomycetota bacterium. Lineage (GTDB taxonomy): Bacteria > Actinomycetota > Actinomycetes > Actinomycetales > CAVURS01 > CAVURS01. Next base: position 82,929 of record CAWCHK010000011.1, read on the forward strand.
TGACGAACTTCAGGGCCGCGGCCGAGCGCGCCGGAGGAGTGGTCGAACAGCATGTACAGGTCCGGGCCGGAGATCGTCTCGTGGTTGCCGTTGTAGCCCGGCAGCAGCGTGACGCCGTAGCTCACGTTGCTGTTGATGCTGGACAGGTCCCACGGACCGGTCCACAGCATCGCGATCTTGCCGCTGTTGAACAGGTTGAGGTAGTTGCCGTTGCCGGTGTCGAGGTAGACCGACTTGTCGGTGACCGCCATGTCGTCGCAGCTGCTGCAGGGCCGCCAGCCCGGCCGCGGAGTCGAAGGCCGGCGCTGTGTTGTCCGGCGTCAGCAGGTCGCCACCGGCCTGCCACAGCATCGCGAGGTAGCGCCAGACCGTGTCCTCGCTGCCGTCGTTGACGTAGGCCCAGCCGTAGGTGTGCTTGCTCGGGTCGCTCAGCTTCTTGGCCGCGTCACGGAAGTCCTGCCAGGTCCAGGACTCGGTCGGCAGCGGTACGCCCGCGGCGGCGAACAGCTTCTTGTTGTAGACCAGGCTCAGGTTGTCGACCAGCGCCGGGATGCCGACGACCTTGCCGTTGACCGTCGCGGCCTGCTGCTCCGAGGGGTAGAAGTCGCTCCAGTCGAAGTCCGGTGCCTTGACCTTGCTGGTCAGGTCGATCAGCTTGGGCTGCCGGGCGAGCTGGGCGGCCGACGAGCCGTACTCGTACGCCACGTCGGGGTAGTTGCCGGCCGTGAAGCCGGCGACCGTCTTCTGCAGCGCGCTGTCGTTGCCGCCGTTGAAGAGCAGCTTGACCTTGGCCGTCGGGTGGTCGCTGTTCCACTGCGCGCGAGCGCCTTGAGCTCGGTCGCCTCGACGTCGGTGTAGCCGTGCGAGACGGTGATCGCGGTCGAGCCCCCGCTGGAGCCCTTGCTGCCGCCGCTGCTCCCGCCGCAGCCGGCGCACGCCACCGCCAGGACGACGCCGACCGAGAGGGCGCTCACGGCCGCCCGCCCGGCGCGCCCCGTCGTACGCCGCGCTTCTGGTGCGGAACAGCCATCGGGCACTCCCTGGTCGTCGGTCATCCGCACGATCGAGCATAGGCAAGCGTGATTCCTGCGCAGTTTTGCACGGTATTTTCGGAGCCGGTCAACCCTTTCCCGCGGCAGATCGACCCTGTGGCCAGCCCCAGTGGCCGTGCGGATCCCGAGAGATGGCGGAATCTGCTCGAACCGCGCAAGCCGTTGCGCGTAGTGGTCCCCGCATGCGACAGGAGGACCGGCTCGGCCTGATCCTGCAGGAGCTCAACGAGCACGGGTCGGTGGGGGTCGCCAGCCTGACCGAGCGGCTGGCGGTCTCCGAGGCCTCGGTCCGGCGCGACCTGCACCTGCTCGAGACCCAGAAGCTGCTCACCCGCACCCACGGCGGCGCGGTGGCCTCGGGCGTCCTCTACGAGCTGCCGATGCGCTACCGCGGCGGCCAGCACCACGACGCCAAGCGGGCGATCGCGGCCGCCGCGATGGACCTGCTGCCGGCCGAGGTCAGCTCGGTCGGGCTGAACGGCGGCACCACCACGACCGAGGTGGCGCGCGCGATCGCCGCGCGGCCCGGCCTGCGGGTCGTGACCAACGCCCTCAACATCGCCTCCGAGCTGGCCGTGCGCTCCAACATCGAGCTGGTCGTCTGCGGCGGCAGCGCCCGCTCGGAGTCCTACGAGCTGGTCGGGCCGCTGGCCGAGCTCACCCTGTCCAACATCAACATCGACGTCGCCGTCATCGGGGTCGACGGCGTGCACCCGACGGCGGGCTTCACGACCCACCACGAGGTCGAGGCCCACACCAACCGGGCCCTGGTGCGGGCGGCCGGACGGGTCATCGTCGTGGCCGACTCGAGCAAGATCGGCAAGCGCGGCTTCGCCAGGATCGTCGACATCGCCAGCGCCTCCGACATCGTCACGGACTCCGGTGCGGCCGCCGAGGACCTGGCCGAGCTGCGCCGGCTCGGGCCCGCAGGTGCACGTCGTCGAGCTGCCCTGACCCGTCGCGTCCCCTCAACTCCGAGGGCCGGCGACGTCAGATCGCCAGCGGGCCGCGCAGCGGCTCGGGCAGCAGGTCGCCGTGCGCGGCCACCATGTCGTCGGCCAGCCGCCAGATGTCGTCCAGGCGCAGCGTCGCCGCGGTGTTCGGGTCGGTCATCATCGCCTGCCGGACCAGCTCCGGGCGCCCCTCGGTCGCGGCCCGCACGGTGAGCTCGACGACCGAGAGGAACTGCCGGTTGAGCGCGGCGCACTGTGCCGGCAGGTCGCCGACGGCGACCGTCGAGGCCCGGATCCGTCGATGACGACAGGGGACTTCGACGCCCGCACCCGTCCGGGAGGTTCGCGATCAGGCCGGCGTTGGCGACGTTCGCCTGGATCGTCCGGCGGGTGCCGGTCACCAGGCTGTGGATCACCTGCGGTGCGTACTCGACGGCGTCCTCGTCGGGCTCGACGTACTGCCCGGCCGCGACCTGCGGGATCAGCTCCTCGATCTCCTGCGCGTTGCCGGCGCTGATCTCCAGGTAGTCACCGACCGGGATGCGCAGCCGTTCGATCTCGGCGTCCTCGTGCAGGTACCACGCGACGTACTCGCTGGAGTGCTCGCTGGTCTCGGTCGGGTAGAAGCCGAGCCGGCGGTACATGTCGACGCGCACCCGGCGGCGCAGCTCCGGGTCGGCCGCGATCCGCTCGTCGAGCAACGGGTAGAGGCTGCGCCCGTCGCGCTCCCACTCCAGCAGCCAGGCCTGGTGGTTGACGCCGGCGCTGTGGAAGCGCACCTCCTCCAGCGGCACGCCGACCAGCTGGCACAGGTCGTGGACGGTCCAGAACACCGAGTGGCACAGGCCGAGCACCTTGACCGCGGGGTGCGCGGTGGCGAGGTACTGGATGTTCATCGCCATCGGGTTGGTGTAGTTGAGCAGCCAGGCATCCGGACAGACGGCGACGATGTCCGTGGCCAGCCCGTCCAGGAAGCCGAAGGTGCGCAGGCCGCGGAACACCCCGCCGACCCCCAAGGGTGTCCGCGATCGTCTGCCGCACGCCGTACCGCGCGGGGATCTCGAAGTCAGTGACCGTGGCCGCGTGACCGCCGACGTTGACCGAGTTGATGACGAAGTCCGCACCGGCCAGCGCCGTACGCCGGTCGGCTTCGGCCCGGACCGTGACCGTTCGACCGGGCTGGGCATGGCGGGTGGCCGCGATGTGGGCCAGGCCCTCGGCCAGCTCCAGCCGCCGGGGGTCGATGTCGTGCATGACCAGGGTCACCGACCCGAGGTCGTCGAAGGAGAGCAGATCGCGCAGCAGCTGGCGGGTGAAGACCGCCGAGCCGGCGCCGACGAAGCACACTGTGGTCATCGCGCGAGCATCGCACGGCAGCGCTCAGGCGAGCAAGATCGCTCACCTTCCCTGATCGGTTCTGGACAACTTGTGCGCGGGTCCCCGATGATGACGCCATGTCGGTCGACGGTTCGAGCGCGCCCCTGGTGCTCGTCGTGGGCGACGCCAACCCCGACCTGGTCCTGACCGGCGACGTCGTGCCACGCTTCGGGCAGGCCGAGCAGCTCCTCGAGTCGGCCACGCTCACCATCGGTGGCTCGGCCGCCATCACCGCCCACGCGCTGGCCCGGCTCGGGCGTCGGTCTGGCTGGCGGCCGCCCTCGGGACGGACCGGTTCGGCGGGCAGATCTGCGCGGACCTGGCTCGGCCGGCGTCGGCGTCGATCGCGTCGTCCGGCGCGCGGACGCCCCCACGGGGCTCACCGTCGTCCTGGCCCAGCCGCACGACCGGGCGATCCTGACCCTGCCCGGGGCGATCCCGACCTTGACGGCGGCCGAGGTGGCGGAGGCCGTAGCCACGGCCCGGGCGGCCGGCCTGCGGCACGTGCACGTGTCGTCCCTGTTCCTTCAGCCCGGGCTCGCCGCTGACCTGCCGGGGCTGCTCGCCGACATCCGCCGCGACGGCGTCACCACGTCCCTGGACACCAACGACGACCCGGCCGGCCGCTGGGCCGGGGTCGACGCCCTGCTCCCCCACCTCGACCTGCTCCTGCCCAACCGGGCGGAGGCTTCGGCCCTCGCGCGCGAGGCCGACCCGCGCCGGGCGGCACTGGTCCTCGCTGCACGCGGGCCGCTCGTGATCGTCAAGGACGGTGCCGACGGCGCGTTCGCCGCCTCGCCATCAGGAGAGCTGATCGAGGTGCCGGGCGAGCCCTCGGCATCGGTGGACACGACCGGCGCCGGCGACACGTTCGACGCGGCCTTCGTCGACGCGTGGCTGGCGGCCAGGGCCCTCGAGGACTGCCTGCGATGGGCCGTGCTGGCGGGGGCGTTCGCCGTCTCCGCGATCGGCGGGACGGCGGGCCAACCCACCCGCGACGACCTGGTCAACCGTGGAAGGACCACTGAAGCCCGATGAACCCCACTGACGTCAGCTCCGCGGTCACCCACGTCGCCCGCGAGATCCGGAGCCAGCCGGCCCTGTGGGCGACCGCCCTCGGACGCCTTCCCGACGTGGCCGGGCGGCTCCCGCAGCCCGGTGAGCGGGTGGCTGTGATCGGTTGCGGCACATCGTGGTTCATGGCCGCGGCGTACGCATCCTTGCGCGAGCAGCTCGGGGTGGGCGAGACGGACGCCTTCGCCGCCAGCCAGCTCCCGGCCGGGCGCCGCTACGACCGGGTCATCGCCATCTCACGCTCGGGTACGACGACGGAGGTGGTCCGCGCCATCGAGGGAGCCGGCGCTCCCGTGGTGGCGATCACGGCGATGACCGACAGCCCGGTGGGGGCGGCGGCCGACGACACCGTCGTGCTCGACTTCGCCGACGAGCAGTCCGTCGTGCAGACGGTGTTCGCCACGACGACGCTCATGCTGCTGCGCGGCTCGCTCGGTGAGACGCTCGAGCCCGTGCTGGCCCAGGCCGAGACGGTGCTGGCCGGGGGCGCGGCGTACCCCGCCGAGATCGACACCGCCGACCAGGTCACCTACCTCGGGCAGGGATGGGCCTACGGCGTCGCGCAGGAGGCCGCGCTGAAGATGCGCGAGGCCGCTCAGATGTGGACCGAGGCCTACCCACAGATGGAGTACCGGCACGGCCCGATCTCCATCGCGCAGCCCGGCCGCGCGGTCTGGGTCTTCGGCGCTCCCGTGGAGGGCCTCGTCGACGACATCGCCGCGACCGGGGCGGTCGTCGTCGACGACGACCTCGACCCGGTGGCCGACCTGGTCCGGGCCCAGCTCTTCGCGATCCGCCGGGCCGAGCTGCAGCACCTCGACCCCGACCGGCCGCGTCACCTCACCCGGTCGGTCCTCCTGACCGGCGGGTCGCCGCCCGCGTGATCGTCACCACCCGCGAGCTGGTGGCGCAGGCCCGACGCGAGAGCCGGGCCGTCGCCGCCGTCAACGTGATCACGCTCGAGCACGCGGAGGCGATCGCGCGGGCCGCGACCGAGAGCGGCGCCGCCGTCATCCTGCAGATCAGCGAGAACGCCGTGCGCTTCCATGGCGGCCAGCTGGAGCCGATCGCGGCGGCGGCCGCCGCGGTGGCCCGACTGGCTCCGGGGCCGATCGCCCTTCATCTCGACCACGTCACGGACGACCAGCTGCTCGCCCAGGCGGCCGGGTCGGTCTTCAGCTCGGTGATGTTCGACGCCGGCTCGCTCCCCTACGCCGAGAACGTCGAACGTACCTGCGCTGCAACAGCTCTCGCCCACGATGCCGGGCTATGGGTCGAGGCCGAGCTCGGCTACGTCGGCGGCAAGGCCGACGCGCCGCAGAGCGCGCACGCACCGGGGGTGCGCACGGACCCGGCCGAGGCTGCGGCGTTCGTCGAGGCCACCGGCGTCGACGCCCTGGCGGTGGCGGTGGGCAGCTCGCACGCCATGACGACGCGCACCGCCCGGCTCGACGCCGACCTGATCCGGCGGTTGCGCGAGCGACTCACGGTGCCGCTCGTGCTGCACGGCTCCTCCGGCGTGCCCGCCGACGAGCTGCGACGCGCCGTCGCGGCGGGCATCACCAAGGTCAACGTCGGCACGGCCCTCAACGTCGCGATGACCGCTGCCGTCCGGGCGGCGCTCGACACCGACCCGGCGCTGGTCGACCCGCGTCGCTATCTCACTCCGGCGCGGGCCGCGATGACCTCCGCCGTGCGCGACCTCCTGGACGGGCTGACGTCGATAGTGGACTAGACCATTGGGCTGGGGCATGCTTCTCTGCGTGTCAGTCAAACGCGGGGGGCGACGGCGCGCACGGCGCCCGACGATCAGGAGCGTCCGGTGACGAGCAACACGCAGCACACCGCCCGGGCGCCGAAGTACTACTCGGTCAAGCTGCATCTGCTCGAGTACATCGATTCGCTCGAGCAGGGCGCCCCGGTGCCGACCGAGCGCGACCTGGCGGCCGACCTGGGCACCTCGCGGACCACGGTGCGCCAGGCCCTGGTCGAGCTGGTGGCCGAGGGCCGCCTCGTCCGTCGGCAGGGGTCCGGCACCTACGTCGCAGACGCGAAGATCACCTGGCCGCTCCAGCTGGCCAGCTTCACCGAGCAGGCCATCGCCAACGGCCAGGTGGCGTCGTCGCAGCTGCTGGGCGTCCAGCGCCTGCGGGCCGATGAGGAGCTGGCCGAGCGGCTGGACCTGGCGGTGGGCGACGGTGTGCACCAGATCGACCGCCTGCGGCTGGCCGACGGACGCCCGACCGCGGTCGAGACCGCCTTGCTGTCGGCCACTCGCTTCCCCTACCTCGGTCGCAAGATGCGGTACGCCGGGTCGCTGGAAGCGTTGCTGGCCAACGAGTACGGCGTGAAGCTGCGCGGCGGCGAGGCGACGATCGACACGATGCCGGCGAGCCCGCGCGAGGCCGGTCTGCTCGAAGGTCGACACGGGCTCGCCGATGCTGGTCGTGCGGCGGCGCAGCTTCGACACCGAGCGGCTCGCCGGTCGAGTGGGGCACGAGCTGGTTCCGCGGCGACCGGATCACCCTCGTCGCCCAGCTGCCCATGCCCGGCCGATGACGCGGCGCCCTCAGGACGTCGTGCTGGCCGGCGCGCGCGTGGTCGGGCCGGACGGCGTCCTCGACGGCGGCTGGGTGCACGTCACCGGTGGCACCATCGCCTCCGTCGGCGCGGGACCTCCGCCGGAGGGCATCCCGGTGCAGGACCTGCGGGGCGCCTGGCTGCTGCCCGGGCTACATCGACCTCCACATGCACGGCGGCGGCGGGCACGACGTGACCGCCTCCCTCGACGCGATGCGCGCGGCCGTCGCCTTCCACCGCGCGCACGGCACGACCCGGACGCTCGTCTCGCTCGTGACCGCGCCGGTCGAGGACCTGATCGAGCAGCTGGGCTGGGCCGCTGACCTCACCGCGCGCGGCCGGGCCCGACGGCCACGTGATGGGGTCGCACATCGAGGGGCCGTTCCTGTCCACCCTTCGCTGCGGCGCGCAGAACACCGGACCACATGCTGGCGCCGGACCCGGCGGTCCTCTCGCCGGCTGCTGTCGGCGGGCGCCGGCTCCCTGCGCTGCATGACCGTGGCGCCCGAGCTGCCCGGGCGCCCTGGACCTGATCGACTCCCTGGTGGCCGCGGGAGTCGTTGCGGCACTTGGCCATTCGGACGCGACGTACGCGCAGGCCCGGGCGGCGATCGATGCGGGCGCCAGCCTGGTGACCCACGTCTTCAACGGGATGCGGCCGCTGCATCACCGCGAGCCCGGCCTGGTCGGCGCGGCCCTGGAGTCCGGCGATCGCCTGCGAGCTGATCAACGACGGCGTGCACGTCCACCCGGCTGTCGCCAGTCTCGTGGGGCGCGTGCCGAACCGGCTGGTCCTGGTCACGGACGCCATCGACGCGGCCGGGGTGGGCGACGGCGACTTCACGCTGGGCGGCCAGCTCGTGCGCGTGCGCGACGGCAGGGCCCGGCTCGCGAGCACCGGAGCCCTGGCCGGCAGCACCCTCACGATGGACGATGCGGTCCGGCGCGCGGTCCTCGACAGCGGCCTCCCGATCGAGGCCGTGTCGGCCGCGGCGTCGGCCAACCCGGCCCGAGTGCTGGGTATCGGTCGGCCGCGTCGGCTCGGTCGCGCCCGGCCTGGACGCTGACCTGGTGGTTCTCGACGACGACCTGCGGGTCGTGGCCGTGATGGCGGGCGGTGACTGGTGCACGGCGACGTCACGATTGGAGATCAACGATCCTCTGGTCTAGACCAATCAACCCCAGACCGTGTACGGTCCGGATACCCGCGGTCGCAGGATCGTCGTGGCCGCTGCCGCGTGAGACACCGGGGCGACAGCAAGGTCCAACACTCGACGCAGCAAGGGAGTTCGACATGAGGCGGAGCCTGATCGGCGCGGTGGCGATGGCCGCTGTCACGGCCCTCACGATCGGCGCGTGTGGCAGCTCGAGCGGCGGTGGCAGCTCGAGCGCGAGCGGCAACGTCACGCTCAAGCTGGTCGCGGCGGACTACGGCACCGGGCCCCGACAACACCAGCCAGAAGTACTGGCAGGGGATCGCCGACGCGTTCCACGCAGGCCAACCCGACGATCACCGTCAAGGTCACCACGATCAACTGGAACGACTTCGACAACCAGGTCCAGACCCTCATCCAGAACCACCAGTACCCGGACATCACCGAGGGCGACTACTTCTCGAAGTACGCGCAGGAGGGCCTGCTCTACTCCGCCGACCAGGTCCTGTCGAACCCGGCGAACCTGCTGCCGGTCTTCGCCAAGCAGGGCAGCTACAACGGCAAGCAGTACGGCATGCCGTTCACCACCAGCTCGCGGACGCTCTTCTACAACAAGAAGCTGTTCCAGCAGGCGGGCATCAGCGCGGCGCCCGCAGACGTGGGCGGACGTCCAGGCCGACGCGGCCAAGATCAAGGCGCTCGGCAAGGTCGGCTTCGGCCTTCCCCTCGGGTCCGAGGAGGCCCAGGCCGAGTCGCTGCTGTGGTTCCTCGGCAACGGCGGCAACTACCAGGACGCGAGCGGCAACTGGACCATCAACAGCGCGCAGAACGCGCAGACGATGAACTTCCTGAAGCAGCTGGTCAAGAGCGGTGCCACCGAGCCGAACCCCGGCACCAAGAACCGCACCGACCTCTGGAAGGACTTCGGCGCCGGCAAGATCGGCATGATCAACGGCTCCCCCGCACTCATCCCGATCATCCAGCAGGCCAAGGTCCTCACCGACACGGACTGGACGTCGGTGCCGATCGCCGGCAAGGCCGGCCCGCTCACCAGCACCCTCGGCGTGTGCGACAACGTCGCCGCGTTCAAGCCGAACGGCCACCTGGCCCAGATCAAGAAGTTCCTCGACTTCGCCTACCAGGACAAGTACCAGACCCAGTTCGACAAGGAGTACGACCTCCTCCCGGCAACGGTCTCGGGCAGTGCCGCACTGGCGAGCGACCCGGTGTTCGGACCGTTCCTGAAGGCGCTGCCGAACGCCGTGCAGTACCCCAGCAACACCTCGTGGGCCCAGGTCAAGACCCAGATCCAGCACACGATCGGGACGGCCGTCACCGGCAACCCGCAGACCGTGCTGGACGCGATCCAGCAGACGGCCAAGAAGGCCGGCTGACCCTGGAAGCCCTGATAGCCCAGGGAGCCTGACGTGTCCGGCCGACCCGTACCCACCAGATGGAGACGGCAGTGACCGAACAGAGCGTGACGCGGGCCCGGCTCGAGCCGGCCCGGCGGCCCGGCCCCACGAGGCCGAGCCGTCGGGGCCGCCGGGTCCGGCGCGCGCTGGAGCCGCTCCTGTGGATCGGCCCCGCGGTGATCCTGATCGCCGTCGTCGTCCTCTGGCCGGTCGTCGTGATGTTCCGGACCTCGTTCCAGCACATCAGTCCGGACGGCTTCGACCTCGGCTCGGCCGGCCGCAAGAACTACTCCGACCTGTTCAACGAGCCGGCCCTGGCCGGCGTGCTGGTCCGCACCGTGGTGTGGGTCGTGGCCGTCGTCGCGGTGACCGTTCTGCTCTCGCTGGGGCTGGCGCAGCTGTTCAACCAGCGCTTCCCCGGCCGCCGGGTCGCCCGCTGGGCCCTGATCGCGCCGTGGGCGGCCTCGGTGATGATGACCGCGCTCATCTTCCGCTGGGCGCTCAACGACAGCAGCGGCGTCATCAACCTCTTCCTGCACGACATCGGCGTGCTGCCCAAGCTCGGCTCGAACCAGGCCGACTGGTTGGGGCGCCCGACCGCCGCCCTGGTCTGGATGATGGTCGTCGCGGTCTTCGTCTCGGTCCCCTTCACGACGTACGCGCTGCTGGCCGGGCTGCAGACGATCCCCGGTGAGGTGACCGAGGCCGCGCGGGTCGACGGCGCGGGCACCTGGCGCAGCTACTGGTCGATCGTCCTGCCCCTGCTGCGCCCCGCGCTCGTCGTGGCGACGTTGATCAACGTCATCAACGTCTTCAACTCGTTCCCGATCATCTGGGAGATGACGCGCGGCGGCCCGGGCTACCAGACCAGCACCACGACGACGTTCATGTTCATCCTCAAGCAGTCGTACGTCGGGGAGTCCGCCGCGATGTCGGTGCTGAACTTCGGCCTGGTCATCGTGATCGTGCTGCTCTTCCTGCGGATGACGCGGTGGAAGGAGACGGTGGACTGACATGACCTTCCAGCCGCCGCCGGGCCGCGACGATGTTCGCGGCGTACGTCATCGCCCTGCTCTTCATGCTGCCGTACGCCGAGATGGTGATCACCGCGCTGCGGCCCGCCAACGAGCTGAGCAGCCCGAACTACCTGCCGCACCACTTCACGCTGTCGAACTTCACGTCGATCTGGAGCACCGGCTTCGGCGGCAACCTGGGCGCGAGCCTCAAGGTGGCCGGGGGCGCGACGGTGCTGGTGCTGCTCGTCGCCATGCCGGCGGCGTACTACACGGCCCGGCACCGCTTCCTGGGCCGCAGCCTCTTCCTGCTCCTGGTGCTCTGCACGCAGATGTTCCAGCCCGCCGCGATGCTGGTGGGGATCCAGCGCGAGTTCATCAGCTTCAACCTGCCGAGCCCGATCCTGTCCCTGATCCTGGTCAACGCCGGCTTCAACCTCGCCTTCGCCGTGTGGCTGCTCAACGGGTACTTCTCCTCGATCCCGACCGAGCTGGAGGAGGCCGCGATGGTCGACGGCACCAGCCGGTTCGGCGCGCTGGTCCGGATCACGCTGCCGCTGGCCCTGCCCGGGATCGTGACCGCGCTGATCTTCACCTTCATCGGCGCGTGGAACGAGTTCCTGGTCGCGCTGACCCTCACCCTCGGCACACCGCACGGGCAGCAACCGCTGACGGTCGGGATCAACAGCTACATCGGTCAGTACTCGATCGACTGGGGGCACCTGTTCGCCGGCGCGGTGATCGCGACGGTCCCGGTGATCATCCTGTTTGCGATGATCGAGGGCCGCGTGGTCAGCGGTCTGACCGCCGGCTCGATCAAGTAGCCACCACCCAGGAGGGGGCCCGATGAGCTCCGTCGTCGCGGTCGACGTGGGTGGCACGACGATCAAGGGCGCCGTGGTCTCCGCGGCGGGAGAGATGCTGCGGCCCAGCGAGACCGAGACACCGGTGGCGTCCGGGCCCGACGAGGTCGTCCGAGCCGTCCGCGCGTTCACCCGCAGCCTCGTCGATGCGGCCGGCTCGGCGGGGACGGGCGCCCCGGGGGAGGTCGCCGCCGTCGGGGTCGTGGTCCCGGGATCGGTCGACGCAGCCAACGGCGTTGCGCGGTTCGCCGCCAACATCGGCTGGCGGGACGTGCCCCTGCGCAGCCTGGTCTCCGACGACACGGGGCTCCCGGCCGTCCTGGACCACGACGTCCGCGCCGCAGGCCTCGCCGAGGCCACGCTGGGCTCGACCGGTGGTGTCGGCGACGCGCTCTTGGTGGTCATCGGGACGGGGATCGCCGGCCACCTGACCGTTGCGGGACAACCGGTCTCGGGATCCACCGGCGTTGCCGGCGAGATCGGGCACGTCCCGGTCTGGCCCGACGGTGAACCCTGCCCGTGCGGGCAACGAGGCTGCCTCGAGCGCTACGCCTCCGCGAGCGGCATCAGCCGGCGCTATCTCGACCGCACCGGGCGGACGGCCGGCGCCGACGAGATCCTGCTCCTGCGGCCGGATGACGTTGTGGCCGAACAGGTCTGGCGAGAGGCGATCGAGGCCCTGGCGGTCGCGCTGGCGTCGTACACGATGCTGCTCGACCCGGAGGTGGTCGTGATCGGCGGCGGCCTGTCGCGGGCCGGCACCCAGCTGCTCGAACCCCTCAGGGCCGCGCTGAGCGAGCGGGTGGGCTGGCGGCCGTGCCCGCGGCTGGAGCTCTCCACGCTGGGCGCCCGGGCCGGCCTCCTCGGCGCGGCCATCCTCGCGGCCGGGGCCGCGGGCATCGACGTCGCCCCTTGGCGTGGCACTCGACCCTCCGGGACGGGCTAGGTTCGGTCGATGAGCTTCGACGTCGCCGCGGACGCCTACGGGCGTTTCATGGGCCGGTACTCCGAGCCGCTCGCGCAACAGTTCGCGGAGCTGGCCGGCCTGGCGGCGGGGCAACAGGCGCTGGACGTCGGCTGCGGGCCGGGGGCGCTCAGTGCGGTGCTGGCCGACCGGCTCGGGGCGTCCTCCGTCACGGCGGTCGACCCGTCCGGGTCGTTCGTCGAGGCGGCTCGGGCCCGGCTGCCGGGCGTCGACGTCCGTCAGGGCTCGGCCGAGTCGCTGCCGTTCGGCGACGACACGTTCGACGTCGCCCTCGCCCAGCTGGTCGTCCACTTCATGACCGATCCGGTCGGCGGGATCGCGGAGATGGCCCGGGTCACCAGGCCGGACGGCCTGGTCGCCGCGTGCGTGTGGAACCACGCCGATGACCGTGGCCCGATCTCGGACTTCTGGCGGGCCGTTCACTCGCTCGACCCCGAGGCCGCGGGCGAGTCCCAGCTCGCCGGCGCGCGCGAGGGCCACCTGGTGGAGCTGTTCGAGCGCAGCGGGCTGACGGACGTCGAGTCGTCGATCCTGACCGTCCGGGTCGGCTACGGGTCGTTCGAGGAGTGGTGGGAGCCCTACACCGCCGGGGTCGGACCGGCCGGAGCGTACGTCGCCCAGCTCGACCCGCAGCGGCGCGCGGAGCTCCGCGAGCGTTGCGCCGACCTGTTGCCGCCGGCGCCGTTCGAGATCACCGCCCGCGCGTGGGTCGCGCTCGGCCGGGTGCCGTCGCGCGCCCGCGACTAGGCTCGCCGGTCATGGCGTACGACGAGGAGCTGGCGGACCGGCTGCGCGAGCTGCTGCACGGCGAGCCGGGCCTGACGGAGAAGCGCATGTTCGGCGGGCTGGCCTTCCTGATCAACGGGCACATGGCCGTGAGCGCGAGCAGCCAGGGCGGCCTGCTGCTGCGGGTCGCTCCCGACGACACCGACGCGCTCGTGCACCCTCCACACGTCCAGCGGTTCGCCATGCGGGGCCGGGAGATGGACGGGTGGCTGCGGGTCGACCCGGCGGCGGTCGACACCGATGACGCCCTGCGCGGCTGGGTGGACCACGGGGTCGCGCTGGCCCGGGCCCTGCCGCCCAAGTGACGGTGACGGCCGGCCGCGTCGACCTGCGGGCAGCGCACGGCCTGCGTGCCAACGGCTCACCGCGTGCCTGAGCTGCCCGAGGTCGAGTCCGCCCGCACCGTCATCGAGCGGGCCGCGCTGGGGCGACGGATCGTGGCCGTCGACGACTCGGACACCTACGAGTGCCGTCCGCACCAGCCCGGCGACATCCGGCGCGCGCTGGTCGGCCGCCGGCTCACGGCGGCGAACCGTCGCGGCAAGAGCATGTGGTGTGACACGTCCGGGGTGGGCCGGTCGCGCACGCCGGGCCCGGCTCTCGGCATCCATCTCGGCATGTCGGGCAAGATCGTGATCGCGAACCCCAGCGGTGAGGAGATCGACGGCGGGGACTACTGGGAGCGCGGCCGCACCTCCGGCGACTACCGCTACGGCCGCTTCTCGCTGTCCTTCGCGGACGGTGGGACGTTGATCCTCGTCGACCCGCGCCGGCTGGGCCGGGTGCGGCTCGACCCGGCCATCGACCTCCTGGGCCCGGATGCGCGCGACCTCACGCTCCGGGAGTTCCGGTCGGCGCTCGCGGGCGGCACAGCCCCGGTCAAGGCGCGGCTGCTCGACCAGACGGCCATCGCCGGCATCGGCAACCTGCTCGCCGACCAGATCCTGTGGCTGGCCCGGATCAACCCGGCCCGGTCGGTCAAGGATCTGGACGATCGTGAGGTGGAGCGGCTGCACCGGGCCACCCGGCGCGCCATCGACCGTGCACTGGCCGGCGGCGGCGTGCATACCCTGTCGCTCATGGACTTTCGCCGCCCGGGCGCCGAGTGCCCGCGCGACGGCGCGCCCATGCTGCGAGGCACGGTCGGCGGCCGTACGACGTGGTGGTGCTCGCGTGAGCAGGCCTGACGGCGACCGCAGGTGAGGAACGCCGAGCCCCTGTGTCAGCCGCTGCGCTCGTGGCTCCACTCCTCCGACTGGGTCAGCCAGAAGAGGTAGGCCAACGCCGGTACGACGAGGACCGTGGCCAGGCCGACGACCGCCAGCAGCCCGGCCAGGGTCGCCCGGGGGCCGGCTGCCTCCTGGATCCGGAGCTGGTCGGTCAGCACCCACGGGTACTGCGCGACCCCCCATCCGGCGACGACGGTCGCGACGGCGGCCACGGCCGTGAGCCTCGCCAGCCGGTAGCTCCGACGGGCGAGCAGCCAGAGCGTCGCGAGGCCGGCCAGCGCGGAGAGCAGGACGAGGGGCAGCGCCCTCGTGGTGAGCTCACCGCTCAGCGTCGGGGCGTCCTGGTGGATCGGCACCAGCGCCACCAGGACGACGCCGCCGGTGACCGCGCCGAGGATCAGGCTCCGGATCCGCAGCTGCTCGGCCAGGGCGTGGTCGGCCGATCGCTCGGCGTCAGCGGTGAGGAACACACCGGCGAGGAAGCTGCAGGTCGCGACTGCGACGACGCCGCCGAAGACCGAGGTCGGGTTGAGCCAGGAGCTCCACAGGTCGCCGTACCCCGCCCGTGGCACCCGTCCCGAAGCCACAGCGCCGGCCGCGCAGCCGAGGAAGAACGGTGTGATCAAGGACGACCCGGCGAACACCGCACCGAACAGCCGCGCCTGCGCGAGGGTCGCGGCGTACTTGCGGAAGGCGAAGCTGGCGCCGCGCAGGACGATGCCGACCAGGGCCAGGGCCAGCGGGACGAACAAGGTCGTCATGGCCGCGGCGAACGCCCGCGGGAAGCCCGTCCACCAGAAGACCAGGAGGTAGATCAGCCAGACGTGGTTGGCCTCCCAGACCGGACCGATGCTGTGGTCGATCAGGACCCGGAGCCGGCCGCCCCGCCGCGCACCCCCGGCCGTCAGGTCCCAGAAGCCCGAGCCGAAGTCCGCACCGCCGAAGACCGCGTAGACGAGGACACCGGCGAACATCGCCACCGCAACGACATCGGCCAGGGACATCAGCTGCCGTCCCCACCCGGCCGTCCGGCGCGGGCGGCCTCGTCGACCACCGCCGCCCCCGGACCGTACGGCGTCGGCAGGTCGACCTCGCCGGCCCGCCAGCGCCGTGCCATCGACCGCAGCACGACGTACGCGCCGACGGTCATCCCCGCGTAGATGACGACGACTCCGGCCAGGCTCCACCACAGGCCGGGGTTCTGGCTCGCCGCGTCGGTGGTACGCAGCACCTGCCACACCGTCCACGGCTGCCGGCCCACCTCGGTGGCGACCCAGCCGCACTCCAGCGCGACGACAGCGAGCGGCCCGGCGACGACCGCACACCGCTGGAACCACCTGTGCGGCAACAGGTCCCGCCCCCTGTACCGGCAGAACCAGAAGCCCACCACGCCGATCGCCAGCAGTGTGCCGATGCCGACCATCGACTGGAACGCGAGGTGCGTGGTGTTCATCGGCGGCCGGTCCCCCACCGGGATCGTGTCCATGCCCCGCACCGGCTTGGAGAAGGAGTTCTTCGCGATCAGGGACCCGAGCCGCGGGATCGACAGGGCCCACCGGACGTGGCCGTCGACGACGATGCCGCCGAAGCGCTCGGGGGACGGCGCCTCGGTCGTCGTCGCCAGCTCGAACGCCGCGAGCTTCGACGGCTGGCGGCCGCCGACCTGCAGGCCGAGGATGTGACCGATCACCGGCTGCAGCAGGGCGCTGACCGTGGCGAAGGCGAACGGGACCGTGAAGCCGAGGCGGTGATGCTCGTCCCACCGCCCGCGCAGCATCCCCGCGGCGTACACCGCGGCGACGACGAAGCCGACCAGCATGAACGCTCCGACCCACATGTGCGCGAACTGCAGCCAGACGCCGTCGTTGAACATCGCCCGCCATGGGTTGACGTCGGTCACGGCGCCGTCGACGATGCGGAAGCCGGCCGGCTCGTTCATCCAGGCGTTGACGCTCACGACACAGAAGCTGCCGAAGACGCCGGCCGCGGCCATCGGCAGCAGCATCGCCAGGTGCCGCCGCGGTGGCATCCGGTCCCACCCGTAGAGGTAGATGCCGAGGAAGATCGCCTCGACGAAGAACGACATCCCCTCGAACGCGAACGGCAGCCCGAGCACGTCACCGAACCGGCCCATCAGGCCCGGCCACAGCAGTCCCATCTCGAAGCTCAGGACCGTGCCCGACACCGCGCCGATCGCGAAGAGCACCGCGGAGACCTTGGCCCAGCGGCGGGCCAGGCCCAGCGCGACGTCGTCACCCCGCACGATGCCTCGGCGGTGGACGACGAAGATCATCGTGGGGAACGCGACCCCGAAGCACGCCAGCACGATGTGCCAGCCCAGCGAGAGCGCCATCTGCTCGCGCGCGGGCAGCAGTCCCGGCGGCACCGGTGCGGTTGCCGCCGTCAGCAGGCCGGCCGCCGTCATCGCCGGCTCAGCCCGCCGGCGGGACGAGGCCCGCGCCCTCGGCGTAGGACCGGGCGAGGCCGGCGGGGGCACAGTCGAGCCACCCGTCCACGATCAGCTCGCGGACGGCCCGCTTGCCGGCCTGGCGCAGCTCGACCAGCACCGCCGGATAGTTGTCGAAGTGCTCGATGGTGAAGACGCCCTTGAGCCCCTGCGCGAGAACGGCTTCCTTCTCCCCCAGGTCGCTGACGTGCACGGCGAGGATCTCGCCCCGGGCCGGTGCCACGCCGCCGAACCGCTTGAGGTCGGCCTTGCTGAACGGCCGCTCCCAGGCGAAGGTCTTGCCGTTCACGGCCCAGGTACGGGTGCCCCAGCGGGTCCCCTCGACCACCTCCGGCAGGGCCAGGGCCATGGCTGCGGCGTCGTCCAGCGTCATCACCAGACCCACGCTAGCCGGGCCGTGAGCCGCAGCTGGAGGTCGCCCGGCCGGGCGCGCGCTCGACTCGATGGGGGTCAGGCGCCCGCCGCGGGGGCGTGGATCAGCTTGCGGTTGACGAACTCGTCGATGCCGTAGGGGCCGAGCTCGCGTCCGACGCCGGAGCGCTTGGTGCCACCGAACGGCAGCTCGGGCCCGCCACCCTCGGGCGCGTTGATCCAGACCATCCCGGTGTCGAGCCGGTCGGCGACGTCGAGCGCGACCGCCGGGTCCGAGTGGTAGACGACCCCACCGAGCCCGTACGGCGTGTCGTTGGCCAGGGTGACGGCCTCGTCCACGTCGCTGACGCGGTAGACGACAGCGACCGGTCCGAACAGCTCCTCGCGGTAGGCCCGCATGTCCGGCGTGACACCGGTGAGGACGGTCGCCTCGACGAAGGCCCCAGGACCCTCCACCCGGCGCCCACCCGTGTGGACCTTGGCGCCCTTGCCGACCGCGTCGTCGACCTGAGCCATCAGGCCGGCGGCAGCGGCCTCGGACGAGAGCGGGCCGTATTTCGTCGACGCGTCGGTCGGGTCACCCGTCGTCCAGGCGGCCATCGACGCGGTGAACTCCTCGACGAACTCGTCGTAGAGCCGGTCGGCGACGATGAACCGCTTGGCGGCGTTGCAGGCCTGCCCGGCGTTCTCCATCCGGGCCTCGGCCGCGTCCTTGGCGACGCGCGGCGACGTCCGCCGTGTCCAGGACGATGAACGCGTCGGAGCCGCCGAGCTCGAGGACGACCTTCTTCAGGTTCGCCCCGGCGATGGACGCGACGGCGGTACCGGCCCGCTCGCTGCCGGTGACCGAGACCCCGGCCACCCGGGGGTCGGCGATCATCGAGGCCACCTGCTCGTTCGTCGCGAACAGGTTGATGTACGCGTCGGTCGTGAGCCCCGCGTCGCGGAACACCTGCTCCGTCGCGAGCGCCGACTCGGGGCACTGGGGTGCGTGCTTGAGCAGGATCGTGTTGCCCACCATCAGGTTCGGGCCGGCGAACCGGGCGACCTGGTAGTACGGGTAGTTCCACGGCATGATCCCGAGCAGCGGGCCGATCGGGGCCTTGCGGATGAGCGCCGTGCCGTCGGAGGCGGAGTCGAGCCGCTCGTCCGCCAGCAGGGCCGGCCCCTGGTCGGCGTAGTAGCGGTAGATGTCCGCGACGTACTCGATCTCGCCGACGGCCTCGGCCGTCGTCTTGCCCATCTCGCGGGTGATGAGCAGCGCGAGCGCGTCGACCCGCGCGAGGTAGAGGTCGGCCACCCGGTGCAGGACCGCGGCGCGTTCGGCGACCGACGTCCGGCCCAGCTCGCGGTACGCCGCATGGCTGCGCTCCAGGGCGGATCCGATCTCGGCCTCCGTCGCCGTCTCGAACTCGCTCTCGAGGACACCGGTGGCTGGGTTGACGACGCGATAGTCACTCACGAGAGCGCACCCTACGCTGCGCGGTCGGGGGGGGCGGTGCGGTCGCTGGTCAGGCCGGGGGCTCCGAGGCCGGATCGCGTGTGCCGACAACGGCATCGGCCTCGATCTCGACCAGAAGGCCGGGCTCGATCAGCGCCCTGACCTCCACCATCGACGACGCCGGCCGGATGTCGGCGAAGAACTCACCGTGGGCCCGTCCGACGGCCTCCCACTGGCTGATGTCGGTCACGAACATGCGGGTGCGCACCACGTCGGACAGGTCGGCGCCGGCCTCACGCAGGGCGGCGCCGATCCGGCGGATCGCCTCGCGGGCCTGCTCGGCGATGTCTTCCCCTCCGACCGGGCCCTCGCCGGCCCGGGCCGCCGTCGTGCCGGCCACCGAGACCCAGTCACCGACGCGCACCGCGCGCGAGTAGCCGACGACCGGCTCCCAGACCGCACCCGAGGACACCAGCGTCCTGCCTTCGACCATGGCCGTCCCCGTTCCAGTGCCGCGCCGGCCGCGGGTCGGCCGGCTCCGACCGTACGGGCCGCTGCCCGGGCAACGCATCCCTCCCGCCACGGCCGCTCTCTCGGTCCTCTACTTGACCGGTAAAGATCCTCGGCGTACTGTACCGGTAAAGCACGCACGATCGAGAGGAGGCGACCGAGCATGGCCGCCATCACGATGAAGACGATCGCCGAGCGGCTGGGCGTCAGCCGGATGACCGTGTCCAACGCCTACTCCCACCCCGACCAGCTCTCGGAGGAGCTGCGCACCCGGATCCTGGCCGAGGCCGACGCGCTGGGCTACTGCGGCCCCGACCCGGCCGCGCGGTCACTGTCGCAGGGTCGCAGCGGCACCGTGGGCGTCCTGTTCACCGACCGGCTGTCCTACGCGTTCTCGGACATCATGGCCACCCGATTCCTCTCCGGTGTGGCCGAGGTGCTCGAGGAGTTCGAGCTCGGCGTGACCGTCCTGGCCTCACCTCGCGGCGGGGGCGCAGGGGCCGTGACCAAGGCCGTCATCGACGGCCTGATCGTCTACTCCGTGGACGCCGACTCTCCGGGGCTGGCGGCGGCCCGCCGGCGCCAGATCCCGCTCGTCTTCGCCGATCAGCGGCCGGAGAAGGGGATCCCGTCGGTCGTCACGGCCGACCGCGCCGGCGCACTGTCGGCGGCCCGCCACGTGGTCGAGCTCGGGCACACCCGGGTGGGCCTGGTCACCGAGGCGATGGGCCTGGACCTGCGCGTGGTCCCGGCCCGCTCGCGGACGTACACGCACCACGTCGTCAGGGAGCGGATGACCGGCTGGCTCAAGGGCCTGGGCGACATAGAGCCCCTGGTGGTCAACGTGCCGGTCAACGGCCAGGAGGAGGGCGCGGCGGCCTTCCGGCTGATGCTGGAGACCGGGCCGGCCCCGACCGCGGTCCTCGCCCTGACCGACGAGCTCGCCCTCGGGGTGATCGCGGCAGCGGCCGAGGCCGGGCTGCGGATCCCGCAGGACCTCTCCGTCGTGGGCTTCGACGACTCACCCGCGGCGCCGCTGGCCCAACCCGCCCTGACCACCGTCCGGCAGCCGCAACGCGACAAGGGCCGGCGCTCGGCCGAGCTCCTCGTCGCCTCGCTCTCCGGGACGACGCCCGCCTCGCCCCGCCCCCTCCCCACCGAGCTCGTCGTGCGTTCCAGCACGGCGGAACCTGCGGCCAGAACCGCAGGCAAGGCCCCTAAGAAAAGGAACCGATGATGGACTACGCGATGTTCTACCTGCTCGGCCTCGAACGAGCCCGCGACGAGGTCCGGTCCGCCCTCCCCGGTGCTCCGGTCGTCCTGGACCGGTCGCCCCGCCGCAGCCGGGTCCGGCTGGCCACCCGGCTGCGCGGTCTCGACCTGATGATCACCCGGCGGCGTACGCCACGGCCCGCCGGCGGCGCCCTGTGCGTCGACTGCTGACACCGTCCGACAGGGTCGTCCTGATCGGCATCCGCGACTGACCGATGGGGTCAGTCGCGGATGTCGATCAGGACCTTGCCGATCGCTCCGTCCTCTACGGCGGCGTGGGCGTCGGCGGCCCGGTCCAGGGGGAAGTGATGCACCGGGAGGCCAGCGTCCGCCCCGACGTCCACGGCGCCGTCGAGTACCGCCGCCGAGACGTCCTCCACGGCGTACGCCTTGGCTTGTCTCGGTGCGGTGTAGAGGAGGACGAACTGCCAGCGCGCGTTCGGCGCCATCAGCGGCCGGACCGGCAGGGTGAGCTCGTTGCCGCCGTTGTTCGCGTAGATCGCCACCGAGCCGAGATGGGCGATCACCGCGGCGTCGATGCCCGCGTTGGCGGCGGGGTTGACCTCGACGATCGTGTCGACGCCGCGCTCGCTGATCTTGCGGACCTCGGTCACGACGTCCTGCTGCCGGTAGTCGATGACGTGGTCCGCGCCGGCCGCCGCAGCGAGCTGGGCCTTGGCCGGGCCGCTGACCGTCGCGATCACCGTGGCGTCCGACCAGCGAGCGAGCTGGATCGCTGCATTGCCAACGGCTCCCGCGCCTCCGGCCACGAGCACGACCCGGCCGGACATCGTGCCGGGACCCAGCCGGTGCGGTCCCTCCTCGGTCACGGTCAGGCAGCGATGCGCGGTGACGAACGGCACGCCCAGCGCGGCGCCGAGGTCGAAGCTCGCGGCGTCCGGGAGCAGCACGACCTGGCGGGCCGGGACGAGCGCGAACTCCTGCGCCGTACCCTGCGCTCGCTGGTAGGCCGCCTCCCAGGTCCAGACCCGCAAACCGTGCAACGCGGCCTCCACGCCGGGCCCGACGGCGTCGACGACGCCCGCGCCGTCGTGGTTCGGCACCTGCGGCGGCGTGACCGGCTGGCCCGGCCCGTCGCCCTCGCGGGCCTTCCAGTCGGTCGGGTTGACGCCCGAGCGGTGCATCCGCACCCGGACCTCTCCCGGACCCGGGTCGGCCAGCGGCTGGTCGACCAGGTGGATCACGTCCGCGGCGCCGGTCTCGGTGTAGAGCGCAGCCTTCATCGTCGGTCTCCGTCCATGCCCTCATCCTCGGCCACGAGGCTGACTCTCATCGCACCACAGTGACGCGGTCGGCCAGCCCGTAGAGGGTGAGGAACTCCCGGACCGAGCGCGAGGGGTGCTCGATCCGCACCGGGCCCTGAGCGGCGACGACGGCCAGGAAGGCGGCCAGGGTCGCGTCGCAGAACGTCAGCTGCGCGGTCTCGACCACCAGGGCCCGTGGCTGCTCAGCCTGGAACCGCTCGATGGCCTGGAGCCGCTCGATGGCCTGGAACCGCTCGATGGCCTGGGCCGACAGCACGCGGAGGCGCTCCCGCAGGCTGAGGTCCACGTCGCCGTGCAGGGTGAGGAACAGCTCCTCGTCCCTGACGACGGCGGTGACCCGGCCCGGCAGCGCCTCCGCGTCGGACGGCATGGCTCAGCTACGCACCGCGCGACGGTTGCCGCTGCCGACCCGGGTCCAGACCAGCAGGGCGATGACCGCCCCGATGACCGAGCCGATGATGCCCGAGGGCTGGAAGAAGCCGCTCTGCGAGTCCTTGTGGAAGAGCAGGTACCCGAGGAAGCCGCCGATGAACGACCCGACGATTCCCAGCACGATGGTCATCAGGATCGAGATGTCCTGCTTGCCAGGGACCAGGAGGCGGGCGAGTGCGCCGGCCACCAGTCCGATGACGACGAGGCTGACGATGAGACCCAGCATGACGAACCCTTCTGTTGGTGGAGGTAGCGACGAAACCACCCCTAGGGCTGGTGCGGTACACCCCTAGGTGGGTTAACGTCGAGGGATGACGGCACACCGCTCCCCCGGCCCGGTGTGCGTCGCCCTGGTCGACGACTACGACGTCGTGCTGGCCGGGGTGGCCAAGATGCTCGACCCCTACCGGGACCGCGTGGTGGTCGCCGAGATCGACGCCAACCGGCCGGTTTCCGACGACGTGGACGTCGCGCTCTACGACTCCTTCGCCCAGCCGGAGTCCAACCACGACGAGATCGACTCGCTGATCGCCAACCCGCACGCCCGCCGGGTCGTGGTCTACACCTGGAACTTCCACCCCGACCTGATCGAGACTGCGCGCCGCCGCGGGGCGCACGGCTACCTCTCCAAGACCCTCCCCGCCCGCGACCTCGTCTCCGCGCTGGAGGCGGTCCACGCCGGGGAGATCGTGGTCAGCGATCCCCCGGCCCGGCGGCGCGGGACGCCGGTCGGCCTGGACTGGCCCGGTCGCGGCGAGGGCCTGACCGACCGTGAGGCGGAGATCCTGGCCCTCATCACCCAGGGCAAGAACAACGCCGAGGTCGCGCAGCTGACCTACCTCAGCCCCAACACCGTGAAGTCCTACGTCCGCACGATCTACCGCAAGATCGACGTCGACAGCCGGACCAAGGCGGTGCTCTGGGGCGTGAACCACGGCTTCACCCCTGACCATCACCGGATCGACCACTGGCGTGGAGGACCCTGACGGCACGCCACACTGGCCGGATGAACCGGGTCGTCAGTGCCGAGCTCGAGGTCCTGGTGGAGTCGCCGGCCCGGCTCGCGGTGCAGGTGGCCGTCGCCGGCCCGGAGCGGTACGCCGCGCAGGAGGAGATCTCGGTCACGCTCGACGGTCAGCCCTGCCGGTGGGAGGAGGTGGCCGCCCCGCACGGCGGCCGGCTCTGGGTGGTCGACGTCAGGTCCGGCCGCCTCGACATCTCCTACGTCGCCACCCTGTCCGGCCGCACCGCTCCCCTGACGGTCGACGTGGCGGACGAGCTGACCTACCTGCGGCCGAGCCGGTTCTGTGAGTCGGACCGCCTCGTGGGCTTCGCCTCCCGCCAGTTCCGGCGCATCGTCGACCCGCACGAGATCCTCGCCGCGGTGTCCTCCTGGGTGGGTACGCAGCTCGAATACATCTCCGGCAGCAGCGGCCCCACCGACGGCGCGGTCGACACGCTCCTCGCCGGCCGGGGCGTGTGCCGCGACTTCGCGCACCTCGCCGTCGCCCTGCTGCGCGCGATGGAGATCCCGGCCCGGCTCGCCGCCGTCTACGCGCCTGGGCTGGACCCGATGGACTTCCACGCCGTGGCCGAGGCGTCGGTCGACGGCCGGTGGTACGTCGTCGACGCCACCCTCCTGGCACCGCGAGAGTCGTTGGTGCGCATCACGACCGGCCGGGACGCGGCCGACACGGCCTTCCTCTCCTCGTACGGCGGCCGGGTCGACGTGAGCGCCATGACCGTGACCGCCACCGTGCAGGGCGACCTGCCGGAGGAGGACGTGCGCGCGCTGGTCCAGCTCGGCTGAGGCCGCCTGTCACGCACCAGAGACACTGCGGCGCAAGGCCTTCAGCGCGTCCACGTAAACCTCGGAGAAGGTCGGGAAGGGCTGGATCGTGTCGCTCAGCACGTCGAGCGGGATGCGGCCGCGGATCGCGAGCGTGGCCTGCTGCAGCCACTCGCCCGCCTCGGGCCCGATCGCGTAGGCACCCGTCAGCCGCTCTCCGTCGCTCAGCAGGGTGAGGAAGCCGTTGGACTCGGCGTAGGCCCGGGTGTAGGTCTCGGTCTTCGCCACCTGCGACAGCAGGGCGGTCCCGGTGAACGGTGCCTCGGTCGCGCCCACGGAGGCCGCCTGCGGGTCCGTGAAGACGGCTCGCGGCACGGCCTCGTAGTGAGCCTCACGCGGCTCGCCGAGGATGTTCGAGGCGACCACCTCGCCCTGGTACTTGCCGACGTGGGTGAGCTGCCAGATCCCGGTGATGTCGCCGACGGCCCACACGCCGTCAGCCACCCGCAGCCGGGCGTCGACGGGTACGCCGCGGGCAGCGGCCCCGGCCCGGACGCCCACGGTCTCCAGGCCCAGCCCGTCGACCCGCGGCCGGCGGCCGGTGGCGACCAGCAGGTGGTCGCCGCGGAGCTCACGCCCGTCGTCGAGCGCGACGACGAACTCATCGACGTCCCGGCGGGCGGCGACCGTCCGGACACCGAGCTCGAGCTCGACGCCGTCGCGCCGCAGCACCTCGCCGAGGGCGTCGCCCATCGGCGCGGCCTCGCGCGGCAGGACGCGCTCCTCGCGCCCGATCAGGACCACCTCGCCGCCGAGACGGCGTACGGCCTGGGCCATCTCGACCCCGACCGGGCCGCCGCCGAGGACGAGCAGGCGCCGCGGGACGGCCCTCATCCCGGTCACCTCGCGATTGGTCCAGAGGCCCTCGAGGCCGCGCAGGCCGGGGACGTCCGGGATCACCGGGTCCGCGCCCGAGGCGATGACGACGTGGTCGGCGGTGTGCCGCACGCCGTCCACCTCGACCGCACCGGGGCCGGCGAGGCGGCCGGTCCCCCGCAGGAGGGTGATCCCGGCGCCGGCGAGCCAGCGCTCCTGACCGGCGTCGGAGTAGTCCGACACCATGAAGTCGCGCCAGGCCAGCACCGCCGCGACATCGACCTCGGCCGTGGCCGCCGCCTCGCGGGCGGCGTGCACCGCCTCGCCCGGTCGCAGCAGGGTCTTGGACGGGATGCAGGCCCAGTAGGAGCACTCGCCGCCGACCAGCTCGCGCTCGACGAGGGCGACCCGGAGGCCACCCTCGGCGAGCGCGCCCGCACAGTGCTCTCCCGGCGACCCGCCACCGATGACGATGGCGTCGAAGTCGGCGCTCACGTCGGCAGGGTCTCGCCGGCCCGCTCCCGCACCATGTAGTCGGCGTACCAGTCCGGCCAGTCGGCGTCGGCCTGGCCGGTGCGCTCCTCGTGCTTCCCGTGGGCGGCGGCCGCGCGACGCAGCGCCTGGGCCAGGTCGCCCACGGAGGGGTACGCCGTCTCGCTCGCGTCCACCCGGCCCGGCAGCCGCGAGGTGACCTCCTGGAACAGCCAGCCGTTGCCGTCCGGGTCGGCGAACGACGCGAACGTGCCGTAGCTGCTGCGGTCCGGCGCCGGCCCGCTCACCCGGGCGTCCTCGCCCGCGTGGTGGAAGACCCCGCCGGCGTCGTGGAAGAGCTCACTCACCTCGACGCCGCGCTCGACCAGCTCGGCGCGCGCGGCCTCGATGTCGGAGACGACCAGCTGCAGGCCCTGGGTCGACCCCGGCGCGGCCGCGGTGACGTTCTTGCCGAAGATGACGGAGCAGCCCGAGCCCGTCGGCGTCAGCTGCACCACGCGGAAGTCGTCGCCCGTGGCGAAGTCGGCGTCGAGCCGCCAGCCGAGCCCGGCGTAGAACTCCTTGGCCCGGTCGACGTCGGACACGGGGATGACGACGACCTCGAGCCTCATGTCCACCAGCTTCACGCTCAAGGTGTCGGTGGTCTCTTCGCTATGCACCTGCATGTTGCTCATCGCTACCTCCAGGTTGGGCCTTGCGTCTGATGTCGTAGTGCAGGACCAGGAACGGGAAGCCGAAGACCCAGAAGGCATGCTCGGCCCGCAACGCGCCGGACTCGACGTACACATCCAGCTCCTCGCTGAAGCCGGGGACGCCGAGCGTCGTCAGCTCGCGGGACTCGGCGTCGATGAGCGTCAGGTAGTGGCCCGGGTGGCCCAGGCCGCTGCGGCTGGTCAGCACCAGCCCGCCTCCCGGCCGGGCCCGGGGTACGAGCGTCGCCGTGAAGCTGGCCTGCGGCAACGGGAAGCCCACGCTCACGAAGCCCCGCTCCTGGCCGCCCTCCTGAGCGCGGTACGTCGTGTAGATGCCGACGTAGATCGGCTCGTCGGTGTCGGCGTACGAGCGGATCCAGCCCCGGATGTCGAGGCCCGGCCTCACCCCACCGCCGGTGTCGCCGCCGGCGGAGGTGATCGTGTCGATCCGGCTGCGGACGCCGCGCTGGGCCTCGCGCTGGTTCATCGGGACGCTGGCCTGGCCGAGTGGCCGGGCCACGAGCGTGCGGTAGAGGAGGTAGCCCGGGCGCACCCACGCCCGCCACTGCGGGTCGATGTCGAGAGTGAATCTCGTGGTGTGCTCGTAGAACTCGCGAACCAGCGGGTCGACCTGCGCCGGGTCGAGCTCGGGCCCGGCCAGCGCGTCCACCGACGCGACGATCCCCACGTCGTCCGCCGCCGCGCGGTAGGTGCCGCCGAGCGTCGCGGCCAGCTCCTTGACGTAGCCGGTCCCGACGTAGCGCGTGCGCGACTCCAGGGGCACGACGAACGGGAGCTCCTCGGCCCGGGCGCGCTCGGCGAGCAGGCTGACCTGCGCGTCCCGGAAGACAGCGGCCGACACGGACCGGTAGGCGAGCACGCTCGCGGCCGCGACGACGGCACCCGGTGCGCGCCGGCGCTCCAGGGCCACGCCGACCGCGAGCCCGACGAGCGGTCCGAGCGCGACCTTCTGCGGGCGCACCCCCATCAGGCCGGCGAGAGCTCCCGTCGCCGTACCCACCAGGCGCGGGCCGGCGCCGGCCTGCCGGTCGGCGAGCCAGCCGATCGGTGCCGCGATGGCCATGCTGGCGGCGATCCGGCCCGGGAGCCGGGGAATCTGGTTCTCGCGCAACCGGACTCGGCTCGCTGCGTCGGTGATGGTGAGGGCGGCCGCCCCGGCGACCGCTGCCGCAAGCGCTCTTCGGGGGCCTCGACGGCCAGCCAGGGCGAGGCCGGCGATCCCACCCAGTCCCGCGGCGAAGGCCGCGCTGCCTGCGCGGCCCGGGCCCTGCCGTGCGGCTGCCACTCGTCGCAACCTACCCCCAGCGCCGGCGGCCGGGATCGGCCGGGATCAGCGGGATCAGCACGGGATCAGCGGGGATCAGCCGGTGGCAGGCGGTGGCAGGCGGTACGGCTCCGCTCCCCGGGGGAGTCCTCAGAGCTCGGGGTCGATGGCGGGCACGAAGTCGCGCAGGGTGTGACCACCGCGCAGGGTCTTGGTCGACAGGTAGCGCGCGTTCCCCTCTGACCGGTGCACCTCGGTGGGGACGTCCTGCGCGACCGCGATGCCCAGATCCAGCAGCTGGGCCCGCTTGTCGGGATTGTTGCTGAGCAGCGCGATGGTGCTCACTCCGAGCGCCCCGAGCATCTGGGCGGCGACGGTGTAGTCGCGCTCGTCCGCGTCGTGCCCGAGCGCGAGGTTCGCGTCGTACGTGTCCAGGCCCTGGTCTTGCAGGGCGTAGGCGTCGAGCTTGTCGTAGAGGCCGATCCCCCGGCCCTCCTGGCGCAGGTAGAGCAGGTAGCCGCCCGCCTCGGAGATGCGCTCGACGGCCTCGCGCAGCTGCGGGCCGCAGTCGCACCGCTCGCTGCCGAGCACGTCGCCGGTGAGGCACTCGCTGTGCGGGCGGACGAGGGGGAGCCGGCCGGGCTGGCCCAGCCCGATCGCCAGATGCTCGCGCCCGTCGACCAGCCCTCGGAAGGTGATCAGCCGGGCCGGCGTGACGAGGTCCCCGAAGCGCAGGGTCACGACGACCTCGCGACGGACCCGAGCGGGTGGAATCTGCCTGCTGCTCATACGTTTCCGTACCGCGTCGAGAGGGCGTAGCGCAACAGGACGACGTCGCCGATGTGGTGCACCTCGGCCAGGGTGGCGCGGCGCTGCGCGGTCCACGGGAAGTCGCCGGGCTGCACGAACCGGCTGGCCCGCGGGTCGCCGACGAAGAGCGGTGCGACGACCAGGTCCAGCTGGTCGGCCAGGCCGCCGGTCAGGAACTGCGTGTTGACCGTGCCGCCGCCCTCGACCATCAGCCGGTTGACGCCTCGCGCCGAGAGGTCCTCGACGACCCGCTCGAGGTCGACGTCGGGCCCGGCGGCGACGACGGTGGCGCGCGCGCCGAGGCGGCGCTGCAGTCCGGGCGCGACCGCGCTCGGGCAGTAGACCAGCTTGTCGCCGTCGCCGGTCGCGAAGCACTGTGCGCCGGGGTCCAGCCGGCCGGACCGGGTCAGCGTGACCTTCGTCGGCGAGGCACCCAGGCCCCGAGCCCGCCGGTCCGCGCGCCGGCGGGATGACCGGATCTCGAGCCTCGGGTCGTCGTTGCGGATCGTGGTGGCCCCCACCAGGATCGCGTCGCACCCGGCGCGCACCCCGTCGACGCGGTCGAAGTCGGCGTCGTTGGACAGGGCCAGCCGCCGTACGCCGGGGTCGTCGAGGTAGCCGTCGAGGGACATGCCGCAGCTCAGCACGGTGTAGGGGCGGTCAGCCATGCGCGCTCACTCCCGCTCCGAGCCTCGGTTCCGGTAGTCGCCCCGATCCTGCCCCAGCTCCCGCTCCGGCACCCGCCAGAACTGCGGTGGGCCGGTCGGCGACCGGCGCCGTAGGTGCCGCAGGTGCCGCGTCCTGCGCCGACGACGGCCGGCGACGCCACGAGCGGAAGAGGATGACTGCGCCGGGCAGCGTCGCCACGAGGCTCAGGACGCCGTAGACCGTGGCGGTCGCGACGCCCTGGGTCGCCCCGAGCCCGGCGGCCGCGAAGGCCCACGCCGCCACGCCCTCGCGCGGGCCCCAGCCGCCGATGCTGGACGGCACGGTCATGGCGAGAAGGACGAGCATGCCCAAGGGGATCAGGCTGCGGATCGAGGCCGACGAGCCCTCCGCGCGGGCCGCGACCAGGAACACCCCCAGATGACCGGCGACCACGACCGCCGAGGCCGCGAACACCGCCGGCCAGGTCCGCTTGGTCAGCAGGCTCCGGCGTACGTCGTCGCGCACCGTGCGGGCCAGCCGGGCCGGCCACGACCGCCCGCGCGAGGGCAGCGCGACGACGACCAGCGTCAGCATCACGCCGACCGCGACGACCGCGCCCGCGACCGCCGCGAGGGCCGGCCGGACGGGGGACGGCAGGACGACCAGCGTCACGATCGCCAGGACCACCTGGACCGCCTGACCGGCCGCCCGGTCCCACACCACGGTGCGCAGGCCGGCCGGGACGTCGCGCGCCGAGGCGCCTTGGCGGACGCCCCGGTGGACGTCGCCGAGGACGCCACCCGGCAGCGTGCCGTTGAGGAACTGCGACCGGTAGTACGACGAGATCGCACTCGCCAGCGGGATCTCCAGGCCCAGCCCGCGGGCGATCAGCCGCCACCGCCAGGCCGAGACGACGGTGGTGACGGCCGTGATGGCCAGCGCGGCCGCGATCGAGACGGCATCGACCCGGCGGAGCCCGTCGACGAACGGCCCGGCTCCGAGCCGCGTGACGAGGACGGCCAGCACCGCCGCGCCGCCCCCCAGGCGTCCCCACTGCCAGAGGCGCCGCCGCGTCCCGGGCTCGATCCCGTCCCACCAGCTCATACCAGGGGTACGCGCGCAGGCTCCAGCCGGTTCACCCGGCCCTCCGGCCGAGCTCAGGGGTGCGCGCATGCCGTCGCCAGGCCGGTCACCGCCCCCGACACGACGGCGACGGTCTGCTGCCATCCGCCGAGGTGGTCGCGACGGCTCCGGGCCGCCGACCGCAGCTCCTCGCGCCGGGCGCCGTCGTCCAGCCAGGTCGCGATGGCCGCGGCCAGGGCGGCGGGGTCGTCGGGCGGGACCAGCGCTCCGGGAGACCGACCGTTGGCGGCCACGCCCAGCGCCTCCGGGACGCCGCCGACCGCCGTCGCGATCACGGGTAGGCCGCGGGCCAGCGCCTCGGTGACGACCATGCCGTAGCTCTCCTGGCGCGATGCGAGCAGGACCACGTCGGCCCCGGCGTAGGCGCGGTCCAGGGCCGCACCGGCGAGCGGGCCGGCGAAGCGCACCCGGTCGGCGATCCCGGCGGCGGCCAGCGCGCGGCGTTGCTCGGCGACGAAGCCCGGCTCGCGATCCAGCGCGCCGGCGCACACGCAGGACCAGGGTGTGGCCGTGAGGCCGGCCAGGCGCGCGAGGGCGGCGACGAGGAGGTCGTGCCCCTTCAGCCGGCTGACCGCGGCCACGCAGAGCAGGGCGCCACCGCCGGCCGTGCCCGGGGCCAGCTCGGCCGGCGCGGCACCGGGCGGCGCGACCAGCACCGAGCCCGCGGCGAGTCCCTGCACCCGCTCCAGCTCCCCGGCGGTCACGTGGCTGGTCGCGACGACCAGCCGCGCGGCGTGCAGGACGGCTGCGGGTGGGCCGCCAGGCGGTCCGGACATGTGCACGAGCGCCACCTGTCGCAGCCGGTCCGCGTGGCCGAGCAGCGCGGCCGCGGCGGCCGTGCCGAGCAGCCCGTCGACCAGGACGACCCGGCCGTCCGCGATGCTCGTGAGGGCGGCCTCGACGGAGCGCGCGACGTCGGGCCCGGCATCCGGCCAGGCGTTCGGCACCTCGTGCACGACGACGCTCCAGCCGAGCCCGGCCAGGCCGGCGACCAGCTCGGCGTCGTAGCGGTTGCCGCCGCTGGCCCGGAGCGGGTCGCCGTAGCCTGCCGGGAGGAGCAGGTGGACGACCCGTGCGCTGTCGGTCACAGGGCGCGCTCGTACGCCGCCCAGGCGACGTGTGACTCGTGCAGGGTGACGACGATCCCGGCCAGCTCCCGGGCCGCGTCGCCGAGGTCGCCGGCGTGCACGCGGTCGGCCAGCCGGTCGGCGATCGTGCGGGCCAGCAGCTCCGTCGTGGTGTTCACCCCCGCGAACTCCGGCACGTCGTCGAGGTTGCGGTAGTTGAGGTCGGTGAGGATCGCGTGCAGCTGCTCGGTGGCCCGGCCGATGTCCACGACGATGCCGTCGGAGTCCACCGCCTCACCTCTGAACGTCGCGTCGACGAGGTAGGTCGCACCGTGCAGCCGCTGGGCCGGACCGAACACCTCGCCGCGCAGGCTGTGCGCGATCATCACGGACTCGCGCACCGTCACGCTGAACATGCGACTCACTCCTCGTCGTAGCTGATGGTGTGGCACAGGCCGTCCATCGAGGTGACCCGGGCCATCGTCGCGGGCAGGTCGGCGAACGGCGAGGACCCGGTCAGCAGAGCATCGAAGGCGTTGTCGCGCAACAGCTCCAGCGCCAGCGCGAGCCGGTCCTGAGTGGTCCGGCGGATTCGGCGGGCCGGCGCCACCGCCCCCACCTGGCTGGCCCGGATGGTGAGCCGGCGCTGGTGGAACGCCTCGCCCAACGACAGGGTGACCGGCGCGTCGCCGTACCAGCTGAGGTCGACCACGGTGGCGTCAGGAGCGAGCAGGTCGAGCGAGAGCTGCAGGCCGGCCGCACTGGCGCTGGCGTGGAAGACCAGGTCGAGCTCGCGGGGCGCGTCCTCGGGCCGGGCGAACCCGGTCCCGAGCCGGGGGGCCAGCCCGGCCCGGGCCGGGTTCGGGTCCACGAGGGTCACGGACACTCCCGGGATCTGGGCGAGCAGCCGCCCGACCGACGCGCCGACCATCCCCGCGCCGACGACCGCGACCCGGTCGCCGACCAGAGGAGCGCTGTCCCACAACGCATTCACGGCCGTCTCCACCGTGCCGGCCAGGACCGCCCGCCGGGCGGGTACACCGTCGGGGACCACCGTGACCGCCGAGGCGGGCACGACGTAGCGCGACTGGTGGGGGTAGAGGCAGAAGACTGTGCGCCCCAGCAGACCGGGCGGCCCGGACTCGACCACACCGACGTTGAGGTAGCCGTACTTCACCGGTCCGGGGAAGTCGCCCTCCTGGTGGGGCGCCCTCATCGCCTGGCGTTGGCTCTCCGGGACGCCGCCGCGGAAGACGAGGGCCTCCGTGCCACGACTGATGCCCGAGAAGACCGTGCGGACAACGACATCCGCCGGGCCGGGGTCGGCGAGGCCGGCCGGGCGAAGCTCGCCCTCGCCCGGCGCCCGGACCCAGAAGGCGCGCGCGTTCACCGCCACAGTGGGGTGCCCTCCTCCTCGGTGAACGCCGGCCGCCGCCAGGGCGTAGGACGATGTATACCCCCAGGTTCGGAGGCATGGTGCGATCCGTTCGGGCGCGTTTGCTCCCAGGTCTCGTCGGTGCGACGGCTGTGCTCGTCGCGCTCGAGGTCACCGTCGGCCTGGGACCGGCCGGTTGGGCGGCAGGCGTGGCGTGCGACGCGGCGATCCTGGGCCTCTTCGGTCGAGCCCTCGCGCGCTCGGGTCCGCTGCAGGCCCGGCCGGCGGACCAGGTCACCTTGGCCCGGTCCGCCCTCGTCGGCGGCGTCGCAGCGCTCGTCGCGGACTCCTTCTCGAGACCGGTCGACGTGACCGTCCTGGTCGGGCTGGCCGCGGTGGCCCTGGTCCTGGACGGCGTGGACGGCTGGCTGGCCCGGCGTACCCGCACGGTCTCCGCGCTCGGCGCGCGCTTCGACCTGGAGGTCGACGCGCTCCTGATCCTGACCCTCAGCGGGTACGCCGCCCGGAGCCTGGGCGCGTGGGTGCTGCTCATCGGGGCGGCGCGCTACCTGCTGCTCGTCGCCGGGTGGATCTGGCCGTGGCTCCGGCAGCCGACGCCCCCGCGCTACTGGGCCAAGGTCGTCGCCGCGACCCAGGGCGTGGTCCTGACCGTGGTGGCCGCCGGCGTCCTGGCCCACCGGGTCGAGCTGGTCGTGACCGCGGCGGCGCTCCTGCTGCTGGCCGAGTCGTTCGGGCACCAGGTGGTGTGGCTCGCGCGGGCGCGGTTCCCGCGGCACGACCCGGTGGCTCAGGGCCTCACCGTCGCAGCGGTGGCGCTGGTCTGGCTGGCCCTGGCCTGGCCGGACCGGCTGGAGCGGCTCACGCCCGCAACCTTCGTCCAGATCCCGGTCGAGGGTCTGGTCCTCGTGGCGGCCGCGCTGCTGCTGCCGGCCCGGGCGCGGCAGGTGGTGGCCGCGCTGGCCGGTGCGGCACTGGGGATCCTCGTGCTCTTGAAGGCTCTCGACATGGGCTACTACGCCGAGCTGGACCGGCCCTTCAACCCGGTGATCGAGTGGAGCAGCCTCGGCCCAGCGGTCGGCGTGCTGCGCGACTCGGTGGGATCCGCGCGCGCGTACTCCGAGGTCGGCGGCGCGGTGCTGCTCGCCGTCGCCGTCGTCGCCCTGCTGTCGTTTGCGACGCTGCGGGTCGCCCGGCTGGGAGCCACCCACCGGCGCAGCTCGATCCGGGCCTTGGGCGCGCTGGCCCTGGTGTGGGCCGCGAGCGCGACGATCGGGATCGACGTCGCACCGCACACCCCCGTCGCGTCGGGATCCACGACCGGCTTCGCCGCGACCGAGGTTCGCAACATCGCTGCGGCGTCACGTGATCGGGCGGCGTTCCCGGTGCAGCTCGCGTCCCCTGACCCCCACCGGCAGACGGCCACGGCGAACCTGCTGACCGGCCTGCGCGGCAAGGACGTCATCGTCGCGTTCGTCGAGAGCTACGGGCAGACCGCCGTCCAGGGGTCGAGCTTCGCACCCGGCGTGGTGTCGGTCCTGGACCGCGGGACGAGGGCCCTCGATGCGGCCGGCTACTCCTCGCGCAGTGCCTTCCTCACGTCGCCGACCTTCGGCGGCCTGAGCTGGCTGGCCCACTCGACGTTGCAGTCCGGGCTGTGGATCGACAACCAGCAGCGCTACAACCAGCTGGTCAAGAGCAACCGCTACACCCTCAGCGACGCGTTCAAGCAGGCCGGCTGGCGGACCGTCGCCGACGACCCGTCGGACGGCGGCCCGTGGCCGGAGGGCACGTCGTTCTACCACTACGACCACGTCTACAACGCCGTCAACACGGGGTACCAGGGCCCGCGCTTCTCCTACGCGACGATGCCGGATCAGTTCACGCTCAAGGCCTTTCAGCAGCGCGAGCTCGCTCCCGGCCACGCACCCGTGATGGCCGAGATCGACCTGGTCTCGTCCCACTACCCCTGGACGCCGCTGCCGCGGCTCGTCGACTGGAACGCCGTCGGGGATGGTTCGATCTACGACCCGATGCCCGCACAGGGGCCGACCGTGGCGCAGCTCTATACGAGCTACGACAAGGTGCGGGCGTCGTACGGCCGGTCGATCCAGTACTCGATCCAGTCGCTGGTCTCGTTCGTGCAGAACGCCCACGACGACAACCTGGTCCTCGTCCTGCTCGGCGACCACCAGCCGGCCCCGAAGGTCAGCGGGGCGGCTGCGACGCATGACGTGCCGATCTCGATCGTCACCCGCGACGCGTCGGTCCTCGACCGCGTCTCGGCCTGGGACTGGCAGCCCGGCCTGCGGCCCGGTGCGGACGCACCGACCTGGCCGATGGACGCCTTCCGGGACCGCTTCCTCGACACCTTCGCGACCAGGCCGACCACGCTGGCCGGGAAGTGACGGCGAGATCTACGCCCGCTCCGACGACACCGACTCCTCAGGCGTCAGGGACAGCACCGGCTCGCCGGTCGCGGCCAGCTGCTCGATCAGCCGCGACCCCGTGCCCGGGGCGTCGCTCGCCGCGATGTCGGCGGCGATCCGCCCGGCCGCGGCCCGATAGGCCGGGTCGTCGAGCACCTCGCGCAGGCCGGCGCGAATCGAGGCCGCCGACGGCCTCGCCTCCCGGACCCGCACGCCGGCACCGGACCAGGCCACGCGCGCGGCGACCTCCGGCTTGTCCTCGGTCGCACCCGACACGACGATCGGCACTCCGTGGGACAGCGCGAGCTGCACGCCGCCGTACCCGCCGTTGGTGATGTACGCCGAGACGTGCGGCATCAGGGTCGTGAAGGGCACGTACGACTCCAGCCGGACGTTGCCCGGCAGCGGCCCGAGGCGCGGCGACCCGCCTCCGGTCGTGGCGATCACGAGGACGTCCTCGCCCGCGAGCGCCTCGAAGGCCGGGGCGAAGAGCAGGTCGTCCTCGTTGCGGACCGTGCCCTGGGTCACCAGCACCACCGGCCGGCCCTCCTGGAGCTCGGGCCACCAGGCCGGCGGCGTGAAGTCGGCCGGTGGCTCCGGCAGCAGCGGCCCGATGAAGTGCAGCTGCGCAGGGATGTCCGAGCGCGGGTACTCGAAGGATCGCGTGCAGTCCTGCAGGTAGAGGTAGGGCGAGAGGAACGAGTCCAGGACCGCCTGCCCCCGGCGCGGCAGCCCGACCCGCTCGCGGGCGTCGTCGAGGTGCTGGTTGACGGAGCGGAACAGCACCTTGCGGTGGACGGCGTTCATCGCGGCGTTGCGCAGCCGGCCGGCCGGCCCGGACTTGGGCATGAGGGCCGGCCCGAAGGGTGCCGTGTCGCGGCTGTAGAGGCCGTACATCGTGGTGGCGATGTTGGCGCTCGGAGGGCCGCCCCGCTCCGCCAGCCAGCGGTCGGCGATGACCAGCCCGTTGGCGACGACGACGTCCGCGTCGAACGTCTCGAGGATCCGCTCGAGGTCAGCGAGCGTGTCCGGGGCGGCGTCGATGAACAGGTGCCGGAACGCCGTACGGACCTGGTCGAGCCCGGTCAGGTCGCGCAGCTGCGGGACCTGGTCGTGAGGGTTGACCAGGCTCCAGTCGGCCCGGTGGGTGATGGGGGCGTGCCGGGCCCCGGTGGCTTCGACGGCCGGGGCGAACCCGGCGCCGGTGTACCAGACGACCTCGTTGCCTCGGTCGACGAGACGGCGGGTGAGCGTGGCCACGGGGTTCACGTGCCCGGGGACGGGGGTGGTGGCCACGAGGATGCGAGCCATGGTGCGGGTCCTGCCTTTCGGTGGTGGTGCGACGGTGGGGGTTGAGGTTTTGGCTGCGGGTGGGTGGGTCAACGGGGTGGGGCGAGCCGCTCGAGCAGGCCGCTCTGGGCGAGCACGGCGAACCGGTCCGGAACGCCCCAGTGCTCGACGATCCGGCCGTCGACGACGCGGGCCTGGTCGAACACCAGGAAGTCCAGCGGTCGGCCGCTCGGCGGGCCGAAGAACGACCCGCTCACCGTCCCGCGAGCGCGGGCGCGGACCCAGATCGTGTCGCCCGACTCGACGGCGTCCTCGATGGTGAAGACGAGATCGGGGAAGCTCGCGTGGACGTCGCGCACCGCCGACTTCACGTGGGCGATCGCCTCGGCGCCGGAGCCGGCCAGCGAGAACTGGTGCTCGACCAGGTCGGGGCTGCAGAGCTCGTCGACGACGCGGTCGTCGCCGGTGGCGAAGCCCTCCTCGAACATGCGCTGCAGGACGACGTAGGCCACGGACCGCGTGGACGCCGGCGTGGTGAGTGAGGTCATACCATCCTCCGTACGGCCTCGACGTGCTGTCACACTCGAGGCCGGGTAGATTGATTCGAGTGATACTCGATTGGATATAGTGAGACTAGATCAGATGGAGGAGCGCCGTCAACCAGCAACGCAGCTATCGCTCGCCCCTGCGCGCGGCCCAGGCCGACCAGACCCGGCGCAGGGTCCTGGCGAGCGCGGGTGATCTCTTTGCGGCCCAGGGCTATTCGGCGACGAGCCTGGCCGCTGTCGCCGACCGGGCCGCGGTCTCCCCGGACACCATCTACAAGGTGTTCGGGACCAAGCTCGGGCTGCTGCGCGCCCTCCTGCGGCAGGCGGTCGGTGGCGACGACGCCGACGTCCCCGTCCTGGAGCGGGAGCAGCCGCAGGCCATGCGAGCCGAGCCGGACCCCCGCCGGCAGGTGGCCATGTTCGCGGCCGGCATGACGGCCCAGCTCGAGCGCCTGCGCCCGATCGACGACATCCTGGCGAGCGCCGCCGCGGTCGACCCGGCGGCGGCCGAGCTGCGGGCGCACATCCAGAACGACGAACGGCGTGAGGCGATGCGCACCGTCGCAGGGTGGATCGCCGCCCGGGGCCCGCTGCGAGACGGCTTGTCCCGCAACGACGCCGGCGCGGCCATCTGGGCCCTCACCTCACCCGAGGTGCACCGGATGCTGCGGGACGTCAACGGCTGGTCGGCCAAGCGCTACCAGCGGTGGCTGGCCGAGACCCTCACGACGAGCCTGCTTCCGGCGGCCACCCGCGATACTTGAGCCATGACACGGATTGCGGTCACCGGCTCGACCGGTCGGCTCGGCGGCCGGATCGCCCAGCTCCTGGCGACCGAAGGCGTCCCCCAGCGGCTTCTCGTACGCGACCCGGCGCGGGCCCCTCACCTGCCCGACGCGCAGGTGGCCCAGGCGTCGTACGCCGACGGGGCGGCCGTCGAGGCGGCCCTGCAGGGCGTGGAGACCGTCCTGATGGTCTCCGGCGCCGAGACTCCGCAGCGCGTGATGGAGCATCGCAGCTTCATCGACGCGGCGGCCCGGGCGGGTGTGCGGCACCTGGTCTACATCTCGTTCTTCGGGGCCCGCGCCGACGCGACGTTCACCCTGGCGCGGGACCACTGGGCCACCGAGGAGCATCTGAGGGCGAGCGGCCTGCCCCACACCATCCTGCGGGACAACCTCTACGCCGACTTCTTCCCGTTCATGGTCGGCGAGGACGGCGTCATCCGCGGGCCGGCGGGCGCGGGCCGGGTCGCCGCCGTGGCCCAGGACGACATCGCGGACGTCGCGGCGGCGGTGCTGGCCGGGCCCGGGCGGCACGCGGGCGCGACCTACGACCTGACCGGCCCGGAGGCGCTGACGATGGCGGAGGTCGCCGCCGTCATCACGGAGGTCACTGGCCGCCAGGTGGCCTTCCACGACGAGACGCTCGAGGAGGCCTACGCCTCGCGGGCGCAGTACGCCGCGCCGGACTGGCAGGTCGAGGCCTGGGTGTCGACCTACACCGCGATCGCGGCCGGTGAGCTGGAGCAGGTCAGCCCCCACGTCGAGGCGGTCACCGGGCATCGGCCGATGTCCCTGGCCGAGCTGCTGACCCGCGCCGGTGGCCGTCGTCAGTGAGGTCGTCAGTGAGGTGGGGTGCCGTCCGGCGCAGCGCGCATCTGCCACGCGTCGGTGACCAGCTCCTCGAGCCGGTCGACGCCGACCTCGGCCAGCCGCAGCATCACCAGCGGCCACCCGTCGTAGGCCGAGGTGGTGAAGAACAGCCGCGGCTCGCCGAGCAACAACGCCTGCTTCTCGCCCTCGTCGCCGACGTAGAGCACCGCGATGTCGGTCCGGATGACCCGCTTCCGGCCCGGCTCGCGCTCCGGGTAGGACCAGACGAAGCCCTTGCCCGAGACGCGGAAGTCGAACCCGTCGCTGGGTACCTCGACCACGCCCGGCAGGGCCCGAGCCAGGCGGCGTACGTCGTCGGCGTCGGCTGACGGGGCGGACCGTCGCGTCCGCCGCTGCTTGCCGTCGGGCATGCCCCAACTGTAGGAGTGAGCCATGGACGACGAAGCGGCGAGGCGCCGGGCCGAGCTGGCGGCCCAGGCCGACTACCACGAGGACGCCCTGCGGCGCCGTCGCGAGCGGGAGTCGGCCGACGCCCAAGGCCTGATCGACCGCTTCGTGGCGAGGGCCACGGAGGCCGGCCTGGCCACCGAGGAGCTGGTGGCCCGCCCGTGGTCCGGCTCGGGCCGCTACCGGACCGGTCTCGTCGGCTGGCACCTACGTCACGACGAGTCGATCGGGGTGGATCGCAAGGGCGCGTTCTACGTCCTCGTCGTTGCGCCGCAACGGTTCGGGCGCTGGCGGACCGTCGCGATCGAGCCGACGCCACCGCCGCTGCAGCCGGGACTCGGCGCCCGCGACGGCGAGTCCGCCACCCTCGAGGAGCTGCTGGAGCTACGGCTGCGCTGGTAGGCCGGTCATCATGGCCGGGTCCGGGCCAGGGATCGTCAGACCCGGGACCGCGTCCGGGGCCACGAGGATGCCGACGGCGAGCACGACCAGGACGGCGCCGACCACCGCCCGCAGGCCGGCCGGCCGAGGGAGGAGCCGCTCGGCCGTCACGAGCGCGGTGACCAGCGCCATCCACTGCAGGCTCGTCACGCCGAGACCGAGCAGGCAGCCCATGAGTGCCCACGAGCAGGCGACGCAGGCGAGGCCGTGCGCCAGCCCCTGGTGGAGCCCGGACCGGGCAGCGGAGCCGGCAGCGAGACCCGTGACCTCCGCGCGGCGGGCCGGTGACGTGCACCGGCGGAGCGCCGCGCGTTTGGGTGGGGAGAGCTGGTAGGACGCCGCGAGCAGCAGCATCGCAACGAGGGCAGCGCGCCCGGCCCGCTCCCACCCGAGCACCCCACCGGACCCCGCCCCGCCCGCGCTGACGACGCCGTAGGCACCCGCTCCCACCACGCCCCACACCGCGAGGTACCCGGCGAGCGCCGCGGCGGTGGTGACGGCGGTCGCGAAGGCCCGGCGCCGAGCACTCCCGGCGATCGAGGCGATCGCGGGAGCGTTGGCCGGCAGCATCATGGCGGCGGTCATGACGGTCCACGTGCCGACGAAGGGCACGAGCGCCCCGGGGATCGCGCCGGGCCCGGCCGCCATGCCGCCCATCTGCCGCGCGGACCAGAGCCAGGCCCCAGCGGCGATCGCCACCAGCGCGATGACGACGATGACGTCGGTACGACGGCGGGCGCGCGCCCGCCGGCGAGGTGGCCCCTCGACCAGGTCGGTCATCCGGCCACGGTCCCGGACCCCGGCGGGTCGCTCCAACGATTCCGCGGGGAGGGAATCGTCCGCCGGGTCGGCTGAGTGGTTGAGCCGGGCGCGCGCGCTGGGCAGGATGGCAGCCGATGATCACGTTCCCGTTGAGCAGCGAGGTCCTGGGGCGGACCAGGTTCGCGTTCTCCCCGCTGAGCGAGGTGACGCTGAGCCTTCGCCTGCTGGGCCGGCCGAACCCCACCCACGTGCACGCGCCGTGGCTGCGCGCCGCCCGGCCTCGGCTGGACCGGGTCGACCTGCCATTGCTGCTCGCTGTCGCCCCGCCCGGCAAGTGGATCGCGTCCTTCCTGGTCCCGGCCGCGGTCAGCGCGCGGGTCACCATCGAGGAGCAGCTCGACGACGTCAGCCGCCTGCCCCCCGCCGTCCTGGCCGGCGCGATGCAGGAGGCGTGGGGTGAGCGCCGCCGGCCGGGCCGGCTGGCCGACCTGCTGGCCGCCGGCCCCCGCGGGCCGGGCCTGCTCGCCGAGGCCCTCTGGGACTACTGGGACGCCGCGATCGCGCCGTACTGGCCGCGGATCTGCGCGGTGCTCGAGGGCGACGTGGCCTTCCGGTTGGACGCGCTGGTGGAGCGCGGCCTGTTCGCCCTGTTGGACGACATGCACCCGGAGGCGTCCGTGCGCGCGAACGATCTGCTCGTGGACAAGCCGCAGCACGCCGAATCCACCTGCCGCGCCTCGCAGTTGACGCTGACGCCGTCCGTCTTCGGTTGGCCCGACCTCGTCCTCGAGGACGGCCAGGAGGGGCACTTCGGGCTGACCTACCCGGCGCACGGGCTGGGCCGGGTGTGGGACAGCCTGGAGACGCTCGACGTCGACCCGGATGACCCGCTGGCCGCACTCTTCGGTCGGACCCGCGCAGCGATCCTGGAGCGCGCGGCCGTGCCGATCTCGACCACACAGCTGGCGCGGGACCTCGGTCACAGCCCGGGGTCGGTCAGCCAGCACCTCACGGTCCTGAAGGCTAACGGCCTGCTCACCAGCCGGAGGTCGGGCCGGAGGGTGCTCTACTGCCAGACTCCGTTGGCGCAGAACATGATCGGCGTACAACGCACTGCCCCCCAGCAACGGTGAGCCGCCCTCCGGCGGCCCCGGTGGCGACCGTCTGGTGGCCAGGATTCGGCCGTGACCGAACGCTGGGCGGCGGGACCCCGGACGGCTCAGGATAGCTCTCATGACCGACGAGACGACAGGCCTCACGGCGTCGACCGGCTCCAGCAGTGTGGACCCGGCGCTGCCGGAAGTGGTGGAGCGGGCGGACTGGCAGGCCGAGGTGGAGGCGTTGCGGGTTCGCGAGAAGGCCCACATGCGGGAGGGCGACGCGATCGCGGCCGCGCGCCGGCGACTGCCCATGGTAGAGGTGGACGGCCGCCTCGCCCTGACCGGGCCCCAGGGAGCGACCACCCTGCTCGAGGCGTTCGCGGGCCGTCGCCAGCTGGTCGCCTACTTCTTCATGTGGCAGACCGGAGCCACGGCGCCCGAGGTCTGCGAGGGATGCACCTTCTACACCGCCCAGGTCCGCGAGCTGGCCGTCCTGCACTCCCGTGACACGACCTTCGCCGTCCTGTGCCAGGGGCCGTACGACGAGAGCCGGCGCTACCGCGACTTCATGGGGTGGGAGATGCCGTGGTACTCGGCACAGCAGTCGGTGGACGAGCTCCTCACCGGTCGCACGGTCGGGATGTTCCACCTGGTGTGCTACGTCCGGCGCGGTGACCAGGTGTTCGAGACCTACTTCACCAACGGGCGCGGGGTCGAGGCGATGGACAACAGCTACGGACTGCTGGACCTCACGGTCTACGGGCGGCAGGAGCCCTGGCAGGACTCGCCGGTCGGCTGGCCGCAGGGGTGGGCCGGGGACGACGACGGCGGCGCCTACCGGACGAACGGACGCCCGCTCGCCCAGTGGGCCCGCCTGGCCGCCGGTCACTCCGACGACCTCACCCCTGCGGACTGACCCCAGGGGCGGGGCTCAGGAGACGGCGGCCTTGACCAGCTTGACGATCTGCTTCTCCACGGCCGGAGTCCACGTCATCAGGGCGTAGGCCACGGCCCACATGTCGCCGTCGTCCAGGTGGGCCAGGTCCTGGAAGCCCAGGGTCGAGTAGCGGTAGTTGAACTTGCCCGAGTCCTGGAAGAACACGACGGCCTTGCCGTCCTCGTTCGCGTAGGCCGGCATGCCGTACCAGGTCTTGGGCGTGAGCTCGGGGGCGGCGGCGGTCACCGTCACGTGCACGCGCTCGGCCAGCTCGCGATCGGCCGGCGACATCTTGGCGATCGCGTCCAGGACGGCCTGGAGGCCGTCGGCCTTCTTGGCGCCCTTCCTGCCCTCGGCGCGCAGCTCCTCGGCGTGGGCCTTCATTGCGGCGCGCTCCTCGGCGCTGAACCCGGCGGACTTCGTCGCGGCCTTGTTGGCAGCCATCCTGGTACTCCTTCTCGATCATCGGCGGCTCGGCGTGATGCCGACCTTCTGGACCGAGGCTAGAACCCGGCCGGGTGAGGCTGCTTCTCGATTCCTGACCGGCTGTTGCTCACCCGCCGAAGCGGCGTACGACGCGCGCCATCTGCTCCCCGATCCCACCGCCGCCGCAGCCGGCCGAGCCAGCCGTCGTGGTCCCATCCCGAACCGGTCCCCTCGCGGTCGGTCCACCGGCCGCCTCCCGCGGACGAGCAGGTCCGCGGCCCGGCGCACAAGCCGGGCTGCGATGATCGGGCCGTGAGCACGGCACAGGGCGCGCACGAGTACGTCGAGGATCCGCGCAACGACGAGATCCTGATCAGCGTCAACGGCGTCCTGGTCCGACGGCGCGAGGCTGTCGTCAGCGTGTTCGATGCGGGCTTCGTCCTGGGCGACGGGGTCTGGGAGGGCCTGCGGGTCGCGGCCGGGCACCCGGCGTTCCTGGACCAGCACCTCGACCGCCTCTGGGAGGGCGCGGCGGCGATCGCGCTGGACATCGGGCTGACCCGGGAGGAGCTGGCCGGGCAGCTCTACCGGACCCTCGCCGCCAACGGCATGACCGGCGACGGAGTGCACATCCGGCTGATGGTCACGCGAGGACCGAAGTCGACGCCGTACCAGGATCCCCGGGCGTCGGCCGGGCCGGCCACGGTGGTGATCATCGCCGAGTACAAGGATCCGCTGGCGTCGACCGCCGAGCGCGGGCTGTCGCTGTTCACCGTCCACGTCCGGCGGGCGGCGCCCGACACGCTGGACCCGAAGCTCAACGCGCACAGCAAGCTGAACGACATCACCGCGTGCATCCAGGCCTACACCGCCGGCGCCGACGAGGCCTTGATGCTCGACCCGCACGGCTTCGTCGCGACCTGCAACTCGACCCACTTCTTCATCGTCCGCGGCGACGAGGTGTGGACGTCGACGGGCGACTACTGCCTGGGCGGGATCACCCGGTCGAACGTGCTCGGATTCTGTGCGCGAGCAAGGCATCCCGGCGCGGGAGCGCAACTTCAGCCTGACCCAGGTCTACAGCGCCGACGAGGCGTTCGTGACCGGGACGTTCGCGGGGGTCGTGCCGGTGCACACGGTCGACGGGCGCCGGATCGGCACCGGCGAGCGCGGCCCGGTCGTCCGCCGGCTGCAGTCGCTCTACGGCGACCTGGTGCGTGCCGACGTCGGCGGACGCACCGCGCCGTGAGCCCCGGCGTACGGCTCGCGGTCTGGTCCGGCCCGCGCAACATCTCCACCGCGCTGATGCGGTCCTGGGAGAACCGGCCCGACTGCCGTGTCGTCGACGAGCCGCTCTACGCCTACTACCTCAACGAGACCGGGCTGGACCATCCCGGCCCGCGACGAGGTGATCGCGGCGGGGCAGACGTCCTGGCGCGGCAGTGGTGGCCGAGCTCACTGCTCCGACCGAGGGCGTCTACTACCAGAAGCAGATGACCCATCACCTGATCCCGCAGCTGCCGCGCGACTGGATCGGCTCGCTCACCAACGTGCTGCTGATCCGCGACCCGGCCGAGGTGGTCGCGTCGTACGTACGCTCGCGAGCAGCCGTCGTGGCCGAGGACATCGGGCTGGTGCAGCAGGGCGAGCTCTACGACCAGCTCGGCCCGACCACCCCCGTCATCGACGCGGCGGACTTCCTGCGCGATCCCGAGGGCTACCTGCGGTGGCTCTGCGGGTACGTCGAGCGTCGACTTCACCCCGGCGATGCTGCACTGGCCGGCCGGGCCGCGCGGGTCGGACGGCGTCTGGGCGCCGTACTGGTACCGACGCCGTCCGCGCCTCCACCGGCTTCGAGCCCTACCGGCCGCGCGAGGTCACGCTGCACGGCGCCGCACTCGAGGCGGCCGAGCGCAGCCGGCCGGACTACGAACGCCTCTACGCCGCCCGCCTCGTGCTCTGAACCCGGCTGGGGGCGGGGCTCACGAATGAGGTTGCGTCTGCGTCACGCCGGGCAGCTCAGAGTCTCGCCGCCGCTCGGCACCCATCTCCTCGTACAGCTGGTCTATGCCGTCCGCCCGGTCGGCGACCGGTTTGGGCGCGAGGGCGTTCAGCCGGTAGATGAGGACCGCATATCTGGCCCGACGTTCCAGGCCGAAGGTCCAGCGCGCGTCGAACTGGAGGATTCGCGTCATGGCGATGAAGAATGCCGCGACCGCGGACAGGCCGGCCGCCCAGATGGTGTGCTTCGCCCCGGCCATCACAGCGGCGGCGCCGGACGCGGCCAACGAGATCCCCGTGCCGACGTTGTAGAAGAAGAAGTCCACGCCACCGTTGCAGCTGCGGTAGAGCTTGACGAGCTCGTCGTACAGGCCTTGGGCCTCCGGCCTCAGCTCCTGCGCGAGGGGCATCGGCTCGGTGATCTTGGGCCGGGTCCGAAACCCCCAGCCCCGCCGGACGGTCACGGCAGACCCACCGCCATCGCCTGTGCTGTCCGTGGCATCCACAGCCCTCGACGCTATCCCTCGGACACCCC
This sequence comes from uncultured Actinomycetota bacterium, assembly GCA_963795385.1. Lineage (GTDB taxonomy): Bacteria > Actinomycetota > Actinomycetes > Actinomycetales > CAVURS01 > CAVURS01. Next base: position 127,917 of record CAWCHK010000011.1, read on the forward strand.
CATGACCAGGGTCGACCGCACGTCGAGCGCGCGCCGACCCTTCCTCTGAACGCCGGGCGGCGTTGCTGCGTAACCCGTTCCCGTACTACTTCCGGACGGACGCGCGGCTACGACCCCACCCGCCACGGCCGGCAACGGCGATGGCTACTGGCGCCCGTCACTACCGCGGTGGCCGGCGCCCCAGGTTGACGCGGGCCTCGGTGCCGGTTGCAGGCTGGGGGCATGACGACGCTCACGCCGACCCACCGACTGCCCGGCACCGACATCCACGTCCCCCCGGTCGCCCTGGGGGCCATGTTCTGGGGAACGAACGTCGAGGTCGGCACGGCCCACGACCTGTTGGACGTGGCCGTCGAGCGCGGCGCGACCTTCGTGGACACGGCCAACAACTACGCGTTCTGGGTCGACGGGGCGACCGGCGACGAGTCGGAGTCCTGTCTCGGCGACTGGTTCACCACGCGCGGCCAGGCCGGCCGCGACGCGGTCACGCTCGCGACCAAGATCGGGGCCCGGCCGTCCCGTCCGGGCGGTGACACGTCCGACCCCCTCGGCCTCCGGCCGGAGGCCGTCGCGCGACAGCTGCGCGAGAGCCTGCGCCGGCTCCGCACCGATCGGGTGGAGCTGGTGTACGCGCACATCGACGACCGCACGGTGCCGATGGCAGAGGTACTCGGGGGCATGCAGCAGCTCGTGGCCGACGGCCTGGCCGGCGCGATCGCCGCGAGCAACCTGACCGCGGAGCGCCTGGCCGAGGCGGTCAGCGCCGCCGGAGAGGCTGCCGGGTACGTCGCACTGCAGAACCGCTTCAGCTACCTGGCGCCCACGGCGGGGACCGACTTCGGGCGGCAGATCGTCCTCGACGACGCCGTGATCGCCGTCGCCCGCGAGGCGTCGGTGCTGCCGGTGGGCTACAGCACGTTGCTCACCGGCGCGTACACCCGCGAGGACCGGCCGTTCCCGCCGGCGTACCTCCACGACGGCACCGACACCGCATTGTCCGCACTCCGGACGGCGGCCCGCGAGAGCGGCCTCGACACGGGGCAGACGGTCCTGGCCTGGATGGTCCAGCGGTCCGAGCCCGTGGTGCCTGTCATCGGGCCCTCCCGGCGCGAGCAGCTGCTCAGCGCGCTCGATGCCCTGACCACGCCGCTCACGCCGCAGACCCTGGAGGCATTGGACCGGGCCCGTTCCGGCGATCCGGCTGACGCCTAAGGGATCAGGCGCGTCTCGATCGCCGTCGCCGCGGCCCCCGGGCCGCCGGCCGCCTGGTACCCCGTCGCGACCCGCTTGGCCCCATCACTCATCGTGCTGGCTCTGGCCACGGCGGACCGCAAGCGTTCAGGGGTCAGGCGGCGTACGGGAACGCGCGTGCCGGCGCCCGCCACCTCGACCCGGCGCGCCACCTCGAGCTGGTCCCGGCCGAACGGCACGGCGCAGACGGGCACGCCGCGGACGAGGGCCTTCTGCGTGCTGCCCATCCCGCCGTGGGTGATCGCGCAGACCGCCCGGTCCAGGAGCGGGCCGTGCGGGACGAAGCGCTCGAGGCGGGCGTTGGCCGGGACGTCGTACGCCGTGAGGTCACCCGCGGGAAGGGTTGCGACGACCCGGACCGGCTGGTCGGCCAGCGCCGCGAACGCGGTGCGGACCAGGCGCCCGTCGTTCTGGAACTCCGACGACGTGGTGACCAGGACCAGTGGCGCGTCGAGGTCGGCCAGCCACGGCGGCGGCTCGCCCGGCGGCTCCCAGTCGCACGGGCCGACCATGACGACGCTGTCCGGCCAGTCGCTGCGGTGGTACTCGAACGGCTCGGCCGTGAGGTAGAGGACCAGGGGCGGGCGACGGAAGAGGTCGTCGGCGTGGTCGAGCGCGGACAGGCCCAGCCGGGCCCGAACCTCGTTGAGCGGCGGCCGCATCCCGCGCTCGACCGCGCCCAGCAGCAGCGGCCGGGCGAGCCGGTCGCGTGCCCGCCCGAGCGGGCCCCGGGCCGGCGCGAGGCCAGGCCCGAACGGCGGCACCTGGGGGGACCGCAGGGCGAGCGGGTAGGGGCAGAAGGCCGCCCACGGGCCACCCCACCGCTCGGCCGCGGCCAGTGCACCCCAGGCGTTGATGTCCACCACGACGGCGTCCGGCTGCTCGTCCTCGATGGCCCTGGCCAGATCGGGGGCGTCGTACTCGGCCCGAGCGCAGAACGCGCGAACGGACGCTGCCAGCGCGCCTACCGGGCTGCGGCTGTGCCAGTCGTCGAGCTGCGATCGCCTCGACCGAGCTGCGGATCGGCCGGGCGTCGAAGCCGAGGCTGTGCATGAGCGGCACCTCGGCCGCGAGGGTTCGCACCCTGACCTCGTGACCCCGACGGAGCAGCTCGTCGAGGATCGGCGTCAGCGGGAACAGGTGACCCCGCGCGGGCGAGGTGTAGGCGAGGATCCGGGCCATCAGGAACCATCGCATCATCGGGGTGAGCAGCTCGACGAGTGCCAGCTCCACCTGGTTTCGACCGAGCCGTGCGTCACGCCGCAGCAGCTTCCACATGTACACGTCACAGACGGCGACCAGCTGGGCCAGCCGCCGACGGCGGTCGAGCGCCGCCGAGGCCGGACAGGGCCGGAGCGAAAACCCGTGCGCACCACTCCCGGTGCAGGGCGCGCCCGCGGTCGACGACCTCGGCTGAGGGTGGGCACGCGCGACTCCTCGGCGAGCAGCTTCAGGACGCGGTCCCCCATCTGCTCGTAGTGCTCGACCAGCACCGCCACGGCCGCCGGGACGTCGCCGACCGGAGCCTGGTCGCGCTCATCCCGGGTCCGCCGCAGCTCCCGGGCGGCGCTGGCCGCGAACAGCCCCTCCTTGCCGCCGAACCGGCGGATCACCGTCCGCACCGAGACACCCGCGCGATCGGCGACGGCCTCCAGGGAGATCTGGTCCGACGGCCGCTCCCAGAAGGCCTCGGTGGCGGCGTCCAGGATGCGATCACCGGTCTCGGAGGCCGACTCGGCCCGGGCCACCATCCGGTACCCGCGCGTGGCACTGGATTCCATGTCAGTGACAGTGACATGAAGCATGCTGCGCCCGCAAGGGGCAGGGGCGCCGTTTCAGACAGGGATCAGGGAGAGGTCGGCCCGTCGATGCAGGACGACTCGCGGTTGCGGTCTCAGATGAGGCCGCGGAAGGCGCTGCGCAGCTCGTCCCACGCCCGGTCGGACAGGTCGCGCTCCTGCACCGTGCCGAGGGCCGCCAGGGTGGTCCCGATCTGCTCGACGTACCGGGTGCAGGGCGGGCAGTCCGCGAGGTGCTCCTCGAACAAGCGGCGTTCGGCGGGTCCGAGCGCCTCCTCGAGGTAGTCCGTGACCATCTCGACGATCTGGGCGCAAGGGATGTCGATGCCGCTCATCCAGCCTGTCCCACCCCGCGGTGGAAGTCCTCGAGCCGCAGCCTCAGCGCGGCCCGGCCGCGGTGCAGCAGGACGCGCACATTGCCCTCGCTGATGCCGATGAGATCCGCGACCTCCGAACTGTCCAGGCCGTGCACGTCGCGAAGGGCGACGACCTGGGCCTGTCGTGGCGGCAGCCCCTGGAGCGCGTCGGTCAGCACCTGCCGCACCTCCACCGTCAGCGCCCTGGCCTCGGGACCCCACTCCGCCGGTTGCCCGTCCGGCGTCCAGTACCCGGCCCACTCCTCGCCCGCCGGACGGAACCGCGTTGGATCCACTGTGCCGTCGCCCGCGGCCGTCGGCATCCCGGCGGGCTGGATCCGGCTCTCCCGCACCCCGTGTCGCTTGGCCTGGTTGACGCAGATCCGGAGCACCCACGTGCGCAACGAGGACCGGCCCTCGAACGTGTCGATGCCACGGACGACCGCGAGCCAGGTCTCCTGCACGACCTCCTCGGCGGTCGCGGTGGACGTGACATAGCCCCCTGCGAGCCGCAGCATCATCGGCGACCAGGCCAGGACGAGCGCCCGGAAGGTCTCCTCGTCCCGGGCCCGAAGGCGGCCGACCACGAGCGCATCCGGCCATCCGCGGACGTCCGTGGCGTCGGCGGCGCCACCTGGTCCTGCGGAACGCCGGCTGTCCACCCGGGCACCGTACCGGCCAGAGCCAGACCGACCGGGGGCAGCAGGACCACGGAGCACAGGCCCGCCAGGGCCAGCGCACCGGCCCGGCTCGGGGTCAATGCGCCACTCGACTGCCCGATCTCCGCGGCGATCAGCAGGAACGGCAGGGACGTGGCCAGGAGCAGGCCGCTCGCGATCGTCGCCCTCCCGCCCAGCTCGGCCCGGAACGCCAGGGCTGAGAGTCCGCGCACGGACAGCAGCAAGGCGAACACCAGCGGCACGAGCAGGAGGGCCGAGGGGTCGCCGAGGACACCCCGCAGGTCGAGCTTCAGCCCGCTGCTGACGAAGAAGACTGGGACCAAGAAGCCGAAGCCGATCGCGTCGAGCTTGACCGGGTACGCGGGGTGGGCGTGCTCCGGGTCCGGGTCGATCAGGCGGGCCAGGCCGCCGGCCAGGAACGCGCCGAGCACCGCCTCCAGACCGAGCTTGGAGGCGAGCAGCGCGAGCGCCGTCACGGCCAGCACGGTCAGGCGGATTCGGGCCTGTCCGCCGCCCTCGGCCTGGGCTCGCACCGCCATGGCGATGCGGACCCGGCGCGACGCCGTACTCACTCCCCACGCGGTCACGCCGCCAGCAGCGACGACGATGCCGAGAACGGCCGCGGCGGCGACCGGTCCGTGGGCGACGCTGAACCCGACCGAGATCAGCAGCACGGCCGTCACCTCGCCCAGGGCGGCGCCGGCCAGCGTCAGTCGGCCCAGGGACCGGCCGAGCAGGCCGGCGTCCTTCAACAGCGGGCCGACGAGGCCGACCGAGGTCGCCATCAGCGCGGAGGCCACCAGCAGGGCGGCCTTGGCGGGCCACCCGACGGCGAGCAGAACCCCTGCGGCCACGCCGGAGAGGACCAGGGAGACCAGCAGGCCGCGGCCGGCGATGCGGCCGTCAGCGCCGGCCAATCCCCTGACATCGACCTCGAAGCCGGCCAGGAAGAGCAGGAAGGCCATCCCGAGCACCGCGACCGCCGAGACGAGCGGGTCCACGTGTACCCAGCCGAATCCCGTTGGCCCCAGAGCGATTCCCGCGAGCAGCTCCAGGAGCGGACCCGGTAGCGGCAACCGGGGCAGCAGTCCTCGCAGCAGAGGGACGGCCGCCGCGACGGCCAGCACGACGACCAGGGCGGTGGAACTCACGGGCCTACACCAGCTCGCTGTCCTGCAGGACGTGCAGGAGGAACGGGCCGTCCGCGGCGACCATCTCGGCCATCCCGTCCTCGAGCTCCGCCCGAGTGCGCACCGAACGGGCTCGAGCCCCACACAGCTCGGCGTACGCCGCGAAGTCGGGGTTGACGAGGGACACCTGCCACTCCGGGAACTGGCCGGCGCGCTGCTCCTTGCCGATCTTGCCGAGCATGCCGTTGTCGAGCAGCACGTGCTTGACCGGGATGCCGTACTTCACCGCCGTGGTCACCTCGGCGAGGTACTGCCCGAAGCCACCGTCACCGGTGACCGCGATGACCGGGCGGTCAGGGTTGGCGGCCCACGCGCCCATCGCGGCGGGGTATCCGAACCCGATCGAGCCGAGATAGCCCGACATCAGGACGGGTTGGCCCTTCGACTCCAGGTAGCGGCCGAAGGAGTAGGCGTGGTTGCCGACATCGACGGTGAAGACGCAGTCGGCGGGTGCGTGCCGGCTCAGCGCGTCGAAGACTGCGGCGGCGGCCATTCCACGCCCGCGGTCGTCCTGGGCCCGGCGCTGCTTCTCCGCTCGCCAGATCGCTTGCCGCGCGGCGACATCCGGCCGCTGGTCGGTTGCCTTCACCTCCGAGCCGAGGGCCGCGTCGAGCGCAGGGAGGGCCAGGGAGGCGTCGGCGAGGATCGAGGCGTCGACCGGGTTGAAGCGGCCGACCGAGCCGGGCGAGTCGTCGATGGCGACGAGTGTCTTGTACGTCGCGATCCCGGTGTGGTTCGAGAACGACGCGCCGACGACCAGGACCAGGTCGGACTCGTTCATCAGCCAGCTGGCCACCGGGGTGCCGCTGCGGCCCAGGACGCCGGCCGCGAGCGGATGGTCGTCCGGCAGCAGGCCCTTCGCCCGGAACGTCGTCAGCACGGGTGCGCAGAGTCGCTCGGCCAGGGCGGTGAGCTGCGGCAGGGCCCCCCGTGCACCGTTGCCGACGACGATGACCGGCCGGAGCGCCGCCCGGACCAGGTCGGCCGCCGCCGTCACAGCGTCCGCCGCCGGCGGAGTACGCCGGTCGGCCAGCCGTCCGTCCGGCTCGGCCGCCGGGGCCTCGCTCGGCAGGACCTGGACCTCGTCGGGCAGCACCAGGTGCGCCACCCCCCGGCCGTCCAGCGCGTGCTTGACCGCGGCAGCCACGAGGCCGGCATGGTCGCTGGACTGGTGCAGGGTCGCCGTGGACACCGAGACGTCGCGGAAGGCGGCGTTCAGATCCAGGTCCTGGAAGGCGCCCTGACCCAGGAGCGAGCTCGGCACCTGGCCGGAGAGTGCGATCACCGGGGCGCCGTCGACCTTCGCGTCGTACAGGCCGGTGAGCAGGTTGGTCGAGCCCGGGCCGGCAATGGCCAGGCAGGCGGCCGGGCGGCCGGTGAGCTTGCCGTAGGCGCTGGCGGCGAAGGCTGCCGCACCCTCGTGCCGGATGCCGACGTAGGTGAGGTCGCCTCGCTCCTCGGCCCGCCGCATCGCTTCCGCGACACCGAGGTTCGAGTGTCCGACCATCCCGAAGACATGCGTGACGCCCCAGGCCACCAGGGTCTCGACGACGACGTCGCCGACCGTGCGGACGTGGTCGGGGAGGTCCGGCAGCTCGACGTAGGTGCCATCCGCTCGCACCTCGACCCGGTAGGCGGGCGGGGCGTCGGTGAAGCCCTCGGGTGGGACCCCGGTGGCCGGGTTGTAGTCGTAGCCGTGCCAGGGGCAACGGAGCCAGCCGTTCTCGATCGACCCCTCGCCGAGCGGGCCGCCCTGGTGTGGACAGCGGTTCTCCAGGGCTCCGAGCGCACCGGCGCACCTGGAGAGAGCGACGGGACGGCCGTCGACGACGGCCGCGCGGACCCGGCCCTCGTCCGGGACGTCGGAGTCGCCGACCCGGTGCCAGCTCGTGGGGACGGCCGACGGCTCGGTCATCGCAGGACACCGCCCACCCCGGCATAGGAGATGCCCACCAGCTCCGCCACCTCGCGGCGCCAGGAGGTCAGATCGTCGACGGTGAAGTCGGACAGGCTGTGATGGCCACACGCCCGGGCCAGCACCGTCATCAGCTCGACCGCGGACGTCAGGTAGGTAGACAGCTGCTCGGCCGCCCGCTCCACGGGGAGCCGGGCCCGCAGGTGTGGCTTCTGAGTGGCGATCCCGACCGGGCAGTTGTCCGTGTGGCAGGCCCGCATACCGACACAGCCGATGGCCTGGAGCGCGCTGTTCGAGACGGCGACGGCATCCGCGCCGAGCGCCAGCGCCTTCACGATGTCGGCCGGCCGGCGCAGTCCCCCGGTGGCGATCAGGGTGACGTCGGCGACGCCCCGCTCATCCATCCGGCGCCGCGCCCGCGCCAGGCCGGCCATCATCGGGACGCTGATGTTGTCGCG
>CAWCHK010000012.1:0-69330 GCA_963795385.1 uncultured Actinomycetota bacterium
CAGAATCGTTGGGGCAGCGCCGGTCCCGCCACCGCGCCCATCGAGGATGACGTAGTCGACGCCCAGATCGAGGGCCACATCGAGGTCGGCCTCCACATGCTGCGCGGACATCTTGACCCCGATCGGCACACCGCCGGACGCCTCCCGCAGGTGATCGACCGCCCGCTGAGCATCGGCCGTCACCGTCCACTCGGGGAAGCGCGCCGGCGAGATCGCAGACTGCCCCTCCGGCAGCCCGCGGACCTCGGCGATGCGGCCGACCACCTTGCTACCCGGCAGGTGACCGCCGGTCCCCGTCTTGGCCCCCTGACCGAGCTTGAGGTGGATGGCCTGGACGGTCGACAGGACCTCTTCGGTATAGCCGAACCGCGCGGAGGCGACCTCGTAGAAGTACCGAGAGCACTCCGCCCGCTCCTCGGGGAGGATGCCCCCCTCACCCGAGCAGATCCCAGTCCCGGCCCGCTCCGCCCCCCGGGCCAGCGCGGTCTTCGCCTCCTGGGAGAGCGCTCCGAAGCTCATGTCGGAGACGAACATCGGGATCTCGAGTCGCAGCGGCTTGGCCGCCCGGCGCCCGATCACGACGTCGGTCGCGACCGGCTCGTCGTCGAGCAGGGGCAACCGGGCCAGCTGAGCGGTGAGCACCTGCAGGTCCTCCCACTGCGGCAGGTCCGTGCGCGGCACTCCCATCGCCGCGACCGGTCCGTGATGGCCGGTCTTGGTGAGTCCCGACCGCGCCAGCCGGTGGATCTCGCCGACGTACGGCTCCTCGGGCGTCACCTGGTGCGGGTCGGACCAGAGCCGGTCGTAGGGCTGGACCGCGGCGCCACCCAGACCGCGCTCGCGGGCGAACGCCGCGAGCTCCGCGGAGTCGAGCACGATCCGGTCACCGTCGAGGCGGTGGGTGAACTTGTGGATCCGCTGGGCCGGCTCGTACGCGCTGATGCCGGTGTCCGCGCGGAAGTCCCAGCCGTGCACCCCGCAGACGAGGTCGTCCCCGATGACGGAGCCGTCGGCCAGCAACGCCCCGCGGTGGGGACACCGGCCCTCGAAGACCGACAGCTGCTCACCGCGGCGGACGAGCACCAGGTCGATCGCCCCGACCGTCTCGCCGGCCGGCACCCCATCGGCCAGATCGAGGATGCTGGTCGTGAGCACCGGCTCGGTGATCGCGGTCTCGTCGGTCGCGGTCATGTAACGCCTCCTGATGATCACGGCACTGTTACGAGTCAGGGCTCAGTGCCCGGACCCCTCGCCGGCGTTACACGGCCGTCGACGTGCACGGCTCTCCGACCTGGAAGGGATCTCAGCCATGGATCGCCTGACGACGACCCGCCGCCACCTGCACGGCATCGGCGAAGGCCTGATGGCCGGTCCGCAGCACCGCTCGTGCGGCCGGATCCAGCTGCGCGTCGTCCCTGGTGGTTTCGCGACCACCGGCAGCCCGGCCCTGCGACTCGACGGGGCCGAGCTGGTCGTCGACGACGAGCGGCGTGTCCCGCTCACCGGCCGGTACGCGGACATCGGAGCCGCGACCGGTGGGGGCTTCGGCGAGCCGACGAACTATCGCGACCACAGCGGCGTCATGGCCGAACAGCTGATCGAGCTCGATCCCGACGCTCTGGACCGGTTGACCGCACTCTTCGTTCGGGCCGATGCAGCACTCCGGGTCCTGGCGCCGCAGGAGACGCCCACTCTCTGGCCCGAGCACTTCGACGTCGCCATCCTGTTGAGCGGCACGTCGTTCGGCGTCTCGCCGGGTGACGACGACAACCCCACGCCGTACGCGTACGTCTCGGACACCACTCGGCCCCGCGACGACTACTGGAACGCGGCTTTCGGAGCCGTCGTCGGGCTAGAGCAGACGCCGCCGATCACCGAGCTGGTGGCCTTCTGGGCCGAGGGTCTGAGCCGCCTGGGTCCACGCGACAGGCCGATCCGGTGATGACCGCGAACGGCCACCGGCGCGGCAGCATCAGCCGAGCTGGGGACGGACCTTGTCGTTGAAGAACTCGAAGAACGCGTCCTGGTCGGGCCCGATCTGCGCGATGTGCAGGATGTCCACGCCCGCGTCGCGGTACTGCTGGATCACCTCGACGTACCGCTCCGGGTCCGGGCCGCAGGCGATGGCCCGACGCGTGTCCTCGACATCGACCAGCTGGGCGCCCTGCTCGAAGTGTCGCGGGCTGGGCAGGATCTGGGAGAGCTCCCCGGGCAGCCCCTGGTTGGCCCAGAGCCGATGGGCCAGCTCGGCGGCGGCATCCTCCGACTCGCCCCAGCACACCTTGACGCCCGCCTCGACCGGGCCCCGGCCGCCTTGGACGATGTACCGGTCGACGTCCGCCTTCTCGGGCTTGGTCGTGACCAGACCGTCTCCGGCCCGGGCCGCCAGGTCGATCCCCTTGGGCCCCAGGCCGGAGACCAGGATCGGCACGGCCCGCTGCGGCAGCGTGTAGAGGCGGGCGTCCTCGACGACGTAGTGCTGGCCGTGGTGGTCCACGCGGTCGCCGCCGAGCAGCTGACGGATGACCCCGATCGCCTCCTCGAGCATCTCCAGCCGTACGTCGGCGGTCGGCCAGCGCTGACCGACGACATGCTCGTTCAGCGCCTCACCCGACCCGACCCCGAACTTCAGCCCGCCGGGCAGCATCCGCGCGGCGGTCGCGACGGCCTGGGCCACCACCACGGGATGGGTCCGCACCGTCGGGCAGGTCACGGCGGTCGTGACCGGCAGCGAGGTCACCTGGCTCAGAGCGCCGATGACCGACCAGACGAAGGGGCTCTGTCCCTGCTCGTCGTTCCACGGGTGGAAATGGTCGGAGATCCACAGGCTCTCGAAGCCGGCCTCCTCGGCCAGCCTCGCCTGCCGGACCAGCTCCTCCGGCGGGTGCTCCTCGCTGGACAGGAAGTATCCGAGCTGCATGTGGGCCGCCTTGCCTGCCAAGGGATCCAGCTGCGCGCTCAACTGGGCCGAGCCCACCTCACCAGCGCCGGCCGACGTCAGCAACTCGACAAGTGGCGGCCTGGCGGCACCTGGGCGAGGCTGCTCTCATCGGCACTTCCCCCGTACCCGTTCCGCTCCGACTTCTTGACGAGGACTCATGGCCACAGACGCGATCGTGCTGCTGAAAGAGGACCACAAGCGGATGCGCGGCCTGTTCCGGCAGTTCCAGGCCGCCGGCGACACGGCGTACGCGACCAAGGACCGGCTGGCCCGGAAGATCATCGAGGAGCTCACGGTCCACACGTACATCGAGAACGAGTGCATGTACCCAGAGACGCGCCAGCTGATGCCCGACCTCGAGGACGACATCCTCGAGTCCTACGAGGAGCACCACGTCGCCGACCTGCTCACCATGGAGCTGGCGACGATGAAGGCGAAGGACGAGCGGTTCACCGCCAAGATGACGGTGCTGATCGAGAACGTCCAGCACCACATGGACGAGGAGGAGCAGGACTGGTTCCCCAAGGTCCGCGCGGGCCTGGGCCGCAAGCGCCTGCAGGAGATGGGCGAGGAGATGGTCGCGATGAAGAAGAAGGCGCCTCGCAAGCCCAGCCAGCCCAGTGCGCTCAAGAAGACCATCGACGCCGTGCTCGCCTAGCTGGCCGGGAGCCCGATCCATGGACCTGCGTCGGTCGATCACGAGCTGGCCGGTGATCGCGCAGCTCACCACGAAGGACCGCCTCGGACGAGGCGCGGCCGCGACCTCGGACCGCACCCGGCGGCTCCAGCCCCGCACAGCGACCGCCGACAAGGTGGTCGGCTCGGTCTGTCCCTACTGCGCCGTGGGCTGCGCCCAGAAGGTCTTCGTCAAGGATGGCCACGTCACTCAGATCGAGGGTGACCCGGACTCGCCGGTGAGCCGGGGACGGTTGTGTCCCAAGGGATCGGCCAGCCTCCAGCTGACCACGGGACCCTCGCGCCGCCACGCCGTCCTCTACCGCGCACCGCATGCCCGGGAGTGGCAGCCGCTCGACCTGGACACGGCGATGGCGATGGTGGCCGACCGGATCGTGGACACCCGAGCAGCCACCTGGCAGGACACCGAGGACGACCAGGCAGTGAACCGGACGATGGGCATCGCGACGCTCGGCGGCGCCACGCTGGACAACGAGGAGAACTACCTGATCAAGAAGCTGTTCACCGCCCTCGGGGTCGTGCAGGTCGAGAACCAGGCCCGCGTGTGCCACAGCTCCACCGTCGTCGCGCTCGGCACGTCGTTCGGCCGGGGCGGCTCGACCACCTGCCTGCAGGACCTGCAGCACGCCGACTGCATCGTGATCGAGGGCTCGAACTTCGCCGAGGCGCACCCGGTCGGCTTCCAGTGGGTGATGGAGGCCAAGGCCCGCGGCGCGACCGTCATCCACGTCGACCCTCGGTTCACCCGGACCAGCGCCATGGCCGACGTCCACGTCCCGATCCGCGCCGGCAGCGACGTGGCGTTCCTCGGTGGCCTGATCCGGCACGTCCTGGAGAACGGCCTCGCCTTCATGGACTACGTCCGGACCTACACGAACGCCTCGACCCTCGTCTCCGAGGACTTCAAGGACACCGAGGACCTGGACGGCGTCTTCTCCGGCTTCAATCCCGAGACCCGGCACTACGACCAGGCCTCGTGGCAGTACGACGGCATGGACGTCCCGGCCGCCTCGGGTGACCGGGACGAGGGCTACGACCGGCTCACCGGCGGGGGCGCCAGCGTGGCGGAGTCGGGGCACGGCGAGTCGCACGGCTCGGGTGGCCCGGCCCTCGAGGGTGACCCGCGCCGGGACGAGACCATGCAGGACCCGCGATGCGTCTGGCAGGTCCTGCGCCGGCACTACGCCCGCTACACGCCGGAGATGGTGCAGGAGGTGTGCGGGATCCCGGCCGAGCTCTTCGGGCAGGTCGCCGACGCGGTCACCCGCAACTCGGGCCCGGACCGGACGACGGCCTTCGCCTACGCCGTCGGCTGGACCCAGCACACGACCGGCGCGCAGAACATCCGGGCCGCGTCCATCCTGCAGCTCTTGCTGGGCAACATCGGTCGTCGTGGCGGCGGCATCATGGCCCTGCGCGGTCACGCCAGCATCCAGGGCTCCAGCGATATCCCGACCCTGTTCGACCTGCTCCCGGGGTACATCCCGATGCCCCACGCCCACGCCCACGAGGACCTCGGCCACTACCTCGAGGCCGAGACGGCCGAGAAGGGCTTCTGGGCCCACATGCCGGCGTACCTGGTGAGCCTGCTGAAGTCCTACTGGGGAGACGCGGCGACGTCGGACAACGACTACTGCTTCGACTACCTGCCGCGGCTGACCGGCTCGCACGGCACCTACCAGACCGTCGCGGCCCAGCTCGACGGTGAGTGCAAGGGCTACCTGCTCTTCGGCGAGAACCCCGCCGTCGGCTCGGCCAACGCCAAGATGCAACGGCTCGGGATGGCCGAGCTCGACTGGCTGGTGGTGCGCGACTTCTCCCTCATCGAGAGCGCGACGTGGTGGAAGGACGGCCCGGAGATCCTCAGCGGTGAGAAGCGCACGGAGGACATCGGCACGGAGGTCTTCTTCTTCCCCGCCGCGGCCCACACGGAGAAGGACGGCAGCTTCACCAACACCAACCGGATGCTCCAGTGGCATCACGCCGCCGTGGAGCCGGCGGGCGACGCTCGCAGCGACCTGTGGTTCATGTATCACCTGGGCCGACTGGTCCGAGAGCGCTTGAGCGCGTCGACGGAGCTCCGCGACCGTCCGGTCCAGCAGCTCACCTGGGACTACCCGACGTCCGGGCGGCTGGACGAGCCCAGCGCCGAGGCGGTCCTGGCCGAGATCAACGGGTTCGACGCGGACGGCCGGCCCCTCTCGGCGTACACCGAGCTGAAGGACGACGGTACGACGCGGTGCGGCTGCTGGATCTATTGCGGCGTGAACGCCGACGGGGTCAACCAGGCCGCCCGCCGCAAGCCCGCCGCCGAGCAGAACTGGCTCGGCCCGGAGTGGGGCTGGGTCTGGCCGGCGAACCGCCGCATCCTCTACAACCGGGCGTCCGCCGACCCCTCCGGGCAGCCGTGGAGCCACGACAAGCGCCTGGTCTGGTGGGACGACGCGACGGGGCGGTGGACGGGCGAGGACGTGCCGGACTTCGTGCCCGACAAGCGGCCCGACTACCAGCCGCCCGACGGCGCCACCGGTCCCGAGGCACTGTCGGGCACCGACCCGTTCATCATGCAGGCCGACGGGCGTGGCTGGCTCTACGTGCCGTCCGGCGTCGTCGACGGCCCGATGCCGACGCACTACGAGCCGCAGGAATCCCCGATCCGGAACCCGCTCTACCCCAACCACTCCCGCAGCCCGGCGCGCGGAGTCATGTCCCGTCGCGAGAACCTCTACCACCCCGACCCGGGCGAGCCCGGCACCGAGGACGCCTACCCCTTCGTCGTGACGACGTACCGGCTGACGGAGCACTTCACGGCGGGAGGGATGACTCGCTGGACGCCGTACCTGAGCGAGCTGCAGCCGGAGTTCTTCTGCGAGGTCTCGCCTCAGCTCGCCGAGCTGCGCGGGCTCGAGCACGGAGGCTGGGCGACCGTGGTCACCGCCCGCAACGCCATCGAGGCGAGGGTCCTGGTGACGACCCGGATCCCGCCGTTGCAGGCGGGCGGCCGCACCATCCACCAGATCGGGCTGCCGTTCCACTGGGGCCCCAACGGCCTGAGCCAGGGGGATGCCGCCAACGAGCTCACCGCCATCGCCATGGACCCGACGGCCCATATCCAGGAGGACAAGGCGCTCACCGCCGACATCCAGCCGGGGCGGAAGCCACGTGGCCACCACCTGCCGGACTTCGTTGCGGCGCAGCGGGTCCGCGCCGGGGTCGACGAGCACACCGGGACGGACGTCTGACATGAAGACCTTCCTCGGCAACGTCCTGTCCGGGCCTGAGCACGACGTCGCGGCCGATGCCGGCCACGTCGACCCGCCGCCCCGGAAGGGCTTCTTCACCGACACCAGCATCTGCATCGGCTGCAAGGCCTGCGAGGTCGCGTGCAAGGAGTGGAACCACGTCCCCAGCACACCGCTGAGCTTCTCCGGCAACTCCTACGACAACACGATGCAGCTGGATGCCAACACCTGGCGGCACGTCGCGTTCATCGAGCAGCAGCGCGAGATCATCGCGCCGGACCAGCCCGAGCCGGGGGCGGGAGCGCCACCGGGCCCGCGCTGGTTGATGGCCTCCGACGTCTGCAAGCACTGCACTCACGCCGCGTGCCTGGACGTGTGCCCGACCGGTGCGCTGATCCGGACCGAGTTCGGCACCGTGGTCGTCCAGGAGGACGTCTGCAACGGTTGCGGCTACTGCGTTTCGGCCTGTCCGTACGGCGTCATCGACCAGCGCCAGGACGACGGCCGGGTCTGGAAGTGCACGATGTGCTACGACCGGCTCGGCGGCGGCCTGGAGCCGGCCTGTGCCACGGCCTGCCCCACCAAGTCGATCCAGTACGGCGACCTCGACGAGCTGCGCGAGCGGGCCAGCGCCCGGGTGGAGGAGCTGCACCGCAGCGGCGAGTCCAGCGCCCGGCTCTACGGCGAGGACCCTTCGGACGGTGTGGGCGGTGACGGCGCCTTCTTCCTCCTGCTCGACGAGCCGGAGGTGTACGGCCTACCGCCCGACCCGGTCGTGACGACCCGCGACCTCGGGGCGATGTGGCGACAGGCCGGAGCCGCCGCACTCACGCTCGGGGCCCTGGCCCTGGCCAGCTTCGCCCGGAGGCCGCGGCGATGACCGCCGACCTGGGCCGCCGCCGCGGCGGCCGGGGACGCGGCCGGGGCGAGCAGCTGGTCGTGCCCCCGGCCGAGTTCACCAGCTACTACGGCCGTCCCATCCTCAAACCGCCGACCTGGCAGGCTGCCGACATCGCCGGCTACCTGTTCCTCGGCGGCCTCGCCGGCGCCTCGTCCGTCCTCGCCGCGGGCGCCGAGCGCACGGACCGGCCGGGTCTGGCCCGCTCCGGCAAGATCGCAGCCCTCGGGGCCATCTCCCTGTCCGCGGCGGCGCTGGTCCACGACCTCGGCCGCCCGGCGCGCTTCGTCAACATGCTGCGGGTCCTCAAGCCGACGTCGCCGATGAGCATCGGCTCGTGGCTGCTCGCGGGCTACGGACCGGCCGCGGGGCTGGCCGCCGTCACCGACGTCACCGGCCTCGGGCCGCGCGTCGGTCGGGCTGCGACTACTGGTGCCGCCGTCCTCGGGCCGGCCGTCGCGGCGTACACCAGCGTGCTGCTCGCCGACACCGCCGTACCGGCCTGGCACGACGCCCGGCTCGAGTTGCCCTTCCTCTTCGTCGGCTCCGCGGCGAGCGCCGCCGCCGGGGCCGCGATGGTCACCGCGCCGCATCGCGAGCAGGCGCCCGCGCGGCGCCTCGCCGTCCTCGGCAGCGCGCTCGAGGTGGCCGCGGAGAGTCGGCTCGACCAGGCGGGCCGGGTGGAGCGGCGCTCGTACGGCGAGGGCCGTGCCGCCACCCTGCTCAAGAGCGGGCGAGCCCTGGCGGTGGCCGGGGCGGTCGTTGCCGGCACCCTCGGTCGGCGGTCCCTGTGGGCCTCCCGGTTCGCCGGCGTTGCCCTGCTCGCCGGTTCCGCCGCAACGCGATTCGGTGTCTTCGAGGCCGGCGTCGCCTCCTCGGCCGACCCGGAGCAGGTCGTGGTCCCGCAGCGGGCGCGCCTGGCCGCTTCGGGCTAGCCTCGACGGACGAGCGAGCCGCTAGCCCTGGAGGTGTCATGTCGGTCGAGAGTTCGGACTTCAGCCCGGAGAGCATCGACCCCGACGAGGGTCTGCCGGACGCCGGGGCCGCCCCCGGTGATCGGGAGGACCGCATCGACGAGGCGTCGGCCGGCCCGGCCGGCGACGAGCAGGCCCGCCAGGTCGGTGACGACGCGGCCGGCGAAGCAGGGACTGAGAGCTAGGTGGTCCGGACCGGGCAGTGGACGCTCGACGTCCACGATCTCCCGAGGCTGGCCGAGTTCTGGTCGCAGGTCATGGGTTTCGAGGTCGACGCGGACGACAACGGCGCCACCTTGTGGGCGAAGGGCGACGAGCCGGCGGTCACCATCTGGCTGCAGCAGGTCGACGAGGCCAAAGCCGGCAAGAACCGGTGCCACCCCGACCTGGTGGTCGACGGGGACGTCGATGCCGAGGTCGACCGGCTGATCGCCCTCGGTGCCACCCACGCCGATGTCGGGCAAACCGGCGACGAGGGTTTCGTCGTCCTGGCCGACCCGGAGGGCAACGAGTTCTGCCTGCTCCGCTCCGACCCGAGACAGCGGCACTGACGCTACCGACGCGGTCGCCGGGAGCTGATCAGGCCTGAAGCTCGGTCAGGACCCGCGGGAGCTCGTCGACCAGCTCCCGCGCGAGGAATCCGATCCGCCCGACGTGTGGGGCGAGCCGGTCGCCCGCGGCGGCGTGCAGGTAGGTCCCCCAACACAGCGCCTGGGCCGGCTCCACCTGCCGCCCGAGCAGCCCCGCCACCGCTCCCGCGAGGACGTCGCCGCTGCCGGAGGTTCCCAGGCCTGCGTGGCCGAACGGCACCACCCAGCCCCGGCCTCGATGGTGCACCTGTCCCTGGTACGACACAGCCGCGTCGTACCGGCTCGCGATCGAGGCGGCCACCTCGGCATCGTCGCCCAGGTCGGCCTCGTCGACCTCCAGCAGGCGCGCGGCCTCGGAGCGGTTCGGCGTGAGGCTCACCCGGCCGCGCCAGCGGGACAGGTCCTGCAGGCCCGGAACGGCGCCGAGGGCGTACGCATCGAGGATCACCTGACAGCCGTCGGGGACTGTGTCGATGAGGGCGTTCAACAGCTGCTCCGTCTCGGCGGCGTCGTCCAGGCCCGGCCCGACCAGGCAGGCGTCACACCCGTCCAGGGCCTGCGCGAGCGCATCGGCCGCACCGCCGCTCACCGAGCCTGCGGGGGTCTCCGGGAGGCCTGTCACCGCCGCCTCGGGCAGGGCGACGGCGACCGGCACCGCCACTGAGCCGGCAACGGCCAGCGCGAGCACGCCGGCTCCGACCCGGAGGGCTGCGGTGCCGGCCAGCATGGCCGCGCCCGGAGTGGACCGCGCCCCGCCGACGACCAGGACGTGACCACGCCCGTGCTTGGAGCCGCCGGGGGCCGGCAGCGACCACTCCCGCAGCAGCGCCGCGGTCACGACCTCAGGACCGGCCATCGGCGCCGTCACCACCTCCGGGGTCGCTGACCGCGGCAGCAGTCAGGTGCTCGACCGCGTTGAAGCTCTCCGCGATCCACAGCGGCGAGTCGCCGTCGAGCACCAGACGAGTGATCGAGGCGTTCGCGACCTCGGTACGCCGGGCCGTCTCCAGCAATGTCGTCTCGTCCCATCCCTCGCACACGTAGCGCAGCAGCATGATGACCGCGTCGTGGCTGACCACCAGTGCGCTGTTGGCTTGCGGCGCAGCGGAGTTCAGATCCGACAGGAACGACCGCAGCCGCAGGGCGACGTCGGCCCAGGACTCCCCGCCGGGCGGCCGGTAGTACAGCTTGCCCAGCCAGTCCCGCCGCTCCGCCTCCGCCGGGTACCGGGCCAGGACGCCGTCCCTGGTCAGCAGGTCGAGGATGCCCAGCTCGCGGTCGCGCAGCCGCTCGTCGAGATGGATCTCCTGCTCCAGCCCGGCCGCGGACAGGGCCGCCGCAGCGGTCTGCCGGGCCCGCGTGTACGGCGAGGAGAAGACCACGCCGGGCGGCGTCGACGTCAGGGACCGGAGCCATCCGCCGACGGCCTCGGCCTGGTGGACCCCCAGCGTGCTCAACGGCACATCGGCGTCGCGACAGCCGGCATCGATGGTCTCGCCGCCGGCCGCCAGGGCTGCTTCGCGCGCGACGTTGCCCGTGCTCTCGCCGTGCCGGACCAGGATCAGCTCGTTGACGGGTGACATCTGGTGGGCCTCTCCTCTCAGTCGCTGCCGCCGGCGTGCTGACCTCGAATCATGGTTGCCTCGAACCGGACTCGCCACCCGGGCGGGGGCGGCGGGATCGACGAGCACGCCTGCGCCACAGCGAGACCGCGACGAGGACGCCGGCAGCGATGAGGGCGATGGTGCGTGCGCGGGAGGTCCTGGCGCGCCGTACGACGTCAGGCGGTGGCGGCGTCCCCTCCTGACCAGCCCTCATGTGCTCCGACGGTCCGGCCGTGGACGGAGCGGCACCCGGTCCTGTGATGATCTCGGCCGCGAGGTTCGCCGGCGCTTCTTCGAGCGCCCGCGCCAGGGCCGGATCGTCCTCCTGCTCCGTCTCGGAGGCCTCGGTGTCCAGGATGTAGCTGCGGCCGTGGACCGCCTCCCGGGCGAGAGCGTCGAGCCAGCTCTCACTCGGTACCGCGATGCCGGCCTCGGACAGACGGGCCGCCAGCTCGGACCTGGTGGTGCCGATCGAGCGGTGGGCGCTGTGCCGGGCGACGTCGTCGATGATGCGACGCAGCCGCTCCTGGCTCACGTCGACTCTGGCCAGCGCTGACGGCTGAGCTCGTCGATGACCTTGGCCGCGATCTCGCGCAGCTTGACGTTGGCGTCCTGGGAGTTGCGAGACAGGAAGCGGAACGACTGCTCCTCCGTCAGCCCGTAGCGCAGCATCAACATCCCCTGGGCGACGCCGATCGTGTGGCGCGACTGCAGGGCGGTCTGCAGGTGGTCGCTCTCGTTGCTGGCTGCGATCGCGTTGCCGGCGTGGGTGGCGTAGATCTGCGCGGTGATCACGGCATCCTCGTCGAACGCGTCGACCGCCTTCGCGTAGAGGTTCATCGCCGCGTGCAGGCGCCCCTGGCCGGTGAGCTGGACGGACAGCACGCTGCTGATCCCCGACTCGGCGGCCGTCGCCACCCAGCGGGGCCAGCGGCTCTCGGCGCCGGTGTCCCGGATCAGGCAGGTCTGCTCGGCGCGGGCCGCGGCGAGGCACGGCCCCTCGCCCAGGTCGTGCTGGGCGCGGTCCAGGTCCGCGATCAGCGGATCGGTGGCAGCCGCGGTCTCCAACCGGTCCGGCCGGGTGAGGGTGAACCCGGCGTAGTCACAACCCGGGATCGACTGCCGGGCCAGCTCCACCACGCGCTGCACGGTCTGCGTGGTGTCCGGCTCCCCCGCGAGCTCCCGGCTGAGCCGGGCGAAGGCGGCCGCGTCAGTGGGGTTCAGGTGGTCGGTCACGACCGGCTCCCTCCGGGACCGCAGCCGGGCCGGCCCGTCGACCGGGCTCGCCCTTCCGCGAGGCCTCACGCCCCGCTGGCTCAAGGCGTCCACCAAATTCTGCCTCACGAATCCGCCACCGGCCTCTTGCACCTGCGGACGGCCGACTCCTCGACCCACACGCCGCGATGGCGGCGTACATTCGGGGGTGGCGGCTTCAGCCACGAGGCGCGTTTGCAGGGGTCGTTGTCTGGCGCGCTCGGTACTGAGAGCTCCAGCAGCTCACCTAGAGCCTGGAGTCTCGATGCCTCCGCTACGTTCGGACGACGCCGCCGCGTTCGCGCGGATCAGCCAGGAGCTGCTCGCCGAGCCCCGGTTCGAGATGACCCTGCAGCGGGTGGTCGACCTGGCGGTCGAGACCATCGGGGGTTGCGACTTCGCCGGGATCTCATTGCGGCGCGGCGCCAAGGTGGAGACGCCCGCGTCCACCGACCCGGTCGTCGACCGGCTCGACCAGGCCCAGTACGACCTGCAGGAGGGCCCCTGCCTGGACGCCATCTGGGTCGAGGACATCTACCGGATCCAGGACATGGCCCGCGAGCAGCGCTGGCCGCACTGGGCCCCCATGGCGGCGGCCGCCGGGATCGGCAGCACCCTCAGCGTCCGGCTCTCCACCGAGGACGACGTCGTCGGCGGCCTCAACCTCTACTCCCGCCGGGTCGAGGGCTTCGACGACGAGGCGATCATCACCGCGCACATCTACGCCACGCACGCCAGCAGCGCCATCGCCCTGACCAACGAGATCGACACGCTGACCACCGCCCTGCAGAGCCGGCACGCCATCGGCGTCGCCCAAGGCCTGCTGATGTTCCGCTACGGCCTGGACGAGCAGTCGGCCTTCCAGGTGCTGCGCCGGCTCTCCTCCCACGAGAACGTCAAGCTCCGCGACATCGCCGGGCGGGTCATCCAGGAGTTCCGGCAGACCGGAACCCTGGCCTGACCGGATGTTCGGGCCCTCGGGCAGCTCGCGGCCCGGCGGGCCGGGCCACCATCACTGGGCGGCTGCGAGACGCAGGTCGCTGACCAGCGCGTCGTACATCGTGGCCCGGTCCGCCCCCTGAGCCCGCAGGACGGCCGACGGGTGGTTCGTCGCGACGACCCCGGCGATGGGCAGCCGGCTGTCGGCGAAGGTGCCAGCGGCGGGCGGCCAGCCGAGCACCTCGCCGCGATGCCGGCTCAGCCGGAACGCACTCCCGAGCAGGGCACCCGAGGCCACCGCCCCGAGGGCCACCACCACGCGGGGCCGGACGACACCCAGCTCGGCCTCCAACCAGGGCAGGCAAGCCGTCACGTGCCGGGCCGCCGGCTGGTCGTGGATCCGGCGCTTGCCGGTCCCGGCGGCCTTCCACCGGAAGTGCTTGACCGCATTGGTCAGGTACGTCTCGTCCCGGTCGATGCCGGCATCCGCCAGCGCCCGGTCGAGCAGGCGACCGGCCGGACCGACGAACGGCTCACCCTCGACGTCCTCGACGTCGCCGGGCTGCTCCCCCACCAGGACGAGCGCTGCCCGGGCCCGGCCGCTGCCGAAGACGGTCTGCGTCGCCCGCTGGTAGAGCTCGCAGCCACGACAGCCCTCCGCGGCCCGGGCCAGGGTGCGCACGCTCCTCGTCGCGGGGACGAACTCGGCCGCTCCGGTCTCGGTCATGGTCCTGCACGCCTTGCCTGCCAGGGGGATCCAGCCTCGCGCCCAGCCCATCAGCGCCCGGTGGCCGCGGCAACTCGAACCCGTGATGCTGGATCGAGGCCCACCCGCCCCGGACAGGGAGTGCAATGACCCACAACGCGACCGGCACCCGTACCGACGACTCGACGGACACGGCGATCTTCGACGTCGACGGCACCCTGGTGGACACCAACTACCAGCACGCGTTGGCCTGGTTCCGTGCCTTCCGGCAGGTCGACCTGACCGTGCCGATCTGGCGGATCCACCGGGCCATCGGCATGGGCGGCGACCAGCTCGTGGCCGCGGTGAGCGACGACCGCACCGAGGAGCAGCACGGCGACCGGCTACGAGCGGCCTGGAGCGAGGAGTTCGAGCCGATGCTCGGGGAGGTGCAGCCGTTCGAGGGTGTCCACGAGCTGTTGCGGGAGGTACGGCGGCGAGGCTTCCGCGTCGTGCTGGCCAGCTCGGGCAAGCAGGAGCACGTCGAGCACTACCTGGAGCTGATCGGCGGCCGCGAGCTGGCCGACGACTGGACCACCTCCGACGACGTCGAGGCGACCAAGCCCGCGCCCGACCTGGTCCAGGTGGCTCTGGCCAAGGTCGGCGGCCGCTCCGGCGTGATGGTCGGGGACTCGACCTGGGACAGCGTCGCCGCCGGCAACGCCGGCGTCGCGTCGGTGGCGGTGCGCACGGGTGGCTTCTCGGTCGAGGAGCTGCGCGAGGCGGGAGCGGAGCAGGTCTACGACTCTCTGGTCGAGCTCCGCGAGAACCTCGACGCGACAGCGCTTTCCGCGCCTCGGACCCGCTGAGAGACGATGCGCCCTCGCCGCAACGTTCTCCGGCTCGCCGGCCGGTCGGGGACATGTCACCGTAGCGCCGGACGATCGGGGTCGATGTGCGCGTACTCGTGACCGGAGTGACCGGGAATGTCGGGACGGCGGTGGCCGAACGGCTGGCCCGCGAGTCCGACATCGCCGTGGTCGGCGCGAGCCGCCGTCCGCCGGCGCGAGGGACACTGCCCATCGCCGAGTGGCACCCGATCGACCTGTCGCGCAGCGACTCCTCCGGTGCGCTGGGCGCCGCGCTGCAGGGCATCGACGCGGTGGTCCATCTCGCGTGGCAGATCCAGCCCAGCCACGACGCGCAGGTGATGACGGCGACCAACGTCGAGGGCACCCTGCGCGTGGTGCGGGCCGCGGCCGAGGCCGGGGTCCAGCACGTCGTCGTCGCCAGCTCGGTGGGCGCGTACAGCCCCGGCCCGAAGACCGAGCGGGTGCCCGAGAGCTGGCCGACCGACGGCATCGCCACGTCGATGTACAGCCGCCACAAGGCCGAGGTCGAGCGCCGGCTCGACCGTTGCGAGGCCGAGCGGCCGGGGTGCACGATCACGCGCCTGCGGCCCGGACTGATCTTCCAGAAGGAGGCGGCCAGCGAGATCGCCCGCTACTTCCTCGGTCCGTTGGTCCCCGTCCGGGCGCTGACCCGGGCGCACCTGCCGCGTGTGCCGCTGCCGCGGGAGTTCGTGTTCCAGGCCGTGCACGCCGACGACGTCGCAGAGGCCTACCTCCTCGCCCTGCGAGCCCGCGCCGGCGGCGCGTTCAACATCGCCGCCGAGCCCGCTCTGGGGCCGGAACACCTGGCCGCAGTCGTTGGAGGCAAAGCCGTCCCGGCGCCGCTGAGCCTCTTCCGGGCCGGGGCGCAGCTGACCTGGCGCGCTCGGCTCCAGCCCACCGATCGGGGCTGGGTCGACCTCGCGGCCCGGTCTCCGTTGATGGCGACCTCCCGCGCCCGCGATGTGCTCGGCTGGCAGCCGCGCCACGACGCGCAGGCGGCGCTGAAGGACCTGGTCGACGGCCTGCGGGCCGGGGCGCACGGCACGACGCCCCCGCTGAGGTCGCGCCGGCACCAACGATGGCGCACTCAGTAGCCGGGGCGTCCTTCTCCTCGAGGAGGATGGCGCCCCTCACCCGCCGGCCGCCGGGCCGGCACGCAGGGCCTGCCGGGACGACAGCGACACGGCCGTCGCCACCAGCAGCAGGGTCACCGCGACGATGGCGGCGCACCAGGCGAGCGGGGCGTACGGCGAGTGGCCAGGCGCCATGCCGTCGGTGTACGCCGTCAGGACACAGGTCCCCAGCAGCGCGCCCAGACTGACGGCGGTGACGACCACCGCGGTCGTCTCGAGCCTGAGCATGCCTCTGACCTGCCGTCGCTTCATGCCGCTGAGCCGGAGAGTGACGAACTCGCGGGACCGCGCCGTCGTCGCCATGGCCAACGTGTTCAGGATCGCGATCGCGGCGAACCCGAGGACCAGGCCCATCGCGAGATAGCCCACGAGGGCGGTATCGCCCTGCGCCGCAACAACTCTGGCTCGATAGTCGCGCGGGCTGACGACCCGAACCCCCGGCTCGACCGGCCCGGCCCGCTGAAGGGTCGCAGCAGTGCCACCGCGGACGAGCACGGCCGACGCGAGCGGGACGTCGACGTGTGCGAGGACCAGGTCCAGCGGCAGCAAGGCATCGGTGAACCCCAACCCGCGGGCGTAGATCGCCGCCACGGTGAGCCCAGCCGTGTGCCCGTCGCCGAGCGTGACCGCGATCCGGTCACCCACGTGCGCGTCCCGGTGGCCGGCAGCGAGCGCGGACAGGGCGATGCCGCCCTCTCCCAGTCGGGCCAGCGAGCCCTGACGCACCTTCGGGTCGAACACGTCCGCCGCTCCCGTCGGGCTGACCCCGAGGGCCGGGTACTTGTCCGCCCCGAGCCGGATGGTCGTACCGAGCTCGGCCGCGGCAGCGGTCACGCCAGGGGCAGCACGCGCGGCCGAGACGACGTCGGCGGGCAGCCCCCGTCCGGTCGGGAGGACCACCGCATCGGCGCGGGTCCCGGCGTCCCGTTGATCCGTGGCTGCGTGCTGAATCGTGGTGGGGGAGAAGAGGATCGTCGCCGCGAGCGAGACGCCCAGAGTGATCGGAGTGATGACGGCGGCGATCCGCTGGGCGTTCGTGCGGTTGTTGGCAGTGGCCACGAAGCCCGTCCGCCGGAACGCTAGCTCCAGTGGCCGGCCGACCAGCTCGCTGGAGACCCGGGCGATGAGCGGACCCAGCAGTGCCACCGCGATGACCGCGACGACGGCGCAGAGCAGCGTCACCGGGCTGGCCGCCGGGTCCGTGTGGAGATGGCTCAGGACGGCCAGCAGTACGGCGTAGACCGCCACCGCCAGCATCCCCGCGGCCAGCCGGACCGGGCTCGGGCGGGTCGGTTCGACGGCCGCCTCGGTGAGGGCCTGGACCGGCTGGATCCGGATCGCGTGCCGGGCCGAGACGCGGGCGGCGGCCCAGGCGCCGACCACCACCACACCCAGACCCGCGACCAGGGGCAGCGGGCCGACCACGAGGCCGAGCTCGCTCGGGACGGTGTCGAAGGCGACGAACCGCGAGCGCAGCCAGGTCGCCAGGGGGATGCCGACGGCGGCACCGGGCAGGCCGGCGATCACGGCGATCACGACGGCCTCGCGCCCGATCATCCGGCGGACCTGTCGCGGGGTGGCTCCGACCGCCCGGAGCAGCGCGAGCTCGCGCCGGCGCTGGCCGATCGACAGGGCGAACGTGCCGCTCACCACGAGCAGCGCAACGAGCAGGGACGTCCCGCCGAGCACTCCGGACAGGCTGATCAACGTCGTCCTGGCCCGGGCGGCAGTGGTGAGCTCCACCAGCCCGCGGGAGGTTCCGGTCGCGACGACCGCACCCGTGCCGGCCAAGGCTGCCCGCAGGCCGGGGACGTCCTCGATGCGGGCGTGGGGCAGGCCGACGGCGTACACCTGGCCCGGGTGGCCCGCGAGCGTGCGCGCGGTCGGGTCCGAGAAGAACAGGCTGGCCTGGTGCGACAGCGCCCGGCTCGTGATGCCGACCACGGTGTACGCCGCGACCCCGCCGGCGGTCTGCACGCGTGCGGTCTGCCCCACCTGCAGGCCGGCCGACGCCGCCAGCCGGGGGTCGATCACGAGCTCACCCGGCGCGTCGGGAGCATGCCCGCTCCCGAGCCCGAGCGGTGCCAGCGCGGCCGACGACCAGCCGTGGCCCCACGACGGACGGTGACCCGGAGCGGCACCCGACCGGTCGGAGGCTGCGAGGACGGTTGCGGCGAAGGTCACCTCACTGACGGCTCCCGCGGCACCGGGGTGACCTCGCAGCCGGTCCACCACCGACTGGTCGAGCCAGGCGTGATCCGTGAGCGGCTTCGCCTTGTGCTTGCCGTTGCCCTTGGTGAAGTGGACCGACTGGCTCGCGGTGACGACGACCGGCGCCGCGGCGTACCGCTCGGTGGCGACCCGTCCGCCCAGGCCGGTCTGCAGCAGGAGGCCGCAGGCCGCGACCAAGGCTGATGCCGCGAACAGCGCGACGAACGTGGCGACGAAGCCGGGCAGCCGGGCCCGCAGGGTCGCGAGGGCGAGCCGGCCGGTCACGAGACCGCCCGGGGCCGCAGTGCCGCCATCCGGGCGACGATCTGTTGGTGCGTGGGGCGATTCAGCCGGTCGACCAGCTGCCCGTCGGCCAGGAAGAGGACGGCGTCGGCGTAGCTCGCCGCGACCGCGTCATGGGTGACCATGACCACCGACTGGCCGGCCCGGTCCACCGCGGCGCGCAACAGCTGCAGCACGTCGGCGCCGGTCTCGCTGTCCAGGGCACCGGTCGGCTCGTCCGCGAACAGGACGGCCGGGCGAGTCACCAGCGCGCGAGCGATGGCGACCCGCTGCTGCTGGCCGCCGGAGAGCTGCGCCGGCCGATGCCGGACCCGGTCGGCCAGGCCGACCCACTGGATCACCTGGCCCAGCCAGGCCCGGTCCGGACGCCGTCCGGCCAGCCGGAGCGGGAGGGTGACGTTCTGGCTCACCGTCAACGACCCCACGAGGTTGAACGACTGGAAGACGAAGCCCACCCGTTCGCGACGCAGCTCGGTCAGCCTCGGCTCGCTCAGGGTGCCGATCTCCTCGCCGGCCAGGCGGACGCTGCCGGAGGTCGGCCGGTCCAGGCCGGCGGCACAGTGCAGGAAGGTGCTCTTGCCCGAGCCGGACGGACCCATGACGGCGGTGAACGACGCGCGCGGGATCGCGACCGAGACGCCGCGCAGCGCGTGGACGGCATGCGCGCGCGCACCGTAGCTCTTGTGCACGTCGGTCAGCTCGACGCAGTACGCCGACGGCGTCGCGGCTGCTCGCCTGGCCATGGGTGGACCACCTCCGTTGAGTCGGTCGCGACGGATCTCGCCGCTCCTTCGACCGTAGGCAGGAGCCGCGTCCCGATCACTCCCGCTGCCACCCGCGCGGAGGGTGGGGCTAACCCGAGGGCTTCCTTCCCTGATGCCTAACCGTTAGTCTCCCTGCATACCTAACCGTTAGGGGTAGAGGATGCAGCAAGAGGTCGTCCTGGCCTTGCTGGCCAAGGAACCGTCGCACGGCTACGAGCTGCGAGCGCAGATCGAGCGGGCTCTGGGACCGCTGGCCTCCGGCTTCAACGCCGGCCAGATGTACGTCACCCTCGGCCGGCTCGAGCAGGCCGGGCTGGTCGCATCCACCCGCGAGGCAGCCGCGTCCGAGCGACCCGAACGACGGACCTACGACCTGACCGCGGCCGGACGGGTACGGGTCCAGGAGTGGCTGACCGACGTCGCCTGGCCGCGGCCGGACCTCACGAACTTCCACCTCAAGCTGGTGGTCGCCGCGGCCGGGCGTCTCGCCGACCCGATCGCCCTGGTGGCCGCTCAGCGCCGAGAGCTCGTCCGCCGGGTTCGCGAGGCGCAGCAGGCAGCGATGGCCGAGCCGGACGGCTCGGACACTGCCCTCCTGCTCGAGGGCGTCGTGCTCCGGATCGAGGCCGACCTCACCTGGTTGGACGCCTGCGAGCGCGCGTGGGGAGCAGGGCGGTGAGCGCGGCGATCCGGGTCGTCGGCCTGGCCAAGCACTACGGCGCCGGAGAGGGTCTGATCCGCGCCGTCGACGACGTCGACCTCGAGGTCGCGACCGGCGAGGCCCTGGTGGTCACCGGCCCCAGTGGCTGCGGCAAGTCCACCCTGCTCCAGCTGATGGGCGGTCTGGATCGCGCCGACGCCGGCGAGGTCTGGATCGGTACGACGCGGATCGACGGGACCTCCGAGCGGGCCCGCGCCCGCCTGCGCCGCCAGCAGGTCGGGTTCGTCTTCCAGGAGTTCCACCTGATGGATGAGCTGACCGCGGTGGAGAACGTCGAGCTGCCGGCGCTGCTGGCCGGGACGCCGGTGCGCGAGGCCCGGCGACGCGCGAGCGCCGTGCTCGCGGAGGTGGGCCTCGCCGACCGCGAGCGGCACCGGCCCGGCGCCTTGTCCGGCGGTCAGAAGCAGCGCGTCGCGATCGCCCGCGCCCTGGTCAACCGCCCGGCCGTCGTCCTCGCCGACGAGCCCACCGGGAACCTCGACAGCGCGGCGACCACCGAGGTGCTGCGCCTCTTCGCCCGCCTCCGCGCAGGCGGCCAGACCCTCGTGGTCGTCACCCACGACCAGCGGACCGCCGCTGCGGCCGACCGGATGGTCGCGATGCGCGACGGCGCCCTGGTCGAGGACGTGACCCTCGAGCCCACGACCGCCACCGCGGCCGAGATCCTCACTGCGGGGAGGCGCGAGTGAGCGGCATCCGCCTCACGTTCCGGTTGGCCGCGCGGGACCTGCGCCGGCGGGCCACCGAGACCCTGTTGCTCCTGGCCGCCCTCGCCGTCGCGGCCACGACCATGACCATCGGGCTCGTGCTGCACGGGCAGACCGCTACGGCGTACGCCGAGACCCGTCAGCAGACGGCCGGGCCGGACGTGGTCGCCAGCGTGATCCCCGCCCCCGGCCACCAGGTGAGCCCGGCCGACCTGTCCCGCCTCGCGTCGATCGGCGAGCGACCCGAGGTGGCGGCCGGCAGCCCGGCCTTCCCGATGACCTGGACCGCGATCGACGCGGGAGGAGTCAAGGGCGTGGCCGAGGTGCAGGGGCGCGACGCCACCGCCTCGCCGGTCGACCGGCCCCGGGTCGTCAGCGGCCACTGGGTCAGCGCCGACGGGATCGTCCTGGAGCGCGCCTTCGCGCAGGCGCTGGGAGTCCGCGCCGGCGAGACCGTCGAGCTGGCGGGCGAACGCGTGCCGGTGGTCGGGATCGCCGTCTCCGCTGCGCTGCCGCCCTATCCCCAGCTGTGCACGGTCGGCTGCATCCTCGACCGGCCGGACTGGTTCACCGCGCAGCCGGGCCTGGTCTGGGCGACCCGGTCCCGCGCCGGCGCGCTGGCCTCGCCCACCGAGCCGCTGGTCTGGGTCCGCTACCTGAGGCTGGACGACCCGGCTGCGGCGCCGGCGTTCGCGAACCGCTTCGGCGACGAGGGGCCCCCGAGCGGACGCCCGTTCCTCGACCCGTGGCAGGAGATCGCCGGCCGCCAGGCGGAGCAGCTCGCCTCCGAGCGCGCGGTCGTCGTGTTCGGCAGCACCCTGCTCGTCGTCCTGGCCCTGGCCACCCTCGTGGTGCTGGTCGGTGGCCGGATGACCGACGACGTACGCCGCGTGGGCACCCTCAAGGCGGCCGGCGCGACCCCCGGGTTCGTTGCCCGGCTGCTGCTGGCGTCGTACCTGGTGGTCGGTCTGGTGGCCGCCCTGCTCGGGCTGGTCACCGGACGCCTCCTCGCCCCCCGGCTGGTGACTCGCAGCGCGGGCCTGCTCGGCCGCCTCGGCGGGACCTCCGTGTCCCTGACCGACGGGCTGGTCGTGACCGGCAGCATCCTGGCGATCGTCGTGACCGCGAGCGTCGTCCCGGCGTTGCGAGCGGCCCGGACGAGCACCGTGCGGGCGCTCGCCGACGCTGGGCGCGGGCCGCGCAGGGGCCGGCTGCTCGTCGCGTGGTCGGCTCGACTGCCCGCGCCGGCACTGCTCGGCCTGCGGCTGGCCGGACGCCGGCCCCGGCGCGCCGCGCTGACGACCCTGTCGATCGCCGTTGCGGTGTGCGGCAGCGTCGTCGCGCTCTTTGCGCAGGCCAGCCTGAGCGCCGAGCGCGGCAGCGCCGGCGGGCCCGCCGATCCGCAGGCCGCCCAGCTGCGCGCCGTGATGCTGGCGGTCACCGGGCTGCTGGCCGTCATGACCGCGGTCAACCTGGTCTTCGTGACCCGGGCCAGCGCGGTCGAGGCTCGCCGCGCACTCGCCGTCGCGCGAACCTTGGGTGCCTCGCCGGCCGAGACCGCGGCCGGCCTCGGGATCGCCCAGCTGGTCCCGTCCGTCATCGGGCTGGTTCTCGGAACGGTCTGCGGGTTCGCCGTCTTCCGCGCGCTGTCCGTGTCACACCCCGTGGCGCCCCCGCCGGAGCAGCTGGCCGCCCTCGGGCTGCTCACCCTGGTCCTCGTCGTGCTGCTGACGGCGATCCCGGCCCGGCTGGAGGCCCGCCGCCCCATCGCGCGCACCCTGCGCGAGACCTGACCGGGACACGGACCCGAGGAGGGCTAGAGCCGCCCGGACTGGACGACGCGGCTCAGGAACTGCTGGGTCCGCGGCTCGCGCGGGTTCTCGAAGATGTCCTGGGCCGACCCGCGCTCGAGGATCGAGCCGTTGTCGAGGAAGCACACCTGGCTGGCGACCTCCTTGGCGAAGCCCATCTCGTGAGTGGCGAGGAGCATGGTCAGGCCCCCGTGGGCCAGCTCGCGAACGATCTCCAGCACGTCGCCGACCAGCTCGGGGTCCAGGGCCGCGGTGATCTCATCGAGCAGCATCACCCGCGGCTGCATGGCCAGCGCCCGGACGATCGCGACCCGCTGCTGCTGGCCGCCGGAGAGGCTGTCCGGATAGGCCTTGGCCTTCTCCGCCATCCCCACCGACTCCAGGAGCCGCATGCCGCGCTCCTCGGCCTCGTTGCGGTTCAGGCCAGCGACGCCGACCGGCGCCAGGGTGACGTTCTTGAGCACCGACATGTGCGGGAAGAGGTTGTAGCTCTGGAAGACGATGCCGACGTCCCGGCGCAGCGCGTTCAGGTCGACACCGGCGCCGGTGACCGTGTCGCCGTCGATCCGGATCTCCCCGCTGTCGATGCCCTCCAGGGCGTTGACGCAGCGCAGCAGCGTGGACTTGCCGGAGCCGGAGGCGCCGATCAGGCAGACCACCTCGTGCCGCTCGACGTCGAGCGAGACGCCCTTGAGCACCTCGTTGTGGCCGAACGACTTGTGGACGTCGTCGATCTCCAGGAAGGCCATCAGCCGCCCGCCCTTCGCGCCGCGTCACGGTTGATCAGGGCGTCGACGAAGCGGGCCTGGGGGATCGTGATGATGATGAAGAACGCCGCGGCCAGGGTCACTGGCGACAGGTTGAACAGCTTGCTCTGCCAGAGCGTGGCGGTCAGGACCACCTCGGCGATGCTGGCCGTGGACAGCAGCGCCGTGTCCTTCTGCAGGCTGATGAAGTCGTTCAGCAGCGGCGGGATGACCCGGCGGATCGCCTGCGGCACCAGAACCTTTCGCAGTGTCTGGGCATAGCTCAGCCCGAGCGACCTCGCGGCTGCGCTCTGGCTGGGATGGATCGAGGCCAGGCCGGCCCGGTAGACCTCCGCGACGTACGCCGTGTAGGTCAGGGTCAGCGCGACGATGCCGAGCCAGGCGATCGGCCAGGACGCCGTGGCCGGGAACGCCAGGGGCGCACCGAACACGACCAGCAGGATGACGACGATCGCCGGCACCGCCCGGAAGACGTCGCAGTAGACGAGCGCGATCACGCGCAGGGGCGCACCGGCCCGGCCGGGCAGCATCCGCATGATCGCCACCAGCAGGCCCAGCAGCAGGATCAGGATCTCGGACACCACGGCGACCCAGATGTTGGTCCAGAACGCCCGGATCATCTCTGGGAAGGCCTTGCCCCACGCGCTGGACGTGAAGAACGTGTGGGCGATGCCGCCGTCGTTGGCCAGGGCCATCAGGAGCAGCCCGGCCACGATGATCGCGGCCGCGGAGTACCCCATCGCGATCTGGGCCTCCTCGCGGCCGGCGGCCGAAGCCCGCCGGGCCGGGACGAGCTGGTCGTCGTGGAGCAGTGCGGCCCGCTGACGGGCACCCGAGAACGACTGCGCCGCAGGCGACAGCGGGTAGAGGGCCAGCAGCACGAGGACAACGCCGATGATCGTGGCCAGGGCGTTGTGGTGGTTGTAGTCGCGGATCTTCAACGCCGCAAGGACCATCAGCACGATGCCCACGACGGCCATCGCCAGGCCGGCCACCGCGAACGGGATGACCGGCCGCGGCGGGCTCGGGGTCGGACTGGGCTGGAGCTCGTCGGTGACCAGGCTGCTCGAGGCAGTCATGGTGCGCCGGCTACTTGATCGTCCAGACCGGCACGGCCGACGGGTCGCCGCCGAACGCCGGCCCGAGGTAGCTCTTCGACAGCCCGTTCAGGGTGCCGTCACCGATCATCGTCTGGATGCCCTGGTTGAGCGCAGCCTCGTTGGCCGAGCCCTTGGGGAAGATCGCGCCGTACTTCTCACCGGTCGAGTACTGGCCGACGACCTCCAGCCTGCCGCCCGTGGACTTGGCCTCGGCCAGCACGATGGCGGTGTCCAGGAAGTCCGCGTCGACCTGACCCGAGAGCAGGCCCTGGTAGAGCGTCTGCGAGTTCGGGTAGACCTTCGCGTTGCACTTCAGCTGGTCCTTGATGAAGGGGACCGACGTCGTGCCCGCGTAGGCCGCGCACTTCTTGCTCTTGATGTTGTCCTGGGTGACGCCGCCGCCCTTCTTCACCAGCACGCCGATGTTGGAGTCGAAGTAGGGGGTCGAGAAGTCGACGACCTTGGCCCGCTCCGGGGTGATCGAGATCTCGGCCAGCGCGATGTCGAAGGTGTTGGTGCGGCCGGCAACCAGCTGGTCGAAGGACACGTTCTTGACCGTCACCGACTTCAAGCCGGCCATGTTGGCGAGCTCGGCCGCCATGCAGTACTCGTAGCCGTCCTTGATCGACTGCGGCGTGGTGCCGTTCCACCAGCCCTGGGCCGGCAGCGTGGTCTCGACCGTCAGGGTCCCCGCCTTGGCCGGCGTGAGCTTGATGCTCCCGGTCTTGCTGGTGATCTTGCAGTTGCCGTAGCTGGCCTTGCTTCCGGATCCCGAACCGCCTGATCCCGAGCCGCTGGATCCCGAGCTCGAGCCGCCGCAGGCTGCCAGAGCCAGGGGTACGGCCAGTACGCAGGTCAGTGCCAGGGTTCGCGTGAGACGCATGTGGAGCCTTTCTTCGCGGGCGGGGGACCCGTCGCGGTCAGTGTGTCCTTCCCGCAGGCTTCCTGTCCGGACCGGCCGCGTCAAGGACATCGGCTCCGATCCAACAAATCGTGACCCGGCCTTCATTCGACGATCTCGCGGCGGATCGCGAGCCCCAGCTGGCGCATCCCGTCCAGGACGACGTCCAGGACATCTCCGTCATCTCCCTCAGGGTCATCGGCCTCCCAGTTGGCGATGACCGCGTACGCCAGCCGCCCGCCAGGTCCGGAGACCGTCCCGACGTCCGCGCGGATGCCCCGGTCGGTACCGGTCTTGTTGAGGAGGCTGACCGCCCGGCCGGCCGGATGGGCGAGGGGGTCGAGCCCGAAGGCGGATGCGACGAGCGAGAGATCCACCCCCAACGAGAGCCAGTCGCGGAGCTGGGCCGAGACGTCGACGCCGATGAGGGTCCCGCCGGCGACCTCGGCCATCAGGCGCGAGAGCTCCTGCGAATCCCCGCGCGAGAGGGTCGGGGCGTGCTCGGGCCGGCGATCGTCCCGCACCCGATCGAGGAGCTTGGTGGCCCGGAGGCCGAGGCGCCGGCCGGCCTCGTCGACCTCCGCGAGGCCTACCGCCTCGAGCAGGATGTTGGTGGCCAGGTTGTCGCTGACGCTCGCCACCAGGACGGCCAGGTCCTTGACACTGAGCCGCTCGACGCTCAGGTGCTGCAACAAGCCGGAGTCGGCGACCGGCTCGATCCCGTTGCGGCCCAGCGTCTCGTCGCCGTACTCCGGGGAGGCCGCACAGCGCCGCGCCACCTCGATCAGCAGCAGGAGCTTGCCGACACTGGCCGTCGACAGGGTCTCGGCGGGGTCGTGGCTGGCCCGGACCGCACCCTGCGGACCCCGCAGGCAGATCGACCATCGGGGGCGGGCGTCTCGTTCGGCGACGGCTCGTACCGCCGCCTGCAGCGACCCGCTGGACATCAGGCGATCGTAGGGCTTGACTCTAGATTATAACTTTGTATTCTTCGCTCGTGCCTTCCGTGACCGCCATCGAGGACCGCCTCGCGGCCGGGGTCCAGCGGCACAGCCCCGTCCCACTGCACCACCAGATCAAGATCGCTGTCCTGCAAGGGATCGAGCAGGGGTGGCTGCGGCCCGGGGAGCAGCTGCCCCGGGAGCGCCAGCTGGCCGAGGCGCTGGGCGTCAGCCTCGCCCCCGTGCGACAGGCGATGTTGGACCTCAGCAAGGAGGGCTACGTCGACCGGACGCGAGGCAAGGGCACCTTCGTCCGCGAGCGCAAGCTGGTGGAGAAGATCCAGATCCTCGGCAGCTTCCACGCGTCGATGGAGCGACAGGGCCTGCACCCCAAGGTCACCGTGCTGTCGAGCTCGGTCGTCTCCGCCCCGGAGGAGGTCGCCGCGGCCCTGTCCCTGCGCGGCCGGTCGGTCTGGTGCCTGCGCCGGCTGGCCACCCTCGACGACACCCCGCTGGCGCTGCTCACCGCGTGGCTCCCCGCCCGCTACGCGCGCGGCATGACGGCGAGGGACCTCGGCACCGGCTCGCTGTACGACGCGCTCGCGGAGGTGCACGGGGTCGACATGACCTCGGCCGACAACCTGGTCGAGGTGGGCCGGGCGGGCCTGGACGACGCCGAGCTGCTCGGTCTCACACCGGGATCGCCGCTCCTGCGCGTCGTCGGCATCACCCGCAGCCAGGCCGGCCGGACGGTCGAGTACTCCGACGTCCTCTACCGCCCGGAGCAGTTCCGGTTCGCCATCGAGAGCACGGCCCCTGCACGGCCCCTGCACTGACCTGGAGGAGAAATGGCTAACGAGGTCTCCCTGCCCTCGGACTTCGCCGAAGGTGGACAGCTCTTCGTCCGGAACGCGACCGGCCTGGTCCGGGAGGTCTCCAAGTGGGACGCCCTGATCATGAACAGCCTGGGCATGAACGTTGCCCTCGGTGCGGTGTTCCTCCTGCTGCAGGCCCCGGGCAACTTCCCCGGCGGCAGCATGCTGCTCGCGATCGTCATCGGGACGCTGGTGATGGCGTTCACGCTCCTCTGGGTCTACGCCGAGTTCGCCGGCGCGATGCCGCGGTCGGGTGGTGACTACGTCTTCGTGAGCCGCACCCTGCACCCGGTCGTCGGGTGGCTGCTCTCGTGGAGCCAGGGCATGTGGCTGATCTTCTTCTGGATCGGCTTCAACGCCTGGTTCGCCCTGACCTTCGCCGTGCCGGTCACGTTCACCACCATCGGTGCAGTCACCGGGCACACCGGGTTCATCGACGCCAGCAACTCGCTGCTGGCCGAGCACACGGTGGCCGGCATCACGACCCAGTGGTGGGTCATCCTGTTCGGCGCACTCCTGACCTTCGGGTTCTGCGCCGTCCTGATCTACGGCTCGCAGTCCTACTGGCGGCTGCAGAAGTGGCTCTTCGGCCTGGCCGGGCTCTGCCTCCTGCTCGTGGCCGGGCTGCTGCTCTTCCGCGGTGGCCAGGTCGCCGAGTCGTGGAACCAGTTCGCCAGCGCCAACAAGGGCCTGGCCTACGAGAACGTCGTCAGCACGGCCAAGTCGGCCGGGTTCGGCGGCACCAAGGGCTTCAGCCTCACGGCCACGATCCTGATGCTGCCGTGGGTGTTCTTCGTCGTCGGCTACGCGCAGGGCTCGGCCCAGATCGGCGGCGAGGTCAAGCGGGCCAGCCGCACGCAGTACTTCGCGATGGTCGGTGGCGTGCTGATCAACGGCTTCGTGCTCGCGCTGATCGTGCTGCTCTACAAGCACACGGTCGGCAACACGTGGGGGAGCAGCCTCTCCTACCTGAACAACACGGCGCCGGACAAGCTCGCCCTGCCGGGTGGCCTGCCACCGAGCATCGTGCTGATGGGGAGCATGCTGACCGGCAGCGTTCCTCTGCTCCTGCTGATCGGCGTCGGCTTCGTCCTCTGGGCCCTGATGGGGACGCCGCTGTCGACGCTGCAGGCCACGCGCTACATGCTCGCCTGGTCGCTGGACCGCACGGTGCCCCAGCAGCTCGGTGAGGTCAACGACAAGTACCACACGCCGGTCAAGGCGATCCTGCTCTGCGGCGTCACCGGCGTCATCGCGCTCATCGCCCTGGTCCGGATTCCCCAGGCCAGCCTGCTCGGCGCGTTGCTCGCCCAGATCGTCGCCTTCATCGTGGTCAGCATCGCCGGGATCGTCTTCCCCTACCGGCTCCCCCAGATCTGGGAGGGCGGCGGCGGGCGGCGCATCCTCGGCGTGCCCGCGGTGACGCTGGCCGGGATCGGTGGCGTCATCGCCCTCGGCGGGTTGATGATCATGTTCATCGCCAACGACACCGTGAACGCGACCTTCGCCGTGACGCGGGGCATCTCGCTGAAGTTCATGATCGGCGTCATCGTCGTAGGAGCCATCTGGTACGCCGCGAGCTGGACGCTCAACAAGCGTCGCGGCGTCGACCTGGCCCTCGCCTACCGGGAGATCCCGCCGGAGTGACGACCTCGACCGACCCGGCGGGCAGCGCCGGCCACGTCGTCGTCGTGGGCAACCTGACGATCGACGACGTGGTCCTGCCGGACGGGCAGACCCTGATGGCCCGGCTGGGCGGCAACACGGTCCACTCGGCGACGGCCGTCCTGGCCTGCGGCGTGCCCGTGGCCCTGGTGACCCGCAAGGGCGACGACTTCCCGCCGGAGGCGCTCGACGCGCTGGCCCGGGCCGGGGCCGACGTGAGCGGCGTCGTCGCGGTCGCCGGGCCGACCGTCCGCAACTGGGTGATCTACGAGGCCGACGGCCGGCGGCACTGGCTCTATCGCACGCCGCCCGGCCGGTCGGCCGAGGTCGCACCGCAGGCCGCCGACCTGTCCCCCGCGCAGCTCGACGGTGCCGCGGTGGTGCACGTCGCGGCGATGCCCCTGCCCAACGCCGAGCGCGTCGTCGCGCAGGTGCGCCGGCTCGCGCCTGGAGCCCGGATCACCCTGGACACCCACGAGGACTGGGTCGGGCCGGTGCGGGAGCGGCTGCTCGAGCTGGCCCGCACGGTGGACGTCTTCGAGCCGAGCCTGGAGGAGCTGCAGGAGCTCACCGGCGCCGCGACCGCGGAGGACGGCCTGCGGGCGCTGGCGGCAGCCGGCCTGACCACGGCCGTCGTCAAGGCCGGGGCGGACGGCGCCTACCTGTTCGACGGCGACGCCGTGGTGCACGTGCCGGCCCTGCCGACGCGCGCGGTCGACACCACGGGCGCCGGCGACGCGTTCTGCGGCGGCCTCGCGGCCGGGCTGGCCAGCGGGCTGGACCCGCTCGGCGCGGTGGCCCTCGGCATCGTCACCGCCGGCACCGCGGTCGGTGCCTCCGGCAGCCTGCGCCTGCTGGCGACGGATCTGGACGGCCCCGGCCTGCGCGCGGCGGGGGCGGCGCAGGCGAGCCGGTCCCGTCGCCTGGGCTCGGCCGCCGGGGGGGTGGTGCGCGGCGCCGACCCGTCGATCAGCGGCAGTGACGGCGGCTCCTACGCCATCGACGTGATGCGCCGAGAGATCGCCATGATCCCCGACGTCGTCGCGAACGCCGTCAGCGATCCGGGTGGGCGGCTGACGGCCTTGGCGAAGTCCCTTCTCGCGCAGGACATCTCACACCTCTGGCTGACCGGGTGCGGCGACAGCGCCTTCGCCGGCCAGGCGGCCGCCCTGGCCTTCCAACGCCACACCTCGGTGACGCCGCACCCCTGTCACGCCCTCGACCTGGCGCGGTACCAGGCCCGCTTCCTGCCGGCCGGCAGCGCCGTGATGGGGGTGTCGTTCTCAGGACGGGTCGGCCGTACGACCGAGGCGCTGCTCCAGGCCCGGCGGTTCGGGCACCCGACGTACGGCTTGACCAACGCGCCGGACGCCCAGCTGGCCCGGGCCAGTGATGTGGTGGTCCCGCTCGACGTCACGACCCTGGGCTTCTCACCCGGCACCTCGACGTACGTAGCGATGCTCGGCAGCCTGCTGCGGCTGGCCGCCGCCGTCAGCGAGCTCGCCGGGGGCGACGGCGCCCTGGCCCGGGCCCTGGCCGCACTGCCCGAGCAGGCGGCGCGCACCCTGGACCTGTCGGCCGAGCCCGCTCTCCTTGCCGCGCAACGGCTTCAGGGCCGGGCGTGGGCGACGTTCCTGGGCGCCGGGCCGGGCGAGGCGACGGCCAGGTTCGGCGCCGCGAAGCTGTTCGAGGGACCACAGCAGCTCGCCGTCTCGACCAACCTGGAGGAGTGGGCGCACGAGGAGTACTTCGTCACCGGGCCTGGTGATCCCGTCGTGCTGGTCAACCCCAGCGGCGCCGGCCACGACCGCGGCCTGGAGATCCTCTCGGAGCTGCGGTACGTCGGCGCGGACGCGATCGTGGTCTCCGACCTGGCCCCGCCGGCTGGCGGCCCGCCGGGCGAGCTCTGGCTGCCCCTCAGCCCGGACGTGCCGGAGGAGCTGTCACCGGTGACCGCGGCCCTTCCGTTGGCACTGCTGGGGTTCCACCTGGCCGAGCTGGGGGGCAAGCAGTCCTACAACTTCCCCAGCGAGGCGGCCCGGGGCGAGCACTACGACACCATCCACCGCGCGACGGTGGGTGAGCCGGCATGACGCCCGGCGCCTCGACCGGCCCCGACGCTCCCCTGGCCGAGATCGTCCCGGAGGCCCGGCGCATCGTCGACGCCGCGGAGCAGGCGCGACTGACCCTGCGGGTGCTGGGTGGCGCCGGCGTCGCCCTGCACGACCACGTCACCGTGCCGGACAGCCTTCGACGGACGTACGGCGACATCGACGTCGTCGTACCCGCGAAGTCCACCAGGGCGACGTCGGCGGTCCTGACCGCCCTCGGCTACCTGCCGAACGAGCGGTTCAACGCGCTGCACGGCGCCCGGCGGATGCTCTTCTACGACACCGCGAACGGCCGGCAGCTGGACGTCTTCGTCGGCACCTTCGCGATGTGCCACCAGCTCGACCTGAGCCACCGGCTCGGTGAGCACGCCCGGGCGCTCGACGCCGCGGACCTGTTGCTGACCAAGCTGCAGATCGCCGAGATCAACGCCAAGGACGTCGTCGACGCGGTCCGGTTGCTGTTGTCGCACGAGGTGGCAGACCAGCAGGTGCCGCGCGACAGTCTGGAGCCGGATGTGCTGTCCCTCAAGCGGTTGCGCGACGTCACCAGCAGCGACTGGGGCTGGTTCACGACGTTCACGGACAACCTCGCGAAGGTGCGTGAGGCGGCCCCCGGCCTGCTGGACGCCCATGACGGCGAGCGGGTGAACCGGGCCATCGACCAGGTCGACGCGTCCCTGCACGACGCTCCCAAGTCGATGCGGTGGCGGGCGCGCAGCGTGATCGGCCGCAAGACCCCCTGGTACGAGCTCCCGGAGGAAGTGGAGAGAGGTGCGACTCGGTGAAGGACGCCAAGATCTTCTTCGCGACGGACATTCACGGCTCGGACCGGTGTCTGCGCAAGTTCCTCAACGCCGGCAAGTTCTACGGCGTCGACGCCGTCGTGATGGGCGGTGACATCACCGGCAAGATGATCGTCCCGGTCGTCGAGGAGGGGCCGGGCCGGTACTCCGCGCACCTGTTCGGTCGCCGGCGTGAGGTCGACTCGGACGGGTTGGCCGGGCTGCACAAGTTCATCGCCGACGCGGGCTTCTACCCGCATCCGATGACGCCGGACGAGATGGCCGCGCTCCGGGAGGACCCCGCGGCGGTCGAGGAGCTCTTCCGCAAGCTGATGAACGAGACGATGAGCCGCTGGATCGACCTGGCCGAGGACCGGCTGGCCGGCACCGGGATCGAGTGCATCTTCGCGCCCGGCAACGACGACCCGTTCTTCATCGACGACCTCCTCTCCAGCAGCGACTCGGTCGTCAATCCCGACGGCCGGGTGGTCGAGCTGCCGGGCGGCTACTCGATGATCTCCGTGGGCTACTCGAACCGGACGCCCTGGGCCTCGCCCCGTGAGCTCGACGAGGCCGACCTGCGGGCGGCCATCGACGCCGAGGTGGCCAAGCTCCCCGACCCTCGCGGGCGATCTTCAACCTGCACGTCCCGCCGAAGGACACCCCGATCGACCAGGCCATGGAGCTCGACGCCGACTTCCGGCCGGTGGTCAAGGGCGGCTCCCCGTCATCACCGGCGTCGGCAGCTCGGCCGTGCGGGACGCCATCGCGGAGTACCAGCCGATGCTGAGCCTGCACGGTCACATCCACGAGTCCCGCGGTGAGGCCCGGATCGGCCGCACCCTCGCGCTCAACCCGGGCAGCGAGTACAGCGAGGGCGTCCTGCGCGGCGTCATCGTCAACCTCTCAGCGAAGAAGGGCCTTCGTGGCTACCAGCTCGTCTCCGGTTGAGATCGCCGTCATCGGCTCGGCCCGGATCGGCCCCGGCGACCCCCGCCATGCCGACGCCGTACGGCTCGGGTCGGCGCTGGCCGACGCCGGCTGGACGGTGATGACCGGTGGGTACGGCGGCCTGATGGGGGCGACCGCCTCCGGTGCCGCCGCGCAGGGCGGCCACACGGTGGGCCTGCCGATGAGCGCGTGGGACCACCTCACCCCGGACCCGCACCACGTCGAGCTCCGCTGGAGCCAGGACTACGCCGAGCGGATGCGCCACCTGCTGGCGGCCACCGTGGTCGTCGCACTGCCCGGTGGCGTCGGGACGCTGGCCGAGGCGAGCTCGGTCTGGGCCGCGGTCCAGACCGAGCCGGGCTCGGCCTCGTTGGTCCTGGTGGGCGCGGGCTGGAGCCGGCTCCGCGACGCCTTCGGTGCGGAGCTGGTCATCGACGCCGCCGACCTCGCGCTGGCGCACGCCGTCGGCTCGGTCGACGAGGTCGTGCCGCTGCTCGAGCGGCTGCTGGCCGACCCGGACCAGACCCTGTCCGCTCGCGGCTAGCTCCAGGGCGACGGGGTCGCGCCGGACTCCGTCGCGAGGTGACGTCGGTCGGTCAGGCCAACGGCGCGAAGCCCTGGGCCACCAGCGTTGCGGCGATGGCCTGGTTGCCCTTCTCCGACGGGTGGGTGTAGTCGCCGCCGAGCAGGTCGCCGGACGGCCTGTCCCCGCGGGGGCCGTTGAACCGGTGGTAGATGTCGGCGCACCCGAAGCCGTTCGCCGTCGCAGCCGAGCACAGCATGGCGTTCCACAGGTCGATGAACGTCGTGGTCGTCCGCTCCTCGGCCTGGGTGAGCCGGATCCCCGGGGCGCCGATCCAGTCGTTGTAGCGGTTGAGCGTTCGCAGGACCGTGGGCCGCCCGCGCCGCCAGCCGGCCACCGTCGCGAACAGCCGCTCGTACTGCGGGCGGTACGTCGCCGCCGACGCGACGGCGCAGCTGCGGGTCATCTTCGACCAGTCGGGGATGTCGTTGGCGTCGAGCGCTCCGCCACAGGGCTTGTCCTGGTTGAGCTCCAGGCTGTTGTGGGCGATCCCGACGACGATGACGTCGGCAGCGGTGAGCTGTCCCTTGAAGGTCTGGAGCTCGTCCAGGAGCATCGGCAAGGTCAGCCCGTTGTGCTGGGAGAGGTTCTCGACGGTGACCTTCTGGCCGGAGGCAGCCTCGAGCGCGCTGGCGTAGCGTGCCACGAAGCCGGTGCACCCCGGGCAGTCGTCCGGGCTGTTGAACGGGATCGAGTCCCCGATGGCCACCAGGTGCAGGGCACCGGCCGCCCTGGCCGGGGACGACGCGCCACCGCTGCTGCCACCACTGCTGCAAGTGCTGCTGCAGGCGACCAGAACCGCCAGGACAGCGAGCGCGACCCAGCCGCGGACCCAGTTCACTTGTTGCATGGCAACACTCCTGGCCGGCAGGGCTCCGATCGCTCGGCCTTGGACATGGCCTCCCATGCGACGGCGGCGGCCTCGGCATGCCCCGCGATGGAGAAGTGGTTGAGATCGATGGGAGAGGTGAACCCGGGCCGGCTGGGGGCGTCCCGGAACGCGCCGTCGTCGTACTGGCAGGCGGCGAACCTCGCGCATCCGGCCCGCAGCGCCTCGTCATAGCCGAGGATGATCCGGTCCAGCCGGTCGAGCTCCGCCGGCACGAGTCGTCCCTCTGGATCGATGAACGCGCACGGCCCGGTTCCGCCCTCGATGACACGCTGCTGGGGCGTCAAGGCCTTGAAGTCGTTGGCCGGCTTGCCATAGTGGCTCACCACGAAGACCCGCGACGTCGGCAGGCCGGCGGCCAGGGTGGTGAGTACCGACTCGAACGTCCTTTGGAAGCGCACGAGGTCCTGCGCCGTCGCCGGACAGGCGATGTCGTTGTCGACGACCTGGATGACGACGAGCGGGTTCGGCGGCCGGGCCGAGACCGCCTGGTGGGCCTGCCCCAGGACGTCACTCACGGTCGCGCCGCCGCGGGACAGGGAGACCGCGTGGCCCTTGATCTGCGGGTGCACCGCGAGCAGCCGCAGGTAGAGGCTGTCGACGTCGGGATTGGTTCCGGTGATCCAGGAGTTCGCGCGGGTCTCGACACCGACCGCGCGGTCCGGGTCCGAGCTCTCGCCCGTCGATCCCGAGTGGCCCAGGGCCACGATCGAGCTCGGGTACCCGACGTACGGCTGCGGCGCGGAGGGCGGCCGCGGCGAGGAGCCACTCCCACAGGCGGGCGCCAGCACGAGCACCGTGACGGCGGTCGCGAGGACGCGCGTCAGTCGACGCATGGCTCGAGCTTGAAGCGGCAGAGCACCGGTGGCATGAGGTCGATGCTCGACAACAGCCCGGCCAGGTCATGGTCCGCGTCGGGGTCGCCCCAGGTCCAGGCGACCATCACGATGCCCGAGGGCTCGGAGAGGACCACCGCCGTGGACGGCACGCCCGGGACCAGGCCGAGGTAGGACCGGCCCGGGTAGGGGTCCCGGGCGAGGGCGAAGGTCACCGCACACGTCGCACCGATCAGGCAGTGACCGCGGTAGGCCGTGCCCGCCCGGGCCACGAGGTGCACCCGCAACGCATCACGTCCGCCGAGCGTGGTCGCGACGACGGCGGCCGGCTGCACCGAGCCGTGGGCCGCCAGCCGCCTGGCCACGCCCGCAGCCGACACGCCCTCGGTGTCGCTCATCCGCCCGGAGGCGGTCACCTCGGTCGGGTACTCCGCCAGGACCAGCGCGTCGCCGGTCGCGCTCGACCGCAGCAGCAGGCCGCCGAGGGCCGGCATGACGCCACCGCCGGCGACGCCGCCCACTGCCTGGAGGGTCCAGCCCCTCGGCAGGGTGAACGCGAACGGTGGCGATGTCCCGACG
Organism: uncultured Actinomycetota bacterium; assembly: GCA_963795385.1. GTDB lineage: Bacteria > Actinomycetota > Actinomycetes > Actinomycetales > CAVURS01 > CAVURS01. The sequence goes on from CAWCHK010000012.1 coordinate 35,347, forward strand.
CCCATCGCCACCGACAGGTAGCGGCCGGGTCCGGTCGGGCACGGACCGCCGACGGTCACGTAGTCGGACAGCGAGTCGCCGAAGGCGAGGGGGCCGCAGAACGGCGGCGCGGCCCGGAACGGCATGGTGCCAACGGGTTTCGGTGAAGCCGGCGCGCTCCGCCAGGAGGGCAGACCGCCCGCGCCGACGACGACCACCAGCAGGAGCGCCAGGACCGCGGCTGACGCGGCGGCGACCTTCGCCACCGTCCGGCGCCGGTGCACGTCGACGAGCTCGCGGTACGACGCGCCGGCATCGCTCGCGGCGGTCACCGCGAGCACGGTTCGACGGGCCGCCGCACAGGCCCTCTCGTCGATGCTCACTCCCCCTCACCCCCTGGTGCCGCCAGCCGTCGGGCCAGCGTGGCTCGGGCCCGGGACAAGTGCGTCTTCACGCTGCCCTCGCTCATGTCCAGCGTCGCGGCGACATCGGCCACCGACAGGTCGTGGACGTAGAAGAGCGCCACGACCTGCGCCTGGCGGCGGGGCAGCGACCGGACCGCCGCCCAGAAGGTCTCGTCCTCGGCCGCCAGGGCGACGGGCGGGCGCGGGCGGGCGCCGAGACGCAACAGGGCCCGAGCCTCGACCCCGCGCCGGCGCAGCTGCGATGTCGCGAGGTTGACGCAGACGCGGCGCACCCACATCGCCGGATCGGCGAGCCGCGAGACCTCTCGCCAGCGCCGGTAGGCGACCAGCAGCGCCTCCTGCGCGATGTCGTCCGAGCTCGGGCCGCCCACCAGCACCCGGGCCAGCGCGCTGGTCCGCGCGTACTCCCGCCGGTAGAACTCCTCGAACGACACGTCGGGCAGCCGGCCCACCGGGACGGCCAGATCCACCGGCTCCGCCATCGCGACGGCGGTCGGTACGTCGGGATCCCGGCGATCCACCCTCATACCCTGCACTCGCCCGGGGCCCACCGGAAGGTTGACAGGGCTCGGATCTCAGACTGCACCAGCCGTTGACTTTGTCAGGCAAAGCTGCTTATGGTTTGTGACACAAAGCAGAACCCGAGAGGCGGTCGGCCATGAACCCACAGCACGACGTCAACGACACCGCAGCCGCTGACGCCGACGACTGGCTCGACCCCCGAGATGCGGCTGGGCTCCTGAACGATGCCCAGCGCGCGGCGGCAAGAAAGTTGTCGAGTGACAAACCGCTGCTCTCGGTGTTCTCCGCCCTGGTCGTGCTGGCCACCTACGGCGCGATCTGGTCGTCGTCGCGCGGTCATCATCCCTACCGGGGCCCGAGTCTCGACGTCGTAGGACTGGTGTACATCCTGGTCGCGGTCTCGGCCCTCGTGACCGTCTCGGTCTACCTCCGCGCGACCGCCGGCGTCACCGGGCGCTCGCGGCAGGACGCCCGCGCCATGGCGATCCCGGTCGTCGTCGCCATGGTCGGGGTCTACACCTTCGACGGCGCACTGAAGTACGACGGGTTCAACGCGTCGGTCGTGTACGGCGTCTTCGACGCTGCAGCGCCGTGGCTGGTGGTCGGTGCGGTCCTGGCCGGGTACGCCGCCGCGAAGGAGGACTGGTGGAAGCTGACCGGTTCGCTCGCGATGATCGTCGTCGCCACAGGCAGCGCGTTCGCCGGTCCCGCGAACGTGTGGGGCGTCCTGGCCGTCGGTGGCTGCTCGCTGCTTCTGGGCCAGGCCGCGCTCCGCTTCTGGTGGGCACGCTCCGGCTCGACGGGCCGGCTCCCACTGCTTCCGAGTCGCCTGCATTGACCGCCGACGACCCGCTCGACCCGCTGATCCACGCGCCGGCCCGGCTCCGGATCGTGGCCACACTGGCCGCCTTGCGGGTCGGGGACGAGCTGTCGTTCCGCCGGCTCCAGGACCTGATCGGGCTGACGCCGGGCAACCTCATCACGCACCTGCGCAAGCTCGAGGAGGCCGGCTACGTCACCACTGAGAAGACGGTCAACGGATCCACTCCGAGGACTTCGGTCTCGCTGACCCCCGACGGACGCACTGCTCTTGACGCGTACCGAGTCGCCCTGAGCAACGTGCTGGGCGGTTCGTTCCAGTCGTGACCCGCTGGCCGCGAGCCCTCAACCGATCGGCTGCGTTGCATAGACGGGGGTGAGCTCGCTCCAGCGCGACTTCCACTCCGACGCCTCGCCCGCGAGCGAACGCCCGAGGTCCTCGAGGTGCGCCTGCCACCCCGCGCCGTAGAAGTGCAGCTTGTCGAGCGGGTGCCCGCGCTCCTCGACGATGAGCCGGGTCCGGCCGGCCTCCTCCGTGAGCCAGGCCTCGAGCGTCGCCTCGTCGTCGGCGCCGGGCTCCATGGTGAGCAGCAGGTGGCGCGGCGCCTCGCAGGCCTCGATCCGCGCGGGCCCGGTCCAGGTGCTGGTGAAGGTGGCATGGATCGTGCCGCCGACGCGGAGGTCGCCGCTGACGTCCGCGATCCAGCGGGCCAGCCGCTCCGGGGTCGTACAGGCACTCCACAGGTCGTCGATGTCGGTGTCGTAGACGTCTTCCACCCGGATGGCTCCGCGCTCGTCGTCCAGCGCTCGCATGGTGGCGGTGATGTTCATGGTCGGGTCCTCTTCCTCTTGCCTCGGGCGATCTCGGTGTGCAGCGCGTCAAGACGGCCTTGCCACACGGCGCGGTAGGGGCCGAGCCAGGCGTCCAGATCGGCCAGCGGCTCCGGGCGGAGGCTGTAGATCCGTCGCTGCGCCTCGGCCTGCACGTCGACCAGGCCGGCCTCACGCAGCACCCGGAGGTGCCGTGAGACGCCCGGCCGGGCGATCGGGAGTGCATCCGCGAGCTCCCCCGCTGTGGCTGGATGATCCCGGAGGATCTCCAGGACCGTACGCCGGCTCTCGTCGGCCAGCGCGTGCAAGACCAGGTCCATGACTCGAATGTACCCGGCCGGTTACGTACCCGTCAAGTTACGCACTGGAGGCGTCGCGGACGTCCTCGTGCGACTGCGGCTGACGCCCGCCTGCGTGACGCCGAGCGCGAGCAGACCGAGCGCGGCGCCGAGGCCGGCCCCAGTCACGTTGTGCACGACGTCCGAGGAGTCGCAGGCCCCGATCCGGTACGCCGCCTGGGTCGCCTCGATGCCCACGCTGAGGGCGCTCGCGACGAGAACCGCCGCGGCCGCGCCGACGACAGCGGGCCCGGCGCGACCGGCCGCGACGACGGCGAGGAAGGCGAACGGCACGAAGAGCGCGACGTTCAGGACGGTCTCGGCGCTCAGCCCGCCGGGGTCGGTCACCACGCACGCCGTGGCCGCGCGCGACCAGTCCGCCCCTGCGTGCAGCAGGCCGGGGCGCAGGACGGTCACGTCGGCCACACCGATCAGCGACAACGCCGCGCCGACGGCGGCGAGGCGCACACCGCCCCACCGCCCGGCCACCAGCCACGCGACCGGCACCAGGACGAGCGCCAGCAGCACGGTCGGCAGCAGGACGGTGCCGGGGTGGATCACGGTCCGGGCCACGGCCGCGAGCTGTTCGATCACCGGCCGGTCGCCCATCGCCGCTGGCCCGGGACGCCCATGGCGATCGGGGCGTAGCGGGTCCGGTCGCGGCCGAGGCTGTGGGCCCAGTAGCGCTCGCCGTAGGACCAGTGCCACCACTCGGTCGGGTAGTTGACCAGGCCGACCGACGTCAGCACGTGACCGAGCACGCCGCGCAGCTCGCGGGCCTGGGCGCTGATGCCCCGGGACCCGGTGAAGCAGCGGTTGGCGCTGTCCTCGGGGCTGGCGTTGACGGGCGTACCGAGGTCGAGCTCCACCCCGTTGTCGTGGCAGAGCGTCAGGTCGACCGCGCCGCCGGTCTGGTGCGGAGCGACCTCCGGCGGCGCCACGAACTTGCTCGCCTCGACGTGGGATCGCGGGCCGTCCCAGTCCGGGTGCGCGGCGAGCAGCTCGCGTCGATAGTCCTCGAAGTACGCGCGCTGCAGGCTCGGCGGACGGTAGCCCTCGATGACCAGGAGCTGGAAGCCGCTGGGCAGCAACGACTCCGCGGCCACCAGGCGCTCGACGACGCCGGCCCGGAGGAGCCCGTAGCGGCCGTCGGCATCGGCGAGCCGCCGGTCGAACCGCAACGCGTCTCGCGCGTCGACCATCGGTTCGCCACACTCCGCGGAGGCGATGCCCGCGATGCGCGGGTCGGACAGGAGGACAGGCCCGGTGGCGAGGGTCATCGGACACCCGCCAGGCCGCGCGCCGTGGCTGCGAGCCGATCGGCCCGGCGATCGGCCCGGACCCGCCGCTCCACCGCCAGGACCACCAGCCGGTCCAGCAGCTCGGCGTAGGAGACGCCACAGGCCTGCCAGACCTTGGGATACATCGAGTACGCCGTGAAGCCGGGCATCGTGTTGAGCTCGTTCACCACCAGCCGGTCGGCCCGCTCGTCGTAGAGGAAGTCGACCCGGGCGAGGCCCCACCCGCCGATGGCCCGGAAGGCGGCCACGGCCGCGTCCTGCACCCGGCGGGTGACCGGTGCGGGGAGGGCGGCGGGAACGGTCATCGGGTCCTGCGTCGACAGGTACTTCTGGGCGTAGTCGAACCAGCCGCCGGCCACCTGGACCTCACCGACCGCCGAGGCCTGAGGCGAGACCCCACCCAGCACACCGCATTCCAGCTCCCGAGCGCCGACCAGGCCCTCCTCGACGAGCGCGCTGGAGTCGTGCTGCAGCGCCAGGTCGACCGCCGCCGCGAGGTCGTCCGGGTCGCTGACGCGGGTGATGCCGATGGACGATCCGAGGCCGGCCGGCTTGACGAACCAGGGACGGCTGCAGCCGCGTGATCGCGCTCAGCCGTCCCGGGACCCAGCCCGGCCACCTCGTCGACGACGGCGAAGGGCATCACCTCCAGGCCGGCGGCCGACAGTGCTCGCTTGGTCGCGACCTTGTCCATCGCGGTGGCCGCCGCGAGGACGCCGGCGCCGACGTAGGCGAGCCCGAAGACCTCGAAAAGCCCCTGCAGCGAACCGTTCTCACCGTCGGAGCCATGCAGGACCGGGAAGGCGACGGTGAGGCTGGCGCAGGATCTCGGTGCTGACCTCCGGCCCGCGGACGGGTAGCTGGTCGGCCATGGCCGAGCCGCCGGCGGCGCGGTCGCCCGCGTCGCGGGCCCTTCGGACGTCGACATCCTGCAGGTGGTGCCACCGGCCGTCCCGCCCGATGCCGATGGCCACGACGGTGTAGCGCACCGGGTCCAGCTGCCGGACGACGGAGGCCGCGGACGCCCGCGACACGTCGTGCTCGGGCGACGCGCCGCCATAGAAGACGCCGACGACCTCGTGTCGCCGCAGCCCGCTCACGCCGGCTCTCCCGAGCGATCGAGAACGGTCCGGACCAGGGACGGGTCGACGTTCCCGCCCGACAGGAGCACGCCGATGTCGGCCCCATGCAGGCGCGAGTCGTCCCGGGCCAGGCGCAGGGCCACGGCGACGGCGGTGGCGGCGGACGGCTCGACCAGCTGTTCCGTGTCCTGCAGCGTGACGGCGAGCGCGCCGGCGATCTCGGCCTCGGTCGCGACCCGGACGCGCGCGCCCCGCTCGCGGCAGATGCGGAACGGCAGGTCGCCGACCCGGTCCGGGCGAAGGCCGTCCGCGATGGTCGGCCGAGCCGTCACGGTCACCGGTTGGCCGGCCCACATCGCCTGCCGCAGCGAGTCCACCGCTGCCGGCTCCGCTCCGACCAGGTCGATGCCGGCGCCCTCGACGCCGCGGACGGACCGGAGCTCCCGATCGTGGTCGCGCACGGCGAGGCACGCGCCCGCCAGGGCGCTGCCGCCCCCGACCGGCACCACGATCGCCGCCGGCCGCGCCCCGTCGGCCATCATCTGGTCCAGCAGCTCCGCGATCGCGGTGCCATGCCCTGCAACGACATCGGGATCCTCGTAGGGGTCGACCAGGTCCAGGCCCTGCGCGCCGGCGATCGCGGCCGCGACCCGTTGCCGCTCGGCCAGGCCGCCCCCCACGAGGACGACCTTGGCTCCGGTGGCCAGGATGCGCTCCGCCTTGCTCGGCACCACGTCGTGCGGCAGGACGGCCACGGCTCGACGCCTGAGCTCGGCCGCCGCCAGCGCGACCGCGATCGCGTGGTTGCCGGTGCTCTGCGCCACCAGCCCGCGGCTGCCACCGCGGGCCAGCCGGTCGGCGGCCAGCAGGGCACCGCGCAGCTTGAACGAGCCGCCCCGCTGGAGGTTCTCCGCCTTCAGCCACAGTCGCGCCCCGGCCCGCCGGTCAAGGCCGGCACTGCGCAGCACCGGGGTCAGGGTCACGCGTCCGGCCAGCCGTCTCTGGGCCGCCCGGACGCTCGCCGTACCGGGTTCTGGATGTGTCGTCGTCATGGCACCACGGTGGGCCGCGCCCGTCGCGATCGGGTCCGCGTCGTGTCACAGCTGTGTCATAGTCCGGCCGGCGACGCCTGCAGATGACCCGCCCGGGCCGCCCGCTGGCTCATACTCGGCCTGTGTCGCACGTGCTGCTGATCGAGGACGACCCGGCGATCCGGGAGGGCCTCGAGCTCGGCCTGCGCCACCTGGGTCACAGCGTCTCGGCTGCGCCCGACGGCGAGTCGGGCCTGCGCGCGGCGGCCGAGGGGAGCCCCGACGTCGTCGTGCTCGACGTCATGCTCCCGGGGCTGGACGGCTTCGAGGTCTGCCGCCGCCTGCGGGCCACCGGGACGACGCCGATCATCATGCTGACCGCCCGCTCCGACGACCTCGACGTCGTGGCCGGGCTGGAGGCGGGGGCCGACGACTACGTCGCCAAGCCGGTGCGGCCGCGGGTCCTGGACGCCCGGATCAAGGCGGTGCTGCGACGGGTCAGCGCGGAGCCGTCGGCTCGCCACGAGTACGGCGATCTCGCGATCGACCGGTCGAGCATGGTCGTGACCAAGGCGGGTACGCCGGTCGCGTTGACACCGACCGAGCTGCGCCTCCTGCTGGTGCTGTCCGGCCGCCCGGGCCAGGTGTTCTCGCGTGAGCAGCTGCTGTCGGCCGTCTGGGAGCAGGACTACCTCGGAGACTCGCGACTGGTCGACGCCAGCATCCAAAGGCTCCGGGCCAAGATCGAGGAGGTGCCGGCCCGCCCCGCCTTCCTGCAGACGGTTCGCGGGTTCGGCTACCGGTTCGGACCCCTGTGAACGGCGGCCTGCGGTCGCGGCTGATCACGGGCTTCGTCGTGGTGACGGCCCTGACCGTCCTGATCTCCTCAGTGACGGCGGTCATCGGTGCGCTGTTCGTCTACACCACGCATCCGATCGGCTCGGCCGAGTTCGGCCGGAGGGTCCTGTCGACCTGGCCGTTCTCCTCGATGTCGGACCAGGACCTGGTCTGGGTGGTCGTGGTCGCCGGGCTGGGCCTGCTGGTCATCGCGGTGGGAGCGGGCTGGCTCGTGGCCCAGCGCATGCTCCGCCCGGTGCGGACGCTGGCCCAGGCGGCCGAGCAGGTCGCCCGGGGGGACCTGGCCGTGCGGCTGCGGCCGACCGGCAACGACGAGCTGGCCCAGCTGGTCGCGACGTTCAACGCGATGACCTCCAACCTGGACCGGTCGATGAACGAGCTGCGGCGGATGGAGGCCCAGTCGCGGCGGTTCGCCTCGGACGTGTCGCACGAGCTGCGCAGCCCGCTCGCAGCGATGACCGCGGTGACCGAGGTCCTGTCGGACGAGGCGGCAGACATGTCCGGGCCGGCCGGGCAGGCCTCCCGGCTCGTGGTCCAGGAGATCGCGAACCTCGACCGCCTGGTCAACGACCTGATCGAGATCTCCCGGTTCGACGCGGGGACAGCGGTGCTCGACGTCGACGTCGTGACGGTCGCGTCCGCGGTACGCGCCTGCCTCGCCCTGCGCGGCTGGTCCGCGGCCGTGACGGTCGAGGTCCCGGAGGACCTCCAGGTCACCCTCGACCGGAGGCGGTTCGACGTGATCGTGGCCAACCTGGTCGGCAACGCGATGCGGTACGGCGAGCCGCCGGTGCAGGTGGCCGCCTGGTCGGTGCCGGATCGGGGCGAGGTCGTGCTGACCGTCGCCGACCACGGGCCGGGCATCGCCCAGGACGCCCTGCCGCATCTGTTCGAGCGGTTCTACAAGGCCGAGGCGGCGCGCACCCGGTCGGGCGGCAGCGGTTTGGGGCTGGCCATCGCCCTCGAGAACGCCCGGCTGCACGGCGGTGACCTCCTGGCGGCCAACCGCGTGGACGCGGCCGGTGCCGTGTTCACGTTGACGCTCCCGGCAGCGACCTGACACGTCGACGTCGAGCGGCCGACGTGGAGATCGACGAGGCGTCAGGCCAACGGGACGTCGAGGTGCATCCGCAGGCCGGCGCCGAACTCCGTGTCGGCGCTCCCGTCGACCACGAACCCCGCGGCCCGGTAGAACCCGAGCGCATGCTCGTTCGCCGTCACCTCGACCCGGGTGGCTCCTTCGGCAGCGGCCTGCGAAGCGATGGCCTGGATCAGGGCGCGGGCCACCCCTCGCCGCATCCACGCCGGCTCCACGAACAGGTCGTCCAGCTCGAGAGCGGTGCGGGTCGGCTGCGTGCTCGCGAAGCCGACGACGGTGCCGCCCGCCAGCGTCGCTACCCAGGCCCGCCCGCTGCCGGCCAGCTCCTCGGAGAGCTGGAGCGCCTCGGGGTGAGCGATCAGTGCAGCCCGGTCGCCGTCGTTGGACAGGGAGGCCCGGCGGAACACCCCTTCCATGGCCGGGGTGTCACCTGCTCTGGCGACCCGGACCTCGACCAGGCTCACCAGCACACCCTAGTCCGCGCTACGAGACCCCAGCGTCTTCTCAGCGTCGACCCCGTGCTCGCGTGGACGACCTGTAGCCTGGGCCGACGGCGGAGGGGCTCGCCGACAACCGCCGCGGCTGCTCGCCGGTCACGACCAACGGTCCCTACCTCAACTGCGTGCCGGAGGTAGTCGACGTGCCCGAACCGCGAGTGCCACGTGTACGCCTGGAGTGGGACCTCGTGCTCGCTGCGGCGGCCGGCGGTGTCGTCGGGGCCGAATCGCGTTACGGCGTGGGGCTTCTGGTGCCGCATACGCCGCGCCAGTTCCCCTGGTCGACGGTGGCTGATCAACGTCTCGGGCTGCCTGCTCATCGGCATCCTCATGGTCACGCTCCTCGAGCTCGCCACTCCCCACCGCCTGGCGCGGTCGTTCCTGGGCGTCGGCATCCTGGGCGGCTACACGACGTACTCGAGCTTCAGCGTCGACGCACAACGCCTTCTCCTGGCTCACCGGCCCGCCGTTGCGCTCGCCTACGTCGTCGTGACGGTGCTGGGCTGCGCGGCCGCGGTCTGGTTGTCCACCACCGCAACCACGGTGGCCGGCCGGGCCGTCATCGAGCGCCGGGTGAGGCGCCGCGGGAGTGGAGGGACGGCGCCGTGACGATCCTGATGATCGCTCTCGGGGCCGCGGTGGGCGCACCCGCGCGGTATCTGAGCGACCGGGCGATCCAGTCCTGGCACCGGACCGTCTTCCCGTGGGGCACCCTGACCGTCAACGTCGTCGCCTCACTCGTCCTCGGCATCGTCGCGGGGGCGGGCTCGGCCCTGGACCCGGATCTCGCGATGCTGATCGGGACCGGCTTCTGCGGTGCACTGTCGACCTACTCGACGTTCAGCTACGAGACGCTGCGCCTGGCCCAGGGTGGCTTCCGGCTCTCGGCGGCGGCCAACGTGGGCATCTCGCTCGTCGCCGGCGTCGGCGCTGCTGCGCTGGGCTGGTCCGTGGGTGTCGCACTGACGTGAGCACCGCCGTGAGCAACGCCGTCGTGGTCGGGCGAGCCGCCCATCATCCTCAGCATCGGGACGCCGCCGGAGCGCAGGAACCGGACCACGAGGGCGAGCGCCACCAGCAGGAAGACGATGTTCAGCACGGTCGTGTAGTTCCAGGTGACGCCGGTCTCGCCGACCTTGGCCGAGCGCTCGGTCGGGGACCAGCCCGAGACCGCCGAACACCAGCTCGACGACGTAGCCGGCGACGACCATGGTGGCGTAGAAGATGCCGAGCAGCACCAACATCATCCGGGTGCCGTAGTACTTCCGGTAGATCACCAGGATCGGGAGGATGATCAGGTCCGCGAAGACGAAGGACACCACGCCGCCGAAGCTGATGCCGCCGTTCCACAGCACGCCGGCCAGCGGCACGTTGCCGATCGAGCAGACGAAGCTCAGCACCGCGATGACCGGCCCGACGACGGGCCCCCAGACCTTGCTCGCGAGTGAGTGATCGGTGAGGAACACGTGCTGCCAGAAGGACTCGGGCACCCACGCCCCGACGGCGCCGGCGATCAGCAGGCCGATGACGATGTCGCGAATCACCGCCGCCCACTCCATCACGAAGATGTGGCTGACCGCGGTGTAGCCGTCCCTGCTGCGCGAGTCGGCCCCGAGAAGCCGCCCTCGGACCGGATGGACATGTCCATCGCAGCGTGGCCCTCCATCGACCCGGCCAGTCCCCTGTCGGCCTGCTCGCGCGCCGCGTCGATCAGGCGCTCGCGGACGAAGATCCGGAAGGCGACCGCCAGCAACACGATCATGATCGGGCCGCCCACGAACTCGGCCAGGGTGAACTGCCAGCCGAGCAGCAGGGCCAGGATCACGCCCAGCTCGATCACCAGGTTGGTCGAGGCGATCTCGAAGACCATGGCCGAGGTGAAGCTCGCACCCTTGCGGAACAGCGAGCGGGCCAGGGCCACAGCGGCGTACGAGCACGAGGAGGATGAGGCGCCCAAACCCGTTGCTATCGCTAAGGTTCGCGGCCGATCGTCTCCCAGCAGCCGCGCCGATCGTCTCGCGGCGTACGACGGCCTGGATCACTGCCGACAGTGCGAAGCCCAGGATGAGTGACCAGGTGATCTGCCAGGTCATCGACCCAGCCACACCGAGCGCGTGGCCGAGCGCGTCGAGGACCGCCACGGTCAGTCCCCCTCGGGCGCGGCGATCGTCAGCAGCTGGCGCAGGCAGTGCTCGAGCAGCTGGTGGGGGAACTGGTCGCTGAGCCGGTAGAAGACGATCCGGCCCTCCTTGCGGAACCGCACCATCCCGGCCGTCCTCAGCAGCTTCAACGCGTACGACACCTGGTCCTCGTTGACGTCCAGCGCGAGCGCCAGGTCACCGACGCAGAGCTCCTCGGCCGCGACCAGGGCGAAGAGGACCCTGGAGCGCACCGGGTCGGCCAGCATCCCGAGCAGGCCCGCCAACCGCCCGGCGTCGTCGACCGACAGCAGGTCCGCCCGCGCCACGGCGACCCGGGTCGCGTCGACCGGGTGGTCGTGATCCAGCGGTGCCATGCCGCCCTCCGCATCTCCGAATCTCCGGACTCGTAACCTCCGTATGATCGTACGGAGATACGGAGGTCCGGTCAACGGCCGCCCCGGCGCACCTCCTCGAACCCTCCGTCGGGCCGGCGCACGAGCTGACCGGTCTCGTGTCCGTGCTCGGCGACGTCACGGTCCCGGTCCTGGAGACCGAGGCAGACGCCTCGGGTCACGGCGTAGGCCAGGACCGGGCCGGCCACGAGAGCGACCCGGAGGATGTCGACCTGGGTCTCGAACGAGACGTGGAGGTGGGTCGCGATCACGTCGCTGCCCGCGGCCGCCCAGAGCGTTCCGTAGAAGACCAGACCGGCGACGCCGAGCGCCGTTCGATGCGGGGCGTCCCGCGGCCGGTCGAGGAGGTTGTGGTCCCGCCGGTCCCCGGTGATCCTCTCCTCGATGAACGGGTAGGCCACGATGACGGCCAGGAACAGGCCGACCACCACCATCGGCACGAGTACGGCGAGCGGCCAGGTCCCACCCGGCCCGGTGACCTCCCAGTGCGACGGCACCAGTCGCAGCGCCCCGTCGAGGAAGCTGGTGTACCAGTCGGGTTGGCCCCCGGCCGAGGCATCGGAGGGAGACGCCGGCCCGTTGAGCCAGACCGGCGCGACGGTCAGCGTCCCGGCCAGTCCGAACAGCAGGCCGACCGTCGCGAAGAACAGGCCGGCCGCTCGCACCGCTGCGCCGATCCAGGGCAGGCCCACCACGTTGTCCTCGGTCCGCCCGGGCCCGGCGAACTGGGCCGGCTCGTGCTGGGCCGCCAGCCTCATCCGCACCGCGATCACCAGGCCGAGCGCCAGCGGGACGAGGAGCACGTGCAACCAGTAGAGATGGGTGAGGATCCGGCTCGGGAACTCACCGCCGAAGAGCCACCCGGTGAGCAGCCGGCCGACGAACGGGAAGCCGATCGTGATGCCCTCGACGATGCGCTGCCCGGTCCCGGCGAGCGTGTCGTCGGGCAGCCCGTAGCCGCTCCAGCCCGCCGCCAGGGCGAGGACGAAGATGACGCCGAGCAGCACCCACACCCAGCGCCGCGGGCGCCGGAAGCCACCGGTGAAGAAGGCGCTGAGCATCTGCAGCATCAGGGACGCCAGCAGGGTCAGGGCCGCCCAGTGGTGGGCCTGGCGCATCAGCAGTCCCGCACGCAGGTCGAAGGAGATCCGCAGGGTCGATGCGTACGCCCTCGACATCTCGACGCCCCGGAGCGGGGCGTAGCTGCCGTGATAGATGATCCGGTCGTTCGAGGGGTCGTAGTAGAGCAGCAGGTAGACACCGGTGACGACGAGGACGGCCAGGCAGGCCGCGGACACCGTGCCGAGCAGGAACGTCCAGTGGACGGGGACCGCCCTCGCTTCGAGACGACGCCGCAGCCGTCCCAGCCTCGTCCGCACGACCGTCACCTCCCGAGTTCACGAACGTCTCTCACCCTGTAGACGAGACAGCCCGGCCGGACGTGACATCGGCGATTCCCTCCAGGCTCGGTCGACCCAAACGACACGGCTCAGACGCGAGAGGCCCGGACCAGCGCGGGGAGGTCGGCCATGTCGTCCATCAAGGTGGTCTCGGGACCGCGGAGCCGGTCGGCGGGGACCAGGCCCGTGACGTAGGCGATCGAGCGCATCCCGGCCGCGCGCGCCGCCGCCAGCCCGGGGGGCGAGTCCTCGACGACCAGGCACCGATCGGGGGGCACCCCCATGACCGCGGCGGCGTGCAGGAACAGGTCCGGCGCGGGCTTGCCACGCTCGACGTCCTGCGCGCTGAACCGGCGCCCCTCGAACGCCTCGGCCAGCCCGACCCGGCCCAGGTTCTTGACGACCTTCGCGTGCGACCCGTTGGACGCGACGGCATGCTCCACGCCGAGCGCGGTGATGGCCGCGATGGCGTCCGCCACCCCCGGGACCGCCTCGAGCTCGGTCGAGAAGGCGTCCTCGTACCAGCTCTCGTACGGCTCGTCCCAGCCGTCCTCGAGCGCGCCGCCCGAGCTCGGCCTCGACCGCCGCTCGCCAGTAGTCGTCGGTGCACCCGGCGAAGCGGTCGATCAGCACCTCCGGAGTCACCGCCCATCCGAGGTCGGTCAGCACCGCCGCTCCGACCCGGGCCGCGATCGGCTCGGAGTCGACCAGCACCCCGTCGCAGTCGAAGATCACCAGACTGATGTCGTCGCGCATCGCTTCCCTTCCATCCTTGGGGCTCACGGTGACGGCACCACGAGGGCCGCCAGGATCATCGACGCGGCGGACACCGCGATCGTCTCGTGCACGCCGACCCGGCCGACCAGCACCCCGCCCAGGACGGCGCCGACGCCACCCCCGACCAGGAAGCCCGTCGTCAGCCAGCTGTAGGCCTCGTTGCGCCGGCGGACCGGTACGGCGGCCGCCAACCGCTCGAACAGCACGGCCAGCGTGGGCGCGATGACCAGCCCGCCGACGAAGAGCACCGGTGGCATCAGCTCCGGCCGCGGGACGCCGACGAGCACGAGCATGTGGAGTGAGACGCCGAACACGAGCAGTCGCAACGGGATTCGCCTCCGCGGCGCCAGCCCGAACAGCAGGCCGCCGGTCATCGAACCCCCGGCCCACAGGGCGAGCAGGACCGCACCTGGCACGGCCGATCCGCGGGCCGCTGCAAGAACGGCCAGGTTGGCCGCGGCGAACGCCGTGTCGAAGAGCGCTGCCGTCAGGACGAACCGGGCCAGCAGCAGACGGGTACGGCGGCCGTCGCGAGCCACCGGCTCGACGCCCGGCGCGTCCGGCATCGCGTGCTCGCCGTCGTACACCCGGTGGTCGTCCGGTCCGTCGTCCACCGGCGCCCGGCCCCGAGCGGCCCCGAGGAACGCGAGGGTGCCGCCGGCCCCGACCGCGCCCGTGCCGGCGACGCCGGCGGAGGGGTACGACGTGGCGGCGAGGCCGGCGGCGAACGGCGGCCCGAGGACGAAGACGAGCTCCATCAAGGTCGTGTCGAGGACCAGGCCCTGCTGTCGCACCCCCGGCGGCACCAGCTCGAGCAGGGCCGCCCGGCCGGCTGCGCTCAGCGGTGGGAGCGTGCAGCCGGACAGGACGGCGGGCCCGACGGCGAGGGCGAGCGGGTGGTCGAGCAGGGCGACGAGCAGGGCGCAGCTGACGGCGAAGCCGATGCCCAGTGGCAGCAGGACCCGTTCGCGGCCCTGCCGGTCGAGCAGCCGGCCGACCATCGGCTGGGCGACGGCCGCCCCGGCGGCGTGCGCCCCGCTGAGGACGCCAGCGCGCGCGTAGGTCCCCCCGTCACCGGTGACCGCAAGGACGATCGCCACCGTCATCATCGCCGACGGCAGCCGCCCGAGGAGCACGGTGCCGAGGACGGCCGGCACGCGCGGTACCCGGAGGAGCGAGCCGTACGAGCCGGTCACGACGCCGCCCGGACGGCGGCCGTCCCCGGGGCGCCGGACAGCCGTCGCTCCTGAGCCGGCGCGAGGCCGGCGCGGACCGCTGCGCAACCGAGACCGGCCACGGCACAGCCGATCCAGAGGGCGCGCGCGCCCAGCCGGTCCAGGACCGCGCCACCAGCTGCGGGGCCGAGGACCAGGGCGATGCTCCACGTGGAGGCGAAGGCACCGAGATACCGCCCGGTCTGGCCGGCAGGAGCCAGGTCCGCACTCACCGACATCGCCACCGGCGCGTTGACGACCTCTCCGAGGGTCCAGATGACGACCGTGCCGGCGTAGGCGACCCAGGTGTGCGCGAGGGCCGTGGCGCCGAAGCCCACGGCGTTGAGCGCGGCGGCGATCACGAGGGACCACGAGCGGGGCCGCCGGGCCAGCCGGGTCGCGGCGGGCATCTGCACCAGCAGCAGCAGGGCTCCGTTGAGACTGAGCAGCAGCCCGAACTGCGTCGCGGACAGACCGTCGTCGTGCGTCACCACCGGCAACGTGACGGTGCACTGGACGTAGACCATCTGGAACACCAGGTTCGTCGCCAGGAACAGGAGGTACGCCGGGTCGGTGACCGGGCCGCGCCGGGCCTCGTCCTCCGGACCGGCCGGCGCCGCGGCGGCTCCCGGGTGTCGTGGCAGACGCCGCCACACGATCAGCGCCGCGAGGGCCAGCCCGGCCGCCTGCGCGACGAAGAGCGCGCCGAACCGCCAGGCCGAGAGCAGCCCCGCGAGCAGCGGCGCGAGGGCGTACCCGAGGTTGACCATCCAGTAGTTCAGGGCGAAGCCGTGCAGCCGGGCCGGCTGCGGGACGAGGGCCGCCAGCAACGCGCTGCTCGCCGGCCCGATCGCGTTGAGGGCGGCGCCGAGTGCGACCAGCGTGACCACGACGGCGCCCCGTTGGTGCGCGAGCCCCAGGACGAGGGTGCTCAGCCCGGCGGCGGCCAGCGCGCAGAGCAGGGTCCGCTGCGCGCCGACCCGGTCGGCCACGGCGCCGGAGGCGAGGACCGCCGCGAACCCACCCGCGCCGTACGCCGCGAGGGCGGCCGACGACGCGCCCAGTGACCACCCGAGGTGGCGGGTGAGCAGGATCATCAGGAACGGCACCAGCAGGCGGCTGGACCAGACGACGAGAGTGGCAAGGGAGAGCCACCAGAAGGCTTGCGGCAGAGGGCGATCCGGGTCCGGCTGCAACCGCCTGAGGGCGGTCCGCCCGAGCTGGTCCACCACCACTCCCCTGCGCCTCGGGCCTTTCGGGTTCAGAGTGAGAACGTTCCCACTCACCGTCCTGAGAACGATCCCACCGGAGGCCGGTCACGGTCAAGCGGTGCGGTACATTCGGCGCCATGTCGACGCCGGTGCGAGGTCATGGCGTCGCCACGATCCACGACGTCGCTCGGGCCGCGGGGGTCTCCCGGTCCACTGCGTCACGCGCACTCGCGGGCTACGGCGTCGTCAGCAAGGAGGCCGCCGAGCGGGTCCAGGCCGCCGCCGCGACCCTCGGCTACCGGGCGAACGGCGTGGCCCGGTCGATGAAGACCGGGCGGTCCAACACGCTCGGGGCGGTCGTCGCCGACATCGAGAACGCGTTCTTCGCCCGGGCCATGCGCGGATTCACGGATGTGGCGCGGGCCAACGGCTTCCAGGTGATCCTGACGAACACGGACGAGGACCCGGCCCTGGAGGCGTCGGCCGTCCGGGTCTTCCAGGAGCGCCGGGTGGACGGCATCGTCGTGACGGCGGCGTCCCTGGACGAGGGCGGTCACCTGAGGGCCGCTCACGACGCCGGCGTCCCGATCGTCCTGCTCGACCGCCGCGTCCCGGGCCTGCCGGCCGACGTGGTCCACATCGACAACGTCAGCGCGGCCCGGGAGACGACCGGACACCTGATCGCGGCCGGCCACCGCAAGATCGCCATGGTCACCGGCGTCACGCACGTGGAGATGGCCATCGAGCCGTTGAACGCACCACCGGGCGTCTCGACCAGCCGGGACCGGCTGGAGGGCTATCGCCAGGCCCTGGCCGCGGCGGGCATCGAGTTCCGCTGGGACTACGTGCGCACCGCCGACTTCCACCTGACGGCAGCCCGTCGCGAGGTCGAGCGGCTGCTGCGGATGCGGGACCGCCCGACGGCCGTGTTCGCGACCGACAGCACCAACGCTCTGGGCGTGCTGCTCGCCCTGCGCGACGTCGGCCTCGAAGCGCCGGACGACGTCTCCGTCGTGGCCTTCGACGACGCGGACTGGGCCGACGTGGTCGAGCCGGGCCTCAGCGTGATGGCGCAGCCGGTCTACGAGATGGGCCGGCTCGCCGCCTCCCGGCTCGTGGCCCGGGTCAACGGCGAGTCGCTGCGCCCCAAGGACCACGTGCTCGCCACCGAGTGGCTCTCCCGGGACTCGGTGGGCCCGCCACCCCGCCGCCGCCGTCGCGTCCTCCCCACGTGACGGTGACCTCCGCGGCTGCCAGTCGCCGGTCTACTTGCCGATGCCGTCGGTGAGGCCGCGCAGGAACTGGCGCTGACCGATGAGGAAGAGGGCGATCATCGGCAGTGCGGCCATGGTCAGCCCGGCGAACTGCACCGGCCAGTTCGTGAGGAGTCGGCTCTGCATGTCGACCAGGCCGACCGGCAGTGTCTTGAGGTTGCCGCTGCTGATGAAGACCAGCGCGAAGACGAACTCGTTCCACGCGAACAGCGCCTGCAGCAACGCCGCCGAGACCATGATCGGGCGGCACATCGGCAGGATGACCCGCCAGAAGATCTGGGCGCGGGAGGCACCGTCGATGATGGCCGCCTCGTCGACGTCCGGTGGCAGGTCGACCATGTACGCCCGGATCAGGAAGGTCGTGAACGGGATCCGGAACGCCGTGTAGAGCACGATGAGCGCCCAGTACGTGTTGTAGATGTGCAGCTGCTGCAGCAGCCCGAACAGCGGCACGAGGGCGACCGTCGGCGCGAGCATGAGGCCGCCGAGCAGGAAGAGCATGATCGGGCCGGCGAGCGGAACCTTCACCCGCACCAGCCCGTACGCCGCCCAGGCGCTCAGGAGCGTCGTCGTGAGGATCGAGGCAGCGGTGACGATCACGCTGTTCGTGAAGTAGCGCACGACGCCGGCGTTCCCGGCCGCCACGAAGTTGTGCCAGCGCAGGTGCGAGGGCAGACCCCAGGGCCGGCCGAAGACCTCGCTGTTGTCCTTGAAGCTGCTGAACACCATCCACAGCAGGGGGTAGATCACGATGACGGCCAGGGCGGCGAGGACCACCCAGATCAGCACCCGGCTCGCGATCTGCCCGAAGCGCAGGCCGGAGCGGTTGGGCCGCACGGTCGTGGTGGTCGGGCGTCTGGTCGCCGACCGGTCTGTACGGGCGATGTCGGTCACCACTGCACCCTCCGCCGGCGTGTATAGACGATCTGGGCGGCCGAGATGACGAAGGTGATGACGAAGATCACCGTCGCGATCGCCGCGGCGTATCCCATGTCGTCCTGCAGGAACGCGTTCTGATAGAGCCAGGTCCCGAGGACCTGGCTGGAGTTCGACGGACCGCCCCCGGTCATGACGACGACCTCGTTGAACACGAGGAAGGCGCCGGACAGCGTGAGGATCATGACCAGCGTCGTCATCTCCCGCAGCAGCGGGATGGTGATCGAGAAGAACACCCGGACACCGGAGGCGCCGTCGACCCTGGCGGCCTCGTACAGCTCCTTGGGGATCCGCTGGATCGCGACGATGAACAGCACTGCGGTGTAACCGATCGACTGCCACTGGCTCATGCCGATGACCGCGAAGATCGAGGTGTGCGGGTTCCCCAGCCAGTCCTGCTGGAGCGACCCCAGCCCGACGGCACCGAGGGCCCGGTTCAACAGCCCGATCTGCGGGTTGTAGAGGAACGAGAAGAGGATGCCGGCCACGGTGATCGAGATGGTGGCCGGGATGAAGTAGATCGTCCGCAGGATCCCCCGCAGGCGGTCGTGGACGACCTCCTCCAGGACCGCCGCGAGCACCAGGGCGCCACCGACCTGGAAGACGATCGAGATCAGGGCGTAGAGGATGTTGTTGACCAGCGCCCGGCGGAACACCGCGTCGCCGAAGGCCGTCGTGTAGTTGTCCAGCCCCACGAACGCCGCGCGCGGCGAGAAGGCGCTCCAGGAGTAGAAGCTGAGCCGGATGTTGTCGACGATCGGGTAGTAGACGAAGACGCCCAGCAGGACGACCGCAGGCAGCACCCACACCCAGGTCCGCCAACGCCTCAGGGTGTGTGTCATGCGTCCTCCACTCGCCGTGCTCCTCGGTGCGGCCGGCCGGCCGGCCCGGGACTCGGTCCCGGAGCCGGCCAGCCCCTGCTGACCGGAGATGGGTCAGCCCGCCTGCTTCTTGGCCTTGGCGGCGGCCTTCTGCACCGCCGCGATCACCTGCTGTGGCGTCTGCGTGCCGTTCGCGATGCCCTCGGCCCCGGCCAGGTACGCGTTCGCCACGAGCGCGTTGGTGACGGTGTCGAGCCAGATGGCGAAGTTGCTCGCCTTGGTCAGGTCGGCCAGCGCCTCCGTCTGCTGGGTGAAGGAGTTGTCCGGCGTCGAGGACCCGACGACCGGGCTGAGGTAGCCGATCTGCGCCGTCTCCTTCTTCGCGTTGTTCAGGCCGGTCATGAACTTCAGGAAGTCGACCGCGAGGGCAGCGTTCTTGCTGTCCTTGTTGACCATGAAACCGTCCGGAGCGCCGGTCAGCGCGTTGGTGTCACCGGGGGCACCGCTGGGAGCGGGGAGCCGGAAGAAGCCCCAGTTGTCGGCGATCGCCTTCGACGCGCCCTTCTTGGTCGTCAGGACCGGGAACTCGACCAGCTCCAGGTAGTGCATGCCCGCCTTGCCGGCCAGGAAGTTGGCCTGGGCGGCCTCGTGAGCCAGGCCGTCCGACGAGGGGTTGCTGCACTGCTTGATGATCGACTGGAACTGGGTGAGGGCCGTCACGTAGCCCGGGTCGGTGAACGCGCCGGTGGCCGGGGCGTAGTCCTTCGCCAGCGTCGCAGCGGGGACGTCGAAGGTGTTGAGCTGGGTCAGGTAGTGGATCGCCGGCCAGCCGAACTGGTTGCCGAAGGCGATCGGCGTGTAGCCGGCGGACTTCAGCTTGCCGCAGTCGCTGATCAGGTCCTCGAACGAGGTCGGCGGTGCGGAGATCCCGGCCTTGGTGAAGGCCGTCTTGTTGTAGACCATGTACTTCGCGTCCAGGTCGATCGGCACGGCGTAGCTCTTGCCGTCGAGCTGGAACGCACGCAGGGCCGCGGGCGAGAACGTCTTGCCCCAGGCGGTGTTCGGGCCGATGACGCTGGTCAGGTCGGCCGCGAGCCCACCGCGGACGAACTTGTTCGCGAAGTCGCCGGCCCAGGAGAAGTAGATGTCCGGCAGGTTGTGCGAGGCGGTGAGGACCCGGATCTTGTCCTTGTACGGCTGGTCACCCACCTGCTGCAGGTTGACCTTCACGCCGGGGTTGGCCGCCTCGTACGCCTTGGCCATGTCGACGAAGTACGGCGCGTACTGCGGGTCGGCGAACTTGGTGAGGATGGACAGCGTCCCGCTCTTGGCCTTCGGCGTCGACAGGTTCGCCTGCTTGTCGCTCGACGTGCCTGAGTTCGGGGTGCCGCAGGCCGCGAAGGCCAAGCTGGCGACAACGGCTGCCGCCAGGACGGAGCTCGCTCGGAACACCTTCTTCATGACACATCCAATCTGTCGGGGTGGTGCTGGGCAGGGGTCGTACGTGGGTCTGGTTCGAGGGGGGTGGCATGACCGAAGGCGCCGAAGCTGGCGCAGGCCTGAGTGGCGTAGGTCGTTGCGGCAGTGACCAGCTCGGTGCGGGCCTCGTCGTGCGCCAGGCCGAGCAGGAGGCGGGCGATGAAGGCGTCGCCTGCGCCGAGCGTGTCGACGACGGGCCCCTCGGGAGCCGGCGCGAACCAGGTCTGCTCGCCCTCGAGAACGAGGGCGCCGCCGGCCCCGAGAGTCACCGCGACGATGCGCGGTCCGAGCGCGGCCAGCCGGGACGCGTCGGCCAGCGCCGTCTCGCGGTCGGCGCCCGGCGCCGAGCGGATGGCGATGTCGGCGTACGACGCAAGGGGCTCGATGTAGGCCCAGTCGCGCTCGGAGAAGTCGAACGACAGCCGCTGCGCGACCCGGGCCAGGTCCGGGACCTGCCCCTCGACGTTGGAGCACTCGCCCGTGTGGACGATGTCGAACGCCCCGGCGAAGGCGAGGTCGTCGGGCGTCAGGTCGAACACCGAGATGCCCAGATCGCCCTGGGCGAAGATCCGGTTGCCATCGACGACGTGCACGACCGCGTGCGCGTTCGGTCCCTCGACCACCCGCGTGTGGGAGGTGTCGACGCCCTCCTCGCGCAAGGAGCCGAGCACCACGTCACCGGCCCGATCCGTGCCGATCGCACCGATGTACGCCGCCTCCGCCCCGAGCCGGCGGGCGTGCACCGCGACATTGACCGCGTTGCCCCCCGGATAGAAGGACCCCCGCTGGGGGTACTGGTCGACGACGTTGTCGCCCACGGTCAGCAGATGAGCAGCCATGGTGACCTCAGTACGCCACGCGCTTGTAGTAGCGCCGGGTCGTGAGCGGGTGATCGGTGCGAACCTCGAGGTGGGCGCTCACGCGCTCGAGGACGGCGGCCAGGATCACCGGCGAGATCATCGACCGGACCGCCGCCTCGATGCCGGGAAGGTCGTAGTCCGCGGCGTCGAGCACCAGCACCTGGTCGGTGACCGTCGCCGCGAACTTCTCGACCCGCTCCACCAGCGGGCGGCTGGTGTCCTCGCCTTTGAGCAGGACCACGCTGACGCCCTGCTCCAGCAGCTCCAGCGTCCCGTGGAAGAAGTCGGAGGAGTGCACGGGCCGGGTCCGGATCCACTGCATCTCCTCGAGGATGCACATGCCGTAGTACCACGCTTCGGCCCAGGTCGACCCGGCACCACTGATGACGTGGAAGTCGCTGCCCTGCAGGCGCGCCGCCACCTCGTCCGCCTGCTTCTCGGCCTGCTCCTTGACGCCGAGCAGCAGCTCGGGCAGGCGCTGCAGCTGAGCCACGATGCCGGCGTGGCCGTCCATCTCGCCGCGCACGTCGAGGACGGCGAGGGCGACGAGCAGGGACTGGAGGTAGAACGACTCGCAGGAGGTGTCGTCCTCGGCGAAGTTGACGAAGCCGTGGTCCGCGCCGTCGGCCAAGGGGGTGCCGTCGTGACCGGTCAGCGCGAGGATCGTCGCCCCGGCGTCGCGGCAGAACTGCAGCGCCGCAACACTCTCCGAGGTGGTTCCCGACAGCGAGGGGATCACGACCAGCGAGTCGGGACCGAGGTTGACGTTGCCGCTCTCGACCAGCTCGGCCGGATTCACGACCTGGACGGGCAGGGTCGAGTGCGACGCGAGCAGCTGGGCGGCGGGCAGCATCAGGATGCCCGCGCCGCCGGACCCGACGAAGAACAGGTTGCGGCCGCCGGCCCCGAGGCACTGGCTGACCGCGTCGTACAAGCGATCGGCCAGCGCCGCGGCACCGGACTGGATCCGGACGTAGCGGTCCGGGTCGAAGCTCAACATGCTCAGTAGTCCACCTTGAACATGTAGTGCCGCTGCTCGAGGTCGTGGCCGCGCAGCGCCTCGTAGTGCTGGGCCAGCCGGTTGGCCAGCGCCCCGACCACGATGCCGGAGACGTCGCCGCGGAAGTCCTTGGGGATGCCCGGCAGCGCCAGGTCGGCCACGTCGATGTACTGCGCCTTCTTGCAGTACGTCTCGAGGAACCGCTTGCCGCGCTCGGCCATCGGGCGCGTGGCGTCGTCGCCCAGCCACAGCAGCACGGCCGTGTCGTCGTTCACCATCTCGAACGCGCCCTGGAAGAACTCGCCGGTGTTGAACGCCGCGGCGTGCTTCCACTGCATCTCCTGCAGGAAGCACATCGCCAGGCCGTACGCCCAGCCGTAGCAGGGGCCGGAGCCCAGCACGTAGGTGATCGGCTCGTCCTTGAACGCCTCCGCGACGTCCGCGAGGTGCGACTCGGACTCGGTGACGGCGTCGAGCACGGCGCTCGGCAGGGCCTCGAGGGTCGCAGTGAGGGCAGCGGGGTCGAGGTCGGCGCCGGTGGCCTCGAGCACCGCGTACGCGACGAGCAGCTCGAAGATGTCGCTCTTGCCGGAGAACGCCACATCGGCGGCCTCGGCGAGCGGGCTGCCCTCCTTGGCGGCCGCGATGACCGTGGCGCCGGTCGACTTCGCGGTCGACGCCGCTTGCACCGTCTCCTTGGTCTTGCCGGTGTAGGACGCCAGCACGACGAGGGAGCCCGGGCCCATCAGCGCGGGGACGCTGGAGTTGAGCTCGTCGCTCTGCAGCTGGAACGCGGGGATCGAGCCGCGCTGCTGCAGGACGTAGTGGGCTGGGTAGCTGCAGATGATCGAGCCGCCCGCACCGACGAAGTAGACGTTGCGCAGGCCCTGTCCCACGACAGGTGCGATCGCCTTGGCAATGGCCTCACGCTCACCGACCGCCGCCGTGAGCTTGTCCACCGTGTCCACGTCGATGGGCTTGAGGGGAAGGGTGTCCGGCATCCTGACTCTCCGTGTCTCGAGATTGATAACGTTCTCAACGAATGATTGGGAACGCTCTCATCGGAGGCGGGGCATGTCAAACGCTGTGATCGAATCGTGAGATACGGCGACCTCTGGCGAGCCGGCCCAGCGCGGTGGCCCGGGCCCGAGTCGGTCCACCGGTACGGTCAGGCCGGGGACGACCGGCGCAGGCCACGGTCGGTGGAGAGGAGGACGTCGTGAGCCAGATCGGTGGCGCAGGCATGGCCACGGTTCTCGACGTCGCCAAGGTGGCCGGGGTCTCGACGGCCACCGCGGCCCGCGCGCTCGGGCGCTACGGCTCGGTCAGCCCGTCGACCCAGCAACGGGTCCTCGACGCCGCGGCTCAGATCGGCTACCGGCCGAATGGCTTGGCGCGCAGCATGATCACCGGTCAGACGCACTCGATCGGGGCGGTGCTCGCCGACATCGAGAACCCCTTCTTCTACGGCGTCCTGCGGGGCATCAGCGATACCGCGCGGCGACACGGCTTCGACGTCCTGCTGGCCAACACCGACGAGGACCCCATCGACGAGCGCAAGGCGGTGTCGGCGCTGTTCGAGCGGCGGGTCGAGGGCCTCATCCTGTGCCCGGTCGAGGGCGACGACCGCTCCCAGCTGCGCTCGATCATCGACTCGAACGTGCCGGTCGTGCTGCTCGACCGCCCTGCGTCCGGCCTCAGGGTGGACAGCGTCGGGCTCGACAACCGGCGGGCGGCGTACGAGGTCACGTCCTACCTGCTCGAGCTCGGGCACCGGCGGATCGGCCTGGTCACGGGTGGCACGAAGGCGCTGCAGGACACCCTGCGGCAGCCGGGCATGAAGGGCGTCGAGCGGATTCCGCTCACGACGCTGGGGACTCGCGCGGCCGGCTATCGCGACGCGCTGCTCGAGGCGGGCATCGAGCCGCGGATGGACTACCTGACGTCCGGCGGCTTCCATCGCGACGACGCGACCGAGTCCGTGCGCGAGCTGATGGGCCGGCCGGACCCGCCGACCGCCATCGTGGCCTTCGACAGCATCCTGGCGCTCGGCGCGATGCTCGGGCTGCGCGCGATGGGCCTGCGCTGCCCCGACGACGTGTCGCTGATCGGGTTCGACGACGCGGAGTGGGCCGAGGTGGTCTCGCCGTCCTTGTCGGTCCTGCGTCAGCCGGTGCACGAGATCGGCGTCAAGGCCTGCGAGCTGCTGCTGCGCCGGATCGGCGACCGGGACCGGCGGCACACCCACCACCGGCTGCGCGGCCGGCTGGTCACCCGCGGCTCGACCGCACCGCCTCCGTCGCAGGGCTAGGCGCGCCCGGTCGCCCGAGGAGCCGATCACAGCGCGAACCGCCGATCACGGCCGATCCGGCTGGACGCCGTTCCGCAGGTAGGGCACGGTCTGCGGTCCTTCCGGCAGGACGCAGACCCGCGCTGGATGTCCGGTCCGCCGCTGGACGGCCCGGCACTCGGCGTCGATGGCCCCGGAGGGGTCGACCGCGGCAGTGAGGTGGGCGGCCTCGAGCTGGCGGGGGGTCAGGCCGTCCGCGTGGACCGCCACCCGAGCGTGGCCGAGAACCCGGGCCAGGACCTGCACCTGCCACTGGTCCAGCTCGGGGCGGGCCCGGGTGGTGATCTCGCGGGCGATGGCATCCGGCGACGAGGCGCCCTCCAGGGTCGCGCGGAAGCGGCCATGGTCGGGGAAGCCGTCCCGGCACTGCGCCGCGACGACGATCAGGCCGCCGGGTCGCACGACCATGGCCGCGGCCGACATCCCTTTCACGGCCTGGTAGAGGTTCTGGTCGAGCGGGTACCCCGAGTTGCTGGTGAGGACCACGTCGTACGCCGACGGCACCGGTCGCATCGCCGTCGTGCGGACCAGCTCGCAGGCAGCAGCGTGCATGGCGAACAGCTCGCCGCCGAACGCCTGGACGATCCGCTGCTCCGCGTCGAGGACGACGTCGAGTGAGAACGCGACTCCGGTGGCCGCGGCGATGGCGCGGACGTCGTCGTGCACCGGATTGCCCTCGATCCGCCCCCAGGTCGCACGAGGGTCACCGATCCGCCGCCCGTCGTGCAGGGTCAGGATCGTCTCCAGTCCCGCGAGCCCGGGAGCGACCAGCTTCGGACCGCCGCTGAACCCCGCGAAGAAGTGCGGCTCGACGAAGCCGGTCGTGATCCGGACGTCGGCGTCGAGCCAGGCCCGGTTCAACCAGACGGGTACGCCGGCTCCCAGGACCCCGCACCAGACCAGCCGCCCGTCATCCCGGCAGTCGTGGTCGAGGACGCGAAGGGACGACGCGAGCTGCGGTCCGAGCAGCCCCGCGCGCTCGACCTCGCTGGCGCTCCGATGGGTGCCGTTCGCCACCAGGACGGTCAGGTCGGCCGGGTCGAGGATCCCGGCCAGCTCGTCGAGGATCGCCCGCAGCATCCTCTCGCGCGGCTGCGGGCGGGTGATGTCGCAGATGGACACCGCGACCCGGTCCCCCGCTCGGACGACCTGCCGCAGCGGCGGCCCGCTGACCGGAGCCTGCAGCGCGCGGCGGAGCTCGGCGGCCGGATCGGCCACGGCCGCATGATGGGAGGGGCGCACGACCTCCGCGTCGTCCGGCACCTCGACGCCCAGCTGTCCCTCGCCGTAGGCGACCTCAACCCGCATCCGGCCCACCCACCATCGGTGGCGGCCTCAGGTCCGGGGCCGCAGCCGCAGGCCCGACATCCCACCGTCCACGGCCAGGTCGGCGCCGGTCGTGGACCCCGACCTGGGCGAGGCCAGGTAGAGCACGGCTCCGGCGACCTCCGCGGCCGAGACCAGCCGGCCGTGCGGCTGGCGAGCTTCGAGAGCCTGTCGCTCGGCCCGAGGATCCGCGGCGGTCTCCAGCAGCCGGGCCACCCAGGGAGTGTCCGCCGTCCCCGGGCTGACGGAATTGACCCGGATGCCCTCGGCGATGCCGTCGGCGGCCATGGCCCGGCTGAGGGCGAGGACGGCGCCCTTGCTCGCGGAGTAGACCGCGCGCTGCGGCAAGCCGGCCAAGGCCGCGATCGACGCCACGTTGACGATCGCCGCGCGGTCGGACGCGGCCAGGTAGGGCCACGCCGCGCGTGACACGCGAGCCGTGCCGACGACGTTGACGTCCAGGACCCGGGCCCATTCCTCGTCCGTGCTGTCCTGGACACTGCCCTGGGCGCCGATGCCGGCGTTGTTGACCACGACGTCCAGACCGCCGAGGCGATCAGCCGCCTCGGCGACGGCCCGCACCACCGCCGCGTCGTCGCTCACGTCGGCCTCCACCGCCAGGACCCCGGGCGGCAGTGAGCCGGTCGAGGGCCGCGCTCGGTCCAGCGCCGCCACGACGGCGCCCGCGTCGACCAGTGCCTCGACCACGGCCAGTCCGATCCCCGAGGCGGCACCGGTGACCAGCGCCCGAACTCCCGCGAAGTCGTTCACGCCTGCTCCAGCTCCTGTCGCTGTCGGCCCAGACCTTCGATCTCCAGCTCTACCACGTCCCCGGCGCGCAGATAGGGGGTCGCCTCTGACCCCATCGCCACACCGGCCGGCGTACCGGTGTTGATCACGTCACCAGGTCGCAGAACCATGAACTGGCTTACGTACCAGACCAGATGGTCGATGGGGAAGATCATGTCGGACGTCGTCCCGTCCTGCCGCAGCGTGCCGTTGACCCACAGCCGAAGGGTCAGCGCCTGCGGGTCGCCCACGTCGTCAGCCGTCCTGATCCACGGCCCGAGGGGGTTGAAGGTCTCGCAGTTCTTCCCCTTGTCCCACTGACCGCCACGCTCGGTCTGGAACTCCCGCTCGCTGACGTCGTGGCTGATGGC
Organism: uncultured Actinomycetota bacterium; assembly: GCA_963795385.1. Lineage (GTDB taxonomy): Bacteria > Actinomycetota > Actinomycetes > Actinomycetales > CAVURS01 > CAVURS01. The sequence goes on from CAWCHK010000012.1 coordinate 62,491, forward strand.
GAAGCCCGCGATGCACGCGGCTGCCCCCTCCGGGGAGTCGAGGTAGCGCGCCGTCCGGCCGATCACCACGGCCAGCTCGACCTCGTAGTCGGTCTTGGTCGAGCCCCGTGGCACCAGCACCCGGTCGTGCGGTCCGACGACCGTGTCCGGTGTCTTCAGGAACAGGATCGGCTCGGCCGGGATTGCGGCCCCGGTCTCGGCCGCGTGATCGCGGTAGTTCAACCCGACGCACACGATCTTGCCGGGCCGGCCGAGCGGGGGGCCGAACCGCTCGCCCGCGTCGACGAGGGGGAGGCCGCCAGCACGCACGGCGGCCGCGATCTCCGGAAGCCGGCCCTCGGACAGGGCCTCGTCGATGCCGGGCACGACCTCGGAGACGTCGTGCCAGGCATCCGCGCCGATGCTGGCGACGGGTCGTTCCGCACCCGGTGGGCCGAGTCGAGCGAGTCTCATCCATCCTCCCCGGCAGCCACGAGACCGTCCTCGGTCAGAGTGTTCCAGAGGGCGTCCGGGACCGTCCGACGCCACCGCTCCATGAGGTCGTCGACCTGCTGTGGCGTCCGCAGCCCGACCACCACGCTCACGACCGCCGGATGGCGCCCGGCGAAGGCCACCGCCGCGGTGGGGAGGTCGACCCCGAACTGCTCGCAGACCAGAGCCAGCCGGTGGGTGCGCTCGACCAGGGGCGCGGGGACGGCGCCGTAGTCGAACCGGACGCCGGGCTGCGGACGCGGCCGGGACAGGAGGCCCGAGTTGAAGATGCCGGCGTTGATCACGCCGACGCCCCGCTCGAGCGCGGCCGGCAGCAGGTCCTGACCGGCGCTCTGGTCCAGCAGGGTGTAGCGCCCGGCCACCATCACGACGTCCACGTCCGTCTCCCGCACGAACCGGGTGAGCATCGCGGACTGGTTCATCCCTGCTCCGTACCCTCGGACGACTCCCGCCGCGCGCAGCTCGGAGAGCGCCGGCGCTGCTGCCTCGAGGGCCTCTCGGGCGTGGTCGTCGGGATCGTGGATCAACGCAAGGTCGATCCGGTCCAGGCCGAGCCGGACCAGGCTGGCCTCGATCGACCGGAGCACTCCGTCCCGGGAGTAGTCGCGGACCCGGCGGTGCGTCGCCGGCACGGCGAATCCCTCGGGGTCCGGCTGACTCGGGTCGGCGGTGACCTCGAGCAACCGGCCGACCTTGGTCGAGACGACGAAGTCGTCCCTCGGGTAGTCCCGCAAGGCCTGGCCGAGGCGGCGCTCGGACAGGCCGAGGCCGTAGTGCGGCGCGGTGTCGAAGTACCGCACTCCCGCTTCCCAGGCCGCAGCGACCGCCTGGCTCGCCTCCTCCTCGGTCGTCGCCCGGAAGAGGTTGCCGATCTGCGCGCCGCCGAAGCCCAGCTCCGTGAGATCGAGCCCGGACCTCAGAGCGTGCGTCCTCACCAGGGCGGCTCGCTGTCCAGCCGGGTGCCTGCGCGGACGGGGCGGATGTGCGGCCCGGCCCCGAAGGGCTCCTCGGGCGGCCTGCGGACCCGCGCGATCGCCTCCTCGTCAACGGCCACGCCCAGGCCCGGCGCGTCCCCGAGGACGAACCGGCCGTCCTCGACGGAGACGTCGACCGACAGCCCCGTCGGTGGGACGAGGTCCTGAAGCTCGGTGGCGATGTGGTTGGGTACGGCGGTTGCTGCGTGGACCAGCCCCAGCGGGGTGGTCCCGATCGGGCTGACCGGAAGGTCATAGGCGTGGGCCAGCGCGGCCACCCGCAGGAAGTGGGTGACCCCCCAGCCCGCCGCGGTCTGCACGACGTCCAGGGCACCGGCCGCCAGCAACGGCCGGAACTGCTCGAGCCCGGTGAGGTTCTCCCCGGCGGCGATCGAGGCCCGGACCCCGCGACCGACGGCCACCATCCCCTCCGCGTCCCACCGACGGACCGGCTCCTCGACCCAGATGAGGTCGACCGACCGCTCCAGCTCGCCCACGTGCCGGACGGCCTGCTTGCGGCTCCACGACTCGTTGGCGTCCAGCATCAGGCCCGGCCGGGAGGTGGGACCCGCCTCGGCCAGGACGTCGCGGACGATGCGGAGCCGGGCCAGGTCCCGGTCGACGTCGAGGCCGCCCTTCAGCTTGGCCGCGCTCACGCCGCGCTCGGCGTACGTCTTGTACACGGCCGCGAGCTCCTCGTCGGAGAGCGCGATGTCGAGCCCCGAGGCGTACGCCGTGACCGTCCGGTCCCGGCCGCCGAGCAGGCGCCAGAGGGGTTGCCCGGCGGCCTTGGCCTTGATGTCCCACAGGGCCGAGTCCAGGGCGCCGATGGTCCCGAACGGTGCGCCCGCGTGCCCGCTCTTGAACACCTGGCGCAGCATGCGGTCGTAGAGGGCGGAGGTGGCCCGGGGATCCTCGCCCTCGAGTGCGGCGAAGATCCGGCTCAGCTCCGTGTGCGACCCGATGCCGACGCCGGTGATGCCCTCGTCCGTGTCGACCAGGACGAGGTCGACGGTGACGACCCCGTCCAGGAAGACGCCGTTGGCGTCACCCACCGGCCGGCCCCAGTCGTGCACCGTCGTGAGCGTCCGATACCCGGTGATGCGCATGTCAGCCCTTCACCCCGCCACCCACGAGCCCCCGCACGAGTGCACGTTGAGAGAGCATGAACACGATCGCCACCGGAACGACGGCGAGAAGCGTTGCGAGAGCTAGCTCGGGCCGGAAGATGCCGAGCTGTTGACCGGCGCCGCCCACCGCCGGGTTGAAGGACGGCGTCGAGGAGAGCAGGCTCGACAGGCCCACTTGGATCGGGTACTGCGAGGAGTTGGCCAGCACCGCGTAGGGGAGGAAGAAGTTGTTCCAGTCGGACACAAAGCTGAAGAAGAGCACCAAGGCGATGATCGGCGTGGCCAGTGGCAGAGCGACGTAGCGGAACGTCGCCCATTCGCCGCAGCCGTCGAGGCGCGCTGCGTCGAGCAGGTCCCGGGGGATCGCCGTCGAGAAGTACAGGTAGGCCAGATAGACGCCGAACGGGAAGAACGAGAACGGCAGGATCACCGAGAGCACGTTCCCGATCAGGTGCAACGCGTTGAGCTCCAGGAAGATCGGCAGCACGAGCGCGGCCGCCGGCATGATCATCACGACCAGGGTCATGGTCAGCACCAGCCTGCGACCGCGGAAGCTCCCCAGGGCCAGGCCGTAGCCGGCCGGTATCGCGGTGAACAGGACGATCGCCGTGGCGCTCACCGCGTAGAGCAGCGAGTTGGCGATCCAGGCGCGGTAGATGTGGTCGCTGAACGCGTCCAGGTGCTGCCACGCCAGGGCGACCTGGTGAAAGCTGCCGAAGGTGAACGGCCCCCGTGACACCAGCTGCGAGTCGGACTTGGTCGGGGCGAGGACCAGCCACACCAGCGGCGCCACGAAGAAGACAGCGAAGGCGGCCAGGATGGCCAGCCGCGTGCCGCGCGCCAGCGCCCGCATCAGTCCTCCACCTGGAACAGTCCGGTCCGCCAGACGATGGCGACAGCGGCGATCAGCCCGATCGCCAACAGGTCGACGGAGATGGCGGCCGCCCGGTTGAAGTCGCCGTAGCGGAAGGCCAGCTGGTAGGCGAGCTGGTTGGACGACCAGGTGTCCGGGACCAGACCCAGGCTCGCCTGGTTGACGAGCTGCGGCTCCACGAAGAGCTGGGTTCCAGTCGCGAAGGAGAGGATCGCCATGTAGGCGACCCACTTGCGGATCAGCGGCAGCTTCAGCCGGAACGCGATCGTGATGGGGCCGGCGCCATCGATCCGGGCGGCTTCCTCCAGCTCGGTCGGGATGGTGTTCAACGCGCCGTACATGACGACGATCCAGCCGCCGGCCCCGGTCCAGAACGCGATCATCGCGAAGATGAAAGGCAGGTGACCCGGGGCGATCGACTTGACGAACAGATCGGCACCGAGAACGTGACGCAGCAAGAACGACCCAGGACTCACCGACGGGTCGAGCATGAACAACCACACCAGCACCGATGCCGCCCCAGCCAACGCACCCGGGAGGTAGTAGACGAACCGGAAGGTCGACGAGGCGCGGCTGGCCCGGCCGTGCAACAGCAGCGCCAAAGCGATGACGAACACCACCAACGAGGCGAGCCAGACGCCGGTGTAGATCAGGATGTGTTCGAAGGCCGGCACGAAGCGGTAGTCCGTCACCGTGTTGACGAAGTTCCGCAGGCCGGCGAAGCCCCCCGTGTCGGTCGTGAACGCGAGGTCGAGGGCGTAGACCATCGGCAGGATGCCGAACAGGATGAGCAACGGCAGGTAGGGCAGGACGAACGCGAAGCCCCGCCATCCGCGCAGGCCACGTGCTCGCGTGGCCTGCGCGGATGCCGTGGTCACGACAGCCGCTCCGAGCTCCTCAGTTTCGGACGACGTCATATCCCGCCGCTTTCGCCGCCTGGGCCAGGGCGTCGCCGAGGGGTTGCAGCAACGAGCTCAGCGACTTTCCGGCCACCAGCTGCGTCACCACCGTGTTCGACCACACCGGCTGGTCGGGGTAGGTCACCAGGTTCCAGCCCGGCCAGATCTGACTGGCCGCGGCCTTGAGTGCCGGCGTCGGATCGGCCGCGAAGTACTTGTTGGTGGCCTGGGTCTCCAGCCACTTGTCCGCCAACGGCGCGTAGGCCGGATAGCCGCCCCGGGCGTTCTTGCCCGTGGGGTTGAAGACCGTCGTGGCCCAGGTGACGAAGTCCGCTGCGGCCTTGGAGTTCTTGGAGTGCCTGGAGATGATCCACGGCCCGCCGCCGACCTGACCGGTCGTCACTGGAGTGTCGGTGCCCCACTGCAGCGGGGGCGCCGCGGTGATCTCACCGGCCGGCATGTGCAGGGTCTGGTCGAACTGGCTGGAGTACCAGGCCGGACCGGGCATGAGCAGCACCTTGTCCTTCGCCCCGCCGTACTTCTTGGCGAAGTCCGGGGTGAAGATGCTCAACGGCGGGAGGGAGCCGTTCTTGATCAGCGGGTCGACCAAGCTGGCCATCTCCGTGCAGTGCGAATCGGTCGAGTTGATCAGCAGTTTGCCGCCCTGCAACTTTTCGAGCGGGCACTGGTTGCCCCACAGGTAGATCCAGTGACTGAACGAGTCTCCGATGTTGCCGACGATGTAGCCCGGGTGATCCTTGGCGACCTTCTGGCCCAGGGCCGCCCAGTCCTGCCAGGTCTTCGGGGTTTGGTAGCCGAAGGCGTCCATCCGCTTCTTGTTGACCCAGAGCACGACCTGGGCGAGGTTGTCCTGCACGCAGTACTGGACCCCGTCGACGGTGCACTGGGCGGTCGATGCCGCCGGCCACTGGCTGAGCAGGTTCGCCGGGATCAGGTTCTTGATCGGCGCGGCGAAGTCGAACGGCTTCTGCGCCATCCATACCGGGTCCTGCACCTGCTCGCTGAAGACGACGTCGGGCCAGCCCTTGCCGGTCCGGTTCCACAGCTGGACCTTGGTCTGCATGGTCGTCGCGCCATTGCCGTCGCCGTCGAAGGTGACGATGTTGACCTTCTGGCTGGGATGGGCCTTGACATAGTCCTGCGCCACCGGGAGGCGGGCCGCGTCCACCCAGACCGTGATCGGGCCGGACGAGCTGCCGGACGCACCGCCCTTGGTTCCTCCCGACGAGGCTCCACACCCGGCCAGCGCCAGCACCGTCACCACGACGGCGGGCCACAGACGTCGCTGCTTCATCAATGTCTCTCCTCAGCAGGGCGGCGCTGCCTGAACGCCGCTGACGCAAGGAAACGTAAGTCGTATGATGTATGATGTCAATAGTCGTACGTTACAGTCGCGTCACGTGCCCGCCGACCCCTCGCCGCACATTTGATGGAGGTCCGATGACGGGCGCAGAGCCCACCGCCGCCGACCCGGTCCAGCCCACCTGGTCCCGGCGTCCCGCGAACCTGGCGAGCGCCCTGGCCGAGGAGCTGGTCGAGCGGATCGTGAAGGGGCAGTACCCGTCCGGGTCGGTGATGCCCGCGGAGCAGGCGCTGTGCGAGAGCTTCTCGGTCAGCCGCACCGTCGTCCGCGAGGCCGTGAAGATGCTCCAGGAGAAGGGCCTGGTCCGGGTGCGCCGCGGCAGCGGGACCACCGTCACGCCGCCCGTCGTCTGGAACATGCTGGACGAGTTCGTGCTCGCCGCGAGCATCGCCGAGGCGAACGGGCTCGCCGTCCTCGACGACGTCGTCGTCACGCGGCGGCTGCTGGAGTCCGACATGGCCAACGTCGCGGCCCGGCAGGCCGACGAGGAGGTCGTGCACCAGCTGCAGCGACTGGTGGCCACCATGGACGCCCTCGTCGACGACCCCACGGCGTACGCCGATCAGGACCGGGCGTTCCACGACACGATCATGCGGACGTCGGAGAACCGGATCGCCCGAGCGGTCGTCCGGGCCCTGGAGAAGCAGGTGGTCAACACGGCCCGGTACGTCGGCGAGATCCGCCGGGATCTGTGCGTCGCCTCCAACAACGGCCACCGCAAGATCTACCTCCGGATCGCGGCGCACGACCCGGACGGAGCCGCGAAGGCGATGTTCGACCACATCACCGAAGCGTGGGAGGTCCGTCGCGGCGGCTCGGGCGAGCCGGTGCGGCTGCGGCGCTGAGGGCCCCCTACGACGCGGGCCTCACGGCCCCGACCAGGCCGGTCCGTCCGGATAGCGGTAGCGCGCCAGCGACTCCGGCTTCATCTGCGCGCTGAAGCCCGGACGGCTGGGGGTGAGGTACCGGCCGTTGCTGACCCGCACCGGATCCACGAAGTGTTCGTGCAGGTGATCGACGTACTCGATCCGGCGCTCCTCCCAGCTACCGCTCACCGCGACGTAGTCGAACATCGCCAGGTGCTGGA
>CAWCHK010000013.1:0-122939 GCA_963795385.1 uncultured Actinomycetota bacterium
CCAGCTCGCACAGGCCGACTCCCCCGGCGTGCGGGCAGACGCGGACACCGAACTTGGCCGCCAGCAACAGGATGGCGACGTTCTCGTTGACCCCGCCCACCCGACAGGCGTCGATCTGGATGACGTCGACGGCCTCGCTCTGCAGGAACTGCTTGACCAGTACCCGGTTCTGCGCGTGTTCCCCGGTGGCGACCGGCACCGGGGAGACGGCGGCCCGGATCCGGGCGTGGCCCAACACGTCGTCGGGACTGGTCGGCTCCTCGATCCAGTACGGCTCGAACTCGGCCAGCTCGCGGACCCGCTCGATCGCCTCGGGGACGTCCCACCGCTGGTTGGCATCGATCGCGATGGCGATGTCCGGGCCGACGCTGCGGCGGGCGATCTCGAGCCGGCGACGGTCGTCCACCACCGATCCGCCGACCTTCAGCTTGATCATGTCGAAACCGTCGGCGACGGCCTGGGCGGACAGCCGAGCCAGCTTCGCGTCGTCGTAGCCCAGCCACCCCGGCGACGTGGTGTAGGCGGGATAGCCGGACTCGACCATCCTGGCGACGCGTTCGGCCCTCCCCGGCCGGGCCTGGCGCAGGGTCTCCAGTGCCTCGTCGGGCGTGAGCGCGTCCGAGAGGTAGCGGAAGTCGACCAGCCCGACGATCTCCTCGGGCTCCAGCCCGGCGAGCAGGCGCCACAGCGGCAGGCCGGCTCGCTTGGCCTTCAGGTCCCACAGGGCGTTGAGCACCGCCCCGACCGCCATGTGGATGACGCCCTTCTCCGGGCCGAGCCAGCGCAGCTGGGGATCGCCGGCCAGCTCGCGCCCGAACGCCCCGAGGTCGGCAAGGACCGCCTCGACGTCCCGGCCGTGCACCCATGGGTCGAGGGCCTGGATCGCCGCGGTCTGGACGTCGTTTCCCCGGCCGGTGGTGAAGGCGAAGCCGTGGCCGGCCAGGCCGTCACCCGCGTCGGTCCCGATCACGACGTAGGCGGCCGAGTAGTCCGGCTCCGGGTTCATGGCATCGGAGCCGTCGAGATACTGGGAGGTGGGGAAGCGGATGTCCGTGGTCACCAGCGCGTCGAACCGGGCCGTCACAGCGCACCCACTGTGTCGGGCCGTCGCGCTGTGTCGGGCCATCGCGCGAGCCGAAGCCAGTTCTCGACCCCGGCCACATGGTTCACCATGGCCGCGTGCGCGAGGTCCGGCTCGTGTGCGGCCAGGGCCGCGAGGACCGCTCGATGCTCGTTCACCGTCCGCTGCGACGACCCGGCCTGGATGCGGCCGCGCCAGACTCGCGCCCGGTTCGTCGGCCCTGACAAGCCCTCGATGAGCGATGCGAGCACCTGGTTGCCGGAGGCGACGCCGATGATCCGGTGGAACTCGGTGTCCAGCTTGATCAGGTCTTCGGGGTCGGCGTCGGCGGATGCGGCCAGCACGTTCGACTCCAGCGCCGCCAGCTCACTCGGCCCGATCGTGAGCGCGGCCATCGACGCCGCAGCCGGCTCGAGGATCCGGCGCACCCGGAGGAACTCCAGGACGCTGTCGTCCCGGTGGAACTCGACGACGAAGGTGAGGGCGTCGAGCAGGAGCTGCGGCTCCAGGCTGGTGACGTAGGTTCCGTCCCCCTGACGCACGTCCAGGATGTTGATCAGCGCCAGAGCGCGGACCGCCTCCCGCAGGGAGTTACGGGACAGACCCAACTGGTCGGCCAGCGCGGCCTCCGGCGGCAACCGCTGGCCCGGCTTCAGCTGGCCACTGACGATCATCGCCTTGATCCGCAGGATCGCCTCGTCGGTCAGCGCCATGGCGCCTCGCCCCCTCCCCTCGGCTCAGGATCGACGGGCACGGAAGCGTCGCCCGTCCCAGCCGCAGCCCCGCCCTCCCCAACTCCAGCCGACGCGTACACCCGAAGGGCCGTGCCACGCAGGACCTGGTCGACCTCAGCGGTCGAGAACCCGGCCAACGCCGCCGTCACGTGGTCGAACCAACCCTCGTAGGTCACGGCCAGCGAGGCGACCGGCCAGTCGCTGCCGAACATGCATCGGGACGGCCCGAACGCTTGCAGGGCATGCTCGAGATACGGCCGGAAGAGCTCGCCAGGTCGTCCGTCGCCGATCGGTTCGACCACCTCGGTGGCCAGGCCCGAGAGCTTGCAGCGGGTGTTCGGGAGGGCGGCCAGCCGCTCGAGGTCGGCCAGCCAGCTCCGCTCGGGCGCGCTGCGCACCCGCGGTTTGCCGACATGGTCCAGCACGAACGTCACCTCGGGGCACCGGCGGGCCAGGGCCGTCACCTCGCGCAGCTGGTGATCGCGTACGCACAGGTCGAACACCAGGCCAGGCCCGGCCAGCGAACGGACGGCCCGCACGAAGTCCGGCTCCGCGCAGAAGCCCGGGCGAACGTCCTGGAGGAGGCGTCGCACCCCCTTGACCGCGGGAACCTGTTGCAGCGCCTGCAGTTCCGGCTCGAGCACCGCTAGGTCGAGCGACGTCGATGCGACTGCCCCCACGATCGGCAGGGACGGCGACGACAGCCCCAGCGCCCACTCGACCTCGGCGACCGGCTGCGGCGGCTGACAGTCCGCCTCGACGAACACCAGACCCTCGACGGCGACCGAGCCGGTGCGCAGGCTCTCGGGCCGGAACGCCCGGTGCAGCCGGGGTTCGGCCCGGAGCCAGGGGTAGGGCAGGCGATCGGGGTCCCAGAAGTGGATGTGGGAGTCGATGACCTTGACGTCGGACATGCTGCGCCCACGCCTCCTTGCGGCTGCCTCGGGATTGATGGATTCCGGAACCGCTCCGATGTCTCTCGCGGCACGGTAGCTCACGAGAGCCCAGTTTCGGCACGCGTCGACGCTCCCGGGCAGGAGATGCGACGAGGCCTTATCGCACGACGAGGGCCTAGACATCGGAGGTGCGCGCGTGAGGTGTTGTCCGCGGCCGCACGCCCGGACGTCCAGCACGCGCGGGCGTTGAACGGCCCGCCGGTTCGCCGCGTTTGCTGAGTGACCCGGTTCTCCTACTTGAGGGAGGGTGGCGCCATGGCTGCCGAGCGCGGCATCGCACCCCTGCGGACGATGACAGTGATCGTGGCTGTGTGCCTGCTGATCGATGCCTTCGTGCACGTGCACCTGGCTCATGACTTCGCCCACGTGAAGACCAGCACGATGAGCCAGGCCGATCTGTTCTACCTCGAAGCCGTCCTGGCCGTTGTCGCGGCCATCGCCCTGGTGGTCCGCCCGAACCGGTCGACCGCGGCCTTCGCCTTCCTCGTGGCCGCAGGCGGTTTCGTCGCCGTCGTCGTGTACCGATACGTGGATGTCGGCACGATCGGACCGATCCCGAACATGTACGACCCCTACTGGGCGCCCTTCGAGAAGGGGCTGAGTGCGGTCGTCGAGGCCGTCGGCGCCATCGTCGCGGCAGCGATCTACCCCCGTCTCGGTCGCCTCCCGCGCTCGACGTAGGGGCCCTATTGACGCCTGGACGGCCACCGCTTACGCTCTCGATCTAATCGAATAGATCACGTGCCGCGGAGGACCGTTGCCTGCCACCACTGCTGATGTCGCGAAGCTGGCCCAGACCAGCACCGCGGTCGTGAGCTACGTGATCAACGACGGTCCGCGGAATGTCGCGCCGTCAACTCGGGAGCGGGTCCTTCGAGCGATCGCGGAGCTCGACTACCGGCCGAACGGCGTGGCGCGGTCCCTGCGATCGAAGCGAAGTCGCACCCTCGGGCTCGTCCTTCCCGACGAGGTGAATGCTTACCTCGGCGAGCTGGCCCGGGCGATCGAGGACGAGGCGTTCGCGAGGGGACACGTCCTGCTCCTGGCCCACTGTCCCACCGATGTCGACCGCGAGCGGGCCCAGCTCAAGATGCTCCTGGATCACCGCGTGGACGTGCTCCTCATCATGGGTGCCCCCACCCCCACACAGACCGAGCTGTTGGCGAACGACGCCGTAGCAGTGCGGTACATGGACACCAGGGACCCGGACATCGACAACGAGGGCGGTGCTGGCGCAGCCACGGCCCACCTGCTCGGACACGGCCACTCCAACGTGGCCTTCATCGGCGGCCCTCGGGGCCTGGCGTTCGCGCAGCTTCGGCGACGGGGCTGGTCTCGAGTCCTCAAGGACGCTGGAGTCCCGGCGCGGCAACAGGTCTCGGCTACCGCGACGTACACGCGCCAGGGCGGGTACGACGCCGCCCGAAGGCTTCTTGCCCGGCCCCAGCGTCCGACGGCGATCCTGGCCTTCAACGACGAGCAGGCGTTCGGTGTCCTGCGGGCGGCCGCGGAAGCGGGCCTGGACGTCCCGAGCGAGCTCGCGGTCTTCGGCTTCGACGCCACTCAGGGTGCTCAGTTCACCAACCCGCAGCTGTCCACGGTGCGCAACCCGTTGGGCCAGCTGGCCGCCCGCATCGTCGCCCGGGTCCTGGCGCCGCAAGAACCGACCTCCAGCACACCGTTGCCGTTCGAACTCATCCTTCGGGAGTCGTGCGGCTGCTAGTCCGCCCCCAGGGCCAACCAATGGAAAGGGCAGTCCATGAGGAGTAAGAACAAGCGCACGCTGGCGACAGTCGCCGGCGTCGGGCTCATCGGTCTGGTCGCCGCATGCGGCGGCAGCAGCGGTGGCACCCCGACGCAGCAGGCGAACGCCAGCGGGCCCGTGACCCTGCAGCTGTTCGGCGAAGAGCTGCCGGCATCGATGCAGCCGATGATCCAGGGGTTCGAGGCCAAGTACCCGAACATCACCGTCAAGTACAGCTCCGCGCCGTTCGCCACCTACTCCAGCGTCCTGCAGCAGCGACTCGGAGCCAAGGACGCGACCATCGACATCTACGAGGTCGACCAGCCCCGGCTGGCCTCTCTCGCGGCGCGCGGAGACCTGGTGTCGATCGACCAGGACAATGCGAAGGCGAAGGCCGCGCTGATCCCCGAGCAGTACACCGCCTCGCTCTACAACAACAAGCTGTACGCGCTTCCCCTCTGGACCTCTGACCAGTTCCTGTTCTACAACAAGGAAGTCCTGGCCAAAGCCGGCGTCACTGCGCCCAGCATCGACCCGGCGAAGCGCTGGACCTGGGAGCAGACCGTCGACGCTGCCACGAAGGCACAGGCCAAGGGCACCGCCAACGGCCTGCTGTTCGAGCAGCAGGACTCCTACTACCAGCTCGAGCCTCTCGTGGTCTCGGCCGGAGGCGGTACCGGCATCACCGGTTCGGACGGCCTCACCGCCGACCTCACCAACGCCGGCTGGATCAAGGCGATGACCTGGTACGGCGACCTGTTCAAGAACAAGGTCTCGCCGCGAGGCGTGAACACCCAGACCTACGGCAACCTGTTCACCAGCGGCAAGTCGGCCTTCTTCGTCGGCGGCCCGTGGGACATCAACATCTTCGCCCACACCAAGGGACTCAAGTGGGGGATGGCCGGCCAGCCGTACTTCGCCGGCGGCAAGCAGGTCACTCCCACCGATTCGCAGTCCCTCGGCCTCAACCCGGCCGGCAAGCACCAGGCCGAGGCGCTGAAGTTCCTGGAGTACGTCTCGCTCACGGACGACGGCGCGCAGACGACCATCGCCAGCGCCAACACCTTCCTGCCGCCGTCGAACCAGACTGCCTTCGACGCCTACCTGGCCAAGGTGGACTCCGTGGGACCGCCCGCCACGACCGGAGCCGCAGCTTTGATCAAGTACGACGCTGCCAGCACCGCCGTGCGTCGGCCGAACTCCGTCGGCTATCTCGAGTTCGAGAGCGTGCTGAACAAGGCGTTCGCCGACATCGCCAACGGGGCGAGCCCGCAGAGCCGGCTGACGCAGGCGGCGGCGGACATCGCCAGCCAGTGGAAGCAGCTGAAGTGACGGACGCGCCGACCGCGGTCACCAAGGTTCAGGGGGCCGACGCGCCGGGAGCACTCCTCCCGGCGCGTCGAAAGCCGGCCAAGCGACTGCGTGACCGTCCGGGCTTCATGGCCGCGACCTTCCTGTTGCCGGGCTTCGTGGCGCTCTTCGCCCTGAGGATCCTGCCGGCCGCGATCGCGGTCTTCCAGAGCCTCTTCCACTCCAGCGTGCTGTTGGGGACGACCAGGTTCGTGGGCCTCGGGAACTACACCGACCTGTTCGCGGACCCGACCTTCCGGCACAGCGCGTTCGTGACCCTGTTGTTCAACGTCATCATCAACCCGCTCCAGGTCGCCATCGCCCTGGCCGTGGCCGTCCTGCTGAACCGAGAACGGGCGCACGCTCGCTGGTTCCGGACCCTCATCTTCCTGCCGACGGCGGTCCCGCCGATCGCATCGGCCGTGGTGTGGGGAGTCGCGTTCCAGCCGCACGGGATCACCAACTCGATCCTGCACGTGTTCGGCATTCCGGCTCAACCGCTGTTGACGTCCCCGCATCAGGCCCTCGGCTGCATCATCATCATGCTGTCCTGGATCGGAGTCGGGTACTGGATGATGTTCCTCCTGGCCGGCCTCAACGACATTCCTGCCGAGCTGCGCGAGGCATCCCAGCTCGACGGCGCCAACGCCTGGCAGAACTTCTGGAGTATCAGCTTTCCCCTCCTGCGCCGGCCATTGGCCTTCGTCCTGGTCGCCGACACCGTGGCCAACTTCCTCGTGTTCGCACCCATGCAGGTGCTGACCAACGGCGGCCCGAACGGGTCCACCAACGTGACGATGTTCGACATCTACACGCGCGCCTACACGAACAGCAACATCCACCAGGCGGACGCCGAGGTCGTCCTCCTCGCGATCGTCACCCTCACCGTCGTAGCCGTCCAGTTCCACCTCTTGCGCAGTCAGGACTCGCGATGACCTCCGCGGTGGTGCCCGGACAGCCACGCAAGCGTCGACGGCTGCCGGTGCGTGCCGTCGTCAGCGCGGTCGTCGGGATCGGCTGGCTCCTACCGCTGATCTGGATGCTCGCCAACTCACTCCGGCCTGGGGGCGACATCTTCAAGTACTTGTCGCCTCTGTCCTGGCGCTCTTTCGTGCCAACGGAGTTCACGATCACCAACTACACGCACGTGCTCAGCCACGGGACCTTCGGTCGGTCGATCCTCAACTCGTTGCTGGTCTGCGTCGTCACCGTCGTCGTCGGTCTCGCGCTCTCGGCCACAGCTGCGTTCGGGCTGTCCGCCATACCGTTCAGGGGTCAGGGCGCGGTGTTCTCGATCGTGGTGGTCAGCTTCCTCCTGCCGTTCGAGGCGATCGCCATTCCCCTGGCGTCCTTGTTCCGGGACTGGCACCTGCAGAACAGCTACCCCGGACTGATCCTCCCGGGCGTGGGCAGCGGCCTGGCGATCTTCCTGCTGCGCCAGTTCTTCCTCGCGGTCCCCAAGGACCTCGTGGAAGCGGCCCGGCTCGACGGGCTCGGCTGGTGGGGGGTCTTCCTGCGGATCTACCTCCCCATCAGCAAGCCGGCCCTCGTCGGAGCCGGACTGTCCCTCTTCTTCTTCCAGTGGCAGTCCTACCTGTGGCCGTTGCTGATCGGCACGTCTCCGTCGAAGCAGCTGGCGCCCATCGCGCTGGCGAACATCAACGGTCAGTTCCACCTCGACTACGGCCAGATCTTCGCCGGTGCCGTGCTCCTCACCCTCGTGCCGCTGCCGCTCATCCTGCGGTTCCAGCGTCACTTCACCCAGTCGGTCGCGAGCTCCGGGTTGAAGGGCTGAGCCCACCTCGCCGCTCACCCGTACCTATCAAGAAGGGGACATCCTCTCTGTGGACAACGCACCAAGGCGACCCGTCGTCTTCGACACCGACATCGGGTCGGATGTCGATGACGCCCTCACCCTGGCCATGCTGCTCGGCTCGCCCGAGGTCGACCTGCTCGGGGTCACGACCGTCTACGGCGACACGAGGCTGCGGGCGCAGGTGGCGAGCCGTCTGATCCGTCTGGCCGGGCTCGGCCACGCCGTCCCCTGCGTCCCGGGCGCTCGGCGCACCCTGACCGATCGGGAGATCTGGTGGGCCGGCCACGAGGGCGGCGCGATGGACGACCTGGACCGGGAGCCGCTCCTGCACGAGGACGTCACGACCTTCCTCTCCGGCTGCTCACGATCCGTGCCGGACGTGAGCGCGCTCTGCACCGGGCCGTTGACGAACCTCGCCCGAACGCTGCAGGCGGACCCGGGCTTCGGGTCGCGGGTGTCGGGGCTGACGATCATGGGCGGTGCCTTCGCACCGACCGGCGATCAGGGCCCCGAGCACAACTTCGCGTGTGACCCCGAGGCGGCTCACCTGGTGACGAGCAGCAACGGTGTCGCGATGGTGGTGACGGGGTTGGAGATCACCCGCCGACTTCGCCTGACCGAAGCTCATGTCGACCGCATCGTTGCCACCGGACCGCTCGGCATCGCCCTCGGGCGAGAGATAGAACAGTGGTGGCGGTTCAACGGTGAGCGATGGAACGTCCCGCACGATCCGGTCGCGGCGCTCACTCTGATCGCGCCGGACCTCTTCGCGTTCACGGAGGTCGACATCGAGGTGTCCGTCGGCGCCCGGCCCGGGGAGTGTCATGCCGAGCCCTCGCCGGGCAGCAGGACCCGGCTCGTGACCGACGTGGATGAGGTCGCGGTCAGTGAGGCGATCGTCGAGCGCATCGTGCGCGCCTGCTCGGGTCCCCCGGGGCAGGCCTGAGATGCCAACGCCTGCCCCGACACCAGTCGTCCTGGACGTCGACACCGGGGTCGACGACGCGCTGGCCGTGCTGCTCGCAGCCCAAGCACCGGAGCTGGAGCTCCTGGGCGTCACCTGCGTCGCCGGCAACGTCGACATCGACCAGGTCGTCTCCAACACGTTGGCCGTTCTGCAGGCGGCGGGCCGTGCGGACGTCCCCGTCGCGCGAGGCGCGGAGCGCCCGCTGCTCGAACCCCATCGCCACGCGGCCCACATCCATGGGGCCCAAGGACTCGCCGACGTCGAGATCCCGCCGGCGCGGCACGCGGTGTCCGAGCACGGCGCGGTCGAAGCTCTACGCCAACACCTGATCCACGCACCGACGCCGGCAACCGTCGTAGCCCTGGGGCCGTTGACCAACATCGCCCTGCTGGTGCGCACGTATCCCGAGGCCGCCCGCCGGATCGGACGTCTGGTCTTCATGGGCGGGAGCGCCGTTGCTCCAGGCAATGCGACACCGGTGGCCGAGTTCAACATCTGGCACGACCCCGAGGCCGCCGCGATAGTCCTCCAGTCCTCGATCCCGCTCACGATGTACGGTCTCGACGTCTTCTACCCGGTGGTCATCGAACGCTCCCAGGCGCTCGCCATGGTCGCCGCACGCCGCAACGTCCCCGACCTCGCGGGGCGCCTCCTCCTGGCCCAGATGGACCGAGGCGGATCGGACGAGACCACGCTCGGGGACGCCGGCGTCGTGGCCGCCCTGCTGGTGCCCCAGGCGGTGTCCGCCCGCAGCCTGCCCGTGCAGATCAACCTCGCGGCCGGGCCGGGGCGCGGGCAGACGGTCGTGGACCGGCGTACGCCCGAGTCAGGCCGGCAGCTGGGCACCAGCAACGAGAGCGGGCGCCTCGTCGATGTCTGCCTCAGCATTGACACCGAGCTGATCGCGCGAACCTACGTGGACCGGATCATCGGCAATGGCTGAGCAGTCACCGACGCCGGGCGTGGTCTGGGTCATCGGCTCGGTCAACGTCGACCTCGTGGTGCAGGTGAGCCGGCATCCCCGGCCGGGCGAGACCGTCCGTGGCGAAGGCGTGCGGCTGCGCCCCGGAGGCAAGGGGGCCAACCAGGCACTCGCTGCGGCCCGAGCGGGAGCGGATGTCACGCTCGTCGGCCGGATCGGATCGGATCGCGACGGAGCCAGGTACCGCGAGGAGCTGAGCCGGCGCGGCGTCAACGTCGATCACCTGCAGTCCAGCCGTGACGAGATCACGGGGCGCGCCATCATCTGCGTTGCGCCTCACGGTGAGAACACGATCGTGGTGATCCCCGGCGCCAACGCCGAGCTGAGCGAGCCGGACGTCGACGCCCTGGTCACCCAGCCACCAGGGGTGGTCCTCTTGCAGCTCGAGATACCTCCTCGCACCGTTGAGCACTCGGCGTCCCTCTTCGCCTCCCGTGGGAGCCGGATCATCCTCAATCCCTCACCCCTCGAACGGTTGAGCCCGGCCCTGATGACCCTCGCTGACCCTCTCGTCGTCAACGAACACGAGGCCGCGCAGCTCGCCGGCGCCCCGGAGGGCGAGGCCGACCCGGCGTCGGTGGCGCGCCGGCTGATCTCGAAGGGCGCCCGCTCGGTCGTCATCACCCTCGGCGCCGCCGGTGCCTACGTCGCGGACCGTTCGAGCGGCCACCATCTGGCCGCCCCGGCGGTGGACGCCGTCGACACGACCGGCGCGGGGGATGCCTTCGCCGGGACGCTGGCGGCCGCCTTGGCCCGAGGAGTCCGGCTGCCCGCCGCCGCCGCCTCGGCCGTCGCCGCGGCCAGCGCGGCAACGGGCTGGTCGGGCGCCCAGGACTGGACCTTGGACGATCCTCTCCCAGCCGGCCCAGCTCACTGACGCAGCCAGGGTGCCCTCCTGGGCGGCTCGCAGTCAGGAGTTGAGGACCCGATGCAGGCGGACGGCCGCCGCGAGCTCGATGCTGCGGCCCTGCACGGCCCGGCCGAGCAGGTCCTCCGTGCTGTGGATCCGGTAGGCGACGGTGCGGTCGCTGACGTTGAGCACCACCGCCGTGGCGGCCGCGTTGAGACCTGACTCCAGGTAGGTCCCGAGAGTGTCGCGCAACACACAGGTGCGGGGATCCTGATCCATCAAGGGACCCAGCTCGCGCTCGACGAAGCGGCGGGCGGCGCGGAGGTCGCACAGCAGGGCGGCCTCGAGCGCGACATCGTCGTAGCGAGTCACCGGCAGGGGCCGATGGGCGGCGACGCGATGGGCGGCGAGCGCTTGCTCGTGGCTCTCCCGGAATCCAGTGACCCCCCACCCCGGCTCCCCCACGGCGTACCGCGTCGCGCCGATGCCCCTGTCCCACAATGGATCCGACGGGTCGTTGCGGTCGAGCCGGCGGGACGATCCGAGCCAGGCCCAGACCGTGTCGTCGGTCATGGCGACGGTGAGCAGGCTGCGCCCGAGCCGACGGGCCAGGTCACGGAGGGACGCGTCGGCGGACGAGCCCTGGGCCACGACCGCGAGGTGCTCCTGCTCGAGGCGGTAGCCGAGCTCGGTGCTGTCGATGCTCGCGCCACCGAGGACGTCGCGGACGAGCTGGACCCGTCGCTGGATGCTGCTGCTGAGCACTCGCTGCCGCTCGGTCATGTACTCCTCGGACACCTCACCCACGACCCGATCCACGTAGGCGAACAAGTACTTGGACCCGATCAGCGTGGCACCCTGCCGCCGCGCCGGCGAGAGGTTCAGCTCCTCGATCAGTCCGAAGAGTCGCTCGAGGACGACCGCGTGGCCGATGCGATAGGTGTGCAGGAGCGGCTCAAGGCCCACGTCGGCCCGAGCGGTCGCCCGCGCCTCGTTCATGGCCTCCGCCGGTGGGTTGCGTGGCGGCTCCCGATCGCCACCGAGCGCATCGAGCGCGGCGCGGACGTTGCCGTAGCAGGAGGCGCGCAGGCCGTCGGCCAGCTCGGGTCGAGACGTCACATCGAAGTCCGGCGCCTCCTGCCGCATCCGGGCGAGCATCGTCTCGACCAGCACGTCGATCTCAGCGTCCAGCCTCGCCGCCACGGTGCGCAGTGTCTCGTCGATCCCCACTGCGGTCGCCGACTTCGTGTGCACGGCCCTGCTCCTCCCAGCCGCTACTGAAACCGATGCTACGACGCGTCTTTCGGCATTCCGCAAACCACGGCCGTGATCCTGCGGATTCCGTATGGCCGGGCCGCCGCGCGGGCAGCCAGGCTCGATCCATCGACCGAACGGAGCGCGAGCCATGTCCCTGCAACCGACCACCCTGATCCCTGACGCCCTGCGTCCGGGTGACGAGGGGTATGACGCCGCCGCCCGGACGTTCTTCGCGACCGGGCAGCCGGCGATCGTGGTCCGCCCTCGCGGAGCGGAGGAGGTCGCGGAGGCGCTGCGCCTGGCTGCACGCGACGGACTGATGGTCTCGGTGCGCTCCGGTGGGCACAGCCCGCTCGGCCACAGCACCAACACGGGCGGGATGGTGGTCGATGTCGCGCACCTGGACGGCATCGACATCCTCGACGCGGAGCGCCGGCTGGTGCGTGTCGGTGGTGGCGCCACCTGGGGGAAGGTTGCGGCAGCGCTGGATCCACTCGGCTGGGCCATCACCGCGGGCGACACCGCCAACGTCGGCGTCGGTGGGCTCACCCTCGGGGGCGGAGTCGGCTGGATGGTGCGCCGCCACGGGCTCACCATCGACCGCCTGGCCGGTGCCCGGGTCGTGACGGCCGACGGCCGGCTGCTCCAGACCTCGGAGAACGAGCACCCCGATCTGTTCTGGGCCCTGCGCGGTGGTGGAGGGAACTTCGGCGTCGTCGTCGACTTCGACTTCGTCGCCCAGCCGGTCGGGAGCGTCCACTTCGGGACGGTCGCCTATCGGTTGGACGACCCGGCCGCCCTGGTGGCTCGGTGGCGCGATGCCATGCGCGATGCGCCGGAGGAGCTGTCGAGCACCCTGGCCTTCCCGCCCCCGACGCCTGCGGGCGCGCCATCGGCGGTCGTGTTGCTCTGCTACGCGGGCGGATCCGGCCTCACGGAGACCGAGGTCGACGCGAGGCTGGAGCCTCTGTTCACGCTGGGCCGGGTGACCTCGGCGACCATCTCCGAGCGCCGGTACGTCGAGATCCTCGAGGAGGCCCAGCCTCCACCGCACCTGCGGTTGGTCACCCGCAACACCCTCGTTGCGGCCCTGGACGACGAAGTGATCGCGGATGTCAACCGTCTGCACGCCGGCCCGGCCCCAACGGCCGTCGCGATCCGCAGCCTGGGCGGCGCGTTCGCTCGGGTGCCGGCGGACGCGACCGCCTTCGCCCACCGCGATGCCGAGGCGATGATCGTGGCGCTGCTGATGCAGCCCGACACCGCGAGCGATCTGGAGATCGAGCAGGCACTCGGACCCTGGCGCGCCGTGGCGGCCCACGGTGTGGGCACGTACATCAACTTCCAGGGATCGGCGACGGCCGCCGACCTGGCGGCGGCGTACCCGCCCGCGACGTACGCCCGGCTCGCCGCGGCCAAGCGCGAGTACGACCCGGACAACCGGTTCGCACTCAACCACAACATCGAACCCGCGCACCGAGCCCCGGAGGAGACATGACCAGTCAGACCGCAACGGCCGTCAGCGCCCCTGAGCAGCAACCGAATCCGACGAGGCAGCGGCGGCGAGTCCTCACGGCGCTCTACGCCGGGTGCGCGATGACGATCATCGCCACCAGCGTCCCATACGTCGATCGGGCCACGTCGAACGCACTGGCCGCCCACATCCGAGCGGGCTACCCGAGCTACAGCCGGGCGCACGTCGAGACGGCAGCCAACACCTACCTGGCCTACCTGTCCGTCGTCGGCGTCCTGGGCGTCGCCGGGTGGCTCTGGGCCGCTCGAGCGGTCAGGACCGGCAAGCGATGGGCGCGCGGCGGCGCCACCGCCCTGTTCGTCATGGGCGCGTCGGTCGCCGTCTTCGACCTGCTCGTCAAGGACACCTCTGGGGCCGCGGGGCTGGCACCGCTCCTCGGCTGGGTGGGAGTCCTGCCGTCCGTACCCGGGCTGATGGCCGTCACCTTGTTGTGGCGAGACCGGGGCCCACGCCGTCCCGAGACGCCGTTCGAACACCCGGATCGAGCCCGACAGGAGAGGCAAACATGAGCACCAGCGCGACGACGGCGAGGATGGATCCCGAGCTCGAGCCGTTCATCCCTTTGTTCCCCCCGGCGGAGCTGGCCGACCCGGCCGCCGCACGCAAGAGCCTCGCCCAGCTGGCGGCCGCCGCGCCGCCGGCGGACGCCACCGGGATCGACATCGACGACGTCGCGGTGCCCGCCGATCCGGACGTGCCCGTGCGGATCTATCGCCCGGGTCAGGCGCACCGGGCCATCGTCTGGCTGCACGGCGGCGGATTCGTCATGGGCGATGTGGAGACCGAGCACCCGTGGGCCCTCCGGGTCGCCAGTGGCTCGGGTGCGGTGGTGGTCTCGGTCGGCTACCGGCTGGCTCCCGAGCACCCCTTCCCGGCCGCCCTGGACGACGCCTACGCCGTGCTGGCCTGGACGGTTGGACACGCAGCCGAGCTCGGCATCGAAGCCGACCGGATCGCCGTCGGCGGCCACGCTGCCGGCGCGGCGCTCGCGGCCGCTGTGGCCCTGCGGGCCCGGGACGAGCAGGGGCCGACGATCGGGTTCCAGCTGCTGAACCAACCCGAGCTCGACGACCGGCAGGAGACGTGGTCGGCCCGGAACTTCACCGACACACCCTTCATGGTGCGGGCCAAGGTCGCGGCATCGTGGCGGCACTACCTGGCCTCGGCGCCCGCCACGCCGTACGCGGCCCCGGCGCGAGCCGCCGATCTGTCCGGCCTCCCCCCTGCCTACATCGCCACGGCCGAGTTCGACCCCAACCGCGACGAGGCCATCGACTACGCGCAGCGCCTGCTCCAGGCCGGCGTGTCCGTCGAGCTGCACCAGTGGCCCGGCACGTTCCACGGCTCGCAGGCGGTCCTGTCGGCCGAGGTCTCCCGACGACAGATCGCCGAGCTCGGCACCGCGCTCCGCCGGGCCATCGGGTAGCCCGAGGTCGCGGCCGGGCGGTCCGCGACGGCTACTGTGCGCCCGTGCTGAAGCGGTTGCTGCCGAGCCTGCGCGCACACACCGTGAACGTCTTCGCTGACGCGCCAGTGTGCCGAGCACTCATCGCGCAGGCCGACCGATGGCTGGGCGACGACGTCACCGCGATGGTGTGCACCGAGCTGGAGTCCATACCGAGCGTGGCCGCGCCCGCCGGCCTGACCGTGCGGCCGGTTCGTCGTCTGGCCAGCGACAGAACGGAGCCGCAACGGCATCCCTGGATGCCAGCGCCGCCGCCGTCTCCCTCTACCGCCGGCTCGGCTTCGAGTCGGCCGGCCGCTCGATGCTCTTCGCCAGCCGGCGCTCCTAGACCTACCGGCCCGCCGGCGTAGGCCCGGTCTGCCCCTGCCTCCGGGGAGGCTCGCTAACTTCACAGGGTCTTGCCAGGGTCGCGGGCCTGGTGTCGGCGGCAGAGTGCTGGCACTCTTTAACTATGACATTAGATAAAGGGGACAGCAGGTCGCCCATCCTGTTGCGGCTCGACCCGTCGTCCGGCGTGCCGACGTACCTGCAGCTGGTTCAGCAGGTGGAGCGGGCACTGCGCCTGGGGTACCTCCAGCCCGGAGACCAGCTACCCAAGGTGCGCGAGGTGGTGGCCGAGCTGGCCATCAACCCGAACACCGTCCTCAAGGCCTACCGCGAGCTCGAGCACAAGGGGTTGGCGTCCGGGCGCCCGGGGGCCGGCACGTTCATCGAGGCGTCGCTGACGCCGGTCGTCCTTGCCCGAGCTCGCCGGTCTGCGGCGTTCCCTGCGTCGCTGGCTCGACGACGCCGCGGCGGCCGGGCTGGACGACGGGGGCGTCGTCGCGCTGGTCGAGAGCACGCTGCGGGATTTTCCTGAGCGGGCCCACGAGAGCCGCAGCCCGCAGCGGCGCAAGCGCAGCGGAGGCGGAGCAGCATGAACGTCATCGAGACCCACGACCTGGGCCGCCGGTACGGCGCCACCTGGGCCCTGCAGGAGTGCTCGCTCACGATCCCGGCCGGTCGCCTGACCGCCCTGGTCGGACCGAACGGCGCCGGCAAGACCACCCTGCTGAACCTCGTGATGGGGCTGAGCACGCCCTCGGCCGGCGACCTCACCGTGCTCGGCGGCCTCCGGCCCGGATCGCTGCCGGCACTGGACGGCATCGGGTTCGTCGCCCAGGACACGCCCGTCTACCGCGGGTTCTCGGTCGCGCGACATGGTCGACCTGACGAAGAACCTCAACCGCACCTTCGACAGCGCCTACGCCCGTCGCCGTCTGGCGACCTCGGACATCGGCCTGCGGCGAGCGTGCCGGCCAGCTCTCCGGTGGACAGCGGGCCCAGCTGGCCCTGACCCTCGCGCTGGCGCGGCACCCGCTGCTGCTCGTCCTGGACGAGCCGACGGCCGCGCTGGACCCGCTGGCCCGCCACGACTTCATGGCGACGGTGATGGCGGCGATGGCCGACGACGGCGTGTCCGTGGTGCTGTCGTCCCACCTCCTCGCCGAGCTGGATCGCGTCTCCGACCACGTGGTCCTGATGTCCGGCGGGCGAGTCCGCCTCGACGGGCCCGTCGACGACCTGCTCGCCGTGCACCGCCTCGTGACCACCCGGTCCGGGCCGGTCACGACGAGCCCGGCGTGGGAGGTCGTCGAGTCCAGCGCCGCCGGTGCCCAGACCCAGCAGCTCGTCCGGCTGCGCTCGCCTGGAGTCCGTCCTGCCTGCCGGGATGCGACGCCCGGCCGGTCGGGATCGAGGAGCTCGCGATGGCCTACCTCCGCGCCAGCGCCCGCGCGGCCGGTCCCGTCCTCGAAGGAGCCCGCTCGATGACCACGCTCGTACCCGTCCCCGCCCGCGGCGCCACGATCAGCCCGGTGCCGCTGCGCCAGCTGGCCTGGGTCGCCTGGCGGCGCAACCGCGCGACCGTGCTCGGCCTGGGCGCGCTCCTGGGCGCCGTCGCGGCGTACCTGTTGGTGACCGGCCTGCAGACGCATGCGGCGTACGACGACCTGGGGAGCTGCGTCCCACCGATCACCACCGACGCCTGCCGGATCCGGTGGGAGTCGTTCCTGAGCAGTCACGGCGACCGCGGCCTGATGGGCCCGCTGCTGGTGGTGCTGCCCGGCATCGTCGGCGCCGTCGTGGGTGCCCCGCTGATCGGGCGTGAGCTCGAGTCCGGCGTCTTTCGCTACTCCTGGACGCAGGGAGCGGGCCGGATGCGTTGGGCCGTCGCGATCATCGTCCCGATCACGGTCCTGACCGCGGTCCTGATGGGCGCGCTGGGCGTCCTGGTCACCTGGCGCAGACGCAGCCGATGACGCGCGCAGGCTCCTCGCAGCGGCTGGACTCCTCGACCTTCCCGACGACCGGTGTCGCGGTGGTCGGGTGGACGCTGCTCGCGCTGAGCGGCGGGTGTGCTCGCGGGACTGCTCTGGCGCCGGGTCGTCCCGGCCGTCGCCACCAGCTTCGCGGCCTGGTTCGGCCTGGCCTACCTGGCCTCGGTCCTGCGACCGCACCTCCTGACCCCGCTCACGACCATCGGTGATCCCCCCGCCGGGAGCCTGGACATCTCCGAGCACTGGGCCAAGGGAGGGGCCACGGTCAGCGTCTCCGAGGTCAGCTCGGTCCTGGAGAAGGTCGGCGTTCAGCATGAGCGAGAACGGATTCTCGGCTAACGTCGGCAAGGGCCGCTCTACTCCGGCCGACCCGATCGCCTACCTGCGCGAGCACGGCTACACCCACGTGCACAGCTACCAGCCCGACAGCCGGTTCTGGACCGTTCCAGTGGATCGAGCTGGGCTGGTTGGTGCTGGTCTCGGCGGCCCTGCTCGCGCTGACCTTCTGGCTGGTCCGCCGGCGCTCGGCCTGACCTCGGCACCCGAACCGTCGTCCCGCAGGTCGCGGGGGTCGCCGGCAGTCTGAAGAACCTGACCTGTGCGCCCGAATCCGGCGTACCGTTGGGCCCTTGGGGGGCGGTTGGCGGTCGCCCGTCCGCGCGACGACTCACGCTGGTCGTTCTTGCGAGAAGGGGCCGAGATTGCTGTTCTCCATCACCGGCGCGGAAGAGATCCGAGAGTTCTTCGCCGACCGTGAGATCTCCTACGAGGTCGCACAGGGGACCCCCGGCCGTCTGGCGTTGCAGGCCGAGAGTCTTCGGCCCGACGTGGTGATCACACGGGCGACGAACCTCGGGGTCGGCCTGACCCGCACGCAGCGGCTGGTGCGCCGATCCAGCGTCGACGACATCACGCTCTCGATCAACACGGGGCCCGAGGGGCGGCTGGAGCAGGACGGGCGGGGGGTCATCACGCGGACGGGGACCGGGAACTTCTACTCCTCCACTGCTCCCATGCGGCTCTTCGCGCCCGCACCGGTGGATCGAGCCGATTCCTACGACAAGGTGATGATCCAGGTCGACCGTGGCCAGCTGCGCCGCCGCACGGGCTACGACCTGCCGTTGGGGACCCAGGTGCCCAGCGGACACGTGGGCATGGGTCTACTGGCCGAGACCGTGTCGCGCCTCCTGGCGGTCGCAGACGGCCTGTCGAGCGATGAGCGGGAGCACTACAGCCGAGCGGTGCTCGACCTGCTCGCCGCCATCGTGCTCTCCTCCCGGTCCGGGCGACCGGTCACGCCCAGCGGTCCCGAGGCGATCTTCGAGCAGCTGAAGGCCGACGTGTTCGCGCGGCTCCACGACCCGGACCTCGGGCCCGCCGATCTCGCCGCTCGGCACAGCATCTCCCTGCGATACGTCCACCGGCTCTTCGGCGCCGAACCGCCGGGCGCCTTCATCCGTCGGCATCGGATGCAGGTGGCCGGCGAGCTGGTGAGCCGCACCATTCCACGGCCGCTGCCGGTTGCGAGCATCGCCTCTCGCTGCGGCTTCCGCGACGTGGGGACATTCGTCCGTGCCTTCCGGCGCCACTACGGCTGCACCCCCAGCGACTACCGGAGACTGGGCCTGCCGGCCTGAGGCTCGATCGCGGCCACCCGAGCGGTTGTGCACGAAACGCCGACTGACTGTGCAGGCATGGCCTGTCGTTGGGGACCGGCGCTCCCGTTAATAGGTGGGAAGCCCAGCAGGTCGGCCCCGCAGGGGGTGGCCGACCTGCGTCCGGCGATCTGGTCCAACCAGCTGACCATGCACGACCAGCCCCGGTCGAGCTTCCAGGGGGGAGCTCGGTCGGGGCTGGTCGTGCCGCACACCTCTGTCCGCGAGGCGACGAAGTTGGAGGATGCGACGTTCGACACCTCCATCGTCATCGATCCCCTCTACGAGCCGGTGTTGCGACTAGCGCGGCCATCGTCAGTCCAGTACACGGTCGTCATCACCACCGGACGCGAAGCGGATCAGACGGACGAGCTCCGGAACGCCCTGATGAGCGCGTTCGACCGCGCGTCAGCCCTGGCCTCGATCGACCCGGTGAACTCGGTCGTCGTGACTCGCACCGATTCGGGGGACTCGGTGCGATCGGCCTCGGTTGGGATTCGACTCGTCTACGGGCTGATCGGATGGGGCGTGCTCGTCATCGGCGGCATCGGTGTGTTGGTCGCCGAGCTGATCGTGTTGCGAGATCGGACCTGGTTTTTCGGCTTGTCCAGGGCAGTCGGTGCACGTCGGTGGAACGTCGCCTGGCTCGTCATTGCCGACATCCTCATCGTCCTTGCCGCCGGTCTTGCTTGCGCCGTCCTCGTGATCCTCGCTTCGGCGCCCTGGGTCAGTTCGTTCGGACGAACGGCTTTCGAGGTGCGGCTGCAGATCCTGCGCTGGTCGGCCCTGCCCAGCCTTGCCGCCGGCCTGGCGTTCATCCTCGCCCTCGGTGGCGCCTACCCCGCATGGCGGTCGACCCGCTTGGATCCCTTGGACGTCCTCGAACGTCGCTGACGGTGCAGTGACGGGAATACGAGTAGGCCGAAGGCAATTGATGCGGCATCCGCTCATGGCGTGCCCTCGACACTGGCCCTACGAAATGGGCGCGACGTGCTGCCCAAGTCATCTGAGTTGCGCATCCAACCACGGTCCGGCTCCCTGCGTTGGTCACCGTCCGCCGATGAGGAATGGCCAGACCTGATGACTCGCCTGATGCGCCAGAGCGGACACCTTGGCCAGCTCTTCATTGGTCACGTCCTGCGCCTCATCGATGAGGATGGCGATGCTGCGGTCCGTCTCCCCGAGTCCCGGTGGAGAGCACGACCCCTGAGAGGCCGAATGGCATCGCCTTCGGGTGGCTGGCAGCCAGTGGACCAGGCCCCCCGGTCCACGGCTCAGCGCTGGACGCGAGCGCTTCCCCCGTGAACGAGGCGTTCGACCTCGGCGAGAGAGGCCATGGACGTGTCGCCCGGCGTGGTCATCGCAAGCGCGCCATGGGCGGCGCCGTACTCGACCGCCACAGAGAGGGGTAGCCCGATCAACAGGGCGTAGATCAGACCAGCAGCGAAGCTGTCACCTCCGCCGACCCGGTCCAGGATCTCCAAGCCGCGACGGGCCGTGGCCTGGTGGAACTCTCCGCCAGCCCAGGCAATCGCCCCCCAGTCGTTCCTGCTGGCCGTGGTCACCTCGCGCAGGGTTGTAGCGACGACGGCTAGCGTGGGCAGTTCCTCTATGACGTCACCGATCATGGCCTTGAACTGCTCCGGGTCGAGGGACGACGTGGTTGCTCCCCCGTTCGGAAGCTCAAAGCCGAGGCTCTGAGTGAAGTCCTCCTCGTTCCCGATCATCACGTCAACGTACGGCGCAAGCCGACGGTTGACTTCTCGGGCTCGATCGTTGCCACCAAAGGCGTTCCACAGGCTGGGCCGGTAGTTCAGGTCGTACGAGATGACGGTGCCATGGGCCTTCGCGGAGCGCATCGCCGCCTCGACGACGTCGGGCGTCGTCGGCGATAGGCCCGCGTAGATGCCGCCGGTGTGGAACCATCTCACGCCGTCAGTTCCGAACAGGTGCTCCCAGTCGACGTCCTCGATCCGGAGCTGGCTCGCCGCTGAGTGTCCTCGGTCCGAGACCCCGAGGGCGCCGCGTACACCGAATCCGCGCTCGGTGAAGTTGAGCCCGTTGCGGGCTGAGCGGCCGAGACCGTCGTACGGTGTCCACCGGAGATAGGTCCGATCGACCCCGCCCTGGCTGATCAGGTCCTCGATCAGCCGGCCCACCTCGTTGTCGGCGAGCGCGGTGACGATGCCGGTGCGGAGACCGAAGCACTTGTGCAGACCTCGCGCGACGTTGTACTCACCACCCCCTTCCCAGGCGCTGAAGCTCCTTGCCGTCCGGATCCGGCCTTCACCGGGGTCGAGCCGGAGCATCACTTCGCCGAGCGCTACTGCGTCGTAACGGCATTCGGACACCGGACGAATAGCCAAACCACTCATGCGACCTCGATCGACGACACCAGTGCGACCGCCTCAATGGTGCGCCGTTGGATCTCGTCGAAGCGGCCCGAGCTGATGAGGTCGGTGGCGACCATCCAACTCCCGCCTACCGCAAGCACGGCTGGCACCGCGAGGTAGTCCCTGACGTTGTCGGCGCTGACGCCGCCCGTTGGCACGAAGCGCACCATCGGGAATGCCGGCGACAGCGCTCTCAACGTGGCCACGCCACCCATCGCAGCGGCTGGGAAGAACTTCACGACGGCAATGTCGGCGTCCAGCGCGAGCTGTATCTCGCTGGGGGTCGTGACTCCCGGCAGCACGGGTACGCCGAGCTGGCGACAGCGGTCAACCACCGCCCGGCTGAAGCCGGGCGTGACGATGAAGCGGGCTCCCGCGGCTACCGCTTCGTCCACCTGACTCGGCCGAAGCACGGTGCCGGCGCCTACCAGGATCTGGTCGTCGACCGCGATGCGCCGCAACGACTCCAGTGCAGCCGGCGTCCGGAGCGTCACCTCTGCGCAGGCCAGCCCGCCCGCCTTGAGGGCCAAGGCCAACGGCTCCGCATCCTGCGCGTCGTGGATCACCACTACCGGGACGATCCGAAGGTGGCCGAACGCGTCCGTGAGATCGAGGTCAACTACAGGCAGAGTCACAGGGGACCTTTCCGGTTCGGGCCAGCGCGAGAGACAGCTCACCTCGCCAGAGCAGCTCAGCATGGCGATGCACGGCCGTCCGGAACTGAGGGGCGCTCGCCAGGTCCCGTCCGAAAATCTCCTCGAGCGACAGCAGTCGGTCGACCGCCTCAGCTGCCGGCGCCGTCGATGTTCAGCGCGGGGCCGATCAGGCGATGCAGGGTCGGATCGGCGATCGCCAGTCGGCGGGCAGGAGGGCCGAGCAGACACATCGCGTAGGCGGCGACCACCAGCGCCAGGCGGTCGACCGACGCGCCCGCCATGAGACGGTCGGAGATGGTGCCGAGGATCCGGCCAGGAAGCTTTCCGGCCCCGTCCCCTGCCACCTTGTGCGTCGTGTAGCCCAGCTGCCCGTTGGTGAATCTCGCCAGCGAGCTGTCGACGTAGCGCTCGAGGTCCAGCCCCGGAGGCGGTGCCAACGTTGGTAGGACCTCGTCGAGGAGCATGAGCCGCACGACGGGGGAAAGGCGGGGGTCGGCCGCCGCTTGATCGATCTTTGTGTGGCCGGCGAGCAACCCGAAGTAGGCCAAGGCGCTGTGGGCGCCGTTGAGAATTCGCACCTTCGCCAGCTCGTAACGCGTCACGTCACTGACGAAGTCGACCCCGACCCTTTCCCACGGGGGTCGGCCGCCAGGGAAGGTGTCTTCGATCACCCACTGCGAGAACGGTTCGGCGGCGACCGCGCATTCGTCGTCGGTCTGCGTCAGGTCCCGGACGGTCTCGCGCAGTTGCTGGGTCGGATTGGGAACCATGCGGTCAACCATCGACGACGGAAAGGCCACTTCGCCGGCGATCCAGTCGGCGAGGTCGTCCCCACGGTGGGCGGCGAGCTGCGTGACAACTCGGCGCGTGGTGGCGCCGTTGGATCGGATGTTGTCGCAGGAGCAGACGCTGAAGGGCGCGACACCAGCCACCCGTCGTCGGGCCAGGGCCTCGACCAGGACGCCGGGCATGGACTGCGGTTGCGCTGGATGCAGTACGTCGTGGGCGACCTCGTCCCGGTCGAGGTCGAGGGCCCCGGTCGCCCCTACCGCGCAATAGCCCTTCTCCGTCACAGTGATGGTGACGACCTCGATCCTGGGGTCAGCTAGCCGGTCGATGACGGCGGCCATCCCGTGGGATCCAGCCGACAGCGCCTGCCGGATCGATGAGATCGCTCGGACCCGATCACCAGCATCGTCCGTCTCGACCACGTGGTACCTGAACCCCTGGCGGCTCAAGGCCGCCGGCAGGGTGGAGTTCCGCAGGGAGACCGCGCAGATGCCGCCGGACAGCGATCCGGTGGCCAGGACATCGTCGGCGTATGCCGCCTGGTGAGCCCGGTGGAAAGCCCCTAGCCCGAGATGGACGACGGAGGGTACGACGGCGGCCGCGTCGTACCGGGGCGCGCTGATCGTCGAGGGAACGGTCATCGGGCGAGCGGCAAGCAGGAAGGCCCGGCGGGCTCGGATGACTTGTAGGTCAGCACGAACTCACGGTGGCCCAGCCCCTCGCTCGCGGACGGTCGGCCGGTGGCCGTGGCGACGACGACGTCCATCAGCTCGGCCGCCACCTCATCGATCGACGCCTCGCCGTCCAGGATCCGACCGGCGTTGACATCCATGTCGTCAGCCATGCGCGCGTACGTCTCGGGGTTGGCGCACACCTTCACGACTGGCGAGATCGCTGACCCGACGACGGATCCGCGGCCGGTCGTGAACACCACGACGTGTGAGCCGCAGGCGATCAGCTCGGCGATCTCGGCGTTGTCGTTGATGTTGGGGAAGCCCCAGCGCAGGTCTCCCTCGGGCACCACATCGAGCAGGTAGAGACCGGGGGTCGGCGGCACCTGGCCCGGCGTGATGACGCCATGGATCGGGCCGCGACCGGACTTGGCATAGGCGCCGAGCGACTTCTCCTCCAGGGTGGTCAGACCCCCTTCGGCGTTGCCGGGCGAGAAGCTGCCGTGTCCCATCCGGGTGTAGTAGTCGGCGGCCTTCTCGACCCGCCGGGTGATCTGCACGCCGAGCTCAGGGGTTACGGCCCGGGCGGCCATGTGCGACTCGCAGCCGATGAGCTCACCGGTTTCCTCGAAGATCGCCGTGCCACCGGCCGCAACCAGGTTGTCGAAGAAGCGGCCGACCACGGGGTTCGCCGTGATCCCGCTGGTCCCGTCGCTGCCCCCGCAGATGGTCCCCACGACAAGCTCGTTCAATGGCAGGACCCGGCGTGGCACCTCCGCGGCTTTCCCCAGCGCGCCGGTGACCCATGCTTGTCCAGCGGCAATGGTTGCGCGCGTGCCGCCGGCCTCCTGGATCACCAGGCTGGCCACTGGTCGACCACTTGCGCGCACGGTGTCGGCCAAGCGGTCACGGTCGAAGCCCTCGCATCCGAGCGATACCAGCAGTACGCCGGCGGTGTTCGGGTGAGTGCACAGCTGCTCGAGCATGTGGTGGGCGTATGCGCTCGGGTAGCACCCACCGAAGCCGATCACCTGCACATCGTCCTCGACGAACGCCCGCGCGATCTCACCCGCGACCATGTGAGCGCACTCGACGGTGTAGACCACGAGGATGCTGTTGCGGATGCCGGCTCGTCCGTCGTCTCTCGCAAAGCCCCAGATCTCCTCAGCGCCAGTCATCACGCGCCGTCCTCCCCGCCCCGGTGGTCGAAGGTGCGGATGTAGGTGCTGACCAGGTTGTGGGTGTGCACCCAGTCCCCCTCCTGGATCGGCGTTGTCGCCACACCGATCGCCATGCCGGCACGGACCACGGGCGCACCGACCTCGATCGCTTCGGCCGCGACCTTGTGCCCCAGTTCGATGTCTTCACGGACCAGGACGAGCTCGGAGTCACTCGGGACCTGCGTGCCGGCTCGCAGACTCCCGGCAGCGACATAGACGTTGTCGCCGTCGGCGAGCCGCAGCAGCCGAGGGACGCTCACGACTTCACCCCGGAACCAGGTGCGGGACCGATGTCGACGATCGCCTTCACCAACAGCTGCTCATCGCCGACCAGGCTCGGCAGGTCGACCACCACGCTCTCCAGCGTGGGCCGATGGCTGATCCACGGGACGGGGTCCAACGTCCCGTTGCTGACCAGGTCCAGCACCGTGGCCCAGTCGGTCCTCAGTGCGTTTCGCGAGGCAAGGACCTCGAGCTCACGCCGGTGAAACAACGGGTTGTCGAACTCCAGGACACCGATGGTGTGTCCGACGAGGATCAGACGGCCGCCGGCGCCGACGAGCTCGAACGACCGCTCCATCGACGCGCGACTGCCCGTCGCGTCGAAGACAAGGGTCGGCAGCTCCCCGCCGAACTGGTCGGCCACTGCGCGCACCAGGTCTGCGCCTTCAAGGGCCGAGGCCACACCGAGCGTCCGACGCGCGAACGCCAACCGATCATCGGACCGGTCGGTGACGGCCACAGCCGCGACCCGGCCGGCCAGGCACTGGGCAACGGCCAAGCCGATCGGACCGGTTCCGACGACGAGCGCCGTGTCGCAGCTGCGCGGCCGCGCCCGCTCCACGGCGTGCATACCGATTCCGAGAGTCTCGACGAGCGCCAGCTGGTCGAGACTCAGGCCGGGCCGGGCGTGCAGCGCCGAGGTCGGCAGCAACATGCGCTCACGCAGCCCTCCGTCCACGGTGACACCCAGCACCTCGATACGCTCGCAGCAGTTGGCCAGCCCCCAGCGGCAGGGCC
Source organism: uncultured Actinomycetota bacterium (assembly GCA_963795385.1). Lineage (GTDB taxonomy): Bacteria > Actinomycetota > Actinomycetes > Actinomycetales > CAVURS01 > CAVURS01. Next base: position 25,459 of record CAWCHK010000013.1, read on the forward strand.
GACACTGCCCGCACGAGAGATACGGCATGACCGCGCACTCAGCGCCGACGGTGACGCCGGAGGCTTCGGTCGAGCCGTTGAGGATGGGGCCGAGCGCCAGCACCTCCACCGCCAGCTCGTGGCCGAGCACCCGTGGGTAGGCGAAGAAGTTCTGCTGTCCCGAGTACGCGTGAAAGTCAGTGCCGCAGATGCCAACTCGGCGTACGGCGACCAGCGCTTCCCCCGGCCCGGGGACCGGTGGCTCGGGGAGCTCGCTGCTCTCCAGCCGCCCGGGCTCACGCAATAGGGCTGCCTGCATCGTGTCAATGTCCTTGTGCTGGTTGCGGTCATGGCTGATGAGGACCGGGCCGGCACTCCGCATGCCTGTGAAGTGCCGACCCGGCCCGTCTCACCGGTGGTCTACTGCCAGGCGTCCTTGAACTGGTCGGCGTTGTCCTTGGTGACCAACGTGACGCCGGTATCGATCTTCTGCGTGAACGGCTTTCCCGTGATCGAGTTGACCGCCGCCAGAATGCCGAGGTTGGTCATCTTGAACGGCGACTGCGCCATCGTGGCCGTCGTCTCTCCCGCCAGGATCAGCTTGGACATCTCGGGGTCCCCGTCGTAGCCGAAGATCTTCAAGCGGGTGGTTCTTCTGCTTGGCGACAGTGGCGGCGCCGATGGCCGGGGAGTCGCACGCGGAGTAGATCGCCGTGAGGTTCGGGTACTTCGTCAACAGGTCCTGCGTGACGGCGGCACCGATCTTCGGGTCGCAGGTGGTCTGCTGTCCGCCGATGACGACCTTGACGCCGGTGCCCGCGAGCGCCGCCTTGACGCCGTCAATGCGCTGGTCGAGGTTCGGCACGCCCTTGACTGCGATCAGCAGGCCAATCGTGTCGCCCGCCTTCAGCTGGGTCTTGATGTAGGCGCCCGCCGCCTCGCCGCCCTTGACATTGTCCGTCGCCGAAATGGCAGTGGCATTCACGCCATCCACGGTGTTGTCGACGAAGACGACCTTGACACCCGCTTGCACGGCCTTCTGAAGAGCGGGCACGACCCCCGGGCCCATCGGGGAGATGACGATCGCCTTCGCCCCCTTCGTGACGGTGTCCTGAATCTGCGCGATCTGACAGGGGGTGTCGTCGTTCGTCTTGCAGGCCAGGGTCGTCAGCTCGATCTGGCTCGGGTTGTCCGTGGCGTACTTCTTGGCGCCCGCGATCATCGCGTCCCAGAAGCCACCTGTGGCCTTCGTGATGAGGGTGACCTTGATCTTCCCCTTCGCAGCGTCCGTGCTGCCACCGCCCCCACTGGAGCCGCCACAGGCTGCGACGAGCATGCGTCACGGTCGCCATGACTCCCAACGCTTTCCATCGTGTTGTCACTTCTACTCCTTAGGGGTGAAAGCGGTTGGCAGCACGTCGGTGTGCGGCAACCGGTAGTGCGTTCAGGTCGAGGCGACGGACTGAGCTCCGACGATCCACGAGACGAGCTGTTCCTGGTTCTCCGGCGTGGCGGCTGCCTCACCGATCTTGCGGCCGCGGCGAAGGACGATGCCGCGGTCGGCGACCTCCATGACGTGATCCATGCTGTGCGAGATGAGGATCACCGCGACGCCGTCATCTCGTAGGCGTCGGACCAGCTCGAGCACCTTTGCGGACTCGCGAAGCCCTAGCGCAGCCGTCGGTTCGTCGAGCATGACGAGCTTGGAGGAGAACGCGACCGCCCGCGCGACCGCGATGGCCTGACGTTGCCCACCGGACATCAATGCCACGTCGGCGTCGAAGTCCGGCAGCCGCACCTGCAGTCGGTCCAGCAGCTGCAGAGTCCGCGCGCGCATCCCGCGTTGATCGAGCCAGCGCAGTCCTCGCGGCAGCCAGCGTAGGGCCGGCCAGCTCGCGGCCGGCGAAGAAGTTCGCGGTCGGGTTGAGATTGTCGAACAGCGCGAGATCTTGGTAGACCGTCTCGATGCCGTTCTCGCGGGCCTGGGTGGCCGAGGAGAGGTGGACGGGGGCGCCGTCGATCCATATCTCGCCTCGATCCAGGCGATGCACCCCGCTGATGCACTTGACCAGGGTCGACTTACCGGCGCCGTTGTCCCCGAGCAGGGCCAGGACCTCGCCCGCGTGCACGTCAAGGTCCACATCGTCGAGGGCGACCACGGCCCCGAACAGCTTCGTGGCACCTCGAACGCTGAGGACCGGAGTGCTCGGTCATCGTCGTGGCGCTCATGCGAGTCGCGCCTGCAGGCTGCGGAACCGGTTCTCGAAGTGCGCCCGGACCACGTCGAGCTCGACGGCCAGGATCACGACGATCCCGGTGGCGATGTACTGCCAGTTGGGGTTGAAGCCCAACAGGTTCAGCCCGTTGTGGATGACGCCGAGGATCAGGGCTCCGGTCAACGCGTTCATGACATTGCCCCGGCCACCGAGGAAGCTACCCCCACCGATGATGACCGCCGCGATCGCGTTCAGCTCCATCCCTTGGCCGGTGAAGGGCGAGCCGGCGTCCGCGGCTCCCACGAACAGCAGAGCGCCGATGGCACCGGACAACCCACTCAAGACGTACACCGAGATCAGAACGCCGTTGACCGGGACACCGGTGCGCACGGCCGCCTCCGGACTCCCTCCGACCGCGTAGATCCATCGCCCCCACAACAGCTTTCGCAGCACCACCCAGCACAAGATCGCGAATGCGGCCACGACCAGCGCGGCGTAGGGGAACCAGCCGATCGAACCCGCTCCAGGGATCTGGAGGATCCTGCCGCCTCCGAATCGGTTGACGACGTCGGGGGCGCCGATGATTGTCGACCCGCTCGCGATGTACAGCGCGAGCCCCGCCCCGATGCTGAGGGTCGCCAGCGTTGCGATGAACGGGTGTGGCAGTCGGCCCTTGACCAGGATGATCCCGTTGACGGCACCCATCGCGAGCCCGGCCAGGAGCGTCGCCCCGATGGCCTGGACGGTTGAATGGGTGTCTCGGAAGACCACGGTGCAGACAACACATCCGAGCGAGACGTTCGACCCGATTGAGAGGTCGATGCCGCGCGTCAGGATCACCAGCAGCTGGCCGAGGGCAATCACGCAGACACCGGCCGACTGCTCGAGGATGTTGCCGACGTTCCCGTAGGTCAGGAACACATGACCTTCGGTCGTGATCCACAAGATGACGACGAGCAGGCCGAGAATGAACAGCGGCCCTCCTTTGAGAGCCAGCAACACGCTCCGGATGAGCCGAGAGTCGCCGTCAGCCTGTGGCGCCGTCGCTACCGGCTCTCTGGCCGCGCCTGCGATCGCGGCATCAGCAGGGGGGCTGGGGCTGTCGGTCGAGGCCGACCGCGGGACGGTCGGCGACGTGGGTCCGTCTGGCATGTTCACCTCCACACTCCCTCGTGTTTCGTAGATCGTATAGGATCTATGGTGGACGAACGCAAGGGTTTTGCGTCATCGGGTTGGACATGCGGTTTCGCCGCGCGGAAGGTCGAGGTCATGAGTACGTCGCCACTCAGTGGACAAGTCGCCCTGGTCACCGGCGGGTCGCGGGGTCTCGGGCGGGAGTTCGCTCGAGCGCTCGCCGACGCAGGAGCGGCCGTGGCCGTCCTGTCCCGTCATCGCGATGATCTGAAGCCGGTGGTCGAGATGTTGCGGGCGCAGGGCGGGACGGCGATCGCCGTGGCCGCAGACGTGAGCGAGCGGGACCAGCTCGAGCACGCCAAGGGAGAGGTCGAGGAGTCCCTCGGCCCAGTCGACATCCTCGTCAACAACGCCGGCATCGCGCTCCATGGCGACGCGGTCGAGGTGACCGCGCAGGACTGGCGGCGCGTGATGGCCGTCAACCTCGACGGGGTGTGGAACTGTTCGCAGCTGTTCGGTGAGGGAATGGTGGCCCGACGCCACGGCTCCATCATCAACATCGGGTCGATGTCCGGGCTCATCGTCAACCGGCCGCAGAACCAACCGGCGTACAACACTTCCAAGGCTGCGGTGCATCACCTGACCCGCAGCCTGGCCGCCGAGTGGGCGCCGTACGGCGTGCGGGTCAACGCCATCGCGCCGGGCTACGTCAAGACCGAGATGTCACCGGTGGACCGGCCAGACTTGCAACGGCAGTGGATCGAGGATGCCCCGATGCGCAGGTACGCCGAGGTCGGCGAGTTCGGACCCGCGGTGGTCTTCCTCGCCAGCAGCGCATCCTCCTTCATGACTGGCGAGGTCATGGTCATGGACGGCGGCTATTCCCTGTTCTGACCGACCTGTCGCCATTGCCTATGCTGTGCCGCGAGGAGGCCCTGTTGAACCCCAGCGACATCGACGCCAGGATTCGGTCAAGCGAGCCCGGACGCCGGCTGGCCGAGCGACGGCCCCTCACCGATGACGTCACAGACGTCGTCATGGACATGTTGATCAACCATTCGCTCCCCCCGGGAGCACGGCTCAACATCGACAGCCTGGCGCGCACCCTGGGGGTCTCCCCCACCCCGGTCCGTGAAGCCCTGGCCGGCATCGAGGCCGAGGGCCTGATCATCAAGGCGCCGCAGCGGGGATACACCGTCGCTCCCCTGATCGGGCTCGATCAGCTCCACGAGCTCATCGAGCTTCGCCTGCTGATCGAGCCGCCGACCGCCGCGCGGGCAGCAGCTCGAGCAACCGCGCGACAGGCGAGCGCCTTGCGGGCTTTCGCTCGGACCCCCGGGGCCGGCGGCAGCGACCCAACGGCGAACCGGATGGACATGACCTACGACGCCACCTTCCACGACATGGTCGCCGAGCTCGGCGGGAACACACTCGTGCGCGAGACCCTGGCCCGGTTGCGTAGCCACCTGCACATGTACCGGCTCTACCACCATGCCGGACAGGCGGCGGCAACCCAGCCCGAGCACGTCGCCGTCGCCCGCGCCATCGTCGCGCGGGACCCGGACGCGGCCGAACAGGCCATGGACCACCACCTGCGCACAGCGATCAAGCGGATCGACTCGGTCTTCGCCGCTGCTTCGAGGTCGAACGGTCGCACAGCAGGCAGGACAGCAGGCACAGGAGGCACAGCGCCAGGTAAAGCTTGAGACCGGGCACCCCAACAGGGCTGCGCCTACCCGGCGTACCGGATCGGCCGGCGCAGCTCAGCCGTTCGGAGAAACGCACTCGAGGCGGTCCTGGACCAGCGCCCACAGCTCGCCGGGTATCTCGAGAGCGATGTTGGAATTCAGCTCATCGATCCGCTGCGGGGCACTCACGCCTACGACCGTCGAGGCAATACGTTCGTCTCGAGTCGAGAATTGCAGCGCCAGCGCGGCAAGGGGGACCCCGAACTGCCCGGAGACTTCATGTAGCCAAGCGACCTTCTCGCTCACCGCAGCAGCCGGCGCGCGGTATCGGTATCGAGGCCGCTCTGCCGGCGATTTCGCCAAGATCCCACTGGCGTAGGGAGCTGCGTTGACGAAGGCGACCTCAGCTGCAGCGCAGTCGACGATCAGCTGGTCGGCAGACTGGTCCAGCAGTGTGAAGCCGTTGTGGTGCAGGAGGACGTCGAGGAGTCCGGTGTGGAGATAGCGCCGCATCTCATCAATGTCACCGCCAGCGACGCCGACGAGGCCAACCAGGCCGTCCGCCTTGAGTTCGAGCATCGCGTCGAGCGCTCCGCCCGCTTGAGACATCTCGGTGAACTCGAATCGCTCCGGGTCGTGCAGGTAGAACACGTCCAACCGGTCGACGCCGAGACGCTCGATGCTTTCAATGAATGAGTCATGGACCCGCGGGCCATCGAGTCGCTTCTCGCCGGGGGGCGGGTCCGCTTTCGAGGCGATGACCACGTCGTACGCGCCAGCGACGGCGTGGCGGAGCGCTGATCCGATCCGGCGTTCGCTGGCGCCGTTTCCGTACTCATTGGAGGTGTCGACAAATATGAAGCCAAGCTCGAGCGCTCGGGAGACGGTGGCGATCGCTCGTGGCTCGTCGACGTCATATCCGTACAGGCCTGGCGAGCCACCGAGAGGACTCGTGCCTACACAGACGGCGGGGACCAACGGTCCGGTCGCTCCGAGCTTCCTCAGGTCCACTACTTCATCCTCACGGCATCGACGCAGGCGCGGACAGATCTGCGACGTGGCGGCGTGACCTGAAGAGTTCTGACTGCCTGCGAGTGACTGCGTAGTCAGCGACTCTCGCCCACAGGCGGGTCCGAGTCAATGGTGCGTTGCAAGGAGGTCTCGTCGCCCTCGGCTGGCTGCGCTAGTCTGCTCTGACTACGCAGTCGGTTCCGTCATGAGGGAGACAGAGTGGCCCACGCCGGCCGGCCCACCAACGGCGCCGGGACCCGGTCACGGCGCCCCGGTGGGTCGGATGTTGCGCGCCTCGCTGGCGTCTCGCAGAAGACAGTCTCCCGCGTCATCAACGGTGAGGACTACGTCAGCGAGGACGTCAGACGGCGCGTGTGGCAGGCGGCTCGCGATCTCGGGTACCGACGCAACAACGTCGCTCGTGCTCTCAACTCCGGCCGAACGAACCGCATCGGCGTCGTCACACTGGGGACCGCCCTCTTCGGACCATCCTCCCTGCTCATCGCCATCGAGCGGGCGGCTCGCAACTCTGGTTACACCCTCGCCCTGGCCAACACGTTCGAGGGTGATCCGGGTGGAATCGACGATGCCATCGAGGCCCTGATGCAGGAGGGTGTCGACGGCATCATCCTGTCCGAGCCGATCGATGAGGGTCCCCAGACGATCTCCTTCGACGTTCCCGTCCTGAACTTGGGGCAGTACCCAGGCTTGCGAGCGACTCAGCTCATCGCTCCGTCCAGAGATAGTGAGCTCTCGGGATACGCAGCGACCAAGTATCTACTCTCGTTGGGCCACAAGGAGATCCGTCATCTTGCCGGTCCGCAGCGTTGGTGGTCGGCACGAGATCGACTCGAAGGCTGGCGGCGTGCGATGAGTGAGGCTCGCCTGGTGCAAGCTCCGTACCTGACTGGCGACTGGTCGCCGGCCTCTGGCTACTCGGTCGGGAAGGTCCTTGCTCAGGACCCCGACATGACAGCGGTCTTCGCGGCCAACGACGACATGGCCCTCGGCCTGATTCGTGCACTGCACGAGGCCGGCCGGGACGTTCCAGGGGACGTCAGTGTGATCGGCTTGGATGACATCCCTCAGGCAGCCTTCATGAACCCGCCGCTGACGACGATCGCCCAGGAGTTCGAACTCGTTGCGGCTCACGGTTTTCGACAGTTGACAGCTCTGATCAACGGCGAGGACCCCGGGGAGTACGGGGACATCGAGCCGTACCGGCTGGTCGAACGAAAGTCGACCGCTCCCCTCCCTCCCCGGCCGGCAGCCCTTCCGATCTAGGCCCCCGAAGCACATGGCAGCTCACGAGCGAATGGACCCCGCGGTGCCCCAACTTCCCAGTCGAGTTCTGTTCGGCGCGGCCTACTACAACGAGTACCACCAGACCGACCGACTCAAGGTCGACCTCGATCTCATGAGAGACGCGCACTTCTCCGTCATCCGGGTTGGCGAGTCGGTCTGGTCGACCTGGGAACCCGAGAACGGCCGCTTCGACCTTGAGTGGCTCCAACCCGTTCTCGACGGTGCGGCCGAACGGGAAATCTCTGTGATCATCGGCACGCCGACCTACGCCATCCCGCCCTGGCTGGCACGCACCTACCCAGAGATCGCGGCCGAGAGCTCGACCGGGTCTCGGGTCCCTTGGGGCGCGCGGCAGGAGGTGGACTTCACTCACGCTGCCTTCCGGTTTCACGCCGAGCGCGTGATCCGCAGGGTGGTCGAACGTTACGCCGGCCATCCCGCGGTCATCGGGTACCAGGTGGACAACGAGCCCGGGCTGCACCTGTTCCACAACCACGGCGTCTTCCAACGGTTCATCGATTGGCTACGCGGCCGCTATGGCGACGTGGAGACGCTGAACCAGGAGTGGGGGCTGGTCTACTGGTCCCACCGCCTATCGACGTGGGCCGACCTGTGGACACCGGACGGCAACGTCCAACCGCAGTACGACGTGGCCTGGCGCCGGTTTCAAGCCGAGCAGACGACCGACTTCATCGCCTGGCAGGCAGCAATCGTCCGCGAATACGCAACGCCAAGCCAGTTCGTCACGACGTGCATTGCCTATGAGCGGCCCGCTGTCGACGACGACCGCGTCACCGACACGCTGGACATCTCCAGCGGCAACGCCTACTACCGGATGCAGGGCGGACTGGCACGCCCCGAGGTGCGCGACGCCCCGGAGCAGGGCTGGACCACGGACGGCACGGCCGGCCTCTACCTCTCAGCCGATCGGATGTTCTCTTCGCGACAGGCGCCCTTCCTCGTCACGGAGACCAACGCAATGCACATCGGCCAACCGTGGGACAGCCGACCCGCCTATGACGGGCAGTGGCGGCAGGCAGCGTGGGCCTTGGTCTCACGGGGGGCCACCATGATCGAGTACTGGCACTGGCACACCTTGCCGTTCGGCGCCGAGACCTACTGGGGCGGGGTCCTGCCTCACAGCGGGCTCCCTGGTCGCGCCTACGAGGAGATCGCCGCGCTGGGCCAGGAGTTCGCACTAGCCGCCAACTCCGTGGGGGCACTCATCCCGGACGCTGAGGTGGCGATGCTGTACTCACTGCCCAGCAAGTGGCTGATGCAGAAGTACCCCGCCCTGATGACCGACTCCGGAGGGCCAGACTCGAAGGCCTACGCCGGCCTGTTCGATCCGTTCTACCGAGGCGCCTTCGACGCCGGCCTGCAGACACGGATCCTGCACACCCGTCAACTGGTTGGCGACAACGAAGGGGACGGCCCTTGCGATCCCGCGGAATACGCCACCGCCATGCCGGTGCTCGTCGCCGCGGGCCACTACATGTCGGATGACGCGACGCTCGACTGGCTCGCGGCCTACGCGGCTGCCGGAGGCCATCTCGTCCTCGGCCCCCGCACCGGCTACGCGGACGTCGAGGGCCGGGCCCGCCTGGAGGTTGCTCCGCCCCGTCTCCGTGAAGCCGCCGGAGTCTGGTACGACGAGTTCAGCAACCTGGTAGCTCCGTGCGGAGTGCAATCAGCCCTTGGTTCCCCGCTCGGCCTGCCTCCTGACGCCCGAGCCACCAGATGGGTTGACGGACTGCACGTCTCGGGCGCTGAGACTCTCGCTGAATACGACCACCCTCACTTCGGCCGCTGGCCAGCCATCACCAGCAATGCCCACGGTCGCGGCCGGGTGACGTGCCTTGGCACGGTTCCTGGCCCATCCCTGGCGAAGGCCGTCTTCGACTGGATAGGTTCCACCCGGCCGCGAATCTGGCGCGATCTACCGCCAAGCGTCACGGCCACTTCAGGAGTTGGAGCAAGCGGCCACCGAGTTCACTTCGTCCACAACTGGTCCTGGGAGTCCACGGACGTCGCCCTTCCCCTGGCCGCCCGCGACCTGCTCCAAGGCAAGGATCTTCCTGAAGGCGCCGCCCTGCCCCTGGGCCCGTGGGACGTGAGAGTTCTCGCCGAATCTCCTGCCATCGGTTCGGTTGGCATCGCAGAGTCTCCGAACTCACGCTGGGCGTGAGTACAAGGAGGAAGGGAACCGAGATGGCCACGAACTGGAAGGACGTGCACGCCGAGGCGATCGCCGACGGCCAGCTCAGCGAAGGGCGCATCGGCGAGCGCGGCGTGGGCATCGGGCTGCCACCCGCATCGTGGTCCATCGTCGCCTGACCGCCACGACCCCCACCCGCGACTGACTCAGGAGCAACAGTGCTCAAGGCCCAGCTCTCAGTTGATCCGGCGTTTGTGGTGGGGGTGGTGGGTCGGCGGTTGTTTGGTTCGTTTGTCGAGCACATGGGGCGGTGTGTGTATTCGGGGATTTTCGAGCCGGGTCATCCGTCGGCGGATGGGGAGGGGTTCCGGGGGGATGTGTTGGCGTTGACTCGGGAGTTGGGGGTTTCGGTGGTGCGGTATCCGGGGGGGAACTTTGTTTCGGGGTATCGGTGGGAGGACTCGGTGGGGCCGGTGCGGTTGCGGCCGCGTCGGTTGGAGTTGGCGTGGCACAGCGTCGAGTCCAACGAGTTCGGGCTGGATGAGTTCATCCGGTGGGCGGCGAAGGCTGGGGTGGAGCCGATGCTGGCGGTGAACTTGGGCACTCGCGGGGTGGCTGAGGCGCTGGATGTGTTGGAGTACATGAACTTTCCTTCAGGGACGGCGTTATCGGACCTGCGGGTCGCGCATGGGGCGGTGGCCCCGTATGGGGTGCGGATGTGGTGTCTGGGCAACGAGATGGACGGGCCGTGGCAGATCGGTCACAAGACGGCGGCCGAGTACGGCCGGTTGGCGGCCGAGACCGGTAGGGCGATGCGGATGGTCGATCCGGGGCTGGAGCTGGTGGCATGTGGCAGCTCGTCGTCCTCGATGCCGACGTTCGGGTCGTGGGAGTCCACCGTGTTGGAGCTGGCGTACGACCAGGTGGACTACATCTCGGCGCATGCCTACTACGAGCCGTTCGGTGATGACCTGGACAGCTTCTTGGCCTCGGGTGTGGATCTGGACCATTTCATCGAGTCGGTGGTGGCGACCGCGGACGCGGTCCGGGCCCGGCTCGGTCGCAGCAAACGGATCAACCTCTCCTTCGACGAATGGAACGTCTGGCGTCAGTCGGCGTACGCAGCGGACGGCTCCCCGACCGACTGGTCTATCGCGCCTCGCGTGATCGAGGACGAGTACGACGTGGCTGATGCGGTCGTGGTGGGCAGCCTGCTCATCTCGCTGCTGCGCCATTGCGATCGGGTCAAGGCTGCCTGTCTGGCGCAGCTGGTCAACGTCATCGCGCCGATCCGTTCCGAGCCCGGTGGGCCGGCCTGGCGGCAGACGATCTTCCATCCCTTCGCGCTGACCGCCCGGCACGCCCGAGGCGAGGTGCTACAGGTCCGCCTGGACTGCCCCACCATCGAGACCCGGCGGCACGGCCCGGCCCCCGTCATCGACGCGGTAGCAACGGTCGACGACGGCCAGATCTCGGTGTTCGTGGTCAACCGCCACCAACACGAACAGGTCAGCGTCCAACTCGCAACCGGCGCGTTCGGCGAGCTGCAACTGGTCGAAGAGCTCACCATCTGCGATGAAGACCTCAACGCGACCAACACCGCCGCCCACCCCGACCGGGTCACCCCACATACCCTCGGCACCACCACCATCGACGAGCGAGGCGTGGGCATCGTCCTGCCACCCGCATCGTGGTCCATCATCCGCCTGACTGCCGCGGACCCGAAAACCTGACCTGTCGCCCGATCAGACTGGCTCAGCGCGCCTCCGCCTTGACGCGCGCGACCTGCCGCGCTGGTCAACCACACACGGGGCTGGCGGGTCGAGTCGGCATGACCGGCCCCGTGGTCGGTCCACGGGGGTCGGTCAACAGCAAGCAGGACGCACGGAACGTCACCAGAAAGTCGACGGCAGCCGCCCCCAAACATCGTGACGGTGTTCACGTCCGCTCTACGAGAACCTCCCCGCGTACTACCCGCGCTCAGAATCGGCACCCCCGACGCCAATCAAGGACCGAGCCCTCACCAACCACATCGCAGATCTGGCGCGATGCTACGTGTCCGTAGATAACGACGACGGAAGGATCGTCGGCTTCTACACCCTGTCAGCAGTCGCAGTCGAGCACGCCGATCTCCCGGGTCGGGCGCGCCGCAACGCCCCCAACCCCGTCCCGGCCGTGCTCCTCGCGCGACTCGCGGTCGACCGAAAGACCCAACGGTCCGGACTAGGCCGGATGCTCCTTCGCGACGCGATCCTGTCGACGCTTGCGGCTGCCGATCGGATCGGCGTGCGGTTGCTGATCGTGCACGCACTGCATGCGCATGCAGCCGCCTTCTACAGTGCTCTCGGATTCAGCTCGTCCCCTACAGATCCCCTACACCTCTACCTGCTCCTAGGCGATGCCCGATCCTCACTCGACAGCTGAGTTCGTCCTGTCCGTCCCCGGACATTCGACACAACGACCTCCGCCCCGAAAAACCTCGTCCCTCGAAAGGGATGTCAACCGAACCGACAGCAGACCCTGCTGCCGACCGGCGTCACGGCGACGGCTGCACCCGAACACAGAGGGCCGTCGGGAGCTCCCGCTCGGCCGCGCGCCTGGCAGGTGGGGTGCTGCGCCACACGTAGGAACAAGCCGCGTCGCCACTCGCCCGGCGTCCCTCCGATCTGCGTGACGTCGCGGTCTCCCTCCGGCTCAACGCGGGGGTTCCGCCGACGCGGGTCGCCGAATGGGCCGAACACAGCGTGAACGTGCTCCTCCGCGTCTATGCCAGGGTCGTCACCGGCCAGCAGGCACAGGCTCGCGACCGCATCCAGGCCGCCCTTGCTCCCACTGAAACTTCCGCACGTCTTCCGCACGGGCAGCCGTAGACAGCCAGTTCTCGTCGGTGACGCCCGGACGTAGAGGCGACAGCCCCTGAACTACATCGCTGCAGGTCAGGGGCTGTTTCGCTGGTGGTGGCAGGTGAAGGATTCGAACCTTCGAAGCTTTCGCGACGGATTTACAGTCCGCTCCCATTGGCCGCTCGGGCAACCTGCCGTGCTCCGTCGGGTCTCCCCGGCTCGGCGGATGGAAGGATAGCAACCGGGGTCAGGCCCCAGCACATCCGTTCCGGTCAGCGGGCGCGCGTCGTACCAGCGACCCGTCCGCGACACGCACACCAGAGGGAGCAGACGTGGCAGGCGACTCGTCGTTCGACGTCGTGAGCAAGGTCGACCACCAGGAGGTCGACAACGCACTGAACCAGGCCGCCAAGGAGATCTCGCAGCGCTACGACTTCAAGGGCGTCGGCGCCTCGGTCGAGTGGAGCGGCGACACGACCATCGTGATGAAGGCCAACAGCGAGGAGCGGGTCAAGGCCGTCCTCGACGTGCTGGAGACCAAGCTGGTGAAGCGCGGTGTCTCGTTGAAGTCGCTCGACAAGGGCGAGCCGGCGGCGTCGGGCAAGGAGTACCGGCTGGAGGCCAACCTCAAGGAGGGCCTATCGCAGGAGAACGCCAAGAAGGTCGCCAAGCTGATCCGCGATGAGGGCCCGAAGAACGTCAAGGCCAACATCCAGGGCGACGAGCTGCGCGTGGTCGGCAAGAGCCGGGACGACCTGCAGGCCGTGCAGGCGTTGCTCCGCGGCGCCGACCTGGACGTCGCGCTGCAGTTCACCAACTACCGCTGACCGGGCCGGTCGGGCGCGGACGGGATGGCAGAACCCGGCGCCTGACGCCGCTGGGCCGGCGCGGAGCGACTTCTGCCATCCGGGCCACCGTCAGCCGCCCTGCAGCGCGGGTCAGCGCGTGGGCCAGTGCCAGAGGGGTGTGTCAAGCGGGCCGTCCTGACCGGCGACCAGCGTCCGGCCGTACTCGTCCTTGCTCAGCCCCACCGGGCCCAGGTCCACGCCCGACTCCGCCGCAGCCACCTCGACCAGCTCGAGCAGCGGGTGGGAGTGGGTCACCGCCAGCACCTGCGAGCGCCGGGCGGCGGTCACCAGCAGCCGGGCCAGGGCCGGCAGCAGGTCGGGGTGCAGGCTGGTCTCCGGCTCGTTCAGGACCACCAGCTCCGGTGGCCGCGGCGACAGCAGGGCGGCCACCCACACCACGAACCGCAACGTCCCCTCGGAGAGCTCGGCCGCCCGCAGCGGCCGCAACAGCCCGGGCTGGCGCAGGGTGAGGTCGAACCTCCCGTCCGCGGCGACCTCGACCTCGAGCCGGCTGCCCGGGAAGGCGTCGGCCACGGCCCCGTCGAGCGCCGCCGCGTCACCGATCTCCCGGATCGTCTGCACCGCAGCCGCGATGTCGGCGCCGTCGTCGGACAGGACGACGGTCCGGGTGCCGACCCGCGAGTCCCGGGCCGGCGCACCCGCGTCGGTACGCACCCGGTCGTAGAACCGCCAGGCCCGCATCCGCTCCCGCACGTCCAGCAGCTCGGGCGCGCGGCCGGGGTCGGCGAGCGCGCTCAGCATGCTGTCGTACGCCGGCGTCGACCGGCTCAGCTCGGCCCACGACCCGTCCTCGCCCCGCGTCCGGACCAGCGCACCGCGCCGCTCGGCCAGGACCGCACCGGGGCGTAGCACCGGCCCGGACCACACCGTCTCGACCTTGAACTCCGGGTCGCGGTCGAACAGCGACCGCTCCCCCAGCCCGGCCGGCAACGGAAGGCCGAGGTCCGCGGCGTAGCCGAACGCGTCCGGGCTGGCGAAGCCGACCCGCAGCGAGACCGGCCGCCCGCGCACCGTGCCCTGGACCGGCCCCCGGCCCTCCCGGACGGCCCGCCCGACCGTCTCGGGCCCGGCCCAGAGGGTCGACGAGAGCCCGCCCTCGTGGGCCAGTGCTGCGATGACCCCGCCGCGGGCGCAGTCGGCGAGCAGCCGCAGCGAGCGGTAGAGGCTGGACTTGCCGCTGCCATTGGGACCGGTCACGACCGAGAGCTGGCGCAGCGGCAGGACGACGTCGTGCAGGGACCGGTACCCCTGGACCGCGAGCGTGCTCAGCACCCCGACACCGTAGCCAGCAACCACCACCGGGCAAGGCTTCGGCCCCGATCGATCCGGCGTGCCGGGTCGATCGGGGCCGAAATCCCTTACCGCACTAGCCGTTCTTGACGTTCAACCACTGGACCGCGCCGCCGGTGGCCTGCTTGGTCACCGTGATCGTGACGCCAGCACCGGCCACCTTGACCGAGGCCATCGGGGCCGAGGCCCGCCAGTACTTGTTCGGGTCGGCGTCGGTGAAGGTCGCGATCGCCGGCTGCTTGCCGAGTCCCGCCGTCAACACCGTCCCGTCGGCGCGCTGGGTGTGGAACGCCACCGCAGGCACCGGCTGGGTCCCGAAGGTCGCGTCGAACGGCGAACGCCGGTTGCCCAGTGTCGTGCCGTTCGGGTAGACGACCGGGTCCGGCCGGGCGTCGACCGGCAGGACCTGACCAGCACCCGGGTGGACGCTGGTGTTGTTGTCCAGCTGCGAGGCGTCCCAGTAGGTGACGAGCACGCCTGGGTGGTACGGGAAGCGCTCGACCCACAGCGGCTGGGTCACCGGGTGGGCAAACACGTAGGGCCCGGTCTTCAGGGTCGCGTCGTACCCGACGTACTGCCGGTTCTCGGCGAGGTACGCCCGCTGGTAGGTGTTCGTCTCGGTGCCCGTCGTGCGCTTCCAGCCGAACAGCTCCCAGGCCGGGTCGACCGTCTCGGCACCGTCGGAGAGCAGCGTCGTGCTGCCCGCGGTGATCTTCAGGTCGTCCAGGAACAGGCCGTCCAGGATGAACCCGCCGTCGGTGCCGTAGCGCACCCGCAGCTTGATGTTCTTCCCGGCGTACTTGGACAGGTCGACCGAGAAGTCGGTCCAGGCCTTCTGCTCGCCGGTCCAGGTCTGCAGCGTGTCCCAGACCTGCCCGTCGGCCGACGCCTCGACGTAGGCGAAGTCGAAGTCCTCCTCGATGTCGAACCACGACTTGCCGCTGAACGCCACGGGCCCGCTGACGCCGGTCAGGTCGACCGAGCGGGTCATCGTGTTCTGCAGGTTGTCACCCTTGCCGGACCAGTACTCGTAGGTCCCGGTGGCCGGCTTGGTGTACGTCTTGGTCACCGTCGTGTCCGGGAGGGGTACGACGACGGCTTGGGCGTCCGGGCCGGTCTTCTCGGCCAGACCCAGTCTCAGGCCGCGGACGTTCGAGCCGCGTCCGACGACGTCGAAGTCGAGCCAGCCGAGCTGGAGCTTCTCCCACGCGCCCATGTAGCCGGGCCGCGAGCCGATGTCCTGGCCACCGTTGTTGAGCCACGAGCCGCCCGACATCAGCGTCCAGAAGCCCGTGCTGTTGTCACCGCCGTTGGTGTCGTAGAGGTCCGGCAGGCCGAGGTCGTGACCGAACTCGTGGGTGAAGACCCCCAGGCCGCCGTTCTCCGGCTCCGTGGTGTAGTCGCCGACCCAGATGCCCGTGTCGCCGATCTGCGTGCCGCCGTAGAGGTTCCCGGACGGGCCGGTGCGGCCGAGGTCGGAGTAGTCGACGTAGGAGCGGTGCGACCAGATCGCGTCCGCACCCTGCGCGCCGCCGCCAGCCTCCTCGCCCTCGCCGGCGTGGATCGCCTCGAAGTGGTCGATGTAGCCGTCCGGCTCGTTGAAGACGCCGTCGTGGTCGTGGTCGTAGCGGTCCCAGACGTCGAACGTCTTGAGGTACGCCGCGATCTGGGCCGTCGTCTTGCCGGCGGCCTTCTGCGCGTCGTACCAGGCCTGCGCGCTGTCCTCGATGAACGGCCAGGAGGTGTCGGCGTCGCCCAGCTCGTTCGAGCCGTAGCGAGCCTCGTTGTAGGGCAGCGTCACCCAGTTGCTGACGTCGCCGGTCACGCCGAAGCGGCCGGAGGACTGCAGGTTGTAGAAGTTGTTGAACGAGTCGCCGGTCTTCCCGAAGAAGAGCGACTTGTAGTACGCCGGGTCGAAGTTCTTGCGCCACAACGTCGAGTTGTCGTCGGTGGCGCCGCCGTCATAGACGCGGTCCGGCGAGGCGATCTTGTTGTGCAGCGGGCCGGGCGTCCCGTTGGTGCGGGGGTCGGTCTTGGTGCCGAACTGCGCCAGCACCGAGAAGACCCGGTCGGTGCGGGTCTGGGCCAGCTCGACGTACCGGCCGTTGGCGAGCTTCTCGACGTCGCCGCCGGCGGCCTTGGCCATCGCCTGGGAGTCAGCGTTGCCCTTGGCCGCCTTGGCCAGCCGGTCGATCCGCTGCTTCAGGCCCTGCTGCCGGTCCAGCGCGGCGCGCTGGGCGAGGGGGTTGGGCAGGTTGTCGGCCCGGTTGCCCGCGCTCTGACCCTTGGTCGCCGCCTTGGTCGCTGCCTTGGTCTTCTGGGCCTTCTGGGCCTGCAGACCCTTGGCGCTCGTGGCGCCGTCGCGCGACGAGGACACCGCGTGCGCAGGGACGCTGAGCAACGCCAGCCCCACTGCGGCCGCAGCGCCCGCGGCGCCGACCCTTCTGTGCCAACCGCTCACCGAGATACCTCCTGGTTCGTGGTCCGGACATGGATGATCCAGACACCAGGAGGCAACTTTTCACAACGGCGGCCCCACGGCTACCCCAACAGAAGGTAATGAAGTCTTAAACGATCCGGCGGGAGTCCTCCGGGCCCGCGTCAGCGCTGGTAGCCCGCCATCGACTCGAGCCGGTAGATCCGGTCGGCCATCGGCGGGTGCGTGGAGAACAGCTTGGAGACGCCGCCCGTCCGGAACGGGTTGGCGATCATCAGGTGGCTGGTGTTGACCAGCTCGCGGTCCGGCGCCAGGGGCTTGGCGGCGACGCCCGCCTCGAGCTTGCGCAGCGCGGAGGCCAGGGCCAGCGGGTCACCGGTGAGCTTCGAGCCGTCCTCGTCCGCGTCGTACTCGCGGGTCCGGCTGATCGCGAGCTGGATCATCGTGGCGGCCACGGGGGCCAGCAGGGTCATGGCCAGCAGGGCGATCGGGTTCGGGCTGTCGTCGTCGTTGTTGCCGCCGCCGAAGAAGCTGAAGAACATCGCCATCTGGGCCACCGAGGTGATAACACCGGCGATCGCCGCGGCCACCGAGGACGTGAGGATGTCGCGGTTGTAGACGTGCATCAGCTCGTGGCCCAGGACGCCGCGCAGCTCGCGCTCGTCCAGCAGCTGCAGGATCCCCTCGGTGCAGCAGACGGCGGCGTTGCTCGGGGTTGCGGCCGGTGGCGAAGGCGTTGGGGGCGTCGGTCGGGGAGACGTAGAGGCGGGGCATCGGCTGGTGGGCCCTGGTGGAGAGCTCGCGGACGATCCGGTACATCCCGGGCTGCTCGGCCTCACTCACCGGCCGGGCCCGCATGGCCCGGATCGCGATCTTGTCGCTGTTCCAGTAGCCGTACGCCGTGGTGGCCACGCCGATCAGGGCGAAGACCCAGATGAACTTGCCGCCGGCGAAGAGGGAGCCGATGCCGAGCAGCAGCACCCAGATGGACGCGAACAGCAGCGTCGTCTTCAGGCCGTTGAAGTGGCGGTGTCCCATGGTGCTCAGGCTCTCCTGCGATGGTGTGCGGTTCGGTCGGTGATTCGGTCGGTCGCCGGGCCGATCCGGCCCGACAGGTGGGTAACGCCGCAGTAAAGGGCGAACGTTCCCGCCCGGGGGCCGTGGGGGCCGGTTCTCAGCGAACTCACAGGCCGGTCGTGAGCCCGGCGATCAGCTGCGGCGCGACCGAGAAGAGGACGGCGGCCGCACCCGCGGCCACCAGCGCGGCCAGCTCCGGCCAGGAGGCCCGCGCGCCCGGCCCGTCCTCGCTCTCCGCCTCGGTGGCGACTGACGGATCGGCGGCCTCGGCCGGGCGGCCGGTCAGCAGGATCAGACCCCACCGCAGGTAGACCGCGATGCCGAGCGCGACGTTCACGACTGCTATCGCCGCGACCACCCAGAAGTGGTCGGCGACGACCGGCCGCAGGGCCACGACCTTGGCCACCAGCCCCACCACCCCCGGCGGCAGGCCGGCGAGCGCCACCAGGGCCAGCCCCAGCGCCGCACCCAGGACCGGCCGGCGGCGGGCCAGCCCGGCGTACGCCGACAGCTCGTGCGCATCGCCTCCGGGCGCGGTCCGGGCCACGACCGCGACCACGGCGAAGGCCAGCAGCGAGGCGACGACGTAGGCCGCGAGGTAGGCGACCGCAGCGCCGGCCGCGGCCGCGGCGGTCGACCCGTCCCGCCCGGACCCGGCGAGCGGCAGGATCACCCACCCGGCCTGGGCGACGGTGCTCCACGCCAGCAGCCGCACAGCCCCCTGCTGGCGCAGCGCGACCAGGTTGCCGACCGTCATCGTGATCGCGGCCAGGGCTCCGACCACGGGCACCCAGGTGCTGCCGAGCAGGGCCGCTCCCCCGGCCAGGACGACGACCAGCGCGGCGACGCCGGCAGCCTTGGAGACGGCGGCGAGGAAGGCTGCGATCGGCAGCGGCGCACCGGCGTACGTGTCCGGCGTCCAGAGCTGGAACGGCACGACCGAGACCTTGAACGCGATGCCCGCGACGACGAAGAGGATGCCGAGGCCGGCCAGCGCCTGGGCCTCAGAGGTGACCGGCGCGAGCGATCCCGAGCCGCCGATGTACCCGAGGTAGAGGGTGCCCGTCGCCGCGTAGACCATCGCCACACCGAGGACCAGCACCGCCACCGACACCACCGAGGTCAGCAGCAGCTTGACGGCCGCCTCGGCGCCCCTCCCGTCTCGCCGCAGCGCGACCAGACCGACCACGGGCAGCGACGCCGTCTCCAGGGCGACCAGCACCGTCGCGAGGTCGCGGGCCCCGGCGACGGCCACTGCTCCCGCGGTCGCCGCGAGCAGCAGCAGGTGGTGCTCCGCGCGCGGGGGCTCGGTGCGCTGCCCGATGGCGAGCAGCAGGCAGACGAGGGCGGCGAGCAGGATGACCAGCTGCAGGCCGGTCGTGACCGGATCCGCTGCGTAGGAGCAGCCACCGAACCTCTGCGGCCCGCACATCGTGCCTCGCCGGATGCCGTGCAGCCCGGGGATGCTCAGCAGGCCGCCGACCAGGCCGCCGATGGCGACGTAGTCGAGCAGGCGGGGCCCGCTCGCGGCCAGGATCGGTCGGGGCAGCACGGCGTCCAGCACCAGGATCAGCACCGCCGCACCGGCCGGGAGCAGGACCGGTGCCAGCAGCGACCAGTCGACATGCTGTACGCCGTTCACACGCCACCTCGCCCGAGTGCGAGCAGCAGGCGGACGGCCGGCCCGGTGAGGTCGAGCAGCATCCACGGCAGCAGGCCCAGCACGGTCGTCGCCACGACGAGGGGGGCCATGACCACCAGGTCGACTCCGGCGGCGTCGGTCGTGGCCGGACGGGTGTCGCGCCGGGGGCTGGTGCCGACGGCATCGGCGACGCCCGGCGGGGGTTGCGCCGGTGGCTGTGCTTGCCCTGCACCCGCTTCCGTGGCCGGGTCGGGGGCGTCGCCGTGCCAGAGCAAGTAGAGGACGCGCAGCAGGTACGCCGCCGCGAGGGCGGTGCCGAGGACGGTCAGCACGGCGAACACCCGCATCAGCCCGAGCGGCCGGTCGTCGGCGGGCGCCCACGCGCCGTACGCCGCGAGGATCTCGCCCCAGAAGCCGGCGAGGCCCGGAAGGCCAAGGCCCGCAACGCATCCGAACGCGAGGAGCCACCCCAGCCGGGGGCGCCGCTCGCGCAGCGCGGGGCCGATCGCCGCCAGGCCAGAGCCGCCGGACCGCTCCTTGAGCGCGCCGGCCACGAGGAACAGGAGGCCGGTCACCAGGCCGTGCGCCACGTTGGCGAAGAGCGCTCCCTGCAGGCCCTGCTGGCTGCCGGAGGCGATCCCGACGGCGACGAAGCCCATGTGCGCGACGGAGGAGTAGGCGACGAGGCGCTTGAGGTCGCGCTCGACCAGGCAGGCCAGCCCGCCCCACAGGATGCCGACGACGCCCAGGCCGGCGAGGTAGGGAGAGATGACCGAGAACCCTTGTGGCACAACGGGCACGACCAGCCGGACCAGGCCGTAGGTCCCGAGCTTGAGCAGGACGCCGGCCAGCAGGACCGACCCGGCCGTCGGCGCGACGGTGTGGGCCGGAGGGAGCCAGGTGTGCAGCGGCCACACCGGCACCTTGACCATCAGGCCGGCCACCATCAGGCCGGCCGCCGTGACCTGCACGCCGTACTGGATCCCGTCCCCGTGGGCCGAGGCGAGCACGACGAGGTCGGTCGTGCCCGCGCTCACCGCGACGAGCAGGATGCCCAGCAGCAGCAGGGTCGACCCCAGCGCCGTGAACAATACGAAGCGCAGGGCCGCGTCGCGGCGCGCGGCCGGGTCGTGGTCGTCGCCCCAGAACCGGATGATCGCCCACATCGGCACCAGCACGACCTCGAAGGCCACGAACCACAGCAGCAGGTCCAGCGACAGGAACGTCGCCAACGCTCCGCCCTCGACGGCCAGCACACAGCCGAGCAGCTGGCGCAGACCCGGATGCCGTTGCGGCAGTGAGGATGTCGAGAGCTGCAGGTGCAGGCAGACGAGGAAGGTCAGCCCGGAGGTGAGCAGCACGAGGGGCGTCGAGATGCCGTCCAGGCCCAGGTGGAAGCGCAGCCCCAGGCTCGGCACCCACGAGAAGTCGACCTCGGCCACCGGGTCCGCCGAGGACCACGGCCGGGCCAGCAGGGTCAACAGGGCGACGTAGAAGGTCAGCCCGGAGATGCCGGTCGCGAGGGGCGCGGCGCCGCGCTCGATCGAGGCTCGCGCCGCTGGGGCGGCGGCTCCGTTGCCGGCGAGCCGTCCGGCGCCGAGCAGGCCGAGCGAGCCCAGCAGCGGCAGTGCGACCAGGAGCAGCAGGAGCAGGCTCATCGCAGGGTCACCCCCGCGATGCCCAGTCCGAGGAGGCCGACGGCGAGCCAGGTGAGGTAGGACGTGGCGACGCCGTTCTGCAGGCGCCGCAGGGCATTGCCGGTCCACCGGGTGATCAGCACCGTCGACCGCGGGTACGCGTCCACGACGTCCCGGTCGCCGCTCACGACGGCGCGGGCCAGGGCGCGCACCGGTCGCACGACCAGCCGGTCCTGCAACGCGTCCAGGCCGAAGCCGCCGAGGAGCATCCCCTGCCACCGGGGTGAGAGCGCCTCGAGCGGGTCCGCGTGCGGGGCCCGCTGCGCCAGCCGGACGACACCGACGGCCGCCGCGGCCGTGAGCAGCAGCGTGATCGTGGCGGTGAGGACGGACACGGGCAGCTGCCCGGGGATCAGTGAGCCGAGCTGCAGCAGGCCGCCGAAGACGGTCGGGACGACGAGGACGACGAGGGGCCAGCCCATCGCCGCCGGCAGCGCGGCCCGCTCCGGGTCCCGCGCCGCCGGTGCGGGGTCGGGCAGTGCGGGCTCGACCGGCTGGGCGAACTCCGCGGGGTGCGCGAACTCGGCCGGCTGCGCCGGGCCGACCGGCTCGGCGGGGTGCACGGAGTCCATCGCCGGCAGTTCCAGCGGCGCCCGCGAAGGCACGACGAGCAGCCAGGCCCGGGTCGCGTACGCCGCGGTGACCCCGCTCGTGAGGACCCCGACGACCAGGACCAACCAGCCCGCGACTCGCAGGTCCCCATGTCCCGCAGCGTGTTCGGCGACACCGAGGACTGCTTCCTTGGACCAGAAGCCGGACAGCGGCGGAACGCCCGCCAGCGCCGCGAGGCCCAGCGTGAAGGCCGTCGCCACCAGGGGGGCCCGCCGCCACCCACCAGCCAGGCCGGCCAGCGCGGTCGTCCCGACCAGGTAGCTGAAGGCACCTGCGGCCAGGAAGAGCAGGGCCTTGAACCCGGCGTGCGCGAGGAGATGGGCGGTACCCGGACCCGGACCGGCACCGTCCAGCGGGGCCACCGCCAGGGCGCCCAGCATGTAAGCGACCTGGCTGATGGTGGAGTACGCCAGCAACCGCTTGAGATCCACCTGGCCGAACGCCGCCAGGGCCGCCCCCAGCATCGAGATGCACGCGATGGCGGCCAGGACGTCCCGCGCCCCCGGCGAGTACGCGACGACGGGCAGCAGCCGGGCGACGAGGTAGGCACCGGCCGCCACCATGGTCGCGGCGTGGATCAGAGCCGAGACCGGCGTCGGGCCCTCCATGGCGTCCGGAAGCCAGGTGTGCAACGGGAACTGGGCCGACTTCCCGGCGACGCCGGCGACCAGGAACAGGATCGCCAGCGGCCAGACCCAGCCCGCGACGCCTTCCCGCGTGGCCGGCAGGAGCAGGGACGTGATGCTCGACGTGCGCGTCGCCGCGAGCAGGGTGATCACGCCGAGCACGAAGCCGACGTCGCCGACTCTTGTCACCAGGAAAGCTTTGACGGCGGCGCGGCGAGCGGCCTCACGATGGCTGTCGTGGCCCACCAGGAGGTAGG
Organism: uncultured Actinomycetota bacterium; assembly: GCA_963795385.1. Taxonomy (GTDB): domain Bacteria; phylum Actinomycetota; class Actinomycetes; order Actinomycetales; family CAVURS01; genus CAVURS01. Next base: position 48,300 of record CAWCHK010000013.1, read on the forward strand.
AGCACAGGCCCATGAGCTCCCACCCGACCAGCAGCAGGACGAGGTCGTCGGCCTGCACCACCAGCATCATCGCCGCGGTGAACAGCGAGACCTCGGCGGCGTACGCCGGGTACCTGCGGTCATGCGCGAGGTACGCCGTGGAGTAGACCTGCACGCAGAGTGCGACCAGACCGACCGCGACGGCCACCAGGGCCGAGAGCCGATCGGCCCGCAGGTCGAGCCCGAGGACGACGCCGCCCGTATCGGCGCTGCCCAGCAGGCCGATGCCCGACCGTCCCCGCCCGCCGTGCGTGGCGAACAGCTCGACGACCGCCACCAGCAGGGTCGCGGCACTTGCGCCGACGGCGATGATCCCGGCCACCCGGCGGTTGGCGCGCGGCAGGAGCAGGCCCCCGAGCGCGGCCAGTCCGGGGATGACGACGGCCAGCCGGGCCGTCGTCGCGAGGCTGCTCACCGGGATGCCTCGCCGAGCGAGGTGGCCGCCAGGAGGTCGATGTCGCCGCGGGTGCGGAAGAGCAGCAGGATCACGGCCAGCGCGACTCCGACCTCGGCCGCCGCGAGGGTGATCACGAAGATCGTCAGGACCTGCCCGGAGTGCAGCTCGTCGGCGAACATCGCGTCGGCCGTCACCAGCAGCAGGGTCCCGGCGTTGAGCAACAGCTCGACGCCGATCAGCACCAGGACGGCGTTGCGGCGGGCGAGCACGCCGTAGATTCCAGCGCCGGCGAGCACCGCGACGAGGAGCAGGACCGGCCAGAGGTGGATCATCGGGCCGCCTCGTCGAGGGCAGCGCGCAGACCGGTCAGCACCTCGACACCGTGCTTGCGCAGGCCGTCGTGGTGGTGCTTGGTGTCCTCGACGACAGTGACCCCAGGGACCTGCGCGGCGACGACGGTCGACGATCCGTGCGGGACGTACATGTCCTGCGTGTAGACCTGGGCGGCGACCGGGATCCGGTTGCGGGACAACACATCCCGGTCATAGAGCGGGCGGTCCCACACCTTCTCGGCGAGCAGCTCTGCGGCGCCGACGAACGGTGCCAGTGCGGGCTGCCGGGCCACGGTGTGCCGGTAGATCGCCTCGCCGGTGAGGCCCAGGGGGCCGTCGGGAGCGTCGATCTCGGCGAACTCCGCCCGCACCCGCTCGGCCGACCAGCGGGCCGCCTGGCCCCGGTCGCAGATGCACGGCTCGTGCACCAGCGCGTAGAGCGGCGCGACCGCGTAGCCGCTCAGCAGCTGGCCCACAGCGTGCAGGAACTCGGCGCTGAGCCGGTCGCCCGCCCAGGCGGACTCGGCCAGGTAGTGCAGCCGCAGCGGGCCGTTCTCGTGACCCAGGACGTGGCCGATCTCCTGCAGCCGCTCGCGAGTCAGCACCTCGCCGTCCGGCAGGCGCTCCTCGACCCGGGCCAGGTGGTCGGCGACGGCCCGCAGCCCGGTGCGAGTGCGCGGGTACGCCGCGTCGAGATCGGCCGTGCGTGCGAGAACTCGCGGGTAGGTCTCGCGGTAGGTCGCGTCGACGTCCAGGCCGATCGGCGGGATGCCGCCGGTGACGAAGCACTCGGTCAGGCCCTCAGGAGCGAAGGACAGGTAGGTGAAGGTGCAGAACCCGCCGAAGGACTGACCGAGAGTGGTCCAGGGCAGGTCGCCGAGCAGCAGCCGGCGGATCGCCTCACAGTCCTGCACGATCGAGTCGGCCCGGTAGAGCGAGAGCCGATCGGCCTGGGCCGATGCGTCGCCGAGGGCCTGGATCGCCTGCGGGTCAAGGGGATCCGAGCGGCCCGTGCCGCGCTGGTCCAACAGCAGGACGCGGTACCGCTCGAGCGCCCAGCCCAACCAGGCCGGCCCACCGTCCGGTCGCGGGGACGCCCCGCCCGGGCCGCCCTGCAGGAAGATCAGGTAGGGCCGGTCCTGGTCAGCGGTGTCCGCCGCCCGGAGCTCCCGCGCGTAGACCGTCGTCTTCCCGCGGCCGGGGTCGAGGTGGTCCAGCGGGACCTCGACGTAGTGGTCGGCAGCCACCCGCCCCTCGAGCCCGTACGCCGGCGGCGAGACGTGGCCGGTCGGAGCAGCCAGCCCGGACGCCGGGCCGCGGCTCACGACCGGGCCTCGTCCGAGAGCGGCGAGCCGGCCGGCAGCTCAACCGTGGGCGGCCGGTCCGGAACGTCCGGGCGGGACAGCGCGAACGCGGCCACCAGGGCGGCCAGCAACAGCAGGGAGAGCAGCTCGAACGGCAGCGCCCAGGTCGAGAACAGGGACCGGGCCAGCGGGCTGGCCGACCCGCGAGCGGTGTCGACGTCGATCTCCTTGCGGCCATAGGCCGCGAACAGGGCACCGCCGACCAAGCCCGCAGTCGCCAGCCCGGCGGCAGCCGCCGAGACCCGTTGCAGGCGTGAGGCATTGACGTCCGCACTCACCCCGATGGGCGCACGCGTCAGCATCATGGCGAAGAGCACGAGAACGACGATCGCGCCGACGTAGACGAGCACCTGCACCAGGGCGACGACCTCGGCACCGAGCAGGAGGTAGGCCCCCGCGACAGCACCGAGGGCCACCACGAGCCAGAGCGCGGCGTGGACCACCTGCCGGGTCGTCACTGCGAGCACCGCCGAGGCCGCCGCCAGCAGGGCGTCCGCGCACATCAGCACGTCGCGGGCACTCACGACGGCTCCGGTTGCGGCCGGTCCCGCTCTCGGGCCGGGCCGGGCGGGCGGGGCGGGCGGGCCGGGCCCTGCGCGGCCGCGATCTCCTTCGGCTCGACCGCACCGGGGTCCGGAGCCGGCGGCGGCGGCACCGTGGGCATCCACTGGCCCAACCGCTCCTTCTCGTGCAGCAGGTCCTTGATGTCGAGCTCGGCGTACTCGAACTCCGGGCTCCAGTGCAGCGCGTCGAAGGGGCAGACCTCGATGCAGATGCCGCAGTACATGCAGAGCGAGAAGTCGATGGCGAAGCGGTCGAGCACGTTGCGCTGACGCTCGCGGCCGCCCGGTGTCGTGGCCGGCAGGGTCTCCTTGTGGGAGTCGATGTAGATGCACCAGTCGGGGCACTCGCGGGCGCAGAGCATGCAGGAGGTGCAGTTCTCGTCCAGCAGGGCGATGACCCCGCGGCTGCGCGGCGGCAGGTCGGGCTGGACGTCGGGGTACTCGGTCGTGTGCGAGGGCCGGGTGAGCGTCCTCGCTGTCACCGCAAGGCCTTTGAGCAGGCCCGGCAGTCCCATCCGGGCCGGCGCGTGCGGCGTACCCGCGTGGTCCGGCGTACCCGCGTGGTCCGGCGTACCCGGCTGGATCGGCTGGTCGGCGCTCACGAGACCACCACCACGAACGACGTGATCGCCAGCTGCACCAGGGCCAGCGGGACGAGCACGAGCCAGGCCAGGCGCTGCAGCTGGTCCTCGCGCAGCCGTGGCCAGGCGATCCGGATCCAGACCACACCGACGGCGATCACCGCGGTCTTGGCCAGCATCCACAGCCAGCCGAGCTCGTGCGGCAGCGGCCCGCGCCAGCCGCCGAGGAACAGCACGGCGGTCAGCGCGGAGATCAGCACGATGCCGGCGTACTCGGAGAGCAGGAAGAAGGCGAACCGCAGCCCGGTGTACTCCGTGTAGGGGCCGAAGACGATCTCGGAGTCGGCCACGGGCATGTCGAACGGCGGTCGCTGCAGCTCCGCGACGCCGGCGACCAGGAAGCAGACCATGGCAGGGGCCTGCCAGAGGAACCACCACCATTGCCACTGGACAATGATTCCGGAGAGGTTCAAGGTGCCAGCGGCGATGGCGACGCTGCTGGCCGCCAGGACGACCGGCAGCTCGTAGGACAGCAGCTGCGCCGCCGTCCGCAGGCCGCCGAGCAGGGCGTACTTGTTGGCGCTGGACCAGCCGGCCATCAGGGTGCCGAGGACGCCGACGGCGCTGGCCGCCAGGACGAAGAGCAGGCCGGCGTCCAGGTCGGCCGCGACCCAGCCCGGAGCGATCGGGATCGCCGCCAGGGCAACGAGATACGGCACGAGCGCAACCGCCGGGGCGAGACGGAAGACCCGGCCGTCGGCAGCCGCCGGGGTGACGTCCTCCTTCTGCACGAACTTCACGCCGTCAGCCACCAGCTGGGCCCAGCCGTGGAAGCCGCCGGCGTACATCGGCCCCAGCCGCCCCTGCATGTGGGCCATCACCTTGTGCTCGGTCTGCCCGACGAGGAGCGGCAGCACGAGGAACGCCGCCAGCACGGAGACGACCCGCACGACGGCGTCGAGGGTCTCACTCATCGCCGCCCCCACCCGAGTTGTCAGCCGCTCCAGGGGCTATGCCACCCGCAGGGCCTGACAGGTCGCCGGCCCCCGCCGAGTTGTCAGGCCCACCGGGGGGTGGGGCGCCCGGAGGGGCTGACACGTCGGTGGCGTGCGGCGGGCGGGGGCCCCAGGACGGGTCGGGTACGCCGGGCGGCAGCAGCTTGCGACGGCTGGGCGATCCGGTGCCGTGGGCCTCGCTCTCCCCCGGCTCCTTGGCACCCGGCCACGGCTTGCTGGCCCGCGCGGCCAGCACGAACGACTTGCGCAGCGGCGTGCCCTCGAACCCCTCGGGCAGCAGCAGCGGCCGCAGCCCCAGCCCGCTGCCGTCCTCGAACCCGTCGAAGCCCAGCCCGAACATCTCGAACGTCTCCCGCTCGTGCCACGCGGCGCCCGGCCAGAGGTCGGTCGCGCTGGCCAGGCTCGCGCCGTCGGGCACCCGGGTCCGGACCAGCAGCCGCGCCAGGCCACCCGAGCCGGAGAGCCCGGCACCTCCAGAACGGGACCGGACCAGGTGGACCACGACGTCGAGGCCTGCGGGGTCCCCGTCGGTCTGGTCGACCGCCGAGAGCCAGTCGAAGAAGTCCAGCCCGAGCTCGGCCCGGGCGAACGCGAGCGCGTCGTGCCACCGCTCGCAGGGCACGACCACCCCAGCCGTGCCGGCGACGTCCTCGCCGACGACCGCCGAGTCCCCGGCAGGGATCTCCGGCAGCACGTCGACGGCGTCGTCACCCCGGGACCCGACCCCGAGGGCCTCTGCGAAGCGGCCGGCCACCTGCTCCACCGGGCCGATCGCCGCCGGCGTCACCGCTGCCTCGCTCACGCTCCGGGCCCCAACGCCGCGGGCCGGCCCTGCGCCGGACGTAGGGGTCCGCCGGCATCGGCCGTCAGCAAGGGCCGGGTGGCGGCAGCCGCTGAGACGCTCGGGCGCAGGGCCCGTCCGGCGATCGCCGCACCGGACACTTGTTCGGCAGCAATCTTCTCCTGTAGGCGGATGATGCCGTGCAGCAACGCTTCTGGGCGCGGAGGGCAGCCGGGGACGTAGACGTCCACCGGGATCACCTGGTCGACGCCCTTGGTGACGCAGTAGGAGTCCCAGTACGGGCCGCCGGAGTTGGAGCAGGCGCCGAAGGAGATGACGTACTTCGGCTCGGGCATCTGCTCGTAGAGCCGCCGGATCGCCGGCGCCATCTTGTCGGTCACGGTGCCCGACACGACCATCAGGTCGGCCTGCCGGGGACCCGGGGCGAACGGGATGACGCCGAGCCGGATGAAGTCGTGCCGGGCCATGCTGGCGGCGATGAACTCGATCGCGCAGCAGGCCAGGCCGAAGTTGAACACCCAGAGGCTGTAGCGCCGCCCCCAGTTCAGCACCAGCCGCAGGGGGCGGGGCGCGACCTCGAGCAGGGGGCCGACCTTCGGCATCGGCAGGTCGGTCGCGTTGCCGGCGGCCATCAGACCCACCGCAGCAGGCCGCGCCGCCACGCGTGCAGCAGCCCGACGGTCAGCACGCCGATGAAGATCCCCATCTCGGCCAGGGTGGCCGCACCGAAGCCGGGCCGCCGCAGCAGCGTTGCCCAGGGAAGGAGGTAGACGGCATCGACGGCGAAGATGACGTAGAGATAGGCGTACAGGTAGTAGCGGATCTGGGTCTGGGCCCAGCCGTCGCCCACCGGGTCGACCCCGCACTCGTAGGTCGTCGCCTTGGCCCGGGTGGGTGCGTCGGGTCGCAGCAGCCGCCCGCCGACCACGCCGGCCACGAAGAGCAACACGCCGGCCAGCGTGACGAGCGCGACGATCGCGTACGGCGGAAGCGTCCCGTGCACGGGACAGAGACTAGTAGGAGGCCTCCGGGGCCCAGCTCCAGTGGAAGGTCTGCGCGCACGCGTCGAAGACCGCTTCCAGCAGGGGCCACATCGGCCGAGCGGGCGAGGCCATCGTGAGCAGAGCCACCCGCGGGCGGCCCGGCCAGGGCACGGCGAGCTGCAGGATCTGGTGGGCCAGCGGCTCGCCGGCCGCGGTCGGGGAGTCCTCGGTCCAGACCCGGCGTACGGCGTCCTGCTGGGCCAGCGTGACGATCGCCATCTGCGCGGTGGGGTCGCGGGCCTGGGCCCGGGCGTGCTCGGGAGCCAGCCATCGCGCCGTCGCAGTAGCGTCCAACGGCCCCGACCCCGGCTCGCAGCGGGCCACGACGACGGTCACGGCCGCGGTGGCGACGCCACCCGGGAACGGCTCGGCCAGCAGGCTGACCCGCTCGGCTCCGCGGGCCGCGGCCACCGCGCACTCCTGCAGCATCAGCCGGTCCAGGCGGGCCAGGTGCGGCGCCAGCCGCGGCTCCCGGCGGACCCGCTCGCTGAGGGCCCGCCGGACGCTGGCCGCCCGCCGCGCAGGGTCGACGTCGAGGTGCACCCAACCGCCCGGCAGCGCGTAGGAGTAGGCGGCGGCCGGGGGCAACCCGCGCGGGTCCCGCAGGTCCCTCAGCTCCCCCAGGTCCCGCAGGTCCCCCGGGTCCCGCAGGCGCCCCGGACCCAGCACGTCCGGCGGGGGTTCGGGATCTCGGGGGGCGCCGTCGGCCGGGCTCACGGCTCGGCCCAGCGCAGGCTCGACGCCAGCTCGTCGAGCTCTTGAATCGCACCGTCGGCCCGGGTCAGGTCGGCCGTCTGCAGGTAGACCGACCAGACCAGGTCGGGATGGCCGGGGACCGGGAAGAGCCACCGGCAGGCCTCGACGATCGGCGCGCTCGCCGCATCGTCCGGCTCACCCGCCGCCGGTGCGAGGAGGCCGAAGAAGCGCGCCCGGACGGCGGGGACGCCCGCCCGGGACTCTCGCACGTCGACCTGCGCCAGCCCGTCTCCGTGGCCCATCGAGGTGGCCGCCCGGCGCAGCTCGCGCCCCAGCACCGCGGCTCGCTCCGGCGGGGCGCCGGCGATCGGGTCGACCAGCTCGAGCGAGAGCAGGGCCCCGTCCCCGCACAGCGCTCCGCCGACGTCGCGGTGCGTGAGGAAGACCGCGACCTCGCCGACCTGCGGCGGGCCGGACGCGGCTCGAAGGACGGCGGCCAGCTCGTCGCGGTGGGCCCTCAGGGCTGGATCCAGGGCGATCCAGCTCTCCAGGAGGCGTCGCTGGTGGTGCGGCCCCGGGTCGACCGGCAACCCGAGCACGAACACGTGCGACGGCACGGCGACCTCGGGCAGCGCGACCGCCGGCAGCGGCGCGAGCCCGGGCAACGGCCCGGGCGGGTGGGATGGCTCGGCGCTCATCGGGCCCCGGCCCGATCTGCCGGCTGCAGGCCGACCCCGGCCTGGACCACGTCCGCCACATGGCTGCCCATCAGCCAGGCCACCCCGCCCGCCCCTTGCGCCCGGGCCCGGGCGATGTCGTCGAGGAGGCCGCCGGGGCTGCGCAGGAAGTCCGGCAGCGAGCGGAGCCCCGCACCCACCTGGACGGCGGCGGCGAGGTCCCGGCTCGCGACGGCCGTGTCCCGAGCGACGCCGACCGGGCCGGCCGCGGCGAGGCCGTGCAGGCCGCGCGCTCCCTCGAAACGCGCCGGCCGGGCCATCGCCCTCAGGGCCCGGCCCCAGAGCACGGAGCCCAAGCGGTTGGCGCCCACGCCGCGTACGGCCCGCGCCACGGCGGCCTCGCGGGACATCAGCGCGCCCAGCCTGGCCGCTCGCCCGAGCGGCAGCACGCCGACGGCGTCGAGCAGGAGGTGCCGGCCAGAGGTCTCGCCGTACGCCGTGAGAGTCAGGTCCGCGAGCAGGCTCACGGTCCCGAGGCCCAGGGCCGCCGCCCCCAGGATCTCGCCGAGCCCGGGCACCCAGCACAGCACGACGGCCGCGACGCCCAGTTGGGCCGACAGGCCACCGGCCAGCCTCGAGACCGAGCTCAGGAGCCGGTGCCAGCCGCTGGGGTTGCGCAGGCGGTCGTGGCTCGCACCGGCCAGCGCCCGGGCGCACCGGGCCGCGGCCCGGTCCCGCTCCTCGCAGGCGGTAGCCAGGAGCCGGTGCGCGTGCGCTAGGTCGTCGGCCGCTGCCTGGTCCCGCGGGTCCCGCTGCCGGTCGGTGATCCGGTCCATCGGCAGGTCCGGCCGGACGACGAGGGCCGGCGGCCCGGCCAGGGCGGCTCGGGCCTGCTGGACCGCCTGAGCCTCCCGGGCCAGCGCGAGCGCGACGCGGGCCCGTCGCTGCGCGGACTGCAGGGCCGGCGCGAAGTCCCTCAGGGCCTGGGCCACCCGCTGGAACCGGCGGGCCACCCGGGCCAGGTCGTCGGGCAGCACGCCGACGGTGTGCTCGAACTCATCGGCAGCCGCACCGCTCCACCGTGAGCGCCCGGTGCGGCGCAGCGCCCCGGCCTGCGTGCCGACGTCCTCGGCGGCCGCCGCGTACCTCCCCGCCAGGCGCAGCACGGTCAGCGGGTCGCCCGGCACGGGATCGGATGGAGCCAGCGGCTCCCAGTCGGCCGTCATCGTCGCGCGCTCCGGGCCAGTCCGTCGTCCACCCGCGCGTAGGTCAGTGCGGCCACGGTCGTCGCGGACGCCACCGCGTCGAGCTCCGCCGCGATCCGCCGCCGAGCGGTCGACCAGCTCCGGTCGACCTCACCCAGCGCGCGGGCCACCTCAGCGGCCCCCAGCGCCGGAGCGGGCACCCCGGCGCCCACGCCGACGGCCGTCACCGCGGTCTGGGCGCGGCGCAGCCCGGCGGCCAGGCGGCGCACATCGTCCGGATCCACGTCGTACTTCATGGCCGGGACGCTAGCCAGCGAGGCCGACGGCCGGCCGGGGTTATCCACAGGCCCGGCCGGACCGGGCAGAGTTATGCTGACTCGCCCGTCAGCAGTCGACGGGCTCGAGCCCCCCAGAACCACGCAGAACCAGCAGAACCCGCAGAACCCTCGTCCGGAGACACCCATGACCCGCTCGTCCCTTCCCACGCGCCGTGCCGGCCGCAGGCCACTGGCCCTGGCGAGTGGAGCGGTCGTCGCCGCGGCCGCCCTCGCGGTCGCCGGCTGCGCGCCCTCGGACTCGACGAAGAAGACCGACGCCGGCGCCACCGCCAGCGCCAGCTCGGCGTGCACTCCCACGAGCCTGCAGACCAAGACCGCGGGCAAGCTGACCATCGCCACGGACGAGCCGGTCTTCGAGCCCTGGTTCGTCGACGACAAGCCGACGAACAAGAAGGGCTTCGAGTCGGCGGTCGCCTACGCCGTGGCCGCCAAGCTCGGCTACTCCGACAGCCAGGTGGTCTGGCAGCGCGCGCACTTCGACGACGTCATCTCGCCGACGCCGAAGAAGTTCGACTTCGACATCAACGAGTTCTCGATCACCGACGCCCGGGCCAAGGTCGTCGACTTCTCGACCGGCTACTACGACGTGACCCAGGCGGTCGTGACGGTCAAGGGCAGCAAGATCGCCGGAGCCACCACGCTGGCGTCCCTGCAGGGCGCCCATCTCGGCGCGCAGCGGGGCACGACGTCGTACGACGCGATCGGGTCGATCATCAAGCCGACGCAGACCCCGATGGTCTACAACACCAACGATCTCGCGGTGCAGGCGCTGAAGAACCACCAGATCGACGGTCTCGTCGTGGACCTGCCGACCGCGCTCTACATCGCGGCCGCGCAGATCAAGGACGGCATCGTGGTCGGGCAGTTCCCCACCACCGGTGGTGCGCCGGAGCAGTTCGGCCTCCTGCTCGGCAAGGGCTCCCCGATCACGTCCTGCGTCTCCAAGGCCGTCGACGCGCTGCGCGCCGATGGCACGCTGAAGCAGCTGTCGACGCAGTGGCTGACCGGCTCCGCGGGCGCGCCCGTCCTGCAGTGACCTGGCAGCCCTCGGCGGTCCAGCAGGAGCGGATCGCCTACCGCCGCAAGCGAACCGTCCGCAGCGCCACGATCTCGGCGGTCAGCACGCTGGTCCTGGCCGCCGTCATCATCATCGTGGTGACCAGGACGCCCGGCTGGCCGCGCGTCAAGGAGACCTACTTCGACGTCCACTACGGCTGGTCGGTGCTGCCGGACGTCGCCAAGGGCCTGTGGCTCAACGTCCGGATCACCGTGGTGTGCGCGGTCGTCATCCTCACGCTGGGCATGCTGCTGGCCGTCGCGCGGACGTTGCAGGGGCCGGTGTTCTTCCCGGTCCGCGCGTTCGCGACGGCGTACGTCGACCTGTTCCGGGGGCTGCCGCTGATCCTGGTGCTCCTGCTGTGCGGCTTCGGGATCCCGGCCCTGCAGCTGGGCGGCCTGCCGATCAGCGTGACGTTCTGGGGGCCGGTGGCGCTCATCCTGACCTACACGGCGTACGTCGCGGAGGTCCTGCGGGCCGGCATGGAGTCGGTGCACCCGAGCCAACGGGCGGCCGCGCGGTCCCTCGGCCTGACCCATGCGCAGACCCTGCGCCACGTGGTGGTCCCCCAGGGGGTACGCCGGGTCGTGCCCGCGTTGCTGAACGACCTGGTGTCGCTGCAGAAGGACTCCGGCCTGGTGTCGATCCTCGGGGCCGCGGACGCCATCCAGATCGCGCAGATCAACGTGGCCAAGACCTTCAACTACACGCCGATCGTCGTCGCGGGAATCCTGTTCGTGCTGTTGACGATCCCGATGACGCGGTTCACCGACTGGGTGGCCCGCCGGCAGGGCGCGAACCTGCTCGGCGGGGGGATCGTGTGACCGCCGCGACCGGGCGCCCGGAGCCGTCGCTGGTCGAGATCACGGGCCTGCGCAAGACCTTCGGCGCCCACGTCGTCCTGTCCGACCTCTCCTTGTCGGTGGCGCCGCACGAGTGCGTCGTCCTGATCGGCGCGTCGGGGTCGGGCAAGTCGACGCTGCTGCGGTGCGTCAACCTCTTGGAGCGCGTCGACGACGGCGTGATCACGTTGCAGGGCAACGACATCACCGACCCCCGTGTCGATGTCGACGAGGTGCGGGCCAAGGTCGGCATCGTCTTCCAGGCCTTCAACCTCTTCCCGCACCTGCGGGTCATCGACAACGTGACGCTCGCCCCGCGCCGGGTCCACGGGATCCCGAAGGACGCGGCCGAGGAGCGGGCGATGGCCATGCTCGAGCGGGTCGGCCTGCGGGACAAGGCGCGCAGCTACCCCGACCAGCTCTCCGGCGGCCAGCAGCAGCGGGTCGCCATCGCCCGGGCGCTCGTCAACGACCCGGTGCTGATGCTCTTCGACGAGGTGACGTCGGCACTGGACCCGGAGCTGGTCGCCGAGGTCCTGGCGATGCTGCGCGACCTGAAGACCGAGGGCATGACGATGCTGGTGGCCACCCACGAGATGGGCTTCGCCCGGCAGGTCGCCGACGAGGTCTGCTTCCTGGACGGCGGGTCGGTGCTCGAGCGGGGCTCGGCCGAGCAGGTGCTGGAGGAGCCGCAGCAGGCCCGGACCCAGCAGTTCCTGCGCCGGATCGTCGAGGCCGGCCGGCTCTGAACGACGAAAAGTGCCACCAGGGGCCGCCCCGACGGGAAACATGTCCGAGGATTGAGCCCGTCCCCGCACGTTTCGCCGACGGCGCCTACCATGGAGGCGTACGACGAGGACTCGGGCCAGGCGACGAGGTTGATGCAGCAATGAGCACCAAGCAGGTGCAGCGTCTCGATCGAGTCGTCATCCGCTTCGCGGGGGACAGCGGTGACGGCATGCAGCTCACCGGCGACCGCTTCACGTCCGAGACCGCGGTGCTGGGCAACGACCTGTCCACCCTGCCGAACTTCCCGGCCGAGATCCGCGCACCGCAGGGCACGCTCCCCGGTGTCTCCAGCTTCCAGCTGCACTTCGCCGACCACGACGTGATGACCCCCGGCGACGCGCCGGACGTCCTGGTCGCGATGAACCCGGCGGCCCTCAAGGCCAATCTCGACGACCTGCCCCGCGGCGCCACGCTGATCATCGACACCGACGAGTTCACCGCACGCAACCTGAAGAAGGTCGGCTACCCGCAGAGCCCGCTCGACGACGGCTCGCTGGACAGCTACCACGTCCACCCGCTCGGCCTGACGTCGATCACGGTCGAGGCGCTGGCGGCGTACGACCTGACCCGCAAGGACAAGGAGCGGGCGAAGAACATGTTCGCCCTGGGCCTGCTGTCCTGGCTCTACCACCGGCCCACGAAGGGCACCGAGAAGTTCCTGACCGCGAAGTTCGCCACCAAGCCACAGATCCTGGAGGCCAACCTCGCGGCCCTGCGCGCCGGCTGGAACTACGGCGAGACCACCGAGGACTTCGCCGTCTCCTACGAGATCGCCCCGGCCCCGACGCCGGCCGGCACCTACCGCAACGTCACCGGCAACACGGCCCTGGCCTACGGCCTGGTCGCCGCCGCGCACCGGTCGGCCCGGCCGCTCGTCCTTGGCGCCTACCCCATCACGCCCGCCAGCGACGTGCTGCACCTGCTCGCGACGCTGAAGCGCTTCGGGGTCACCACGATCCAGGCCGAGGACGAGATCGCCGGTATCGGCGCGGCCCTCGGCGCGGCGTACGGCGGCGCGATCGGCGTGACCACGACGTCCGGCCCTGGGATCGCCCTCAAGGGCGAGACGATCGGGCTCGCCGTCAGCCTCGAGCTGCCGCTCGTGATCTGCGACATCCAGCGCGGTGGCCCGTCGACCGGCCTGCCGACCAAGACCGAGCAGGCCGACCTCCTGCAGGCGATGTTCGGCCGCAACGGCGAGGCACCGGTGCCGATCGTCGCGCCGAGCTCGCCGGTCGACTGCTTCGCGGCGGCGATCGAGGCGGTACGGATCGCGACCACCTACCGCACTCCGGTCATCCTGCTCTCGGACGGCTACCTCGCCAACGGGTCGGAGCCCTGGCGACTGCCGCGGGTGGCCGACCTGCCCGACCTGCGGGTGGCCAACGCCGAGCGGCCGAACGGCGAAACCGCTGACGGCGCAGCCATCTTCCATCCCTACCTCCGCGATCCCGAGACGCTGGCCCGGCCGTGGGCCCCGCCGGGCACGCCGGGGCTGGAGCACCGGATCGGCGGCATCGAGAAGGCCGACGTCACCGGTGACATCAGCTACGACCCCGACAACCACGACCTGATGGTCCGGCTGCGCCAGGCCAAGGTCGACGGGATCGCCGCCTCCATCGACGAGCTCGAGGTCGACGACCCGAGCGGCGACGCCGAGGTCCTCGTCCTGGGGTGGGGGTCGACGTACGGTCCGATCGCGGCCGCGACCCGACTGGTCCGCGGCGCCGGCGGCCGGGTGGCCCGCGCGCACCTGCGACACCTGAACCCGTTCCCGGCCAACACCGGTGAGGTCCTCGGCCGCTACCGCCGGGTCCTGGTCCCGGAGATGAACCTGGGCCAGCTCGCCCTCCTGCTGCGGGCCAAGTACCTCGTGGATGCCGTGGGCTACAACCGGGTTCGCGGCCTGCCGTTCATGGCCACCGAGCTCGCCGAGACGATCACGATGCAGCTCGAGCAGCTCACCGCCGAGCCACTGACCCGCGAGCAGGCCCGATGAGCACCGTCGACCTCGGCCTCCCGGGCGCGCACGGCGACACCCCGCCCGGCCTGCTGGGCGTCCCGCGGCTCGCGGCCGACGCCGCGGCCCAGACCAAACGGGAGTTCACCTCCGACCAGGAGGTGCGCTGGTGCCCGGGCTGCGGCGACTACATCATCCTTGCCGCCATGCAAGCGTTCCTGCCCTCGCTCGGCCTCAAGCGGGAGAACATCGCCTTCGTCTCCGGGATCGGCTGCTCGTCGCGCTTCCCGTACTACCTGGACACGTACGGCATGCACTCCATCCACGGCCGGGCGCCCGCGATCGCCACCGGCCTGGCCGTGTCCCGACCGGACCTGTCGGTATGGGTGGTCACGGGTGACGGCGACGCGCTCTCGATCGGGGGCAACCACCTGATCCATGCGTTGCGCCGCAACGTGAATCTCAAGATCCTGCTCTTCAACAACCGGATCTACGGCCTGACCAAGGGCCAGTACTCCCCGACGTCCGAGGTCGGCAAGCTGACCAAGTCGACGCCGGCCGGCAGTGTCGACAACCCGTTCAACCCGGTCTCGCTGGCCCTCGGCGCCGAGGCGACCTTCGTGGCCCGCACGATGGACAGCGACCGCAAGCACCTGGCCGAGATCCTGCAGCGGGCGGCCGAGCACCGCGGCACGGCCCTGGTCGAGATCTACCAGAACTGCCCGATCTTCAACGACGGCGCGTTCGACGTGCTCAAGGACCGCGACCAGGCATCGGCCCGGCTGATCCACCTCGAGCACGGCGAGCCGATCGGTGTCGGTGACGAGGTACTGGTCCGTCGCCCGGATGGCGGGATCGACGTCGTACCAAGGGATTCCGTCGATGAGACCGCCGTGCTGCGGCATGACGCGCACAACCCGGACCCCTCGCAGCAGTTCGCCCTGTCGCGGCTGGACGATCCGACCCTGGCGCGGGTGCCGGTCGGCGTGTTCCGTGAGGTCAACCGGCCGACGTACGACGACCTGGTGCGGGCCCAGGTCGACGAGGCCCGGCAGCGCGCCGGCGGCCCGGCCACGGACGACGACCTGACCGCGCTGCTGTCCGGGCACGACACGTGGACCGTCGAGGAGTGAGCGACCCGGCCCAGCGAGGGACCAGGACCCCGGCCGAGGAGACTCGGCGCGGCACGGCGTACGGCGCGCTGGCGTTCCTGCTGTGGGGTAGCTTCCCGCTGTTCTTCCGGGCGCTGGAGCCGGCCGGCGCCGTCGAGATCCTGTTCCATCGCATCGTCTGGTCGCTGCTGACCTGCCTGGTCGTCGTGACCGCGACCCGGCAGCTCGGCGCGCTGCGGGTCACGCTGACCTCGCCGCGACTGGTGGGCATCCTCGCAGTGGCCGCCGTACTGATCGCGATCAACTGGGGCGTCTACATCTACGCCGTCAACAGCGGTCACGTCGTGGAGGCGTCGCTGGGCTACTTCATCAACCCGCTGCTCACGGTGCTGCTCGGCGTCGTGGTCCTGCGCGAGCAGCTGCGGCGGTTGCAGTGGGCAGCGGTCGGCATCGGGACGATCGCCGTCCTGGTGCTGACGATCGACTACGGGCGGCTGCCGTGGATCGCGCTCGTGCTCGCGACGTCGTTCGGCTCCTACGGCCTGGTCAAGAAGCAGGTCGGCCCGCACGTCTCGGCACTCGGGAGCCTGACGACGGAGACGGCGGTGCTGGCGCCGGTGGCGGTCGCCGGGCTGGTCTGGCTGGAGGTCACCGGGAGGGGGACGTTCGCCCACGCTGCGCCGTGGCACGCCCTGCTGCTCGCCGCGTCGGGGATCGTCACAACGGTGCCGCTCGTGCTGTTCGCCGCGGGTGCCCGCCGGGTGCCGCTGACGGCGATGGGCCTGCTGCAGTTCATCACCCCGGTGCTGCAGCTGCTCGCCGGCGTACTGCTGCTGCACGAGCACGTGCCGGGGCCGCGCTGGATCGGGTTCGGCCTGGTGTGGGTGGCCCTGGCGGTGCTGAGCTACGACTCGATCCGGACGGCCCGGCGGGCGCGGGCGGCTCAACCGGCCGAGGTCGACGCCGCCGCCGCCGCCGCCGCGCGAGCCTGACTCCGGAGCCCGTGGCCCCCTGCCCGCCGTACTCCCTTCCGGCCGGTGAATCCACCCGAGAACTGGCCTGGGAACCGGCCGGAGTGGAGCACCGCGGCCGGATGGGAGCACGAGACGGTACGGCGCGGGTCGGGGTGCGCGGGTGGCGGGGTGCGCGGGTGGCGGGTGGGCGGTGGCGGGTGGCGGGTGGCGGGTGGGTGGGGTCAGCCGGTGCGGCTGACGACGCCCTCGGCCAAGGCGTCCAGGGCGTCGCGAACCGGGCCCGCCGGCAGCCCCGCCAATGCCTCGCGGGCGCCGTCGGCCCAGGCCTGGGTCTGCACCCGCGCCTCCTCCAGCGAGGGGTGCTCGCGCAGCAGGGCCAGCGCCCGGCCGTGCAGGTGGTCGTCGGTCAGGTCGCCGTCCAGCAGCTCGTGCAGGTCCGCGTCCGCCGGGTCCGCGGAGGCCCGGGCCAGCAGCACCGGCAGCGTGGGCACGCCCTCGCGCAGGTCGGTGCCCGGCGTCTTGCCCGACTGGCCGGTCTCGGAGGCCAGGTCGATCAGGTCGTCGGCCAGCTGGAAGGCCACGCCGATCCGCTCGCCGTACTCCATCAGTACGGCGACGATCTCCGGCGGGCAGCCGGCGAACTCCGCGCCGAACCGCCCGGCCGTCGCGATCAGCGCCCCGGTCTTGTCGGACAGCACCTCGAGGTAGTGCGCGACGGGGTCCTCGCCCGGTCGCGGCCCGACGGTCTCGCGGGTCTGCCCCGTCACCAGGCGCTCGAAGGTCGCGGCCTGGACCTTGACCGCCTCCGGCCCGAGCTCGGCCACGATCGAGGAGGCGCGCGCGAAGAGCAGGTCACCGGTCAGGATCGCCACGGTGTTGCCGAACTGCGCGTTGGCGCTCGCCGTACCCCGTCGCAGGTCCGCGTCGTCCATGACGTCGTCGTGGTAGAGCGAGGCCAGGTGGGTCAGCTCGACGACCGCGGCGGCCCGCACGACGTCCGGCCCGGCGCCCGAGCCCAGCTGGCTGGCCAGCAGCGTCAGCAATGGCCGGAACCGCTTGCCACCGGCGGACATCAGGTGCCCCGAGGCGTCCCCGAACGACGAGTGCACGCCGCCGACGGCCTCGGCCAGCAGGGTCTCGACGTCACCCAGCCCTTGGCGCAGGGCGGCCTCGAGCGCCGGGTCGTGCGTCGGCAGCGCTCCCGACAGGGAGGACAGCGCGCCGACCTGCTCGGTCACGGCACGAAGAGGGCGGAGTGCGCCGCGAGGTCGAGCACCGGCTGGGGGAAGACGCCCAGCAGCACCGTCATGGCCACGCCGATCGTCAGCGCGACCGTGGTCGCGGCGCTCGGCAGCGCGACGGTGGTCGCGTCGCCGCTCGGCTCGGAGAAGTACATCAGCACGATGACCCGGACGTAGAAGAACGCCGCGATCGCGCTGGAGACGACACCCACGACCGCCAGCCAGACCGCGCCGTGTGCTACCGCCGGGGCGAAGACGGCGAACTTGGCCGTGAAGCCGGAGGTCAGCGGGATGCCCGCGAACGCCAGCAGGAACAGCGCGAAGATGCCCGCCACCAGCGGGTGCTTCTTGCCCAGCCCGGCCCACTGCGACAGGTGGGTCGCCTCGCCGGCACCGTCGCGCACCAGGCTCACCACCGCGAACGCCCCGATGGTGCTGAAGCCGTACGCCGCCAGGTAGAACAGCACTCCGGAGACGCCGGTCTTGTCGAAGGCCAGGACGCCGACCAGCACGAAGCCCGCGTGCGCGATCGAGGAGTAGGCCAGCATCCGCTTGACGTCGGTCTGGGTGATGGCCAGCACCGAGCCGACCACCATCGTCACGATGGCCACCGCCCAGAGCACCGGCTGCCAGTCCCACCGCGCGCCCGCGACGCCGACGTAGACGACCCGCAGGATCGCCCCGAACGCCGCGAGCTTGGTGCAGGCGGCCATGAAGCCGGTGACCGGCGTCGGCGCGCCCTGGTAGACGTCCGGGGTCCAGGAGTGGAACGGCACGGCGCCCACCTTGAACAGCAGCCCGATGCCGACCAGCGCGATGCCCGGCAGCAGCAGACCCTGCGACTGCTTGCCGTTGGAGATCGCGGTGGCGATGCCACCCAGGTTGAGCGTCCCGGCGTAGCCGAAGAGCAGCGCGCTGCCGAAGAGGAAGAACGCCGAGGAGAACGCGCCGAGGAGGAAGTACTTCAGCGACGCCTCCTGCGAGAGCAACCGCCGCCGCCGGGCGAGCCCGCACAGGACATAGAGCGGGAGCGAGAGCACCTCGAGCGCGACGAACATGGTCAGCAGGTCGCCCGCGGCGGGGAACAGCATCATGCCGCCGACGGCGAACAGCGTCAGCGGGAAGACCTCGGTCGTGACCAGCCGGGCCCGGACGGCGGCGGCCTCCTGCGGCGACCCGGGGATGCTCGAGCCCTGCGGCGTGAACGCGTCGCCGGACGGACCCTCGGAGTACCGCTCGGACATGGTCAGGACGCCGAGGATGCTCAGCACGATCAACGTGCCCTGCAGGAACAGCGTGGGCCCGTCGACCACGATCGAGCCCGACGCGGTGGACCCCTTGGTCCCGTCGGCGGCCTTGAGTACGGCGACGAAGGCCGCGACCAGGCCGCCGATCGAGACCACCAGCTGCGCGGCGTACCGGGTTGCTCGCGGCGTGAACGCCTCGACCAGCACGCTGACCATGGCGGCGCCGAAGACGATCAGCATCGGCATGGCCAGGGCGTAGTCGATCTTGGGTGCGGGCAGCGACGGGTTGATCGCCGGCAGCGCGGCGCCCACCTGGCCACTGAGGCTCGCAGCGACGGAGGCGATCACTTGCTGGTCCCTTCCGCGGCGGGCACGGGGTGTGCCGGTCTCGGGTCGGTGACGCCGACCTGCTGCATGGTCCGGGTCACGGCCGGCGAGATCACGTCGAGGACCGGCTTCGGGAAGAGCCCGAGGACGACGAGGATCGCGATGACCGGCGCCACGACCCAGGCCTCACGGCGCTGCATGTCGTGGGTCGCCTCGATGACCTCGCCCTCCGGCCTGGGCCCGGTCATCATCCGCTGGTAGGCCAGCAGGATGTAGAGCGCGGCCAGGACGATGCCGGAGATCGCGAAGATCGCCGCCACCTTGTAGCGCGAGAACGTGCCCACCAGGACCAGGAACTCGCTGACGAAGCTGGACAGCCCCGGCAGCGCCAGGCTGGACAGTCCTGCCACCAGGAACGTCCCTGCGAGCAGCGGCGTCACCCGTTGCCAGCCACCGAAGTCGGCGATCCGCCGGGAGCCTCGACGCTTCACCAGCATGGCCGCGATCAGGAACATCGCGGCCGTCGAGAAGCCGTGGTTGACCATGTAGAGCGTCGCGCCGTTCTGGGCCGACGACGTCATCGCGAAGACACCCATCACGATGAAGCCGAAGTGGCTCACCGACGTGTACGCGATCAGCCGCATGATGTCGGTCTGCCCGATCGCCAGCAGGGCGCCGTAGATGATCGAGACGACCGCCAGGACGATGACCGTCGGCGTGGCCCACTTCGCGGCGTCGGGGAAGAGCGGCAGGCAGAGCCGGATCATCCCGAAGGTGCCGACCTTGTCCAGCACGCCGACCAGCAGCACCGCGGTGGCGGGCGGCGCCTCGGCCGCCGCGTCCGGTAGCCAGGTGTGCACCGGCACCATCGGCGCCTTGATCGCGAACGCGATGAAGAAGCCGAGGAACATCAGCCGGCCCGAGGTCTGTGACAGGTGCAGGTGGCCGACCAGGTTGGTCAGCAGGAAGCCCTCGTGGCCCTTGGGCCCGGCGTAGTAGAGCGCGATGACGGCCACCAGCATCAGCAGGCCGCCGAAGAGGGAGTAGAGCAGGAACTTCACCGCGGCGTACTGGCGCTGCGCCCCGCCGTAGGACCCGATCAGGAAGTAGACCGGGATCAGCATCGCCTCGAAGAACACGTAGAACAGGAAGACGTCGGTGGCGGCGAAGACGCCCACCATCATCGTCTGCAGCACCAGCATCAGCGCGAAGTAGTTCTGCTGCCGCCCGCCGATCTCGGGCACGTCGTTCCAGGCCGCGAGCAGGCAGACCGGCGTCAGGACGGCGGCGAGCGCGATCAGCACCAGCCCGATCCCGTCGACGCCGAGCGCGTAGCTCACGCCGAACTGCGGGATCCACTGGTGCACCTCGCTGAACTGGAACTGGGTCCCCGAGCTGCGCTTGAACTGCAGCGCCATGATCACGACGAGCACCAGCGACGCGAGCGAGAAGGTCAGCGCGATCTCGCGGGCCCGGACCGCCAGGCCGCGGGGCAGCGCGAGCACGATGGCGGCGCCGAGGAGGGGCACCGCGCCGATCAGGGTCAGCCAGGGGAAGCTCATCGGGCCACCGCCAGCGCACCGAGGACGACCACGACGCCGGCCAGCATCGTGAGGGCGTACGAGCGGACGAACCCGTTCTGCAGCCTGCGCACCCGGGCCGAGATGCCGCCGACCAGGGCGGCCAGGCCGCCCACCGCTCCGTCGACACCCTTGCCGTCGACGAAGACCAGTGACCGGGTGAGGTACTCGCCGGGACGCATCAGCAGGGCCTCGTTGACGTCGTCCTGGTAGAGGTCCTTGCGGGCCGCGCGGGTGAGCACCGACCCGACCGGCGCCACGACCGGCACCGCCTCGTGCAGGTAGCGGAACCACGCCAGCGCGATGCCGAGGGCGATCAGCACCAGGGTCAGCACGGTCAGCACGCCGGTCGCGATGACCGGGTCGCCCTCGGAGGCCTCGCCGACGACCGGGGTGAGCCAGTGGTTGATCGCGTGGGTCGCGCCCAGGGCCAGGCCGAGGAACGCCGAGCCGATGGCCAGGATGACCATCGGCACGACCATCAGGGCCGGCGACTCGTGCGGGTGCTGCTTCGGCTTCTCGGTCCAGCGCCGCTTGCCGTGGAAGGTCATGAAGAACAGCCGGGACATGTAGAACGCCGTGATGCCCGCGCCGAGCAGCGCCGCCATCCCGAACACCCACGGGCGCCAGCCGTCGCCGATGAAGGCCGCCTCGATGATCTTGTCCTTGCTCCAGAAGCCGGAGAAGGGCGGTACGCCGAGGATCGCCAGCCAGCCCAGGCCGAACGTCGCCCAGGTCACCACCATCAGGCTGCGCAGCCCGCCGAACCGCCGCATGTCGACCTGGTCGTTCATCCCGTGCATGACCGAGCCGGCGCCGAGGAACATGCCGGCCTTGAAGAAGCCGTGGGTCAGCAGGTGGAAGATCGCGTAGACGTAGCCCACCGGGCCCAGGCCGGCGGCCAGCGTCATGTACCCGATCTGGCTCATCGTCGAGGCGGCCAGCGCCTTCTTCATGTCATCCTTCGCGCAGCCGACGATCGCGCCGAAGAGCAGCGTGATGGCGCCGACGATGACGACGCCGAGCCGGGCGTTGGGCGCCTGGTCGAAGATCGGGCTGGACCGGACGATCAGGTAGACGCCCGCGGTCACCATGGTGGCCGCGTGGATCAGCGCCGAGACCGGCGTCGGGCCGGCCATCGCGTCACCGAGCCAGGACTGGAGGGGGAACTGCGCCGACTTGCCGCAGGCCCCGAGGAGCAGCAGCAGCCCCATCGCGGTCGCCGTACCGGTCGACATCGCGCCCACGCCGGAGAAGACGCCCGCGAAGTCGACCCGGCCGAAGGTCGAGAACATCAGCAGGATGGCCAGCGCCAGGCCGATGTCGCCGACCCGGTTGACCACGAACGCCTTCTTGGCCGCGGTGGCGTAGACCGGGTTGTAGTTCCAGAAGCCGATCAGCAGGTACGACGCGAGGCCGACGCCCTCCCAGCCGACGAAGAGCAGCAGGTAGCTGTCGGCCAGCACCAGCAGCAGCATCGAGGCCACGAACAGGTTGAGGTAGGCGAAGAAGCGGCGGCGGTCCGGGTCGTGCTCCATGTAGGCCACGGAGTAGACGTGGATCAGCGACCCCACGAACGTCACGAGCAGCACGAAGGCCATCGACAGCGGGTCGATCCGCAGGCCGGCGTCCAGCGAGAAGGACCCGGCGGGCACCCAGTTGAACAGGTGCTGGTCGAACGCCCGGCCGTCCGAGGGCTTGTTGAGCATCGCGACGTACATCACGGCGGCGAAGACGAAGCCGATCCACGGCACGACGGTGCCGAGGACGTGGCCGAAGCTGTCGGTACGACGCCCTCCGACCAACAGGATCCCCGCGCTGAGCAACGGGAGCGCGACCAGCAGCCAGGTGAGCGTGAACGCCCCGCTGGCCGCCTGGACGGTCTGCCCCGCCTCGACGAGGGCGGCGGTGCTGGTCATCATCGTCCTCTCACAGCGGCCATCAGAGCTTCAACAGATCTGCGTCGTCGACCGACACCGAACGGCGGGCGCGGAAGATCGCCATGATGATCGCCAGGCCGACGACCACCTCGGCCGCGGCCACCACCATCACGAAGAGCGCCACGACCTGCCCGTCGAGCTTGCCCTGGATCCGGGCGAAGGTGACGAAGGCCAGGTTGGTGGAGTTGAGCATCAGCTCGACGCCCATGAAGATGATGATCGCGTTGCGCCGCAACAGGACCGTCGTGGCGCCGATCGCGAAGAGGATGGTCGCCAGGTAGATGTAGTTGGTCAGGCTCATCGCTGGCTCCCCTCCTCGAACTCGCGCTCGATCGCGGCGGTCGCCTCCTCGTAGGCCTCCGAGGAGAGGTTCTGCGACCGGGCCGTCAGCACCCGGGAGACCGAGGACTCGGCCGGCGTGCCGTCCGGCAGCAGGGCCGGCGTGTCGACGGCGTTGTGCCGGGCGAACACACCCGGCGCCGGAAGGCCGGCCTGGAACGGCCCGCGCTCGGCGAACCGGCGCTGCGAGGCCGCCCGCTGGGTGACCTTCTCGACCAGGCGCTCGCGGTGGGCCAGCACCATCGCGCCGAGCGCGGCCGTGATCAGCAGCGCGCTCGTGACCTCGAAGGCCCAGACGTACTTGCCGAAGATCAGCGTCGCGATGCCGGTGACGTTGCCGGCGGCGTTGGCCTTGGTCAGCCCGCGCGGCGTGCCGACGGTGAAGTCGCCGATCGCCGCGACCAGCAGGATGCCGAGCCCGAGCCCGAGCAGGACGCCGACGATCCGCTGCCCCTTGATCGTCTCGACGAGGGAGTCCGAGGAGTCGACTCCGACCAGCATCACGACGAAGAGGAAGAGCATCATGACCGCGCCGGTGTAGACGAAGACCTGCACGATGCCGAGGAACTCGGCGCCCTCGGCGATGTAGAAGACGCCCAGGATGATCATCACCAGCGCGACGCCGATGGCCGCGTGGACCGCCTTCTTGGCGAACAGCAGCCCGAGGGCGGCGATCACGCTGATCGTCCCGAGCACCCAGAAGAAGAACGCCTCGGCGCCGCCGGCCTGAGCGCCTCCGGTGGAGTGCTGGGCGAGGGTCGCGAGCGCGTTCATGCGGGGGCCTCCGCGTCCGCGCCGGCGGCGTTCTCGTTGCCACCGTGGGCCAGGTCGGCGGCCGCGTGCGCGTCGACCCACGCCTGCTGCTCGGGCGTCGCGGCGTCGACCTTGCCCTGGTAGTAGTCGCGCTCCTCGAAGCCGTCGACCATCGGGTGCGGCGCGGGGATCATGCCGGCCTGCACCGGGGCCAGCAGCTGGTCCTTCTCGAAGATCAGCGCGGCCCGGCTGTGGTCGGCCAGCTCGTACTCGTTGGTCATGGTCAGCGCGCGGGTCGGGCAGGCCTCGATGCACAGGCCGCAGAAGATGCAGCGCAGGTAGTTGATCTGGTAGACGCGGCCGTAGCGCTCGCCCGGGGAGTAGCGGCCGCCGCCGCCCTCGGTGTCGTCGTTGTCCGCGCCCTCGACGAAGATCGCGTCGGCCGGGCAGGCCCAGGCGCAGAGCTCGCAGCCGACGCACTTCTCCAGGCCGTCCGGGTGGCGGTTCAGCTGGTGCCGGCCGTGGAAGCGCGGCGCCGTCGGCCGCTTCACCTCGGGGTACTCCTCGGTCTCCAGCTTGCGGAACATCGTGGAGAAGGTCACGCCGAAGCCGGCGATCGGTGCCAGCCGGTCGCCGAGCCTCTTGCGGCCGTTGTCCTGGTCAGCCACGGGAAACCTCTGCGGGCTCGGTGTCGGGATCGGGGTCGGGTTGCGGCTCGGGGCCGGGGTCCGGGTCCAGCGGGTCGCCGGCACCGACCGCACGGGCGCCGGACGGGCCCGAGGTGTGCAGCACGGTCTGGCCGGGCAGCGGCGGCACCGGGTGGCCGCCGGCGAACGGGTCGACCTCTCCGGAGGCCCACTGGTGCTTGGCGGCCGGGTCATCGCTCGGCGGGATCAGGAAGGTGCTGACGATCAGCACCACCCCGATCGCGCTGATCACGATGATCGTGTTGCGCCGCCCGTCCTCCGTGAACAGCTGGGCACCTCGGATCGCGGCGACGCAGACGATCCAGACCAGCGAGGCCGGGATCAGCACCTTCCAGCCGAAGCGCATGAACTGGTCGTAGCGCACCCGCGGCAGCGAGCCGCGCAGCCAGACGAAGAAGAAGAGGAACGCCCACAGCTTCACGACGAACCAGATCACCGGGTACCAGCCGGTGTTCAGCACGTCGTGGTCGATCAGGCTCAGCGGCCAGGGCGCGCGCCAGCCGCCGAGGAACATCGTGGTGGCCAGCGCCGAGACCGTGACCATGTTGACGTACTCGGCCAGGAAGAAGAGCGCGAACTTCAGCGAGGAGTACTCGGTGTGGAAGCCACCGGTCAGCTCGCCCTCGCCCTCGGCCAGGTCGAACGGCAGCCGGTTGGTCTCGCCGACCATCGTGATGACGTAGACCGCGAAGGAGAAGAACGCCGGGATGATGAACCACAGGCTGCGCTGCTCGTTGACGATCTGCGAGGTGGACATCGAGCCGGCGTAGAGGAAGACCGCGACCAGGCTCATGCCCATCGCGATCTCGTAGGAGATGACCTGGGCCGAGGAGCGCAGTGCGCCCAGCAGCGGGTACGTCGAGCCGGAGGACCAGCCGCCGAGCAGGATCCCGTAGACCCCGACCGAGGCCACGGCCAGGATGAACAGCACGGCCACGGGGGTGTCCGAGAGCTGGAGCGGTGTGTGGTGGCCGAACACCGTCACCATCGGCCCGAACGGGATCACCGCGAAGGAGACGAAGCAGGTCGCCGCCGCGATCGCCGGCGCGATGATGAAGACGATCTTGTCCGCGCCCTTGGGGATGATGTCTTCCTTGAGGGCCAGCTTGATGCCGTCGGCCAGGGTCTGCAGCAGGCCGAAGGGCCCGGCCCGGTTCGGCCCCGGACGCTGCTGCATCCGGCCGATGACCCGCCGCTCGAACCAGATCACCAGGAGCGTCGTGACGACCAGGAAGACGAAGATCACGAGCGCCTTGACCAGGACGATCCAGCCGTTGTCCTGGGCGAAGCTCACGGCCGGGGTGTCCGTCCCTGCGAGAGCGGCGAGCGTGCTCATGCGACACCTCCACTGACCGCGGACCCGGTTCGGGCGATGCCGACGATGGCACCGGCACTGACCCGCAGGCTCTCGTGCACGGTGCACGACTGGGAGTCGGTGGGCAACCACACCACGCGGTCCGGCAGGTCGTCGACCGCGACCGGCAGCGTGATCTGACCCGCGGCGGTGGACACCACCACGTCACCGCCGTCCACGACGCCGATCTCCTCCGCGGTGGCGGCCGAGAGCCGGGCCACCGGGCGGGTGGCGGTGCCGGCGAGGTACGGCTCGCCGTCCTGGAGCCGACCGTTGTCGAGCAACAACCGCCAGGTGGCGAGCACGGCTTCGTTCGGCTTCGGCTGCGGCGGCTCGCCGGCCGCGACGTCGGGGGCCTGCGCCCGGGCACCGTCCCACGGCCCCAGGGCGCTGATCTCGGCCCGGATCGAGGCGAGGTCGGCCAGCCCCAGGCGGACGTCCAGCTCGCCGGCCAGCAGGTCCAGGACGCGGTAGTCGCTCATGGCGTTGGAGCTCAGCACCGGGGCGAACGGCCGGGCTCGTCCCTCCCAGTCGAGGAAGGTGCCGCCCTTCTCCTCGGCCACGGCGACCGGCAGGACGACATCGGCCCGCTCGGTGACCGCGCTCTGCCGGATCTCCAGCGAGACGACGAACGGCGCGGCCTCGAGTGCGGCCAGGACCGCCTGCGGGTCGGGCAGGTCCGAGGGGTCGACCCCGCCGACCACCAGGGCCCCGAGGTCGCCCGCGGCCGCCGCGGCCACGATGCCCGCCGTGTCGCGCCCGGCCTGCGCCGGCACCGTCGTCGTCTCCCAAGCGGTCTGGATGTCCACGCGGGCTGCGGCGTCGTCGACCGGACGGCCGCCCGGCAGCAGGCCGGGCAGGGCGCCCGCCTCCAGCGCACCGCGCTCGCCGGCCCGCCGGGGGATCCAGGCCAGCCGCGCGCCGGTGGCTTCGGCCAGGCGACGGGCAGCGGACAGCCCCCCGGGGGTCGCGCCGAGGCGCTCCCCGACCAGCACGACGGCGCGTTCGCCGCGCAGCAGCTCGGTCACGTCGGCCAGCTCGCGGGAGCCGGCGGCCAGGGCCTCGACCACCTCGGCCTCGGTGCCGGGCGCCGCGGCGACCAGGCGGCCGGACAGCTTGGTCAGGCCGCGGGTCGCCCACGGAGCGACCGCTACCACCCGGGTGCCGTGCTCGCGGACCGCCTTGCGCAGCCGCAGGAAGACGATCGGCGACTCCTCCTCGGGCTCGAACCCGACGAGCAGCACGGCCGAGGCGGCCTCGAGGTCGGCGTACGTCACGGCACCGTTGCCCGGCGTCCCGCCGACCACGGAGGAGGCCAGGAAGTCGGCCTCCTCGGCGGAGTGCGCCCGGGAGCGGAAGTCGATGTCGTTGCTGGACAACGCGATCCGGGCGAACTTGCTGTAGGCGTAGGCGTCCTCGTGGGTCACCCGGCCCCCGACCAGCACGCCGACGCCTTGCTCCTTGGCCGCGGCCAGGCCGCGCGCCGCGACCTCGAGGGCCTCGGGCCAGGAGGCCACCCTCAGCTCGCCGGAGTCCTCGTCCCGCACCATCGGGTGGGTGAGCCGGTCGGCGGCGCGGGAGTAGGTGAAGGCCCAGCGGCCCTTGTCGCAGTTCCACTCCTCGTTGACCTCGGGCTCGTTGCCGGCCAGCCGGCGCAGCACCTGGCCGCG
The DNA here is from genome assembly GCA_963795385.1 of uncultured Actinomycetota bacterium. Lineage (GTDB taxonomy): Bacteria > Actinomycetota > Actinomycetes > Actinomycetales > CAVURS01 > CAVURS01. The sequence goes on from CAWCHK010000013.1 coordinate 75,245, forward strand.
GCGGTGGTCGCTGCGGATCGAGCAGCCCGAGGCGCAGTGCTCGCAGACACCGGGAGAGGAGACCAGGTCGAACGGGCGGGAGCGGAACCGGTACGCCGCGCCGGTCAGCGCACCCACCGGGCAGATCTGCACGGTGTTGCCGGAGAAGTAGGACTCGAACGGCTTGGCCTGGTAGATGCCGACCTGCTGCAGCGCCCCGCGCTCGATCAGCTCGATGAACGGGTCACCGGCGATCTGGGCCGAGAAGCGCGTGCAGCGGGCGCACAGCACGCAGCGCTCGCGGTCCAGCAGCACCTGACTGGAGATGTTGATCGGCTTGGGATAGGTCCGTTTGACGTCCTCGAACCGGGACTCGCCCCGCCCGTGCGACATGGCCTGGTTCTGCAGGGGGCACTCGCCGCCCTTGTCGCAGACCGGGCAGTCCAGAGGGTGGTTGATCAGCAGCAGCTCCATCACGCCCTGCTGCGCCTTGTCGGCGACCGGGGAGGTCACCTGCGTCTTGACGACCATGCCCGCCGTGACCTCGATGGTGCAGGACGCCTGTGGCTTGGGCATCGGGCGGAGCTGGCCGTCCGGCCCGGGCGTGGCGATGTCGACCAGGCACTGCCGGCAGGCACCCACCGGCTCGAGCAGCGGGTGGTCGCAGAACCGCGGGATCTCGACGCCCACCTGCTCGGCGGCCCGGATCACCAGCGTGCCCTTGGGCACCGAGACCTCGGCCCCGTCGACCGTCAGGGTCACCAGGTCGACCGGGGGCGACCCGGCCGAGCCGGCCGCACCTGTCGCTCCTGTCGCTCCTGGCGCCCCGGTCGTCGCGCCGGCGCCGGCCGTCACCGTCATGCCGTCACCGTCTCGGTCTCCTGGGCGAAGAGCGTGGATGCCGCCGGGTCGAACGGGCAGCCACCCTCGGTGATGTGCCGGACGTACTCGTCGCGGAAGAACCGGATGCTGGACGCGATCGGGCTCACGGCGCCGTCGCCCAGCGCGCAGAACGAGCGGCCGAGGATGTTGTCGCCGATGTCCAGCAGCTTGTCGATGTCCTCGTCGGTGCCCTGGCCGTACTCGATCCGGTGCAGGATCTGCTTGAGCCAGTAGGTGCCCTCGCGGCACGGCGTGCACTTGCCGCAGGACTCGTGGGCGTAGAAGTCGGTCCACCGCAACGTGGCCCGGACGACGCACACGGTCTCGTCGAAGATCTGCAGGGCCCGGGTGCCGAGCATCGAGCCGGGGGCGTCGGGGTTGTCCTCGGTCGGCTGCACGCCTACCGACTCGAAGTCGAGCGGCACGTCGAGATGCTTGTCGGTCAACAACGGTGTCGATGACCCGCCGGGCGTCCAGAACTTCAGCGGCTTGCCGCCGCGCATGCCGCCGGCCAGGTCGAGCAGCTCGCGCAGCGTGATGCCGAGCGGCGCCTCGTACTGCCCGGGCCGGGTGACGTGCCCGGAGAGGCTGAACAGCCCGAAGCCCTTGGACCGCTCGGTGCCCATCGAGGCGAACCAGTCGGCGCCCTTGCGGACGATGAACGGTACGGACGCGATGGACTCGACGTTGTTGACCACCGTCGGGCGGGCGTAGAGCCCGGCCACCGCGGGGAAGGGCGGCTTCAGCCGGGGCTGGCCGCGGCGGCCCTCGAGGGAGTCCAGCAGGGCCGTCTCCTCGCCGCAGATGTACGCACCCGCGCCGGCGTGCACGGTGATCTCCAGGTCGAAGCCGGAGCCGAGGATGTCCTGGCCGACGTAGCCCTTGGCCTTGGCCTCCTCGACCGCGAGCAGCAGCCGCCGGTAGACGTGGACGACCTCGCCGCGCAGGTAGATGAAGGCGTGGTTGCAGCCGATCGCCTTGGCGGTGATGATCACGCCCTCGATCAGGAACTGCGGGGTCGCCAGCATCAGCGGGATGTCCTTGCAGGTGCCTGGCTCGGACTCGTCCGCGTTGACCACGAGGTAGCGCGGACCGCCGTCCGGCGCGGGCAGGAAGCCCCACTTCATGCCGGTGGGGAAGCCGGCGCCGCCCCGCCCGCGCAGGCCCGAGTCCTTCAGCGCCTGGACCAGGTCCTCCTGGCTCATGTCGAGGGCCTGGCGGAGCGCGACGTACCCGTCGTGCGCCTCGTAGGTCGCCATGGTCCAGGACTGCGGGTCGTCCCAGAAGTCGGTGAAGATCGGGGTCAGCTGCGTCGCTGCGGGCGTGGATGCCATCTCAGCCGTCCTTCTTCTTCGTCGTACGGCGGGCGCGCTTGCGGGGCGGCTCGGCGGCGCCCGACGGAGCCTCGGGTGCGCGGCCCTCCTGCGCGGGATGCACCGCGTCGTGGGCGCTGGGTGCGTCCGGGTCGGCGGCGTGATCGGCGGCGATCTGCTCGACCGACGAGCCGGAACCGTTGCCACCGTTGGGCTTCCGGTCGGCCTGGCCGCCCTTGCTGTCGTAGAGGCCCTCGACCGCCCAGCCGCGCTGGTGGGCGACGTTGAGGCCCTCGAGGGTCGCACCGGCGGCGCCGACGCCCTCGTTGCCCCGCCCGTCGTCGAAGCCGGCCAGCACCCGCGAGACCTGCTTGAAGTCCGCGACCGTGCTGGCACCGCGCGTCGGCACGACGTCCCGCCCGGCCTGGATGTCGTCGACCAGCCGGCGCGCGGTCGAGGGCGTCTGGTTGTCGAAGAACTCCCAGTTGACCATCAGCACCGGCGCGAAGTCGCAGGCCGCGTTGCACTCGACCCGCTCGAGCGTGATCTTGCCGTCCTCGGTGGTCTCGTCGTGGCCGACCCCGAGGTGGTCGCTGAGCTCGTCGAAGATCTGGTCGCCGCCCATGACCGCGCACAGGGTGTTGGTGCAGACGCCGACCGTGTACTCGCCGTTGGGGTGGCGCTTGTACTGCGTGTAGAAGGTCGCGACGCCGGCCACCTCGGCAGTGGTCAGGTCGAGGATGTCGGCGCAGAGCTCGATGCCGCTCGGGCTGACGAAGCCCTCCTCGCTCTGGACCAGGTGCAGCAGCGGCAGCAGGGCCGACCGCGCCTGCGGGTAGCGCGCGATGACGACCTCGGCCTCCGCGCGCAGCCGCTGGTCGACCTCGGGTGCGAAGCTCACCGGTCAACGCCTCCCATCACGGGGTCGATCGACGCGACGGCCACGATCACGTCGGCGATCTGGCTGCCCTCGCACATCGCGGCCGTGGCCTGCAGGTTGTTGAACGAGGGGTCGCGGAAGTGCGCGCGGTAGGGCCGGGTGCCGCCGTCGCTGACGACGTGCACGCCCAGCTCACCCTTGGCCGACTCGACCGCCTGGTAGACCTGGCCCGGCGGCACCCGGAAGCCCTCGGTGACCAGCTTGAAGTGATGGATGAGTGACTCCATCGAGGTGCCCATGATGTTCTTGATGTGGTCCAGGGAGTTGCCGAGGCCGTCGCTGCCGAGCGCCAGCTGGGCCGGCCACGCGACCTTCTTGTCCTCGACCATCACCGGGCCGTCCAGGTGCTGCAGCCGCTCCGCCGCCTGCTCCACGATCTTGAGCGACTCGTAGATCTCCTCCAGCCGGACGCAGAGCCGGGCGTACGCGTCGCAGCTCTCGCGGGTCACGACGTTGAAGTCGTAGGTCTCGTAGCCGCAGTAGGGCGTGAGCTTGCGCAGGTCGTGCGGCAGCCCGGTCGAGCGCAGGACCGGCCCGGTGATGCCCAGGGCGATGCAGCCGGTCAGGTCGAGGTAGCCGACATCGACGGTGCGGCCCTTGAGGATCGGGTTCTCCAGGAGCAGCAGCTCGAGCTCGCGGACGCCCTTCTTGACCGCCGGGACCATGTCGCGGATCCGGTCGATGGCGCCGCTCGGGGTGTCCTGGCTGACGCCGCCCGGGCGGATGTAGGCGTTGTTCATCCGCAGCCCGGTGATCAGCTCGATCACGGCGAGGATCCGCTCGCGCTCGCGGAAGCCGACCGTCATGACGGTGGTGGCGCCCATCTCCATGCCGCCGGTCGCGATGGCCACCAGGTGGGAGGAGACCCGGGTGAGCTCCATCATCAGGACCCGGATCACGCTGGCCCGCTCCGGGACCTGGTCGGTGATGCCGAGCAGCTTCTCGACGCCGAGGCAGTACGCCGTCTCCTGGAACATCGGCGTGAGGTAGTCCATCCGGGTGCAGAACGTGACCCCTTGGGTCCACGTCCGGTACTCCATGTTCTTCTCGATGCCGGTGTGCAGGTAGCCGATGCCGGCCCGCGTCTCGGTCACCGTCTCGCCGTCGATCTCGAGGATCAGGCGCAGCACGCCGTGGGTCGAGGGGTGCTGCGGGCCCATGTTGACGACGATCCGCTCCTCGCCGAGCGAGGACGCCTCGTCGACGACGTCGTCCCAGTCGCCGCCGAAGGCGTTGACGACGCGGCCCTGGGTCGGGCCCTCCTCGGTCGCGATGCCGTAGGGGTCGCGCTCGGCGGCCTCGATGAAGGCCTCGTCCTCGGCCGACAGGTCCGGGTTGTCAGTCATCAGCTGTACGACCTCCGCTGGTCCGGCGGTGGGATCTCGGCGCCCTTGTACTCCACAGGGATGCCGCCGAGCGGGTAGTCCTTGCGCTGCGGGTGGCCGGGCCAGTCGTCCGGCATCAGGATGCGGGTCAGCGCGGGGTGCCCGTCGAAGACGATCCCGAACATGTCCCAGGTCTCGCGCTCGTGCCAGTCGTTGCCGGGGTAGACCGCGACCACCGACGGGATGTGCGGGTCGCTGTCGGGGGCGACCACCTCGAGCCGGATCCGCTTGCCGCCGTTGGTGATCGAGAGCAGGTGGTAGACGGCGTGCAGCTCGCGGCCGGTCTCCTGGGGGTAGTGCACGCCGCTCACGCCCATGCAGATCTCGAACCGCAGGTCCGGCTGGTCGCGCAGCTGCCGGGCCACCGCGAGCAGCGAGCCGCGGCGGACGAACAGCGTCAGCTCGCCCCGGTCGACGACGACCTTCTCGATCGCCTCGTCGTACGGCGTGCGCCGGCCCGCGTCGGTGGCGTCACCGTCACCGCCCGCGTCGTTGAGCGCCCGGGCCAGGCTGTCGGCGAGCTCGTCGTACCAGCCGCCGTACGGTCGCTCGGCCGGCGCCGGCATCGAGATGGCCCGGGTCAGGCCGCCGTAGCCCGAGGTGTCGCCGGACCCCTTGGCGCCGAACATGCCCTGCCGGACGCCGACCACCTCGGGGGCGGGGCCGGTCGTGACGACCTCGGAGGCCGGGGGCTCCTGGATGCGCGGGTCCGCGTCGCCGCTCTTGCTGGTGTCCGGCGTCGAGGAGGTCGAGTCGCTCACGCGAGCAGGCCCTTCATCTGGGACGTCGGTGTGGCCTTGAGCGCGGCCTCCTCGGCGGCGCGGGCGGCCTTCTCGCGGTTGACGCCGAGCGGCATCGCCTGGATCTGCTCGTGCAGGGTGATGATCGCGTGGAGCAGCATCTCCGGCCGCGGCGGGCAGCCGGGCAGGTAGACGTCCACCGGCACGATGTGGTCGACGCCCTGGACGATCGCGTAGTTGTTGAACATGCCGCCCGAGGACGCGCAGACACCCATCGAGATGACCCACTTGGGCTCGGACATCTGGTCGTAGACCTGGCGCAGCACCGGGGCCATCTTCTGGCTGACCCGGCCGGCCACGATCATCAGGTCGGCCTGGCGGGGCGTGGCGCTGAACCGCTCCATGCCGAACCGGGCGATGTCGTAGTCCGGCGTACCGACCGCCATCATCTCGATCGCGCAGCAGGCCAGGCCGAACGTCGCGGGCCAGACCGAGCTCTTGCGCATGTAGCCGGCGAGCTTCTCGACCGTCGTCAGCAGGAACCCCGCTGGGAGCTTCTCCTCGATGCCCATGGCTACCGGCTCACCTCATGTCCCATGCTCTAGTCCCACTCCAGGCCGCCGCGGCGCCAGATGTAGGCGTACGCGACGAACACCGTGACGATGAACAGCACCATCTCGACCAGGGCGAACAGGCCGAGCCGGCTGAAGGCGACGGCGAAGGGGAAGAGGAAGACACCCTCGATGTCGAAGACGATGAAGAGCATGGCGGTCAGGAAGTACTTGACCGGGAAGCGGCCACCTCCGGCGGCCCGGGGCGTCGGCTCGATGCCGCACTCGTAGGCGTCCAGCTTGGCCCGGTTGTAGCGCTTGGGGCCGGAGAACGTGCCGGCGCCGATGGAGAAGACCGCGAAGCCGGCGCCGATCAAGAACAGGACGAGGATCGGCACATAGGGGTTGTTCATGCCGGGCCTGCTCCCCTCTGGTCACTGAGCTGGTCACTGAGCTGGTCACTGAGCTGGTTGCCCAACTGGTCACTGACACCTGCGCTGACGGGTCCCGAACCCGCGAGCTGGCCCCGCAGCGCACTCATCCTAGGGGCGGCCTTCCGGGCCGCCAGGGCAGGTCTGCCTAACCCCGCGCCGAGGCTCGCCCGAGTGCTCACGCGGCCGGCGCGATCTTGCTCAGCCCGGTGATGATCCGGTCCATCGCGTCGCCGCCGCGGGGCTCCGCCAGGTTGGCCAGCAGCTTCAGGACGAAGCGCATCAGGAGCGGTCGCGGCATGCCGTAGCGGGTCGCGATCCGCATCACCTCGGGGTGACCGATCAGCCGGACGAAGACCCGGCCGAGCGTGTAGTAGCCGCCGAGGCTGTCCTTCATCAGGGCGGGGTACGCCGCGAGCGCGCGCTCGCGCTGGTCGTCCGTCGTGCGGTTCAGGGCCTGGACCAGGACGTCGGCGGCCAGCCGCCCGGACTCCATGGCGTAGGCGATGCCCTCGCCGTTGAAGGGGTTGACCATGCCGCCCGCGTCCCCGACCAGCACCAGCCCGCGGGTGTAGTGCGGCTGGCGGTTGAACCCCATCGGCAGGGCGGCTCCGCGGATCGGCCCGACCTGGGTGTCGTCGGTGTAGCCCCACTCGGGCGGCAGACCGGCGACCCAGCGCTTCATCAGGTCGCGGTAGTCGACCTTGCCGAACTGCGCGGTGGTGTTGAGGGCGCCGAGCCCGACGTTGCTCGTGCCGTCGCCCACGCCGAAGATCCAGCCGTACCCCGGCAGCAGCGAGTGCTTGCCCTTGTCGTCATGGGCCCACAGCTCGATCCAGGACTCGAGCCAGTCGTCGTCGTGGCGGGGGCTGGTGAAGTAGGTGCGGACGGCCACGCCCATCGGCCGGTCGTCGCGCTTGACCAGGCCGAGCGCGAGCGAGAGCCGGCTGGAGTTGCCGTCGGCCGCGACGACGACCGGTGCGGTGAAGGACCGCTCCTCGCCGGTGGCGTTGCCCTGGTCGTCGACCTGCCGGGCCCGGACCCCGATCACGCGGTCGGTGCGCTCGTCCAGGATCGGGCCGGTCACGGACGTGCGCTCGTGCAGCCGGACGCCGGCCTTCTCCGCGTGCCGCGCCAGCGCCTCGTCGAAGTCCAGCCGCGGGCGGACCAGGCCGTAGTCCGGGAAGGACGCGAGCTCGGGCCAGGGCATCTGCATCCGGACGCCGCCGCCGATCACCCGCAGGCCCTTGTTCTTGACCCAGCCGTCCTCCTCGCGGGTGGGGATGCCGAGCGCGATCAGCTCCTTCACCGCTCGGGGGGTGAGGCCGTCGCCGCAGACCTTCTCGCGCGGGAACGAGGACTTCTCCAGCAGGAGGACGTCGAGGCCGGCCGCCGCGAGGTAGGCCGCGGTCGTGGACCCGCCGGGTCCCGCGCCGACCACGATCACGTCTGCCGTGTCCGAGGTCGGTGCGGCAGCGTGCCGGGTCTGTTCGGTGTGGCTCATCGTCCCTGCCGATCGTGCTGCGGTGCTGCCTCGGGCTGGTGCTTTCGTGCGCTTGTGAACGCGATCACGAACGCCGATCCGCAGTCTAGGCCCAGCTCCGACCCGGCACGACCCCGCCGCCCGCTCCCCCCACTTGTCAGCCCCTCCGGGGGGTATGGCGCCTGGAGGGGCTGACAGCTCGACCGCGTCAGAGCGGCAACTGTGAGCACACGTGCGCGGCGATCTCGAACGCGCTGGTGGCCGCGGGCGAGGGCGCGTTCAGCACGTGCACCGTCCGGCCCTCGCGCTCGATCAGGAAGTCGTCGACGAGCGCGCCGTCGCGGCAGCACCGCCTGCGCCCGGACACCCGCAGCCGACGGGACCAGGTCGTCGTCGCGCGATCTCCGGCACCAGCGCCCGCAGGCTCTCGGCGAACCGGTGCTTGGACAACGACCGGGCCACCTCGGCCGCCCCGGTCCTCGCATGCCGCGGCCAGCCGCCAGAAGCCCGGCGTACGCCAACGTCCGAGCGAGCTCCGCGGCCGGACGGTGCGCCAGGTGTAGCCCTCGCGGGCCAGGGCGAGGACGGCGTTCGGGCCCGGCGTGCACGCCGCCGTCGATCATCCGGGTCAGGTGCACCCCGAGGAACGGGAAGCGCGGGTCGGGCACCGGGTAGATCAGCCCGCGCACCAGGTCGGCCCGCTCGCGGCGCAGCTCGTAGTACTCGCCCCGGAACGGCACGATCCGCGCCGGCCGTCCGGCGACCGCCGAGCCGGGCCACCCGGTCGCTGTAGAGGCCGGCGCAGTTGACGACCGCGTCCGCGTCGAGCTCGCCGGCGGTCGTCTCGACCGTCGTGCGCTACCGGACTCGTGCCGCAGCCCCACGACCCGGGTCGACAGCCGCAGGTCCGCACCGCGTCGAGCCAGCCGCCGGACCAGCGCCTGCGCAGACGCCGCCGTAGTCGATGATCCCGGTCTCCGGCACGTGCAGGGCCGCGACGGCGGCGACGTGCGGCTCGAGCTCGCGGGCCTGCTCGGCGGTCGAGCCGCGCACCGCGAGCCCGTTCTGCCGCCGCGCGCTCGAGCAGCCGCGCAGGCCGGGGAGCTGACTCCGCGTCGGTGGCCACGACCAGCTTGCCGCAGCGCTCGAACGCGATGCCCTGCTCGCGTCGGCGAACCGGGCCATCGACTCGGCGCCGGCCCGGCACATCACCGCCTTGTGGCTGCCCGGCTTGTAGTAGAGGCCGGAGTGCACGACGCCGCTGTTGCGGCCGGTCTGGTGGCTCGCCCAGCGGGCCTCCTTCTCCAGCACGGTCACCTGGGCCAGGCCGGTCGGCGCCAGGATCCGGTCGGCGACGGCCAGGCCGAGGATGCCGCCGCCGATGACGACGTACCCGCGTTGCCGCCATCCACGCCACCTCCGATCGTCACGCTGACCGGCACGTGAGCCGCCACGGGCCGCCTAGACTAGGCGCAGCTGCCGCCGCCCGGCTTCAGCCGGCCGACGTACTAGCGCGGCGACGTGTCACGACGAGGAGTTCAGATGCCGGAGACGATCGCGCTCGGGCAGCCGACCTTCGGCCCCGAGGAGCTGGCCGCGCTGGGCCAGGTGCTCGACTCCGGCTGGGTGGCCGGGCAGGGTCCCGTGGCCGCGCGACTTCGAGGAGCGGTTCGCCGCACCTGCTGGCAGACCGAGCACGCGCTCAGCGTGAACAACTGCACCGCGGCACTGCACCTCGCCGTCCAGGGCCTGGGCGCCGGGCCGGGCGACGAGGTCATCGTCGCCGACTACACCTTCCCCGCCACCGGGCACGCGGTCCGCTACACCGGCGCCGAGCCGGTCTTCGCCGACGTCCGCCCGGACATCTGGACGATCGACCCGGCCGCGGTCGAGGCCGCGATCACCGACGCGCACCGTCGGCATCATCGCGGTCGACCCGTTCGGCATGCCGGCCGACTACGACGAGCTCGCGCGCCATCGCCGCCGGCACGGCCTGTGGCTGGTCGAGGACGCTGCCTGCTCGGCCGGCGCGACGTACCGGGGCCGCCCGACCGGCGGACTGGCCGACGCCGCGTGCTTCTCCTTCCACGGCCGCAAGGGCATCACCGCCGGCGAGGGCGGCGCGCATCACCTCCGACAACGCGGAGCTGATGGCCAAGGCCCGCAAGCTGCACTTCTTCGGCGTCGAGAGCGCCTTCGACCGGGCCGGCTCGGGCGACCTGCCGGTGCCGGTCTTCGACGAGATCGGCTGGAACTACAAGATGTCCGAGATCGCCGCGGCCGTGGTCTCCGTCGCAGCTCGACCGGCTGCCGGACCTGGTCGCCGAGCGGCGCCGAGTCGCTGCTCGGCTACGCCGAGCTGCTCGGAGGACGTCGACGCGATCGCAGGTGCCCATCGAGCCGCCCGACCGCGAGACGGTGTGGCAGTCCTACGTCCTGACGCTGGCGCCCGACGTCGACCGCGGCCGGTGGCGGTCGAGCTGCGCGGCGCAGGGGATCCAGTGCAACATCGGCACCTACGCCTCGCACGTGCAGCCGGTCTACGGCGAGCAGCCAGCACTGCCCGGTCTCGGCCGACATCTTCCGGCGCCACCTGGCGATCCCCATGCACGCCAACCTGACCGACGCGCAGGTCGAGACCGTCGCCAAGGCCGTGCGCGAGGCGGTCCGACCATGACGCCGGCGACAGCCTACCGAACCCAGCCCGACCAACCGCCAACCGCCCACCGATCGAGGAGCTAGACCGCCATGACCCAGCCCAAGACCGTCTTCTTCACCGGAGGGGCCGGGTTCATCGGCATGCACGTGATCCCGATGCTGCTCGAGCGCGGCTACAACGTCCGGATCTTCGACAACATGTTCCGCGGTGACCGGGACGCGATGGCCGCAGCTGACCCGCGACCGGCCGGGTCGAGCTGATCGACCAGGACGTGCGGTACGGCGGCGCGGTCCACCAGGCGATGAAGGGCTGCGAGTCGGTCATCCACTTCGCGGCGGTCAGCATCAACAAGAGCCAGGCCGACCCGTACGAGTCCATGGACATCAACATGATCGGCGACCACAACGTCTTCGCCGCGGCCGCCGACCACGGCGTCCGCCGGCTGGTCTTCGCCTCCAGCGCCTCGGTCTACGGCGACCCGGAGAAGATCCCGATGCACGAGGACGACCCGCTGCACCCGCTGACGCCGTACTGCATCAGCAAGCGGGCCGGCGAGGACCTGCTCGGCTTCTACCAGCGCCGGGCGGCGCTGTCCTGGATCGCCCTGCGCTTCTTCAACGTCTACGGCGAGGGGCAGAAGACCACGGCGTACTACACCTCGGTCATCAACCACTTCGTCAACCGGCTCCAGCGTGGCGAGCCGCCGGTCATCGACGGCCGGGCGAGCAGTCGATGGACTTCATCCACGTGCACGACATCGCCCGCGCAACCGTCATGGCGCTGGAGGCCGAGCAGGACAACCTGCCGGTCAACGTCGGCACCGGCATCGACACGTCGATCGCCGACCTGGCCCGGATCCTGATCGACGCGGTCGGCGTCGACGTGCGAGCCGCAGTTCAACCCGCGCGACGTGCTGGTCGCCCGCCGCGCCGCCGACACCACGCGGGCGCGGGAGGTGCTCGGCTTCGAGCCCACCATCACGGTCGAGGAGGGCATGACGAACCTGGTGAAGCGGTCGATGGCGTGACCGCCGGCGGGCGCTGCCGGCACCAACCCGTACAACCCGCACGCCTGGATCATCGGCGAGCCGGAGATCGGCGCCGGCACCTGGATCGGCGCGTTCACCGTCATCGACGGCTCGGGCGGCCTGGCCATCGGCGCCGGCTGCGACATCTCGTGCGGCGCCCAGATCTACACCCACTCCTCGGTCCGCCGCTGCGTGTCGCGGCCGCGCCGTTCCCGAGGTCGAGCGCGTCGCCCACCCGGATCGGCGACCGGGTCTTCATCGGCGCCAACGCCGTCGTGAACATGGGCGTCACGATCGGCGACGAGGCCGTCGTCGCCGCCGGCGCCGTCGTCACGCGGGACGTCGCCCGCCCGGACCGTGGTCGCCGGCGTCCCGGCCCGGGCCGTGTCGCGCAGTCGTGGTCGACGGTCGGCGATCCCAGCCGCCAGGTGCGGTTCGAGAGGCTCTGATGCGCATCGTGGTCGTCAACAACTTCTATCCCGCCGCGGGTCGGAGGCAGCGCGCACCTGTCCGACGCCCTCGCCCGCGGCTACGCGCGGGCGGGGCACGAGGTGCTCGTGCTCACCGCGGCGTACCAGGACGCGCCGGCGGAGGAGCAGCTCGCGCCCCGGCTGCGGGTCGTACGGCTCCCGTCGGCGTCGCTGCCGGAGACGCGGCTCGTCGGTGAGCTTCGACCTGGCCTTCACGCTGCGCCCGTCGCTGCGCCGCCGGGTCGCCGAGCTGCTCGACGACTTCCGCCCGGACGTGATCCACCAGCACGGCCAGTTCTTCGACCTGACCTGGGCGACCGGCGTTGGCCGCTCAGCGCCGGCGGATCCCGGCCCTGCTGTCGGTGCACACCCGGCTGGAGAACCCGAAGGCGCACTACCACGGGGCCTTCCGCTCGCTGGACCGGATGCTCGTCAGGCCGATCCTGCGGCGCTTCCGACCGCGCATCGTCGTCATGGACGTCCAGATGGACGAGTACATCAAGACCCGGTACCGCGGGCGCGTACTCCGGCCTCGACTACATCCCGGTCGGCGTGGACCCGGAGCGGATGGTCGGCGGCGACGCCGCACCGGTCCGCGAGCGGCACGGCCTCGGCGACGCGCCGCTGGTCGTGTCGCTCGGCCACGTCATCCCGCTGCGCGACCGGGTGACGCTGGTCGAGGCGCTGCCCAAGGTCCTCGCGTCCTTCCCCGACGCCCGGCTGCTCGTCGTCGGGCACGTGTACTACGACGTGTTCGAGCGGCGGGCCCGCGAGCTGGGCGTCGAGCACGCCGTCATCGTCGGTCGGAGCGGTCGACAAGGGCGAGGTGCCGGACTACCTGGCTGCCGCCGACGTCGAGGCGCACGACCTGCAGGGCTACGGCATGGGCACCGCGACCCTGGAGAGCATGGCCGCCGGCGTACCGGTCGTCGTGGCCGTGCGGGACGGACAACTTCCCCGGCATCGACCTGACCGGCGGTCCGGCCGGCCCGAGCTGCCTGCTCGTCCCGGTCGACGCGCCGGACGCCGTCGCCGACGCGCTGATCTCACTGCTCCGCGACCCGCAGCAGCGCCGAACGCATCGGGCGAGCAGCGGGCGCCAGCTGGTCCGCGAGCACTTCGCCATGGACGTCGTGCTGGACCAGCACCTGCGCGTCCTTGACGGCGATGATCGCCGGAGCGCGCTAGCGACGTCACCGCGGTCATCGCGCGGCTGCGGCCCGGACCTGCTCGACCACGCGGTGGGCCGGCAGGATGCTCGTCCCGCTCGGCCTCGACGTCCGCCGTCCCGTCGAGGAGGTCGAGGAAGCGGTCGAGCTGGGCGGCCAGCGGCTCCCGCGAGGACACCAGGGCCGGGATCTCGATGATCGTCTGCTGCTTGTAGCCCAGACCGTCGGGGCTCGCCTCGTTCAGCACGTGCCGGTAGATCGTCACGGCGTTGCGGAGCATGTCGACCTCGACCAGCCGGGTGGTCTCGGAGATCGTGAAGCCGCGCACCTTGCGCTGGCTGATCCGGCTGGCCGAGATGTTCGCGACCATGCCGTCCGGGAAGCCCAGCATCACCTCGGCGACGTCCTCGGAGTCCGGCAGGGAGTCGGGGTGCAGATAGCCGAAGGACCCGCGCACCGAGTCCGGCTCGGCCCCAGCCAGGCGTCAGCACGATGTCGATGTCATGGATCAGCAGGTCGGTCGAGACGCCGGTGCGGATCCGCGGGACGTACGGCGAGTGCCGGACGGCCGTGACGTGGCGCGGCTCCTCGACCAGGCTCAAGCGCGGTCATGATCCCGGGGTTGTAGCGCTCCAGCAGGCCGCACATCAGCGGCACGCCGCGTGCGGCCGAGAGCTGCACCAGGTCCTCGGCGTCGGCCAGCCGGTGGGCCAGCGGCTTCTCCATCAGCAGCGGCAGGCCGCGCTCCAGGACCTGCGCGGCCGAGCTCGTGATGGGCCTCGGTCGCGGCGGCGACGATGACGGCGTCGACGCGATACCCCGTCGAGGTCCGGCCGCCAGGTCGCGTCGTACCGCTCGGCCACCGCCTGGCCGTGCTCCCGGCTGCGGGTCGACGACGTAGGCGAGCTCGGCCCGCGTCGGACGGCAGCGGTCACGCGCGCGTGCAGCGAGCCCATCGAGCCGGCGCCGACGACGGCGATCCGCGGCAACGCGCGGCTGTCGGCCGCGCCCGTGGCCACGTCAGACCGTCCGATGCGGGTGGAGGGCACGATCGACGCCGAGCGGGTCGGGCGGGTGGTGGACCAGGTGCTGCACGGTGATGCACTCCGAACGCCGGATGAAGGTGTGGTCGATGCTAACGGCGCCCGGCGCCCGGGCCCGACCTGCGGCGCCAGGGCTCGGGGAGGTTTTGTGAACGAGCCGAGACTCGCGTGCTGGGGCCGCGAGGCGCGAACAGTGGCTCGGGTGGCGGAGCGCGGTTTGCTGTGTTCTGACTGTTACCGTGGCCGCGGAATGGAACGAGGCGGCCGGTCCAGCAGTAGCCCGAGAACCCCAGGAGATACCCCCGTGTCGGTGAACGCGCCCGAACGCGCCGCTCCTGCGGTCCCCGGGCCGTCGTCGCTCGGGAAGCGCGTGGTCGGTCGGCTCGTGACCATCGCTCGCCCCGCCATCGCGGTCCTGGTCTTCGCCGCCATCGCCTACGCCGTCATCTCGGAGTGGAACGACGTCCGCGGCGCCCTCACGACGCTGCGACTGGCCGAGCGTGGCCCTGTCGCTGGTCGCGGCCTTCCTCGGCACCGTGACCAGCCTGATGGCCTGGCGCGCCCTGCTCGCCGACGAGGGCTACCCACTGCCGGTCCTCGCCGCCGCGCGGATCTTCTTCGTCGGCCAGCTCGGCAAGTACCTGCCCGGCAGCGTTTTCTCGATCGTGCTGCAGATGGAGCTGGGCAAGCGGGCCGGCGTCCCCGCGGGCCGAGCGTTCACCACCTCACTCGCCTGGGTCGGGCTGTCCCTGTCGACCGGGCTCTGCGTCGGGCTGCTCGGGCTCCCGGTGCTCGCCTCCACCTCGGACCACAAGGTCTGGGCGCTGCTCGCCGTCCTGCCGTTCGCCCTCGTGGCCTCCGCGCCGCCCGTGCTGACCCGGCTGGTCAACCTGATCCTGCGGCTGCATGCGCAAGGGACCGCTGCCGACACCGCTGACCTGGGGCGGCGTCCTGCGCGCCTGCCTCTGGCTCTGCCTCACCTGGGTCTTCTTCGGGCTGCACCTGTGGCTGCTCGCCAACGCGCTGGGCGCGCCCGGTCTCGGCGGCGTCACCCGGTGCATCGGCGGCTTCGCGCTGGCGATGGCGGCCGGGCGTGCTGTTCGTCGTCGTGCCCTCCGGCGCCGGAGTCCGCGAGGCGATCATCGTCGCCGCCCTGGCCCCGGTCATGCCGGCCGGCGAGGCCCTCGGCATCGCGGTCGTCTCGCGCGCCATCTTCATCGCCTGCGACGTGATCACCGCCGGCGGAGCGGCCCTGTCCGGGCTGCGGCAGGTCCGGCAGCCGTCACCCCCGAAGCCCATCCGACCCGTGATGAGGAGGCGCTCGACAGCCTCGAAGGTCCCGGCGTGCTGACCGGCTGGTCGCGTCCTGCTCGCGTTCGTGCCGGGCGGTCTGCTCGGCTTCGTCTTCCCGCCCGGGCGGAGCGTTGGGCCGTCTGGGCTGCGGCGCCGATCCTGAGCCTGGGGCTGACCTCGTCGGGGTGGCCTGGCTGCCCTGCTCGGCCTGCCGAACGGCACGACGGCGGTCCTGGTCACCGAGCTCGTCATCGCCGGCGCGGCCGTGCGTCGTCGCTGACGCCGCCCGGCTCGCCGCGCCGGCGCGCTGGCCGCCCGCGCGCCGGCTCGCCGCGTCGGCTGAGTCGACTGCGGTCGGGCTGAGCCGCCCGCCGAGGTGGCCGGGCGACGGCCCGGCGTCCTGACGGCCAGCCGTGGGGCCTGCCGCCCGTGCTGGACCTGGTCGCCGTGGCCGTGCCGGCGGTGTCTGGCCTCGGCTTCGGCCGGCTGATGCTCGGCCGGTTCCGCTTCCCCACCGGCTGGGACGCGATGAACCACGCCATCCTGACCGGCAACATCCTGCAGACCGGCAGCACCGCCATCAGCGACGCCTGCTCGACCGGCTCGACGCTGCGCGGTGGTCGCCTGCAACTTCTACCCGATCGCCGTCGACGTCTCCTGGG
Organism: uncultured Actinomycetota bacterium; assembly: GCA_963795385.1. Classification (GTDB taxonomy): domain Bacteria; phylum Actinomycetota; class Actinomycetes; order Actinomycetales; family CAVURS01; genus CAVURS01. Next base: position 91,272 of record CAWCHK010000013.1, read on the forward strand.
CCCAGGCCGCCGAACCTCTCCGGTGGCCCGGTCAGCGTGGCGATGACGACCTGGTCGATGGTCGTCGGCCCGCTGGCGCTGGTGGCCGCGGTCTACGCCGTCGTCCGGGTCATGGGCGGCCGGCCGGTCGTCGCCGCCTGCGCCGCCGCCGCGCCCGCCGTCCTCGGGCCGCTGTGGGAGCAGCAGCTCGCCGGCCGGGTCGACCGGCGCGCATCCCGGCGTTCGGCATGATGATCGCGCTGCTCGTCGCGCTCGCCGTCAAGGGCCGCGACCCGGTGCGGCTCGGCCTGCTGGCCGGCCTGGCCAGCGCCGGCCTGCTGATGACGCACACGTACGACGTGCTTCTTCGCCGCGACCTTCGCCCTGGCCATGCTCGTCGACGTTGCGCGGGCGGCTGCCGGCTCGCGCACGGCCGCCTGGGCGGTCGGCGCCGCCGCCGTCGCGGCGCCGTCGTGACGGTGGCGCCGGTCGCTGTCCGACCTGCTCGGCGCCGGCGGCGAGCGCGCCACGCGACACCCGCTCTTCGAGCACGACCTCTGGGCCGCGCTCGCGCTACTGGGTCACCGACGTCCGGCGCTACGCGCTGTTCGGCTACCCGGTCCCGGGGAGCATCCATCCGCTGCCCGACGCTCGCCGCCGTGCACATCGCCCTGTGGCTGACGGTGGCCTGCATGCTGGCCTCGCCGCTGTGCTTCGTCTTCGACCGGCTGCGCTGGGGCCGGCCCTGGGTGGTCGCTGTGGGCGGTCTGGACGCTGATCGGCATCTGGACGACCGACTCGACCTCGCCGCTCGCCGCCAACCTGGCCGCCACTCTGGTACGGCAACCCGCAACGGCTGCGGGACATGATCTTCATCGTCTACCCGATGCTGGCCGTGGCCGGAGCCTGCGCCATCGGGACCTGCGTGCAGCAGCTCAGTGCGCGGCGCGCAGGTCCGGCCGAGGGATCCTCGGCGGCCGCGCCGCGGCTCGCCGCACCAGCGGTCCCGGCGGTCGCCACCGTCGCTGCTCGTCGTCCCGCTGCTGGGCCTGGGCGCGGTGCCGGAGTCCGGTCGGCACGACGCGCGCTCGCGCTCGGCCAAGGCCACGCCCGCAGGCAACGGCGTACCCGCGGGTCTACGCCTGGCTGGCCGCGCACACGCCCAAGGGCGACGTGGTGGCCTGGAACCGCAACGTGGAGTTCTTCCCCTGGGCGTTCAGCGACTACGGCGTCAGCCCGCTCTTCGGCATCCCGCACTGGTCAAGGCCAACAAGCAGAACGAGCGCCAGCGCTACCTGGCCTGGGACTGGCTGGTCGACAACGGCTACGCCCCGGCAGCCGCAGGGCTGCCTGGTGCGCAAGTTCCGGGTGAAGTACGTCGTCGTGGGGAGCCAACGGCGTCCCGGGCAACTACATCGGCCAGTACCGCCACCCGACGATCGCGCACGAGCCCCAACCTGCGCCTGGTGCACCGCGACGGCGGCGATCCGGGTCTTCGCGGTCAACGACGGGGCCGGGCCTGCGCCGGAGCCACCTGAGGGTCGAGCGTCCTAGCCGGCGCCTCCAGCGGTCGGGCGCGGTGCAGGGCCACGATGCCGCCGGAGAGGTTGCGCCACTCGACCGCCCGCCAGCCCGCCGCACCGATCCGGGCGGCGAGCGCGCGCTGGTCCGGCCAGGCCTGGATCGACTCGGCCAGGTAGACGTAGGACTCCGGGTTGGAGCTGACCCGGCGGGCGACGGCGGGCAGCGCCCGCATGAGGTACTCGACGTAGACGGTGCGGAACGGCGTCCAGACCGGGTGCGAGAACTCGCAGACGACCAGCCGCCCACCGGGCCGGGTGACGCGGTGCAGCTCGCGCAGGGCGGCATCGACGTCGACGACGTTGCGCAGGCCGAAGGACATCGTGACCGCGTCGAAAGCGTTGTCCTGGAACGGGAGCCGGGTCGCATCGGCCGCGGTGAACGCCGAGGTCGGGGCGCCGGTCGCTTGCCGACCCGCAGCATGCCCAGGCTGAAGTCGGCGGGCACGACGTGGACACCGGCGGCGTCGAACGGCTCGCTGCTGGTGCCCGTACCCGCGGCGAGGTCGAGCACGGTCTGGCCGGGTCGCGCGTCGACGGCCCGGGTCACGGCGTGCCGCCAGCGCCGGTCCTGCCCGAGCGAGAGCACGTCGTTGGTGAGGTCGTACCGGGCGGCGACGCCGTCGAACATGGCGGCGACCTCACCGGGTTGCTTGTCGAGGTTGGCGCGGTTCACCGCCGCATCCTCGCCAGGCCTCCGCCCGCTCCGGGCCGGTGTGCGACTCGTCACAGAAAGGTAGGACCGGCCCCCGGGACGTGCCGCGCCCGGGGCGACCTACGCTTGGCCAGCGTGAGCTCCGAGCCGCTGCCGCGCAGCGCTGCCCGCGGCGCCGTGGCGCCCCTCGTGGCGCGCACCGTGGAGATCCCCGACCCGGGACCGCTCGTCGGCCTCCTGCCGCGGTGCGCCGGACGACGCTCAGCTGGGTCCGTCGCGGCGAGGGCCTGGTCGGCTGGGGCGTGCGGCCTCGTGCGCGACGTCGGGCCCGGGGCGGTTCGACGACGCCCAGGCCTGGTGGCGCGCGATCGACGGCGACCGCCGTCGTTCGCGACGAGGTCGCGCCTCCCGGGCAGCGGGCCGGTCGCGTTCGGGTCCTTCTCCTTCGACGCCACGTCGGCTCGCGGCGGCACCCTCGTCGTACCCGAAGTCGTGGTCGGCCGTCGCGGCGAACCGTTGGTGGGTCAACCTCGATCAGTGTCGGCAGCGAGTCCGGAGCCGCGCTCCCACCGCCAGCGTTCGTCGCGGCCACGCCGGCCCCGACACCGCCCGGTTGACGTCCGCTACGCCGACGGTGCCATCTCGCCCGCGCAGTGGGAGAGCGCCGTTGCCGTTGCGGTGCAACGGATCGGGGCCGGCCAGCTGGACAAGGTCGTCCTCGCGCGCGACCTCGAGGCCCGGGCCGGCAGGCCCGTCGACCCGCGCTGGCTGCTCCAGCGGCTGGTCGCGGGCTACGAGGGCACCTGGGTCTACGCCGTCGACGGCCTGGTCGGCGCCACGCCGGAGCTGCTCTGCCGGCTCGAGCGCGGCCTGGTGACGTCGCGGGTGCTGGCCGGCACCATCCGGCGCACCGGCGACGACGCGCACGACCTGGCCCTCGCCGGCTCCCTGGCCCGCTCCAGCAAGGACCTCGAGGAGCACGAGTACGCCGCGGCCTCGGTCGCCGAGTCGCTGGCGCCGCACTGCTCCTCGCTCAACCTCCCCGAGTCGCCGTTCGTCCTGCACCTGCCCAATGTCATGCACCTGGCCACGGACATCGCCGGCGTCGTCGCGAACGGCTCGTCGTCGCTGGAGCTCGCGGCGGCCCTGCACCCCTCGGCCGCCGTCTGCGGCACGCCCACCGACATCGCCCGCGAGGTCATCCTCGAGCTCGAGGGGATGGACCGAGGCCGCTACGCCGGGCCGGTGGGGTGGCTGGACGCAGCGGGTGACGGCGAGTGGGGGATCGCGTTGCGCTGCGCGGAGATCGACCCGGCCGACCGGGCCCGGCTGCGGCTGTTCGCCGGCTGCGGCATCGTCGCCGGCTCGCAGCCGGACGCCGAGCTCGCCGAGGCCGACGCGAAGCTGGTGCCCATGCGGGACGCCCTCGCCTCGCTCTGAGTCGACCGGTCTCCCACCGCGGTTCGGCTCAGCCGGTCACCGCAGCGGTGACCGCGCGCTCGATGGCCTCGTGCAGCGGGCGCAGGTCCGCCCGCTCGGTGCGCACCTCCAGGACGCGCATCCCGCGCGACGGGGTGCCGAGCTGATCCCGGAGACCCGCTGCCGACGCCACCAGCCGGTGCGGGACACCCATGGCCGCGCAGACACCGCCGATGTCGACGGAGTGCGGCGTACCGAAGACGCGCTCGAAGCGCTCGGCCGGCCCCTCACCCCGCTCCGCATCCGCGCCCGGCTCGAGCAGCGTGAAGATGCCGCCGCCCGCGTCGTTGAGCACCACCACGGTGAGGTCGGGAACGCGCTCGTCCGGGCCGAGGACAAGGGCGCCGAGGTCGTGCAGGAAGGCCACGTCGCCCACCAGCACGCGGGTCACCAGGGCGTTCGCGAGCGCGACGCCTATCGCGGTGGCGAGAGTGCCGTCGATGCCGGAGAGCCCGCGGTTGGCGTACGCGCGGCCGCGGGACTCGGCCGGGACGCGGACCAGATCGGCGTCGCGGACGGGGTTGGAGGCGGCGAGCACGAGCTGGTCGTCGGCCCGGGTGGCGGCCATGACCTCGCGGGCGACGAGTGGCCCGGTCAGGACCGGCCACGAGTCCAGCACCCCGTCGATCGCCCGGGTGGCCGCGGAGCCCGCCTCGCGCCAGGCACGGAGCCACTCCTGGGTGGCCGGCCCGTCCTGCTGCGCTGCCGTCAACAGGCGCTCGGCGAGGCCGCCCTGGCGCAGGGTCGCGACGTCGGACCGCTCGGGGCCGGGGTCGTCGGCGTACCTGTGGACGACCACGATCTCCGTCTCCGGGCGGGCGATCAGCCGGGTCACCGGGCGGGAGAGCGACGGGCGCCCCGTCACGATCACCCGCTCGATGTCCACGCCGAGTGAGCGCTGCTCGAGCAGGAGGCGGTAGGGCCCGACGGCGTTCGGGCCGGACCGGGCGCCCGAGGTCGGCTCGGCCAGCAGCGGCACGCCCAGCAGCTCGGCCAGGCGGCGGGCCCACAGGGTCGAGCCGTCGCCGGCCAGCACCACCGTCCTGCTCACCGGACCGAGCTCGGGCGGGTCCCCAGGGCCGTCTGCGAAGGTCATCGACCACGAGGCCTGGTCGTCGTCGTCCTCGGGGAGCTCCGCCCACGGGTCGTCGTCGTCGGGGACCAGCGGCTCGTCGAAGCCGAGGTTGAGGAACGCCGGCCCGGGCCGGCGACCATCATGACCCTGCGCGTGGGAGACCGCGGCCCGCGCGGCGTCGGCCCACTGGGCCAGGCTGTCGGCTGAGCTCAGGTCGGCCGCGAATCTCGTTGCGGCGCCGAAGAACTCGGCCTGCAGGTCGGAGGTCTGGTTGGCCCAGGTGCCGCGCAGCCGAGGTGGGCGGTCCGCGCCCAGCACCAGCAGGGGCACCCCGGCGTGGTGGGCCTCGGCCACGGCTGGGTGCAGGTTGGCGACGGCGGTGCCGGACGTCGTCACGACGGCCGCGGGTACGCCGTCGGCCCGGGCCAGGCCGACGGCCGTGAAGCCGGCGACCCGTTCGTCGTGCCGTACATGCAGGTGCAGCCGGCCGGCCCGGGCCGCGTCGTGGACGGCGTACGCCAGGGGGGCCGAGCGCGAGCCGGGGCAGAGCACCACATGCCGGACACCGGCCCGGGCCAGCTCCATGACGACCGCACGGGCCAGTCCGGTCGCCTCACTCACGCTCCGGATCCTGCCATCAGGCCGGGCGGGGGCCCGGTCCAGGCCGGCGGTGGGCCGCTGGAGATGCCCATCGCTGCCGATCGCAGGGCGCCGTCGCACCGGCGGTGGCAGATCCAGGAGCCGGCCCTACAGTTCGCCCATGGAGCCCACCGCGACGATCACGCTCCCGTCGTCCGGCCTGAGGCCCGGGGACTACCGGGCCCTGCTCGCCGCCTCGCCGCTGCCGTTCGCCGTCGTGGACCGGCTCGGCCGCTTCGTCGAGTCGAACCACGCGTTCGCCGAGCTGCTCGGACTGACCATCGCCGGCGTCGAAGCGGCTGGCTGCGGCCGACGTCACGCATCCCGCCGAGCTGCATGCCCTCGAGGACGCGCTGCGCCTGCTGCTGTCCGGCGAGCTCCCGGCGGCCAGCGTGGAGAGCCTGCTCGTCGATGCTGGCGGGGCCGGCGTGCAGGTCCGGGCCCATCTGTCGGCGATCGCCACCGACCACGGCGCCTTCGTCCTGGTCGGCGTCGTCGACCTGAGCCCCCAGCGGCAGGGCCCCGAGCTCGCGTCCGCCGCGACCCACGACCCGCTGACCGGCCTGCTCAACCGGACCGGCCTGCTGGCCCAGCTGAACGCCCTGCTGACCCAGGAGCGCAGCGCCAGCGTGGCCCTGCTCGGCCTGGACGACCTGGCCCCCGTCCACGACACCTACGGGCCGGCCGTCGGCGACCAGCTGCTGCTCCAGGTGGCCACGGTGCTCGCCGAGATCAGCGCGCCGGACGGCCTGGCCTGCCGCCTGGCGGGGGACGAGTTCGTCGTGGTGGCCGACACCACCGACGAGGTGGCGCTCGGGCGGTTCCTGACCGAGGAGCTGTCCCGGGTCGAGGTGCGGGTGTCGCCGGGTCTGGTCCTGATGCCGGCCGCGTCGGTGGGCACCGCCGCCGTGCGACCGGGCATGACCGTCAGTCAGATCCTGACCCAGGCCGACGACTCGATGTACGCCGACAAGCGCCGGCGGCAGGCCGCCCTGGCGGCCCTGGTGGCCCCGTCCGCCCCGTCCGCCCCGTTCGAGGGCTAGCGCGAGCGGAGCCAGCCTTAGCGAATCCCGTTGTCCCGCAACAGTTGCAGCAGGGTCTCGGGATAGATCGTCTCATCCGTCATCGCCAGGTCGGCAACGGTCCACCACCGCAGCTCCAGCAGCGCGCGCCGCTCCAGGTCGTTCCAGCCGGAGGTGTCCAGGGCGGCGGCCGGTGCCGGGACCCGGACCAGGTAGTAGGCCATGTCCTGCTCGAGCCAGACCCCGTCGAACTCGAAGCTGCTCTCCTCCTCGAGGACGACCGGCCCGAGCTCGTCGACCACGAGCCCGGTCTCCTCGCGCACCTCCCGCCGGGCCGCCGCCACCAGCGACTCCCCCTCCTCGGCCCCGCCCCCCACCGTGATCCAGAACGCGGCCCTCCTCGGGCCGGCCCGGGTCGATGCCGCGGATCAGCAGGACGCGGTCCTGCGGGTCGACCAGGACGACCCGGGCCACTCGCCGCACGACCGTCCTGCGCTCGCCCATCCGTCGTCCTGCCTCCCTCGTCGTGCTTCCCTCGTCGTGCTTCCCTCGTCGCGTTGCCTCGTCGCTGCTTGCCTCGTCGCTGCTTGCCTCGTCAGCCGACCCGGCGCAGCCGGGCGTGAGCGCGGGCCAGCCGGTCCCGCCACCATCGCTCACGATCCGCCGCTACGGCCAGCCCGGCCAGCCGGCCGGGGTCGGGAGCGACGCGTCGTACGCCGATCGACCCGGCCACCGGCAGCAGCGGCCGGCCGGTGACGTCGGCCGCGAAGAACCCCGCCGTCGCCAGCCCGCAGGCGAACGGCAGGTCCGGCAGCGCGGCCGCGAGCGCCAGCCCGGCGCCGATCCCGACCGAGGTGTCCAGCGCGGAGGACACCACGACGGGCAGGCCGTGCTGCTCGCCCAGCTCACGCGCGACGGCGAGCGCCGGACGTACGCCTCCCAGCGGGGCGACCTTGACCACGACGACGTCTGCGGCTCCCGCCACGGCGACCCGCAGCGGGTCGTCGGCCTTGCGCACCGACTCGTCGGCGGCGACGAGGATCGGATGACCGGCCCGGGCCAGCGCCAGCCGCAGCTCGGCCAGCTCCTCGATCGCCGCGCACGGCTGCTCGGCGTACTCGAAGGTCGCCGTCCCGGCCGCCGCGGCCAGGCGTGGCAGCGCCCCGAGCGCCTCCGCCACGGTCCAGCCACCGTTCGCGTCGACCCGGACCCGGCCGGACCGGCCGCCGAGGGCGTCGGCGACCGCCGCCACCCGCTCGACGTCGTCGGCCGGGGACTGACCGGGCTCGGCGACCTTGACCTTGGCGGTCGTCGCGCCGGGGAAGCGCCGGAGCACGGCGGCGACGTCGGGGGCCGGCACGGCCGGCACGGTGGCGTTGACCGGCACGCTCGGCCGGACGGCGGCGGGCCAGTCGCCCCAGCCCGCCTCGACCGCGGCCGCGAGCCAGCGGGCCGCCTCCTCGTCGCCGTACTCGACGAACGGCCCGAACTCGCCCCAGCCGGCCGGCCCGCGCAGCAGCAGGACCTCTCGCTCCAGGAGGCCGCGAAAGCGCACGCGCATCGGCAGCCGCACGACGTACGCCGCGTCCTGGAGCTCGGCCAGCGGCGGCAGATGAGGGACGGGCCGCGGCATGCCGCCTATCCTCGCCGACGTGACGTCTCACCCGGCTCCCCGGCAGGTCTCGGAGATCTTCGACCCGCAGGCCTGGGCCGCGGTCGGCGGCTTCGAGGGCCTGACCGACCTGACCTACCACCGCTGCGTGCTCGACGGGCCGGCGGGCGGGACGGTGCGGATCGCGTTCGACCGCCCGGAGGTGCGCAACGCCTTCCGGCCGCACACCGTCGACGAGCTCTACCGCGCGCTCGACCACGCCCGGATGACCCCCGATGTCGGGACGGTGCTGCTCACCGGCAACGGGCCGAGCCCGCGGGACGGTGGCTGGGCCTTCTGCTCCGGTGGCGACCAGCGGATCCGCGGGCGCAGCGGCTACCAGTACGCCGAGGGTGAGACGGCCGAGACCGTCGATGCCGCAAGGGCTCTGGCCCAGGGCGGGCGGCTGCACATCCTCGAGGTGCAGCGCCTGATCCGCACCATGCCCAAGGTCGTGGTGGCGGTGGTCCCGGGGTGGGCCGCCGGTGGAGGGCACTCGCTGCACGTCGTGTGCGACCTGACGATCGCCAGCCGGGAGCACGCGCGGTTCAAGCAGACCGATGCCGACGTGGGGTCGTTCGACGCGGGCTACGGCTCGGCGTACCTCGCCCGGATGGTCGGTCAGAAGCGGGCCCGGGAGATCTTCTTCCTCGGCCGGGCGTACGACGCGCGGGCCATGGCCGACATGGGCGCGGTCAACCTGGTGGCCGACCATGCGGAGCTGGAGCGGACGGCCCTGGAGGTCGCCGCCGAGATCAACGGCAAGAGCCCGACCGCGCAGCGGATGCTGAAGTTCGCCTTCAACCTGGTGGACGACGGGCTGATGGGCCAGCAGGTCTTCGCCGGCGAGGCGACCCGGCTGGCGTACATGACCGACGAGGCGGTCGAGGGCCGCGACGCGTTCCTGGAGAAGCGTCCCCCCGACTGGACCCCCTTCCCCCACTACTTCTGACCTCGTGCTCCCATCCGGCCGCCATGCTCCACGGTGGCCGGTGGACCGGGCCCGCTGAGCCCAGGATCACCGGCCGGGATGGAGTACGGCGGCCGGTCGGGAGCACCGGGGTCAAGGGACGGGCTGGCCCCGGCGGGCGGCCCGGTCGCCCGCGACGGCGCTGTCGGCCAGGGCCAGGCCGAAGTACAGCCCCATCGCCAGGATCGTCACCGGCAGCGAGACCCACCAGGACAGGGCCGCCACGGCCAGGACCCCCAGCCCCTTGGCCGTGCTGCGCGCCCGCAGCGAGAACCCCTCGCTCACCCGGGCCTGCAGCTCGGTCAGCGTCGCCGAGAACACCGCGAGCGGTACGGCGACGGCGAAGGCAGCGCCCGGGGCCGACAGGTGACCCTCGTGGACCATGACCTCGGCCGCCACCGACAGCCCGGCCCCCAGTGCCGCCACCGAGGCGAAGATCGGCAGATGGCCGTAGCCCCACAGCCACGTCGTCCGCTCGTTGAGCACCATCCGGCCACCACCAGGCGTGTCGAAGTACGCCCACCACACCCCGAACAGCAGCAGCATCGCCCCGACGCCGGCCCCTGCCGTCGACCAGGACAGCTCGTTCGCCTTGGCCGCGACCATGGTCGCCAGCACCGACTCGCCCAGCACGATGAGGGTGAACTCGCCGTACCGCTCAGCGATGTGCTCGGGATGCCACGGCGTCATCGGCCCGGCCCGCTCGGCCAGGATCGGCACGGTCACCTCGGCCACCACCAGGACGAGGAACGACGCCGTACCGAGGCTGTGCGGCAGCGCCAGCCGCAGGACCCAGCCCAGTGGGTCAGCACCAGCCCGCCGGCGTAGCGCCGCGCGACGGTACGCCGCGCGAGGTCACCCGCAGCTGCCCGGACCCACTGCAGGGTCAGCGGGATCCGCATGATGACGTAGCCCACCGTGACCCGGGTGAAGTCGCCGTCGAAGGCCCCGTCGACACCCGTCGCCAGCACCAGCACTCCGGCCATCTGCACCAGGGTGAGCAGCCGGTAGAGGACGTCGTCCCGGTCGTACGCCGACGCGAACCAGCTGAAGTTCATCCACGCCCACCAGATGGCGAAGAACACCGAGGCGTACCCCGCCAGGCCGTGCCCGAGGTGGCCCTGCGCGAGGGAGTGGTGCAGCTCCGCCGCCGCCTGCCCGACGGCCACCACGAAGCAGAGGTCGAAGAGCAGCTCCAGCGGGGTGGACGCGCGGTGCTCCTCGCCCGGATCCCGCGGTGCCAGAGCCCAGGTCCATCGACGGCCATTCACGGCCATACCCTGACACGCGTGAGTCGGCGCGAACTGCATCTGCTGCCGGTCGGCGCCGGGCCGGCCGCGCTCGACGTGCTCCCGGCGCTGGCTCGCGCACTGGCCGGCGAGGGCCCGGCCCTGATGCCGGTGGCGGCCGGGGCGGGTCACGAGCCGACCCGGCCCGGCGGGCACCTCGCTCCGGACGAGGATGCCGCGCACGACCCCACCGCACTGGTCGTCGCCACGTCCGGCTCGACCGGCGACCCGAAGGGCGCGCTGCTCCCGGTGAGCGCGCTGCGGGCCTCCGCCGGCGCCACCCACGACCGGCTTGGGGGGGCGGGCACCTGGCTGCTGGCCCTCCCACCGCAGCACATCGCCGGCCTGCAGGTGCTGCTGCGCTCGATCCTGGCCGGGACCGTCCCCCAGGTGATGGACCTCCGAGATGGCTTCTCCCCCAACGCCTTTGCTCACGCGACCCAAGACCTGGAGGGCCGCCTCGACGGCCGGCGCAGCTACACCTCTCTGGTCCCGACCCAGCTCACCCGGCTGCTCGACGCCGGGGGCGAGCCGCTCGCCGCCCTCGCGTCGTACGACGGCGTGCTGGTCGGCGGGGCAGCGACCGCGCCGGCGGCAGTGCAGCGGGCCCGGGCCGCCGGGGTCGCGGTCGTGACGACGTACGGCATGAGCGAGACGTGCGGCGGCTGCGTCTACGACGGCCGCCCGCTGCAGGGGGTCTGGTGGCGCACCCAGGCCGACGGCCGGATCGAGGTCGGGGGCACGGTCGTGGCGCGCGGCTATCGCGGCCGGCCGGCGCATCCGGCCTTCCAGCGTCGACGCCGACGGTGCCCGCTGGTTCCGCACCGACGACGTCGGCGAGGCGGCAGTCGACGGGTCGCTGCGCGTCCTCGGCCGGCTGGACGACGTCATCGTGACCGGCGGCCTGAAGGTCTCGCCCGCCCTCGTCGAGGCCGCCCTGATCGACGAGCCGGGCGTCCGCGAGGTCGTGGTCGTCGGGGTCCCCGACCGCGACTGGGGTGAGCGGGTGGTCGCCGCCGTGGTGGCCCAGCCGGTCGGTAGCGACGGCGCGGGCGCGGCTCTGCCCCAGCTGGCCGTGCTGCATCGACGGGTGGCCGAGCACGTCGCGCCGTACGCCGCGCCCCGCCAGCTGCTCCTCCTGGAGTCGATCCCGGTCCTGGGCCCGGGCAAGCCCGACCGGGCCGCGCTGCGCGACCTGGCCGCCCGGGCGCACGACCAGCCGTGAGCGTCACGGTGGTCACACCACCGCGCGGCTGCGACGATGGGTGTCTAGGGACCGAAGGGGGACAGCCGTGATCCGTGTGGTGCTGGACCTGCTCGTGCTCGCCCTGATCGTCTACTGCCTGATCGACTGCATCCAGACTCCGGACGCCGAGGTCCGCGGCCTGCCCAAGTGGGCCTGGATCGTCCTGGTCGTCCTGCTCCCTCTCGTGGGCTCGATCGCGTGGCTGGTGGCGGGGCGCCCGCCCCGCGGGGAGGGCGCGCCGCGCCGGGTCCCCTGGCCGGCCGGCCGGTCCGGCTATCCCACAGCCGCCCGTGGCCCGGACGACGACCCCGACTTCCTGCACGACCTCAGCTCGGGCCTGCGCACCGGTTCGGTCCCGGACGACGACGCCCTGCGCGAGTGGGAGGAGGACCTGCGCCGCGACGCCGCGCCCGTACCGCCCTCGAACGACGCCGAGCAGGACGTCGCGCCCCAGGCTGACGAGCGCAAGGCCGACGAGCGCAAGGGCGACGAGCGCAAGGCCGACGAGCGCAAGGACGGCGAGGAGCCCCCGCCCCTCCCGGCCTGACCCACCTCGCCGTGCGCCGGTAGGCGCAGGGCAGGATGGCCGGCATGGCGAGTCCGGCGCAGTGGCTCGAGGGCGCCCGCCCGCGAACCCTCCCCGCCGCCGTCGCGCCGGTCCTCGTCGGCAGCGGAGCCGCCGCGGCCCTGGACGGTTTCGGACTGGGCCGAGCCCTCCTTGCGCTCGGCGTCTCGCTGGCCCTGCAGGTCGGCGTCAACTACGCCAACGACTACTCCGACGGCATCCGCGGCACCGACGCCGACCGGGTCGGACCGCTGCGGCTCACCGGCTCCGGAGCCGCCCGCCCGGGCCAGGTCAAGGCTGCGGCGTTCGGTGCGTTCGCGGTCGCCGCACTCCTCGGCCTCGTCCTGGTCGCGATCAGCGGGCGCTGGTGGCTCGTCGCCGTCGGGCTGGCCTGCATGGCCGCCGCGTGGTTCTACACCGGCGGCTCGAACCCCTACGGCTACAAGGGTTTCGGCGAGATCTTCGTGTTCGTCTTCTTCGGCCTGGTGGCCGTGCTCGGCACGACGTACACCCAGGCCGGCCAGGTCTCGCTGGTCGCCCTCGCGGGGGCCGCCGCGGTCGGCGCCCTGGCCTGCGCGATCCTGGTCGCCAACAACCTCAGGGACATCCCGACCGACGCCCTCACCGGCAAGCGCACCCTCGCGGTGCGGCTGGGCGACGCGCGGACCCGCCGGCTCTACCTCGGGCTCGTGGCCGGCGCGTTCGTCCTCGCGGCGGCTTGCGCCCCGGCGCATCCGGCGGCGCTCATCGCCCTCGCCGCGGTGGCCCTTGCGGCCCGCCCGAGCCGCCTGATCCGTTCTGGCGCAACGGGTCGTGACCTGATCGCCGTCCTGCGCGACACCGGCCGGCTCGAGCTCGTCTACGCCGCTCTGCTGGCCGCCGGGCTCGCGCTCTAGCGCTCCGCTTTACCTGCGGGACCTGCGGGACCTGCGGGACCTGCGGGACCTGCGGGCGGCTCGGCCGGCCGGGTCGGCTCGGCGGTCCGGGCCGCCTCGTCGGCCGCGTCCTCGACCGCCTCGTCCGAGTCCGCCCGCGCCTCGGCCGGCATCCGGTTCGCGACCCGTTGGGCCAGCCGCGCGGCCATCTCCTCGCGCGGTCCGCGCAGGAACACCAGCGAGAGCGCCAGCGACGTCAGCGCGGCCAGGACGACCACCGCCGCCACGGGGATCCCGGTCAGGTCACGGATCAGGAAAAACGCCAGCAAACACCCGAAGAACAACAAGATCCGCAGGACGGTATAACGCATGACGCTCACGACGCCAGGCTACTGACCATCGTCCGGATCGTGATCGCCGCACCCAGGCGGCACGCAGGAACCGTGCCTACACTCGAAAAAGTGAAGCCGCTGTTGGTCCTCGTTGCGATCGGGCTGCTGGTCTACGCCACCATCGACTGCAGTCGGACCCCGGACGCCGACGTGCCGAACACCATGCCGCGCACGGCCTGGCTGGTGCTGATCCTCGTCCTGCCGATCCTGGGCCCGCTGTTCTGGCTGGTCGCGACGCGGACCGAGGAGACCGGCCGGTACGGCGACCAGGGCGCTCCCCGCGACCGCTCCGGATACGGGCCCGTGCGCGGCCGGAAGCCCGGCGGGGCGAACGGACGCGGGCCGTCCAGCCGCAACCAGCCGCACGGCCCGGTGGGGCCCGACGACGACCCGGACTTCCTGCGCGGCCTCTAGACCCGATCGGCCTCGGACCGCCTCGGCTCAGCTCACGCCGGCGTACGAGTGCAGCCCGACGATCCAGATGTTGACCACCAGGAAGTTGAACAGCAGCGCCGCGAACCCCACGGCCGCGATGTACGACGCCTTGCGCGCGCCCCAGCCCCGGGTCGCCCGGGCGTGCAGGTAGCCGGCGTAGATCACCCAGATCACGAACGACCAGACCTCTTTGGGGTCCCAGCTCCAGTAGTGGCCCCAGGCACTCTCGGCCCAGATCGCGCCCGCGACGATGGTGAACATCCAGAGCGGGAAGGCCACGGCGTGCAGCCGGTACGCCGCCTGGTCCAGCTCCCCGGCCGATGGCAGCGCGTCCATGAAGTTGCCGCCCACCTCCCGGCCCTCGGCGCGGCGGCGCTCCCGCGAGGCCTGCACGAGGTAGAGCACCGTGGCCGAGAAGGCCAGCACGAACAGCGCCGACGCGATGAAGGCGACACTGACGTGGATGGCGAGCCAGTAGCTCTTCAGCGCCGGGACCAGCTGCCCGGCCTGCGTGTAGAGCACCGACACGGCCAGGCCCAGCGTCAGCAGGACGGGTGCCGTGATGAACAGCCCCAGGTAGCGCAGGTCCCGCCGCAGGCAGACGACGAGGAACACCGCGGTCACGACGGCCGAGCCGGCAGAGGCGAACTCGAACATGTTGCCCCACGGCGGCCGGCTCACCGCCAGCCCGCGCAGCAGCACCGCCGAGCCGTGCAGCAGCAGGGCCAGCCAGGTCAGCGACATCGCGATGCCGGCGTACCGGCGCGGAACGGCCGTGGTCCCAGATGCCTCGGCCGGGCTCGGCCCCGCCGTGGAGCCACCGGCGGCGGGCGGGCCGGCGACCGAGGCCCCGACGAGGGCCGGCTCCCGCTGGGCGACGGCGAGCGCGGCGCTGGCCCGGCGGCCGCTGACCGCGAGGTCGGTCGCGAACGAGCCCATCGCCCCGGCGTACACCGCCATCGCGGAGTAGAGCAGCAGGTTCGAGGTGCCCGCCAGGGTCTCGTTGACGCTCACGCCGATCCCTTCTCCACGACCAGCTCCACGACCAGCTCCGAGTGCACCTGCGGGCCGAGCGCGGCGACGAGAGCGGCGCGCACGGCCTCGACCTCCTGGGCCAGCCCCGAGTCCTCACCGCGGGCCAGACCGCCGACCCGCACCAAGGTACGCCGCGCGCCCACGCCGTCCGGCCGGGGGTCGAGCCGGACGAAGACCCGCCGCCGGCGCACGGACAGCGACAGGACCAGGCCCAGGATGGCCAGCAGCGCGAAGACCAGCGCGCCGTTCTTCCCCGGGTCGTGGCGCACCGTCAGCCCGGCGTACCGGACGACCCCGTCGAAGGTCACGCTGCCCTTGCCGCCGAGCAGCTGCACGGTCTGTCCGGGCGCGAGAGTGAGGACCGGCCCGCCGGACGCCGAGACCAGCGGCGTCATCCTGTCGGTGTTGAGCAGGTAGATCGACGGCGTCCGGGCCAGCTGCAGGTCGCCCTCGTACGCCGAGAGCAGCAGGCGCGGGTTGCCGAGCGCCGGGAAGGCCGAGGTCGGGTTGCCCGCGGCGTCCAGCGCGGCCGTCGGGAGGAAGACCCCGCTCAGGCCCAGCGACAGGGGCCGGGCCGCAGTCACCTTGACGACGCCGACCGAGCGGTAGTCGCTGTCCTGCGGCAGGAACGGCGTGGCCTGGGAGTAGACCACCTGCCCCGTCGAGTCCCGCACGGTGATGACGGGCGCGTAGCCGTTGCCGAGCAGGAAGACCTTGGTGCCCGAGATGTTCAGCGGGTGGTTGACCGACAGGGCCTCGCGCCGGGTCGAGCCGTCGCCCTCCCGCACGTCGACGCTGGCCGCGAACTCGCTCGGCGCGCCGATCTCGCCGCCGCTCGTCTGGAACTTCACGTCCATGGCCGCCACGTGCAGCGAGAAGGGCGGCAGCTGCTCGGAGCTCACCCACGGCCCCAGGTCGAGGGTGTTGTACGCGCCGACCGCGTCGACGGTGGTCGAGCCCACGGGGACGATCACGTCGCCCCGCCAGCCCCACAGATGCCCCGCTGCCACCGACAGCAGCAGGCCGACCAGGGACAGGTGGAACGCCAGGTTGCCGAGCTCGCGGAGGCGTCCGCGCTCGGCCGAGACGGCCCGCCCGTCCTCCTGCACAGTCACGCGATACCGCCTGCGGCGCAACAGCTTTGCCACCACGGCGGCCTGGTCCTGGAGCGGCCCGGCGACCGGCTCCACCTCCACGACCGCGTTCTCCGGCAGCCGCTCGGGCCGCACGGGTGTCCGGGCCAGGGGCGCGCGGAGGGCGGTCGCCTGCTGGAACGTCCGCGGCACGAGGCAGCCCACCAGCGAGACGAAGAGCAGCAGGTAGATCGCCGAGAACCAGACTGAGCTGTAGACGCTGAACGCACCGACCCGGTCCAGCCACGGCCCGAGGTCGCGGTGGTCCTGGAGGTAGATCGCGACCTTGGACTCGTCGATCCCCCGCTGCGGCAGGATCGAGCCCGGGACGGCCGCGACGGCGAGCAGGAGGAGCAGGAAGAGCGCCGTCCGCATGCTGGTGAGCTGGCGCCAGACCCAGCGGACCGTGCCCCAGGCCCCCAGCCGCGGCAGGGTGACGTCGGCTCGGCTCATGTCACACCGCCACGCTGAACTGCGCCAGCCGCTGCACGTCGTGCATCAGGTTGGTCCAGACTCCGGTGACCAGCAGGACGCCGACGGCGACCAGCAGGACCCCGCCGAGGATCTGCACGGCCCGCTGCCGTCGCCGGAGCGCCGACCAGACCCGGGCCAGCCGCCCGAACGCGAGCGCGGTCACCAGGAACGGCACCCCCAGGCCGAGGCAGTACGCCGTCGCGAGCGTCGCCCCCCGGGTCGCGCTGGCGTGGTTGTCGCTGGTGGCCAGGAAGAGCACGGCACTGAGGGTCGGGCCGATGCAGGGGATCCAGCCGAGGCCGAAGACGGCACCCAGCAGCGGCGCACCGACCAGCCCGGCCGCCGGCCGCCAGCGGGGCCGCCACTCCCGCTCGCTGCCCGGGAACCAGCCGACGAACACCAGGCCGAGGACGATCGTGATGGCGCCCAGCACTCGGGTCAGCAGCACCTGGTGGACCAGCAGCAGCCGGCCGATCCCGCCGAACGCCGCCGCCAGCGTGACGTAGACCGCTGTGAAGCCGAGGACGAAAAGCGTTGCGCCAGCTAGCATCCGGCCCTTGCGCTGCCGCTCGAGGTCGACCCCGGTCAGGCCGGTGACGTAGCCGAGGTAGCCCGGCACGAGCGGCAGGACGCAAGGGGAGGCGAAGGACACGAAGCCGGCGAGCGCACTCACCGCCAGGGCGAGCGGCAGCGAGCCGGTCTGCGCGATGCCGGGCAGCGAGTCGGCCGGGAGGCTCACCCCGAGGACCCCTTCAGGACGTCGTCGACCAGGCCCACGAGCGTGGAGGTGTCCACCGGGGCGAGCACGCGGGCGGCGAGCCGGCCCTGTTGGTCGAGGACGATCGTGACCGGCGGAGCGGGCGCCTTCCCCTTGAGCTGCAGCAGGAACTGGCCGCCGTCCCACGCCAGCGACGGGTAGCCCAGGCCGTTCGCCTTCATGTACGCCGCGCCGGTCTTCGGTCCCTCCTGGGCGTCGAGGCCGAGGAACTCCACCCCGCGGCCCTCGAGCTGCTGCCAGGCGGCCTTGAGGTCCGGCGTCTCCTTCACGCACGGCGGGCACCACGAACCCCAGTAGTTGAGGACCACGACCTTCCCCCGGTACGACGCGGTGCTGAGCGGCTGGCCGTCCAGCGTCGTGCCGCTCACCGTGAGGGCGGCCTTCCGGTCAGCCGCGGCGACCCGCTCCACGGTGCTGCCGGAGGCGTTCTGTCCCGACGAGTTCGCTTGCGCCCCCAGGGAGCTGCGACCGCAGGAGGCCGTCACGGCCAGGGCGGCGACGGCGAGCACGGCAGCGAGGGACCGCCTCACGCGCCCGCCACGGTGCCGGCGCCCGGCAGCAGGGACGCGGCGGGCTCGGCGTAGCTCAGCGAGACCAGCCGGTCCCCGTCGTACGACAGCGTGGTCACCGAGCACAGCGAGCACTCGCGCTTGCGGGGGTCGTGCCACAGGTGCCGGCCCTCGAGGTGCAGCCGGCTGACCCACACCGGGAGCTGGTGCGAGACCAGGACGGCCTCGCGCCCCGGACCGGCCGCGCGGGCCGCGCCCAGGGTCGTCGCGACCGCCCGCATCATCCGGGCCGCGATGTCCACGTAGGGCTCGCCCCAGCTCGGCCGGAACGGGTTGACCAGCCGCGGCCAGTGCCGGGGGTGGCGCAGGACCCGTCGCCCACCCCGAACGCCATGCCCTGGAAGTGGTTGCCGGCCTCGATCAGGTCCTCGTCGGTGCCGACGTCCAGGCCGTGCCGCTGGGCGATCGGGCCCGCGGTCTCCTGGGCCCGCTCCAGCGGCGACGACGTGACCAGGGCGATGTCGCGACCGGCCAGGTGGTCGGCCACCATCTGCGCCATGGCCTGGCCGCGATCGCTCAGGTGGTAGTCCGGCAGCCGGCCGTAGAGCACGCCCTTCGGGTTGAAGACCTCGCCGTGCCGGACCAGGTGGACGGTCGTGTGGCTGGTCGGTCGAGGGCTCGCCGGCGGGGTCGACGGCTCGGGGGTCATGCGCCGATTGTCGCAGCGGCGCGAGCCGCCGCGGGCAGCGCGTCCAGGACCCGGTCGACCGCCCGCTCGTCGTGGGCGCCGGAGACGAACCAGGCTTCGAACGCGCTGGGAGGCAGGTGGACCCCCCCTGCGAGCATCGCGTGGAAGAACGCCCGGTGCCGGGCGACGTCCTGGGTGGCTGCGGCGGCGTAGTCGTGGACCGGACGGTCGGTGAAGAAGATGCTGAACATGCTGGCCGCGTGCTGTACGACGTGCGGCACCCCCTCGGCCGCGAGCGCCGTCGACGCGGCCCGGCTGATCGTCTCCGCCACCCGGTCCAGGTGACGGTAGAGCTCGGGGCCGCACAGCTGCAGGGTGGCCAGGCCGGCCGCCGTCGCGACCGGATTACCGGACAGGGTGCCGGCCTGGTAGACCGGCCCCTCGGGCGCCAGCAGGGCCATCACGTCGGCGCGGCCGCCGAACGCCGCGACCGGGAAGCCGCCGCCCATGACCTTGCCGAACGTGAACAGGTCCGGCGGCCCGCTCTCGTAGGGTCCCTCGACGCCGTACCAGCCGGCCGCCGAGCAGCGGAAGCCGGTCATCACCTCGTCCGAGACCAGCAGCGCGCCGTGGGCCGCGGTCGTGCGGCGCAGCGCCTCCGTCCACCCCGGCGCCGGCGGGACGACGCCCATGTTGCCCGCCGCCGCCTCGGTGATGACGCAGGCGATCTCCTCACCCTCGCGCTCGAACGCCGCGGTCAGCGCCTCGACGTCGTTGAACGGCAGCACGATGGTCTCGGCCGCGCTGGCACCGGTCACGCCGGGGCTGTCCGGGAGGCCGAACGTCGCGAGGCCGCTGCCGGCGCTGGCCAGCAGCGCGTCGACGTGGCCGTGGTAGCACCCGGCGAACTTGACCACCTTGGAGCGGCCGGTGAACCCGCGGGCCAGCCGGACGGCGCTCATCGTGGCCTCGGTGCCGCTGCTGACCAGGCGCAGCTGCTCGACCGGCCCGACCCGGCCGACGATCTCCTCGGCCAGGACGACCTCGCGCTCGGTCGGCGTCCCGAACGAGAAGCCGGACCTCGCGGCCTCGGTCACTGCCGCCAGGACCTGCGGGTGGGCGTGGCCGAGGATCATCGGCCCCCACGAGCCGATCAGGTCGACGTACTCCCGCCCGTCGGCGTCGGTCAGCCAGGCGCCGCGCGCGGAGGCGATGAACCGTGGCGTACCGCCGACGGCCCGGAAGGCCCGGACCGGGGAGTTGACCCCGCCCGGCGTGACGGCCCGGGCCCGCTCGAACAGGGCCGCGCTGGCCGGCGCCTCGTAGGGGTGGTCGAGGGGAGTCTCGGGCGGGATCTGGCCGGACTCATCGACGGGGTTCTCGTGGGGGGAGGCACTCACCGGGCCATTCTCGCCCAGGCCGTGGTCGGCCCGACCGGGTCAGGCGCCTTCGAGGTGGCGGCGAACGCCCTCCAGCGCCTCGCCCAGGGCCAGGAACTGCTCCCGGGTCATCTGGTCCAGCAGGTTGCGCCGGACGCCGTTCACGTGGCTGCGCGCGGCCGTGTCCAGCGCGCCGAAGCCCTCCTCGGTCATCACGCACAGCACCCCGCGCCGGTCGTCCGGACTGGCCTGTCGGCGGACGTACCCCCGGCTCTCCAGCCGGCCGACCGTGTGGGTGAGCCGGCTGCGCGAGTTGACCACGCTCTCGGCGAGCTCGGACATCCGGGCCGACCGGCACGGCCGCTCGGACAGGTTGACCAGGATCTCGTACTCGTCGTGGCTGACCCCGTGGCACGCCAGGTCGCGCTGGATCGCGCCGTCGAGCAACCTGGTGGCCCGGACGTAGGAGCGCCAGGCCCGCTGCTCGTCGTCGTCGAGCCACTGCACGCCGGCCCCGGCATCGGCCTCGGCAGCGTCCTCGCCGGGCGGCGCGTCGGCCGTCGCAGCCGCCTTGGCATCGGCCATCGCATCGGTCATGCCGCAATCCTATCCCGTCAGTAGTTGAAAGTTGGAACAACCTGGCCTAGGGTGTGGTTGAAGGAGCAACTACCTGGGCCGTCCGGTCCAGGAGAGAGTCCTACCGAGGAGAGTTCTTCGCAATGACCACAGCCACTGAGACCGTCACCACCCCGTCCGGCCGCACCATCGAGGGCCTGGTGCCGGGAGTCTGGACCGTCGACCCCTCGCACTCGGAGGTCGGTTTCACCGCCCGCCACCTGATGGTGAGCAAGGTGCGTGGCCGCTTCACCGACTACACCGCGAGCATCACCGTCGCCCCCAACGTCCTGGACTCGACGGTCGAGGCCGTCGTCCAGCTGGACAGCGTGGACACCCGCGACGAGAAGCGCGACGGGCACCTGAAGTCGGCCGACTTCTTCCACGTCGAGGAGCACCCGACCATGACCTTCCGGTCCACGGGCATCCGCGAGCACGGCAGTGACTTCTACCTCGACGGTGACCTGACCATCCGCGGCACCACGCACCCGGTCACCTTCGACCTGGAGTTCAACGGCGTCGCCGCCGCCCCGTGGGGCGGGCAGACCGCCGGCTTCTCCGCCGAGACCGAGATCAACCGCAAGGACTGGGGCCTGGAGTGGAACGTCGCCCTGGAGTCCGGCGGCGTGGTGGTCAGCGAGAAGATCAAGATCAGCCTCGAGATCGAGCTGGCGGCCCCGCAGGCCGAGCCGGCCGACGCGGCCGAGGGTTCGACCGAGGCCTGACCCTCAGGAGTAGCGCCACCGCAGGACCACGGGACCGCCCGGTTGCTCAGCTGTCGAGCAGCCGGGCGGTCTCCTGTGCGTAGTAGGTGAGGATCACCGAGGCGCCGGCCCGGCGGATCGAGGTCAGGGTCTCCAGGATCGCCCGCTCGCGGTCGATGCCGCCCGCGGCCGCGGCCGCCTCGAGCATCGCGTACTCCCCCGAGACCTGGTAGGCCGCAACGGGTACGTCGACCTCGTCGGCCACCACGCGGACGATGTCGAGGTAAGGCAGGGCCGGCTTGACCATGACGATGTCCGCGCCCTCGGCGACGTCCAGCCGCACCTCGCGCAGGGCCTCGGCCCGGCTGCCGGCCGGGTCCTGCTGGTAGGTCGTCCGGTCGCCCTCCAGGGTCGACTCGACGGCGTCGCGGAACGGCCCGAAGAACGCGGAGGCGTACTTGGCGGCGTAGGCGAGCAGGACGGCGTCGGTGTGGCCCTCGGCGTCGAGTGCCGACCGGACGAACCCGACCTGGCCGTCCATCATCCCGGACAGACCCAGGACGTGCGCCCCGGCGGCGTACTGGGCCAGCCCCATCGCGGCGTACCGCTCCAGCGTCGCGTCGTTGTCGACCCGGCCGCGGGAGTCCAGCACCCCGCAGTGGCCGTGGTCGGTGAACTCGTCCAGGCACAGGTCCGACATCACGACCAGGCCGTCGCCGACCGCGTCCCGGACCGCCCGCAGGCCGGCGTTCAGGATGCCGTCCGGGTCGTCCGCGCCGGTGCCGGTCGCGTCCCGCGTCGTCGGGACGCCGAAGACCATCAGGCCGCCGATGCCCGCGGCCAGCGCCCCCGCGCCGCCTCGGCCAGCGAGGCCAGCGGGTGGTGCGCGACGCCCGGCATCGAGCCGATCGGCTCGGGCTCGGCGAGGCCCTCCTTGACGAAGACCGGCAGCACCAGCTCGGCCGGGTCCAGCCGCGACGGCCTGCACCAGCCGCCGCAGTCGCGGGCGTCTGGCGCAGCCGTCGCGGCCGCTGGAGTCATTTCGCCTTGCGCCGCGTCGCGCCCTTGCGCTGGCTCGGGCGCAGGACGGGCTCGCCGGACTCGGCGGCGCTGCGGCTGCAGGCCGGAGCCGTACTCCGCCAGGGCCGCGACCAGCGACTCGGCGCTGGCCTCGGAGGCCAGGACGTCGACGTGCAGGCCGTGCTCCTCGGCGGTCTTGGCCGTTGCCGGGCCGATCGCCGCGACGACCGTCGACGGGTGCGGCTTGCCGGCGATGCCCACCAGGTTGCGGACGGTGGAGCTCGATGTGAAGACGACGGCGTCGAACCGGCCCGACTTGATCGCGTCACGGACTGCGGGTGCCGGTGGGGCGGCCCGGACCGTCCGGTACGCCGTGACGTCGTCGACCTCCCAGCCGATGTCCTGCAGGCCAGCCACCAGGGTGTCCGTCGCGATGTCGGCCCGGGGCAGGAACACCCGGTTGATCGGGTCGAGAACGTCGTCGTACGGCGGCCAGTCCTCGAGCAGGCCGTGCGCCGACTGCTCGCCACTGGGCGTCAGGTCGGGCTGGATACCCCACTCCTGCAACGCCTTTGCCGTCACTCCGCCGACGGCGGCGACCTTGAGGCCGGAGAACGCGCGGGCGTCCAGCCCGAACTCCTCGAACCGCTCGCGCACGGCCTTGACCGCGTTGACGCTGGTGAAGCCGACCCACTCGTAGCGCCCGGTGACCATGCCCTTGATCGCGCGCTCCATCTGCTGCGGGGTCCGCGGGCGACTCCACGCTGATGGTCGGCACGACCGAGCAGACGGCGCCGAACTCGGCCAGCCGGTCGGTCATCGAGCCGGCCTGCTCGCGGGTGCGGGGCACCAGGATCCGCCAGCCGAACAGCGGCTTGGTCTCGAACCAGGAGAGCTGGTCGCGCAGACGCGGCCGTGGAGCCGACGACGGCCATCAGCGGCTTGGCCATCCGGGCGGCCCGGGCCGCCTTCACGGCGGCGAGGAGCGGGCGCGGACACCGTGCGCTGCTCGACCGTCGTGCCCTGCTCGGTCAGGATCACCGGCGTCTGCGGGTCGCGGCCGGCGTCGAGCAGGGCCGACAGGGTGGCGATGACACCGTCGGGCGAGCCGAGCAGCACCGCCGTGACGTCGGAGGCCGTGGCTCCCGAGACGTCGACGCCGGCCTGGGCCGGGTGGATGACGTGGATGGCGCGGGTCTTGGCGTCGGTCAGGGGCACGCCGGCGTAGGCGGGCACGGCCGAGATGGCCGAGACGCCGGGGACGACCTCGAACGGCACCTGGGCCTTGAGGCAGGCCAGGGCCTCCTCCGCCAGGCCGTTGAAGCTGGCGCCGTCGCCATCCAGCAGGCGGACGACCCGGGCCGCCGACTTGGCGGCCTTGACCACCAGCTTGGCCCGGGTCGCCCGGGTGAGCGGCTGCCCGTCGTCGCCGAAGCCGGCGTCGAGCACCTCGACGTCCGGCCGCGCGTAGCGGGTCAGCAGGTCCTCGCGGGACAGCTGGTCGATCACGATCACGTCGGCCTGCGCGAGCAGGTCGACCGCGCGAACGGTCAGCAGGCCGAGGTCGCCGGGTCCGGCACCGACGAAGCTGACCGTCCCGATGGGGCGGGCCGTCCTGCGCGTCGGGTTGGGGGGCGTGGGTGTCACGAGACACGCTCCGTGGTAGTGCTCGATGGGTTGGGATGCACAGTGCCCGCAATGGGGGGCTCCGTGCTGGGGGCGACCGATGGGTGAGACATCCCGGTCACGGCGATGGCGTGCGCTCCTGTCTGGTCGGTCAGGTCGGTCAGGTCGGTCCGGTCGGTCCGGTCGGTCCGGTCGGTCAGCTGGGCGAGGTCGGCGGCGCCGTCCTCGAGCAGGACGGCGGCCAGGCGACGCGCCGAGGCCCTCGGCGTCCTCGACCGGGCCGACCAGGGAACGGCGCAGCGCGTCAGTGCCGTCCGGCGCGGCGACGACCGCCCGCAGGGACAGCTCCGGGCCCTCGCTCGCCCTCGGCGACCTCGGCCAGCGCGCCGACGGGTGAGCTGCAGCCGGCCTCCAGCGCGGCCAGGACGGCCCGCTCGGCCCGCACCGCGCGCGCTGGCTGTCCGCGTCGTCCAGCGCGGGCCAGCCAGCCGAGCAGCTCCGCGTCGTCGCTGCGGCACTCGACGGCGAGGGCGCCCTGCCCGGGCGCCGGCAGCATCTGGATCGGGTCGAGCATCTCGGTCGCCTCGTCCTGCGCGGCCCGAGCCGCAGCAGGCCGGCCCGGGCCAGGACGACCGCGTCGTACCGGCCCTCGGCCACCGCGCGCAGCCGGGTGTCGACGTTGCCGCGGATCGGCTGGACACGACAGCCCGAGGTCGAGCGCCCGCAGCTGGGCCGCCCGGCGCGGGGAGCCGGTGCCGACCCGGGCGCCGGGCGGGAGCTCGCCGAGGGTCAGGCCGTCGCGGGCGACCAGGACGTCGCGAGGGTCCTCGCGGCGGCGGGACGGCTCCGATGGTCAGGCCCGGCCGGGGGCCGTCGGCAGGTCCTTGAGCGAGTGCACGGCGAGGTCGACGTCGCCGGCGAGCAGGGCGCGGCGGAGCTCGGTCGACGAAAACCCCTGTGCCGCCGATGGTTTCGAGTGGCTCTCGTCCGCTGGGTCTGGTCGCCGTACGTCGTGATGCGGCACCAGCTCGACGTCGAGGCCGCTGGCACCGCGGCCAGCGCGTCGGCGACCAGCCGGGCCTGGGCCGGGCGAGCGCGCTGCGCCGGGTGCCGAGGCGCAGCCGGTCGCGGGCGCGGGGCACTCATCGCGGAGCCGCCGATGTCGATGACCTCGTCGAGCCGGGCGGTCGAGACGGCGGCGACGTCGTGCGGGTCGAGGTCGAACAGCTCGCGCAGGGCGGCGGCGTAGTCGGACGGCTCGGCCGCGCCGGCCAGCTCCTTCACCCGGACCGTCGGCGCGTGCAGCAGCTTGTCGACGACGCGGTTGCACCGTGCGGCGGAGCTCCTCGCGGACGCGCCGGGTCGAGCCCGGGCCGGCGCTGCTCGAGCCGGGCCAGCTCGGCCGCGACGACCTCGGCGGCGCGGGCCCGCAGGGCCACGACCGTCGGGCGCGACCGCCTCGGCCCGGCGGCGTACGAGGTACTCCGCGACCTCCTCGGCCACCAGGTCGCGCGACCGCCGAGACCGCCGAGGGCAGCGCGCCGCGCCGTCGTCGAGGTCGCGGCCGATCGTGTCCAGGTCGATGACCTCGACCCCGGGCAGGCCGGCGACGGCGGGGTCGACGTCGCGCGGCAGGGCCAGGTCGACGTACGCCTGCGGCCGACCGCCCCGTGCGGCGCTGGGCGGCCGCGACCGCGGCCGACGTCGATGACGGCCCGACCGAGCCGGTGCACGAGACGACGAGGTCGGCCGCGGCGAGGGCCGCGCCGAGCTCGGCCAGCCCGACCGCGGCGGCGCCGAGCGTCGGCCGCCAGCCGCTCGGCCTGCTCGCGGGTGCGGTTGGCGATGGTCAGCTGGCGGACGCCGGCCCGGTGCAGGGTCGCGGCGGCCAGCGAGCTCATCGAGCCGGCGCCGACGACGAGCGCACGGACGTCGGTGAGGTCGGCCGGCCGGCAGCGACGGCGGCCGGGCGCGGTGGCCGACCGCCTGGTCGATGCCCGGCCTGCACGATCGTGCGGCCGGCCCGGTCGATGCCGGTCTCGGCGTGGGCCCGCTTGCCGACCCGCAGCGCCTGCTGCAGCAGCTCGCCGAGGACCCGGCCGGCGTCGCCGCTCCCCTGGGCCGCCCGCAGCGCCTGGCGCACCTGGCCGAGGATCTGGCCCTCGCCGACGGCCATCGAGTCCAGGCCGCAGACGACGGTGAACAGGTGCGCGACGGCCCGGTCCTCGTAGTGCACGTAGAGGTGCGGCGGTCAGCTCGTCGAGCGGTACGCCGGTGGTCGCCGCGAGGGCCGCGCCCAGGTCGGCCAGCCCGCCGTGGAAGGTCGCGACGTCGGCGTAGAGCTCGACCCGGTTGCAGGTGGCGAGGACGACCACCTCGCCGACGTGCTCGCCGAGCCGGGCCCGGGCGCCGAGCCGCGGCGCGGCGTCCTCGTCGAGCGCGACCCGCTCCAGCAGCGGGAGCTCGGCGCTGCGGTGCGAGAGGCCGACGACGAGCAGGCTCATCGGCTCGACCCCGGCCGCGACTGCCGGCGCGGCCGGCCGGGCCGGGCGGGGCCGCGGCCGTCGCAGCCAGCCCCGCCGCGGCCGCGGCGCTGCTCGTGGAAAGCCAGGATCTGCAGCTCGGTCGACAGGTCGACCTTGCGCACGTCGACGCCGGGCGGCACCGACAGCACGCAGGGCGCGAAGTTGAGGACGCTGCGGACGCCGGCCGCGACCAGCCGGTCGCAGACCTCCTGGGCGGCGGCAGCGGGTGTCGCGACGACGCCGATGGCCACGCCCTCGGAGCGGACGACGCGCTTCGAGCTCATCGATGGGGCGTACCGCAGGCCCGGCGACCCGTTCTCCCACAACACTGCTGTCCTGGTCGAACAGCGCTACGACACTGAAGCCACGGCTGGCGAAGCCGCCGTAGTTGGCCAGGGCGTGACCCAGGTTGCCGATGCCGACGACGGCGACCGGCCAGTCCTGGGTGAGGCCGAGCTCGCGGCTGATCTGGTAGACGAGGTAGGCCACCTCGTAGCCGACGCCGCGCACGCCGTACGAGCCCAGATGGGAGAGGTCCTTGCGCAGCTTGGCCGAGTTGACACCCGCCAGGGCGGCGAGCTCCTCGGAGGACACGGTCGCGGTGCCGTCCTCGGCCAGGA
Organism: uncultured Actinomycetota bacterium; assembly: GCA_963795385.1. Lineage (GTDB taxonomy): Bacteria > Actinomycetota > Actinomycetes > Actinomycetales > CAVURS01 > CAVURS01. Next base: position 118,230 of record CAWCHK010000013.1, read on the forward strand.
TCGTCAGCGCCCGCAGGTAGATCGGCAGCCGGGCAACCGTGGCCTCGGGGATCCCGCGGCGCATTCCGCCCTCGTCACTCACGTGCTCACTGGCTCCTTCGACCGTGCAGGCCACCACCATAAGCACTTGTGAACGTGCGCACAAAGTCGCGCCCGGGTCACCCGGTCAGCGCGGCTCTCAGCCGGGCCTCGTCGACCCGCCAGAAGGTGTGCTGCCGGCCGTCGACGAGGACGACCGGGATCTCCTCCGCGTACCGCGCGGCCAGCTCCGGGTCGTCCAGGATCGAGCGTTCCTCCCACGCCACCTCGAGCTCGCCGGCCACCCGGGCCACCACCGCTCGGGCGTCGTCGCACAGGTGACAGCCAGGCTTGCCGAGCAGGGTGATCCGATGAGTGCTCTGGCGACCCACCGGTGGCATCGGGCCAGTCTGCCCCGCCATTACCCTGGACCCGTGACCGGGGCGACAGCGCAGGTCGAGACCGCCATGGCCGTGCCCCCGGACACCGGAGCGGCCGCCTTCTTCGACGTCGACAACACGGTCGTCCGAGGCGCCAGCATCTTCCACCTGGCCCGCGGGCTCTACCGGCGCAAGTTCTTCAGCGCCCGGGACATCGGCCGGATGGCCTGGCAGCAGGCGCGGTTCATCGCCATCGGAGAGAGCCTGGAGCACCTGCAGGAGATCCGGGAGTCGGCCCTGTCCTTCGTCGCCGGCCACTCCGTCGCAGAGCTGTCCGCCATCGGCGAGGAGGTCTACGACGAGGTCATCGCCGACAAGATCTGGCCGGGCACCCACGCGCTGGCCCGGCTGCACCTGGACGCCGGCCAGCGGGTCTGGCTCGTGACGGCGACGCCGGTCGAGGTGGCCGACGTGATCGCGCGCCGGCTCGGGCTCTCGGGCGCACTGGGCACGGTCGCGGAGAGCGTCGACGGGGTCTACACCGGCCGGCTGGTCGGGGAGCCGCTGCACGGCCAGGCCAAGGCCGACGCCATCCTCGCGCTGGCCGAGCGGGAGGGCCTGGACCTCTCGCGCTGCGCCGCCTACTCGGACTCGGCCAACGACATCCCGATGCTCTCCCTCGTGGGCGAGCCGTGTGCGATCAACCCCGACGCCGCCCTGCGAGCCCATGCCAAGGCCAACGGGTGGCGGGTCCGCGACTACCGCACCGGCCGCAAGGCCGCGAAGGTCGGCGTGCCCGCCGCCGCCGGCGTCGGGGCGGCCGTCGGCGGAGTCTTCGCGGGCGTCGCGCTCCGCCAGCGCCGGCGCCGCCGCCGGCGCTCGGTGCTGCACCAGATGGCCCGGCTCTCCAGGGGCGTCCGGGCCCGCGGCCGCTGACAGCGACCGCGACCGTCGGATCGCTCCGCCGACGTCTTCCCGGCCGTCGATCACCCCGTGCGATTCCCAACTACCTTCGGTGACCCATCTGGAGCGACAGACCTGCGTCGGGGCGGGACTGGCTCTACGATCGGACGGTTACCCGTCGGTATGCCGGGACCGCAACGTCCCGACCGCCGCCGCCGCTGGGGAGGGCTCACGACCCGCACGGACCGCACGTCGCGAGGAGCGACCCTGCACGCCCCCGATCGCCGGGGCCGCGCGTGGGTGGATCCCGTGGGCCTGCGCGCTCTCCGCCTGGCGGTCGCAGCAGCCGCGCCTCTCGCGGGGGGAGCGGGAGCGGCTGGCGGAGCTGCTGGAGCTGGTGGCGCCGCCGTCGGTGGCCCTGATCGGAGCAGGGGCTGGTGGGCGAGCGTCACCGGCGAGAGCGAGCCGCTGGGCCGGGCAACCGCGGCCGGGGCCCGTACCGGTACCGGGCCGGTCCGAGCCGGCCAGGCCGGGGCGCGGGCGGCGACGCCGGAGCACCTGGCCCGGATCGAGGCCCTGGTCCAGCTGGCTCAGGGCGGCGACGCCGAGGCCTTCGGCCAGATCTACGAGGCGTACGTCGACGTGGTCTATCGCTACGTCTACGTCCGGTGCGGCTCGCACCACCTGGCCGAGGACCTGACCGCCGAGACGTTCGTCCGGGCCCTGCGCCGGCTGGACTCCTTCACCTGGACGGGCAAGGACATCGCGGCGTGGTTCGTGACCATCGCCCGCAACCTGGTCGTCGACCACGTGAAGTCCTCCCGCTACCGGATGGAGATCACGACCGGTGAGCTGCTGGACGCCGACGAGCACGCGGACGCACCCGAGGCCGAGGTCCTGGAGCGGATGCGGGACCGCCGGCTGCTGGAGGCCGTGAAGCAGCTCAAGCCCGAGCAGCAGGAGTGCATCGTCCTGCGCTTCCTGCAGGGCATGTCCCTCGCCGAGACGGCCGCCGTGCTCGGCCGCAAGGAGAACGCGGTCAAACAGCTCCAGCTGCGGGCGGTCCGGGCCCTGCACCGCGCCCTGGACGGTGAGCGGCCGTGAGTGGACCCAACGGGTACGGCGGGCGTGGCGGGCGTAACCCGCGGCGTACCGGCTCGTTGACCGGGCAGACAGGGAACGACGTCCGGCGGAGGGGGTGGAGCACGTGCCGTTGAGCATGCCGTCGCGGCCGCGCCAGGCCGACCTCTTCCAGCGCGCGCTCGAGGGACGGCTCCCGGCCGGCCCGGCGCTCGGCGGCTACGTCGAGGTGGCCGAACGACTCGGCCGGCTGGTGCCCACGACCAGCATCGGGCCGAGCACGCAGTTCCGGGCCGAGCTGCACGAGCGGCTGGTCCAGGCCGCGACCGGACGGGCCGCCACGCTCCCGGCGGCAGGCTCTGTCGAGCCGGCCGGCCGCGAGCTCACCGACCGCGGGCTGACCGACCGCGGCCTGAACGAACGCGCACCTGCTGACCGCCGCCGCCGGGCCACGCCCGCGCCCTGGCTGGTGCGCGGCTGGCGGCGGACCCTGGCCTCGGCCACGGCCGCGGTCCTGACCCTGATGGTCGGCGTCGGGGTGGCCGCCGGCAGCGCGCTGCCGGGCGGCCTGCTCTACCCGGTCAAGGAGCTCATCCAGAGCACCCAGCTGCGCTTCGCGGGCGGCGACCTGGACCGCGGCAAGGTCCTGCTCGCGCAGGCCCGCGGTCACATCGCCGACGCCTCGACGCTCGTGACCCAGGGCTCGCCCGACCCGGCGAACGTCGACACAGCGCTGCGCTCGGCCGGCTCGGACCTGAGCCGGGCCCAGACCCTGCTCCTCGCGCAGTACGGCCGCTCGCACGACCCGGCGGCCCTGTCGGCGCTGGCCCGGTTCGCCACCTCCCAGGCGCCGCTGCTCGGCGAGCTGCGCGGGCGGGTGCCGGTGGTCTCCGAACCGCTGGTCGACCGGTTGATCGGTCAGCTGGGCCAAACGGCGACGACGCTGAAAAGCGTTGTGGCGCAATGTGGTTCGGGCTGTTCCGCCGTGCCCGTGGGTGACCTGCCGGGCCCGACCGGCCTGGTCGGGTCGAGCGCCGGGCTGGGCGCCGGCGGGACGTCCGGCGGCGTCGGCGGTGCCAGCAGCGGTCTCGGCGGCCTGCTCGGTCCCGGCTTCGGCGGCTCAGGGGCCGGAGCCGGTTCGGGCGCCAGCGCCGGCACCGGAGGAGGGGCGGGCGGCGCCGGGGGTGCGGCGTCCATCGGCAGCGGCGGGGTCGGCCTGAACCTGCCCGGGGTCGGCGCGACCGTCCCCGCACCCAAGCTGAGCGCGGGCTCGGGTGGCGTGCACGCGAGCGTGCCGCCGGTGAAGGCGACCCTCGGGCCGATCACCGCCACCGTGCCGGGCGTCGGGGTCAGCCTGCCGCCCCTGCTGCCGCCGCACTCGACGTCGCACTCGAGCTCGCAATCGTCGAGCAGCTCGTCCTCGGTGTGCGTCCTGATCATCTGCGTGGGCTGACGACCGAGCCTCAGAAGAAGACGGAGCGGCGCTGCATCAGCAGCGAGTAGAGCGTCTGCTGGATGGTCTCGCGCACCTGGTCGGTCAGGTCGAACACCAGCATCGGGTCATCGGCGGCAGCAGGCCCGTGGTCGCCGGTCTCCACGGGTGCCCCGAACTCGATGATCCACTTGCTCGGCAACGGCACCAGCCCGAGCAGCCCCAGCAGCGGGAAGGTCGGGGTCACCGGCACGTACGGCAGGCCGAGCAGCCGGGCCAGCGGCTTGATGTCGCCGAGGATCGGGTAGATCTCCTCGGGTCTGACGCGCAGCAGCGCTCATGCGACTCGGTCGCCGGCAATGGCTTGGATGATCGATGCGAACTTGCTCATCCACTCAGAGGACCTTGGCGGGTTCCACGTCTCTGTCGTCGCTGGGCGCGACGGTGTCCGGGTGGTGCCGGTGGGCGAGCTCGACCTCGCGACTGTCGACACGCTGAGTCGGTTGCCCGTTGACGCGTCGTCGGGTGGCTGCTGAACGAGTGGATAGCGACCGCTCGGCGGACCCGTGACGTGGGTCCGGGGGAGCCGGGCGTGTTGCGACCTTCGCCCGAGGGGTCGGGAGCCGCTGGCGTTCGCAGCTTGGCGGGCGAGGATCAGGACGTGGTCAACCGCGGCGGCGTCGCCGGCGCGGTGACCGTTCCCGTCTGCGCAGCGGGAGTGGTGAGGAAGTTGAGCACGCGCGGCCAGAGGCGGGCGTCGCCGTTGTCGTTGGCCAGCGGCGTGGTGCTCCCTCTTGTCCATCGGCCTTTCGCGCGTGGCGCCTGGCTGGTAGGCGATCAGGTCCCCGACGAAGGTGGCCCGCTCCGGTGGTACAGGACGTGCGGGAAACGGTCATG
>CAWCHK010000014.1:0-1021597 GCA_963795385.1 uncultured Actinomycetota bacterium
GCGAACGCGCTGCTGACCTCGGCACTAACCGGATCGCTGTCGCATCGGGAACTCGCCGAGGACGCGTTGCGCATTGTCGGTGTGCTCGGCGTGCAGCAGCCACGGTTTCTGGGCTGGGCATTGACGGCAGCGCAGGGGCTGGTGGCCGGACCGGTGCAGGTGGCGGTGGTCGGCGACGACGCCGAGCCTGGTGCGCACGGCGTGGCTGCACCGTCCGCCTGGAGCGGTGGTGGTGTCGGGCGAGCCGGATGCGGCCGGCGTGGCGTTGCTTGCCGATCGTCCGCTGGTCAACGGCGGGCACCGGCGGCCTACGTGTGCCGCGGCATGGTCTGCGACTTGCCGGTCACGACCGCTGCAGAACTCACGTCCCAGCTCGCAAGCTGACAGTGGTCAGTTTCGGCCGTCGGTGGTCAGTTGAAACTGACCACTGACGGCCTGACTGACCACTGTCTGGGCGCTGAGGGTCGGGCCCTCGGCGCGCAGCTTGTCGACCTCGGACATCGCGGTCGCGCAGGCCGGAGAGCCAGTCGTCGGTGTGCTCGCCGACGAGCGTCGACGCACCAGGCCAGCGCGTCCGACCGGGACCGGGCGACGCCGGCGTCGACCAGGGTGTCCAGCACCCGCCGCTCGTCCTGCCGCAGCCGGGTCATCGCCGGGACGGCGAGGTGCGTGAACACCACCCGGGTCTCGCCGATGCGAGGCGCCCCACGCGACCTTGCGGCCGTACGGGCCTCCGCCTCGTCGGCGATCGTCATCCGGGCCTCGCGGGTCTCCTCGCGGAACCGGCCGATCCGTCCCTGGGCGGCGGCCTCGGCGCTCTCGCCGTCCGACGCCCTCCGGGGCGGCCAGCTCGCCGATCACGGTGATCTCTTCGCGGTCGACGGTGATCGTCGGCTCGCCGGTGAACCAGTCGACGGCAGCCGGCCGGCGAGCCAGGCCGCGCGTCGTCGGCGGGTGGGAGGTCGGCCTGTTGCCAGCCCCCGGGCCGGCCGAAGCCGCGCGCGTGCCATGTCCGTGTCCGCGTCCGTCGCCGCGCCTTACGTTGCTCGCCGTAATTCAACATTACCGTGCCGCCAAGCAGAGTCTCCGTACCGCCCTTCAATGGTGCTCAGTGTGCGACGGACGAGGGGACCGGATCAACTCTGGGGGGCACGAGTGTCGCCTTCCGAGCGGTGAGTCCATGATGACACGCAGCGGAGGGGCGGACAGCGACTGCAGCGGCGGGTGGCGGGCGGACGGGACGGGCTCAGCTGGCGAAGACGGCGAACCAGATGGCGATGTACTGGCAGATCGCGGCGACCAGCGTGCAGGCGTGGAAGACCTCGTGGAATCCGAAGATGCCCGGTATCGGGTTGGGCCGCTTCAGGGCGTAGACGATCCCGCCGATCGTGTAGACGACGCCGCCCGCGGCGATCAGGACGAACGCGGCGACGCCGGCGTTGTGCAGCAGGTCGGGGAAGACGAAGACCGCCACCCAGCCGAGGGCGATATAGCACGGGGCGGACAGCCAGCGAGGCGAGGACGGCCAGAGCGCTGCAGCCCGACGCCGATCAGCGCGCCGGTCCACACCGCGATCAGCACGCCGATCATCGGGCCGGTGCGGCAGCGCGAGGACGGCGATCGGGGTGTACGTGCCGGCGATGAACACGAAGATCATCGAGTGGTCGATGCGCTTCATCAGGCCCGGGCCGAATCGCTCCAGGTCCGCCGGTGATACAGGGCGGACGTGCCGAACAGCAGCGTGACGGTGGCGCAGTAGATCGCGGTGGTCCCCGCGGCGAGCCGCCGCGCACCGCGGCGGAGACCGCGATCAGGGCGGCGCCGCTGGCGATCGAGACGGCGGCGGCGTACGCGTGCAGCCAGCCGCGCAGGCGCGGCTTGAGTTCGGCCACGGCCTGCACCGCGTCACCACGGCGGCGGTGGCGGCGGCAGCGGCGGGTCCGGACGTCGTCACATACCGGACGCTACGGCACCGTAGGTACGGCGATCCTGTGAAGTCCGCGTGACCTGAAACCTGTCGCGCCGGCTCGTCCCGGCGATAGGTTCGCTCGGTGGGGATGCGTACTGCCGTCTATGCCGTGTACGAGCGGCGGCTGCGCGCGCACCTCGAGGGGCTGCCCGTCCCGCGGCACGTCGCGATCATGATCGACGGCAATCGCCGGTGGGCGCGCGCGGCCGGGTTCGAGGACGTCAGCCACGGGCACGTCGCCGGCGCGCAGCACATCGCGAACCTGCTCGAGTGGTGCAGCGAGGCCGGGGTCGCGCACGTGACGATCTGGATGCTGTCGACCGACAATCTGGTCAACCGGTCGGCCGAGGAACTCGAACCGCTGCTGGGCATCATCGCCGGGGTCGCGCAGGAGCTGTCCGCGCCGGCAACCCTGGCGGGTCAAGGCGGTCGGCGCGCTCGACCTGCTGCCGGCCGAGATCGCCGAAGCGCTCAAGACCGCCGAGGAGGCCACCGCCGTGCGGGACGGGCTCACCGTCAACGTCGCGGTCGGGTACGGCGGCCGGCGCGAGATCGCCGACGCGGTGCGCGCGTTGATGCACGAGCACGCGGCGTCGGGCGGCACGCTCGAGGAACTCGCCGAGGTGATCGACGTCGACCACATCGCCGAGCACCTCTACACGAAGGGCCAGCCGGACCCCGACCTCGTGATCCGCACGTCGGGCGAGCAGCGGCTCGGCGGGTTCCTGCTCTGGCAGTCGGTCCACTCCGAGTTCTACTTCTGCGACGCGCTGTGGCCGGACTTCGACCGCGCAGGCGCCGATCAGCGGCAGAACGATGCCGGTTAACAGGCTGAACGACCAGATGCCGATGACCACGCGGATCAGCGTCGCGATGGCGATCAGCAGCAGGCCGATCGCAAACACGATGCGGATGATGCGCGGCGTGATGAAGTTATCGAACGACAGGAAATCCGACATGGCGGGCTCCTTCCCGATTGCCGGATCAGCAGCCTAGCTATGTCGGATACGATTCGTCATCCTGGTTTCACATTGAGCCGTCCGGCGATGTCCTGGATGAACTGCCAGGCGACGCGGCCGGAACGCGAACCGCGGGTCATCGACCATTCGATAGCCTGCTGCGTGCAGCGCTTCGGTGGTTATCGGCAGCTGCATGCTGGCGGCGTAGCCGTCGATCATGGCGAAGAAGGTGTCCTGATCGCAGTTGTGGAAACCAAGCCAGAGACCGAAGCGGTCGGACAGCGAGACCTTCTCTTCGGTTGCCTCTGACGGATTGATCGCCGTCTGGCGTTCGTTCTCGATCATGTCGCGCGGCATCAGGTGGCGGCGGTTCGACGTGGCATAGAACAGCACGTTATCGGGGCGGCCCTCGATGCCGCCCTCCAGCACCGACTTGAGTGCCTTGTAGTCGGAGTCCTCGCGCTCGAAGGACAAGTCGTCGCAGAGGATCAGGCAACGGCGCGGCTGGCCGCGCAGCACGTTGAGCAGTTCCGGCAGCGAGCGGACGTCCTCGCGGTGGATTTCCACCAGGGCGAGGCCGCCGGAGGTCTGCGTGTTGGCAACGGCGTGCACTGCCTTGATCAACGACGATTTGCCCATGCCGCGCGCGCCCCACAGCATCGCATTGTTGGCGGGGAGGCCGTGGGCGAAGCGCAGTGTGTTGTCGAGCAGGATGCGCTTCTGCTGCTCGACGCCTTTGAGCAAGGCGATGTCCACGCGCGAAACCTTGGCCACCGGGGCGAGATGGGGCGGCTTGGGGTGCCAGACAAATGCGCCGGCGGCCGCCAGATCGACCGCCCTGGGCGGCGGAGGGGCCAGGCGATCCAGCGCGTCGGCGATCCGGCTGGCGAGTTCGATCAGGCGTTGGTCCATCGATGCGGGTCCGGGCAACTTGACGGGAAGGGGGCGGAAACTATGGTCCCGCCCCAATCCAGGCAACCCAGGACCAATTGATGCTCATCTCCCCCGCCTACGCGCAGGACATCTCCGGCATGTTCGGCAACGCCACGCAGTTCCTGCCGCTGGTGCTGATTTTCGTGGTTTTCTATTTCCTGCTGATCCGGCCACAGCAGCAGAAGGCGAAGGAGAACCGCCAGATGCTGTCGGCGCTGAAGCGCGGCGACCGCGTGGTGACCGGTGGCGGCATCGTCGGCACGGTGCAGCGGGTGCCGATGGTGCAGGACAAGGACGGCAAGCAGGTTGCATCGAATGAGATCGATGTGGAGATCGCGCCGAATATCCGGGTGACGGTGCTGCGCGAGACGATTGCCAGCGTGGTGCGTCCGACGGCGGCGAATGATTCGAAGCCGGTGAAGGACAAAGCGAGCTAGCGAGCGGTTGGACGAAGCAATCCGCGCCGGATTGCTTCGTCGTTTCGCGGCGGATCAGGCCTTGAGCTGCGCCTCTGCGTATTCGTAGTTGGCGAGCTTATCGACCCAGTTCTGCAGATAGTCGGGACGGCGGTTGCGGAAGTCCAGATAGTAGCTGTGTTCCCACACGTCGCAGCCGAGCAGCACCTTGCCCTCGCCGGTGGCGAGCGGATTGGAACCGTTCGGTGTCTTGGTCACTTTGAGCTTGCCATCCTTGCCGACGACGAGCCACGCCCAGCCGGAGCCGAACTGGGTGGCGCCGGCAGCCTTGAACGCATCCTTGAACTGCGTCACGCCGCCGAGGTCCTCGGTGATCTTCTTTTCCAGCGCGCCTGGAATGCCACCGCCATTCGGGCTCATGCATTGCCAGAAGATGATATGGTTCCAGTGCTGGCCGGCGTTATTGAAGACAGGAGCCTTGTCGGCGCTGCCGTGCGTCATGGTGATAATTTGATCGAGCGACTTGCCTTGCAGCGAAGGATCCTTCTCGACGAAGCCATTCAACGCGGTGACATAAGCCTGATGGTGCTTGCCGTGATGCAGGTCGAGAGTTTCCTCGCACATCCCTTTTGCCCCAAGGGCAGTCTTGGAATACGGGAGGGAGGGAAGTTCGAAAGCCATGGATCATCCTCCGCTGGTTGCAGTGGCCTTTAGCTATGACCCGTGCCCGGACCCGTCAAGGCGGGCATGAACCAGGCGCTGTCCGCGCTGGTTCGGCGGCGTGATCCCGATCGCTTCCTCACGGCACTGTTTGCGCCGCCGGAAAAGCGCGATGCGCTGTTCGCTTTGTACGCGTTCAATCATGAGCTCGCACGTGCGCGTGAGGTGGCGTCGGAGCCGGTATTGGCGCTGATACGGCTACAATGGTGGCGTGAAGTGGTTGAGGGTGCCTCGCGGCGGCATGAGGTTGCCGAACCGTTGAGCGCTGCGATCGGAGCCGGCGCGCTATCTCGTGATGATCTGTTGGCAATGATCGATGCACGCGAGGCCGAAGTGGAACCCGAATTCGCCACTATGGAGAAGTGGCGCGACTACGTGATGGGCAGTGCAGGCGGTGTTGCGGTTGCGGCGGCTAGGCTGCTGGGCGCGACGGACCCGGAATGCATGCGGCCATTTGGTGCTGCGTACGGCATTGCTGGCCTGCTGCGCGGCGCGACGATGCATGCGCGGCAAGGGCGGCACATGCTGCCCGCGAACGCTCGGATCGAGGATCTTGCGCGCGAGGGACTGGCGTTGTTGCGGCCAACGTCGCTGCCGCGCAACGTGATTGCCGCCGCGTTGCCGGCGGTGCTGGCGCGGCGCGATCTGCGGCGGTCCCCCCACTTTCCGATGCAACGCGGTCTGGCCGATCGGCTGGCGGTGATGTTCGCGGGGTTCAGCGGACGGGTCTGAATCACGATTTCGGTAGAGGCAGCAGTAACAGGGCCGCAAGCGCTGCAAGACCTCCGGCCATCAGCATCACGTCGAGTGGCGGCAATGCAGCAACCAATGGCGCGATCAATGTTGGTGCGCTTGCCTGCGCCAGCAGTACCGGCAGTGCGAGCCAGCCGAGCAGTGTCGCGTAACTCTGCGGGCCGAGCAGGGCGAGAGGCAGCGTGCCACGGTTGATGGTGAGGATTCCGTTGCTCATGCCATAGAGTACCGCGAAGCACATCGCAGCGATGGGACCTCCGGCGAGCAGCGTGAGTGCGCCAAGCGGGAACAGCATGGCGCCGAGCCTGGCGCGCAGCATGAGTCCCATGTGTGCCCCGATCGACCATTCGAGCAGACGGCCAGCGACCTGGCCGGGGCCGATCAGTGCCGCGATAAAAATTGACTGCGTGAGGGTCAGGCCGACGCCTTGCAGCAGCATGAGTATATTGACGGCAATCGCCGAGGTGATGAACCAGCGGATGGTGAAGAAGGCGCCGAGACACAACACGATGGTTTGCCTAGCACGCATCGTTGTGGATGGTGGTGCAGCATGCGCCAGAATGGCGGGTTGCGGTGATTTGCGCGGGACAAGCAGCAGCACTACCGGCAGGTTCACGGCGAGTTGCAAAGCAGCGTAGAGCAACAGCAGGTTGTGCCAACCGAGCGTGCCGATTAGCGCCGCGCCGAGTGACCAGAACACAGTGCTGGCGAAGCCCGCGAGCAGTGTGATGCCGGTGATGGCGGGTCCCGCATCCTTCCCCAACAGCACGCCGGCGGTGGCGAATGCGGCATCGTAAAGTCCTAGCGCCATGCCGGCGCCGATGATCGCCCAACCGACATACCAAACGTACAGACTTGTCGCTGTGGCGAGCACCAGTTGGCCAGCGGCGGTGATGACAATGCTCGAGGCGAGCGGTCCGCGTCCGCCGTGCCGGTCGATCCATCGCCCGACGCGTGGTGCCGACGCGCCGGTGATCAGCAGCGCCCAGGTGAAGGCACCGAGAATGGCGAAGTGGGATGCACCGATGCTGCGTGCTGCCGGCTCGGCGATCACTGCGGGCAGGTAGAATGTCATGCCCCAGGTCATCGTCTGATTGAGCCCCAACACGATGGCGAGGCGACGGCGGAGGATCATCCCTCGCGCGCGGATGGCGGCGTGGTGTCGCCGGTGCCTAGCTGGCGTTGCATCAGAACGGAATTGAGCCAGCGGCCATGCTTGTAGCCGACGCTGGTCAGCGTGCCGATGAGACGGAAGCCGCAGCGTTCGTGCAGACGAATGGACGCGGCGTGCGAACTGTCGCCGATGACCGCGATCATCTGGCGCAGGTCGCGTGCTTCGCATTCGACAATCAGCGCTTCGAGCAGAAGCTTGCCGATGCCGCAGCCGATGAAGTCGTGGCGGATGTAGACGGAGTTTTCCACGGTGTCGCGATAGGCGGCGCGAGGGCGGTAGGTGCCGGCATAGGCATAGCCGGTGATTTCGCCATCCCGTTCGGCGACCAAGTAGGGCAGGGACCTGCCGACGATGTCGGCGCGGCGGCGACGCATGTCGTCCAGTGAAGGCGGCGCGGTCTCGAACGAGGCGGTGCCATGTAGCACGTGGTGCGCATAGATACCGGTGATCGCCGCCATGTCTGCTTCACGGCAAGCACGTATGCTCATGACCTTCGCCTTTCATGGACAGCATGCGGCTTGACGATGAGGGACAAAAGGAAAATCTTTGGATACGAGGTATCAGGATAATTTCTGCTTATGCTCCAACCGACATTGCGGCAGCTCCGGACGTTTCTGGCGGTTGTCGAGAGCGGCGGCATCTCTTCGGCGGCACGACGGCTGGGCCTGACGCAGCCGGCTGCCAGTCAGCAGTTGCGCGAGCTGGAGCGGGTGCTACGCGCACGATTGCTCGAAAGGGCTGGAGGCAAGGCACATCCGACCGCGGCTGGCGAGGCGTTGCTGGAACCGGCGCGGCGAGCTCAAGCGGCGATCGATGATGCAGTCGCCGTGGTGGAGGCGCATCGATCAGGTGAGACCGGCAGGGTGCGTCTGGGAACCGGCGCGACCGCGTGCATCTATCTGCTGCCCAACGTGTTGGCAGCGGCGAAGCGGCGCATGCCTGGACTGGAAATTGTCATCGCGACCGGCAACAGCACGGATGTGGTGCGCCGAGTAGAGGTTGGCGAGCTGGACATTGCGCTGGTCACGTTGCCGGTTGCATCTGGCCGCGTGTTGAGCGTGACCCGATTAGTGGCCGATCCCCTGCTCGCATTATTTCCGCGGGCTATAGCGCCGCACGGTACTTACGTCTCGCCGTCGCAGATGATGGCGCTGCCGTTGATCCTGTACGACGCGGCAGGCAGCACGCGGGGGATTGTCGATGGCTGGTTCAGGCATGCTGGCATGACCGCATCGCCGGTCATGCAATTGGACAGCATCGAGGCGATCAAGGTGCTGGTGGCGGGAGGCCATGGCGCCTCGATCATGCCGCGGCTGGCGTTGAGCGTGATGCCGAGTGGGACGGTCACCCGGCAGTTGCGTCCAGCGGTGGCGCGGCAGCTTGGCGTGGTGGTACGGCGGGAGAAGGTTCTGAGCCGCGGGCTGCGCGTGCTGTTGGAGGCGCTACGGGCGACGAGCAATGAAGACGTGGGTGGCCGCGCCAAGTCCGGCCACGACGAGAGGCGACGCTAGGCGCGGCGACGGACGCGTTGCGGTTTGGTCTCACGCATCAGCAATGGCGCCAGGAAGCGGCCGGTGTGGCTGGCCGGGTTGGCGGCGATATCCTCCGGCGTGCCTTCGGCGACGATGCGGCCGCCGCCGTCGCCGCCTTCCGGGCCGAGGTCGAGGATCCAGTCGGCGGTCTTGATCACTTCCAGATTGTGCTCGATCACGACGACCGTGTTGCCCTGGTCGACCAGCGCGTGCAGCACTTCCAGCAGCTTGCGCACGTCCTCGAAATGCAGGCCGGTGGTCGGTTCGTCGAGGATGTACAGCGTGCGGCCGGTGGCGCGCCGCGCCAGTTCCTTCGACAGCTTGATCCGCTGCGCCTCGCCGCCGGACAGCGTGGTCGCCTGCTGGCCGAGCGCGATGTAGCCGAGGCCGACCTGCTGCAGGATCTTCAGCCGGTCGTGGATGCGCGTCTGCGGCGCTGAAATACGGCACCGCCTCGTCCACCGTCATCGCCAGCACTTCGGCGATCGACTTGTCGCGGAACTTGATCTCCAGCGTTTCGCGGTTGTAGCGGCGTGCCCTTGCAGGTGTCGCAGGTGACGAAGACGTCGGGCAGGAAGTGCATCTCGATCTTCAGCACGCCGTCGCCCTGGCAGGCCTCGCAGCGGCCGCCCTTCACGTTGAAGCTGAAGCGGCCGGGCTTGTAGCCGCGCGCGCGCGACTTCCGGCAGTTCGGCGAACCAGTCGCGGATCGGCGCGAACAGGTCGGTGTAGGTGGCCGGGTTGGAGCGCGGGGTGCGGCCGATCGGCGACTGGTCGATGTCGATGATCTTGTCGAGCTGTTCCAGGCCCTCGATCCGGTCGTGCGGCGCCGGCACCTCGCCGGAGCCCATCAGGCGGCGCGCCGCGGCCTTGTACAGCGTGTCGACCACCAGCGTCGATTTGCCGCCGCCGGAGACGCCGGTGACGCAGGTGAAGGTGCCGAGCGGGAAGGCGGCGGTGACGTTCTTCAGGTTGTTGGCCGCGGGCGCCGACGACGCGCACGCACGCGGTCCTTCTGCATCGGGCGGCGCATCGGCGGCACCGCGATGCGCCGGCGGCCCGACAGGTAGTCGCCGGTCAGCGACTTCGGGTTGGCGGCGACTTCGGCCGGCGTGCCCTCGGCGACGACGTGGCCGCCGTTGATGCCCGGCCGCCGGGCCCATGTCGATCAGGTGGTCGGCGGCGCGGATCGCGTCCTCGTCATGCTCGACCACCAGCACGGTGTTGCCGAGGTCGCGCAGCCGCCGCAGCGTGCCGAGCAGGCGTTCGTTGTCGCGCTGGTGCAGGCCGATCGACGGCTCGTCCAGCACATACAGCACGCCGGTCAGGCCGGAGCCGATCTGGCTGGCGAGCCGGATGCGCTGGCTCTCGCCGCCGGACAGCGTGGCGGAGCCGCGCGCCAGGGTCAGGTAATCGAGCCCGACATCGACCAGGAACTGCAGCCGGTCGACGATCTCGCGCAGGATGCGGCGGGCGATTTCCTGGCGCTGCGGCGTCAGCGTGTCGCAGCACGCCGTCGAACCAGTCGCAGCGCGCCGCGGATCGACAGTTCGGACGCCTCGGCGATGTTGCTTGCCGGCGACGCGGACCGACAGCGCCTCGGGCTTCAGGCGCGCGCCGTCGCAGGCCGCGCAGGGCTTTTCGGCCTGGTAGCGCGACATTTCCTCGCGCACCCAGGCGCTGTCGGTCTCCTGCCAGCGGCGCTGCAGGTTGTGCAGCACGCCCTCGAACGGCTTGGTCACGGTGTAGGCGCGCACGCCGTCCTTGTAGGTGAAGGCGATCGGCTCGTCGCCGGTGCCGTGCAGGATCGGCGTCGCGCACCGTCTCCGGCAGGTCGCTGCCACGGCGTGTTGGTGGTGACCTTGAAGTGGCGCGCGAGGCTTTGCAGCGTCTGGTCGTAATACGGGCTCTGCGCGCCGGTCCAGGGCGCGATGGCGCCGTCGGCCAGGCGACGGCGCTCGTCGGGCACCACCAGGTGCGGGATCGAAGAAGCTCTCGACGCCCAGCCCGTCGCAGGCCGGGCAGGCGCCGTGCGGCGAGTTGAAGCTGAACAGCCGCGGCTCGATCTCCTCGATCGTGAAGCCGCTGACCGGGCAGGCGAAGCGCGAGGAGAACACGGTGCGCTCGCCGGTGTCGGCGTTCTCGGCGTAGACGATGCCGTCGGACAGGCCGAGCGCGGTCTCGAAGCTGTCGGCCAGGCGCGGCTGCGATGCCGTCGCGCACCACGATGCGGTCCACCACCGCCTCGATCTCGTGCTTGATCTTGCGGTTCAGCGCGGGGACCTCGCCGATTTCATACAGCGTGCCGTCGACCTTCACGCGGGTGAAGCCGCGGCGCTGCAGTTCGGCGAGTTCCTTGCGGTATTCGCCCTTGCGGTCGCGCACCACGGGGGCGAGCAGCAGCAGCCGCGTGCCCTCCGGCATCGCCATGCACGCGGTCGACCATCTGGCTGACGGTCTGCGCCTCGATCGGCAGGCCGGTGGCGGGCGAATAGGGCACGCCGACGCGCGCCCAGAGCAGGCGCATGTAGTCGTGGATCTCGGTCACCGTGCCGACGGTGCGAGCGCGGGTTGCGGCTGGTGGTCTTCTGCTCGATGGAGATGGCCGGCGACAGGCCCTCGATGCTGTCGACGTCCGGCTTGCCCATCAGTTCCAGGAACTGGCGCGCGTAGGCGGACAGGCTACTCGACGTAGCGGCGCTGGCCCTCGGCGTAGATGGTGTCGAAGGCGAGCGAGGATTTGCCGGAGCCGGACAGGCCGGTGATCACCGTCAGCGCGTCGCGCGGGATGTCGACGTCGATGTTCTTCAGGTTGTGCTCGCGCGCGCCGCGCACATGGATGGAGCCGGCCATGCCGCATGGTCCTACAGTTGTTCTTGGGATGTTCTCGATCTATATGGCATTTCCCGGTGCGCTTGGGAAGGCCGGTTGATGGGTATTGCCCAGGATGGCCGGCGCGTGGATGGCGGGAGCTAGAGCGGTTCGATTGAGAAGGATGAGGCGATGGCTGGCAGCGTCAACAAGGTGATCCTGGTGGGCAACCTGGGCAAGGACCCGGAGATGCGGAACGCTCCAGAACGGCAGCAAGATGGTCAATCTTCACGCTGGCGACCAGCGAGACCTGGAACGACCGCAGCGTCCGGCGAGCGCAAGGAGCGGACCGAGTGGCACCGCGTGGTGATCTTCAACGAGCGGCTGGCCGACGTCGCCGAGCGGTACCTGCGCAAAGGGCGCAAGGTCTATGTCGAGGGCGCGCTGCAGACCCGGAAATGGACCGACCAGTCCGGGCAGGAGCGATACACCACCGAGGTGGTGCATCGGCCGGTTCCGCGGCGAACTGACGCTGCTCGACAGCGCGCGCGGCGAGCGAGGGCGGCGAGAGGCGGCGGCGGCTATCCGCGAGCGCGCGGCCGGCGCAGCGCGCGGCAGCGCGGTGGCGGCGCGCGCGGCGGCGGCGGTGGGCCCGTCGTGGGATGCGCCGAAGGGCGGCGATCTGGACGACGAGATCCCGTTCTAACTCGAGCCGATCGGAGCAAATCACGGGGCGCAACGCCGTAAGCATCCGGTAAGCCGGCAAGTCCAGACTCGGCCTCGGAACCACGCCCATGCGCCTGCTTGCCGTTGAGGACGAACCTGCCCTGGCCTCGCTGCTATGCGCGGCGCTTGCGCGCGCAGGATTTGCGATCGACGCGGCGGACGGCATGCAGCATGCCTTGGCGTCACTAGCGGCGGCCGATTACGACGCAATCATCCTCGATCTCGGGCTGGCGGACGGCGATGGCATGACGCTGCTGCGCGGGCTGCGCAAGCGCGGTAATCCTGTCCCTGTGCTCATTCTGACCGCGCGGGATGCGCCGGAAGATCGCGTTGCCGGGCTGGACGGCGGCGCCGACGACTACGTTATAAAGCCCTTTCATATGAGCGAGCTTGTCTCGCGGATCCGAGCTCTCCTTCGCCGGCCAAACGCGGCGCTGGGAGTCCGGTTGGAGCTTGCGAATCTGGCATATGACAGTCCGACGCGCGTCACCGTGGTGGACGGTTCGACGGTCGTGCCCTTGTCGCTGCGCGAGTCCTCGCTGCTGGAAATGCTGCTTCGCCGTTCAGGCCGGGTAGTGTCACGCGAGGCGCTCGAACAGGGGCTATACAATTTCGACACGCCGACGACGCCGAATGCTGTTGAGGTTCTGGTTCACCGCTTGCGAAAGCGACTGTCTGATGCCGGTGCGAAGCTCGCAATTCATACCGTGCGTGGCGTCGGGTATCTACTCGCTGCCGCAGAATAGCCAGCACGAATGGCGCCTGTCGCGCCGGTTGGCCTGGCGCCTCGCGGCGGTGATGGCGATCGCCATGATACTGGCTGCCGCTGCCGTCGTGTGGCGCACGCTCGCGACGATTGGCTCACTCGATGATGCTGCGCTGCAGAGCCAGGCCAGGCTGGTCGCTTCGCTTGTTTCGGTTGGGCCTGATGGCAAGCCACGTCTCGATCTGAGCGGCCCCCTGGCAGCGGCGTTTCGGGACAGCGACTCGAGTAGCTTCTTCGTGGTGTACGATCCCACCGGTGCGGTCGCCTTCAGTTCCAATGCACTCGCACCGGCAGCGATCGCGCCGTACGCGCCGCCGTCGTGGCATGGCTTCTTCCGTGCGCCGCGGAGCGGACTGTTTCCCGACGGCTTGCTTGGCGTGCAAGAGCACCAGGGGCCCTGGCGGGTGGTCGTTGCGCAGGCGCATGAGCAACAGGAGGGCCTTGTCGAAAGTCTGTTGCGCGAATTCCTGTTCAGCGCTCTGTGGCTCCTGGTGCCGATGGCGTTGCTCGTTGTCGGCATTGCTGTGCTGACCTTGCGGCACGGATTGCGGCCACTGCGCCAGGCCTCAGCGGCGGCCGCGCAAATAGGTCCGGAGCATCCACATGTCCGTCTGCCGATAATCGGCCTGCCGGGAGAACTGTCGCCGTTGGTTGGTGCCGTCAATGCAGCGCTCGACCGGATGGACGGCTCGCTCGCGGCCCACCGCCGTTTCGTCGGTGACGCGGCCCACGCGTTGCGTACGCCGCTTGCGATACTCACGGCACGCATCGATGAACTTCCCGAGGGAGAGGCAAGCGGCGCATTGCGAGCCGACTGTGACCGCATGCGCCGGTTGGTTGAGCAGATGCTGACCATGGTACGATTGGATGGTGCCCCGCTTGACGTCTCTGCCGCCGTCGATCTGCGTGCCGTGGCTGTTGAAGCGATATCGGGTCGCGCTCCGCTAGCGATCGCAAGCAACATCGAGCTTGCCTTGATCGGCCCTGACTCGATTCCGCTGATCGCGGGCAATCACGCGGCTATCGTGTTGGCGCTGGAAAATTTGATTGACAACGCAATCGCGCATGCTCCCGAGGGGAGCGATGTCGAAGTGGTCATTGATCAGCCGTCCCGTTTGAGCGTTCGCGATCGTGGTCCCGGCGTGGCGGACGACAAACGCGGTGACATCTTCCGCCGTTTCCAGACCGGGCGTGATCGCGGCGTTGGTCTCGGCCTTGCCATAGTCGCGGAGGTTGCTGCGGCACATGGTGCAACGGTGTATGTCGAGCGGCGCGACGGTGGTGGCAGCTGCTTCGTGATTGCCTTCACTCGCCCGGCGTTTGCCTCATCGCAGGCTTCCGCCCGGTCAGCATCGCCCGAAGCAGGTTTTCCCGATGCAGCCAGCTCGATACCACCACGCCCATCACGTGCACCGCGACGAGCAGCAACAGCAGATGAGCCGAGCGATGGTGCAGGCGATCCACCCAGGGAACGCCAAACCAGCGATCGGTTTCGGTCATCCAGCCGCTGATGCCGACCACAAGCAGCATCATGAGCAGCAGGACCACCATGATGCCGCCGGCGGGATTGTGGCCGAGGTAATGTTTTGGCGTTCCACGCCATAAGGCGCGCAGATAGTGCAGCAGCGCGCGAGGGCCGGTGACGAAATTGGTGAAGCGGGCGTGCCGGGAGCCGACAACGCCCCACAGCACGCGCAGAAAGACGAGAACGAGCACGCCGTAGCCGATCGGCTCATGCAGCCACTTCAGGTCGGTTGACAGGAAGCAGATGGCGACGAACGTGAGCGTCCCCCAGTGGAACAGTCGCACGAACGGGTCCCAGACACGAACTTCCGATTGTGCGCCATTGTCGTCCATCCCAGTGCTATTCCTGGGCGACGATTGCACCCGTCGCGCCGTTCAACTCCAGTTCAAACCGCGCACCTTTGCTGTCGATGCCCTTCGCCTCGTAGCATCCATTATGCGTTGATAGTCCGCGGATCTGGGTGAATCCGCGATCGTGCAAGCTTTTGGTGATTGCGTCGCGCGACATCATGTTGCTGGCAGCGATATTGCAGGACTCCTCGGCGTACGAGGTGTTGCCGATCGCGAGAAAGCCAAGTGCGGCGAGCAGAATCAGGCGTTTCATTCCGGGCTCCTTGTCCGATGGTGTAACCCGGCGCTGTGATGCCGGCGCGCGCTTACAGCAAGCTTACGCGCGCTGCTTCGTGGTCACGCGGCGAATTTCACGCAGGTCGGCGTCGCCACCTCTGCGGCATGGCCCGTCGGCTGTAGCCCGCCGGTTCGCCGATCGATCCGGAAACTGACAACGCAGTCGCTGTTCTGGTTGGCCACCACGAGAAATTTGCCTGTTGGATCGATACCGAAGCCACGAGGTGTGCGGCCCTGCGTGGCCACGTGTTCCAGCGGCGTCAATCGGCCGGTGCGCGGAGCGATGCGAAAGCTGGCGATGCTGTCGTGGCCGCGGTTGGAGGCGTAGACGAAGCTGCCGAAGACGTGGATGTCGGCGCAGGTGTTCGGGCCGGTAATGCCGTCGGGCAGTGTCGAAACTGTTTGCACCTCGCGCAAGCCACCGGTCGTGCGGTTCAGTGCCATGGCGCGGACAGTCGAATCCAGTTCATTGACGAGATAGGCAAAGCCGCGGGTATGCAGGGCCAGATGACGCGGTCCGGAACCCGGCCGCAGCTTGATCCAGGGAGTGCTGTTCGCCTCCAGCATGCCGCGTTTCGTGTCGACCCGGTAGATGAACAGCTTGTCGAGGCCGAGGTCGGCGACGTAGGCGAAGCGGCCAATCTGATCGAGCGTAACCGAGTGCACGTGCGGGCCGGTCTGGCGCTGCGGATGAATGCCGGCACCGACGTGCTGAATGAAATCGCTGGCCTCGCCGAGGCTGCCGTCTTCGCGCACCGGCAGGACACAGACACTGCCGCTTGAGTAGTTCGCGACGAAGACATGCCGGCGTTGGCGATCAACGGCGATGTGACATGGGTCGGCGCCGTGGGTCGGTCGGCGGTTCAGGAAAGTGAGTTCGCCGGAGACGGGTGCCACCGCGAAGGCACTGACGGTTCCGGCCGGATGCAGTTCGTTGACCGCGTAGAGGAAGCGTCGCGCAGGGTCCAAGGCGACGTATGAGGGGTTGTTGATGCCGGCGGCCACGCCAAGCTGGGTCAGCGCGCCCGTGGCGTGATCGAGGCGGAGGGCATGGATGCCGAGCGCTTTGCCGGCCGGGGGCTGCGTATACGATCCGATATACAGGAGCATCTTGTCGCGCCGGGACCTGATTTTGGCTGCATACCATGCGGCTGGCTTAACAGCCATCGGTGGTGGCGTGGTCGTAATTGGCCATTCGTGCCCGGTATGGATCAATACCGCTGATGTAACCTAGTGAACCGATCCGGCGCAGCGGCAACCCGAAATTGCTTGCGATGTCAGGTGATTGGCAGTTACGATTACGCACCACAAATGAGGGAAACGCGCGGTGAGGCATCGTGGGCGGGTAAGTGTTGGCATCTGCGGCGTGACGGCGCTGAGCCTGTTGGTTTCCGGCTGCGCGCAGACGCCGATGGGACCGACGGTTCAAGTGATGCCCGGGCCCGGAAAGTCATTCGATGCGTTCGCTGGGGACCAGGCAATCTGCAAGGGCTATGCGCAACAGGCGGTAGCCGGACAGGCACAGAACGCCAACAACCAGGCGGTTGGCGCGGCAGCTATCGGCACGCTCTTGGGTGCAGGTCTTGGCGCGGCCATCGGTGGTGGCCGAGGCGCGGCGATCGGCGCCGGCAGCGGGGCTCTCGCGGGCACAGCCTACGGTGCGTCGGGCAGCTCCGGCGCCCAATACGGCATACAGCAGCAGTACGATAACGCCTTTGCGCAGTGCATGTATGGGCACGGCGATGCTGTGCCCGGGTATGGCCCGATGATGGTGAACGCGCCGTCGCCGCCGCCATACGCGCCGGATGTCAGTTTGACGGTCGCTGTGCAGCAGCAGTTGATCCGTCTCGGCTATCTGCATGGCGTGGCGGATGGGGTGTCGGGGCCGCAGACGAGTTCGGCGATCAGCCAGTTCGAGAGCCTGTCCGGAATGCCGGTCGACGGCGTGCCTTCCGGTCCGTTGCTGGCACGCCTGCAAGCGACGCCGTAGACGAGGGCATCGGGGAGGGGCGCGGACCCTCTTCCGGTGCTGCGCGACAGCCTCTCGCGCCCGATGGGCAAGGCGCACGGAAGTGGCGGCTACCCCTCGCTTTCCGAGCCGAATCAGCCTATCTACCGCTCATGATGCAGTGCAGCGCCGCAGACCGTGGTCCCGGCCGCCAACCCGTTGAATTGAGCCGTTTTTGAGCGATACCCCCGACGACAAGTTGCCCGGCCCGCCCGAGGACACCCAGCCGGTGACCCTCGAGGAGGAAATGCGCCGGTCCTACCTCGATTACGCCATGAGCGTGATCGTGGCGCGGGCCCTGCCGGATGCGCGCGACGGGCTGAAGCCGGTGCACCGCCGCATCCTGTTTGGCATGCACGAGGCCGGCTATACGGCGGACAAGCAGTACCGCAAGTCGGCCCGCGTGGTGGGCGACGTGATGGGCAAGTATCACCCGCATGGCGACGCGGCGATCTACGATGCGCTGGCGCGTATGGTGCAGCCGTTCTCGATGCGCGTGCCGCTGATCGACGGGCAGGGCAATTTCGGCTCGGTCGATGGCGACAATCCCGCTGCGCAACGTTACACCGAGGTGCGGCTGGCTCGCGTCCGCGTCACTGCTGCTGGCCGACATCGAGCAGGATACCGTCGATTTCCAGCCAAACTACGATGAGACCGAGAAGGAGCCCGTCGTCCTTCCGGCGCGGTTTCCGAATCTGTTGGTCAACGGTGGCAACGGCATCGCCGTGGGAATGGCGACCAACATTCCGCCGCACAATCCGGGCGAGATGATCGACGCGACACTGGCGCTGATCGCCGAGCCGGACATGTCGCTCGACGAGCTGATGCGCATCGTGCCGGGGCCGGATTTCCCCACCGGCGGCATCATCGTCGGACGGTCCGGCATCCGCGCAGCGTTTGAAACCGGGCGTGAGTCGATCACCATCCGCGCACGGCATGAATTCGAGGAGACCGCGCGCGACCGTCAGGCGATCATCATCACCGAGATCCCCTATCAGGTGAACAAGAAGACGCTGCTGGAGCGTATCGGCGAACTGGTGCGCGAAAAGCAGATCGAAGGCATCTCCGGCGTGCGGGACGAGAGCGATCGTTCGGGCATGCGCGTGGTGATCGAGTTGCGGCGCGATGCGACACCCGAGGTGGTGCTGAACCAGCTTTATCGCTTCACGCAACTGCAGATCAACTTTCGGCATCAACATGCTGGCGCTCGATAGGGGCCAGCCTCGGCAGCTTGGCCTGCGCGACGCATTGCAGTGCTTCATCCGCTTCCGCGAGGAGGTGATCCTGCGGCGGGCGCGGTTCGAGCTGGATAAGGCGCGCAAGACCGCACACAACGCTTGTCGGCTGGCGATCGCGGTCGCCGACATCGACGAGGTGATCAGGCTGATCCGTGCGAGCGCGGATGCAGCGGCGGCGCGCGGGGCGTTGATGGCGCGCGACTGGCCGGCCGCGGATATCGCGCCGCTGCTGGCGCTGATCGACGAGCCGGGCAATGTGATCAGCGAGAACAACACCGTGCGCCTGACCGAAGAACAGGCGCGCGGCATCCTCGAAATCCGGCTGCAACGGCTGACCGGACTCGAGCGCGAGAAGATCCACCAGGACCTGACGGAGGTCGCCGAGCGAAATCCGTGATCTGCTCGACATCCTGGCATCGCATCCTCGGCGCATGGAGGTGATGCGCGACGAACTGATGAAGGCGCGCGAGGATTGGCGTCGCCGCGTAGGACCGACATCATCGACGCGGTGGCAGATCAGGAAGACGAAAGCCTGATCGAGCCGGGGCAGATGGTGGTGACGATAACCCGCGACGGGTTCATCAAGCGCACCACGCTGGAGACCTACCGGGCACAGAACCGCGGCGGCCGCGGGCGCTCCGGTGCATCGACGCGTGGCGACGACATCGTCACGCGCAGCTTCCACGCGCATACCCATCAGTGGGTGCTGTTCTTCTCCTCGGGCGGCAAGGCGTACCGCGAGAAGGTGTGGCGGTTGCCGGAAGCAGGGCCCACGGCGAAGGGCAGGGCGCTGGTCAATCTTCTGCCGGACCTTGGCTCCGACACGATCACCACGGTGTTGCCGCTGCCGCAGGACGAGGCGTTGTGGGACAGCCTGCATCTGGTGTTCGCGACCGCGTCGGGCGGCGTGCGGCGCAACAGGCTGTCGGATTTCCGCAACGTGCGCTCTGCCGGGTTGATCGCGATGAAACTGGACGAGGGCGATCGGCTGATCGGCGTCGCAACATGCCGTGACGGCCAGGATGCCTTCCTGGCGACGCGCAAGGGGCGCTGCATCCGGTTCGAGTTGTCCGATGACACTGTGCGCGTGTTCGCGGGGCGCGACAGCTCCGGCGTGCGCGGCATCCGTCTTGCGGATGGCGACGAGGTGATCAGCCTGTCGGTGCTGCGCCACGTCGATGCCTCCAACGAAGAGCGCGCTGCCTATCTGAAACAGGCCAATGCGAGGCGCCGCGGCAACGGCAACGGCGAGGACGAGGTTGAGGCGGCGCCGGATGCCGATGAGCCGGTGACCGAGGTGCAGCTGGACGAGGCGCGCATCGGCGAGCTGGAGGTGGCGGAGGAATTCCTGCTGACGGTGACGGATGCCGGCTTCGGCAAGCGCTCCTCGGCCTACGAGTATCGGGTGACCGGACGCGGCGGGCAGGGGATTGCCAACATCACATTGGCACCGCGTAATGGCACCGCCGTGGTGGCGACGCTTCCCGGTGGGGCATGGGGACGACGTGATGCTGGTGACGGATGCGGGACGGCTGATACGTGTGCCGGCCGACCAGGTGCGTCGTACCGGCCGGCAGGCGATGGGTGTGACGCTGTTCAGGGTGGATGCTGACGAGCACGTGACCAGCGTGTTCCCGGTGATCGAGGACACGGGTGATGATAACGGTTCGTCTGGAGACGACGCATAGATGGCGGAGCCGGTGAAGAAGCTGCGCGTCGGTCTCTATCCAGGCACGTTCGATCCGGTGACCAATGGCCATCTCGACGTCATCGCCCGCGCCGCACGGCTGCTGGACAAGCTGGTTGTCGGCGTGGCGGTCAACACTGGCAAAGGGCCGTTGCTCACGCTGGAAGAACGCGTGGAATTGGTGGAAGCGGAGATCGCGCGCATCGCCACGCAGAACGGCATGGTCATCGAGGTGCTGCCGTTTGACACTCTGTTGATCGACTTTGCGCGCAAGGTTGGTGCGTCAATGATCGTGCGTGGATTGCGCGCGGTCTCGGACTTCGACTACGAGTTCCAGATGGCGGGAATGAACTATCGCATGGCACCGGACATCGAGACGGTGTTCCTGATGGCGAGCGAGCGACACCAATTCATTGCCTCGCGGCTGGTCAAGGAAATGGCAATGCTGGGCGGCGACATTTCATCCTTCGTGCCGCCGCTGACATTGGAGCGGGTGTTGCAGCGTATCCGCCGCTAACCGAGGAGAACGCGCCGATGCACCGACGCAACCTGATCGCGGGCGCCGCGATCGTAACCCTGGCAGGGAACTTCATCATGAGCGACAACGCTGACGCGCAGGCGAAGACGGATCCGCAGAACACCTTGTACATGGACCTGAAGTCCGGCCGCGTTGTGATCGAGATGTTCCCGGACATCGCACCGAAAGCGGTGGAACGGATCAAGACGCTGGCGCGCGAGGGCTTCTACGATAACACGCCGTTCCATCGCGTGATCGAGGGCTTCATGGCGCAGGGTGGCGATCCGACGGGGACCGGCACGGGCGGGTCGAAGCTGCCGGATCTGCCGGCTGAGTTCACCACGAAGAAGCATTTCTTGCGTGGCACCTGCGGGATGGCACGGACCTCGGACCCGAACAGCGCGAACAGCCAATTCTACATCATGTTCGCGCCGGCGCCACATCTGGATGGGCAGTACACCATCTGGGGCCAGGTGGTGCAGGGGATGGATCTGATCGATCAGATCAAGCGTGGCAGCGGTTCAGGTGGGACGGTACAGAACCCGGATCGGATCGTGCACTTGCGGGTGGCGGCCGACGTCAAAGGTTGACCGGTGGAGGGGCTTGGCGCTCTAAGGCGCCAGGCGAGCCCGTAGCTCAGGTGGTAGAGCACGAGACTTTTAATCTTGGGGTCGTGGGTTCGAGTCCCACCGGGCTCACCAAGTTGCCTATCTGACAACAAACATGGCCCAAAAACGCTAGCATTCCGTCCGGGAATGCCTGCGACGCAAATATCCTACGAGCTGGGCGAAGTGCCTCGCAGCAAAGGGAGGAAACGCAGCGGCGCAACTCAAGATCGGTGGCTCGCCGTTTGAGTATAGATCAGATGCGCCGCCCAACAGAATCTCGTGTTGCTCATGTTCGGCGCGCAAGATTCGCGATCATAGAGTTATGGATACCTCCGCGATCGCCAATGATGAA
Organism: uncultured Actinomycetota bacterium; assembly: GCA_963795385.1. Lineage (GTDB taxonomy): Bacteria > Actinomycetota > Actinomycetes > Actinomycetales > CAVURS01 > CAVURS01. The sequence goes on from CAWCHK010000014.1 coordinate 21,321, forward strand.
GAGGACTATAGGATCGAAGCGGCGATGAACTTGCGGGCGGCTCCGTCTCGAACGCTGTAGCAGTGAGGAAAGCACCGCTTCTTCGTGCGAGCAGAACTGCTCGAAGCCCGCAACACGAAGAGGACCCAAGGGCTGAGACGCAGACATAGTCACGGCCAGGCGGCGACAGTCGCCGCAACTGGGATTGCGGCGTCGTGGCGTGCTAAGCACATTGCGACCCGCAGTGCTCCCACTACTTCCGCGCCATTTTGGCTCCTGCCAATCAAGCCCGACTATTCGTGCGTCGGCGGCGTCATCACGAAGGGTCATGCATTGATAGCAAGCGCGCCCGCAATCCAGTTTATGATTACACGACAGATGCTCACCAGCCGCCTACATCAGGACTGTCAATTTGGACGGGATGCCCAACATGCGGTACATCACCTACCTCGCCCTGCTAACTTCACTCGCAAATTCTGCGGCAGCACAAACCCGCATCAATTCGATCAACACTAACTTCCGATGGCTTGGGCCAGACGACAAGATTGTGATCGAACGCTATGATGATCCGAAGGTGGCAAACGTGTCTTGCTACATGTCGCGTGCGGAGACTGGTGGGATCAAGGGTGCAGTCGGCGTCGCCGAAGACCCAAGTCGATTCTCTATTGCGTGCCGAGCAATTGGCATGATCGACCTTCCTCCGAAGTTGCCTAAGTCAGAGGTGATCGGATTTTCTTCAGCATCTCTGTTCTTCAAGACCTTCCAGGTTCATCGCTCATTGGACCTGGAGAAGGGCGTGCTGATCTATACGGTGGTCAGGTACAAGGCTCATTAGCGGTTCCCCGTATAACAGCATCAGCGTCGTCCCAGTGGTGACGCGCTAATACAGTTCCTCGCGTGATTGCACGCCGTTGATAGCCCTATTGATCGCCGGGACCCCGACGTCAACTCGGGTCGCCATGACAGCCCAATCTACGATACTCACGTATGGTCGCGAGGCAGCTGCGATTGGGCTTCCACTCCGCCCTTAGGTGAGCGGGCAGAGGTCCAAGCCCATAGCGGCATGGGACGTCACGTGGTGCGTTATGTCGCTTCCGCAGGCGGGACTAGCTGAGCACAGCGTCGTGAATCGGCATGAGCGCCCGGCACATTGGCCCTGATCAGTGAATGGGCGTTGTGGTCAGCGAGGCCGGGGATACTCCGATTTCACGCGCATCGGTGATGTCAATATCCCAACGCAGGCGCGCTTGGTCGTCGTCATGGGTCTTGCGGGCGATCAGCGCGACGCCCTGATTCACGCGGCAGTCGAGAACGCCGCGCGTCGGCGGATTGTCGACAAGGCTATATATCTTGGCTGGCAGGCCCTCGGTGGCCGCAATCAACTCGAAACCAGTGTCGCGGATGAAGAGGTGCGCGAGCCCGGCCGCCGGGAAGCGCAAGAAGTCCCTCGGCAACTCATGTGCAGGCCAGGTCGGATGTGCGGAGACGAAGACGCAGCCACCGACTTTCAACACGCGGTTGATTTTCCATACTCGGACGACGGCATAGATCCGATCTCATTCGGGGCTACCGTCGGTGCGGTGATGAGCTTTTCCAATTGGGCACCCTCACCAAGAGCAGATCGACATCGAGGCACTCACTCTGCCGCAGTGTCAACGGTTGCCGCTACCGGGGTCACTCGCGCTGCGCAGAATTTGAATTCCGGGATCATCCCGTACGGGTCGAGCGCGGGGTTGGTCAGCAGATTGATCGCCGCCTCGGCGTAGCAGAACGGCATGAACACCATGCCCTCCGGCACGTCGCGATCGGATCGAACTTTCGTCTCGACAACGCCGCGGCGCGTTTCGATTCTGATGAAGTCGCCAGGGTTTAGCCTCGCGCGTCCCAGTTCGCGCGGCGACATGAACGCAACCGCTTCCGGCTCGATCGCATCCAGCACGCCGGCACGGCGCGTCATAGAGCCGGTGTGCCAATGTTCCAGCACTCGGCCGGTCGAGAGCACCATCGGATACTCAGCGTCCGGCACCTCATCAGGCGGTAACACGTTGGCGGGGACGATCCTGGCGCGCCCACTGTCGGTCGGGAAGCCGGAGTAGAAGATGATCTCGTTGCCAGGCTTGTCAGGCGCGTCGACCGGATAAGTGACCGCGCCTTCACGCTCGAGTCGCTCCCATGTGATGTTTGCCAACGATGGCATGACCTGTGCCATCTCGGCGAAGACATCGCTAGGCGCACTATAGTTCCAGCCGAGGTCAAGACGCTGGGCTATCTCCTGGATGATCCACCAATCCTGCCGCGCGTCGCCTGGCGGTTCGATGACCGGGCGCGCAAGCTGCACGCGCCGATCGGTGTTGGTGAAGGTCCCGCTCTTCTCGGCGAAAGCTGAGGCCGGAAGAATGACGTCGGCATGGAATGCGGTCTCGGTGAGGAACAGGTCCTGCACGACCAGATGATCGAGCATGGCAAGCGCTTCCCGCGCATGGTTCAGGTCCGGATCTGACATCGCCGGGTTCTCGCCTTCGATGTACATGCCCTTGATTTGCCCCGCATGCACAGCGTTCATGATCTCCACCACAGTGAGACCTTTGATCGGATCCAGGGGCGTATTCCAGAAGGCTTCAAACTTCGAGCGAATGTCCTCATTCATCACTGACTGATAGTCGGGATAGACCATGGGGATGAGACCGGCATCGGAAGCGCCCTGGACGTTATTCTGGCCACGCAGGGGATGCAGCCCCGTGCCGGCGCGGCCGATTTGGCCTGTTACCAGTGCCAGCGCGATCAGGCAGCGCGCATTGTCGGTGCCATGAACGTGCTGGCTGATTCCCATGCCCCAGAAAATCATCGAGGCGCGGGATCGCGCGTAGAGCCGCGCGACATCACGCAGGGTTTGCGCCGGGATCCCGCAGACCGACTCCATCTTCTCCGGCGAGAACTCCTTGATGCGCTCCCGCAACTGGTCGTAGCCCTCGGTGTAGCCGGCGATGTATTGCTCGTCGGTGAGACCTTCCTCGATGATGGTGTGCAAAAGCGCGTTGAGCAGTGCCACGTCGCTGCCCGGTTTGAATGCCAGATGATGCAGGGCGTGTCGTGACAGTGACTGCTGCCGCGGATCGATGACAATGAGTTTGGCGCCACGCTGCTTCACAGCATTCTTGAAGAAGGTGGCGGCGACCGGATGGTTCACCGTCGGGTTCGCACCGATGACGATGATCACTTCTGCAGTCCATTGCGGCAGCGAACGGCGCGGTGACGGCGCCCGAATTCAGTCCCTCCATCAAGGCGGCCACCGACGATGCGTGGCAGAGCCGTGTGCAGTGATCGACATTGTTCGAGCCGAAGCCGGTGCGCACCAATTTCTGGAACAGATAGGCTTCTTCGTTCGATCCCTTGGCGGAGCCGAATCCCGCGAGCGATTTAGCCCCGTGCGTGTCGCGGATGCGTGCCATGCCCCCGGCTGCAAGATCCAGTGCTTCGTTCCAGCTTGATTCGCGAAAGTGCGTCCAGGGATTGGCCGGATCGACCTGATCCTGTGCGTGCTTCGGCATGTTCGGCAGGCGCACGAGCGGACGTGTGAGGCGGTGCGGGTGATGGATGTAGTCGAACCCGAAGCGACCCTTGACGCACAGGCGATTGTGGTTCGCCGGACCATCGCGCCCGGTGGCGTACACCACCTTCTCGTCCTTCACCTCGTAGGTGACCTGGCAGCCCACGCCGCAGTACGGGCAAAGGCTGTCCACCTTGCGATCAGGCCACGCGACACGCGTCTCGTCCGCGTCTAGATAGGCGGCGGGCATCAACGCGCCGGTCGGACATGCCTGCACGCATTCACCGCAGGCAACACATGTGGACTCGCCCATCGGATCGTCGAAGTCGAACACGATCTTCGCGTGAGCGTTGCGATAGGCCATGCCGATCACGTCGTTCACCTGCACGTCGCGGCAGGCGCGGACGCAGAGATTGCATTGGATGCAGGCATCGAGATTGACCCGCATCGCCGGATGGCTGGGATCATGCGTCCAGCGCTGCGCCGCGGGAAAGCGGCTCTCGGTGACGCCGATGCGTTCCGCCCATCCCCAGAATGCGGACGTCGGATCATGCGACGTGGCACGGGCGGGCTGATCGGCAACCAACAGCTCCATGACCATCGCCCGCGCCTTGGCGGCCCGCTCGGTCGTGGTGTGCACCTTCATGCCGACCGCGGGCATGCGCTTGCAGGACGCTGCCAGCACGCGCTCGCCTTCGATCTCTACCATGCAGGCGCGGCAATTTCCGTCCGGCCGGTAGCCGGGCTGCGGCCGATGGCAGAGATGAGGAATCGCCGTGCCGACACGCCGAGCGACCTCCCACAGCGTCTCGTCCGGCTGTGCTTCAACCTGCTCGCCGTCGAGCTCGAATGTGATGGTGCCGCTCATTCCGACGCCTCCTTGGGCGCAAACGCTTCGGGAAAATAACGCATGACGCAGGTCAACGGATTTGATGCCGCCTGGCCCAATCCGCAGATCGAGGCATCACGCATCACCTGAGAAAGCTCGTCCAGCAAATCGGCATCCCAATCCGCTTGCTCCATCAGCATGCGTGCCTTTTCGGTGCCCGAGCGGCACGGCGTGCACTGACCACAGCTTTCATCCTCGAAGAACCGCATCAGGTTCAAGTGCGATGCCTTTGATGTCGTCATGCTCCGAGAAGACCACGACGGCAGCCGAACCGATAAAGCAGCCATGCTTCTCCAGCGTGCCAAAGTCGAGCGGAATGTTGTCCATGGATGCCGGCAATATGCCGCCTGACGCACCGCCCGGCAGATAGGCCATGAGCGCGTGGCCTTCCATCATGCCGCCGCAATATTCGTCGATCAGTTCACGCACGGTGATGCCGGCGGGCGCAAGCTTGACCCCTGGCTCCTTCACGCGACCAGAGACCGAATAGCTTCGAAGACCGGTGCGCCCATTGCGGCCGAAGCTCTTCCACCAATCGATGCCCTTCTCCAAGAGATCGCGCACCCAATAGAGCGTCTCGACGTTGTTGATCAGCGTGGGACGGCCGAACAGCCCGACCTGGAAGGGAAACGGCGGCTTGTGACGCGGCAACCCGCGCTTGCCTTCAAGGCTTTCCAGCATCGACGATTCTTCGCCGCAGATGTAGGCGCCAGCGCCGCGCCGCAGATGTACGTGCGGACCACCAGGCGGCAACTTGGGTATCTCACGCGTCAGTAGCGCGCGCGCCACCGGATATTCATCGCGGATGTAGACGTAGATCTCCTGCGCCTCGACAACATGTGCGGCTATCAGCATGCCCTCAAGAAAGCGGTGCGGATCGGTGTTGAGATAATGCCTGTCCTTGAATGTGCCCGGCTCGCCTTCGTCGCCATTGACAGCCATCAGCCGCGGTCCGGGCTCGCCCAGCACCGAACGCCATTTGCGCCCGGTTGGAAAGCCAGCGCCGCCAAGACCACGAAGGCCGCTGTCATCAAGCGTCGACAGGATTGAATCGCCGCTCAGTTCGCCGGACCTCACCTTGGCGAGTAGACGATAGCCACCGCCTGCCACGTAAGCGTCGTAGTCAATAGTGTTGTCAGGCATGTGCGGATGCGAGTCGCCTTGCCCGATGGCTTCAGCCACCGCAGCCGCATCGGCGCGATGCAGAAAATGGTGCCCCACTTCGACGACAGGCGCCTGATCACACAAGCCGACGCACGGAGCGCGCACGATGCGCACGCCGGCGCCTGCTCCCTGTGCGTCCGGCAGTGACTTGAGTTCCTCCAGCAGGTGTTCAGCCCCGAACATCGCGCAGGTCACGCTGTCGCAAACCCGAATCACCAGCGGTGCAAGGGTTGGTTCGTTTTCCTTCACAATGTCGAAATGCGCGTAGAAGGTCGCTGTCTCATAGACCTCGGCAAATGCAAGCCTCATCTCGGCGGCAAGGGCCGCCAGATGCGCTGCCGAAATCTGGTTATAGGCATCCTGGATCAGATGCAGATATTCGATGAGCAGGTCTCGCCGCCGCGGCCGGTCGCCGAGCAAGGCGGCGACTTCGTCGCTCGCACGGGGGGAGATTTCACGGCCCTTGGGAACGACCTTGGCGCGCCGGCGGCCGGCTCCCGGATGTTCGAATCGGACCACCTCGCGCGGGTTCGTCTGGGCCATCAAGGTTCCTCCGCACAGCTCGGCCTTCACGCCGGCGAGCGAACATGGCACGAGCACAAGTCCACACACTTTGCTGGCGCCTCAGGGTATATCGGCGTGGCAAATCAGACGCAAACCATGGGTTCACCGGACCGCGGATTTGTGCTGCGATACTGTGCAAAGGGGCCTCGATAGATGTCGTTTATGGGCCATCCGCTCGCATGCGTGTGATCGGCCTCGCTGGATGGAGCGGCGCTGGCAAGACGACGCTGCTGCGCCGCCTGATCCCGCTACTGTCGCGACGTGGCCTGGAAACTTCCACTCTCAAGCACGCTCATCACAGCTTCGATATTGACCAGCCGGGCAAGGATTCGTGGGAGCACCGTCAGGCCGGCGCGAGAGAAGTCCTGGTCGCCTCCTCGGCGCGTTGGGCACTGATGCGCGAATTGCGGTCCGACACCGAACCGCGCCTTCCGGACCTGTTGACGCACATGTCCCCAGTGGATCTGGTGATCATTGAAGGTTTCAAACGCGAGCGCCATCCGAAGATCGAAATCCACCGCGCGGCAAACGCGAAACCGCTGCTGTATCCAGACGACGGATCGATCGTCGCCATCGCTTCGGATGAGGCATTGCCGGGTCTGGCCATTCCGCTGCATCATCTAGACGATACCGAGGCGATCGCCGACACCGTTCAGTCGTATGCCGTCGAGATTGGCGCAGTCGACTGGGGCGGCTGGTGTGACAGCTAAGGGAATTGCGTGGCACAGCTATCCGACGACTGTTTTGCCTTTGGCGGCAAGATGCTCTCGATCGACGCGGCGCTACGGCGGATCGCCAATGATGTCCCGTGCGTCGCTGGTTCGGAGTGGGTGGCGTTGCATGCCGGCGACAGCCGTATCTTGGCCGAGGACGTGATCGCACCTGTCGATCTGCCCCCCTTCGACAATTCTGCTGTCGATGGCTATGCCGTGCGCTTCGACGACCTGACTGATCGGCCCCAGATGCCGGTTGTGGGCCGGCTTGCTGCAGGCGCGCCTGCCTCTGATCCGCTGCGGACCGGGACGGCGCGGCGCATCTTCACCGGAGCGGCTCTGCCGGTCGGCGCGGACACGGTGTTCATGCAAGAGGACGTGCGCCTCGATGAGCTGGGCGACGTGCATTTCCCACCCGGGCTGCGGCGCGGCGCCAACACAAGGCCGCACGGAGAGGATGTCGCGCGCGGCGCTTGCGCTCTGCCACGCGGGCGACGGCTACGGCCGCAGGACCTCGCGCTGGCGGCAGCACTCGGTTTGAAATCGTCTGCCAGTGCGTCGACCGATCCGCGTTGCTCTGTTCTCGACCGGCGATGAACTCGTCGAGCCAGGAACCCCGATGGCGGCGGCCCAGCGTTATGATTCAAATCGGATTCTGCTCGCGGCGCTGATACGGCGGGCCGGCGCTGAAGTACGCGATCTTGGCATTCTCGCGGACCGGCAGGATGCCATCGCCAGGGCGCTGGGTGAGGCGGCGGTGGACACCGATCTGATTGTCACGTCCGGGGGCGTCTCGGCTGGTGAAGAGGATCATGTGAAGGCCGCGGTCGAAACCGTCGGCCAATTGTCGTTCTGGCGGTTGGCGATCAAGCCGGGAAGGCCGGTCGCAATGGGGACCGTTCGAGGCGTGCCGTTCGTCGGGCTGCCCGGCAACCCAGTCGCTGCCTTTGTGACCTTCGCGTATGTCGCGCGTCCGCTGATTGCCGCTCTTGGCGGGGCCCCCGTCGAGACGTGCGCGACGTTGCGAGGTACCGAGCCGGCTTCAGCTATCGCAAGAAGGCTGGCCGCCGCGAGTATGTTCGGGTGCAGCTCTCATCAGGACCGGAGGGCGAACCGCAGGCGCACAAGTACGCAGTCGATGGAGCCGGTGTTCTTATGTCGCTCACGGAAACCAGTGGCATTGTGGAACTGACAGAATCGGTTACCGAAGTGACGCCGGGCGACAGCGTCGGCTATCTGCCCTACGCGGGCTTGCTCTGAAAATCAGAGATAGGGGTGATCCACGATCAGGCGGTTGGCCTCGGCAAGATCATCTGGCGTGTTGACATTGAAGAATGGATCGACCGGCTTCATCGGCCATTCAACCGTTGTGCGGCGATATTGCCCGGTGAAGGCCTCGATCTTGCGGATACCAAGTTCGGCTACAGCGTAACGCAATTCGTCCCGGATCGACACGGGCCATAGTGCGATGACCGGATGCGCACGATTGTCCGAGGCGGCGCATGCAAGCGTGGCGTTGTTCGCCTGGCGTGCCTCATGCAGTCGAAACGCGAGATCTCTCGGGATGAAGGGCGCATCGCCGGGCAGTGTCAGAACCCAGGCAAGGCTGGGGTCAGCGCTCGCCGCCCAGTCGAGTGCCGCGAGTACGCCGGCCAGCGGGCCGGGATGGCCCGGCAGGCTGTCGGCGACGACGGGCAGATGGAAAGCATCGAAACGCTGCGGATCGGCGTTGGCGTTGAGGATGATCCGTCGCACCTGCGGGCTGAGACGATCGATGATCAGTTCCAGAGCCGTGCGCCCGCCGATCGAGCGGAGGGATTTATCGCCGCCACCCATCCGCCGCGCGAGACCTCCCGCCAGGATCGCGCCGACGGTCGGCGGCATCGTGTGTTCAGGCGTCATCGCCGGCGGCTTTGCGGCGATGACGCTGGCTTTCCTCAGGCACATATTCCAGAACTCTGGTCGAAGATGACGCGCTCGGGGCCCGCCAGGACAAGAAAGCGCTTGCCCCTCGCTCGCCCGACCAAGGTGAGGCCCGCCTGCCGCGCCAGCTCGACGCCCCATGCAGTGAAGCCCGAGCGCGATATGAGGATTGGAATTCCCATGCGCACGGTTTTGATGATCATTTCGGATGTCAGCCGGCCGGTCGTGTAAAAGATCTTGTCGCCGCCCGCGATGCCATTGCGGTGCATGTAGCCCGCAATCTTGTCGACTGCGTTGTGGCGGCCGACGTCCTCCATATAGAGCAGCGGTTCGTCTTGCCAGCATAGTATGGCGCCGTGCATTGCACCGGCTTCGAGATAGAGAGAAGGGATCGTGTTGATTGTCTGCGTAAGCCGATAGAGCCATGAGGTACGCAGCTCACATCGCGGCAGCTTAATACCCTCGATAACTTCCATCAGGTCGCCGAATGCCGTCCCCTGCGCGCAACCAGATGTCTGGGTTTTCTTGCGCAGCTTCTCCTCATAGTTGGTTTTGCGCGCGGTGCGGACAACAACTACTGCCAGTTCCTCGTCGTAGTCGATGCCGGTGATCGTATCGTTCGACTTCAGCATGCCCTGATTGAGAAAATATCCGACGGCCAGATCTTCGGGATAATCACCGATGGTCATGGCCGTGACGATTTCTTGCCCGTTGAGGAACAGGGTGAGCGATCTCTCAACCGGCACTCGGGTTTCGATGGCTGCCCCGGTATGGTCCACGCCGCTTAGGTTCACGGTTAAGCGTTGATCGTCAGGGTCTGGCTTGACGCGCAGCCGCTCGATCAGGTTCAGGGTTTCATTATCTGCCATACAGGCAGGGTAGCATCTTCAACCGGGGCTGCGAACCATGACTGGTGGGCGATAGGAAGGGTCGATCGCAACTGCGGCATACGGCCCGCGTTCGGAAGACTTCGGTCGCGGATGCGATGTCCGCCGGCAGTATTGAGAGGAACTCACGGTATGCCTTTGACCTGGGAGCAGATCTTCGCTCATGCGCTGTCATTTCAGGGAACGGAAGCGGGTACACACTTTGGAAAGCCAACCGTCAAAGCGAATGGAAGAGCGTTGATCAGCCCGGCCCGCGAGCCCGGCAGTTTCGTTCTCCACACTAACGCGGCAACCAAGCTCCTCCTGCTTGAAACCGATCCCAACACCTATTGGCAAACGCCTCACTATGAGGGCTGGCCATCCCTTCTGGTCCGCTATGACAGCTCGGATCCGCAACGCGTTCTGGCGATGACAGAGCAAGCCTACAAGCTGGCGATGGCTGGCAAGCCGCCTAGAAAACGCAAAGCAAACCTACGCTGAACACAGAGAATGGTGGGCTCCCGAAGCGACCGAAACCGACACACGGGCAGTGACCAGACTTAGATCACTTCACCGCAGACCAAGGACTGACCGCCGTTTCAGCGAGCGATCTTTCCTGATTGTTGCCAAGGTCACGCACGCGATAGTTCGGCACTCCCGTCTCATCTGATGCGGGCAGAAGACGTGTGATGCGATACGGACCTGGCGCGACTCCCTCGGAATTCGCGATCACTGTATCGTCGATCTTGAACCGGTATGACAACACGCTCCGCCCTCCATTGCAGGCGGTATTGGTTTGCCGGGAATGCGGCTTCATTTCGTACGTTCGTGGCCAAACCCCATCAAATCGCCGCGCTTGGCTTGAGGTGGGTTGAGGTTATGAGGGGCTACTTGCTTGGCGCCCATATGCATCGCGACTATCGGGGTCAGTTGGTCGGATTGGTGTTTGAGCACTGCCGAGATCACTCTACCGGCCTGCTGCGCGCGAACAACTTTTTCGGTCCGCGAATAGCCGGTTTGACGATGAGACTTTGTCCAATACGTCAGCGATGGGTGGACAATTCACCAACGGGTTACCTGCAGGTCGGCGGCCTGAGAGTCGGTTCGGTTGATGTCTCAGTGCAATATTCGGCAGGATGCGCTAGCGGGGGTTGGCGAGTGTGGGCATCGGCAGGGTAGGCCGGCCGTGACGACGATGGCTGGTGTCGACGAGCGGGGCAGGCCGATGACGCGCGATCAGCACAGGATTAATTCGAGTCGTTTGGCAGCGCTATGACGATTTTATAACATCGGGCTGGGAAGCGTTGTGCATTATCGGGGCGTGCCGGGCTGGGCCGAGTCACGACGGTCTGGCAGACTGGCCGGGATCTCGCGGCCAGCTTCTGGTATGCCAACAGCGCGGTTGCGATACTTGTTCCGAAACCGTTGAAGACCATTTAAGGTTGCACATTGCACAGCAGGCCCAGGTGTCCTCGCCTGCCGGAGGCGGACGCGGCATCAGATGACCTCAGACTCCCCGAATGAATTGGTCCATGACCCCCCCTCAACCAACAGTCAGCAGCTGCTGAGCCTGGCGCTTGATGCATATCTCGCAGGCTATGGAGAAGTAGCGCAAAATCTGACGCTATTGGCAAATAGGTGGAATGAAGAAACCAGGCACGGCCGTCTTGGCGCCATAGCAAGGATAATTCTCACGCGCGCCAAAATACCAGGGCAGGGCTTCGATACATTGTTCGACGGGCTTAACCTGTCCGAGCTTTCCGGCCAAAAATTGCCGAAGGCGTCCGGCTGCCAGGGTTCTGATTAGTCCCCGATTTGTGCTCTGGTCGGAAACCAGCGCAGCTGCGGCCTCCGCTGCGCACGATTCGTCAGCGAAGAGGGGTTTGATAGGATTTTCGTCCCGAACTCATAGGGTATTCACAGGCTAAGCGAGCATTCCGCGATAAATCGGAGTGGCGCGCCGCAGGTGAGATTGAGCAGTCGGCAAAACTGCGTTACCCAATGTTTAGATTTGCGAGCGTGTGGGGCAGAGTGCACTTGCAGATCAATGGGGCTTGGTCAGGGGGACGCCATGGATCTAATTGAATCCCGTCGTCATGTAGATGAAAATATCTCTGTGGTTCTGGCGGATACACCAGCGCTCAAATCCGAAAGTTACCGCTTACGCTATCAGGTTTATTGCGTTGAACGAGGCTTTGAGGAGGGCGGCAACGGCATAGAGAAAGACGCCGCCGATGACCGATCGCGCCATGCTCTGGTCATTCATAGTGCTACTCAAACTGCTGTCGGCTCAGTCAAAGTCGTGGCTCCCGGCGAAGGCCCGAGCGCGTATCCGATGGCCGATGCGTGTCAGTCGGACCTGCTCCGTCAGTTGCCGCTACGCACAACCGGTGAAGTCTCTCGATTCGCCATTTCCAAGGCCCGCCGAATGGACTGCAGTGACACAGCGATGGTGCGGCTGGGTCTTATCCAGGGGATAGTTCGTCTAAGCCATGAGATGGGCTTGACGCACTGGTGCGCAATAATGGAACCTGCCCTGCTTCGTTTGCTACGGATGAACGCAATACACTTTGCCCCGCTGGGACCGACCGTTGAATATCACGGGATTCGGCAACCGGCGTACGGTCATATTCGGACTGTCCTGGATCGAATCCGGCGTGAGCAGTGGCATGTCTGGAATTATATCACTCTTGGCGGCTTGCTCTGCCATCAACATTCCCAGGAGTACTTAGTGGCATAAGCTGTTCGACCAGGTGGCATGCAGCCTGGTAGCCGCCCGGCAAAACGTGCGGCTTGGGGATTTCGACACGGCAGCGATCGAACACAAGCGGGCAGCGCGGGTGGAACGCGCAGCCGTTCGGGATCGCCAGCGGCGACGGCAATTCCCCGGCCAATGCCGCGTGCTCACTGCGTCGGCCAGCCTGCATCTGAGGAGCAGCGCGCAACAGCGCCTTGGTGTAGGGATGCAACGGCGAACCAAAGACCGTTGCTGCGTCACCTATCTCGACGACACGCCCGAGATACATCACCGCGACCCGGTGCGCGAGATGCCGCACGACTCGCAGGTCATGCGACACGAACAGAATCGCAAGGCCGAGGTCACGCTGAAGATCCAGCAGCAGATTCAAGATCTGTGCTTGCACCGAGACATCGAGCGCCGACACTATTTCGTCGGCAATCAGCAACTCGGGCTGCACGGACAGGGCGCGCGCTATGGCGACTCGCTGGCGCTGCCCGCCGGAGAACTCATGCGGAAGCCGTCTTGCTGCGTCGGCTGGCAGCCGCACAAGAGACAGTAGTTCGGCGATCCGCGCCGTTCGGCCGGATGGGGGTACGATCCGATGTACGCGCAATGCCTCGTCCAAAGCTTCTCCCACGGTCATGCGTGGGTTGAGCGAGCCATAGGGATCCTGAAACACCAGTTGGACGCGGCGATTGTAGCGTCGTAGTGATTCGCCCTGCAGCGCACGCACGTCTTCGCCGGCAAAGTGGATCTGGCCGGAATCGAGTTCGATCAATCGCACCAAGGCCCGCGCCAGCGTGCTCTTGCCGCAGCCGGATTCCCCAACCACGGCCAATGTCTCTCCGCGGGCGATCGACAGAGTGATGCCATTTAGTGCGTGGACCTCGGCACGCTTGCCATGCCAGGCGATGCCACGGACTGGAAAGCTGCGTACCAGGTTCCCTGCGCGCAACAGTTCGCCCGCCATCATGACGCGACACGGAATTCACCCGGTACCACGCCATGTGGGTAGAGGCAGGCACTCGCGTGGTCGGCTGCAAGTGAGCGCAGGTCGGGCTGTTCCCGTGTACAATCAGCGCTTGCGAGCATGCAGCGCGGCGCGAAGCGGCACCCTGGCGGAAGCTGCAGCGGGTCGGGCGGCGTGCCGGGTATCGCCGACAGATGCTGGCGCGCGTCCGTTGCCCGCGGCACGGAGTTGATCAGGCCCAGGGTGTATGGGTGTGCAGGGTGCGAGAGAACTGTCTCGACTGGCCCGGTTTCCATCAAGCGGCCGCTGTAAAGAACTGCCACACGGTCGCACGTCTCCGCCACGACCCCAAGGTCATGGGTGACCAGGACCACGCTCATCGACAACTCCCGTCGCAGGCGAAGCAGGAGCTTTAGGATCTGGTCCTGTATCGTGACGTCGAGCGACGTCGTCGGCTCGTCCGCCAACAGCAACTTCGGCTCGGCGGCGAGTGCAATGCCAAGCATCGCCCGCTGCCGCATGCCGCCGGAGAACTCGTGCGGGTAACTTGACAGACGCCGGCGCGCGTCGGGAATGCCGACCATGATCAAGCACCTCGCTGGCACGCGATCGCGCGGCACGGCCACGCAACCCGCGGTGCTCGGCGAGGCTTTCGGTGATCTGCTGTCCGATCGGCAGTACCGGGTTCAATGCGCTCATTGGCTCTTGGAACACGATGGCGATTTCGCCGCCGCGCAGCGCCTGCATCTCAGGTTCTGCAAGCGTTGTCAGGTCTCGGCCTCGCCAAGCGACTGTGCCGGAGGTTTGCGCGATGTGCGGCAGCAGGCGAAGAATGGCGCGCAGCATAAGGCTCTTGCCTGAACCGGATTCGCCGACCACGCCGAGTACTTCTCCAGCGCGGACGTCGAGGCTGACGTCCTGCACCGGCGTGATGTTGCCGATGCGGATAGTCAGATTGCGAACCGAGAGAAGCGGCGCGATCATGTCCGCCGGCGCAGCCTGAGGGCGATGCCATCACCCAACAGGCTGAAGCCCATCCCGGCCAGTACGATCGCGAGGCCAGGGAAGATGGACATCCACCAGGCGGTGGTCATGAAGTTCTTGCCGTCAGCGATCAGCACGCCCCATTCGGCGGTCGGCGGTTGCGCGCCAAGCCCGAGATAGCCAAGGCTCGATCCGAGCAGAATCACCAGCGCCATGTCGGTCATCCAGTAGATGATCGACGGCGTGATGGCGTTGGGCAAGCAGATGCCTGAAGATGATGCGTGCTGTTCCATATCCCATGACCCGGCCGGCATCGGCATAGTCGCGCCGCTTCTGCGCAATGATCTCGGCACGCATCAGGCGCGCGTAGAACACCCAGCTTACCGCCGAGACAGCGACGTACATGTTCAGCAGCCCAGGACCCAATACTGCGACGATTGCGATCACGAGCACAAGAAAGGGTATCGTGATCAGCAGATCGACCAATCGGCGGAACAGCGTGTCGATCAGGCCGCCAGCGTAACCGATCAGCGCACCGACAAAGGTTCCGAAGACCGCCGCGAACACTGTGCCAAAGATGGCGATCTGCAGGTCGATGCGCGCCGCCCAGATCGTGCGCGAAAGGATGTCGCGGCCGAAATTGTCAGTGCCGAACGGGTGCGCCCAACTCGGCGGTTGCAGCAATGAGTGATAGTCGAATGCGTCAGGCGGATAGGGTGCGATGTGTTCCGGCACCACAGCACAGGCCAGCAACATCAGCAGAATGACGGCGCCCACAATCAGGCCAGATCCCGCGCGCTGTTGTCGCGCGTTCACTGAAGCGATCTGTTGGGGCGGCTGGAGAATCGCCTCTGCAACTGCCTCGGTCACGTTGCTCCCCGTGGGTCGAGCAGCGCCTGCAGCGCATCGACCGCGAGGAACACCACAGAGACCAACACACAAAGCACTATCGTCAGTCCCTGCACCACGGCGTAATCGCGGGAGAAGATGCTGTCGACCATCAGGCGTCCGACGCCGGGGATGCCGAACACGGTCTCGGTGATCACCGCGCCGCCTACCAGCGAGCTGACGTTCAGCCCGAGCAGTGTCACAGTCGAAATCGAGGCATTGCGCAACACATGCCGCCCAAGCACCACGCGGCGGCGCAGGCCCTTGGCCGTCGCGAAGCTGACGAACTCGGCATGCAGCACCTCGATCAGCGATGACCGGAGATTGCGCATCAGGATCGCGCTGAGCAGGCTAAGCGCCAAGGTCAGCGCCGGCAGGAACAGATAATAGATGTCCTCGGCAAATCCACTGCCGATGCCGCCGACGGGGAACCAGCGCAAGCCCGGCGGCCAAGCGTGATCAGCAGCATCAGCCCAATGTAGAATACCGGCATCGACAGACTCAATTGCGAGATACCGCGGATGACGGCATCGGCCCAGCCGCCTTGCCGCAATGCGCCGACGAAAGCGAGCGGCACCGCGATCAGCAGTGCCAGCAACGCCGCCATCGCCGTCAGCAACAGGGTGACCGGCAGCCGCTCCGCAATCAATTGGGACACCGGAATCTGCATGCTGACCGACTCACCCAGATTGAGCGTCGCGATCCGAGCGAGGAACGCCCAGAACTGCACCGGAATCGAACGGTCGAGCCCAAGGTCATGATGCAGTTGAGCGATCGCGGCCGTCGGAGCCGCGCTCGCCCAGCATCACCTGCGCCGGATCACCCGGCAGCAGGTGCATCAGGGTAAACACCAGCACCGCCACCAGCAGCACCGTGGCCACGATCTGCAGCACGCGGCGGCCGAGGATGCCGAGCAGGTACACGGCGTTCGTCGGCCGCGTCAGGATTCGAGATAAGTGCCGGCGAAAAGATTGTTGCCCAGTGGGATCTGGACGAAATCCTTGACCTTCTTCGCCATAGCGACCGGATATGGAACTTCGAAGCCGAAGATGATCGGCGCTGCGGCGAAGTAGCGTTCCTGGATCTCCTTGTATTGTGCGGCGCGCTTGACCGGATCCAGTTCCTGCTGACTGTCCACGAACAGCTTGTCGATCACCGGATCATCCCAGCCCGAATGCCGGTTCTGGATCGTGGGATAGTAGCGAACATAAGACGTGATCTCGTTCGGATCGTTGATATCGTTGGTCCACAGCGACGTGAGCATCTGGAAATCGGCGGCATTGTAGCGCGCCAGGCGTGTGGCGGACTCCATCTGCTCGATCTTCAGCCGGACGCCCGAGCTGGCGCCCACATCTGTTGCAGCGCAGTCGCCTTCGCGACGTCGTCCGCATTGCCGGCGATGGTGAACAACGTGATGTCGAAGCCGTGCGCCTAGTCCGATTGGCCGAGCAGCGCCTTGGCCTTGGTCAGGTCGTACGGATAGAGCGGGCCCGTGCCGTAGGACAGCGGCGTGGACATCGGCATGAAGCTCTGTTCCGGCGTGCCGATGCCATAGGTCACCACCTGGATCAGCGCCTGCTTGTCGGTGGCGTGGTTCAGCGCCTGACGCACGCGCACGTCGTTCAGCGGGTTCTTGGTGCCATCCTTCAGCGTGGGGCGGTTGTTGAGGGTAAAATAATTCACCTGTGCCGCCGGGAACAGTACCATGTTCAGCTGCGGGTCCGACTTCAGCTCGGCGACGCGTGAGTAGGGAATGAACTCCGCGACGTCTATCTCGCCCGCCTTCAGCTTCAGGATGCGCGTCGCGTCATCGGGAATGATCACGAATCTGACGTTGTCCAGATAGGGCAATGGCTTGCCGTCCGCGCCCTGCTTCCAGTAGTACGGGTTACGCGTCATCACCATTTCGCTGTTGCGGTTCCAGCTCTTCAGGATAAACGGTCCCGAGCCGACGGGATGTTGCGCGAAGGACTTGGACTTGTCGTCCAGTGTGGCGCCTGGCTGCCGCCATGATCAGCTTTCGAAGGCACGATGCCAGCATTGAACGTCGCCAGCGCCTGCAGCATGGTCGGGTCGGGATGTTTGAGGTGAAGGATCACGGTGTCATCGCCCTGTGTATCGACGCCGGCGATCGACGCCAGCAGGAACTGGAATTCGCCGCCCGGTTGCCTTGTCGGCCGCGCGTTCGAGCGACCACTTCACATCGCTCGACCGTCAGCGGCGAGCCGTCGGCGAACTTCAGGTCGGGCCGCAGCTTGAAGGTCATCGGTCGTGCCGTCCTGACTGACCGTGCCAGGACGATGCCAGGCCCGGAGTCACGCTCTTTCCGTCGTCCGTCGGCTGGGTCAGCGTGTCGTAGATATTGAGCGAGATCCAGATGTCGGCATTCTGCGCGGTATGTGACAGGGTCGAGATAAATGCAGTCGGTTTGCCGGCCGAAAACCAGCGTACCGCCACGCGTCGCCGCGCGCGCCGGTCGCCGATCGTCGAAAGCACTGCGACAGTCAGGAAGCGTACGGCGTCGCATCGGAGCCTCCTTTGCAGACGGGGTATCACGACGTTAGCCGCTCTGCCGATCAAGCGCCATGGCGCGGCCCTGCTCGGTCTCTGCCGTTGCCTGGCAAGGTCGCTTGCCGCATGTTCCGCGGGGATGGACGGCTAAGCCGCCTGCGCAACGGAAAGGGTCCGCAATGCCCAGAGATCCCGCCGAACCATTGCTGCTTACTCCCGGTCCGGTCAGCACGACGCGCTCGGTCAAATCAGCGATGATGCGTGACCGCGCCTCGGGTGGCGATGAGTTCCATGCCGATCTGACGTATGCGCGCGCATACATGGTCGGACTGGTGCACGGCGATGCTGCCTATGCAGCGATCCCGATCCCGGGCAGTGCGACATATGCCAACGAGGCGTGTCATCGCGCAGCTGGTACCGCCGGGCGGCAAGCTGCTGATACACACCAACGGCGTATACGGAGACCGGTTGATCGAAATCGCCTCGCAGATCGGAACGCCGCACGCGGTGATCCGCACGGCTCCCTTCACGCCGGCTACAATCGATCAGTTCGACCAGGCACTCGTCGGCGATCCGGCGATCACCCACGTGATGGTTGTCCACTGCGAGACCAGCACCGGCGTGCTGAATTCGCTTGACGCCGTTGCCGCGGCCTGCAGGCGCCACGCGAAGGGTCTGTTCATTGACGCTGTCGCATCCTTCGGCGCAATCGACATCGATGCCCGGAAGCTGGGCTTTCAGGCGGTGACCGTCTCGTCGAACAAATGCATGCAGGGCGTTCCGGGCATTGGCTGGGCGGTGGTGCAGAAGACCGCGCTGGAGAGTGCGCGGGGCCGTGGCACTTCGCTGGTCCTCGACCTGTGGGACCAGAACCAGCACATGGACCGCATGACGGCGTTCCGCTTCACGCCACCGACACAGGTCGTCGCCGCTTTCGCGCAGGCCTGCCGCGAGCACGCGCAGGAAGGTGGCACTCCGGCGCGACTTGCGCGCTACCAGCGCAATTGGCGGCGTCTGGTCGGACGGCATGCGGCAGATGGGGTTCACCACAGTCGTGCCGGACGAATTCGCCTCGCCGATCGTCGCGACCTTCCACAATCCGGACCATCCGGCATTCAACTTCCGACGCTCTCTTCGAAGGCATGAAGCAGCGCGGCTTCATCATCTTTCCCGGCCGGCTCGCGCTGGCCGATACATTCCGTATCGGGTGCATGGGCGACCTGAATGAGGCCGATATCTCGGACGCCATGCAGGCGATTGCCGACACGCTGGAGGACATGGGCATCACCGGTCTCGGGCGTGTCGAGGCAACAGACGTAACGCGCTGACCGCGGTCGCGCGTTGCCGGCCTGCGATACACGCCAGCAACGTGGCGCAACCGAAATGCTGCCACTGCTTTGACTGCTGGCCTCGGCGTGTGTAGGCTGCGGCGCTAATTGGCCGTACTAAGCTGTTCGCAACGCTCGAGAGTTTACGGGCTCTCTCGCAACGCAGGCAGGAAGCGCGACATGCGTGCAGGCCCTATGGCGACCCAGGCTGTTGTCCAGCCTGACCAGTATCCGAGCAAATTCAGCAGCAAAAGCTACGCGCGCGCCTGCGCGTGATACGCGTTGCGACAGGAGAATGACAGCAATCCGGTAGTGGCACAGTGACAGAGCGGAGGGAACGCAAATGGCAAACCAGGACGACATCGCATTGATGGCCCACCTGATGCGGCGGGCGGGCTTTGGGGCGACGCGTGAAGGAAAATAATGGCCGTAAATGATTTTAAGAATTACGGCAGCACCTTAAGTTTCAAACACAATTTTGCAAAGGCAGGCAAAGAGTGGACAGCCGATGCAAATTTTAATTACAGTAATAATTTTAATACTTCGGATTATAAGAGCCAGTACTATGATGCGAACATGGTTCCTGAACCTGAAATGGCAGCAGAAAGATCCTCTGGTGGTGGCACAACAAAGTTCTTAACAGCGCAAACAGATTTTGTTAACCCGATCACCGCGACAAAAAAAATTGAAACAGGCCTGCGCATGGCATTGCGCAATTACGACAGTAATAATGATAATTTTATAGATTCCGGTGGGAAGTATATTTACAAACCCTTATTGAACGTAAAGTATAAATACAATGATGTTGTATATGCCGCGTATGCAACTTATTCACAGCAAATAAAAGATTTTAGTTTTCAATTGGGGTTGCGGGTAGAGAGTTCAGAATATAAAGGCAACCTGCTTACCAAGGCGCAACATTTTTCAAATAATTATCCTGTTAGCCTTTTCCCGAGTATTTATCTTACACAGAAATTAAACAAGCAGGAAGATCTTCAGCTGAATTATTCAAGAAAGGTGAACAGGCCGAATTTTTTTCAACTGATCCCGTTCATTGATTTTTCTGATTCATTGAATTTAAGTGTAGGCAATCCCGACCTCATACCCGAGTTCACCAACTTACTCGAGTTCACTTATCAAAATCAATACAAGGCAGGGAATTCTATTTTGGCTACTTTGTATGGAAGACTTACAAATCATCTTATAACAAGGTATCAATACAGGGACATTAATCCAGATCCTGTAAAAATGGATAGTGTATTATTTACTTCTTATGCAAATGCAAACAAAAGTTATACCTATGGTTTGGAATTGACAGGAAAGAATAAGATCGCAAAGTGGTGGGACCTTACAACAAACCTGAACCTCTTCAATGCAACCATCAAGGCAGGCAATTTGGTTGGAGGAGCGGACAACAGCCAGTTTAGCTGGTTCGCAAAGATCAACAACAGTTTTAAACTTCCTAAAAACTTCTCTATACAATTATCGGGCGACTATCAATCCAAAACATTGGTGCCGGTGAATAGTGGTAATCGTGGTGGCGGTGGTGGCGGTGGAATGTTTGGCGGCGGATCGCAACCAACAGCGCAGGGATATATTAAACCGATCTATGGAGTTGATATTGCCATTAAAAAAGATTTCCTGAAAAATAATGCAGCTTCATTGACGCTCCAGTTCAGTGATATATTCAGAACAAAAGTTTATGAAACACATTCCGAGACAGCCTTTTTTATCCAGGATAATTCACGCAGGCGTGACCCGCAGGTTGTTAGACTTAATTTCAGCTGGCGCTTTGGAAAGTTTGACGTGGCTTTATTCAAACGCAAGAATATGAAAGGTGATATAGAGAATATGCAGAATATGCAGCAGCAGGGAGGACAATAATTATCAATTATCAATTGATAATTATAAATATCTTTCTTCAATAATTCTTTTATGATGATACAAATGCCCGATACGTTAATAAATCCCATGGCGAGGACCAGTGGTAGGATTATTATTTGCAATACCGGAATTGTTAAGCATATCATCTGTAGAAACTATTATATAAGAAGTTCTGTGGATCTTCTTACGGCTTTTATTTCATCGCATAAACTTTTCCAGCTTCTTGCATTTGCATTTGAATTAGCTGCATAACTATTTTCCTCAAAGCTTGGCAATGATGTTTTTTCTTTTCCTGGAAAAAGCCAGTGCCCTGTAACTGAATATTCTTTCAGCATCAATAATATGCTGTAATAATTCTTTTATTGTCCATTTGCCCGGTGCATATGCGGTATTTGTTTTTTCTTCCGGTATAGAATCAAAATAATCAGCGATGATATCCTGTTGATTTTTAAATGCATCTCTTACAGTCATCTTCTTTTACCTGGTCGATATAATTTTCGAAAATAAGTTGGATAAGTTCCCTGATCTGGCTTTGACATATAAAATAGTTTGAAGCAAAAATATGCCGCAGATAAATAAGTTTTAAAAACTTTTACCTGCGGCAAAATTCTATTTTGAAAATGGTTTTATCCCATTTTAGTTTTCTTATCTTTGATTTTGGAAAGTCTTTTGGTTTTTCTGTTTTAAGTGTGCCGGCAAGTTTAACTGCTTCATAAGCATTTACAATCCGCCGGTTTTAGAAATATCACTTAGATTAACCTTTTCTGTTGTACCCGGCTTGTTACTTTTTCTGCAGGTGCGTGCAGATTTTTCAATAACATATTTTAATTGCTTGGCGGTAAGATTAGGATAATATTCCAGTACAAATGCAGCAATACCTGCAACAACAGGGCAAGCCATACTGGTTCCACTTGCATTGCCATAAGTATTTCCGCCAGGAATAGTGGAATAAATTTTTACACCCGGTGCAAATACATCAACTTCTTTTTTACCATAGTTGCTGAAAGATGCAGTAACCGCCATTTTTCATGATCGCCACTGGCGCCAACAGTTATTACAGTTGATGGCTCTTCCTTTACCATCAATATAAACAGGGTTAGGAAAATTATCTGCAGTATCAACATTTTTTGCATCATTACCTGCGGCATGCACCAACAATACACCTTTGCTTTCTGCATAACTTAATGCATCATCCACCCATTGTTTTTCCGGAGAAAAATCTTTACCAAAACTCATACTGATAATCTGTGCGCCATTATCAACTGCATAACGGATGGCATTGGCAATATCTTTATCATGTTCATCACCATCAGGTACGGCACTTATCATCATGATCCGTACATTATCTGCAATACCATCAACACCTTTACCATTATTTCTTACTGCAGCAATGATACCGGAGCAATGTGTTCCATGGAAGGCGTGCAGGCCATCACATCATTATTGCCATAATACCGGTCATTGATATTTGTTTCATCATCTTTTACAATTTCTTTCCGGTATTCTTTCGGAGGATTATTTGTTGCTTCTTCTTTCTTTCTTCGCCGCTAATATATTCATCCAATCCGTCATGAAATCTTTATTGGTTTGATCCATTGCTATTATTTGCCTTTCATAAATCCAAGTAAAGTAGTTTTAGCATTTTGTGCATCAGTTTCTGTCGGTTGTATAAGCATCTCAAGTTCATTACCAGTATATTCTTCTTTGCCCAATGTCTTTTCTAAAACTGATCGCCTTTAATAAAATTTGTATAAATTCGTTTTAACAGATAAGCTATATCAGCTTCCTTCATTTACATCACCAATTACTTTTTCCTTTGCTTTCTGATACATTTCATATTCTGCTCTTTCATCAGCGTTGTTAATGCTTGATGCATCAGAACTGTATTTCCTTCCATTTTGCTTTTAATTCATGATAAACCCTTGCACGCTTCATAGCTGTCTTCTTTTACATTGCGTCCATCTTTGCCACCAATAAAATTCCAGCCATGTACATCATCTATATAACCATTGTGATCATCATCAATTCCATTACCCGGAATTTCTTTTGGATTTGTCCATAGAATTGGCTTTAAGGTCTTCATGTAGTGTATCAATACCACTATCAATAACAGCAACCATGATACGTGTTGCTTTTAAGATTTTTTGATTTGATAAATGGCATATGCTTTATCAAGGCTGATACCATTATAACCTGTTGTAGCTTGGATCAAGCTGAGTACCAGTTATTAGGAACCGTTTTATCTTTTTCCTTTTGGATCTGCATCAGTTGTGCAAATGTAATGCGCTGAATAAGCAATGCTAGCTAAAAAAATTTCGAAAATTTTATTCATTATTGTTTTTTAATTGAATATGTAGAGAACGAAAATAGTCTCTAATAATCTGTAAATCCTTGTACTTACCGTTCATTATTAGTATTTAGCTAAACATTTACAAATCAAATTTATTCCCTGTGCCAGCGGCAAGTTTATCTGTATAATTGATGGTATTGGTTTGCCTGCGCATATAAACTTTCCATGCATCGCTGCCGCTTTCCCGGCCGCCGCCGGTTTCTTTTTCGCCGCCAAAAGCGCCGCCAATCTCTGCGCCGCTGGTGCCGATATTTACATTGGCAATACCGCAATCGCTGCCTGCATGCAGAAAGAAATTGTTCTGCTTCCCGCAGATTAATCGTCATGATAGCAGAAGATAAACCCTGCGGCACACCATTTTGAATAGCAATGGCTTCATCCAATGTTTTGTATTTCATCAGGTATAAAATAGGTGCAAAAGTTTCGTGCTGCACAATGTCATAATTGTTCTTTGCTTCCGCAATACATGGTTTCACATAACAACCGCTTTCATAACCTTTACCTTCCAACACACCGCCTTCCACAATAAACTTGCCACCTTCTGCTTTGCATTTTTCAATGGCATTCAGATACATTTTCACTGCATCTTTATCAATCAATGGCCCTACATGATTTTTTTCATCCAACGGATCGCCGATCTTTAATTGCTTATATGCATTTACCAGTTTTTCTTTGAACTTATCATAAACATTTTCATGAATGATCAACCTGCGTGTAGTGGTGCAACGTTGACCGGCAGTACCTACTGCGCCAAACACAGCAGCCGATCAATGCCATATCAAGATCAGCATCTTTAGAAATGATGATGGCATTATTGCCGCCCAGTTCCAGCAAGGCTTCTGCCCAAGCCTTGCGCCAACTGCTGCACCCACTGCTTTACCCATGCGTGTAGAACCGGTTGCAGAAACCAATGGAATACGTGTATCGTTGCTCATCCATTCGCCTACATCTCTGTCCGCCAATATCAAGTCAGCTTACACCTTCGGGCACATTATTTTTTTTAAATACTTCTGCATAATATTCTGACAGGCAATTGCGCACAAAGGTGTTTTTTCACTGATGGCTTCCAGATGCAAACATCGCCGCAAACCCATGCCAGCATACTGTTCCAGCTCCATACCGCCACAGGGAAATTAAAAGCTGAAATAATTCCCACAATACCCAGCGGATGCTATTGTTCATACATGCGGTGACCCGGCCTTTCGCTGTGCATGGTTAAGCCGTGCAACTGACGTGAAAGCCCAACAGCAAAATCGCAGATATCGATCATTTCCTGTACTTCGCCCATAACCTTCCTGCAGGCTTTTGCCCATTTCATAGCTTACCAGTTTACCCAGAGCTTCTTTATTTTTTCGCAATGCTTCACCAATCTGCCTTACAATTTCACCGCGTTTTGGTGCAGGCCATATGCGCCATTCCAAAAATGCTTCCTGTGCTTTTGTCAATAACTGCATCATAAGCTTTCTTTATCGGCAGCAGTAACTGAAGCGATCAATTTTCCATCAACAGGAGAATAAGAATCAATTTTTTCTCCTTTGGATTTTAACCAGTTTAGCCCGGTAGAAACTCCGTTATTGGTTGAATGCAATATTTAATGTGTTTAAGAAATCCATGATACATTTATATTTTTGCAAAGACTATGTTTGATTGTAACAGCAAAGAAATACATGGTAGAATTGACTGAATTACATTATGCAAGTACAATGTGAGTGACACAACTCGGCGAGGAGCTTTGTACAGATGCTATGTAAAACAAATTATTTAGTATTGCTCACTTTCGTTAGGAAAATCTTTGCTCTTTACATCTTTAATATATTGCTGAACAGCCCGGTAATTTGTTCATGAAGATTAAGATATTGGCGTAAGAAACCGTGGTTTAAATTCTGTATTGATGCCGAGCATATCATGCATCACCAAAACCTGTCCATCGCAATCGCCACCGGCGCCAATACCAATGGTAGGAATGCTGAGACTTTCTGATAACTTCTTTTGCAAGCGTTGCAGGAATTTTTTCCAGCACAATCGCAAAGCATCCTGCTTCCTGCAAAAGCAATGCATCTTTTTTTAATTTTTCTGCTTCTGCTTCTTCCTTTGCTCTTACGGTATAGGTTCCGAATTTATAAATGGATTGTGGTGTTAATCCCAAGATGCCCCATCACCGGAATACCTGCACTGACAATACTTTTTACTGATTCAATCACTTCTTCACCGCCTTCCAGTTTTACTGCATGTGCCGCCGGTTTCTTTCATAATTCGTATGGCTGAATGCAAGCGCTTCTTTTGAATTTCCTTGGTAAGAACCGAAAGGAAGATCAACAACAATCAAGGCATCTGTTCAATGCCACGTACCACGCTTTGTGCATGATAGATCATTTGGTCAAGTGTAATGGGCAAAGTGGTTTCATGACCGGCCATTACATTGCTGGCGCTGTCACCAACCAAGAATAATATCAATGCCTGCTGCATCAAAAATTTTTGCAAAAGAAAAATCATAAGCAGTTATCATGGAGATCTTTTCTCCTGCTGCTTTCATTTTCTGCAAGTGTGTTGGTAGTAATTTTTTTTACTTCTTTATTAACTGACATGTTGGAATTTGAATTTAAATGTTTGTTAATGATGCGAGGAGGGGAGGTGGCTCTGCATTAGAATAAAACAAATCCGGCAGTGATCGCTTGAGGATGTAAATGTAGAAAGAAATTATTATTAATGTATGTTTTTTAGTTGAACAATTAATTAAGATGAACAGAAGTAGTTTGTTAGAATTGTCATTGCGAAGGCAGTTTTAAAAAACCTATAAGGTCTTTAAGACCTTATAGGTTTTAACGGATGTTATTTTTTCTTTGCGATGATCTTTTTCCTAAAGTCAACGCCCCAATAAGGAGCAAGCCCAAGATCAATGCCCATGCTTGTCACGATACTTCTAAGTGGGATCAACGTTATTACTTTAGAATATAATTTTTCTTTCGCAAAATCAAAATAGATATCCTGTATAAGTGTATAGCGGCAAAGGCTGTCAAAATTTATTTCGTTCACCATCTTTCTAATTCCCAATACATTGCCATTTTCATCATAATATGGAACTTCTATCGGCGGGTTCTGATAACTGTCAAGTTTTTCTTTTGGTAAATAGTTGCCTGAAGGGATCAGCGACCTTTCTGTTGCAAAAGCATTGATATATCCTTTTTTTATGTCTTTGTATAAGATCAGTGACAAGCTGCTGTTAGCATTGGTTAGTACGGCATTCTCACTTTTTTCTTTTAAAGACAGGTCGAGCATATTGCTTGTACGGGCAATGAATGTAGCACCTGCAGGAATATTTTCACTTTCATTCAGCGAATCATTAAAAGCTACGGCATCAGCAACATAATAAGTAGCATCTTCTTTTGATGCATCGGCCAGTTTTGTATAAAATACCAGTTGCATCAAAATGTCCTGAACATATAATGTATGGTTCTTGTAATAGATCAGCTGTTTTACTTTCATTAAAGAAAACCTGTCGTTGAATAAGCAGCTGTCGCATGCAGATATTTCATTTCTGAAAACGGATTCGCTTGCATTTGATCCATCTGAAAAATCATATGCCCAGTTCATCTCTTTTTTGCTGAATGGTATGTTTAAAATACCGGCTTTATAATCAGCATACATTTTTTGGCTTCTTTCAACTGCAAAAGAAGTTGAATCCTGTTTGTATATTGAAACGTTACCGGTTGATAGTTTCCGCTGATAAAATTTCCATAGATCATAGTTGGGGTTTACCGTAGAAAGATCGAGTATGGAATGATACACAGCAGCCCATTCAATTTGTTTGTCTTGCTGGAGAAAATTGCCATATTCAATACGCTGCTGGGATTTCGTTGCGATTGAAAGTGGGAATAAAAAAATTAAAAAAATGTATTTCATTTGTAATAGTTTTTGAATTATCGGTAGAATCAGCATTGCCTTAAAAGACTATTTTAAGGATCGGGCTTGGCTTGTCATCTTCTTTATAACCGTCGATTTTTTTGGTATACAGCCACATTTCCCTGATCTTATTAAAGACAATATTTGCTGTGCGGTCATAATACCAATCCTGTTTTAATGCTGCCATTAAAAAATCATCGGCTGTTAACGGTAATGAATTCGGATACTCATACGGTGGTATGCCGATAATTGAGTCGTATGGCGTTTCCTTTATTGATATGCTGTTTAAAAGGCCCCTGTTCAATTCCGAAGCGCTGATCTTTTTGTTTTTATCAACAGAAAAGACATCAAATTTATTTTTCATGATATAAGGCCATAACGATTTTATTATATTCCTTCCATACAATTCTTTTAATGCACGCATGTTAAGGTCAAAAGAATCAAGCCTTATATTTCTTGAAGTTTGTGCCAGGAATAGTATCGTATTTTTTTTAGCAGGCTTATAATCAATATTCAAATTGAAACAGGTGCTGAAATACACGCTTTCACCGAGATAAACTCCAGCGGAAGTTGTAACAGGCATTAAAGGAGTGACCCAGGTAACAGTGCTTTTCAATTCCCCGTTCTTTATATAGAGTATATCGTCGATCTCTGTAGAATCAAGATCTGCCGGATGAATTATTTTTGGCTCTTGTTTCGGGAACTCGGATATATTACCGTTAGAATCAATAATAGGATCCCCGTGATCATACATATAAAAAGAATCGACATAACCTTTGCCGCAATAATAGATGTTCATTTCACGTCCCGGTTCAATCCACACAGGTGAACAACCTTTGATCTCTTGTTTTGCATACCTGTTGAAGAGGATATCATTGAAAACAGGATTTTTAAATCTTGTGATGAAATAATTATGAGAAGCCCATTCTATTTCCTGGGTGGGGATGAAACTGTAAAACTTGAATGTTGTAAGTGAGGTGTCGGGTTGTGCAAAGGAATAATTGCTTATGAAAAGAAAAAGGATCGTTAGTTTTTTCATAATCCGGTAACGACATTTGCCGGCAACTATTTTAAAAAGAATGTTAAGAAAGGCTAACAGCCTGTCCTTTTACTTCTGCCCATAAATGTTGTATCAGTCCATCGGCAAGCCCGATCTTTGGAATAAATATCTCTTCGGCATTTGCCCATCTCATGGCATTGATATATATCTGTAAAGCCGGTACAATCACATCGGCCCTGTCTTCCCTTAAATTATATTTTGATATCCTGTCTTCAAGTGAAGTCGCTTCCAGTTCGCGGTAATAATCCCTTAACTGATCGAGTGGGAGGGGCTTGCCATCTTTTTTCTTGCTTAAAGAAAATACCTTATTGATATTACCGCCGCTGCCGATTGCCACCACTTCTTTATGTCCTTTCGTTACGGCTTTGATGGTATCCTTCATTTCATCCCAATCAGCTTCTGTTACTTTGTTTTTTAAAAGACGTATGGTGCCGATATTATAAGATTTTTTAAAAACAAGTATGCCATTGCTGAAGAAAGATAATTCTGTACTGCCACCACCCACATCAATGTACATATAGCTGTGATCCTTGTCCATATTCTCTGCAACATGGTTCTCGTAAACCAGGTTGGCTTCCATATCGCCCGAGATCACTTCAATATCGATTCCTGTTTGTGCTTTTACTGTATTTATTATTTCGGTGGCATTGGCTGCATCCCTCATTGCACTGGTAGCGCATGCTTTTACGGCATCAACCTGGTAAGCTTTCATGAGGTGCTGGTATGCTTTCATTGTTTGAATAAGCATATCCGTTTTTTTCTGGGAGATGAAATTATTTTCGAATACATCAAAGCCAAGCCGAAGCGGAACCCTGAGCGATACGGTTTTTTTTTTCTGTCGTCTACTTCGTTCATCGTATTGCTCCTCGAGCGCCTCGGCGACGACGTCGCCCAGCATCGACGCCCCGCGGGCTGCGATCTCGCCGTCCTCGAGGTACTCGGCCAGGCGGAGCGGGACCTTGTGCGAGTACGCCGGGAGCGGGTGGGCCCCGGGGTGGGCATCCACCACGAGGAGGTGCACGGTGTTCGATCCGATGTCCAGAACGCCGAGCCGCATGCGCGAACCGTAGCGAAGCCGCCCTACCCTGATCCGGTGCCCGAAGTCTCGCTCGACATCTCCCGTACCTGGATCGAGTTCGTCGACCCCGCCCGGCCGGAGGCGGCGACCTACGAGGAGTCGATGGCGGCGGCGGCCGACGAGCACGCCGAGGAGCCGCAACGGTTCCGCTGCGACCTCACCTGGCTGACCTCGTCCTGGACCTGCATCTACGGCTCGGGGTGCCAGGGCATCTACGCGGAGCGCCCGCACGACGGCTGCTGCACGCTCGGGGCGCACTTCACCGACGAGGACGACGTGGCTCGGGTCGCCGAGACGGTCAAGCGCCTGACGCCGGAGACCTGGCAGTTCCGCGAGGAGGGCCGCAAGCGCAACGGCGGCTGGACCGAGACCGAGGACGGCGACCTCAAGACCCGGGTCGTCGACGGCGCCTGCATCTTCCTCAACCGGCCGGGGTTCGCGGCGGGCGACGGCTGCTCCCTGCACCAGGAGGCGCTGCGGTCGGGCCTGGCGCCGCACACCGTCAAGCCGGACGTCTGCTGGCAGCTGCCGATCCGCCGGTCCTACCGCAACGTCGAGCGCCCGGACGGCACGACGTACCTCGAGACCACCATCGCCGAGTACGACCGGCGGGGCTGGGGGCCGGGCGGCCACGACCTCGACTGGTACTGCAGCAGCAACTCCGAGGCCCACGTCGGGCGGGAGCCCGTCTTCCGCTCCAACGAGGGCGAGCTGCGCGAGCTGATGGGCAACGCGGCGTACGACGAGCTGGCCAAGCACTGCGTGGCCCACCTGGCCGTCGTGAAGGCGGCCCGGAGCAACGGCGGCCGGACCCTGCTGCCCCTGCTGGTGCACCCGGCGACGCTGACCGCGGAGGCGACGGCCGACGCCGCGAACGCCGCCAACCCAGCCAGTGCGCGCACTCCGAGCAGTCCGGGCAGTCCAGGCAGTCCGGCCAGTCCGGCAAAACCCAAGCGGGGCAAGGGTTCTCGCGCCTGAGGGTGTGCGGAGAAGTCCCAACATCTGGGACCACCCGCAGACGTACGAGCTCGAGAACCGCGCCGTCGACCCGTCCGGTGTCGTCGAGGCGGCGATGGCCGAGGTGCGCGACTGGGCCGCCGCGAGCGTCCTGGACGTCGGCTGTGGCAGCGGCTTCCACCTCCCGCGACTGGCGGCCCGGGCGGGGCGGGTGTTCGGGGTCGAGCCGCACCCACCGCTGGTGGACCTGGCCCGGCGCCGTACGGCGGCACTGGTGAACGTCCAGGTGCTGCAGGGCATGGCCCAGCGGGTGCCGCTCCCGGACGGCTGCATCGACGTCGCGCAGGCCCGGTGGGCGTACTTCTTCGGGCCGGGCTGCGAGCCCGGGCTGCGCGAGCTGGGGCGGCTGGTCCGGCGCGGGGGCGCGGCCTTCGTCGTCGACGTCGACCCGACCCGCTCGACGTACGGCGGCTGGTTCAGGGAGTGGCGACCGGACTACGATCCCGTTGCCGTGCAACGGTTCTGGTCGATGCAGGGGTGGTCGAGGACCGAGCTCGACCTGCAGTGGGTGTTCGACACCCGCGCGGACCTCGAGGCCGTCGTCCGGATCGAGCTCTCGCCGGAGGTTGCCGACCGGGCACTGTCGGGCCACGAGGGGCTGAGCGTCGACTACGCGGCGAACCTGTGGTGGCGGCTCTTCTGACCTCCGGGCTGGCGTAGCCTCGCGGCCGTGATCAACGGGGACGTGTCGTTCTGGTGGCGCAGCATCGGGCTTCCCACGCCGGGACCGGCCCTGCCCGGCGACCGGGACGCCGACGTCTGCATCGTCGGCGGCGGCTTCACCGGTCTCTGGGCCGCGTACTACCTCAAGCTCGCCGACCCCTCCCTGCGCGTCGTCCTGCTCGAGGCGCGCTTCTGCGGCTACGGCGCGAGCGGGCGCAACGGCGGCTGGCTCACCGCGTCGATGGCCGGCACCCGGCGCCGGTACGCCGCGACCCATGGCCGCCAAGGCGTCCTGGACCTGCAGCGGGCGATGAACGACGCCGTCGACGAGGTCCTGCGGGTCACGGCGGCCGAGGGGATGGATGTCGACGCGGTCAAGGGCGGGGAGCTCAACGTCGCCACCAACGCGGCCCAGCGCGAGCGGCTGGAGCAGGAGGTCGAGGAGGCCCACCACTGGGGTGAGACCGACTACCAGCTGCTCGACCTCGCCGCGGCCCGGGCCCGCCTCGACGTCGCCGGGATGGTGGCCGGTGCCTGGACCCCGCACTGCGCCCGGCTGCAGCCCGCGAAGCTCGCCGCGGGCCTCACCGCCAAGGTCCGGGAGCTCGGCGTCGAGGTCTACGAGTCGACGCCCGTGCTGCGGATCGAGCCCGCGAGCAGCGACGGCGGCGACGCCTCGGCGGTCACGGCCGACGGCACCGTGCGCGCGACGTACGTCCTGCGGGCGACGGAGGGGTTCACCGCCGGTCTCCCCGGGCTGCATCGCACCTGGCTGCCGATGAACTCCAGCCTGATCGTGACCGAGCCGCTCCCCGCGCAGGCGTGGGAGGAGATCGGCTGGGCCGGCTGCGAGACGCTCGGCGACCTGGCCCACGCGTACGTCTACGCGCAACGCACGGCCGACGACCGGATCGCGATCGGTGGCCGGGGCGTGCCGTACCGGTTCGGCTCGCGCACCGACCACGACGGGCGGACGCACGACTCGACAGTTGCCGCATTGCAACAGATCCTCCACCGCCTGCTGCCGGTGACCCGCGACGCGGCGATCGACCACGCCTGGTCCGGCGTCCTCGCCGTGCCGCGCGACTGGTGCTCGACGGCCGGGCTGGACCGGCGGACGGGCCTCGGCTGGGCCGGCGGCTACGTCGGGCACGGCGTGGCCACCACCAACCTGGCCGGCCGGACCCTGCGCGACCTGGTGCTCAGCGAGCCCGGCCACGGGACCGACCTGACGGCGCTGCCCTGGGTCGGCCGCAAGGTCCGGCAATGGGAGCCCGAGCCGCTGCGGTGGATCGGCGTCCAGACCCTGTACGCCGCCTACCGCGCGGCCGACCGCCGGGAGGACCGCGGCGGGGGCACGACCCTCCTGGCCCGGGTCGCGGACCGGATCTCCGCCCGGACCTGACCCCGGTGGGTGCGCCGGGGGCGCGGAAGGTGAAAGATGTCGGCCATGAGCAGCGCGGATCAGCCGACGGATGGCACGGTCGTCACCGACCACCCGGAGGCGGCGTTCCACGACGCGCAGGGCGACCGCGAGGTCGCACCGATCCGCCCGCTGAACCGGCCGCACCCGATCGACGCGATCAGCGCCGTCGTGATCGTGGTGTCCCTCGTCCTGGCGGTCGCCATCCCGGGGCTGATCGTCTCGCCCACCGCGACCACCGCGCCCGGCGACAAGCTCGGCCTGGCCTTCGGTATCACGATGCTGGGCATCCTCATCGCGGTGGGCACCGGGATCTTCCAGTACCGGCGGACCGGCAACTGGGTCTGGTACCTCGTCGCCGCCACCCCCGCGTTCGCGGTCTTCTGCGGCGGCGCGATCTTCGCGGCGACGAAGGCCGTCGCCTAGCCCTCAGCTCGGCTCGGCCGGCCTCGCGCGCCTCACCTGGTCTGTCGGGGGCGCCCCCTACGGTGTCGTTCATGAGTACGAATTCGATCCGCCGCGGCGCGACGCCGTCAGCCAGAGCCACCGCCCGGCCGGCCTTCCGCTGCGGCGAGTGCGGGTGGACCACGGGCAAGTGGGTCGGCCGGTGCGGTGAGTGCCAGGCCTGGGGCGTGGTCGAGGAGGTCGGCGCCCCGCGGACCCGTACGACGGCGGCCGGCCCGGTGAGTGCGCCGGCCACGCCGATCAACGACGTCGACGTCCAGCTGGCCCAGTCCCGCCCGACCGGCGTCGGTGAGTTCGACCGGGTGCTGGGCGGCGGGCTGGTCCCCGGCGCGGTGGTCCTGGTCGCCGGCGAGCCCGGCATCGGCAAGTCCACGCTGCTGCTCGACGTGGCCGCCCGCGCGGCCCGGGAGGGACGGCGCGTCCTCTACCTGACCGGCGAGGAGTCGGCGGCCCAGGTCCGGCTGCGGGCCGAGCGGATCGAGGCCATGGCCCGGACGCTGTTCCTCGCCGCGGAGACCGACCTGGCGGCGGTGCTCGGGCACATCGACTCGGTCCGGCCCGACCTCGTGGTGGTCGACTCCGTGCAGACGATCGCCTCGGCCGACCTCGACGGGGCAGCGGGCAACGTCGCTCAGACCCGTGAGGTCGCCGCGGCGCTGATCGCGGTGGCCAAGGCGCGGGACGTCTCGATGCTGCTGGTCGGCCACGTCACCAAGGACGGCTCGATCGCCGGGCCGCGGGTGCTCGAGCACCTGGTCGACGTCGTGGTCGCGTTCGAGGGCGAGCGGCACTCGCGGCTGCGGCTGGTCCGGGCGGTGAAGAACCGCTACGGCCCGACCGACGAGGTCGGCTGCTTCGACCTCTCCGACGCCGGCCTGATCGGCCTGCCCGACCCGAGCGGGCTGTTCCTCAGCCGGCAGGGCGAGGCCTGCCCCGGCACCTGCCTGACCGTCACCCTGGAGGGCCGCCGCCCGCTGATCGCCGAGGTCCAGGCGCTGGCCTCGTTCAACCCGCAGCAGAGCTCGCCCCGGCGCGCGACCAGCGGGGTCGACAGCGGCCGCCTGGCGATGATCCTGGCCGTCCTCGACCGCCGGGTCGGGATCACCATGCTGCGGACCCACGACGTGCACATGTCCACCGTCGGCGGCGTCCGGCTGAGCGAGCCGGCCTCCGACCTGGCCCTCGCCCTGGCCCTCGCGAGCGCCACGGTCGACCGGCCGCTCGTGCCCGGCACCGTGGCGTTCGGCGAGGTCGGCCTGGCCGGCGAGGTCCGTCAGGTCGCCGGCGTGACCCGCCGGCTGGCCGAGGCGTTCCGGCTCGGCTTCCAGCACGCGATCGTCCCGCCGGGCACCCTGGGCACGCCCGGAGTGCCCGAGGGCATGCGCGTGATCGAGGCGCCGAACGTCCTGCGGGCCGTCCAGGTTGCGAACATGAGGGCGGTCTGAGCGCGCCGGTTACACTGCACGCGCTGAGCCACTGGCAGGCGCTGAGCAAGGACGATTGAGCCGAAACGGTTCCGGTTGGGGAGATCATGGCCGTCGAGCGCTCCGAGGACGAGCTGATGCGGGGGACCCTCGCCGCGGTCGCGCCGGGCACCGAGCTGCGCGACGGCCTGGAGCGGATCCTGCGCGGCAACACCGGAGCCCTGATCGTGCTCGGCAACGACCGGACGGTCGAGAGCCTGTGCACCGGTGGCTTCCCCCTCGACGTCGAGTTCGCCGCCACCCGGCTGCGCGAGCTGGCCAAGATGGACGGCGCCATCGTCGTCGACCGGGACGTGACCCGGATCGTCCGGGCCGCGACGCAGCTGGTGCCGGACCCCTCGATCGAGACCAGCGAGTCCGGCACGCGGCACCGGACCGCCGAGCGGGTGGCCAAGCAGACCGGCCTCCCCGTCATCTCGGTCAGCCAGTCGATGCGGATGATCGCGCTGTACGTCGGCGGCCAGCGCCGCGCGATCGAGGACTCGGCCGCGATCCTGTCCCGCGCGAACCAGGCCCTGGCCACGCTCGAGCGGTACAAGCTGCGGCTGGACGAGGTCACCGGCACGCTGTCCGCCCTCGAGATCGAGGACCTGGTCACGGTGCGGGACGTCGCCGCGGTCGTCCAGCGCCTGGAGATGGTCCGCCGGATCAGCGAGGAGATCGCCGGCTATGTGATCGAGCTCGGCACCGACGGCCGGCTGCTCACCCTGCAGCTCGACGAGCTGACCGGCGGGGTCGGCAACGACCGCGAGCTGGTCGTGCGCGACTACCTCTCGGCGGCCAAGAACGCCAACGCCCTCGAGGACGTCCTGACCGAGCTCGGGCAGCTGTCGGCGACCGACCTGCTCGACCTCGGCGCCGGCGCCCGGGCCCTGGGGTTCAACGTCGTGGGCGATGCGCTCGACGCGGCGATCAGCCCCCTCGGCTACCGGCTGCTGTCCAAGGTCCCGCGCCTGCCCGGGGCCATCGTCGAGCGACTGGTCGACCACTTCGGCAGCCTGCAGAAGCTGCTCGCCGCCGGCGTCGAGGACCTGATGGCGGTCGAGGGCGTCGGCGACGGCCGGGCCCGGACGGTCCGCGAGGGCCTGTCGCGGCTGGCCGAGTCGAGCATCCTCGAACGCTACGTCTGACCGCCGCTGCGGGTCCCGGCACCGGCCATGAGCACCTCGGCGAGCGCCGGCCACCTGCGTCGTCCGCTCCTGCGCTGGTACGCCGCGAACGCGCGGGACCTGCCCTGGCGGGCTCCGGAGCGCACGGCGTGGGGCGTCCTGGTCAGCGAGGTGATGCTGCAGCAGACACCGGTGGCACGCGTCCTGCCGACCTGGACCGAGTGGATGCTGCGCTGGCCCGCACCGGCGGATCTCGCGGCCGCGGCTCCGGGCGCCGCGATCCGGCACTGGGGCCGGCTCGGCTACCCCCGCCGGGCCCTTCGGCTGCACGCCGCGGCGACCGCGATCGTCGAGCGGCACGCCGGCGCGGTGCCCGCGGAGTACGACGACCTGCTCGGCCTGCCCGGCATCGGCAGCTACACGGCGGCGGCCGTCGCCAGCTTCGCCTTCGGGCGCCGGCACGCGGTGGTCGACACCAACGTCCGCCGGGTCCAGGCCCGAGCCGTGGCCGGTGCGGCCCTCCCCCAGCCGGCCCTGACCGTCGCCGAGCAGCGGCTGGCCGATGCGTTGCTCCCGCCCGCCGACGCCGCCGTCGCCGGATGGAACGTCGCGGTCATGGAGCTCGGCGCGCTGGTCTGCACGGCCCGTTCACCGCGCTGCGGGCAGTGCCCGCTGCGCAGCCGCTGCGCGTGGCAGCTGGCCGGAGCGCCGCCGTACGACGGCCGGCCGCACCCGGTGCAGGCCTGGCACGGCACCGACCGGCAGGTCCGCGGGAAGCTGCTGGCCGCACTGCGCGCGAGTGAGCAGCCGCTGCACCGGGCGGCGCTGGCGGCGGCCTGCCCCGACGAGTCGCTGCGCGATCCGGCCCAGCGGGACCGATGTCTGGACGGACTGGTCGCCGACGGCCTGGTGGAGCCACTGCCCCGGGGCCGGTTCGGCCTGCCCGGGTGAACCGGCCGACCTGCCGCCGCCCCACCCGGCCGCACCGAAGGTCACGCAGTGTGGAGCACTGCAAACGCTCGGGCGACCGAAAGGCGCCGGTCGGGGGGTGCCAGGCGCGGTCTGGTCTGAGACCATGCCGACATGGACTCGGCACAGATTGGCGGTCAGGTTCGGACCGCCGGGGACGATCTGCCACCGGGCGGGGACGTTCAGCAGCGGCCGGAGACGCTCGAGCCGGGCTCGGGCGACAGCCAGGGCCTGCTGGAGCGGGCCCAGCAGTACGCCGACCAGATCCAGGCCGACGCCGAGGCCGAGGCCAAGGCGATGCGGCTGCAGGCGGCCCGCGCGCTGGACGAGGCCCGCCGCCGCAACGCCCTGGCCGAGAGCCTGCTCGGTGACGCGCAGGAAGAGGCCAAGCAGCTCATCGCCGACGCGGCCGAGCAGGCGCATCTCGTCTCCGAGGCCACGAACCGGTCGGCGCAGGAGCTCAGCACCCGGGTCGAGGCCGACGCGCAGACCATCCGCGAGCTGGCCCAGAAGGACGCCGACCGGATCCGCGAGGGCGCCCAGGCCGAGCTGGCCGCCGCCCGCTCCCGCACCGAGGCCCTCCTGGCCGAGGCGGCCGAGCGGGCCGAGCAACGGGTAGTCAACGCGCAGCAGGAGGCCGACACCCACCTGCTCAAGGCCCGCCAGGAGGCCGAGCACCACCTCGGCCAGACCCGCGAGCAGGCCGAGGGCGTGACCCAGCAGGCCCACGCCGACGCCGAGGCGACCATCGCCGAGGCCCAGGCCCACCTGCGCGAGGCCCAGGCCGCGGCCGACGACGAGCGAGCCCGCGCGGCCCAGCACGCCGAGGAGATCCTGAGCCAGGCCCGGGCCGACGCCGAGCGCGAGATGGCCACGGCGGCCGAGCACGTCCGATGGACCACCCAGACGATGGACTCCCTGCTGGCCGCGGCCGAGACCGAGGCGGCCCGGACCCGCTCCACGAGCCACGCGGAGGCGACCCGGGTGCTGCGCGAGCGGCGGACCCGGATCCAGTCGCTCACCAGCGCGAGCGCTCTCAAGGCCCGGCAGCGGTTGGCCCAGGCCCAGGACGAGGCGGCGGCCGCGCGGGCCACTGCCGAGCAGGAGCTGGAGCAGGCCCGCAAGGACGCCCAGGCGCACCGCGAGGACGCCGAGGCGTCCATGGCCACGGCGGCCGAGCTGGCCGAGCAGGAGCGCGAGGCCAAGCTGGCCCGGGCCACCCGCCGGCTGGACGAGTCCGAGGCCGGCGCGAAGGCGCTCCGCCAGCGGGTCGCGGACGAGGTGGCCCAGGCGCAGAGCCAGGCGCTCGAGCTCCGGCGTACGTCACGCGACGAGGCCACCCGGCTGGTCGCGGACGCCCGGGCCGAGGCCGACCACGCCCGTCAGCAGGCCCGGGCCATGCTCGAGTCGGCCCGCCGCGAGGTCGCCTCGCTGATCGAGCGGCGCAAGAGCATCACCTCCGAGCTGGGCCACCTCTCCGGCGTCATCGACGCTCTGGCGGTGCCCGAGCGCGAGGGTCTGCGTGGCAAGGAAGCCGACCCGGACCCGCTGCACCCCGAGGCGGCCGAGACCACTGAGACGGCCGAGCCGGCCGTCGATGACACGGCGGTTCTCGAGCCGGTGGTCGAGGAGCACGGCGAGCAGAACGGCGAGCAGGACGGCGAGGAGAGCGGCCCGGACGCTGAGCCGCCGGCCGGCGAGGCGACGGATCCGGCCGTCGAGGAAGCCGCTGGCGAGCCGCACGACGAGCCCGCTGATCCTGCGGCCGCCGAGCGAGAAGATCCTGCGGCCGACCCGGCCGACCCGGCCGACCCAGCCGACCAGGCCGACCAGATCGAGACCGGCGGCGCCGACGAAGGGGTCAAGCCGGAGGCCGAGGCTGCCGAGGGTGACAACGACGTCGCTCAGATGGAGCAACGCGAACCCGACGAAAGCCCCGAGCACGACCAGACGAGTGACAGCCAGCACGACGGAGCCGCCCAGACCGGCGCCGCGCACTACTTCCCCCAAGTACCGCACGACGAACATGAGCAGTCCGACGTGGCTGCCGAGATGACGAGGAACTCATGAGCGAAGGCACGTCGTTCCGGACCGTGCTGCGCGGGTACGAGCCCACCGAGGTGGACCGAACCGTCGCCGAACTCAACGCGGCCCTGGCCAGCGAGCGCGAGCGGGCCGCCCAGCTCGCCGAGCAGGTCTCCACGCAGCCGGCCGACACCGGCGCCGCGCAGGAGGCGATCGAGCGTGCGGAGCAGGCCGAGGCCAAGCTGCGCGACGCCGAGGCCGCCCACGCGAAGGAGCTGGCCGAGCGCGACGAGCGCCTGGCCCAGGCGGCGAACGAGCCGGCCGAGCCCGCCGAGGCGTCGTACGAGCACCTGGGTGTCCGGATCGGGCAGATGCTCGGCATCGCCCGCGACGAGGCGGCCGACATCCGGCTGCGGGCCGCGACCGACGCCAAGGCCCACCGCGAGGAGGTCGAGGCCGGCGCCGCCGCGCAGCGCCAGGACGCGGACACGTACGCCGCTGACGTCCGCAGCGGGGTCGAGGCCGAGGCTGCCCGGATGCTGGAGGAGGCTCGCCGCCAGTCCGACGAGATCCTGGACACGGCCGACCGTGACGCCACCGCGCGCCGCGAGGAGGCGGAGGCCTACTACGAGCACCAGCGGGCCGCCGCCGCCCAGGCTGCTCTCGACTTCGAGCAGACCCTGGCCGAGCGTCGCGAGCGGGCCGAGCGCGACTTCACCACCCAGACCGCGGCCGCACAGGTGCAGCTCAGCCAGCTGCAGGACTCACTCGCCGCCCAGCGCCGCGAGGGCGAGCGCGAGCGCGCCTCCGCCCAGGCCGAGTCCAAGCGGATCATCGACGAGGCCCAGCAGCAGGCCGAGCACCTGGTCAGCGAGTCGCAGGCCCGGGTGGCCCGGATCCGCTCGGAGTCCGAGCGCGAGCTCGCCGCCGCCAGCGCCCGCCGGGACAGCATCAACGCCCAGCTGGCCAACGTCCGCCAGATGCTCGCGACACTGACCGGCTCGTCGCCGGCTCCGGCCGAGGACGTCCCCCCGGCCGCGGCCGAGACGTCCCCCGCCGACGTCGCCGGTGACGAGGCCGAGCCCGCCGAGGAGCAGCACGAGGAGCAGCACGACGATGCTCAGGACAAGGAGCACGTCCACAGCTGACCCGCGCTGGACCGGCCGGCCCGGCTTTGGCTCAGCGCCGGGCTGGCCGGTCCACGGTCAGAGCAGGCAGAGCATCCGGGTGTTGCCGAGCGTGTTCGGCTTCACCCGGTCCAGGTCGAGGAACTCCGCGACGCCCTCGTCGTAGGACCGCAGGAGCTGGGCGTACACCTCGGGCTCGACCGGCGTGCCCTCGATCGCCGCGAAGCCGTGGGCCCGGAAGAAGCTCACCTCGAAGGTCAGGCAGAAGACTCGCGCGACGCCCAGCTCGCGGGCTCGCTGGAGCAGGGCCTCGAGCAGGATGTGGCCGATGCCCTGACGCCGGTACGCCGGGTCGGTGGCCAGCGTCCGCACCTCGGCCAGGTCCTCCCACAGGACGTGCAGCGCGCCGCAGCCGATGACGACGGGCACCGCCGGTACGCCGGCAGTGCCCGGCGCGGGGTCGGCGTCGGCGTTCGAGCCGGGAACAGGTTCGGGGACGACCTCGGCGACCAGGAACTGCTGCAGCGCCTCGTAGTAGGTGACGGCGTCCTTGCTGACCAGGACCCGGTCCCGCGACAGCGGCTCGACCAGGGCCCGGATGGTGCGGACGTCCGCGACGACCGCGGGGCGGATGCTGATCTGCACCCGCCCATCATCGCCGGGCGTCAGCGGAGCGGTGCGACCTGCCCCGGCCGGCCGGCGGTCAGCGTGCTGCCGCCGACGGCCACGAGCGTGAACGACGGCGCCGTGCCGGCGCCGGTGAGGCCCGTGAACGCGCCCTGCTGGCTGTTCGGCGATGCCGACGGGCTGGGCTGGTTGGGCTGGTTGGGCTGGTTGGGCTGGTTGCTCCGCTGGCCGGGCAGGTTCGGCTGGCCCGGCTGCCCCGGCTGACCCTGCCGCCACCGCTGGCCCTGCTGGCCCTGCTGACCCTGCCCGGCCGGCCCGCCGTACCCGCGGTGTCCGGGGCCGAAGCCCTCCCGGCCGAACTGCCGGTGCGGCCGGTCGTCGCCGGTGTGCCGGCCCA
Organism: uncultured Actinomycetota bacterium; assembly: GCA_963795385.1. Classification (GTDB taxonomy): domain Bacteria; phylum Actinomycetota; class Actinomycetes; order Actinomycetales; family CAVURS01; genus CAVURS01. The sequence continues at coordinate 61,965 of CAWCHK010000014.1, forward strand.
CGAGCGCACCGGCGCCGAAGCCGACGACCAGCAGCAGGACGGCCGCCAGGACCGCAGTCAGCGGCGTCATCGTGCGCAACCAGCCGAACCCCCTGCGGCCCGCGGCCGGCGGTGCGACCGGTGCTGCGACCGGCGGTGCGACCGGTGCTGCGACCGGTGCGCGACCGGTGTGCGACCGGTGCTGCGACCGGCGACGTCGGCGGGGTCTGCGGTGTACCGAGGGTGTCGGGGGTGTCGGGGGTGTCGGGGGTGTCGGGGGTGTCGGTGCTACTCATGGCGGAGCCTCCTGCTGGCGGGCGGTGCATCTGGCGACCGCGGTGCGTCTGGGCCAACGATGACCGGGAAACCTGCGAGCCGCCTATGAGTCGGCAGCCCTCACAGGTCACTCCTAGGAACCGCCCACTCACCTTCCAGTGCCCGCCACCACGCTCGACCTGGCGCACCCGAGCGCTCTGGTGCGACGCGAGCGAGAGGTGAGCGATGGCAGGGCGGCTGCGAAGGCCCGGGCTGGTCGGCAAGCGGCGATGGGTCGTCCTGGGGGTGATCGCGGTGCTCATCGTCGGCGGCGCGGGCGCGGCCTGGGCCGCCACCCGCGGCAAGTCCACGACGACCACGGCCACGACCGAGGTCACGGTCTCCTCGTCCACGGTGAGTCAGAGCGTCTCGACCACCGGCACGATCGAGCCGGCCCACGAGGCCGATCTCAGCTTCGCCGTGAGCGGCACGATCACCTCGGTCCCGGCCGCCGTCGGCGACAAGGTCACCAAGGGCCAGGTGCTCGCCCGGGTCGGGACCAGCGAGCTGAAGGCCGCGCTCACCCTGGCCAGAGCCACGCTGACCGCCGCCGAGGACTCGTTGACGTCCGCGCAGGCCGGCTCCTCGAGCCTCCAGATCGCCTCGGCCAAGGCGCAGGTGGCCCAGGCCAAGAGCAACGTGAGCGCGGCCAGGACCAGCCTGGCCGACGGTTCCCTGCGCTCGACGATCACCGGGACGGTGGCGTCGGTGGGGATCGCCACGGGCGACACGGTCGGCGCCTCCAGCGGGTCGGGCAGCGGCTCCGGGTCCGGGTCGGGCTCCGGCTCCGGGTCCGGGAGCGGATCGGGCAGCGGCAGTGCCACCGGATCTGGCAGCTCGACGGCCGACATCGTCGTCATCTCGACGTCCTCCTGGGTCGTCGACGCGAGCGTCGGCAGCGCCGATCTGGCCTCGGTGAGGAAGGGCCTGCAGGCCCAGATCACGCCGACCGACGCCACCGCGCGGGTCTTCGGGACCGTCCAGTCGGTGGGAATCGTGGCCAGCAGCGACTCCGGCTCGTCGTCCTCGAGCGCGACGTTCCCCGTGGTCATCGCGGTCACCGGCAGTCCCAAGGGCATGTACGCCGGCGCGTCCGCGAGCGTCACCATCATCGTGAAGCAGGTGGCCGGCGTCCTCACCGTGCCGACCGCTGCGCTGCACTCGTCCGCGGGCCGGACCTTCGTCTACCAGACCAAGGGCGGCAAGAAGGTCACGACGTACGTCACCGTCGGCACGACGTACGGCCCGAGCACTCAGATCACGAAGGGCCTGGTCTCCGGCGACAAGGTCCAGCTCACGACCAGCACCGCGCGCGGCCCCGGTGGGACGACCGGCCGCACCGGCAACCGCACGGGTACGGGTAACGGTGGGTTCGGCGGGGGTGGGTTCGGGGGCGGCGGCTTCGGCGGCGCAGCCCCGCCGGCCGGGGCACCGGCCGGGGGCAACGGATGACCGAGGCGCCGGACGCCGCTGCGGCCGCCGCCGCGAGCACCGCCATGTGGGACGTGGCCACGACGCCGATCCTGTCGATGCGCGAGGTCTCGAAGGTCTACGGGACGGACGCCGGTGAGGTGCACGCGCTCGGCGGCGTCTCGCTCGACGTCGACCGGGGGGACTACGTGGCGATCATGGGCCCGTCGGGCTCCGGCAAGTCGACCCTCATGCACATCCTCGGGTGCTTGGACATCCCGACGTCCGGGCGGTACGAGCTGGCCGGCACTGACGTGAGCCAGATGAGCGAGGCCGAGCTGGCCGAGGTGCGCAACCAGCAGATCGGCTTCGTCTTCCAGCAGTTCAACCTGCTGGCCTCGATGCCGGCCTGGCGCAACGTCGAGCTCCCGCTCTGCTACGCCGGCATCCACCGGTCCGAGCGCAAGGAGCGGGCGATGGACGCCCTGGCGCGGGTCGGCCTCGGGGACCGGACCGACCATCGGCCGGGCCAGATGTCCGGTGGCCAGCAGCAGCGGGTCGCTGTCGCGCGGGCCCTGGTCACCGACCCGGCGCTGATCCTGGCCGACGAGCCGACCGGCAACCTGGACTCGCACTCGACCCGCGATGTGCTCGACCTGTTCGGCGAGCTGCATGCCTCCGGCCGCACCATCGTCCTGATCACCCACGAGCGCGACGTGGCCGAGCAGTCCCGCCGGGTGATCCGGATCCGCGACGGCCAGATCGAGGAGCAGGCCGGCGACCCGGCCCTGCAGGCGGCGAGGTCCCGATGAACTGGGCCGAGACCGCGCGGACCGCACTCGACGCGATCCGGGCCCGCCGGCTGAGGTCCGCACTCACGATGCTCGGCATCCTGATCGGCATCGCCGCCGTCATGCTGACCGTCGGCCTGGGTGAGGGCGCGTCGGACCAGGTCAAGCAGCAGATCAGCTCCCTCGGCAGCAACCTGCTGATCGTCTCGCCGGGGTCGGCGACGACGACCGGCGGCATCCGCGGCGGCCGCGGATCGGCCTCGACCCTGACCGCCCAGGACGCGGCCGCGCTCGCGACCAGGACGACGGCGCCCGACATCGAGGCGGTCGCGCCGGTGTCCTCGACGCAGTCCGCGCTCGTCAACGGCAGCACCAACTGGACCACGAACGTGGTCGGTACGACGCCGTCCTGGCTGCCGGTGCGGGCCCGTTCGGTGAGCGAGGGCCGCTTCTTCACCCGGGCCGAGCTGGACAGCTCCTCGCCCGTGGTCGTGCTCGGGGCCACCACGGCCGAGGAGCTGTTCACCGCCGGCGGCCCGATCGGCCGGTCGGTCACGATCAACGGGTCGACGTTCACCGTCATCGGCGTGCTCAACACGGTGGGCTCGTCCACGACGTCGGACGAGGACGACCAGGCCGTCGTGCCGGAGACCGCGTTCGTGAGCCGGGTCTCGACCAGCAGCACCCCGAACTCGGTCTCGACGATCTATCTCGAGGCGACCTCGCAGGGCACCCTCTCCGCGGCGTACCAGGAGGCGAACGCCACGCTGCTGTCGGCGCACCGGCTGACCGCGGCCTCGACCGCGGACTTCACGATCGCCAGCCAGCAGTCGTTGCTGGCCACGGTGACGTCGACCAGCAAGACCCTGACGGTGCTGCTCGGTGGGATCGCGGCCGTCTCGCTGCTGGTGGGCGGCATCGGGGTCATGAACATCATGCTGGTCTCGGTCACGGAGCGGATCCGGGAGATCGGGCTCCGCAAGGCGCTCGGCGCGACGCCGCGAGTGATCCGCCGGCAGTTCCTCGTCGAGGCCAGCATGCTCGGCTTCGCCGGCGGCCTGGCCGGGCTGGCCATCGGCGCGATCGGGGCGCGGGTCCTGCCGCACCTGCTGAACCAGCCGGTGACGATGTCCGGCCCGGCCGCGGCCGGAGCTCTCGTCGTCGCCCTGGTGATCGGCATCGTGGCCGGCGTCTACCCCGCGACCCGCGCCGCCCGACTGGCCCCCATCGAAGCCCTGCGATCCGAATGAACGCCCGTCAGCCGAGCTCTGGAGCACTCATGAAGTCGGTCCGACCCCTCCGCCCGTACGCCGCTGTCGCACCCTTGGCGCTGGTCGCAGCCACGGCCCTGCTGCTGAGCGCCTGCGGGGGGTCGTCGCCCTCGGCCGCGACGGGCGGATCGACCCCGACGCCGACCTCCGCCCACGGGCCACAGGAGGGTGGCAGTGGCCAGAACGCCCGCACGCCAGGCGTTTTCGGCGTCGTCGCCCAGATCTCGGGCAAGACCCTGCAGGTCCAGTCGACGAGTGCGCAGACGGCGGTGACCTACACCGCGTCGACCCGGTTCACCGCGACCGTGGCGACGACGCGGAGCGCGGTCAAGGTCGGGAGCTGCGTCGTCGTGCGGAGTGGCACCACGACCGATGCGGGCTCGGCTCCGGCTCGCCGGCTCGGGCTCCGCCGCGTCGGCGAGCCCGACGGCCCGCCCGACGCAGAGCAGCAACGTGGCCGCGACCACCGTGCAGGTCACCAGCGACTCGGGCGGTCGGTGCCTCGGCGGGTTCGGTGGTGGCGGGTTCGGTGGTGGCGGGTTCGGTGGTGGCGGGTTCGGTGGTGGCCTTCGAGGCGGCAGCGGCGCCGCGTCGACCGGTGGCAGCGCGACCCAGCCCAGTGGCGCGCCTACGGCAGGTGGCAGCGGCGCGGGTGGCAACGGCGCGGGGGGCAGCGGCCGCCAGTTCTTCGGCGGCCAGATGACGGCGGGCAAGGTGACCGGCGTCTCCGGGTCCGGCTTCACGGTGGCGGCGGTGAGCTTCGGCGGCCGGCCCGCGGGTGCGACCTCGAGCCCGACGGCGACTCCCAGCATCACGACCCGCCCCGTCTCGGTCACGACGTCTGCGGCCACGAAGTACACCGCGACGAAGTCCGCGACGTCCCAATCCTTGTCGGTAGGCAAGTGTGTGTCCGCCCGAGGAGTCAGTGACAGCACCGGCGCCGTCAAGGCCACGAGCATCGCGGTCACGCCGGCCGTCGACGGCACGTGCACGTTGAGAGGCGCATGATGGTGAGCACCGTTGGCAGCAAAAGAGTCTGGCTCAGGCGCGGCATCCCTGCCCTGGCCGTGGTGCTGATCGCCGGGGGCGTCTTCGGCACGCGAGCCTTTGCCAGCAGCGGGAACACGCCGTCGTACCGTCTCGGGACGGTGACGAAGGGCTCGGTCGACCAGACCCTGACGCTGAGCGGTACGGCGCAGAAGGCGTCGCAGTCGACCGCGTCGTTCAAGGTGTCGGGCACGGTCAGGAGCGTGCCGGTGGCCATCGGTGACCCGGTCTCGGCCGGGCAGACCGTCGCAACCCTCGACCCGACGGCCTTGCAGCAGGCCGTCACCACCGCTGAGGCGACGCTGGCGCAGGCCAGGGCGACCCTGGAGAACGACGAGAGCGGCACGTCCAGCTCGGCGGCGAACGTCGGCTACGACAGCTTCACGACTACGTCGTCCGAGGTCTTCGCGATCGACACCGCACTGGTCCACGGACCCGGCTCGACCTCCTCGACGCCCAAGGCCCCGACGCCCAAGACCCCGGCGGCCGCGGCCAAGGCGGTCGCCCAGGCCCAGGCGGCGGTGGCATCGGCCCAACGCGCGGCCAGCGCCGCGCTTGCAGAGGTGTCTGCAGCGGCCAAGGCGCAAGCCGCGGCGTGTGCCAGCGCGTTGAGTCCGGGTCCGGGCTCCGGCCCGGGCTCGGCGCCGACGGCCACCGCGCCCTCCACCGGCGCAGGCTCGACCCCGACCCTGGCCGACTGCGTCAAGGCCGTGCAGGCGGCGATCACCGCGGAAGCGGCGGCGGCCACCGCCCAGACCGCCTTGGCCCAGGCCCAGGCTGCTCTGGTCACTGCGCTCGCCAGCCAGGCGAAGGCCCTGGCCAGCTCGGCCGGCACGGGTTCTGGCTCGGGTTCTGGCTCGGGTTCGCCGAGCCAGCGCGCCGGCGCGGGCACAGGGAGTACCAGTAGGAATGGAAGTGGCAGTGGAAGTGGGAGTGCGCAGTCCTCGGCGCAGCGGGTGGCCTCCGACAAGACGGCCGTCACGACGGCGCAGAGCGCACTCGCGACGGCCGAGCAGAACCTCGCCCACGCCACCTTGACCGCACCGATCTCGGGGACGGTGGCGGCCCTGAGCTACACGGCCGGGAGCCCTAGCTCCTCGGGCAGCATCACGATCGTCGGAGCGGGGGCGGTCGACGTCACGGTCGACGTACCGCTGGCGTCCTTGCCGTCCGTGAAGGTCGGGCAGGCGGCCAGCGTCACGTCGGCAGGCTCGTCGACGCCGATGCCCGGGACGGTCCACTCGATCAGCCTGCTGCCGGCCTCGAGCACCTCGACGTCCGTGTCGTACCCCGCTGTGGTTCGGGTGCCCGAGCCGACCACGGCGCTGGCGAGCGGGTCGGGCGCGAGCGCGACGATCACCCTGGCGACGGTCAAGGACGTGCTCACCGTGCCGAACTCGGCGATCACCACGCTGGTGGCCGGGACCGGCGTCGTCCGGACCGTGGCCAACGGCCAGGTGACTCGGACCCTCGTCCGCACCGGCGCCGTCGGCTCCACGACGACGCAGGTGCTGTCCGGGCTCAAGGCCGGGCAGAGGGTGGTCATCGCCAACCTCTCGGAGGCCCTGCCGACGAACACGACCCCCAGCCGGTTCGGCAACCGCAGCGGCGGCTCGGGGCTGACGTCGAGCCTGACCGGAGCCGGCGGCGGGCCCCGCTTCGTCACGGGCGGCGGCGGCTTCGGCGGTGGCGGGCTGACCGCCGGGCCCGGCGGCTGAGCTGACTGACGCCGTACCCCGGTTTCGGACGCAATGGTGCAACTCTGCGTCAGGCGCGACGCAGAGTTGCACCGTTGCGAGGGAAACCGGGCGAGGGAACGGCGGGCGACAGCGAAAAGGGCCCGGCCACGCTGTTCGCGTGACCGGGCCCCTTCGGGTTCGTGCTGTTGACGCCTTCGCCGGCCGGGCCGGGCCCAGCGCGAGCGCCTACTCCCCGGCGCTGGCCGCCTCGGCCGGGCCGGCGGGTCCACCGCTGGCGGCCGCCTCGACCGTTGCGACGTCCGGGATCGTGGCCTTCGGACTGCCGACGAAGGTGAACTGCGGATCCTTCTCGGCGCCGTCGGTGTCGACCAGGACGATCGAGCCCGGCTTGAGCTCGCCGTAGAGGATCTTCTCCGAGAGCACGTCCTCGATGTCGCGCTGGATGGTCCGTCGCAGCGGCCGCGCCCCGAGCACGGGGTCGTAGCCCTTCGTCGCGAGCAGGACCTTCGCGGGAGGCGTGAGCTCGATGCCCATGTCCTTGTCGCGCAGCCGCTCGTCCAGCTTGGCCAGCATCAGGTCGACGATCTCGATGATCTCGTCCTGGGTGAGCTGCGGGAAGACGATGGTGTCGTCGACCCGGTTGAGGAACTCCGGCCGGAAGTGCTGCTTGAGCTCGTCGATGACGCGGTTCTTCATCCGCTCGTAGCCCGTCTTGGTGTCGGCGCCGGACGCGAAGCCCAGGCCCTGACCCTTGGCGATGTCCCTCGTGCCGAGGTTCGTCGTCATGATGATCACGGTGTTCTTGAAGTCCACCGACCGGCCCTGGCTGTCGGTCAGGCGACCGTCCTCCAGGATCTGCAGCAGCGAGTTGAAGATGTCCGGGTGGGCCTTCTCGACCTCGTCGAAGAGCACCACGGAGAACGGCCGGCGGCGGACCTTCTCGGTCAGCTGCCCACCCTCCTCGTAGCCGACGTAGCCGGGAGGCGAGCCGAACAGCCGCGACACGGTGTGCTTCTCGGAGAACTCGCTCATGTCGAGCTGGATCAGCGAGTCCTCGTCGCCGAACAGGAACTCCGCGAGCGCCTTGGCCAGCTCGGTCTTACCGACACCCGTGGGGCCGGCGAAGATGAACGAGCCACCGGGACGCTTGGGGTCCTTCAACCCGGCGCGAGTACGACGGATGGCCTGCGAGAGCGCCTTGATCGCGTCGTTCTGGCCGACGATCCGCTTGTGCAGCTCGTCCTCCATGCGCAGCAGCCGCGAGGACTCCTCCTCGGTCAGCTTGAAGACCGGGATGCCCGTGGCGGTGGCGAGGACCTCGGCGATGAGCTCCTCGTTGACCTCGGCGACGATGTCCATGTCGCCGGCCTTCCACTGCTTCTCACGGTCGGCCTTCTCGCCGAGCAGGCGCTTCTCGGTGTCGCGCAACGACGCGGCCTTCTCGAAGTCCTGCGCGTCGATCGCTGACTCCTTCTCGCGACGGGTGTGCGCGATCCGCTCGTCGAACTCGCGCAGGTCCGGCGGCGCCGTCATCCGGCGGATCCGCAGCCGGGCGCCGGCCTCGTCGATCAGGTCGATCGCCTTGTCCGGCAGGAACCGGTCGTTGACGTAGCGGTCGGCCAGCGTCGCGGCGGCCACCAGGGCTGCGTCCGTGATCGAGACCCGGTGGTGCGCCTCGTACCGGTCCCGCAGACCCTTCAGGATCTCGATGGTGTGCGACAGCGACGGCTCCGCGACCTGGATCGGCTGGAAGCGGCGCTCCAGCGCGGCGTCCTTCTCGACGTACTTGCGGTACTCGTCGAGGGTGGTCGCGCCGATGGTCTGCAGCTCGCCGCGGGCCAGCATCGGCTTGAGGATGCTCGCCGCGTCGATCGCGCCCTCGGCGGCGCCAGCACCGACGAGCGTGTGCATCTCGTCGATGAACAGGATGATGTCGCCGCGGGTCCGGATCTCCTTGAGGACCTTCTTCAGCCGCTCCTCGAAGTCACCGCGGTAGCGGCTGCCGGCCACCAGCGCGCCGAGGTCGAGCGTGTAGAGCTGCTTGTCCTTCAGCGTCTCCGGCACCTCGCCCTTGACGATGGCCTGCGACAGGCCCTCGACGACGGCGGTCTTGCCGACGCCGGGCTCCCCGATCAGGACCGGGTTGTTCTTGGTCCGGCGGGACAGGACCTGCATGACCCGCTCGATCTCCTTCTCGCGGCCGATGACCGGGTCGAGCTTGCCCTCGCGGGCGGCCTGGGTCAGGTTGCGGCCGAACTGGTCCAGCACGAGCGAGCCGGACGGGCTGCCCTCGGCCGGGCCGCCGGCGGTCTGCGGCTCCTTGCCCTGGTAGCCCGACAGGAGCTGGATGACCTGCTGGCGGACCCGGTTGAGGTCGGCGCCGAGCTTGACGAGCACCTGGGCGGCGACGCCCTCGCCCTCACGGATCAGGCCGAGCAGGATGTGCTCGGTGCCGATGTAGTTGTGGCCCAGCTGCAGCGCCTCGCGCAGGCTGAGCTCGAGGACCTTCTTGGCCCGCGGGGTGAAGGGGATGTGGCCGGAGGGCGCGTTCTGCCCCTGGCCGATGATCTCCTGCACCTGCTCGCGGACGGCGTCGAGAGAGATGCCAAGGCTCTCCAGAGCCTTCGCGGCGACGCCTTCGCCCTCGTGGATCAGCCCGAGCAGGATGTGCTCGGTGCCGATGTAGTTGTGGTTGAGCATCCGGGCCTCTTCTTGGGCCAGGACGACCACCCGTCGGGCTCGGTCGGTGAATCTCTCGAACATGCTCGCGCTCCTCGCAAGGGCGACCGTTCGGGTGAGGACTGTCCACACCCTGCGGGGCCGCTTCGATGCTATCTGCCGTAGCCAACTACCTCCTCGGCACGAGTGTTCCGATACCTGAGGCCGTTCGCCTGCGGCGTACGGGCGGATCCGGCCCGAAGCCCTTGACAGGGGGCCGACCAGGGGATAGCAGAAGGCTCAAGTTTGCGGCGGGAGTTCCCGAAAACTGGGGAATGCGCCCGCAGAGTCGGCGCGACCTCCCCCAGCGAGCGCGCCTCAGAGTCGGCGGCAAGTTCTTCCTTGCCGTCGGCATCGTGCTGCTCGCGATGCTCGCCGTGACGGTCACCGGCGCGCTCGGCCTGGCCCGGATGCAGCAGAAGGTCGGCCTGCTGTACGACGACAACATCCTGACCACCCAGGCGACCACCAGCCTCGAGCTGGCCCTCGCGAACGTCGAGAACGTCGCCCTCCAGCAGATCTCCACCGTCGACGTGGCCCGCGAGGCGAAGCTCGACCAGACCCTGGACGAGGTGCTCATCCCGCGGGTGGAGCAGCAGCTGCACGCCGTCGCCGGCCTGATCGACAGCGACCCGGGCGCCGCCGACCGGATCACGGCCATCTCCACCGACTTCGACCGCTACCTCGCGCTGCGGCGCGCGGGAGCGTACGACGGACCGAGCGGCCACGAGCTCAGGGAAGCGGCCGCGGCGGCGCAGACCGCCGAGCTGTTCGGCCGGATGAACGCGGTGGCCGAGACCCTGCGGCAGGTCGAGGTCACCGAGGCCAAGGGCGAGGACGCGGCGGCCCGGAGCACGTACCACTCGACCCTCGTCGTGCTCGTCGTCGGCTCCGTGGCGTCCCTCCTGTTCGGCCTGGGCGTCGTCCTGCTGCTGATCCGCAGCCTGGTCCCCCGGATCCGGAGCTACTCCTCCTTCGCCGGGCAGATCGCCTCGGGGCGCCCGGCCGAGATGCTGGCCGTCAGGGGCCGCGACGAGCTGACCGACCTCGGCAACGCCCTGAACGACATGGTCGCCGCCCGCGAGCAGCTGAGCTCGCACGAGGGTGCTCAGACCGAGTTCATCGAGACCCTGCAGGCCACCGCCAGCGAGGAGGAGGCGCACGGGCTGCTCAAGCGGCATCTCGAGCGCTCCCTGCCCGGCAGCGGGGTGACGGTGCTGACCCGGAACAACAGCGGCAACCGGCTGGAGGCGGCCACTGCCCCGGCCCCCGGAGACCCGCTGCCCGACCGCCTGGTCGGCGCCGAGCCCCGGGCCTGCCTCGCCCTGCGGATGGGCCGGACCCACCGCGAGGGGCACGAGAACCAGCTGCTCGAGTGCTCGGTCTGCGAGCACGGCGCGATGGCGCGGGCGACGTGCGAGCCCCTCCTGGTCAGTGGCGAGGTGATCGGGTCGGTGTTGGTCAACCACGAGGGGGACCTCGGGTCGCGCGAGGACGGCCGGATCTCCCTGACGGTGGCTCAGGCCGCGCCGGTGCTGGCCAACCTGCGCAACCTGGCGCTCGCGGAGTTCCGGGCCAACAACGACTCGCTGACCGGCCTGCCCAACAAGCGGGCCTCCGAGGACACGTTCAAGCGGATGATCGCCCAGGCCCACCGCTCGGTCGCCCCGCTGGCCGTGGTCATGCTCGACCTGGACCACTTCAAGAAGGTCAACGACCAGTTCGGCCACGGCAAGGGCGACGAGGTGCTGGCCGCGGTCGGCGCCGCCATCCAGTCCTGCCTGCGGGACAGCGACTTCGCCGGGCGCTTCGGCGGGGAGGAGTTCCTCCTCCTGCTGCCGGACACGGACGTCGCCGGCGCGGCCCGGCTCACCGAGCGGCTGCGCGAGAGCATCGCCTCGATCGCGATCCCGGGTGTCGACCGGGAGATCACCGCGAGCCTGGGCCTGGCCGAGCTGCTGGAGCACGGCGGTACGCCGCGCGGCCTGCTGCGCGAGGCCGACCGGGCCCTCTACGCCGCGAAGGCCGCCGGCCGCGACCGGGTCGTGGTGGCCCGGGTGCTCGACTCCGGCGAGGTCCAGCACACCGAGCTGGCCCAGGTCCAGGACAGCGCCGTACCCGGTTGACGCCCGGCCCAGACGCCCGGCCCTGACATCCGTCACGACCCAGAGGGTCGATCCGGCCGATGACACCCGGCGGCCGGGAGCGCAGGCTGGCGAGCATGGCCCTCGACCCCCTCCCCAGCGGCGCCTCCGCCGCGAGCCACGCCGGCTCACCCCCCTCGACCAACGCACCCAGCTCAACACCCAGCTCAAGCAGTGCAGCCAGCTCCACGGCTGCCCTCCGCCCGCCAGCCCATCGGGTCTCCCCACGGGCGGTGCGGTACTGGCTGGCCCGGGCGGCCGGGCTGTGGGTCGTCATCCTCGGGCTGCAGACGGCCTGGCTCGTCTACTCGCTCACCCAGCCCGACCCGGTGGCGCCGTGGCACCTGCCGCTGCTCGCCGCCAGCGCGGTCGTCGCCGCCGTGCACGTCGGCGTGATGCCGCGGTGGCGCTACCGGGTGCACCGCTGGGAGGTCTCCGAGCACGCGGTCTACACCCAGACCGGGTGGTTCCACGTCGAGCGGCGGATCGCGCCGCTGTCGCGGGTGCAGACCGTGGACACCGACCAGGGCGCGATCGCCCGGATCTTCGGCCTGGCCAAGGTCACGGTGACCACGGCGTCCGCGGCCGGCCCGCTCGTCGTCGAGGGACTGGACGTAGTGGTCGCCGCCGACCTGGTCGAACGGCTCACCGCAGCCACCGAGGGCGAGCGGGACGACGCCACGTGACGACGTACGACGAGTCCGTCACCACCGGCCAGACCGAGCCCGAGTGGCACCGGCTCTCCGCTGCGATGCTGGCGATCCAGCCGGTCCGCGAGCTGATCCGGGCCATCCCTCTGCTGATCGCGCTGGTCTTCGCCGGCCACGCCACCGGCGGGCCGCCGTGGAGCCTGATCGGCGTGGCGATCGTGATCGCCCGCGGGGTCCTGCGGTGGTTCACCACCAGCTACCGGATCACCGCGTCGCAGCTGCAGCTGCGCAAGGGGCTGCTCCGGCGGCAGACGATGGTCACGCCGCTGGACCGGGTGCGGACCGTCGACGTGACGTCGGACCTGTGGCAGCGGGCCTTCCGGCTGGCCAAGGTGGAGATCGGCACGGGAACCACTGACCGGCGCAAGGAGCCGTTCGCCATCGACGGTGTCGGCAGCGTTCGCGCCCTGGCGCTGCGAGGAGAGCTGCTGCACCGGCCGCCGGTGGTGGGCCCGTCACCGGAGTCGGCGGCTGGGTCGGCGGCCGCCGCTGGCGCCACGGGGCCGGAGGAGACCGAGCTGGTCCGGCTGCGGCCGCGCTGGGCGGCGTACGGCCCGTTCACCCTGTCCGGCGCGTTCACGGCGCTGTTCATCGTCGGCCTCGGGTGGCGGATCAGCGGCGAGGCGCACCTGCACCCGGACCAGATCGGCGCGGTCCACGCCGCGACCGGGCACCTGGAGCGGGTGCCGTGGTGGCTGGCCGGGCTCGAGATCCTCGTACCGGTCCTGGCCGGGGTCGCCCTGTTGTCCGTCGGCCGGCTACGTGCTGTCGTTCTGGAGCTTCCGGCTCACCCGGCATCGCGGTGGCAGCCTGCACATCGAGCGAGGGTTGCTCACCACTCGCGCGACCAGCATCGAGGAGCGGCGACTGCGCGGCGTCGAGATCAGCGAGCCGCTGCTGCTGCGCGCGGTCGGTGGCGCGCGGTGCCTCGCCATCGCGACCGGGCTGCGGGTCGGGCGCGGGGCCGAGCGAGGTGGGACCGTGCTGTTGCCGCCGGCTCCCCGGCTCGAGGTCCTGCGGGTCGCGGCCTCCGTGGTGCGCGACATGGGGCCACTCACCTGTGACCTGCGGACGCATCCCGCGGCCGCGCGCCGGCGCCGCTTCAGCCGGGCCAGCGCCGGGGTGCTGGTCCTCACCGCCGTGGCGGCGCTCGGCTGGTGGGCCGGGGCACTACCGGCGTACGGCGTCGTCGTCGGGCTCGCCCTGCTGCCGGTCGGCTGGCTGCTGGCGGCCGACCGCGCGGCCTCGCTCGGCCACCAGGTGCTCGGGTCCGGTGCCGGACGCTGGCTCGTGACCCGCAGCGGCTCGCTGGTGCGCAGGAGGTGCGCGCTCGCGGTCGACGGTGTCATCGGCGTGACGTTGCGGCAGTCGTGGTTCCAGCGGCGCCTCGGGGTCACCACGCTGGTGGCGACGACGGCGGCCGGGCGGCAGAGATACGTCGTCACCGATGCCGGTGCGGCACAGGCGATCTCGCTGGCCGACGAGCTTCTGCCCGGACTGCTCGAGCCCTTCCTCGGCCCGGAGGCCTTGCTGCCGGCCCGAACCTGAGCCCGCGCTCTCGGTCCCGCTGTCGCTCGCCGCTCTAGGCTGCGGCCATGGCTGGCTTCAGCGGGATCCCGCCGGACGGCATGGCGTTCTACCGCGACCTGGCCAAGGATCCCACCAAGGCCTTCTGGCAGGCCAACAGGGCGCGCTACGACGCGTCGGTGCGCGGGCCCATGACCGAGCTGGTCGAGGCACTGGCTCCGCGGTTCGGGGAGCCGAAGGTCTTCCGGCCCTACCGGGACGTCCGGTTCGCCAAGGGCGCGTCGCCGTACAAGGACCATCAGGGCGCGTTCGTCCAGGTTGCGGACGGCATCGGCTGGTACGTGCAGCTCAACGCCGGCGGACTGATGGTCAGCGGCGGCTACCACTCGCATGCCGGCGACCAGACGCAGCGCCTGCGAGCGGCGGTCGATGACGAGACCACCGGCCCGGAGCTGGCGCGGATCGTCGATGCGTTGCCAGCAGCGGGGTTCGAGGTCTGGGGCCGGATGATGAAGACGCGGCCCCGCGGGGTGCCGGCCGATCATCCGCGGCTCGAGCTGATGCGTCACCAGAACATCACCGGGTGGCGCGAGCCGAGCGCGCCGGCTTGGCTGCACCGGCCAGACGCGCTCGAGCGGGTCGCGGAGGACTGGGAGTCGCTGCGGCCGTTGGTCAAGTGGCTCGCCGACAACGTCGGCCCGACCACCACCGAGCGCCGGCGACGCTGAGCCGGCAGCCGGGAGCGCTGCCCCCGGAGGACGGGAGCAATCGGGGTTCACGGGTGCACGGGCTCACGGGTCACGGGGTGGGTCCGGCCGGTGATCGCGCGGTCGGTCGGGCGCCGGGTCCGGTGTGGGCCGGTGCATGGTGTTGCGGATCGGTGTCCGCTCGGGATCCAGCCACTGCGGCGGGATCCACCACGGCAGGCCGTCGACGAAGACGACCACCCAACCTCGCCGCTTGAACTCCCGGTGGTGGAAGCCGCAGAGCAGGACCAGGTCGTCGATGTCGGTGGGGCCTGCGTCGGCGACCCACTCCTTGACGTGGTGTCGCTCGCACATCGACGGCGGCCGATCGCAGCCGGGGAACGCGCAGCCGCCGTCGCGGGCCGCCAGCGCAACGGACTGGCCGGGGGTCGCGATGCGAGTAGTGCGTCCGAGCCAGAGCGGAACGCCCCTGCTGGTCGTGACGAGCGTGAACGCAAGGCTGTTGCCGGCCAGCTGCAGGGCGGTGCTCACCGGGATGAGGTTGCCGTTGTCGGTGACGGCGAGACCGGCCCTGGCCTCGAGCTGGTCCTCGCGCACGTGGACGACGACGCTGGTGGGAGTGCCTCCACTGGCCGGCAGGTCGCCGGCGTTCAGGGCGTGACCGAGGACGTCGAGGAAGGCGTCGTGCATCCGCTTGGCCGGGTCCCGCGGGTCGGTGCCGTCCGGGCCGGACGGGACAGGCTTGGCGTACGCACCCAGCACGGTCTGAGCCTTCTCGAGGGCCTCGGCAGTGAGCTGCGCCCGCAGCGAGCCCGTACCGTCGCGGTTGCTCACCAGGGTCAGCGAGCGGACGGCGGACTGCCAGTCCGCGTCCCGCAGGGTCCCGTCGGGGTCGAGCAGATCGATGGTGTGCCGGGCGAGACGGGTCAGCAGCTGTGGGTCTAGGGTCGCCGCCTCGGCCACGAGCGTCGCCTCGACCTCGGCGCCGTGCTCCTTGCGGGTGATCTCGGGGAGGGCTTCGAGAGTCTTGACCACGACGTCGGCGTGGTCGACCGACAGCGTCCCGGCCGCGATCGCCCGAGCCAGGGCCGGGCAGGGCGACTCGAGGGGCTCGCCACTGAAGGACTGCACCGGGAGACAGGCGCGTGCGACCCGGACCCGGCGCTTGGCCTCGGACGTGGTCAGGCGCAGCTGGTCGCGCAGGAACGCGGCCGTACTCGGTGATGCGTAGCGCGCCGGCTCGGAGCCACTCTCGAGTGCCCCGACATAGCCGGCGTCGAACGCGCCGAGCCGACGTCGCACCCGCTCGACCACCCGGGCCACCGCGTGGAGTCCGGAGGATGGCTCGGACAGCCGAACCAGTGCGTCTAGATCGAGCTCGACCAGCTCGGAGACGGCAGACTCCAGCCGGTCGAGGAGACCGTCGACCCGGTCGTCACCCGTCCGCTCGGCTGCCCGCTTTTCGATCATGTGTCTGATTCTACCCTCTACGACCGACAACGACAACGTCTGTCCACAGGCGAATCTCATTGCCTGCCAGGACGTTTCGCATCGGCGACCGCAACCACCACGGGACCCGAGCCGCGACAAGAACTCAGCCCTCGCCCGACCCGCGCGTCATCAAGGCGCTCTTGTCCGTGCGCTCTTGTCCCTGCGCTCTTGTCCGTGCGCTCTCGTTCTCAGCCCTGACGACCAAAGACCAGAGCCTCAGCCGCATCCCAAGCCGCCGAACCAGCGACGCCGCCCACCGGTTCGTACCTCCTCGCCGCCTGCGTCGCCCGAACGATCCGGCGCAGAGCCGTCAGATCCCCCGCCACGGCGCCGAGGGCCCGCGCCTGCACCAACGCGTTCCCGATCGCCGCCGCCTCCACCGGACCGGCGACGACCGGCAGGTCACACGCATCCGCGGTCAGCTGGCACAGCAGGGCGTTGTTCGCACCACCGCCGACGACGTGGATCACGGTGACCTCCACACCGGACAGGGCGACGCGCGGTGCGCACGGCGCGGCGGTAGGCCAGCGCCAGGCTGTCCACGATGGTGCGGACGACCTCCGCCGGCGTCAGCGGCGCCGGCTGCCCGCTCCGCTCGCAGAGAGCGGCGATCCGAGCCGGCTGATCCCCCGGTGGCAGCAGGGACGGGTCGTCCGGGTCGACGACCCGCTCCAGGGCGGGCAGAGCGGCGGCCTCGGCCAGCAGCGCCGGCAGGTCGACCACGAGGCCCGCGGCCGTCCAGGTGCGGATCGACTCCTGCAGCAGCCACAGGCCCATCACGTTGCGCAGCAACCGGATCGTGCCGTCGACACCACCCTCGTTGGTGAAGTTCGCCCGCCGGGCCTGCTCGGTCAGCACCGGCTGCTCGACCTCGACGCCGACCAGCGACCAGGTGCCGCTGGAGACGTACGCGAAGCTCCGGTCGGCCGCAGGCACGCCGACCACCGCCGACGCGGTGTCGTGGGAGCCGACCCGCACCACTTGCACCGACTCGCCGGCCCCGAGCTCGCGGCGTACGGCGGGCAGCAGCGGGCCGACCACGGTGCCGGCGTCCCGCAGCTCGGGCAGGATCCGGGCCGGCAGGCCGAGCCGCCCCATCAGCTCGACCGCCCACCCGCCGGTCGACACGTCGTAGAGCTGGGTCGTCGACGCGTTCGTCCGCTCGGCACCGATGGCGCCGGTGAGCCAGTACGTCATCAGGTCGGGCACCAGCAGCAGCGAGCGGGCCGGGGCCAGCTCGGCCTCCCCCGCGGCGACGAGCTGCACCAGCGAGTTGAACGGCTGCTGCTGCAGCCCGGTCACGGCGTAGAGCTCCCCCGCAGGGACGACGGCATGGACCCGGTCGACCACGCCGTCGGTGCGGCGGTCGCGGTAGTGGACGGCGTCGCCGAGCAGCTCGCCGCCGGCGTCGAGGAGTCCGTAGTCGACCGCCCACGAGTCGATGCCGACGCCGGCCAGGTCGGGCGCTGCCCGCACCGCCTGCCGCAGTCCCTCCAGCACGCCGGCGTAGAGCGCGTGGATGTCCCAGCGCAGCCGGCGCGCGTCCTCGATCGGGACGTTGGCGAAGCGGTGAACCTCCTGCAGCACCAGCCGATCCGGCGCCACGTCGGCCACCACGACGCGACCGCTGGACGCGCCGAGGTCGACCGCCGCGACGCGCACGTCAGCGCAGGAAGGCAGCGGCGACGCCGGAGTCGACCGGGATGTGCAGCCCGGTCGTCTGCGACAGGTCGCCGCCGGTGAGGGCGAACACCGCAGCCGCGATGTGCTCGGGCAGTACCTCACGCCCCAGCAGCGTGCGCTTCGCGTAGTAGGCGCCGAGCTCGGCCTCGGGGACGCCGTAGACCTCGGCCCGCTGCGCTCCCCAGCCGCCGGCGAAGATGCCCGAGCCGCGAACGACGCCGTCGGGGTTGATGCCGTTGACCCGGATCCCGTGTGCCCCCAGCTCGGCCGCGAGCAGCCGCACCTGGTGCGCCTGGTCGGCCTTCGTCGCGCCGTACGCCACGTTGTTGGGCCCGGCGAAGACGCCGTTCTTGCTCGCGATGTAGACGATGTCGCCGCCCAGGCCCTGCGCCACCATGACCCGGGTCGACTCGCGCGAGACCAGGAACGATCCCTTGGCCATCACGTCGTGCTGCAGATCCCAGTCGCGAGACGGTGGTGTCCAGCAACGGTTTCGAGATCGACAGCCCGGCGTTGTTGACCACCAGGTCCGACCCGCCGAAGGCCAGCACCGCAGCGCGCACCGAGGCCGCGACCGCCTCCTCGTCGCTCACGTCGGCGGCGACCGCGACGGCCCGGTCCGGTCCGCCGATCCCCTCCGCGACGACGGCGGCCGCAGCACCGTCGAGGTCCGAGACGACGACGCAGGCGCCCTCGGCGGCGAGCCGCTCGGCGATCGCCCTGCCGATCCCCGAACCGGCCCCGGTCACCAGCGCGATCCGCGTCGCCAGCGCCTTGGGCTTCGGCATCCGCTGGCAGCTTGGCCTCCTCCAGAGCCCAGTACTCGATCCGGAACTTCTCCGCCTCGTCGATCGGCGCGTAGGTCGAGATCGCCTCGGCGCCACGCATCACGTTGATGGCGTTGAGGTAGAACTCGCCGGCCACGCGGGCCGTCTGCTTGTCCTTGCCGTAGCTGAACATCCCGACCCCCGGCACCAGGACGATCGCCGGGTCGGCCCCGCGCATCGCCGGCGACTCGGCGGTGGCGTGGCGGTCGTAGTAGGCGCGATAGTCCTCGCGGTACGCCGCGTGCAGCTCCCGCAGCCGGGCCTCGACCTCGTCCAGCGGCGCTGACGGCGGGAGGTCCAGCACCATCGGCCGGACCTTGGTGCGCAGGAAGTGGTCCGGGCACGACGTCCCCAGCGCCGCGAGCGGCTGCAGCCGCTCGCGGGCCAGGAAGTCCAGCACCGGCAGGTCGTCGGTGTAGTGACCGACCTGCGGGCGCGTCGGTCGAGGCGAGGCCGCGGATGAGCGGCGCGATCGCGGCGGCGCGGGCGTGCCGCTCCGCCTCCGGCAGCGGCTCGAAGCCGGCGACCACGGCGCCGAACGGGTCCGGCCGGCCGTGCTCGTCGATGAACCGCTCTGCGGCCCGGATGATCTCGAGCGAGCGCGCCTCGCACTCCTCGCTGGTGTCGCCCCACGCCGTGATGCCGTGACCGCCGAGGATGCAGCCGATCGCCTGCGGGTTGGCCGCCTTGATCGCGGCGATGTCCAGCCCGAGCTGGAAGCCCGGTCGCCGCCACGGCACCCACACCACGCGATCGCCGAAGCACTCCGCGGGTCAGCGCTCTCACCGTCGGCGGCCGTCGCGAGCGCGATGCCCGAGTCGGGGTGCAGGTGGTCGACGTGCGGTGAGTCGACGAGCCCGTGCATGGCGGTGTCGATCGACGGTGCCGCCCCACCCGTGCCGAACAGGCAGTAGTCGAACGCCGCGACCATCTCGTCCTCGCGGTCGACTCCCGGGTAGACGTCG
Source organism: uncultured Actinomycetota bacterium (assembly GCA_963795385.1). Taxonomy (GTDB): domain Bacteria; phylum Actinomycetota; class Actinomycetes; order Actinomycetales; family CAVURS01; genus CAVURS01. The sequence continues at coordinate 81,250 of CAWCHK010000014.1, forward strand.
ACCAGCGCCTGCAGCCGGTCACGGCGCAGGACGGCCAGCCCGCTCTCCTGCAGCGTCCCCAGGTCGCCCCCGGAGCCCTTGACCCACACGACCTCGGTCGGCTGGCCGGTGACCGGATCCGTCGACCAGGCCCTTGGCCGAGGTGTTGCCGCCGGCGTAGTTGGTGTTGCGCTTGTCCGACCCCAGCCGGTGGGACCGGTCGATCAGGTCCGCCGACCGGCGCCGGGATCCCCCGCGCATCGACTCGTCATCTACGCACCCCATCCGGCCTGCTCGCCGCCGACCCGCTCGGCCACGATGCGCTCCGCGTAGCCTGACCGCGCGTACGCCGCCATCGGGTCCGGGTCGAGCCCCTGGCCTTCGCGCAGCTCGGCCAGCAGCGGACGGACGTCGGTGTTGTAGGCGTCCATCAGGACCGCGTTGGCGCCCAGCACGTCACCGGCTCCTGCGCCGCGGTCAGGGCGTCGACGTCGACCAGCAGGGCCTTGGCGGTGGCCTCCTGGACGTTCATGACCGAGCGGATCTGGCCCGGGATCTTGGGCTCGATGTTGTGGCACTGGTCGAGCATGAAGGCGATGTCGGTGCCGGCGGCCAGGCCCCCGCCGTACCGGACCTCGCACAGGATCCGGAACAGCTGGAACGGGTCGGCCGCCCCGACCATCAGGTCGTCGTCGGCGTAGAACCGGGAGTTGAAGTCGAAGGCGCCCAGCTTCCCGGCCCGCAGCAGGAAGGCGACGATGAACTCGATGTTGGTGCCCGGAGCGTGATGCCCGGTGTCGACGCAGACCTTCGCCTTCGGCCCGAGCTCGAGGCAGTGCGCGTACGACGTGCCCCAGTCCGGGACGTCCATCGTGTAGAACGCCGGCTCGAAGAGCTTGTACTCCAGGATCAGCCGCTGCTCCGTCGCCGAGCCGTTCGTACGTCGCGGCCAGCGCCTCGGCGAGGCGGTCCTGCCGGGCCCGGATGCTGTCCTGCCCGGGGTAGTTCGTGCCGTCGGAGAACCACAGCTTGAGGTCGCGGGACCCGGTCTGGTCCATGACGTCGACGCAGGCGAGCAGGTGGTCGAGGGCCTTGCGCCGGACCCGGGATCCGGGTGCGTGACGCTGCCCAGCATGTAGTCGTCGTCCTGGAAGACGTTGGCGTTGATGGTGCCGAGCTCGATGCCGAGATCGGCCGCCGCCCGGCCCAGGTCGCGGTAGTCGTCGACCCGGTCCCAGGGGATGTGCAGGGCGACCCGTGGGGCGACACCGGTGAACGCGTGCACCTGGGCGGCGTCCTCGAGCTTCTCGTACGGGCTGCGCGCCACGCCCGCCTGGGCGAACACCTTGAACCGGGTGCCGGAGTTGCCGAACGCCCACGAGGGCAGCTCGATCTCCTGGCGCCGCAACGTCTCCAGGGCACTGCCGGCGTGCGGCGGATCCGTCGGTCATGGCCGAACCTCCACGAGCTCGATGTCCATCAGGTCAGCCACGGCCCGCAGCTGTGCGACCAGGTGGCCGGTGCCGAGCGCCCAGTGGTGGGAGACGCCCGTCGCGCACCAGGCGTCGGTCCACTCGCCCGGGTCGCAGCCGAAGTCCACCCGCGAGGTGGTGTTGCCGATCGGCCAGCAGCGGGCCGTCGACGACCGTGCCCTCGGCGGCGACGAACCGGAACCGGCCGTCCCGCTGCTGGGCGATGCCGAACGTGGTCACCGGGCCGTGCTTCACGTCGAACTCGACCGAGACGCCGAAGCCGCGCTTGCCGTGGTAGGTCCCGAGTCCGCGCAGCAGGGGGCGGCCGTCGCTGATCGCCAGGTGGGCCGGGCCGTCGTGGCCCATCTCGACCACGCCGTCACGGAAGTTCAGCGCCTGGAACTCGGTGAACGAACCACCCCCGCCGAGGCGGTCCACGATCAGCATGGCCAGGGACGTCCGCAGCTCGTACTCCCCGACGCTGGGTATCCCGCGCGCGGTGAGCAGGGAGGCGCCCAGGATCATCCCGGCGCCGAGCCGCTCGTGCAGCTCGCCCTCGAGCCCGCGGTGGTAGTAGGCCAGGCTGTCCAGCGCGAAGTCGTCGACCAGGCGATCCAGCCCCACGGAGACCTTTGCCGCCCAACGGAAGTCGTCCTCCTGGACGCTGGGGTCGAGCTCGAAGACCTCACGAGCCAGGGCCATCCGCTCGTCGACCTCGGCGTCGGTGACGGCGTTGACCCGGACCCGCAGGTCGTCGAACTCCAGCACCTCCATGTGGCCGCCGAAGTTCACCGGCACCAGCGTCAGGTCGGTCGAGACGTCGAGCATGCCGGGGTAGAGGTGGCCCATCAGGCCGTGCCGCCCGTGTCGCAAGGTCGCCCGGACACCGGCGGCCTTGATCCAGCGGCCGATCTTGACCCAGGCGCGCTCGTCCTCGACGTAGCCGGAGACGGAGCGGAAGTCGATGCCCGCGCGCAGGAAGGTGTTGGCCATCTCCGGCAGCGGGCACGCGCCGCAGTAGGCCAGCCACTGCCCGGTGTCGAAGGTCGCGTGGTCCATCACCTCGGTGGGCTGCAGGTTGATGATCAGCACCGGCGCGCCGCTGCGCTGCGCGATCGGCAGCAGCATCGACGCCGTGAGGTACGTCGTCAGGAAGCCGACGATGAGGTCGCACCCAGCGGCCCGCAGCTCCTCGGCGGCGCGGTCACCGTCCGGCGCGTCGGACACGAAGCCCACGTCGACGACGTCGCAGTCGAGGGCGCGCATCCGCTCCGAGACCCTTGCGGCGGAACGTCTGCAGCTGCGGCAGCAGGTCGGGGAACTGCGGCCAGTAGGCGCCCAGTCCACCGGCGACGAGGCCGACCTTGGGCCGGCGTCCGGGCGACCCGCGCGAGTGTGGCCGTCGGCTGCCGTCATGACGTTGCTCCTTCCGGTTCGGCCGCGAGCTGGTCCTCGAGGTTGAAGATCGGGTCGAGCAGCAGGAAGCCCTCGTCCGGGCGGCCGTCCGTCCAGGCCGACGAAGAACCGGGCCATGTCCGCCTGCCATCGGGCGTTGACCTCGGTCGCCGCCATCGCGGCCTGGGCCCGCTCGAGGTCCTCGGCCTCGACGTACCCGACGAGCAGGCCGTCTTCGCGGGCGAAGATCGAGTAGTTCGTCCAGCCGGCGTCCCGCAGGGCCCGCAGCATCTCCGGCCACACCGCGCGCGTGCCGCTCGACGTACTCCGAGAGCAGCTCGGGCCGGACCTGGAGCATGAAGCAATAACGGTTCATCGCAAGCACATTCGCTTCCCCTGGGGCGCGGCCGGCGGCAACGGCTGAGCCGCCGGCCGCGCCAGGATCAGATCCAGATCAGAAGTTGAACTGGTCGATGTTGGAGCTGTCGAACACCGTCGGCGGCCCGAGGACGACCGACGGGCCGGTGCCCGCTGCGGCCGGCAGGACCGTGTAGCTGCCGAGCGACCCTGCGGTGAAGGTCGCGCCGGCCTCGAGCTTGAACTTCTTCTGCGCCAGCGCAGCCGCCGCCTGTCCGGCGAGGTAGCCGAGCTTGCTCGGGTCCCACAGCTCGAAGGCCTTGACGGTGCCGTCCTTGACGTACGGCTTCATCTGGGACGGCAGGCCGAGGCCGGTCAGGGTGACCCGCTTCGCGACGTCCTTGTGCGTCGACAGGTACTGCCCGGCCGTGGAGATGCCGACCGTCGTGGGCGAGATGATGCCCTTGAGGTTCGGGTAGGCCGAGAGCAGTCCCTGCAGCACCGTGAGCGACTTGGCCGGGTCGTCGTTGCCGTAGACCGTGCTGACCAGCTTCATGTTCGGGTACTTGGCCAGCTGCTTCTTCATGTAGCCGATCCAGGCGTTCTGGTTCGTCGCGGTGGCCGCGGCCGAGAGGATGGCGATCTGTCCGGTGCTGTTGATCTCCTTGGCCAGCAGGTCCACCTCCGAGGTCCCGATCTGCTCGGTGTTGGCCTGGTTGATGAACAGGTGGTTCGGGCAGGTGACGTCGGAGTCGAAGGAGACGACGGCGATGCCGGCGGCCTGGGCCTGGGCCAGCGAGGGGCACAGGGCCGACGGGTCGTTGCCGGCGACGACGATCGCGTCGGCGTGCGCCTGGATGGCGGCCTGGATCGACGGGATCTGCGCTGCCGCAGTGTCTTCGGTGCCACTGCTGACGACGACCTTGCCGCCGAGCTCCTGCAGCGCCTTCTTGCCGCCGTTGTCCGCGATCACCTCGTAGGGGTTCTGCGTGTCCTTCGGGATGAAGTACACGGTCAGCGCCTTCTTGGCGCCGCCGCTGCTCGAACCGCCGGCGCTGCCCCCACTGCTGCTGCAGGCGGCAAGCCCAGCGACCAGCACTGTCAGCGCGACTGCTAGCGGCGCCGTTCGGCGCCCTCTCCTGAGCTTCACCATGGTGTGGCGTTCCCTTCTCCTTGTCTGGGTGGTGCAGGGCAGGTCATCGGGACCGGAGCCGCGATCGGGCCCGGCGGAGCAGCTCGGCACTGTTGGGGATCACGACACTGAGCAGGAGCAGCGCGCCGGTCACGATGTTCTGGACCTGGGCGGAGACGTTCATCAGGGTGAGCGCCTCTTGGATGCAGCCGAAGATGACGACGGCCAGGGCGACGCCGAGGACGGTGCCGCGGCCACCGAAGATCGACACGCCGCCGAGCAGGACGATCGCGACGACGGTCAGCTCCAGACCCGTGCCCGCGTCGTAGCGCGAGGAAGCGAAGCGGAAGGTCCACAGGATGCCGGCGAACGAGCACACCAGGCCGCTGATCACGAAGAGCCACATCTTGATCCACTGGACCCGGATGCCGGAGAAGTGCGCCGCCTCGGACTGAAGGCCGATCGCGTAGATCGAGCGGCCGACCGGCGTCAGGTGCAGGACGACGCCGCAGACCACCGCCAGGACGATGAAGATGCCGATCGACCAGGACAGCTCGGTGGTGCCGATGGGCTTCACGCCGATGTTCGTGTACGACGTCGGGAAGCCGGTCACCGAGTTCGTGCCGAGCACGATCTCGGCGATGCCGCGGTAGAGCGTCAAGGTGCCGATGGTGACGGCGATCGATGGCAGGCCGAGCCTCGTGACCAGGACGCCGTTCAGCGCGCCCCCGGCGGCACCGACCACCAGGCAGATGACGACGCACTGCCAGATCGGGAAGCCGCGGTGGAAGAGGTAGCCCAGCAGCGTGCTGGACAGGCCGAGCATCGATGCGACCGACAGGTCGATCTCGCCGGTGATCACGATCAGCATGAGGGGCAGGGCCATGATGGCGATCTCGCCCATGTTCAGGCCGATGTAGAAGATGTTGGACTTGTACATGAAGTTCGACGACTCGGAGGCGCCGAAGACGATCGTCGCGGCGAGGAAGACGACGAGCGCGCTCTCCCACCGGACCAGGCCCCCCCTCAGCAACGCGGCGGGCGACTCCTTCGGCGCGGCAGCGGCGGCAGCGCTCGTGCCGGGCTCGGTCGCGGTGTCAGACATCGCGGGTCGCCCCCTCGGCGGCCTGCAGCCGCTTCGCGACCCGCTGCCCGACGAAGCGGTCGAACGCGATGGCTGCGAGCAGCAGGGCGCCGGCGATGGCCTGGTCCCAGAAGGCGGAGATCTTCGCCGCCACGAGCGCCTGGTTGATGGTGTTGAGCAGGAACGCGCCCAGCGCGGCACCGAGCACCGTGCCGCTGCCGCCGAAGATCGCGACCCCACCCACGACGACCGCTGCCACGACCAGGAGCTCGTAGCCGCTGCCGCCCGTCGCGTCGACCGTGGCGAACTCGGCGAGGAAGAGCGCACCGGCGAGGCCGGCCAGGCCGCCACTGATCAGGAACGCCGTGAACACCCGGCGTCCGGTCGGCACGCCTGCGAGCTCGGCCGCCTCGGGGTTGGAGCCGATGGCGTAGAGGTCGCGGCTGGAGCGGAACGACCGCATCGCGTAGCCGGCGAACGCCACCACGACCACGACGATCAGGAACAGCCACGGCACGCCGAGAACCGTCTTGTAGCCGACGGCGTTGAATGACTTCGGGATGGCGGTCGGCGCGATCTGCTTGCCGTTGACGATGACCGCGTCCAGGCCGCGGATGATGTAGAGCGCGGCCAGGGTCACCACCAGGCTCGGCACCTTCAGGACGGTGGTGACGATGCCGTTCACGGCTCCCGCCGCCAGCCCGATCAGGGTCCCGACGACGAAGCCGAGGAACACCGGCATGTGCGGGTGATGCAGGAAGAGGTCGCCGACGATGTACGCCGAGATGCCGACCACCGAGCCGACCGACAGGTCGACGTTGCGAGTGACGATCACCAGCGTCTCGCCCACGGCCAGCAGGGCGATGAGGGACGTGCCCGTCAGCAGCTGCTCGACGCTGTCATGGCCGGCGAAGGAGTGGTTCTTCAGCGTCGTGACCGCGAAGACGACGACGATCGCGATCCCGATCCCGAGCTCGCGGATCCGGATCAGGTTCTGCGCCCGGCGGACGGTGGCCTCGGACGGTGCCTGCAGCGTGGCGCTCACGCGACGTCCCCCAGGGCGGCGCCCGTCGCCGCGCGCATGATCGAGTCCTCGTCGGCGTCGGCCCGCGGGATCTCAGCCGTGAGCCGGCCCTCACGGACGACCAGGACGCGGTCGGCCATGCCGAGCACCTCGGGCAGCTCGGAGGAGATCATCAGGACGCCGACGCCCTGGGAGACCAGCTCGTCCAGCAGGCGGTGCACCTCGGCCTTCGTGCCGACGTCGATGCCGCGGGTGGGCTCGTCGATGATCAGCAGCTTCGGGTCGCGGGCCAGCCACTTGCCCAGCACGACCTTCTGCTGGTTGCCGCCCGAGAGCGTGTTGACCGGGTTGGACATCCGGCCGAACTTGAGCTGGAGCCGGCCGGCCCAGGTCAGGGCGAGGCGTCGCTCGCTGGAGCGGCGGATCAGCCCGAACCGGCGCAGCCGGACGAGCGAGGCCAGGGCCAGGTTGTGGTCGATGCCGAGGTCCATGACCAGTCCCTGCTGGCGACGGTCCTCGGGCACGAGACCGATGCCGGCCGCCATCGCGGCCTGTGGCTTGCCGTTCGGCAGCTCGCGGCCCTCCATCCGGACGACGCCGCCGTCCCTGCGGTCGATCCCGAAGATCGCCCGGGCCACCTCGCTGCGACCGGCGCCCACGAGGCCGGCGAGGGCGACGATCTCGCCGCGCCGCACGGAGAAGGTCACATCGGCGAAGACCCCTGCGCGGGAGAGGTTCTCGACCTCGAGGATGACGTCGCCCACGGCCGTCTCGGTCTTGGGGAAGAGCTGGTCGAGGTCACGGCCCACCATCGAGCGGATGATCGTGTCGATCGTCTCGTCCTCGATCGGCGCGGTCCGGATGAACGCCCCGTCGCGCATGATGGTGACGCGCTGGCAGATCGAGAAGACCTCTTCGAGGCGGTGGGAGATGAACAGCACGGCCGCACCGTGCGAGCGCAGCGTCCGGATGACGTCGAAGAGCCGGTCCACCTCGACCGACGTCAAGGCGGCGGTCGGCTCGTCCATCACGATGATGTTCGCGTTGAAGGACAACGCCTTTGCGATCTCCACGATCTGCTGGTCCGCGACCGACAACCCACGGGCCGGGCGGGCCGGGTCCAGCGCGACGCCCAGCCGGCCGAAGATCTCGTTCGCCTCGGCGCGCATCGCCGCCCAGTCGATCCGCCGCCCGCCCCCCAGCGGCTGGCGCCCCATGAAGATGTTCTCCGCGACGCTCAGGTCGGGGAACAGCGTGGGCTCCTGGTAGATGATCGAGACGCCGGCGTCGCGTGACGCGGCCGGGCCGGAGAACGTCGTGGGCTCGCCGGCGAGACGCAGGACGCCGCCGTCCGCCTGGTGCACGCCGGCCAGGATCTTGACCAGGGTGGACTTGCCGGCGCCGTTCTCGCCCAGCAGGGCGTGGGCCTCGCCGGGGTAGAGCGTCACGGTCCCGTCGACGAGCGCCTTGACCGCACCGAAGCTCTTGGTGGCCCGGTCGAGCTCGAGCAACGGGAGCGTGGCCGAGGGGTCGTGCGTCACCCGGTCCTCCTCGCGTCGTTGCGTCGGGGTTCGGCGCTGTCAATCGCCCGATCTTGTGAAACCTTTCAGTGCCGGAAGGTAGTCCGCCGTAAACCGGGGTGTCAAGAGATCGTGTCCGGAACGTTCCCGGCGGTTGTACATCCGTTATCGTTCAGCGCTCACGGACCTGTGCGGCGCACGCCGGCTGATCCGGGACGAGAGGACGCCCGCGTTGATACGATTTAGGATTGTGCGCCTACCCCAGGCTCTTCGTCATGGCTGAGTCGGCCGGGGTCAAGGCAGTGGCCCTGCGCGCTGGGGTCTCCCTCGGCACCGTCTCCAACGTCCTCAACCGTCCCGAGCGGGTCAGCGAGACGACCCGGGCCAAGGTGCAGCAGGCGATCGAGGAGCTCGGCTTCGTCCGTAACGAGGCCGCCCGCCAGCTACGGGCGGGGCGCAGCCGCACCATCGGTCTGGTCGTCCTCGACGTGGGCAACCCGTTCTTCACCGACATGGCCGCCGGCGTCGAGGCGGCCGCGGAGGCGGCCGGTCTCGGCGTCGTGCTGTGCAACAGCGGCGAGGTCCTGGCCCGGGAGGACCACTACCTCGGGATGCTGCAGGAGCAGCGCGCGTTCGGCATCCTGATCACGCCCGGTCACGGCCCGCAACAAGCGGATCGAGCAGATCCGGCGAGCCGGCACGCCCATCGTCCTGCTCGACCGCGTCTCCTCGCGCCGGCAGTGCTCGGTGTCCGTCGACGACGTGTCCGGTGGCGAGATGGCGATGGCCCACCTGCTCGACCAAGGCCATCGCCGGGTCGCCTTCGTCGGCGGCGCGCAGACGATCAGCCAGGTCTCGGACCGGCTCGCCGGGCGCCCGCGCCGCCATGGCGGCGCGCCGGCCTGGACCCCGAGCGGCTCACCGTCATCGAGAGCCCGGGCCTGACCGTCCTGCACGGCCGGCACGCCGGGCGACCAGATCGCCGCGATGCCGGCCCGCAGGCGTCCCACCGCGGTGTTCTGCGCCAACGACCTGCTCGCACTGGGACTGCTGCAGGAGATGACCCGCCGGCATCTCGACGTCCCGGGCGACCTGGCCATCGTGGGCTACGACGACATCGACTTCGCCGCAGCCGCTGCGGTGCCGCTGACATCCGTCCGCCAGCCGAGCGCGCAGCTCGGGCGGGCGGCGGCCGAGCTGCTGATCGAGGAGGTTGCGGCCGAGGCGACCCACCGGCACCGGCAGGTAATCTTCGAGCCCGAGCTCGTCGTCCGTGCATCGACCGGAGGAACCTCGGGATGAGGATCGCCCTGTTCGTCACCTGCCTGGGCGACGTGCTCTACCCCGAGGTCGGACAGGCCACCGTGACGGTGCTCGAGCGGCTCGGCCACGAGGTCGTCTTCCCGGCCGGCCAGACGTGCTGCGGTCAGATGCACACCAACACGGGGTACGCCCGTGACGCCGCCGGCCTGGTCCGCCACCACGTCGAGGTCTTCGAGCAGGCGCTGGCGCACGGCGCCGGAGGCGATCGTGGCCCCGTCCGGCTCGTGCGTCGGCTCGGTCCGGCACCAGCACGCCGATGTCGCCCGCCGGGCCGGGGACGACCGGCTGGCCGCGAGAGCGGAAGCCGTTGCGGCCCGGACGTTCGAGCTCTCGGAGCTGCTGGTCGACGTCCTGGGCGTGGACGACGTGGGCGCGACGTACCCGCACCGCGTGACCTACCACCCGACGTGCCACTCACTGCGGCTGCTCGGGTCGGTCGACAAGCCTCTGCGGCTCCTGCGCAACGTCCGGGAGATCGACCTCGTCGAGCTCCCTGAGGCCGAGTCGTGCTGCGGCTTCGGCGGGACGTTCGCGGTGAAGAACGCCGACACCTCGACCGCGATGCTCGCCGACAAGATGCGGGCCGTGCTGGACACGGACGCCGAGGTGGTGACCGCCGGCGACTCATCGTGCCTGATGCACATCGGTGGTGGCCTCTCCCGGCTCAGCGCGGGCGCGCGGGCGGTGCACCTGGCCCAGATCCTGGCCAGCCAAGGAGCCGCGTGAGCACCTTCCTCGGCATCCCGACCGCCCGGCGCGACGTGGGCAGTCTCGAAGGCGCGCAACGGTTCCCGGACGCGGCCCGGGCCGCACTGGCCGACCCGCAGCTGCGGCACAACCTCGCCCACGCGACCGGCACGATCCGGGCCAAGCGGCTCGCCGTCGTCGGCGAGGTCGAGGACTGGGAGCAGCTGCGGGACGCCGGGTCGGCGATCAAGGCTGACGTGATGGCCCGCCTGCCCGAGCTGCTGGCGCAGCTCGAGGCGAACGTCGTGGCCCGCGGTGGGCAGGTGCACTGGGCCCGCGACGCGACCGAGGCCAACCGGATCGTGACCGACCTGGTCCGGGCCACGGGCGCCGACGAGGTGGTCAAGGTCAAGTCGATGGCCACCCAGGAGATCGGCCTCAACGAGGCGCTCGAGGAGTCCGGCATCACGGCCCACGAGACCGACCTGGCCGAGCTGATCGTGCAGCTGGGTCACGACCGGCCCAGCCACATCCTGGTGCCGGCGATCCACAAGAACCGCAGCGAGATCCGCGACATCTTCCTGGCCGAGATGAGCGGTGTCGACCCGGCTCTGACCGATGACCCGGCCACCCTGGCGGAGGCCGCGCGCACGCATCTGCGGCGGACCTTCCTGCGGGCCCGGGTGGCGATCTCCGGCGCCAACTTCGCGGTGGCCGACACGGGCACGCTCGTGGTCGTGGAGTCCGAGGGCAACGGCCGGATGTGCCTGACGCTGCCCGAGACGCTGATCACCGTCATGGGCATCGAGAAGCTCGTGCCGACCTGGCGCGACCTCGAGGTGTTCCTGCAGCTGCTGCCCCGCTCCTCGACCGGGGAGCGGATGAACCCCTACACCTCGACCTGGGCCGGCGTCACCCCCGGCGACGGGCCGCAGGAGTTCCACCTGGTCCTGCTCGACAACGGGCGCACCGCCGCGCTCGCGGACGAGATCGGCCGGGCGGCGCTGCACTGCATCCGCTGCTCGGCCTGCCTCAACGTCTGCCCCGTCTACGAGCGCACCGGCGGCCACGCGTACGGCGCGGTCTACCCCGGCCCGATCGGCGCCGTCCTCGCGCCACAGCTCACCGGGATCACCGGCGGCAAGGACCCGAACGACTCGCTGCCCTTCGCCTCGACGCTCTGCGGCGCCTGCTACGTCGCCTGCCCGGTCAAGATCGACATCCCCTCGCTCCTGGTCGAGCTGCGCACCCGGCACGTCGAGCAGGCCCGGGTCCACCGCCGTGCCCGGCCCGGCGCCGAGGCGGTCGCGATGGCCGCCGCGGCGTACGTCATGCGCCGTCCTGGCCGGTTCGCCCGCGCGGGCCGGCTGGCCCGGCTCGGCCGGTTCGCGCTGCGGCGCGGGCGGAGCCGACTCCCCCTGCCCGGCGGCCTCCGCGGCTGGGGCGACTCGCGCGACCTCCCGACCCCGCCGGCGCAGACCTTCCGCGAGTGGTGGGCCGGGCGGTGAGCGCGCGCGACGAAGTCCTGGCCCGAGTCCGAAGGGCCATCTCTGACAACGGTTCTCCTCCGCCGCCGGTCGACCGGACCTACCGGACGGCGCCACCTGCACCAGCGCCGCCGGGGGCAGCACCGCCGGGCGAGCCGGACCCGGGCCGGCTGGAGCTCTTCGTCCAGCGGGTCGAGGACTACCGGGCGACCGTCACGCGCTGCGGCGGCGACGACACGTCGATCGGTACCGCCGTCCGCGCCGCGCTGTTCTCCCACGACGTGCGGTCGGTGGTCACGCCCGACGGCCTGCCGGCCTGGGTCGATCACGACGGCCGGGTGAGCGACCACCCGGGGCTGACGGCCACCGAGCTGGACGGCATCGACGCCGTCGTCACCGGGTGCGCCGTGGCCATCGCCGAGACCGGGACGATCGTGCTCGACGGCGCGCCTGTCTCCGGGCGGCGGATGATCAGCCTGGTCCCCGACCTGCACGTCTGCGTCGTCCGGACCGAGCAGGTCGCCGGCGGCGTGCCCGAGGCCCTGGCCCGGCTCGACCCGATCCGGCCGCTCACCTTCGTCAGCGGGCCCAGCGCCACCAGCGACATCGAGCTGAGCCGGGTCGAGGGCGTGCACGGCCCGCGGACCCTGCACGTCGTCCTCGCCGGCTGACCCCGCGCCACCCGCGCCACCTCACACGCCGCCCGCGCGACCCCGTCCGACCCACGCCGGTATCAGCGGGACGCCCGCGCGCTCCTCCCAGCACGGCGACGTACATCAGCGTGCGTCGACGGCCGGAAGGGACCAGATCATGCCCGCCACGTCGAACACCTCCGACAGCTCGATGACCGCCGACCAGCGCCGCGGCACCTGCGCCATCGCGCCCAGCCCGGAGCTGCGGGAGCGGTGGGCCAAGGAGGTCGCCTCGGCCCGCAAGCGGGCCAAGGCCGACGACGCGGCCTCTCTCGGTCTCACCCGCGAGCCGCGCCGCCTCGGCTACAACGACGGCGTGATCAAGCCGCCGGACGTCTTCCCTGCCGGCACGCCGCTCGCGGCGATCCGGGATGCGGCCGCCGACCGCGCCCCGCTGCGCGGCACGGTGCGGGTCGCCGTCGTGCTGGTCGACTTCTCGGACCACGCGATGACCGCCACGGCCGCGCACTTCAACGACCTCTTCTTCTCCACCGGCGTGATCGCGACCGGCAGCGTGAAGGAGTACTACGAGGAGGTCACCAACGGCCTGATCACCTTGGCCGGGACCGTCGTCGGCACCTACCGGATGCCCAAGACCCTCGCCTACTACGCCAACAACGGCTCCGGCATCGGCCTGAACGGCACGGCCTTCCGCTCGCCGGAGATGGCCCACGACGCGGCCGTCGCGGCGAACCCCGCGGTCGACTTCGCGCCGTACGACAACGACGGCAACGGCTACGTCGACGCGTTCATCGTCGTGCACGCCGGAGCGGGCGCCGAGGCCACCGGTAGCAAGGGCGACATCTGGTCGCACAAGTCCACCCTCGCGAGCGCGTACGCCGCCGACGGGACCCAGATCTACGGCTACCTGACCATCCCCGAGGACGCCAGGATCGGTGTCGCCGCGCACGAGCTCGGCCACCTGCTCTTCGGCTTCCCGGACCTGTACGACACGGACTACTCCTCCGAGGGCATCGGCGACTGGTGCCTGATGTCGGGCGGCAGCTGGAACGGCGGCGGCGACACCCCGTCGCACCCGAGCGCCTGGTGCAAGGCCAACCAGGGCTGGGCCGCCGTCGACGCGGTCACGGCCAACGGCCCGCTCACCGTCTCGGCGGTCGAGAGCGGCCACACCGTGCACCGGCTCTGGAAGGACGGCGCCGGCGGCTCGGAGTACTTCCTGCTGGAGAACCGCCAGCCGATCGGCTACGACAGCGCCCTGCCCGGCAGCGGCCTGCTGCTCTGGCACGTGGACGAGAACCAGCCGGGCAACACCGACGAGAACCACTTCAAGGTCGGGCTCGTGCAGGCCGACGGCAAGCGGGACCTGGAGCTCAACGTCAACCGCGGTGACGGCGGCGACCCGTTCCCCGGCACGGCCGGCGTCAGCGCGGTGACCGGCAGCACCACGCCCAACACCAAGTCCTACGCCGGTGCCGACACGTCGGTCTCGGTGACCGGGGTCCCGGCCAGCAGCCCGTCGATGACGGTCACGGTCACCGTGACCAGCAAGTCGGCGCTCAAGGACCACAAGGACGCACGCAAGGAGCACAAGGAGGTCGCGAAGGACCTCAAGGACTCGCTCAAGGACCACAAGGAATGGCTCAAGGACTTCAAGGACGCGAACGAGAAGCCGCCGTACAAGGAGGGTTTGAAGGAGGGTTTGAAGGAGGGTTTGAAGGAGGGTTTGAAGGAGGGTTTGAAGGAGAGCTTCAAGGAGATCTTCGAGGGCTGGCCGGGCGGCTTCGGCGGCGGCGACCCGGGCGGGTCCGGCAGCGGCCAGCAGCAGCCGGCGGCCGGCGGCGGCGACCTGGAGGCGCGGGTCAGCGCCCTCGAGCACGCGGTGTACGGCGTCGAGAAGAGCCACGTCGCGGGCCTGGCGCCGTTCATCGACGCCTCCCTGCGACCGGACCTGGTCGGAGCGCCCGGCACCGCGACCGGCACCGCGACCGGCACCGCGACCGGACCTCAGGCCGACCCGCAGCTGGTCGAGCGGATGGCGGCCGGCGACCCCGGCGCCAAGGCGGCCTACGACAACCGCGGGCACTGAGCCCGTGACCCTCCCGCTCGTCCTCGTCGTGGCCGACGCCTACGACGCCGGTGCCCGGGCGGTCGCCCGCGCGGCGACCCGCCCGCTGGGTCCCGTCGTCTGGGTCGGCGGCGACGACCTGGCCGCCGCCCGCTGGAGCCACACGATCGGCGCGGACGGGCGGACGGCCACCCGGCTGCGGCTCGGTGGCTCGACCTCGCCCGCCCTGACCGACGACGACGTCGCACTGGTGTGGTTCCGCTCCGAGCTGTGGCAGGTGCCGGGCGCCCTGCGCGGTGCCGACCCGGCCGATGTCGGCTACGCCCGGTCCGAGCTGCTGGCCCTGATGGTCAGCTGGCTCTCCTCGCTGGGGTCCCGCGTGGTCAACGCGGTCGACGGGACCGGCCTGGTCGGCCCGTCGTGGTCGCAGCCGCGCTGGCGGCAGGCCGCCGCCGAGGCCGGGCTGCCGGTGGCCGGTCAGGTCAGCGCCACCGCGGCCCGGCTCGTGCCCGGCTGGACCGGCAGCGCCTGGGACGCCCAGCGGCCACCCGGGGCGCCCCACCCACGACCGGTGAGCACCCTGCTGCTCACCGGTTCCCGCGTCACCGGCCCGCTGGCCAAGGAGCACGCCGCGGCCGGCCGGCGGCTGGCCGCGGCCAGCGGTTGCCGGGTCCTGCAGCTCGGCTTCGACCGGGCCGGCGCGGTCTGCTCGGTCACGCCGAACCCGCCGCTCACCACCGAGGCCGAGGTCGCGAGCGCCGCCGCCCTGCTGCTGGAGCTGGCGGCGTGATCCTCTTCTTCGGCTACGGCGACGACCCGGCGCTGACCCTGGCCGTCCAGGCCGCGGTCGACCTCGGGGTCGAGCACGCGATGGTGGACCAGAGGTCGCCGGCCGGGACCGACCTGCTGCTGGTCCAGTCCGGCGACGGCATCGGCGGCGGGCTCGAGCTCGGCGGCGGCCGGCTGCCGCTCAGCGACGTCGACGCGGCGTACGCGCGCCCGCTCAGCCCGCTGCCGGATCGGGACCAGCGAGCGGGCGAGCGGGGGCGCGCGCTCGCCGACCTGATGGTCACCTGGCTCGACCTCACCGACGCGCTGGTCGTCAACCGTCCGTCCGACATGGCCTCCAACGCCAGCAAGCCGTTCCAGGCCCAGCTGCTCGCGGCGGCCGGCTTCGACGTGCCCGAGACGCTGGTGAGCAGCGACCCGGACGAGGTCCGGGCGTTCGCGGCCCGCTGCGACGGCGTGATCTTCAAGTCCACCAGCGGGATCCGCTCGATCGTCAAGCGGCTGGACGACGGCTACCTCCGCCGGGTCGAGCGGGTGCGCACGCTGCCGACGCAGTTCCAGGCCCTGGTGCGCGGCGTCGACATCCGGGTGCACGTCGTCGGGCCGGACGTCTTCGCCACGTCGGTCGTCACCGAGGCCACCGACTACCGGTACGCCGGTCGCGACGGCCACGAGGCCCGGCTCGAGGCCACGACGGTGCCGGACGACGTCGCGCAGCGCTGCGTCGAGGTCGCGGCGTCAATGCGGCTCCCCCTCGCGGGCATCGACCTGCGGCTGACGCCGGAGGGGCGCTACGTCTGCTTCGAGGTCAATCCGATGCCGGGCTACAGCTACTTCGAGGGACACACGGGACAGCCGATCAGCCGGGCCCTGGTGCGCCACCTGGCCGGCAAGTCCGGCAGTGACGACCCCACGACCGGCCGGGCGGGGTGAGAATCAGCAGATGGTCAGTCCGATGGAGAACCGCAGCCGCCTGGTCGGCGTCGTCTCGGCGCGCTCGCCCCACCCCAGCGTCGAGCGCTGGGACGTCGTGACGGTGCACGTGACGGGGGTCGAGGGCGTGCCGGGATTCGCCAACCTGCTGGGCGAGCGCGTCGGCGACGACGTCGAGGTCGCCCTCGACCGCACCGACCTCCCGGCCGGCGACCTGGACGGTTCGCAGTTCGACGGCCAGGTCACGCTCGCCGGCCCGGGAGTGGTCCGCGTCGTCCCCACCGCCGCGGGTGCGCCGCCGGTGACCGTCTCGGCGGTCAGGCCGAGCGGCGAGTAGCTTTCTTCGCCGTGGCCGTCTTGCTGGTGGCGCTCTTCTTGGCCGGTGCCTTCTTGACCGTGGTCTTGCTCGCGGCCTTCTTGGTGGCGGCCTTCTTCGGTGTCGCGCTCTTGCTCGACGTCTTCGCCGCTGCGGTGCCCTTCCTGGCCGGTGCCTTCGCGGCCGGCTCCTCGCCGCGCGACTCGCGGGCCCGCTCGACGCTGCGCTGAAGGGCCGAGAGCAGGTCGACGACCTCGCCTCCGCCGACGTCCTCCTTCGGCTGCGGGACCGGTGCGGTGGCACCGCCGGAGAGCTTGGCGTCGACCAGCCGCTCCATCTCCTCGCGGTACTCGTCGTTGAACTCGTCCGGGTCGTAGTCGCCGGAGAGGCTGTCGACGAGGGACGCGGCCATCGCCAGCTCCTGCGGGCGGGCCGTCTCGTCGCCGTCCAGGGTGCCGAAGTCGGGCTGGCGGATCTCGTCGGGCCACAGCAGGGTCTGCAGGACGATGACGTCGTCGCGGACGCGCAGCACGGCCATCGTGGACCGTTGCCGGATGGAAATCGTCACGAGGGCCATCCGGTCGGCCTCGCGCAAGGCCTCGCGCAGGAGGGCGTACGGCTTGGCTCCGGTCTTCTCCGGCTCGAGGTAGTAGCTCTTCTCCATCCACATCGGGTCGATCTGCTCCGACGGCACGAACTTCTCGACGGCGATCTCGCGGCTGCTCGCGACCGGCAGCTCGGCCAGGTCCTCGTCGGTGAGGATGACGAGCTGCCCGTCCTCGGACTCGTAGCCCTTCGCGATGTCGTCGTACGGCACCTGCTCGCCGCACACGTCGCACACTCGCTTGTAGCGGATCCGGCCACCGTCGGTGCGGTGCACCTGGTGGAAGGAGATGTCGTGGCTGGTCGTCGCCGTGTACATCTTCACGGGCACGTTGACCAGCCCGAAGGACACCGCGCCCTTCCACATCGCACGCATGCTCAGCCTCCCTGTGAGCTGGGGGAAGTTCAGCTCACCACGGCAGGATGTACCCATGCGCCCCATGCTCGCCAGCGCGACACCCGAGGCGGGGGCGGCCGGCCAGGTCCCGGCGGGGCCGGAGTGGCTGCACGAGGTGAAGTGGGACGGCATGCGGATCCTCCTCGATGTCCATGAGGGCGAGGTCCGGATCACCGCCCGGAGCGAGTCCAACGTGACCGTGGCCTTTCCCGAGCTGCAGGCCCTCGCCGACGTGCTCCCGGACGCCCTGATCGACGGGGAGGTCGTCGCGATGGAGGAGGGCCGGCCGTCGTTCTCCGCGCTGGCCGAGCGGATGCACGTGCAGGACCGGCGGCGGGCCGAGCGGCTCGCCGTCTCGCGGCCGGTCGTCCTGATGGTCTTCGACGTGCTCCGGCTGTACGGCGTCTCGCTGCTCGACCGCCCGCTCGAGGAGCGCCGGGCCACGCTGGAGCGGCTCGACCTGCACGGGCCCAGCTGGCAGGTGCCGCCGGCGTACGACGACGGGGCATCCCTGCTGGCCGCGACCCGGGAGCAGGGGCTGGAGGGCGTGGTGAGCAAGCGGCGCAGCTCGACCTATCAGCCCGGCCGCCGCAGCAAGGACTGGGTCAAGCTCCCGAACCGGCGGGTGCAGTCCTGCCTCGTCGGCGGCTGGCGGCCGGAGACGGGCACCGAGCGGCGGATCGGCGCCCTGCTGCTCGGCGTGCCGCGCGGGCCGGGTGACGAGCGCGGGCTGCTCGACTTCGCGGGGCGGGTGGGCAGTGGCATCAGCGGCAAGGTCGCGGCCCGCCTGGCCGAGCTGCTGGTCCCGCTGCACCGCGACGACTCGCCGTTCGCCGAGGACCTGCCCAGACTGGACGCCCAGGGCAGCCGGTGGACCGACCCGCGGGTCGTCGTGGACGTGCGCTACCTGCAGCGGACCGGCGACGGCCGGCTGCGGCAGCCGACGTTCCGCGGGCTGCGGAGCGACCTGGGCCCGGCCGACGTCCGGTGGGAGTGAGCTGAGGATGCGCCGATGGCGAAGCAGGTGAACGTGGAGGTCGGGGGTCGCCGGCTGACCCTGAGCAACCTGGACAAGGTGCTCTACCCGCAGACCCGCACGACCAAGGGCGAGGTCATCGACTACTACGCCCGGATCTCCGGTGCGATGCTGCCGCACCTGCACGAGCGGCCGGTGACCCGCAAGCGCTGGCCGAACGGCGTCGAGTCGACCCCGTTCTTCGAGAAGAACACTCCCGCCGGGACACCGGCCTGGGTGCGGACCCAGGACGTCGAGGCGACCGGTCAGCGGGACGGCAACCACGAGCACCTGCTGTTCCCCTTCGTCGACGACCTGGCCACGCTGACCTGGCTGGCCAACCTCGCGGCCCTGGAGCTGCACGTGCCCCAGTGGACGGTCGGCTCGCGTGGCGCCATCCGGCTGCCGGACCGCCTGGTCGTCGACCTGGACCCCGGGCCCGGGGCCGGGCTGCCCGAGTGCACCGAGGTCGCCCACGCCGTCCGGGAGCGGCTGGCCGAGGACGGGCTCACCGCGCACCCGGTCACCAGCGGGAGCAAAGGCATGCAGCTCTACGCGGCCGTCTCCGGCAAGCAGGACGCCGGGACAATACGTGCGTACGCAAAAAACCTGGCCGAGGAGATGGTGCGGCAGATGCCCCAGCTCGTCGTCTCCCGGATGACGAAGACCCTGCGGCCGGGAAAGGTCCTGCTGGACTGGAGCCAGAACACCGCGGCCAAGACGACAATTACGCCCTACTCATTGCGCGGGCGGGAGACCCCGTGCGTTGCCGCACCACGGCAGTGGGCCGAGCTGGACCAACCGGGAAGATTGGCTCAGCTGCGTTTCGAAGAGGTGCTGGAGCGGGCCGAGGACGAGAAGGACCCGCTGGCCGGAGTCTTCGAAACCGGCCCGCGGGTCCCTACCGAGTGACGTCGGTGACGCGCGTGCTTCGCGCTCACCCTGACGCTGGTACTGACGCTGGTACTACTTGCCGGCCTTCTTGTACGCCGCCTGGAGCTCGGCCGAGAGCCGGCCACGGTCGCTGACCTTGAAGCCGTTCTTGCGGCCCCACTCACGCATCGCGGTCAGATCGCCGGAGCCGGAACGCCCTGTCGTGCGGGGCCGTCCGGGCCCGCGGCGGCCGCCGGCCCGGCGGGCGTGGCCCACCCAGTTGGCCATCGCGTCCCGCAGCTTGCCGGCGTTCTTGTCGGACAGATCGATCTCGTACGAAACGCCGTCGAGTGCGAAGGAAACGGTCTCGCTCGCCTTGCCGCCATCCAGGTCGTCGACCAGGACCACCTGCACATGCTGCGCCATGAAATGTGCTCCAAAGAGTGAGGGCCGCCCGCTGGTACTCGACCAGAACGAGCGGCAATTAATTCAACAATTGCGCAGCCTATCCCGCGCGGCGCGGGCACTGTCAAAGTGGCGCGCTATTCCTTGGCGCGTTCCTGCTCCTTCTCCCAGCGGGCATGGGCCGTGCGTTCGCGCCGGTCGCCCTCGAGCATCGCCTTGATCACCAGGTAGAACAGCAGCCCGACCCCGGCGGACGGGACGAGGGCAATCAGGGCGTTGGTCATGGGGTCAGCGTACGTCGCGAGAATTCCGCGTGTGGTGCGCCTATTCGGGCCGCACGATGGGGAAAAGGATGGTGTCGCGCAGGCCGGTCACCCCGGTGAGCGCCATCAGCAGCCGGTCGATGCCCATCCCCTGACCCCCGGTGGGTGGCAGCGCGTGCTCCATGGCCCGCAGGAAGTCCTCATCCAGGCGCATCGCCTCCTGGTCACCGAGGGCGCCCAGCACGGCCTGGGCCTCGAACCGCTCGCGCTGCACGACCGGGTCGATCAGCTCGGAGTAGCCGGTCGCCAGCTCGACGCCGCGGACGTAGAGGTCCCACTTCTCGGTCACGCCGGGGATCGAGCGGTGCTGGCGGGTGAGCGGCGTCGTCTCGACCGGGAAGTCGCGCACGAAGGTCGGCGCCCAGAGGTGGTCGCCGACGGCGTGCTCCCAGAGGAGCTCGACCAGCTTGCCGTGCGAGACCTGCGCCGGGTCGTACGTGACGCCGAGCCGGTCGGCGTGCGCCCGCAGGTCGACGATCGACGTCGCCGGCGTGACCTCCTCGCCGAGCGCCCCGGACAGCGACCCGTACATCGACAGGTCGGTCCACTCGCCACCCAGGTCGTAGTCGCTGCCGTCGACCAGCCGGACCGTGGTGGAGCCCTGGGTCGCGACTGCTGCCGCCTGGACCAGCTCGCGGGTGATGGCGGCGACCGAGTTGTAGTCGCCGTACGCCTCGTAGAACTCGAGCATCGCGAACTCGGGGCTGTGCGTCGCGTCCATGCCCTCGTTGCGGAAGTTCCGGTTGATCTCGAAGACCTTGTGCAGGCCCCCCACGACGGCCCGCTTGAGGAACAGCTCAGGGGCGATCCGCAGGTAGAGGTCGATGTCGAGCGCGTTCATGTGGGTGACGAACGGCCGGGCGGCGGCGCCGCCGTGAAGGGTCTGCAGCATCGGGGTCTCGATCTCGATAAAACCCTTGCTGTGGAACAGGTCTCGCAGGCTGCGGACGGCCGCGGACCGGGTCCGGACCAGGTCGCGGGCGGCCGGGCGCACGATCAGGTCGACGTACCGTTGGCGCACCCTCGCCTCCTCGCTCAGCTCCGCGCCGTCGTACAGGTTGGGCAGCGGGCGCAGTGACTTGGCGGCCAGGCCCCACTCGGCGGCCAGCACCGACAGCTCGCCGCGGCGGCTGGAGATGACCTGCCCCCGGACCCACACGATGTCGCCGAGGTCGACCTGGGCCTTCCACAGCGCCAGGGACTCCTCGCCCACCTCGGCCAGCGAGACCATCACCTGCAGCCGGGGCTGGAGGTCGTCGCCGCTGCCCGGCGCGTCGATGCCGTCCTGGAGGGTCGCGAAGCAGAGCTTGCCCGTGTTGCGGACGAAGACGACGCGGCCACTGACCGCGACGACGTCCCCGGTCTCGTCGCCGGCCTCCAGGGCGGCGTACGCGGCGCGGATCTCGGCCAGGGTGTGGGTCCGCGGCACCTCGACGGGGTAGGGCTCGATGCCGGCGGCGACCAGCTCGGCCCGCTTGCCCCGGCGGACCCGGATCTGCTCGGGGAGGTCGGGGGTCACGTCGGAGGTCACGTCGGAGGTCACGTCGGAGGTCACGTCGGCTGCCCCTCGGGGCGCGCGCTCGGGCTGGTCGGTCGGGTCCACGGCCGAAGGCTATCGAGGTGCCGTCGGCGCTCCTTTGGGTAGTTTCGGAGCGTGGCGTACGACGGGAACGACGCGGTGGTCGACGGCCCGGACTTCTACGAGCAGCGGCGGACGTCGTTCGGGGAGAACGCGGCGACGTACGACGCGGTCCGGCCCGCGTGGCCGGCGACGACGGTGTCGTGGCTGATCAGGGACCGGCCGGCGGGGTCGCGGGTCCTGGACCTGGGTGCCGGCACCGGCAAGGGCACCCGGACCCTCGTCGGCCTCGGCCTGCGCACCACCGCCGTCGATCCGAGCGAGGGCATGCTGGCGGCGCTGGCCCGGCAGGTGCCGGAGGCGGAGGTGCTGGTCGGCGGCGCCGAGGCGATCCCGTTGGCGGACAACAGTGTCGAGGCGGTCGTGGTCTTCCAGGCGTGGCACTGGTTCGACTCGCTCGCGGCGGGCGCCGAGTGCGCGCGGGTCCTCGCGCCGGGCGGCTCGCTGGGCGTCGCCTGGCACATCCGGGACGAGCGGGTCCCGTGGGTCGCCGCGCTGTCCGACGCCAGCGGTCGGCGCGAGGACCCGGGCGCCGACCTGCGGGGCGTCCAGGCGCCGGCCGTCGGCGACGCGTTCGGGCCGCCCGAGCGGGCCCAGTTCGACTACGAGCTGGCGCTGAGCGTGGACAGGTTGGTGTCGCTGGCCTCGTCATGGTCCTACGTCGCGCTCGCGGCGGATCGCGAGGAGCGGCTCGCCGCCGTTCGGGTGGTGGCTGAGGGGGCGGCAGTTGGCGGGGTCGTGCGGGTTCCGCATCGCACGGTCTGCTACCGGTACGCCCTGGATTGAGGCTAGGGCTGGGTCGAAGACAAGGGCGCTTTGACGGCGCGGGGGCTCGCGCCGGGACGCGGTCCGGCGCGGCTCACCTTCTCGCTCGGATGGGCCCGTTGGACGCTGAGGCGGCGGGTTGGGTTGGGCTGCAAGGGAATTGAGGCTTCGTTCACTGTTGCCACGTGTCGTACAGGTGTTCTATAATTCTGGTATGTCCACTGGTGAGCGTCTCGTCGGCGATGCGCCTTCGGCTGCTGACCCGGCGCGCGAGTGGGCCGACTGCTCGGGAGCGGTTCTGGCCGTGCTGGTCGCTCAGGGGATGAGCGGGCTCGAAGCCCTGCCGGACACGCTGGCCGGCGACGCCCGGACACTGGACCTGGCCACCGCGACGCTGAGGGTCGAGTCCTGGACCATGGCGGCCCGGGCCAGGGCGATCGCCCAGCTCTACGCCCGCACCCTGGCCGAGCATCAGCAGGCCCGGACCGCTCGCGCGTCGCACCGGTACGACGACCAGGCCTTCACCCGCGCCGAGATCGCGGCCAACCTCTCGCTCGACATGGGCATCTCGCTGTCCGCGGCCGACGCCGAGGTCCGGATCGCGCTCACCCTCGCCCGCCATCCGGACCTCGCGGTCGCTTTGGCGACCGGGCGGCTGCACCCGGCCCAGGCCCGGGTCGTCGTCAAGGAGGTCGCCACGCTGACCGAGCCGTGGGTCCGGGCCCGCGTGGTGGCCGGCCTGGTCGGAGACCCCGGCGTCCCCGAGGAGCGACGCCGGCTGGTCCGTGAGCTGCGGCGTCCCGGCATCCGGCTCTGGCAGCTCCCGACCGGGCGGCTGGCCGCGATCATCCGCCGCGAGGCGGCGCTGCTCGACCCGTCGAGCGTCGAGGAGCGGGCCCGGCGCTCGGTCGTCCGGCGGCACGTTCGCTACTACGGCGGCCCGGACAACACGGCCGAGCTGGTGATGCACGGGCCGGCCGACCAGCTGGCCGCGGCCCTGAGTCGCCTGGACCGGACCGCGGTCGCGGCCCGCCGGGCCGGAGTGGAGGGCACGCTCGACCACCTGCGCTTCGACATCGCCGTGGCCGGGCTGACCGGCGGCCTCTTCGGGCTCACCGTCACGCTGCCCCACCGACCGCGGCCGCCGTCGCAGCAGCCGACGGAGGCGACCGGGCCGGGGGCGCGGGCGATCGTGGCCGACCCCGCCGGCCGGGCCGCCGTCCTGGTCAACGTCACGGTCCCCGCGGCGACCCTCGCCGGCGGGGACGAGCCGGGCGTCCTGCACGGGCCGGACGGCGACACGCCCCTGCCGGCCGGGCTGGCCCGCGAGCTGGCCTACGACCCCGACCACGCGATCTGGCGCCAGGTCCGCTGCGACCCGATCACTGGGCAGGCGACCGGCATATCGCGTCGCTACCGGCCGAGCCGGCGCCTGGCCGAGCACGTGTACTACCGCGACGGGATGCAGTCGAGGTTCCCCACGTCGACGACGCGGCGCCGGGTCGAGTTGGACCACATCGAGGAGTTCGACCACGACGACCCGGCGGCGGGCGGCCAGACCACACCGGCCAACGTCGCGACCGAGGGCCTGCGTGAGCATCACCTGAAGACCGACCACGGCTTCTTCGTCAGCGGCGACGCCGACGGCTGCCTGACCTACCGCACTCGGCTCGGCCGGACCTACTACTCCTGGCCGCACCAGCACATGAGGCCCGTGGACCCGCCCGACGAGCCGGGCCGCGAGGTCGGCCCCGCAAGCCCGAGCGCGCGGTGCAGCCCACCGCCGGACTACGGGGACCCGCCCTTCTAGCTGCCGATCTTGTTGCCGTTCGGTGCGGGGACTCCGCCCGGCCGTCCCACGAGGAGCGGCTCGTTGTCGATCAGCCGCGTGGTGCCGACCCGCGCCGCGACGGCGAGCAAGGCATCCCCGCGGTACCACTCGGGCACGTCCTGCAGCGTCTCCGGGTGAACCAGGACGAGGTAGTCGACCTGCACCAGCGGCTCGGCGACCAGGACGGCGCGCGCCGCCCGGCGTACGGCGCTCGGTCCCTCGACGGCCGCGGCCGCCCCGGCCTGCAGGGCTCGGGACAGCGACAGTGCGGCCTCGCGATCACTTGCTGCGAGGTAAGTGTTGCGGCTGGAGAGGGCGAGGCCGTCCGGCTCCCGGACGGTGGGGACGGCGACGACCTCGCAGGGGAAGTCCAGGTCCCGGACCATGCGGCGGATCAGCAGCAGCTGCTGCGCGTCCTTCTGGCCGAAGTAGGCCAGGTCGGCCGAGGTGAGGTTCATCAGCTTGCCGACGACGGTGAGGACCCCGTCGAAGTGGCCGGGCCGCGAGTGTCCCTCGAGCACCTCGCCGAGCGCCCCGGCGCTGACCCGCACCCCCGGCTCACCCTCCGGGTAGACGACGTCGGGGGTCGGCGCGAAGACCAGGTCGACGCCCTCGCGCCGGCAGATGACCAGGTCGTCGTCGATGGTGCGCGGGTAGCGCGACAGGTCCTCGCCCCGCCCGAACTGCAGCGGGTTGAGGAAGATCGTGACGACGACGTGCGCCGCCCGCTCGCGGGCCCGGCGGATCAGCGTCGCGTGCCCCTCGTGCAGCGCGCCCATCGTCATGACGACGGCGACGTCCCCCGCCCCCAGAGTGGCGCGGGCGGCGGTCAGCTCGACCCGCGTGTGGGCGATCTCCACGTCAGCTCCACCCCTCTCCGAGCACGTCGAGCAAGGCTTCGGCACTCGTCGCGCTCAGCCGCCCGGACGCGAGCGCCCGCTCGGCCGTGGCGCGGGCCATGGCGACGTACGCCGCGAGCACGTCCGGGCTCTCCGAGCGCAGCTCGCGCAGGTGCGCCGCCACGGTACCGGCGTCGCCGCGCGAGACCGGCCCGGTGAGAGCTGCGTCGCCGCGTCGCAGCGCGTTGTCGAGGGCGGTGGACAGCAGCGGCCCCAGCACCCGGTCCGGAGCGTCGACGCCCGCGGCGCTCAGCACCTGCATCGCCTGCGCTACCAGCGTGACCAGGTGGTTGGCACCGTGGGAGAGCGCCGCGTGGTAGCGCGCCCGGTCCGCCTCCTCGACCCAGACCGGCTCGCCGCCGATCTCCACGACGAGCGCCTCGGCGACCGGCCGGGCCGCGTCCGGCGCGGTGACCCCGAAGCAGCAGTCGGTCAGGGCGGCCAGGTCCGACGCCGTACCGGTGAAGGTCATCGCCGGGTGGATCGCCAGCGGGATGACGTGGCTCGGGCGCACCGGGTCCAGGACCCCGACGCCGTACCGGCCCGAGGTGTGGACCGCGATCTGGCCCGGCTGCCACGCCCCCGTGGCCGACAGGCCGCCCACGACCTCCGCGAGCGCGTCGTCCGGCACGGTCAGCAGGACCAGCTCCGCGGCCTGCACGACGCCGGCGACGTCGAGCACCGGCACGCCCGGCAGCAACGTCTCGGCCCGCTCCCGCGACTGCGCGCTGACCGCCGAGGTCGCCACCACCCGATGCCCGGCCCGGGCCAGCGCGGCGCCGAGGACCGCGCCCACCCGGCCGGCGCCGACGACGCCGACGTCGAGGCGGGCCGGCCGCTCGGACACGTCGTACGGCGGCCCGTCTCGGCCTGTGAGATGCACGGGGCGAACTTATCCGGCCCGGGCCGGGCCTGCGTCACGGGCCGTCGCCGTGACGGCCCGGCGGGTTGTCCACCGCGCGCCACCGCGACAACGCCTGCTTCGTCCACAGCCTGGGTCTGCTCCGCGACCCGGGTCGTCCACACCGGCGCCCACCGATGTCCACAGCTCCTCAACAGGCGGGTCCACAGGCTGGGGAAAGGCTCCGCAAACCCCTTGCGTCACAAGGGAATCAACCCAGCGGTCATCCGCCGGCCATCTGCTGGAAAAACTTTGGGAGAACCTCTTGCGCGCCTCCTTGCAACCCGGATAGAAATCTCTCACGCAGCCAGGAACGGGGCGCGGAAGCCGAGGGCAACTTCGGTGGAGGCGCTCAGCGAATGGCGGTGTACGGCACGGAGACCGATGGGTCATGGCGCCGGGGCAACCCGGTTGCGGTCGCGGATGACGACGCGGCGACTCACACGGACCGAGCTGATGCGATTGCAGCACGACGGAGTGCTCGCCGGCTTGCCGGTGGAGGTTCCTGAGTCGGACGTCATGCCGGGCAGCGCGGGAAGGTGTCAAAACCGGAACGCGAGGCATGTGATCGTGAGAGGCCCCCCGAACTCATACTTCGGGGGGCCTTTCCTTATGTGTAGCAGCCGGTTCGTCCCGGGGGGGGACGACACGCCGTGAGCCGGCGCCGCGAGCCGGGCGCCACAACTAGGGTTGGGCCATGGGTCGGCACTCGCGTCTGGCCGAGCTGGCCGACATCAGCCGCCCCGATCTCTCGGTCGCGGACCTCGGCTGCGGGGACGGGCGTACCGTCCGCCATCTCCTCGCCCACGCCCCGCCCCCGGCGATCGTGCACGCCCTCGACCAGTCGGCCAGCCTGCCGGACGCCCTGCTGCACGACGAGCGGGTCCGCTCGCGCATCGTCGACCTGGACGAGACGCTGCCGTTCGAGGACCGCAGCCTGGACCGGGTCGTCTCGCTGAACGTCGTGGAGGCGCTCGCCGACCCCGGGCACTTCCTGGCCGAGTGCCACCGGGTACTGCGCCCGGGCGGTGCGGCGGTGATCGCCCACACCGACTTCGACACCGCCCTCTTCACCAGCGCCGACGACGTGCTGACCCGCGAGCTCGTCGACCGGTTCGTGGCCCTGGTGCCCCGGTGGGCGGCCCGCGCGGACGGGTTCACCGGCCGCAAGCTGCCCATCCTGGCCGCCGACTCACCGTTCGCGGTCGCCGCGGTGCACTCGTGGGCCGATGCGCACCGGCGCTTCGACACCGGCTCGCTGGCCTGGAAGATCGCCCAGGGGATGCTCGCCGCGGCCGCCGACGACCCGGAGCTGCTCTCCCGCGCGCTGGGCTGGCTGGACGGCGTCCAGGCCCTCGCGGCGCAGGGACGCTTCCTCTTCGCGGTCACCGACGTGGCGGTCGTCCTGCGCCGCGATGCCTGACCCACCCGGCGGCTTCCGGCCCTGGCGGCAGGCCTGGTCCGAGGCGCTCTACGGCGAGCGCGGCTTCTACCGCCGGGACGAGGGTCCTGCCGGTCACTTCGAGACGTCGGCCAACGCCACCGGAGGCGAGACCGAGCTGCTGGCGGCGGCCGTCCGCACCCTCGCCCGGCGCCACGGCTGTACGGCGGTCGTCGACGTGGGCGCCGGTCGCGGCGAGCTGCTCCGCGCCCTCGCCGCTAGCGACTCGGGCCACCCGGGCGACCCGGCCGCCCCGCTGCAGCTGCTCGGTGTGGACGTGGTGCCCCGCCCGGCGGGCCTGCCGCCGGCCGTCCGCTGGCTGGAGTCACCGGGCGGCGCCGCCCTCCCGGCCGGGCTGACCGGCCTGACCGACACCCTCGTGCTGGCCCACGAGTGGCTCGACGTGGTGCCCTGCGACGTCCTCGAGGTGGACGATCGCGGCGCACCGCGGCTCGTCGAGGTCGACGGCTCGGGCCGGGAGCGGCTCGGGGCGCTCGCGGACGAGGGCCAGCTCGCCTGGTGCGCGCGCTGGTGGCCGGTGGCCGGGAGCCCGCCGGGCAGCCGGGTGGAGGTCGGCCGCTCGCGGGACGAGGCCTGGGCCGCCCTGGTCGGCCAGGTCCGGTCGGGGGTGTGCGTCGCCGTGGACTACGGGCACGAGGTCGCGGACCGGCCGGCCGCCGGGACGCTGGCCGCACACCGGGCCGGTCGCGCCGTGCCGCCGGTGCCGGACGGCCGCTGCGACCTCACGGCGCACGTGGCGCTGGACGCGGTGCGGGAGGCGGGGGCATCGCCGGCAACGGCCGGTCGCTCGAGCCTTGGCTCGCAGCGGGACATGCTGCGCGAGCTCGGCGTCGACCCTGGCCGGCCCGCGCCGACCGGCGACACCGCGGCGTACCTGCGTGGCTTGCGACGGGCCGCGGCCGCCTCGACCCTGCTCGATCCCGGCGGGCTCGGCGGCTTCGGCTGGCTGGTGCACGAGGTCGCGACTGGACAGGCCCGGACGGGCCCGGCAAGGGTGGAGCCGTGAGATCGGTCCGGGCCGGCGCGTGCGCCGCAGCCGTCGTGGGCGTCCTCGCCGCCTGCGGCAGCAGCAGCGGAGGGGCCACGTCCGCGTCGTCGCCGACGACCGGCACGAGCGACACACCCACCAAGAGCACTCCCAGCACGACCACGAAGCCGGCCTCGTCCGACGCCGTGAGCACGGTCAAGGGGCGGGCCCACGACGCGGGCACGATCGTCGCAACCAAGTCGGCCGGCGGGCTCACCGTCCTGGTGCTCGACCGGTGGAGCGTCAAGGGCCTCTCGGACAGCAAGCTGGCCAGCGACGGTGTGCCCGTCGCGCCGCACACCGACACCCGCTACTACGACCAGAACAAGGGCAAGACCTACACCGTGCCGGTCAACCCGAGCGCACCCATCGTCGAGAACGAGTGCGTGAAGGGGCCCAAGGGTCAGCCGCCGACCATGACGTCGACGCCGGTGAGCCTGTCCTCGTTCCTCAAGAGCTCGAAGCGCTCCTCGACCGTCGTCCTGCTCACCTACGACGACTCGGGCCGGCTGGCCAGGTTGGACACCGACCCGGCCTGCTGAGACGGCCCGAGCATCCAGCGCTCGTCCACGGCCGTGGCGCGCGCCGCCCGGGCCCGCTGAGCCTGCTCGGCCAGCAGGTCGGCCGCCGCCTGCTCGGTCAGGTGCTCGACCCGCGGGTGCACCGGGCCGGGCGTGGAGTGCAGGACGAACGACACGAGAGCCAGCCGGCGCTGGAGCGGTCCCTGCTCGATGCCCAGGCTCTGGGTCCGCTCGTGGGGTACGACGTCGAGCTCGCGGGTTACCACACCCCGACGCGCCAGCAGGGCCCGCTCGGTCACCCGGTAGCCGTGCCGCCGCCAGCTGAGCGGGTCGAGCAGCCGGGCCCGGCGCGGGCTGCAGGTGAAGCCGCCGTCCTCGCCGCGCCCGGTGAGCCCGGCGGCGAGGACCTCGAGCACCGGCTCACCCGGCCGGACGCCGAGGTCGGGCAGGACGAGGGAGAGCACGGTCAGCGCGTCGGAGCGGGTGCCCACGGGGAGCAGCAGGTTGTCGCTCGCCCCCTGCTTGCCGTCCTCCTGCTTGCCGGAGTAGCCCGCGATGTTGACCTCGACCCGCCACCAGTCCTTGCGCCGCCACAGCAGCGGCTGGGCCAGCCGGACGGCCTGCACCCGGCCGGGCGGCACGGTCTGCGCGGTCGTCTGGAGCAGCCCGTGGTGCAGCCGCAACCCGTCCGGTGACAGGGCGACCCGGAAGGTGAAGCCGTTGTTGAACCGGGCCCACTGCACGCTGAGCAGGCCCAGGAAGACCGGGATCACCGGCACCACGAAGCCGAAGGAGTGCAGCTCGATCGAGGCGACGACGAGCGCCGCGATGAAGGCGAGGACGAAGAAGGTCGGTGCCGAGCGGACCAGGCTCTCGATCAGCATCGGCACCGGCACCGAGAGCACCTGGTGCTCGGGCGCCTCGGGGGCCTGCTCGCCCTCCTCGACGTGCAGGCCGGCCGAGCGGGCCAGCAGCAGCCGGCGCAGGCTCTGAGCGTCGCTCTCGCGCAGGTAGGACAGCTTGACCGCCGACCCCTTGCCGCCGGCGACCTCGACCCGCAGCTCGGCCAGGCCGATGAACCGGGCCAGCAGCGGCTGTACCACGTCGACGGCCTGCAGCCGGTCCAGCCGGGCCTGGCGCTGCTGGCGGTTCAGGACACCGGTGCGCAGGTGCAGCGCCTCGTCGTCGATCGAGTACGACGTCACCCACCAGGACAGCACCGTGAAGGCCAGGACAACCGCGATGATGCCGAGCAGCACGAGCAGGGTGATCCAGCGCGCCCTGCCCTCCGGCAGCCCCTCGCCGCGAGCGACCCGGTCGGTGCCCTGCTGCACCAGGACGACCGCGGCGGCCGCGATGATCTTCCAGCCTCGGACCAGCGGGGAGAGCGGGTGCAGGCGCTGCCAGTCCTTCACAGGCCGGCCAAGTGGGCCTCACCGCGGCGGGCCAGCCGGTCCCGCAGCCGGGCCGCCTCCTCGGGGGTCAGTCCCGGGATGTACGCATCGGTGCCGGGCGCCGCGGTGTGCAGCTGGACCTTGGCGATCCCGAACCGTCGATCGATCGGGCCGGCCTCGACGTCGACGTACTGCATCCGCCCGTACGGCACGACGACCAGGTCGCGGAACATGATGCCGCGCCGGACCAGCAGGTCGTCCTCGCGCTCGGCGTACCCGATCGCGCGCGCCTGCCGGCCCATGACCCAGAACGCGACGGCGGCGGCGACCACGATGACGGGCACCGGGACGAGCACCCACCAGGTCTTCGCGAAGACGGCGATGACGGCGAGCCCCGCGATGACGATGACGGCGAGAACGCCGGCCAGCAGCCGCCGGGCGCTCGCCAGCCGGGGTGAGATGGGCTGCCAGGTCACGTCGGCTGGGTCGAAGGGCTCCACCGAGCGATCCTGGCAGACTCGCGCTGTGAGCGGCATGCGGGAGGTGAGCGTCGGGGTCGGGGGCACCGCCGACACCGCCGGCCTGGACACCGCCGACATGGTGCTCAACATCGGCCCGCAGCACCCGGCGACCCACGGCGTCCTGCGGCTCAAGCTGGTCGTCGACGGTGAGCGGATCGTGACCGCGGAACCGATCGTCGGCTACATGCATCGCGGCGCGGAGAAGCTGTTCGAGGTCCGCGACTACCGGCAGATCATCGTCCTGGCCAACCGGCACGACTGGCTGTCGGCGTTCGCCAACGAGCTCGGCGTGGTACTTGCCGCAGAGCAACTGTTGGGGATGGAGGTGCCGGTCCGGGCGGTCTGGGCCCGGACCCTGCTGGCCGAGCTCAACCGGGTGCTCAACCACCTGATGTTCCTCGGGTCGTACCCGCTGGAGCTCGGCGCGATCACGCCGATCTTCTACTCCTTCCGCGAGCGCGAGGAGCTGCAGGCCGTCATGGAGGAGGTGTCCGGGGGGCGGATGCACTACATGTTCAACCGGGTCGGCGGGCTGAAGGAGGACCTCCCGGCGGGCTGGCTCGGCCGGGTCGACGCGGCGATCGCGGCGGTTCGCGGGAGGCTCCCCGATCTGGAGAAGCTGTTGGTGGGCAACGAGATCCTGCGGGCCCGCACCCGTGGGGTCGGGGTCCTGCCGCGTGAGGTCGCCGCGGCGTACGGCGTCTCGGGGCCGATCGCGCGGGCCTCCGGGCTCGACCTGGACCTCCGGCGGGACGAGCCCTACCTGGCGTACGGCGAGCTGTTCGGGCCGGGCGGGCCGGGACGGGTCGTGACCCGGACGGCCGGCGACTGCCTCGCGCGGTTCGAGGTGCTGCTGGAGCAGGCCCACGTCTCGCTCGACCTGGCCGCGGCCTGTGTCGACCGGCTGCGGTCGCTGGAGCGCGGACCGATCAACGTGCGACTGCCGAAGGTGCTGCGGGTGCCGGAGGGCTCGATCTACCGCTGGACCGAGAACCCGTTGGGGCTCAACGGTTACTACCTCGTATCACGCGGTGACAAGACCCCTTGGCGGCTCAAGCTGCGGTCAGCGTCGTTCTCCAACGTGCAGGCCCTGTCCTGGCTGCTGCCGGGCAACCTCATCGCCGACATGGTCGCCATCCTCGGCTCGACCTTCTTCGTCGTCGGCGACGTCGACAAATAGCGATGCTCGGCCATACCCGTACGAACTGGCCCTTGTCGGAAACCTGCCGTGACGCTACGGTCATCCATCCGCAGGCATCAGCGCTTTCTCAAGAGGGCAGGTCCCGATGAAACGAGCACTCACTGCTGCAGGTCTCACCTTCCTGATGATGTTCGCGGCGCTACTGCCCGCCCACGCCCAGCCGCCGCCCGACCCGACCGGTGGCTGCGAGGCCTGGCTCGTGAGTGCGTCCAAGAGTGGGACGACGATCAGCGCAACGTTCAAGATGGCCTGCGAGAGCTGGAAGTCCGGCGACTGGGCCATCAGCGGGATCATCCAGCGATCGGGTGGATCGACGAAGGAGAGGACCGGCCACTGCTACAGCTCGACGTCGCATCTGGTCGCATCGTGCACGGTCACCGTGACCTACACCGGCGATCCTTCCGGTAGCCAGAAGTACACGATCGGCATCGCCGGCACGGTCAGCGAAACGCACATCGGCATTCCGAACTTCTATCTGTGGTGTGAGGACGGGGTCAACTGCAACCCCCGCTCCCACACGTACACCTTCTGAGCCAGGCCCGGCTCAGCTCTTCCAGTCGGCGGTCACGGAGCAGGTGCGATCCTGCTCCGTGGCCGTCGGGCAGCCGTCGTACCAGATGATCTTGGAGCCGGTCCGCTCGGCGTAGACGACGCTGTAGCCGCGCTGGGCACCGAGACGGAAGATCTGCCCGGTGCCCAGTTCGAGGACGTACTCGCTGGGGTCGCCGTTGCCCGAGCCATTGCCCCACAGCACCCGCCCGGGGCCGAAGGCGAACGAGCTGTTGGGCCCGGCGTCATCGGCGGTGACGATCTGGGTGACCTGACGGGTCGCCAGGTCCAGCAGGTAGATCCGGCCGGGCGTGCTCCTGCCCTGCGCGAAGGACGAGTCGTAGTCCGGCGTGTTCACCGTCCAGACCAGCTGACCGGAGCCGGCGGCCAGGTTCGCCAGCGTCGAGCCCGGGTTGACCGTCCCGCGCACGAGCGGCTCGTCCGGACCGTCGCCGCCCGCGCGGCGGTGCAGCACGTAACCGCGGAACGCCTTCCCCGCACCGATCCGGGTGGCGTAGAACAGCGCGCCGTCCGCTACCGCGACGTACGCCGCCTGGGTGGCCACCGTCTGCACCTTCCCCCGTCCGTCGAGGCGGGCCCGCTCGATGGCGAAGCCCCAGTCCTTGACCCGGGCGGGGTCGGGACGGCTCGACTTCGACACTGCCGTGGCCCAGTAGGCGTACGCCCCCAGGATCCGCGGATAGGTCCCCGAGTCGATGTCGACGTACCGGTCGCCGTGGCTGAGCACCGGGCTGTGCGCGATCTCGCGCACCGTCCCCGTCGATGCCTGGTAGCTGCGGATCGACCACTCGATCAGGCCGAGGTCGGTGCTCGGCGTCTCGACCCAGACGACGTCCCGGCCGTTGCTGGTCGCGCCGAAGATCTGCCGGTTCCGGCCCTTCATCGTGCCGCTCGCCTCACGGCCGCTCTTGGCGATCGCGGTGTAGCGGCCGCCCGACGCGAAGCCGATCGTGCTCGGCTGGATCACCATCCCGAGGTCGTCCTCGGCGTCGACGAACGGCGGGGTCCGGACCGCCAGGGCGCGGCCGTCGTCGAGCAGGTCCAGCGTGGACACCCGCCAGTCGGTCTTCGGATCCCCCATCGGCGCTCGACCCAGCCCAGCCAGATGCGCACCGGCGGGCCGGGCGGCGGCGACGGTCAGCGTGCGGGTCGGCGCCGGCACCGTCGTGGCGACCCAGGGCCGCGGCGGACCCTCTCCTGGCACGGCGGCGGGGGTGGTAGCGCGGGCACTGGCGGACGGGTGCCCGGAGGCTGACGCCGAGGGCCGGGCCGGCGGCGACCCGTCGCAACCGACCAGGTAGCCACCCACCACCACCGCGACCGCGACCGCCGCGACTCGCCCGCCGCCCGACGTCACCAGGTCATTCCGTTGCTCTGCAGGTACCTGCTCGCGAAGGATGTCGTCGAGTAGCTGAAGTACTCCAGCGGGTCTTCGCCCCACGAGACCTGCGAGGAGTGGGCCGGATCGGCGAAATAGGTGGAGCCGGCGTTGACGCTGTACCCCCGCACGGGCACCCAGTGCCCGATCGTCAGGCTGACGGGATGCCGGTTGTAGTGGTTCGGGCTGTCTTTGAACTCGACGGTGCTCGCGGCCAGCGGCCGGCTGTTGTCGATGTCGTGCACGACGAAGTCCTTGAACTGGCTCGTCGACGGCCTCGAGGTGTTGATGTAGTAGTCGTTCGTGTGCCCGGAGATCCACCGGTTCAGTGCGATGCTCATCCGCCCGTCCTGCCAGCGGGTCGCGCGGTGCCGCTCGGTGTCCAGGTAGGAGGAACCGGCCAGGTGGGCCTGGACCAGGCTCTCGTGCGCGCCGTACGCGCTGTGCCCGCTGCCGTGGACGTACTGGACGATCGACTCCGCGGTTGACGGCCCGCAGTAGTAGTTCGTCGCCTGGTCGTGCTGGACGACGCCCAGCACGCGGGACGGGAAGCTCGCCACGAGCTTGGCCGCGCGACGACCGGCGGGGACGGTCAGGCTGTGGCCGCCGTAGGCCGCGTCGTAGGCGGCGGCCAGCGCGTCGTACCGCTCGCCGCTGAGCCCGCCCGACCGGTAGCTGCCGTAGGCCGTGGCCAGCGCCACCTTCGCCCGGCCCTGGGCTGCCTGCTCGGGCGTCTCGACCGGGGTCAGCCCCTGAGCCGTCACCGGCCCACCGCCGGTCGGGCCGCTCTCGGAACCGGACGGCGCACCGCCGTCGGCCGCCATCGCCGGGGGACAGACGACCAGCGCCCCCACCACCGCCGCGAGCGCGCCCACCACTGCATACCTGCTCATCTGCACCCCTGCTCCCGAGTCGACCGGCGGCGCCCGTTCTGGACGATTGATACCGATAAGGAGGCAGGATGCTACTGATAGGGGTACAGCGCAAGCGTTGATCCACCAGCTGTGGATAGCGCGCGGAGAAACCCTCGCCGTCGGGCCGAGCCGGGCTCAGACCGGGTCAGGCGCTGTGGCGGGAGCGGTACGACGCGTTGCGCGGCACGGCGGTGTCGGTCGGCGCCTCGGAGGCGTGCCGCCCACCGGCCAGGCGGGCCGCCTCGACCAGCTGGCGTTCGGCGTCGAAGGCGGCGTAGACCCGCTCGTCGATGCTGCCGGCCGCCAGGTCGGGCTCCAGGCCCCCGAGCGGGAAGAGCTTGACGACCGGGTGGGGGACGGTGTCCTCCATCGGGTCCGGCTCCCAGTCGGGGTCGGCCGAGCTGCTCGGCTGCGGCACGAGGAAGAGGGACGGCGCCACGGACGGCGGGGCCCACGCGCTCGACGGCACCGAGGGCAGCGGCGGGGCACTCATCGCGGCGACGACCGCGGGCTGGATCGTGGGGAGCTCGCGCGGCGTCTCGCCCGGCGACTCCAGCGGCTCGACCTCGGCCACCGGCCCGGCCCGGTGGGCCGCTCGATGGCGGCGGGCCCAGCCGACGACCCCGGCGGCGAGCGTGACAGTCGCACCGCCGGCACCCGCCCCCGCGGTCTGCGCGGCAGTGCCCTGCAGGGCCGCCTCGGCCACCCCGCCGGCGCTCGCAGCCGCGAGGATCGCGACCAGCAGCCCCGGGACGTGACGTCGCCAGGACCGGCGTCCACCACGATGCTTGGCACTCACGGGACCGAGGCTAGAGTCCGGTTTCGGCGTGTGGTGGGAGGTGGCCCATCAGTCTCAGTCGTGTCGTGGGGCCTCATCAGTCACATCAGCCCCGGGCGGTGCCTCGTCGTCGTCCCTCGGGGGCACCCGGCACATCCGCTCGGCGAGCAGCCCGCCGACTGCCACCGACAGCGCGGCCAGCGCCGCGACCGCGGCTCGCAGGGCCTGGGCCCGCCGGGCCGAGATGTCCAGGTCCGGCGCGAGCAGCAGCAGCTCCGCGACGTACCAGCCGAGGATGATCGCGCCGGCGTACGCCGTGGCCTTGCCCAGGACGGCGATCCGGGCCGCGCGCAGCGGGTCGATCGGCCGGGCACCCGGCAGCCCCCGGGTCAGCCGGCGGACCGGCACGGCCGCGGAGTAGACCAGGCAGGCGACGAGCAGGAGCCCGATCGAGGCGGTCCAGGGCACCGGCGGCGGCGACCAGCCGGAGGCCGCGAGCATCCGCTGCAGCAACAGGGCCAGCACGCCGACGACGAGGGCCAGGCCGACCAGGCTGCGGACGTGGGTCGGCCTCATCGGTCCGCCCGGGCGCTCAACGCAGCGGCGAGCGAGCCGGCCGGCCAGCTCGGCCCCGAGGCCAGCCCAGGCCGGTCGTCGGCCGCCTCGGCCAGGTCGGCGACCCGTTCGACCCGCCCGTCGGCCCGCACCAGCAGGGCCGCCGGGTCGGCCTGGGCCCAGGGCCACAGCACGAACGCCCGCTCATGGGCCCGCGGGTGCGGCAGGGTCAGGTCCGGGTCCTGGCTCAGGGCGGTGTCCGGCTCGTCGCCGTACTGGATCAGGTCGATGTCCAGCGTCCTGGCGCCCCAGCGGACCAGGCGCTCGCGGCCCGCGGCCGCCTCGATGGCCTGAGCCAGGCCGAGGACCGACTGCGGCGTCAGCCCGGTGCGGGCCAGGACCACGGCGTTGAGGTACGCCGGCTGCTCGGGGCCGCCGACCGGCTCGGTCCGGGCCAGCGGC
This sequence comes from uncultured Actinomycetota bacterium, assembly GCA_963795385.1. Taxonomy (GTDB): domain Bacteria; phylum Actinomycetota; class Actinomycetes; order Actinomycetales; family CAVURS01; genus CAVURS01. The sequence continues at coordinate 117,903 of CAWCHK010000014.1, forward strand.
GACACGGTGAGGAGCGTCAGGCCGTCCGCGACCGCGAGCCGCTCGACCGCGTCGGCCAGGGTGGCCAGCGGGTCGCCGAGGTTGGCGCCGAGCGCGAGCACGACGGAGACGGCCGGGCCGCCGGAGGTCGCGCTCATGCACGCTCGCGGCGGATCGTGACGACGACGTCGTCGAAGGGCACCGTGATCGGCGCCTGGGGCTTGTGCACGCTGACCTCGACGGCCTGCACCCGCGCCGGGCGCAGCGCGGCGTCGGCGATGCGCTGGGCCAGGGTCTCGATCAGGGCGACCGGTTCGCCGGTGATGACCGCGACGACCTCGGTCGCCACCCCGCCGTAGTCGACGGTCGCGGTCAGGTCGTCGGTCCGGGCCGCCTCGCGGGTGTCCAGGTGGAGGGTCACGTCGACGACGAAGGTCTGGCCGAGCGCGGTCTCGTGGGCGAGAACGCCGTGCCGGCCCCGGCCGCGCAGGCCGCGCAGCTCCACCCGGTCCAGGTCGGCCATCACGTGCCGCCCCGCTGCCAGGCGTCAACGACCCGCACGGCGTCCACCGTGCCGGGGACGTCGTGCACCCGGACGCACCAGACGCCGGCCGCCGCGGCCAGGGCACTGGTGGCGTGGGTCGCCAGGTCGCGCTCCTCCGGCGGAGCCGGGGCCCCGTCGGGTCCGGCCATCAGCGCGCCGAGGAAACGCTTGCGGGAGGCGCCGACCGCGACCGGCCGGCCGAGGGCCATCAGCTGCCCGAGACCGTGCAGCATGGCCCAGTTGTGGTCGGTGTTCTTGGCGAAGCCGAGGCCGGGGTCCAGGACGACGCGCTCGATCGGAACGCCTTGCGCCACAACGGCTTCCAGCCGCGCGGACAGTTCCTTGGTCACGTCGGCCGCGACATCGTCGTACACGGCGTACCGCTCCATGAGCGCGCTGTGCGCGCGCCAGTGCATCACGACGTAGGGCACACCGGCGGCCGCGACGAGGGGCGGCAGCTCGGGGTCGGCCATCCCTCCGCTGACGTCGTTGACCATCGCGGCACCGGCATCCAGGGCCGCCGCCGCGACGACGGCGCGCATGGTGTCGACACTGACCACGACCCCCTGGACGGCGAGGGCGCGCACGACCGGGATGACCCGGCGGAGCTCCTCCTCGACGCTGGGCCGCTCGGCGCCCGGGCGGGTCGACTCACCGCCGACGTCGACCAGGTCGGCGCCCTGGTCGCGCAGGGCCAGGCCGTGGGCGATGCCGGCCTCCGGCTCCAGCCAGAGGCCGCCGTCCGAGAACGAGTCGGGAGTCACGTTGACGACGCCCATGACCAGGGTGCGGGAGCTGCCGGCCAGCCGCTCGAGCAGGCGGTCGGGCAGGCCCTCCGGGTGCCGGGGCCCGACCACGACGTCGCTCACAGCCGCAACCCTAACCGCCTCGGCCCGCCCGGCCGGTGCTCCCGTCCGGCCGGCAACGTGGTGGACATTTCGGGCGGGATCACCGGCCGGGGTGGAGTACGGCGGCCGGAGGGGAGCACGGGGCTCGGGACCTCAACGATCGTCCCCGGGGCCGATCCGCAGCCGCCGCCAGCCGGGCGAGAGCCGGGGCCAGACGATGAACGCCTCGGCCTCCAGGGCCGCCACACCGATCCGGGGCAGGTCACCGGCCGCGGGATAGACCAGGAACCGCGGCTCCCACTGGGGCGCGAACTTGGCGTTGAAGCGGTAGAGCGACTCGATCTGGAACCAGCGGGAGGCGAAGACCAGCAACCCCCGCCACGCCCGCGAGACCGGCCCGGCGCCCAGCCGCTCGCCGCGCTCCAGGGCGGCCCGGAAGACCGCGAAGTTCAGTGACACCCGGGCGATCCCGAGGTCGCCCGCGGCCTGCAGCGCCGCCACGATCAGCAGCTCGTTCAGCCCGGGGTCGGCCGAGCGGTCGCGGCGCATCAGGTCGAGGGAGATGCCGTCCTCGCCCCACGGCACGAAGTGCAGGAACGCCCGCGGCACACCGTCCTTGGTGGCCCGGACCAGCACGCAGCCGGAGTCCCGGGGGTCACCGAGCCGGCCGAGGGCCATCGAGAAGCCCCGCTCGGTGTCCGTGCCCCGCCAGCTCCGCGCCTGCCGCACCAGCTCGGAGACATCACCCGGTGACAGGTCCTCGACCCGGGTGACCTCGGTGACGTAGCCGGCCCGCTGCACCCGCTTGACCATCTGGCGGACGTTGCGCATGGCCCGGCCCTCGAGGGTGAACTCCCCCACCTCGACCACCGCCTCGTCGCCCAGCTCGAGCGCGTCGTACGACGTCTCGCGGCACCACACCTCGCCGCCGAGCTCGGAGCAGCCCATGACCGCCGGCGTCCAGGCGTGCCGCTCGGCCTCGCCCACGAACCGGCTGATCGCCCCGGGCCAGGCCTCGGGGTCGCCGAGGGGATCACCGCTGGCCAGCATCACGCCGGAGACGACGCGGTAGGCGATGCAGGCCTTGCCGCTCTCCGACCAGAGCACGCTCTTGTCCCGCCGGAGGGCGAAGAAGCCGAGCGAGTCGCGCGCGCCGTGCCGGCGCAGCAGGTCGCGCATCCGGGCCTCGTCGTCCGGGGTGAGCTGCGGGCGCGGCTCGGGTGGCCGCAGCCCGAGGTAGACGGTGGTGAGCACGGTCATCAGTCCCAGGCCGAGCAGCAGGGCGGCCACGATGTCGTCGTCCCGCCCGCGCTGGAAGCGCAGGGGTCCTTCGATCCCGACCAGGCCGAGCGCCGTGTGCTGCACGATCGCCCAGAACGAGGGCCGGCCGACGAACTCGCCGCGGCGGAACTCGACGACCGCGACCCCGACCACCATCGAGATCACCGCCAGCAGGGCGAACGCCCGGACGGCGAGCCAGCGGGTGCGGGGGTCCCCGACCGTGTTGAACTCGGCCCGGTAGATCCAGAGCACCGCCGCCAGGACCAGCGCGAGTGCCGCGGCGAACGGCTCGCCCTTGAGCAGGTGGAACGCCACGCTCGCCGTCAACAGCAGCAGCGCCGCGCGCCAGGCCCGGCGCTTGCGCCGGCGCAGGGCGTGGGCCAGCAGCAGGAGCAGGATCCCGGAGACCGCCGTCGCCGCCGCGGTCGCGTCGCCGAGGGCACCCGGGACGATGTCGTTGTAGGCGTCCAGGCGCTGGCGCATCCCGTGGGTCAGCGCGGTGAGGATGTCGAGCAGGCCGACGGCGTACGTCGCGAGGCCGATCCAGCGGGGCACCTTGGAGGGGTTGACACGAGGCGTCGCCCGCGTGCCCTGCGCGGTCGCGTCGGGGCCGCTCCGGCTCACCGAGTCGGCCCGAGGACGAGGCTCATGGCCTCGGCCCTCGTCGCCGGGTCGCGCAGCTGTCCGCGTACGGCGGAGGTGATGGTCCGGGATCCCGGCTTGCGGACCCCGCGCATGGACATGCACAGGTGCTCGCACTCGACGACGACGAGGACGCCGCGCGGTTCCAGCCCGGCCTCGAGCGCGTCGGCGACCTCGGTGGTGAGCCGCTCCTGGAGCTGCGGCCGGCGGGCGTAGAGGTCGACCAGCCGGGCCAGCTTGGACAGGCCGGTCACCCGGCCGTGCGGCCCCGGGATGTACCCGACGTGGGCCACGCCGTGGAAGGGCAGCAGGTGGTGCTCGCAGGTGGAGTAGACCTCGATGTCCTTGACCATCACGAGCTCGTCGTGGCCGAGCTCGAAGGTCGTCGTGAGGACGTCGGAGGGCTCCTGGGACAGCCCGCGGAAGATCTCCCGGTAGGCCCGCGCGACCCGGGCCGGTGTCTCCCTCAGGCCCTCGCGGTCCGGGTCCTCGCCGACCGCGAGCAGCAGCTCGCGGACCGCCGCCTCAGCCCGGGGCAGGTCGATCGACGTACCGCCCACCTCAGTAGGGACTGCCCGGGTCGACGGTGCCGCCCTCGGGCACCTCGACGATCGCGGTGGCCGGGTGCTCCTCCGCCGGCTGTGCGGGGCCGTGGCCGTTCTCGTGGCCGTTCAGCCGGGCCCGCTCGGCCGGCGTCAGGACCGGCGGCAGCTCGCTGATCGGGCGCCGCTCGCTGGAGAGCCAGACCGGGCGCTCCGGGCGCTTGTGCACCGGCGCGAAGATCTCGGCCAGGTCGTCCTTGTTCAGCGTCTCGCGCTCGAGCAGGGCCAGCACCAGGTCGTCCAGGACCTGGCGGTGCTCGACCAGGATCTCCCAGGCCTCGTCGTGCGCGGTCTCGACGAAGCGGCGTACCTCTTCATCGACGACGCCGGCGACGCCCTCGGAGTAGTCGCGCTGGTGGCCCATGTCGCGGCCGAGGAAGACCTCGCCGTTGTCCGAGCCCAGCTTGATCGCGCCGACCCGCTCGCTCATGCCGAACTGGGTGACCATCTTGCGCGCCAGGCCGGTGGCCTTCTCGATGTCGTTGGCCGCGCCGGTCGTCGGGTCGTGGAAGACGAGCTCCTCCGAGACCCGGCCGCCCATCGCGTAGGCCAGCTGGTCGAGCATCTCGTTGCGGGTCGTGGAGTACTTGTCGTCCAGCGGCATGACCATCGTGTAGCCGAGGGCCCGGCCGCGCGGGAGGATCGTCACCTTGGTCACCGGGTCGGTGTGCGGCAGGGCCGCAGCCACCAGGGCGTGACCGCCCTCGTGGTAGGCGGTGATCTTCTTCTCCTTGTCGTTCATGATCCGGCTGCGCTTCTGCGGGCCGGCCACGACGCGATCGATCGCCTCGTCCAGGGCCTTGTCGTCAATCACCTTGGCGTTCTGCCGGGCGGTCAGCAGGGCGGCCTCGTTCAGGACGTTGGCCAGGTCCGCGCCGGTGAACCCCGGCGTACGGCGGGCCACGGCCATCAGGTCGACGGCGGGTGCCATCGGCTTGCCCTTGGCGTGCACCGCGAGGATCTGGTTGCGGCCCTGCATGTCCGGGGCGTCCACGGCGATCTGGCGGTCGAAGCGGCCCGGCCGCAGCAGCGCCGGGTCCAGGATGTCGGGGCGGTTGGTGGCCGCGATCAGGATGACGTTGGTCTTGACGTCGAAGCCGTCCATCTCGACGAGCAGCTGGTTCAGGGTCTGCTCGCGCTCGTCGTGCCCGCCGCCGAGGCCGGCCCCGCGGTGCCGGCCGACGGCGTCGATCTCGTCGACGAAGATGATGGCCGGCGCGTTGGTCTTGGCCTGCTCGAACAGGTCGCGGACCCGGCTCGCGCCGACACCGACGAACATCTCGACGAAGTCCGAGCCGGAGATCGAGTAGAACGGCACGCCCGCCTCACCCGCGACCGCGCGGGCCAGCAGGGTCTTGCCGGTGCCGGGCTGGCCGTAGAGCAGGACGCCCTTGGGGATCTTGGCGCCGACCGCCTGGAACTTGGCCGGCTCGGAGAGGAACTCCTTGATCTCGTAGAGCTCCTCGACCGCCTCGTCCGCGCCCGCGACGTCGGCGAAGGTGACCTTCGGGGTGTCCTTGCTGACCAGCTTGGCCCGGCTCTTGCCGAAGCTCATGACCCGGTTGCCGCCACCCTGCATCTGGTTCATCAGGAAGAAGAACAGGCCGCCGAGCAGGACGACGGGGAGCAGCGTGTAGAGCAGGCTGGAGACCCAGCTGCCCTTGGGGTTGGTGTCGGTGTAGCCCTGCGGCGGGGTGTGGGCGTCCAGCGCCGTCACGACCTCCGGGCCGCGGGCGTCGATGTAGAAGGCCTCGACCTTGGAGGCGTTCTTCACGCCGCCGCCGGTGTAGGACTCGCCCTTCTTCAGGGTGAGGCTGATGCTCTGGTCGACGTTGTTGACCTTGGCGCTCTCGACCTTGTTCTGGGTGATCAAGGTCATCGCGGCGGAGGTGTCGATCTTCTGGAAGCCGCCGTTCCCCCCGAGGGCCAGCCACACGCCGGCAGCGACGAGCAGCAGGACGAGCCACATCAGTGGTCCCCGCAGAATGCGCCTGAAATCCATGGCTTCGGGGCGCGCGCCCCGTCCCTCCCTATCGACCTAAGGTGTGCTCCACGGTACCTCGGCCGCGAGGGGTCAGCTGTACACGTGTGGTGCGAGGGTCCCGACGAAGGGCAGGTTGCGGTAGCGCTCGGCGTAGTCCAGGCCGTAGCCGACGACGAACTCGTTCGGGATGTCGAACCCGACGTACGACGCGTCGATGTCCACCTTGGCCGCGTCCGGCTTGCGGAGCAGGGCGGCGATCTTCAGCGATTTCGGCTCGCGCGAGCTGAGATTGGCCATCAGCCAGGACAGGGTCAGGCCGGAGTCGACGATGTCCTCGACGACCAGGACGTGCTTGCCGATGATGTCCGTGTCGAGGTCCTTGAGGATCCGGACGACGCCGCTGGACTTGGTGCCCGAGCCGTAGGACGAGATGGCCATCCAGTCCATCGAGGCGGGGGTGTGCAGCTTGCGGGCCAGGTCGGCCATCACCATGACGGCGCCCTTGAGGACCCCGACCAGGAGGACCTCCTCGCCGCCGTAGTCCGCGTCGATCTCGGCGGCCATCGACCCGAGCCGCTCGTCGAGCTGCTCCTTGGTGAGCAGGATCTTCTCGAGGTCTGGCCCCATGTCGTGCTCGTCCACCGGCTCTACTCCTTGGCTGGCTTGCGCTGTGCTGGCTCGGCTGTCGTTCCTGGCGAGGGCTGTGCGTCCTGTGCGGGGTGCGTGGTCCGGGCATCCGGCGCGAACAGGAGCCTGCCACACCGCCGTACGGCGGCCACCGGCCCGGGCAGCGCGACCGGACCCTGGCCGTGCCAGTCGCTGACGAGGGCGTCGAGGGCGGCCAGGTGGGTCGAGGTCAGGTCGCCCGGCCGGGCGCCGGCGTCGAGGGCCCCTCGGCGCAGGACGCGGGTCCGGACCGCCTCGGGGAGCTCGGCGAGGGCGGCGCAGTCCAGGCCGCCGGGCCGGCCCGCCGCGCCTCGCGTCTCGGCGTGCTGCGTCTCGGCGTACGGCGTCTCGGCGTACTGCATCTCCGCGTGCTGCATCTCCGCGTACTGCGCCTCGGCCCACTCGTCGAGGGCGTCGGCGTCGGCCCGCAGGAGTGCGGCCGAGCGGGCCAGGGCGGCGGTGATGCCCGGCCCGAGCCGTGACTCGAGGTCGGCCAGGAGGTCGCGGGCCCGGCTGCGCGCATAGGTGGGATCTGCGTTGTGGGGGTCCGCCCAGGGGTCGAGCTGCTGCTCGGTGCAGGCCGCCCGGGTGACGGCGCGGGGGACGTCGAGCAGAGGTCGCCGGTAGAGGCCGCGGCGGCCGGCCATGCCGGCGAGCGAGCGGGACCCGGAGCCGCGAAGCAGTCCGAGCAGCACGGACTCGGCCTGGTCGTCGCGGGTGTGGCCGAGCAGGACGGCACGGGCTCCGTGGGCGGCGGCGGCCTGGTCCAGGGCCTGGTAGCGCGCGTCGCGGGCTGCGGCCTCGGGGCCGTCGCCGGCGGCCGTGCGGACGTCGACGCAGGCGATCTCGACCGGGTCGAGCCCAAGGGCCCGGCACTGGCCGGCGGCGGTCGCGGCGACGGCGGCGGAGCCGGGCTGCAGGCCGTGGTCGACGACGACGGCTCCGGCGCGTAGGCCCAGCCGCGGGGCCACGAACGCCGTCGCGGCAGCGAGGGCGAGCGAGTCCGGACCTCCGCTGCAGGCCACCAGCACGACCCCGTCAGCCCCCGCAGCCCTCCTATCGACAGCCCCCTCGTTCACAGCCTCCTGGACCTGCGAGAGCTCCCGGCGTACCGCGTCCCGGACCGCCGCTCCCGCCACCCCCACCCTCATGTCTTGGCCGTCCACTCCGGGTTTGGCCGTCGGGTCCGGAGTGGGATCGGACATTTCGGGCGGGAAAACCCGGAGTCGACCGCCAAACCCGGAGTCGACGGCCAAGACAGGTGCATGGGATAGGGAGGGCGGGTCAGGGATGGACCCGGGCCAGCCAGGCCTTCGGGTCCTCGATCTCCGCGGGCAGGGGCAGGGTCTCCGGCGACGTCCAGACCCGGTTGAATCCGTCCATCCCCACGGCGTCGATCGCCGCCCGGACGAACTTCGCGCCGTCCCGGTACTGCCGCATCTTCGCCTCCAGCCCGAGCAGCCGCCGCAGCAGCCGGTCGACGCCACCCCGCCCCGCCCGCCGAAGCTGGAACCGCTCCCGGATCTGGTCCACCGACCGCACGACCTGCGGCCCCACGTCGTCCATCACCACGTCGGCGTGCCCCTCGAGCAGCGACATGACGGCGGTCAGCCGGGCCAGCCGCTCGCGCTGCGCGGGCGAGGCCAGGATCTCGGCCAGCGAGCCGCCCTCACCGCGCAGCACCTCGGGCAGCGCCCGGACCAGCTCCTCGGCCCGTTGGCCCATCGACGACGCGTCCGGCAGCAGGTCGGCGGCCAGCCCCTGCGCCTCGCCGAGCACGTGCTCGCGCAGCCACGGCACGGCTGTGAACTGCACCCGGTGGGTCTCCTCGTGCAGGCACACCCAGAGCCGGAAGTCGGCCGGTACGACGTCGAGCTCGCGCTCGGCCGCCACCAGGTTCGGCGCGACGAGCAGCAGCCGGGGCTCCCCGCCGGGCGCGATGTCGTACTGCCCCAGCACCTTGGTCGACAGCATCGCCAGCAGCCCGCCCGCCTCGGCGCCGGTGACCTTGCTCCCGACCGCGCTCACCAGGGCCGAGGGCTGCCGGCGCTCGGTCAGCCGCTCGACGACCGGCTCGAGCATGGCCCGCAGCATCGCGAGGTTGGCGTCCACCCAGCCGGCCCGGTCGATCACCAGGACCTGCGCGCCCGCCGCCGGGGCGTCCAGCCCGGTGACCCCCGCCACGTGACCCCGCGCGACGGCAGCGTCCTCGCGCAGCTCCGCGACGACCTCGGCCGCCTCGGCCGCGGAGACCTCCGGACCGCTACGGGTCAGGCGGCGGGCGGTGGAGGTCGCGACGTCCCAGTCGACCAGGCGATCGACGGTGGGGGCGGCGCTCATGGGCCAACCGTACGACGCGCGGCCGGGTGGCACTCAGCGACAGCCGCAGCCCGCCAGCATCGTGGCGGCGCGGTCCAGCAGCGGCCGGGCCGGCGGCGTCTTGGCCGTCGGGTGGCTGGCCATGAAGGCGAAGGCCAGCAGCCGGCCGTCGGCGTCGACCACGACGCCGGCCAGCGTGTTCACTCCCGACAGCGTGCCGGTCTTGGCCCGGACGAGCCCTGCCGCCGCTCGGGTCTTCGGGTCGGCGAACCGGTTGGCAAGCGTGCCGCTCCACCCCGCCACCGGCAGTCCCGCGAAGAGTCCGCGCAGGACCGCCCCCTGTCGGGTCGCGGCGGTCGTCAGGAGGCTGACGAGGGTGCGCGGGGGGATGAGGTTGGCCCGGGCCAGCCCGCTCCCGTCGTACAGCCGGATGCCGGTGACCGGGACGCCGAGTGCCCTTGCGGCCCGGACGTTCTGGGCGGCCGCGCCGGTGAAGCTCCCCGCGCCGCCCGCCGCGCGCGCGGCGAGCCGGGACAGGACCTCGGCCTCGGTGTTGTCGCTCGTGACCATCGTGAGCTGGAGGATCTCCCGGATCGGCGCCGACTGTACGACGGCGAGCTGGGTCGCGGTGCTCGCGGCCCTCGTCCGTCGCGGCGTACCGGTCACCGAGATGCCCAGGCCGGCCAGGTCGTGCGCGAAGGCCTGGGCGGCGGCCAGGGACGGGTCGGCCGGTGCGGCCTTGCCGGGCTGGGCCGCCCTGGACGCCAGACCGAGATCGGTGATCGGGCTGACCTCGCCGGTTCTGTAGTCGCTCGGGACCCAGCGCGGGTTGAGCCTGGGGCCACTGAACATCGAGTCGTCGAAGCCCACCGTCACCCTGCTGACGCCCTGGGCCTGGAGCTCGGCCGCCGTCGACGCCGCCAGGTCGCCGAGCCCGGCCCGGCCGAACACCGACGTCGGCGACCCGGCACCGGCCGCCAGCCGGATGTCCCCGCCGCCGACCAGGACGAGCTCGCTCGGCCTGGCTCCGGTGACGACCTTGGTCGGCAGGGTGGCGTCCGGGCCGAGGGTCGACAGCACGGAGACGGCGGTCAGCAGCTTGGTCGTGGACGCGGGCGTCCTGGGGGTCGAGGCGTTGTGGCTGTAGAGCACGTGCCCGGCCGCGACGTCCATCACCTCTCCTGAGACACCCTTGCCGAGCGGCTTGAGGGCCGCGGCGAGCCGGGCGGTCAGGACCGCCGGGCTGGGCTGCGGGGCCGTCGTGGAGGGTCCGGCGAGCGCGGCCGCCAGCGGGCCGGTGGGGGGCCAGCCGTCGGTCGTCGTACCGCCGGGGCCCGTCGAGGGGGACGCACTCGGGTCGTAGCCGGAGCCGGGCAGCTGGTCCGTGGGCGGCTGGGCACCGCTCGCCGGGCTGAGGGTCAGGAGGCCCGGGACGAGGTCCTCGGCGTCGGCCGCGGCGTACCCGCCCAGCACGACCAGGAGGACCAGCAGGCCGACCAGGAGGCGGCGCATCGACCCCCCTCGTGGTGGCGGCTCTGCGTGCGGGAGACTGCAGCGGGCATGGTCCGGCTCCGCCGGCAAGGTGGCGGGTCGTCCCGAACGTCGGGAGGATATCCGCCAAGCCTGGACGGGCCTGATCGCCGGGACCGGCCGCAGGGTCCGAGGAGGGTCCGAGGAGGGTCCGAGGAGGGTTCGTGGAGTTCGACGTCACCATCGAGATCCCCAAGGGGCAGCGCAACAAGTACGAGGTGGATCACGCGACGGGGCGGATCCGGCTGGACCGGATGCTGTTCACCTCGACCCGCTACCCGCACGACTACGGCTTCGTCGAGAACACGCTGGGCGAGGACGGCGACCCGCTGGACGCCCTGGTCCTGCTGGAGGAGCCGACCTTCCCCGGCTGCCTGATCCGCTGCCGGGCGATCGGCATGTTCCGGATGACCGACGAGGCCGGCGGCGACGACAAGGTCCTGTGCGTCCCCGCGACCGACCCGCGGATGGAGCACCTGCGCGACATCATCCACGTGCCCGAGTTCGACAAGCTCGAGATCCGGCACTTCTTCGAGGTCTACAAGGACCTGGAGCCGGGCAAGTCGGTCGAGGGTGCGACCTGGGTCGGGCGGTTCGAGGCCGAGGAGGAGATCCGCAAGTCGTACGCCCGCGAGATCGAGCACCAGGCCGAGACCGCGGGAGCCGGCGGGGCCGGCGGGGCCGGCAGGGCCCACGAGGCCGACCAGGGGCCATCCCCGCACTGACGTCAGGCCCGCCGCTGGGCGCGGGTGCGCTGGTAGTGCCGCTTGGCCTTGGCCCGGTTGCCGCAGTCGGCCATGCTGCACCAGCGCCGGGAGCCGTTCCGGGTGGTGTCGAAGAACCACAGCGCGCACTCCGGGTGCTGGCAGCAGCGGATCCGGTCCGGAGCCCGCTCCAGCAGCTCGACCAGGTTGCGGGCAGCGGCGACCGCCGGAGCCCAGGCCGGGTCGTCCACGCTCGTGGTGTGTCGCGGCCGCCCGGCGTCGTCCAGCCACAGGCTCGACTGCGCGTGGGCCAGGACCGCGTTGAGCTCGGCGTAGCTCGCGCCCTGCAGCAGGGCGACCCGGATCGCCGCGCGCGCCGCCCGTAGCGGCGCCTCGGCTCTGCGGGCCAGGCCCGGCGTGAAGCCGTGGCTGGCCAACCAGCTCTCGACCCCGGCCGGGATCGCGAGGACGTCGACGGGTCCGACCTCCAGCCATTCGGTGTTGAGCAGGTCGAGCGCGATCGGCACACCCGGCAGCGGCGTACTCAGCTCGTCGTCACTGGGGTCGTCACTGGGGTCGTCACTGGGGTCGTCACTGGGGCCGCGCACAGGGTCGATTCTAACCGGCAAATGACCGTTGACGGGTTGTAACTCCCGGCCGAGGCTGGAGTCCGGAACCCACCATCCACCCCGGGGAGCCCGCGATGTCCACTCTGCCGACCAGCCCGACCAGCCCGACCAGCCCGACCAGCCCGAACAGCCCGAGCGGGCAGCCCCGACTGGCCCACGTCGGGCTGACGGTGTCCGACCTGGACCGCGCGATCGCGTTCTACGGGGCGGCCCTCGGTGCTGAGGTCAGCGAGCGGGGAGGCGACGGCGAGCGGTCCTGGGCCTTCCTGGAGGTCGACGGGGCCGAGGCGCTCACCTTGTGGCAGCTGGAGACCGGCCCCGGCGGCTCGCCCGGCCTGCACCACCTGGCCTTCCAGCTGCGGGACGAGGCCGCGCTCCGGGGCGCACTGCAGTCACTCACCGACCTGGGCGCGGCCTTCGCCTACGGCGGGGTGGTCCCCCACGCGGAGGGCACCGAGTCGGCCGGCATCTTCTTCCGCGACGCGGACGGTCTCCAGGTGGAGCTGTACGCCGACACCGTCGTCGCCGACGCGGCCGCACCTCACGGGCCGGTGCCGACGTGCGGATTCTTCTGAGATGAGCGAAACCGTTGGCCCGCAACGGATCTGGCGCCGAGGCGAGCGCGCCGTCCAACGCCGGTTGGGCGTGGCGGCCCGAGCCGACCAGATGCTGCCGGCCGTCCGCACCGACATCCCCCCGATCGCCCGGGACTTCCTCAGCGAGCAGCCCGTCGTCCTGCTGTCGGCGTACGACACGGACGGGGCGCTGTGGACCACCCCGCTGCGCGGGCCGGCGGGCTTCCTGCACCCGGAGGTGGACCGGGCCGGGCGCAGCGACCGTCTGCGGATCGCCGCGTGGCCGGAGGCCGGTGATCCGCTCCACGACGCCCTCGATCGGCCGACCCTGGTCGGGCTGCTCGCGATCCATCCGCCGACCCGGCGCCGGATGCGGGTCAACGGGCTGAGCCGGCCAGGCGCAGCGGCGGCTCGCACCGCGCTCGAGGTGGCGGTGCACGAGGTGTTCGCCAACTGCGGCCGGCACATCACGCCCCGGCCCATCACCGCCCGGCCGACAGGGTCGGCGCCGCGCGGAGCCCGGGTGGGGGTCTGCCGCGGGACCGGGCCGCTGACGCCCGACCAGGTCCGGCGGGTGCGGGCCGCGGACACCTTCGTCCTCGGCACGGCCGACGACGCCGGCAACGTCGACACCTCACACCGCGGCGGCACACCGGGTTTCGTCGACGTGGCGACGCCGGACCGGCTGCGGTTCGCCGACTACCCCGGCAACGCGATGTACCTCAGCCTCGGCAACCTGGAGGTCCAGCCGCGGGCGTCCATCTGCTTCCCGGAGTGGGCCGACGGCCGGAGGCTGCAGCTCACCGGGCGGGCCGGCGTGAGCTATCCCGTCGCGGCGGGTGGTGCCCCGGTCGTCGAGTTCAGCGTCGATGGCTGGGTCGATGGCTGGGTCGACGGCTGGGTCGACGGCTGGGTCGACGGGTGGCTCGACAGCGAGACCGGCTAGCGGATCAGGGCCGCCCGGCGTACGCCATCAGGCCGCTGCGCCAGATCGAGGAGATCCGGACCTGGGCGCCGGTGTGCGGAGCCTCGATCATCTGGCCGCCGCCGATGTAGATGGCCACGTGGTGGATCGAGCCCGGGTTCGACGTGTTGTTGGCGAAGAAGACCAGGTCGCCCGGCCGCGCGTCGCCGACCGGCACGTGCGCGGTGTCCGCGTACTGCGCGACCGAGTAGTGCGGCAGGTAGACGCCGGCGCGCTGCCAGGCCCGCATGGTCAGGCCGGAGCAGTCGAACCGGCCGGGACCGTCGGCGCCCCACAGGTACCACTTGCCGAGCTGGGACCGCGCGTAGGCGACAGCCACCCGGCCTCCCGCCGACGAGCCGTGCGACGAGCCGCCACCCCCGCCACCGCCGCCACCGCCGTTGCTGTGGTGGGCCGCGGCCGCAGCGCGCTCGGCAGCGAGCCGGGCCCGCCGGGCGGCAGCCTCGGCCTTGGCCTTGGCGATGCCGGCCTGGCGCTGCTTCGCCAGCTTGACCGAGATCCTCTGCAGCGAGGCCAGCTGCGCGACCAGCCTGTTCTCCTGCTTCGCGACGGACGTCTTCTTGGCTGCCGCTGCACTGGCCTGGGCCTCGGCGGCCGCCTTGGCCTTGGCGGCGGCGGCGGCCGCGGCCTTCTGCCGAGCGAGTGCGACGGCGGCCTTCTGCTGCAGCAGCTTCGCGACGACCTTGGTCTGGCTGGCCTGGGCGAAGGTCTGCTGACGGATGCCGCTCACGACCTGCAGGCCGGACGCCCGGTCCAGGACCTGGTCCGGGCCGCCGGAGCTGACGATCGCCGCCAGGTCACCCATCCCGCCGTTCATGTACGCCTCGGCGGCGAGCTTGCCGATCTGGGCCTGGGCCAGGCCGGCCTTGCGGGCGGCGGCGTCCGCGGCACCCTGCGCGGTCTTCGCGTTGTCGGTGGCCACGGCGAGCTGGTCCATCGCGTTGTTGTAGGCCTCGGCCGCGGTCTCGGCGGCGTTCTGCGCGGCCTCGAGCTCGTCGGCGGCCCGCGCGAGAGCGGCCTGGATCGACTTGACGTCGGCGGCCTTGCCACGGACGGCCGCCTTGGCGGCGGCGACCTTCTTCTTGGACGGGTAGACCGGGTGGGCCTGGGCCGGCATCGAGGAGGCGAGCACGGAGACACCGAGGACGAGCACGGCGAGGGCGGCGAAGGCCCGGCGCGACCAACGGCGAGGCGCGCCAGGAACGGCGAGCCGGGTCGGGTGCGACATCGGGGCCTCTCGGTCAGACCCGCAGGACGGTCCGACCCGGGAGGGACGGTGACGCTACGGGAGCGCGGTGACACGCAGCGGTGCCAAGCGCGATCGAGATTAGCCAGAGAACTGCCCTTTGGGAACAGGAGTCACACGAGTCCCACGGGGATCATGGCGCCGTCGAGCCACGAGGTCACGCAGACACGCTGAATGACACCCATGTTTTTTTGCAGGTCACCTCGCGCGTCGCAGTTTGAGGACCGTGGCTGGGAGCCAGCGCTGAAAGAGCCGAAACTTTTTTGGCTCGGCGGCCCCTCCGGGGGGCCAAATGGGTGATCTGAGCGCCTCATGAGTCCCACGGGCCCCAGGGACCTCAGCAGTTACGCCGACGGTGGCCCCTCTCCCGGACCGACCGCCCGCGCGCCGACCGGGCCCCGGCCGGCGCGCGGCTCAGCTCAGGCCGGGGTAGAGCGGGAAGGCCGCGGCGAGCGCCGACACCCGGGCCCGCAGGCTCTGCTCGACCTCGTCGTCGTACGACGTCAGCAGGGCCGTCGCCACGATGTCGGCGACCTCGGCGAAGGCCGCGTCGTCGAAGCCCCGGGTCGCCAGCGCCGGCGTACCGATCCGCAGCCCCGACGTCACCATCGGCGGGCGCGGGTCGAACGGCACGGCGTTGCGGTTCACGGTGACGCCGATCGCGTGCAGCCGGTCCTCGGCCACCTTGCCGTCCAGCTCGGAGTCCCTCAGGTCGACCAGGACCAGGTGCACGTCCGTGCCACCGGTCAGGACGCTGATCCCGGCCGCCTGCACGTCCGGTTGCGACAGCCGCGCCGCCAGGGTCGCGGCGCCGGCGACCGTGCGGCGCTGCCGGTCGGCGAACTCCGGCCCCGCGGCGACCAGGAAGCTGACCGCCTTGGCCGCGATCACGTGCTCGAGGGGCCCGCCCTGCAGGCCCGGGAAGACGGCGGAGTTGATCTTCTTCGCGATCGCCTCGTCGTTGGTCAGGATCACGCCGCCGCGGGGGCCGCCCAAGGTCTTGTGGGTCGTCGTGGTCACGACGTGCGCGTGCTCCATCGGCGAGGGGTGCAGCCCGGTGGCGACCAGGCCGGCGAAGTGCGCCATGTCGACGAACAGCAGAGCGCCCACCTCGTCGGCGATGGCCCGGAACCGGGCGAAGTCGAGCTGGCGCGAGTACGCCGACCAGCCGGCCACGATCATCTTGGGCCGGTGCTCGCGGGCGAGCGACTCGACCTCGTCCATGTCGACCAGGTAGTCGTCCTTGTTCACGTGGTAGGCGACGACGTCGAGCATCTTGCCGCTGTAGTTGATCCGCATGCCGTGGGTCAGGTGGCCGCCGTGGGCGAGGTCCAGGCCGAGGATCGTGTCACCGGGCTGCAGCAGCGCGAAGTACACGGCGGTGTTGGCCGAGGCGCCCGAGTGCGGCTGCACGTTGGCGAAGCCGGCGCCGAACAGCGCCTTGACCCGGTCGATCGCGAGCTGCTCGATCACGTCGACGTACTCGCAGCCGCCGTAGTAGCGCCGGCCGGGGTAGCCCTCGGCGTACTTGTTGGTGAGCACGGACCCCTGGGCCTGCATCACCGCGACCGGGGTGAAGTTCTCCGAGGCGATCATCTCGAGGGTGTTCTGCTGGCGATGCAGCTCGTCGCGCATCGCAGCGTCGACCTCGGGGTCGACCTCGGCGACGGAGGCGTCCAGCAGGGAGTTCTTCAGGGACGGCGTGGCCGGCTGCTCGCTCATGGGGGCGAGGCTAGCCGGGTACGACGACGGCTTCACGCAGCAGCCGGGCGACCAGGGTGCACGCGTCGGGCTCGTCCAGACCGGGGAGCTCGCGGACGGTGACCGGCCCACCGCCGAGAAGGGCCTGCAGGGCCGGACGGCAGGCCGATGGAACCGTGAGGGTGCGGGTCGTGGTGGCGACCCGGACCTGGCCACCCGGCAGGTCGGTGAGGCGCGGGTGGGTGTGCCGCCGCAGCCGGACGACGGTGTCCCCCGCGACCTGCTCGGCGGCCCGCGACTGGGCCAGGGGGGCCACCGGCTCCGGCCGCGTGGTGCGCACCAACCGGCGGCGTACGGCGTCGGCCGCGTCCTGCGGGGTGGCCGCGCCCAGCCGCTCCGTCAGCGCCTTCACCGTGGCCTCGAGGTCCGCGGCGAGCGTCGCCGGGTCGTCGGGATCGACGCCGAGCGGCAGGGACAGCCGCAGGTCGGGTGAGTCCGCAGCCAGGGCGACGAGGGCCTGCAGGACGTCGTACCGGGTCGTCGCGTGCATGCCGATGGTCAGGTGGATGGTCGTCTCGCCGAGGGCCTCGGCCGAGTGCAGCCAGCCGCGCGGGAGGTAGAGCGCGTCGCCGGGGCGCAGGACGGTGTCGATGACCGGCGGCTGATCGGCTTGTGCCGCAACGGCTTCGCGGTGATCGGTCCATGGCTGGTCGGCGAGCGGGTGCTCGTGGACCGGCGCATGGATGGTCCAGCGCTTGGCGCCGGCGACCTGCAGGACCAGGACGTCGTGCACGTCGTAGTGCGGGTCGAAGCCGCGGTTGGACGCGGGCGTGACGTAGGCGTTGACCTGGACCGGGTGGCCGAGGTCGCCGCTGAGCTGCTGGGCGAAGTCGACCAGGGGTGGCCACGTCCGGTGCAACCCTTGCAGGACGAGGGTCGCGCCCGCCGCGAACTCGGCCAGGACCTTGTCGTCGGCGACCTGGTCCGCGATGCCGGCGCCGAGACCGCCGGAGCGGGTGAACCGGCTCTGGTCGAGGACCTTGCCCTGGGTCGCCAGCCGCAGGAACGGCGCCCGCAGCCCGCGGGTGCTGAGGAGCTCGTCGACCGCCGTCGAGCCGAACAGGTCGTCGAAGCCGGACGGCAGGCTGGCCCGCGGCGAGAGCAGCGGCCGCGCCGACCAGTACGTCGCCGCGAACTCCTCCGGGCTGACCGCCAGGCAGCGCGCGAGGGCGGGGCGACCGTCCGGGGTCGCCCCGCCCTGCGTCGTGCGGTCGTTCATCCGGTCAGGCTCCGTACGGATCCGGCGAAGCGGCCCGGTCAGGCCGAGCCGTCAGCCCCGCCGTCGTGCCCACCCGCGTTCGCGCCGCCGTCGGCCGGACCCTCGGCACCGCTGTCCGCGCCACCATCGGCCCCGCCGTCGGAGTCGCCGCCGGCGCCGCCGTCAGCGCCGCCGTCGTGCCCACCAGGGTTCGCGCCGCCGTCGGCCGGACCCTCGGCACCGCTGTCCGCGCCACCATCGGCCCCGCCGTCCGAGCTGCCACCGGCGCCGCCGTCAGCGCCGCCGTCGTGCCCACCGGGGTTGGCGCCCCCGTCCGCCGTACCCTCGCCCGGGTCGGTTCCTGCAGAGTCGAAGTCAGTGTCCTCGAGCGACATGGCGCCCTCCTTGCTCTCGTCGGATGCCCTGACCCTAGGAGCGCGCGGGGCCGGGCGCACCCCCAGGGTCGTTCAGCCGGCCGCGAGGGCGGGCAGGACCTCGGAGCAGCCGCCGTCCACGCAGACGGTCGCCAGGTCGTCGCCCCTGGTCCGGCCCCGGTTGACGATCACGATGGGGATCGCCCGCTTGCGCGCGGCCCGGACGAAGCGCAGCCCCGACATCACGGTCAGGGACGAGCCCGCCACCAGGAGGGCCTCGGCATCCTGGACGAGGGAGTAGCAGAGCTCCACCCGCTCGCGGGGGACGTTCTCGCCGAAGAACACGACGTCCGGCTTCAGGACGCCTCCGCAGCTCGCGCAGGGGACGATGTGGAAGGCCTCGATGCCTTCGACCAGCGCGTCGCCGTCCGGGGCGATGGCCGGCGAGATCCCTTGTCCGAAGCCTGGATTGGCCGCCGCGAGGCGCCGGTGCAGCTCCTCGCGGCTGGTCAGCTCGCGGCAGTCCAGGCAGACCACGCGGCTGATCCGTCCGTGCAGGTCCACGACCTGCCGGCTCCCGGCGGCCTCGTGCAGGCCATCGACGTTCTGGGTGATCAGGGCGGAGAGCCGCCCGGCGCGCTCCATCGCGACGAAGGCTCGATGCCCGTCGTTCGGGTCGGCCCGGTGCAGGTGCTGCCAGCCGACGTGGCTGCGGGCCCAATACCGTTGCTGCGCAGGTAGTCCGGAGCGGAACTCGGCGTACGTCATGGGGGTGCGTGGCACCGACGAGGGCCCGCGGTAGTCCGGGATCCCGGAGTCGGTGGACAGGCCGGCTCCAGTCAGCGCCAGCAGCCGCCGGCCGCGGAGCAGGGCCGCCGCCCCGGCGGCGTCAACCACGGGTGTCACGGCGGGGGTGTCGCTGGAGGAGACGGCCGGGCTGAGCACGCTCAAGGGTAAGCCGTCCCGGCCGGGCCGCGGCCTGCTGTCAGTGCATCGTCAGGCCGCCGTCGACCGGCAGCGTCACGCCGGTGATGTACGACGCGGCGGGACTGGCCAGGAAGACCACCGCGGCGTCCAGCTCGGCCTGCTCGCCGATCCGGCCCAGAGGTGTGTGGGCCACGAGGTAGCCCTGGACCATCTCCGCGGGGATCTGGTCGGTCATCTCGCTGGCGAAGTAGCCGGGAGCGAGGGCGTTGACCCGGATGCCCTTGCGGCCGGACCACTGGTTGGCCAGGTCGCGGGTGAGGCCGATCAGCCCGGCCTTGCTCGCGGCGTACGCGGCCTGTGGGGCCCACGACTTCACCAGGCCGAGCACGCTGGCGATGTTGACGATGCTCGAGCCGGGCTCCATGACCCGAGCGCAGGCCTGCGCCATCCAGTAGGCGCCGAGCAGGTTGACCTCGACGACGCCGCGGAACTCCTCCGGCGTCTCGCGCAGGGCCGGCACGGCGGTCCCGACACCCGCGTTGTTGACCAGGATGTCCAGCCGGCCGAGCCCGGCCACCGCGGCCGCGGCGAGCGCGGCGCAGTCCTGCGGGCTCGTGACGTCGGTCGGGACCACCAGGGCCCGGCGACCCAGCGCCTCGATCGCGGCGGCGACCTCGGCCAGCCGTTCGGTCCGCCGTGCGGCCAGCACCACGTCGGCGCCGGCCTCGGCCAGCGCGCGGGAGAAGCCCGCGCCCAGCCCCGACGACGCTCCGGTGACGACGGCGACCCGGCCGTCCAGCCGGAACCGCTCGAGGATCGTGGGCGGCTGGATGCCCGGCTGTGCGTTCGCACTCATCCGGGCATCCTCGCGCACCGGCGGCCGCCCAACGCTCGGTCGCCTCGAAGGCTCAACCGGTCTCGGTGCTGCCGGCGGCCAGGCCCCTGGACCACTTCTCCTCGATCCGGCCGAACCGCCAGACCGCGAGCGCGACCAGCCAGGTCAGGACGAACAGCCCGACGATCGCGTAGCCGACGTAGTTGAGGTCCACCGAGCCGATAGCAGCCAGCGGGCCGGAGGTGATGCCCAGCCGGTCGGTCAGGATCGAGATCAGCTCGACCGTCCCGATCACCAGGGCCACGGCCACGGACAGCCCGGTGATCGTGATGTTGTAGTAGACCTTCCGCACCGGCTTGGAGAAGGCCCACCCGTAGGCGAAGTTCATGAAGCAGCCGTCGATGCTGTCCAGCAGGCTCATCCCCGCGGCGAACAGGATCGGCAGCGTCAAGATCGCGTACCAGGGCAGAGCGAACGCCGCTGCGCCACCGGCCAGGACCAGCAGGCTGACCTCGGTGGCCGTGTCGAACCCGAGGCCGAACAGGACGCCGGTCGGGTACATGTGCCACGGCTTGGTGACCGCCCGGGTGACCCGGCCGAGGATGCGGTTCATGAAGCCGCGGTTGTTCAGGTGCGCCTCGAGCTCGTCCTCGTCGTACGCGCCCTGGCGCATCTGGCGGAAGACCTTCACGATCCCCACCAGGACGACCAGGTTGAGGATGCCGATCAGGTAGAGGAAGACGCCGGAGACGCTCGTGCCGACCAGGCCGAGTGCGCTGTGCAGGCTCGACCCGTCCGCGGTCGCCTCACCCGCGAGGGCGCGGACGCCGAGGGCGAGCAGCAGGCAGAGGCCGAAGACGATCGAGGAGTGGCCGAGGGAGAACCAGAAGCCCACCGACAGCGGCCGCCTGCCCTCTCCCATCAGCTTGCGGGTCGTGTTGTCGATCGCGGCGATGTGATCGGCGTCGAAGGCGTGCCGCATCCCCAGCGTGTACGCCGTGATGCCGAGCCCCACGCCGAAGACCTGGGTGCTGCCGATCTGCAGCTCGCGCGGGGCGACCAGTCCCAGCAGCAGGCCCCAGCCGACGACGTGCAGGGCGAGGACGAACGCCGCCATCCCACCGATCGAGGCCCACTCGCCCGGCGACAGCGAGGCGCGGACCCGAGCCACCCTCGAGACCGGCGCGGCAAGAGTCGAGACTGCCAATGTCCCACCCATCCTGTGCGTCCCCGGCGTCATGTTCGACGTTCGGAACGCTAGCCCCGCCCCGGCCCAACTGCAAGGCTGTCGCAACAACTGCTGCACACCTGTCGCAACACGGTGGATGGACGCGCCGCGATCGCGCACGCGATGATCGGCCGGACAGATCGTCCGGCCAGGAGGGAGCGACCGCATGCCGCGAGGCTGGCCGCTCCTTCGGAGAGCGCCGGCCCGGCTGGTGCACAGCGGCTCGCTGGCCGTCATGGTGCTGGTGTCGGTCGCCCTCCTGTCCGGGCTGGTGGCGGCGGGACCGCTCTTCGGTTCGGCCACCGCGGCCGGCGGCCTGACCCGGCGGCTCGCGGCCATCCCCTCGTCGGCTCCGGTCTCACAGCAGCCGGCGATCCGGATGACGGTCGGCTACGGCCCCACCGCCGAGTCGGAGCCCCGGCTGCGGGCTCTGGTCGACGCCATCCCCTACGTCGGCGGCGGACGCACCACGGTGATGGGGGACGCGCTGGAGCTCGACTCGCGCCGCCCCTTGCCGTACGTCCGGTCCGGCTCGGTGCAGCGGGTCGCAATGCTCTACTTCCGGACCGGTGTCGTGCCCGCCCTCCAGGTGGTGAGCGGGACGCCGGGGGCCCCGGGCATCTGGCTGAACGAGGCCGTCGCGGGCGATCTCAAGGCCGGCCCCGGCTCGGTCGTCCAGGTCGGCCTGGCCTACGGCGCCACGTCCGACCGGCACACGGACGTGAAGGTGGCCGGTGTCTACCGCTCCACCGGGTCGGGCCGGGTGCCCGCCGGGTCGTTCCCCCTCGACGCCATCCGCGAGCTGCCGAAGGACCCCGACCCGAAGGCCTTCCCGCTCACCGTCAACCTGCTGATCGGCGACCGCGTCACCATCGACACGGCGATCGCCGCGGTCCACGAGGAGTCGTTGTGGCGGTACGACGCGGGACTCACCGCGCCGGGCCGCACGCCGCAGAACCTCGGGCGGGCCGCGGCCGGGGCCGACAGCCTGCGGCTCCGCGCGGCCCAGCCGGGCTCGCCGGTCGCGAGCCTGGTCAGCGGGCTCACCACGCTCCGGATCGACAGCGGACTCGGCCCGATCCACACCCAGGCCGTCGCTGACGCCCGCGTAGCCCGCCAGCAGGGTCGCGGGATCGCCTATGCCGGAGCGGTTCTCGGGCTCGCCGCAGTGCTCATGGCCATGCGCGCGCTGGCTCAGCGCCGACGGCGCGAGACCGAGCTGATGCTGGGGCTGGGCAGCCCGACGTGGGTGGTCGTCGCGGCGGGCATCGTCGAGCTGCTCCTGCCCGTGGTCCTCGGCGCCGCGGTCGGCTGCGCTGCGGCGGTCGCCGCGTTCCGGCTCGCGGGCCCGTCGCGGCAGCTCGACCTGGCCGACGTCCGCTCGGCGGCGGCGGCCGCCGGACTGGTCGCCCTCGCCGCCCTCGCCTGCAATGCCCTCGTCACGCTGGGACAGGCGCGCCAGGTCGCGCGATCCCTTGCCGGACAACCGGTCTCGCGCCTCGGCGCGCAATGGCTCCCGCTGCTCACCGGCGCCACGGTCCTCGCGGTCGTCGCCACGCTGACCCGCGAGCGCGACCAGTCCTACCGCGACCCGATGGCCGCCCTGCTGCCGATCCTGGTCCTCGCCTGCGGCTGCTCGCTCGTCGCCCGAGGGGCCAGCCTGGCCGCGGCCGCCGTGCAGCGCCGGCAGGCCCAGCGGCAGGCCGCCGTCGCCGACGCCCCGGGCCGCCGATCGCACCAGGCGCAGCCCCAGCCGCGGCCCGGCCGGCTGGTCCTGCGCGGCCTCCGGCGTACCGGCGTGGCGGTGGCGGACCTGGTGATCGTGCTGGGGATCGGGATCGGGGTGCTGGCGTACGGCCTGACCTCCGCGACGCTCGTGCACCAGTCGGTCACGGACAAGGCGGCGGTCCTGGCCGGCGCACCGACGACCGCGCACATCAACCACTCGTGGCTGCTGGGCGGCGGCTACGGGCCGTCCCCCCAGGTCGGTGACCACAGCGCCGTGGTCTGGCGGGCCCAGGGGGTGATGACCCCGGACGACCTGGTCTACGACATCCTCGCCGTCGACCCGACCCGGCTCGCGGC
Source organism: uncultured Actinomycetota bacterium (assembly GCA_963795385.1). Lineage (GTDB taxonomy): Bacteria > Actinomycetota > Actinomycetes > Actinomycetales > CAVURS01 > CAVURS01. The sequence continues at coordinate 140,845 of CAWCHK010000014.1, forward strand.
GGCGGCCACGTGGGGAGCCGGCCGGGAGCTGCGGTCGGCGCGGGCCGCGCTGTCGCGCTTCCCGGCGCCGCCGGCCGACGTGGCGACCGCACCGAGCTCCGGCCCCGGGGCGACCTCACCCGTGCCCGCGCTCCTGGTCGGTCCGACCGACCGGAAGGCCGGGACGACGGCCAAGCTCCAGGTCGGCGTCGTGACCTTCCCGGTCGTGGGGCTGGCCCGGCTCAGCGCCTTCCCGGGCACGGCTTCCGACCATCCGACGATCGTCCTGGATGCGCGGATCCTGTTCCCGCGCTTGAGCGCCGACCAGAACCCCTCGGAGTTCATCCAGCGCAGCATCGACCTCGAGGGCGACTTCGTGGCCTGGCTGTGGACCCACTCGAGCCTGCCGGAGGTGCAGCAGCGGCTGGCCCAGGACCGGATCCCCCTGCAGGAGACCTTCACCCTCGCTCAGGCCCGTGCGACCCCGGCCCTGACCTCGAGCCGGTGGGCCGCGACGTACCAGGTGGTGCTCGGTCTGGCGGCGGCCGGCCTGGCCGGGCTGGCGGTGGTGGTCGCGGTCGACCGGCGGGTGGCGCGGGCCGCCGCGGTCGACCTGGTGCTGCAGCGCTTCGGCTTCCGGCCACGGCGGCTGCTCGCCCTGCGCACCGGGGAGCTGGTCGCGACCGCGCTCGGGGCTCTGGCCGTGCTCGTCGGGCCGCTGGCCGTGATGGTCGTGCTGCTGCCCCGGCTGGTCGAGCCGGACACCGCCGTGCCGCCGGTACTGCCGGCCCAGGTGACGCCGGTGCCGCTGCTGCTGAGCGCTGCCGCCGTCATCGTCGTCGTCGCGACGGCGGCCCTCGTCGCCGCGCGGCGGTCCGCGACCCTGCAACCGGGGGAGGTGCTGCGCGATGACACCTAGCCCCCGCCGCTCGACGGTGAACCACGCCGACGCCACGACGACCGCCGGCTTCGACAACGTCGTACGGATCTACCAGGCCGCGTCGGGCGAGGTGCACGCCCTGCGCGGTGTCGACGTCGACTTCCCGCGCGGGAGCGTGACGGCGATCGCCGGGCCGTCCGGCGGGGGCAAGAGCACGCTCCTGTCGATCCTGGCCCTCCGCGACCGCGCGAGCGCAGGCACCGTGACGATGTTCGGCGACGACGTGACCCGCGGGCGGGCATCGACCCTGAAGTCGTTGCGGCGCAGAGCAATTGCCTGGGTCCCCCAGCGGCCCAGCCACGGGTTGCTGCCGCATCTGTCCGCTCGGGACAACCTCCGCCAGATCGCCCGTGTGAGGGGCCGCTCCGACGGCTGGACCCCGGACGAGGCGCTCGAGCTGCTCGGGCTGACCTCGCGTGCGGAGGGCCGGCCGGGGCGCCTCTCCGGCGGTGAGCAGCAGCGGCTCGCGGTCGCTGCGGCCCTGATGCACGCACCAGCTCTGGTCGTCGCCGACGAGCCGACGGCCGAGCTGGACGACCCCAACGCCGAGCGGGTCATCGCGGCCTTCATGGCCGTCGCCGCGCAGGGCACCACCTGCGTCCTGTCGACCCATGACTCGCGGGCCCTGCGGCTCCTCCCCCGCGTCCTGCACCTGCGGCACGGCGTGCTGTCGGCGGAGCGGTCCGGCACCGGGGAGCGCGCGTCCGGTCAGGTGCGGACGGCGGAGGCGGTCATCGACTCGGCCGGGCGACTGCAGCTGCCGCCGGAGGCGCTGCGGCTGTTCCCGGGCCGCAGGGCGTCGGTCCGGATCGAGGGCCAGGCCGTCATCCTCGACCCGCCGGACCGGACCGACGCACCGGCGCCACCGGAGCCGCTGCCGTGAGCCAGCAGCCCTTCCTCGCCGTCCGCGGAGTCAGTCACGGCGTCCTGCACGACGTCGAGCTCTCCGCCGAGCCGGGGAGCCTGGTGGCTCTGACCGGCCACTCCGGCTCCGGCAAGTCCACGCTCTGCCACCTGGTGGCGGGCCTCGAGCGACCGAGCTCGGGCACCGTGACGGTGGATGGCGCGCCGACGGCCGACGTCGCGGACTGGTCCCGCATCTCCGTTGTGCCGCAACGACTCGCGCTGCTGGAACAGCTCACGGCGATGGAGAACCTCGCGCTCCCCGTCGCGTCGTCCGGGCGGGTCGTCGACGCGCCCGCCGCCCTCGACCTGCTGGGCCGGCTCGGCGTCGGCCTGCTGGCCCGCCGGCCGGTCGGCCAGGGCTCGATCGGGGAGCAGCAGCGCGTGGCCGTCGCGCGGGCCCTGGTGCTCGGCTCGGGGCTGGTAGTGCTGGACGAGCCCACTGCCCACCAGGACGACGAGAGCGCCACCCGGGTGATCGATGCCATCGCGGCCGCGATCGCCGGTGGCGCGCTGGTCGTGACCTCGACCCACGACCCGAGGCTGTTGGGCCGGGCGGCGTTGCGGTTCGCGCTCGGGTCGGGCTGAGCCTGCGGGTGGCTTCGCGGCCGGGCGCGGTTAGCCTGCCGGGATGCCGGACTGGGAGCTGAGAGACCTCGAGCCGCACGAGTACGCCGACTACCGCACGCACGTGCGGGACGGCTACTGCCACGACATGGTCGAGCAGGGCGGCCACGATCCCGAGGAGGCCGCAGCCAAGGCCGACCTGGACCTGGTGACATTGCTGCCGCCGCAGGGCCCGGCCGACGGGCAGGTGGTCAAGGTCGCCGAGCGCGACGGCGTCCGGCTCGGGTACCTCTGGATCGGGCCGGCCCAGATCCCCGGGATGGCGTGGGTCAACGACGTCGAGGTCGAGGCGGAGCTGCGCGGCCAGGGCCTCGGCCGGGCGCTGATGCTCGAGGCCGAGCGGATCTCGCGGGACCTGGGGTATCGGCGACTGGGCCTGAACGTCATGGGCGGCAACACCACGGCCATCGGGCTCTACCGCTCACTGGGCTACGGCCTGATGCACCAGCAGATGGCCAAGGACCTGACCTAGGCGTACGTCGCGCGCAGGACCGACACGGGTGAGTGGGCCGGGTCGCCGTCGTCGGCCTGCAGGCTGATGTCGACCGCCGAGTAGCGCTGGACCAGCGAGCTGGCCACCTCGAAGGTGGACGGCGAATCCGACGCGACGACGCCCAGCGGCAGCATCTTGTTGGTCGTGGGGTCGAGCAGCCAGGCGTAGTAGAAGTGGCCGACAGCCGCGACCGGCAGCCCCGAGGTGTCGATCGTCATGTCGGTACGCCCCGCCGGGCCGCTCATCCGCACGACCCCCTCGGCGCCGGGGGCGGCCGGGCGGCCCGCCTGCGACACGACGGGTGCGAGCCGGGCCTGGCGGGTCGCGACCGGCGGCGCGGACGAGGGCGCTGACGAGCCGGCGGCGGGCCAGTGACCGGTCACGGCCGATGTGCCGACGCCGAGCCCCAGGACCAGCGCCGCGGCCGCCGCTCCGGCGAGGATCCGGCGTCGCGGCGGACGCCGGGCGGCCGGTCGCTGTAGCGGGGGCAGGGGCGTCGAATCGTCGTCGAGCGCGACGACTCCGGCCAGCGCCGGCTCGTCGGGCTGGAAGCCGACCGGTGGGGCCAGGGTCCGCCGGGTGGCGGTGAGGGCGGCGTGGGCCGCGGTCGCCTCGACCAGCTCGCGCCGGCAGGACTCGCAGCCCCGCAGATGGGTGACGACCAGCCGCAACCGCGGCCGGTCCAGCTCGCCCGTCAGCAACAGGGGAAGCTCCTCGACGGTCTCATCGTGCTCGCTCACGGCTCGCCTCCCTCCCTCACGACCAGCTCGGCCAGTCGTCTCATGCCGCGGGCCATCCGCGCCTTCACGGTGCCCAGTGGCACGCCGAGCAGCGCAGCGATCTCCACCTGCGTCCGGCCCTGGAAGTAGGACAGCTCCAGGGCCTCGCGCTGGGTCGGCGACAGCTGGGCCAGAGCCTGTCGTACCTCGGCGGCCCAGGCGTGCCGCTCGGCCACCACCCGGCCGTCGTCACCGACCAGGTCCCGCAGGGTCTCGATCGGGAGGACGGAGGGACGGTGCCGGCGCAGGGTGTCGACCGCCCGGTGGTGGGCGATGGTGAAGACCCACGTCGACAGCGGCCGCTCGGGGTCGTACCGGCCGGCATTGCGCCACACGTCCAGGAAGGTCCGCTGCAGCACGTCCTCGGCCTCGTCCGGCCCGACGTACCGGCGCAGGAAGGCGAGCACCGGCCGGCCGTAGCGCGCGTAGCACTCCTCGAGCGCCGCATCGTCGCCGGCGGCCAGCCGGACGCCAAGGTCAGTTGCTGCCTCCACGACACCTGATTCGCACGCGGCGGGCCCGCGGTTGCCTGCAACCGGACCGGGCTCGGCCCCCGAAGTCCTGGCGACCCCGACCCGCGGGGCAACCACCGGAAGGACCCAGCCATGAGGACCCGCCTCCACCGCCGCCGTACCCTCCCCTTCGCGGTCGCCGTCGTCGCCGCAGCCGTCGCCGTCCCGCTCGTGACCATGGGACCCGCCTCGGCTGCGACGCGGTCGACCGCGCGCTCGTCGAGCTCCACCAGCTGGCACGACGCCACCCTGCGGCACGCCGGGCTGAAGGGCACGACGAGCGTCACAACCGCGCCAGGCATCGCCACGGCGCTGCTCCACGGCGGCGTCCTGCCGCTCCCGGTGGTCCCCGGCACGAGCCTGCGGGTCACCCGGCTCTCACCGCTCCAGGTCACCTACGGCTTCCCGGTCACCGGCGGCCAGCCGGACCTGGCCGGCCCGAGCGGTCACGTCTACCACTCCGGCGGGATCTACTTCGCCTCCCGCAAGGCCCACCTGGAGATCGGGCGGTTCGACATCGACCTGGCCAAGGGCAAGATCTTCGCGCGCCAGGTGAACTTCGCCGCCGCGCGGATCCCCGTCCTCGACCTCGACCTGTCCGGGCTCAAGGTCACGACGAGCCACGGCCGCACCGTCCTGTCCGGGATCGTCGTCCGGCTCGACGGCGCAGCCGCGTCGGCCCTGAATGCGACCTTCGGTCTCGCCCTGCCGACGGACGGCAGCCTGGTCTTCGGAACGGCGAGGGTGGCCCTGCGCACCTGACCTCTCGGTCGTCGTCGGATCACACAAAGGCGGCGGCGCTGATCCGCCGAGATCTTGGTGGTTCCGGGCCTGCGCCGGGGCGCTGGCGGCGGCGATCCTTGGTCTTGTCCCCGAGCGCGCCCCGGCGTTCGGGGACGACCCCTTTCAGCAAGAGCCCCCAGCGTCCGGCTGGGGGCTCTTGCTGTGTCCGGCCCGGCCCGAGCAGACGGCTGCTCGCTGTTCATTCACACAACCCGCACCCCGGCCGCTCGCGCGGGTTTTGGTGGTTTGACGCATGGGCCGGAAGCCGTCCGATCCACAACTCTGTGGGGCGGATACCCCTGGGAATGAGGTTCGACTCAGTCCCGGTCCGCCACTCAGTCAGAGATTGGGTCCGCCTTCATGAGCCAGACTGAAACCGTCGCACCACGAACGCGCAAGGTCATCCATCCCGTCGACGAGGTCCTGCCGCCGCAGAAGCTGGGCCTCTACGGCCTGCAGCACGTCATGGCGTTCTACGCCGGAGCCGTGATCGTCCCGATCCTGCTCGCCGGCGCGATCCACCTCACCAACGACCAGCTGATCGCGCTGATCAACGCCGACCTCTTCACCTGTGGCATCGCCTCGATCATCCAGGCGGCCGGCTTCTGGAAGATCGGCGTCAGGCTGCCGCTGCTCCAGGGCGTCACCTTCACCGCCGTCTCCCCGATGATCACGATCGGGCTGAACGCCGGCGGCGGCACTGACGGGCTGCTGACGATCTACGGCTCGGTCCTGGTCGCCGGGCTGTTCACGTTCGCGATGGCCCCCTTCTTCAGCAAGCTGATCCGGTTCTTCCCGCCGGTCGTCACCGGCACCGTCATCACGATCATCGGCATCGCGCTGTTGCCGGTGGCAGCAGGGGACGCGACGTCGGACATGATCAAGGCGGCTCCGGCTGTGACGAGCGGCAAGAGCCTGGGCTTCGCGCTCGGCACGCTGCTGCTGATCGTGCTGATCCAGCGCATCTTCAAGGGGTTCATGGCGACCATCGCCGTCCTGGTCGGCCTGGTCATCGGCACCGCGGTCGCGGCCGTCACCGGTAACACGGACTTCAGCCCGGTCGGGCACGCCGACGTCGTCGGCGTCACGACGCCCTTCCACTTCGGTGCGCCCAAGTTCGCGTTCGGCGCGGTCGTCTCGATGCTCGTCGTCATGGCCATCACGGCCGTCGAGACGACCGGTGACGTGTTCGCCACAGGTGAGATCGTCGAGAAGCGGATCGTGCAGGACGACATCAGCCGGGCCCTGCGGGCCGACGGCCTGGCGACGTTCATCGGCGGGGTCTTCAACTCGTTCCCCTATACCTGCTTCGCCGAGAACGTCGGGCTGGTGCGGATCACCCGGGTCCGCAGCCGCTGGGTGGTCGTCACGGCGGGCGCGATCATGATCGTGATCGGCCTGATCCCGAAGATCGGCGCGGTCGTGTCGTGCGTACCGCACCCGGTGCTGGGTGGCGCGGCACTGGCGATGTTCGCCACCGTTGCGGTCGTCGGCATCCAGACGCTGCAGCGGGTGGACTTCAACGATCACCGCAACATCGTGATCGTCGGGACCAGCCTCGCGCTGGCCGGCTACGTCACGGCGTACCCGGATGTGCAGAAGGCGCTGCCCAGCTGGGCCCAGATCTTCCTCGGCTCCGGTATCACCCTCGGCTCGCTCTCCGCCCTGATCCTGAACTTCGTGTTCCACCACGTGGGCAAGGACTTCGGGCCGGCCATCGCCGGACGGCCGGGCGAGAGCGCCGTCCGGCTGGACCAGGTCAATGCCATGTCGCAGGAGCAGTTCGTCCACCTGTTCGGCCACCTGTTCCAGGGACCGGACTGGGTCGCGGAGCGGGCCTACGAGCAGCGGCCGTTCGCCGACACGAACGACCTGCGCAACTCCTTCCAGGAGGTGCTCTTCGCGGCCTCGAAGGACGAGCAGCGCGAGCTGATGAGCTTCTACCCCGATCTCGGGCACGACTCGGTGGGCGAGCACCAGGCCGGCGAGGACTCCTTCGCCGACCAGGCCGCGGCCGGGCTGACCAACCTCGACGACGTCGACCACGAGAACTTCGGGATCCTGGCGTCGAGGTACCGGGAGAAGTTCGGCGTCCCGCTGATCATGAGCGTCCGGGACATCGAGGCCAAGGACGACGTGCTCAAGCAGGGACAGATCCGGCTCGGGAACTCCCCAGGCCAGGAGCACGCGACTACCCTCATCGAGATGGCCAAGATCGCCGGCCACCGCTTCGAGGCCTCGCTCGCAGAGGCGAACCCGCTCGCGGCCGCCCGCACGCAGCGCTACGACCAGCTCGGCTAGCCCGGCTGGAGGGCACGACCCCTGCAACAGCGTTACTGCACAAAGGAGTTCACGTGGTACTGCCTGACTCGTTCGGGCTCGAGCGGTTGAACGCCGCGACCGCGGAGGAGGCGCAGCAGGTCTTCCTGGCCTGCTGCTCCTCCCCGCGGTGGGCGTCCGCGATGGAAGCCGGGCGTCCCTATGCCGACGCCGAGGCCGTGTACGCCGCCGGCGACGCGGCCCTGCTCGACCTCTCCGAGACGGACATCGCCGACGCGCTGTCCGGTCACGCCCGGATCGGCGACAAGGTCAAGGGCAAGAAGGGCGCCTGGTCGCGCAAGGAGCAGGCCGGCATGACCGCGGCCAGCAGCGACATCCAGGAGGCGATGGCCAACGGCAACGCGGCGTACGAGCAGAGGTTCGGCCGGGTCTACCTGGTCTCGGCCGCCGGGCTGAGCGCCGAGCAGCTGCTGTCCACCCTGCTCGCCCGGCTCAACAACGACCCGGACACCGAGCGCGAGGTCGTCCGCGGCGAGTTCGCCAAGATCAACCGCCTGCGCCTGCACCGGCTGCTCGCGCCCCCGCGCGTGACCAACCTGACGACGCACGTGCTCGACGCCGCCAAGGGCACACCGGCGGTCGGAGTGCCGGTCCGCCTGGAGGACATGGACGGCGTCGTCCTCGGCAGCGCCCTGACGAACGACGACGGCCGGGTCAAGCACATCGTCGACGCACCCGTGACGGCCGGCAGCTACCGGCTGGTGTTCGACACCGCGGCGTACCACGAATCCATTGGTACGACTGGCTTCTACCCTGAGGTCGTCATCGCGTTCACCGTCACGGACCCGCAGCAGCACCATCACGTACCGCTGCTGCTCGCACCATTCGCCTACTCGACCTACCGCGGGAGCTGAATCATGGCCATCGTTCTCGGACCGAACCAGTACGGCAAGGCGGAGAACCGCGTCGTCCGCATCTACCGGGACACCGACCGGCACGAGATCCGCGACGTCAACGTCTCGACCTCGCTGCGCGGCGACTTCACGGCGGCGCACTACACCGGGGACCAGGCCGACGTCCTGCCGACCGACACCCAGAAGCAGACCTGCTACGCCTACGCCAAGGAGAAGGGCATCGGCGAGATCGAGAACTACGGTCTGGACCTGGCCCGCCACTTCGTGGGCGACATCGAGCCGGTGACCGGCGCCCGGGTCGAGGTCGAGGAGTACTCCTGGGACCGGGTGAACGACCACAACCACACGTGGGTCAAGCGCGGCGCGGAGGTGCGCCGTACGGTCGTCACGGTCGACGGCAAGGGGGACGACCAGAAGACGTGGATCGTGTCCGGCTTCAAGGACCTCGTGCTGCTGAAGTCGACCGGCTCGCAGTTCTGGGGCTACCACGAGGACCCGTACACGATCCTCAAGCCGACGACCGACCGGGTCATGTCGACCTCGCTGGTGGCCTGGTGGCGCTACACCACAACGGATGTCGACTTCTCGGGCGTCTACGACAGCGTCAAGAAGGTCATGCTCCAGGCGTATGCCGACGTCGAGTCCCTCGCGCTGCAGCAGACGCTGTACGAGATGGGCAAGGCGGCGCTCGAGGCCCACCCGGAGATCGCCGAGGTGAAGATGTCCGCGCCGAACATCCACCACTTCGTCTACGACCTCTCGCCGTTCGGCCTGGAGAACGACAACGAGGTCTTCCACGCCGACGACCGGCCGTACGGCCTGATCCAGGCGACGATCCAGCGCGACGACGCTACGGCGGAGGACGCCGATCCGGGCCTGGCCTGGTACACCGTGCCGAGCTTCGCGTGAGCGACAGCAACGGCGCGCACGGCCGCGACGCCGGCTGGCTCGGGCAGGCCGTCGGCATCGCGGCCCGCAACGTCGGCGAGGGCGGCGGCCCGTTCGGCGCCGTCATCGTGCTGGACAACCAGATCCTCAGCACGGGGGTCAACCGCGTGACGACCGACCTCGACCCGACGGCGCACGCCGAGGTGACGGCGATCCGCGCGGCCTGCCGGGCGCGGGGGACGTACACGCTGGCCGGCGCGGTGCTCTACAGCTCGTGCGAGCCGTGCCCGATGTGCATGGCCTCGGCCCTCTGGGCCCGGGTCGACCGGGTCGTCTACGCCGCCGACCGGGAGGACGCTGCCGTGGGCGGCTTCGACGACCGGGAGTTCTACGAGCTGTTCGCCGGGCGCGACCGCGCGACCTGGCCCACGAAGGTGGAGGAGCTCCGGCTGGACAATGCGGCCGAGCCCTTCAACACCTGGCTCGGGAAGGCCGACCGCGTCGCCTACTAGTGGCCTTGGAGGCGGCGCGTTCGACCCGGATCAGGGGAGCGAGGGCCCGGAGCATCAGGGGCTCTGGGCCTTCGCCATGTCCGGACGAGCCGCGAGACCAGGGTGAGCGCTCGGGCCGATCAAGCCACATCGGTGCAACCCTGCGTCGCGCCTGACGCGCCGTTGCACCGATGCGCGGGAACCCGAGGGAGGCGGGAGCCCGAGGCGGACGGTGAGCCGCCGCGCTACAACGACCGGAGGGCGAGGAACACGTCGACCCGGTCCTCGAGCTTGGACAGGTCTCGCCCGGTGAGCTCCTCCACCCGGCCGATGCGGTACCGGACGGTGTTGACGTGCAGGTGCAGCGCCTCGGCCGTCCGCGACCAGGATCCGCTGTTGTCGAGGAACGCGTAGAGCGTCTCGCGCAGCCCGGCGTCACTGCGCTCGTCGTAGTCGAGGACCGGCCCGACGACCCGGGCCGCGAACGCCCGGCGGAGCTCGTCCGGCACCATCGCCAGCAACGCGCCGTACGACGTGATCTCCTGGCTCGCGACCAGGCTGACCTCGCCCGGCCGGTGCTCCGCGAGGAAGCTCGCATGCCGGGCCTCGTCCAGCGCACCGGACAGCGCCTCGGGCGACGTCGGCGCCCCGACACCGATGACGAAGCGGGACCGGCCGAGCCCGGGCGCCAGTCGGTGGAGCCCGGACCGCAACAGCGGCACCGGGTCCGCCCGGCCGTCGGCCCCGGGGAGCAGCGCGACGGCGCGCCCGTCGCTGGTCACACCGACGACGGGCGGCCCGAACTGCGCGGCCAGGTCCTCCAGCATCGAGCGCGCGATCTCGGCCAGGTCCGGCCGGCCCGCGATCGCGCCCACCGCGACGACGGTTTCGCCGGAGAGGTCGACGCCGGCCTGGCGCAGCCGGACCAGGGTCTCCGGCCGCCCGGCCTTGTCCGTGTCCAGCAGGGTGAGGGCGTCGTCGGCGATCCCCCGCACGATCCGCTGGCTCTCCTCGCGCCGGGCCCGTTGCAGCGCAACGATGGCGGCCAGCTCACCGACCGCGTCGACCAGCGCCGGGTCCCACTGCGACCACGTCCCGTCGACGACGACGAACCAGGTCGAGGGACGGTGGGCCAGCGACGGCCCGGCGGGGAACACGCTGTACGGCGTGAGGCCGCGACCAGCCGCCACCGCGGGGAGCCGCTCGGCGGTCAGGAAGGTCCGGGTCACCCGGTCGAGGTCGCTGTCCGGCAACGGCTCGGCGCCCGCGACCACGTGGCGCCCGGACGGCGTCAGCACCCGGCAGGCCAGCCCGGTCTCCTCGCTGAGCTGCCGGGTCAGCTGCGGCAGGTCCCGCCCGTCGGCGAAGCCGCTGAGCAGCCGCCGCTGCCGGCCGAGCGTCGCGCGCAGCTCGGCCTCGCGCGTGACGGTCACGGCGGCCACGACCTGCTCGGTGATCTGCGCGAAGGCAACCTCGTTGTCGACCCACACCAGCGGGATGTCGTGACGCTCGCAGGCCTCGATCAGGTCGGCCGGGACGTCGGTGCCCTCGCCGGCGTTGCCGACCGCCAGCGCGCTGGCGCCGGCGGCCGTGATGTTGTCGACGAAGGCCTCGCTGTCCTCGGGGGCGCGGCGCCAGAGCATGCCGCTGATCACCAGCTCCCCGCCGGAGAGGTAGCGCCCGGGGTCCAGCAGGTCGGTCGTGCAGACCCACCGCAGCGCCCGCTCCGCCTGCTCGTCCGTGCCGGACAGCAGCTCGAGTCGCAAGACATCGAGGTCCAGCAGATCACGCAACCGCACGAGCCTCGAACCCCCTTCACAGCCCTTGGCGGAACCTACAACCTCCGGCCAGAATAGGCACGCGGCCTTCGTACGACGTGCGGCTGGGGCCGCGAGCGCCCAGCCGCTTGACTGGACCGGCATCCGGCCGCGTACCGCTGCCCGGTGCACATCTGCCCGCGTCCCTGCCGAGGGAGATCTGGATGAGCACGCGCTCGGTCGTCATCGACGGGTGCACGGTCGTCACGGTCGACCCCGCGGGCACCCGGCACGAGCGTGGCCACGTCGTCGTCGAGCAGGGGGTCATCACCCAGGTCGGCTCCGGCCCCGCTCCCGCCGGACCGGAGGGCGCCCGCCGGGTCGACGGCCGGGACTGCGTGCTGACGCCCGGCTTCGTCAACGTCCACCACCACCTCTACCAGTGGGCGACCCGCGGCCTGGCGGTGGACGCCACGCTGTTCGGCTGGCTCACCGCGCTCTACCCGATCTGGGGCTGCATCGACGAGGACACCACGCGGACGGCGTCCATCGGCGCCCTCGGCTGGCTGGCCAAGACCGGGTGCACGACGACGACCGACCATCACTACGTCTTCCCCCACGCCGGTGGAGACGTGCTGGGCGCCACGATCGACGCGGCCCGCACCATCGGGCTCCGCTTCCACCCGACCCGCGGCTCCATGGACCTGGGGCAGAGCGACGGCGGCCTGCCGCCGGACAACGTGGTCGAGCAGATCGACGCCATCCTCACCGCCAGCCAGGACGCCATCGACCGCCACCACGACCCCGCGCCCGGCTCGATGCTGCGGGTCGGCCTGGCGCCGTGCTCCCCCTTCTCCGTCACCGGCGACCTGCTGCGCGAGTCGGCCTCGCTGGCCCGCGCCAACCAGGTCCGGATGCACACGCACCTGTGCGAGACGCACGACGAGGACGCGTTCTGCCTGGAGAAGTTCGGCTGCCGCCCCGTCGACTACGCCGAGAAGGTCGACTGGCTCGGCCCGGACGTCTGGCTCGCCCACGCCGTCCACCTCGACGACGCAGACATCGCCAAGCTCGCGGCGACCGGCACCTCGGTCGCGCACTGCCCGTCCTCCAACGCCCGGCTCGGCTCCGGCATCGCGCGGGCCAGGGACCTGCGCGACGCGGGAGTTGCCGTGGGCCTCGGCGTCGACGGTGTGGCCTCCAACGAGGCCGGGTCCCTCGTCGAGGAGGTCCGGCACTCGCTGCTCTTCGCCCGGGCTCGCGGCGGGCCCGAGGCCCTCACCGTGATGGACGCCCTGGAGATGGCCACCATGGGGGGCGCACGCGTGGTCGGGCGGGCCGACGAGATCGGCTCCATCGAGGTCGGCAAGCTCGCCGACCTGGCGCTGTGGCGGATGGACACGATGGCCCACTACGACATGAGCGACCCGGTCGCGGCGATCGTCCTGGGCACACCGCCACCGCTGGAACTCCTACTCGTGCAGGGCAATCCCGTCGTCGAGCGAGACGTCCTCGTCGCGGTCGACGAGGACCAGGTCGCCTCGGACGTACGGACGGCACACCAGACCCTGCTCTCCCGGGCCGGGTTGACCTCATGACGGGATCGGAGCACTCACCCAGATGCCCTTGATGTTCCTGAACGGCACCGGCATGTCCGGCCAGGCGACCCACTGGATCGTGGGCGACAGCCCCATGGTGGCCACGACCTCGACGGCTGCCCGCTACCGCTTCCACGCCGTGGGCGGCGCCTACCCGGCCCTCGAGGACGTCGGTCCGGGCGGGGCCAGCGTCGTCGGCGAGGTGTACGACGTGTCGTACGAGCAGTTCCGCCAGGTGCTGCTGCCCGCCGAGCCGGCCGGTCTCGAGCTCGGCGTGATCGAGCTGGCCGACGGCAGCGGGTCGTTCGCGATGATCCTGCGCCGCCCGTACGCCGTGACGGTCGAGGTCACCGACATCAGCGACCTGGGCTCGTGGCGCGACTACCAGCAGACTCAGCAAGAGCAACCGCAATCGGATCAGCAACAGGAAGAGGCCTGAGCCCATGACAAGCGGGACCAACGACGCTCCCAGCACCCCCCACTTCAGGACCCTGCCGGATCTCGCGGTCCGCAGCCTCGGCGGCAGCGTGGTCTGGGCGAACGACGAGCTCTTCGCCGAGCGGGAGAACCTGATCAAGGCCGACGCGCCCTCGCACGACCTGTCGACGTTCGGCCACAAGGGCAAGGTGTACGACGGGTGGGAGACCCGCCGCCGCCGCGAGCCCGGCTTCGACGAGGCGCTGGTCCGGCTCGGTGCGCCCGGTGCGGTGCACGGCGTGGTCGTCGACACCAGCTTCTTCAAGGGCAACTACCCGCCCGAGGTCTCGGTCGACGCGACCTGCTTCACCGGCTACCCGACCGTCGCGCAGCTCCACGAGAAGGCCGACTGGGAGCCGATCGTCCCGCGCACCGCGGTCAAGGGCGACGCCGAGAACGAGTTCGCGACCAACCCCGGACGCCGGTGGACGCACGTCCGGCTGCGGATGTACCCCGACGGCGGCATCGCCCGGCTGCGGGTCCACGGTGAGGCGCTGCCGGACCCGGCCCTGCTCGACGTGGGCGGCGTGGACCTCGCCGCGCTGGAGAACGGCGGCCGGGTCGTCGGCTGCTCGAACCTCTTCTACAGCTCGCCGAACAACCTGATCAGCCCCGGGCAGGCCCGGATCATGGGCGAGGGCTGGGAGACCGCCCGGCGCCGGGACGACGGCAACGACTGGGTCCTGGTCCGGTTGGCCGGTGCCGGCATCGTCCGGCTGGCCGAGCTGGACACGATGTACTTCAAGGGCAACGCGCCCGGTGCCGCCTCGCTCTCCGGCTTCGACGGGCTGGCCGGCGGCGACATCGACGACCCGGAGGCGTGGTTCGAGATCATGCCGCGCCGCGACCTCGAGCCGGACACCCGGCACCGCTTCCTGATCCCGGAGGCCGGCCGCGCGACCCACGTGCGGATGGACATCTACCCCGACGGTGGCATGGCCCGGCTGCGCCTGTTCGGCGCGCTCGCGCCGGAGGGCCGCAGCGAGCTCGGCGTCCGCTGGTTCAACGCACTGTCGGAGAAGGCCGCGCTCGCGGCGCTCGTCGACGCCGGTCTCGGCCAGGACCAGGCCCAGGGGCTGGTCGCCTCCCGCCCGCTGTCCGGCGAGCAGGCCGATCAGGCCGGGCCGGCGGTCCGCTCGCTCCTGATCGGGCGCGATGGCTGAACGCCGGTGGCCTGTCGTCGCCGCCGGCCGGTCAGGGCCCGGCGGGCGCCGACAGGTCCCTGACCAGCTCGCCGGTCGCGGCGATCAGCAGCGGGGCGATCTGCGCGACCCGCTCGACGGTGACCCGGCTGGACGGCCCGGAGACCGAGATGGCGCAGTTGCCGGCCAGCTGGCTCGGCACCGCGGCCGCCACACAGCGAACCCCCGGCTCCTGCTCGGCGTCGTCGATCGCGTAGCCGCGCACCCGGACGACGGCCAGCTCGGCGATCAGGGCCTCCGGCGAGGTGATGGTGTGCTCGGTCTCGGCCGGCATCCCCGTGCGGGCCAGGATCGCGCGCACCTGCTCGTCCGGCAGGGCCGAGAGCAGGGCCTTGCCCACGCCGGTGCAGTGCGGCAGCACGCGCCGGCCGACCTCGGTGAACATCCGCATCGAGTGCGGCGAGGGGACCTGCGCGACGTACACCACTGCGTCGCCGTCGAGCACGGCCATGTTGGCGCTCTCGCCGACCTGCTCGACCATCCGCCGCAGGTGCGGCAGGGCCCAGTCCCCGAGCAGCCGGCCGGCCGACGCGCCGAGCCGGACCAGGCTCGGCCCGAGGGCGTACCGCCGCGACGGGAGCTGTCGGACGTAGCCGCCGACGATCAGGGAGCGGACCAGGCGGTGGATCGTCGGCAGGGGGAGCCCGGTGTCGGCGGCCAGCTCGGAGATGCCGGCCGAGCCGCCCTTGTCGGCCAGTCGCTCGAGCAGCAGGAAGGCGCGGTCGAGGGACTGGACCGCGCGCTTGTCGGGCAGCGCCGGCGTGAGGGCACCGCGACCTCGCGGACCGCTGGACGGGCCACCCGGGCCGCTGCCGGGCGCGGTCTTGAGCTGGGGGGTGAGCGGGCTGCGACGCTCGACGGCCATGGCTGCTCCCTGCTAGGGTCTTTCCATCAGTCAGAAACAAGTTTCCGTATGACGGAAAGTATCGGAGAGTCAGCCTGATGTCCAGCCCCCAGACGCTGCCGTACAGCGTGAACTGCTCGATCCTCTTCACCGAGCTGCCGCTGCTCGAGCGGCCGGCGGCGGTCAAGGCGGCCGGGTTCGACGCGGTGGAGTTCTGGTGGCCGTTCGACGTGGCCGTCCCGGCCGACACCGAGGTGGACGGCTTCGTCTCCGCCGTGCAGGACGCGGGCGTCCGGCTGACCGGGCTGAACTTCTTCGCCGGCGACATGCCCGGGGGTGACCGCGGCCTGGTGTCCTGGCCGGCCCGCCAGCAGGAGTTCAGCGACAACATCGACGTCGTCGCGGGCATCGCCCAGCGCCTCGGGACCAAGGCCTTCAACGCCCTCTACGGCAACCGGATCGACGACTCCACGCCTGCGGAGCAGGACGAGGTGGGGACCGCCAACCTGGTCGCCGCCGCCCGGGCCGTCGGCGCCTTCGGGGGCGTGGTCCTGGTCGAGCCGGTGAGCGGTGCGCCGAAGTACCCGCTCCTCACCGCCGCCGACGCGCTCGGCGTCATCGACCGGGTGCACCAGGCGGACTCGAGCATCGACAACGTGCGGCTGCTGGCCGACCTCTACCACCTCTCGGTCAACGGCGACGACCTCGACCAGGTGTGCGCCAACGTCGGCCCGATCGGTCACGTGCAGATCGCCGACGCCCCCGGCCGCGGCGAGCCGGGCACCGGGGACCTGGACATCGACGGCTACCTCTCGACCCTCCAGCAGGGCGGCTACGACGGCTACGTCGGCCTGGAGTACAAGCCGGTCGCCGGCACCGAGACCGGCCTGGGCTGGCTGCCGGTCGAGCGCCGCCGGGCGTAGCACCCGCCGTACACCGCCCTCGCGAGTCCCGAAACCTCAACTGCTGCAACGCTGTGCAACTCAAGGAGATCCAATGAGCACCATCGCCTTCATCGGCCTCGGCATCATGGGCGGCCCGATGGCCGGACATCTGGTCAAGGCCGGCCACGACGTCGTCGGCTACAACCTGAGCCGGCCGCCGGTCGACAAGCTGGTGGAGGCGGGCGGGCGCGGCGCGGACAGCATCGCCGAGGCGGTACGCGACGCCGACATCGTCATCACGATGGTGCCGGACAGCCCCGACGTCGAGCTCGTGGCCATGGGCGAGGGCGGCATCTTCGAGAGCGCCAAGGAGGGCACGCTCTACATCGACTGCTCGTCGATCCGCCCCGATGTCGCCGCGAATGTTGCGGCGCGAGGGAAGTCGAAGGGCTTCCGGGTCGTCGACGCCCCGGTCAGCGGCGGTGACGTCGGCGCGATCAACGCCACCCTGTCGATCATGGTCGGTGGCGACGCGGACGACGTCGCGGCCGCCATGCCGGTCCTGGAGTCGGTCGGCAAGACCATCGTGCACGTGGGACCGGCCGGCGCCGGGCAGACCGTGAAGGCCGCGAACCAGCTGATCGTCGCCGGCACCATCGAGCTGGTCGCCGAGTCGATCGTCTTCCTCGAGGCGTACGGCGTCGACATGGAGGCCGCGATCAAGGTCCTGGCCGGTGGCCTGGCCGGCAACCAGATCCTGGAGCGCAAGGCGCCCAACATGCTCAAGCGCGAGTTCGCGCCCGGCTTCCGGATCGACCTGCACCACAAGGACATGGGCATCGTGACGTCGGCCGCCCGCGAGGCCGGCGTGGCCATCCCGCTCGGCGCTCTCACCGCCCAGCTGGTCGGCGCCGCGCGCGCCGAGGGCCACGGTGGCCTGGACCACTCCGCCCTGCTGCTGCTCGTCGAGCAGATGTCCGGGCGCTCCTCCCAGAGCAAGGACAACTGACATGGCTCGCATGCGCGCGATCGAGGCCGCCGTCCTGATCATGGAGAAGGAAGGCGCCACCCAGGCGTTCGGGCTCCCCGGCGCCGCCATCAACCCGCTCTACGCCGCGATGCGCAAGCTCGGCACCATCAAGCACGTGCTGGCCCGCCACGTCGAGGGCGCGTCGCACATGGCCGAGGGCTACACCCGCGCCCGGGCCGGCAACATCGGCATCTGCATCGGGACCAGCGGCCCGGCCGGCACGGACATGATCACCGGCCTCTACTCGGCCTCGGCCGACTCCATCCCGATCCTGTGCATCACCGGCCAGGCGCCCGTCGCCCGGCTGCACAAGGAGGACTTCCAGGCGGTCGACATCTCCTCGATCGCCAAGCCGGTCACCAAGATGGCCGTGACGGTGCTGGAGCCGGCGCAGGTCCCAGGCACCTTCCAGCAGGCGTTCCACCTGATGCGATCAGCGCGACCAGGGCCCGTGCTGATCGACCTCCCGTTCGACGTCCAGATGGCCGAGATCGAGTTCGACATCGACACCTACGAGCCCCTGCCGGTCTACAAGCCGCTGGCGACCCGGGCCCAGGCCGAGAAGGCGCTGGACATGCTGGCGGCGGCCGAGCGACCGCTGCTCGTCTCCGGCGGTGGCGTCGTGAACGCCGACGCCAGCGACCTGCTGGTCGAGCTGGCCGAGCTGCTCGACGTGCCGGTGATCCCGACCCTCATGGGCTGGGGCACGATCCCCGACGACCACCGGCTGATGGCGGGGATGGCCGGCCTGCAGACGTCGCACCGCTACGGCAACGCGACGGTGCTGGCGTCCGACTTCATCCTCGGCATCGGCAACCGCTGGGCCAACCGGCACACCGGCGGCCTGGACGTCTACCGGGCCGGTCGCACCTTCGTCCACGTCGACATCGAGCCGACCCAGATCGGCCGGGTCTTCCCGCCCGACTACAGCATCGTGTCCGACGCCAAGGCCGCGCTCGAGCAGCTGGTCGCGGTGGCACGCGAGCGCAAGGACGCAGGCCGGCTGGCCGACCGTACGGCGTGGGTGGACGCCTGCGCCGAGCGCAAGCGCACGATGCAGCGGCGGACCCACTTCGACAACGTGCCGGTCAAGCCGCAGCGCGTCTACGAGGAGATGACCCGGGCGTTCGGGCGGGACGTTCGCTACGTCAGCACGATCGGGCTCTCGCAGATCGCGGGCGCGCAGTTCCTGCACGTCTACAAGCCGCGGCACTGGATCAACTGCGGCCAGGCCGGCCCACTGGGCTGGACCATCCCGGCGACCATCGGCGTGTGCGTGGCCGAGCCGGACGCCACCGTCGTCGCGCTCTCGGGCGACTACGACTTCCAGTTCATGATCGAGGAGCTCGCGGTCGGGGCGCAGTTCAACCTGCCGTACCTGCACGTGGTGGTGAACAACTCCTACCTCGGCCTGATCCGGCAGTCGCAGCGCGGGTTCGACATGGACTACTGCGTCCAGCTCGCGTTCGACAACGTCAACTCCCCCGAGGTCGGCGGCTACGGCGTGGACCACGTCAAGGTCGCCGAGGGCCTGGGCTGCAAGGCGGTCCGGGTCACCGAGCCGGACCGGCTGCCCGAGGCGTTCGAGCAGGCGTTCAAGCTGATGGCCGAGTTCCGGGTGCCGGTGGTCGTCGAGGTCATCCTGGAGAAGGTCACCAACATCTCGATGGGCACCGAGCTCGACAACGTGACCGAGTTCGAGGAGCTCGCGCTGCACGGCGAGGACGCGCCGATGGCCATCTCGATGCTGGACTGACCGCATGACGCCCGGCGGCACGAGTGACGGCACCGGCCACGTGGTGGTGGCCCCGGACAAGTTCAAGGGGTCACTGACCGCTGCGCAGGTCGGTGCCGCCGTCCGGTCCGGGCTGCTCTCCGTACGCCCGGGGCTGGACGTCCGGGTGCTGCCCGTGGCCGACGGCGGGGACGGCACGCTCGAGGCCGCGGTGGGTGCCGGGTTCAGGCGGGTCGACGTGCAGGTCACCGGGCCCGTGGGTGACGCCGTCGACGCCGCGATCGCGGTGCTGGACGAGGTCGCCGTGGTGGAGCTGGCCCTCGCGTCGGGTCTGGTGCTCCTGCCGGTCGACGAGCTGGAACCGTTGGCGGCCAGCAGCTTCGGCACCGGCGAGCTGATCCGCGCCGCCCTGGACCAGGGCTGCACGCGGATCGTCCTGGGCGTGGGCGGCAGCGCCTGCACCGACGGCGGCGCCGGCATGCTGCAGGCGCTCGGCGCGCGGTTCATGGACCACACGGGCGAGGAGCTGGCCCCCGGCGGGGGCGCCCTGCAGAGTCTCACCGAGGTCGACCTCACCGAGCTGGACTGGCGGCTCGCCGGCGTGGACTTCGTCCTCGCGAGCGACGTCGACAACCCCCTGCTCGGCCCGCGGGGAGCGGCTGCCGTCTACGGGCCGCAGAAGGGCGCGACACCGGAGGACGTCGAGCAGCTCGACATCGGCCTCGGCCGGCTGGCCGACGCGCTCGATCCCGGCGCGGCGGACATCCCCGGCGCGGGCGCGGCGGGCGGGGTCGGTTTCGCGGCCCTCAGCGTCCTGCAGGCCACGCCGAGCCCGGGGATCGACGTCGTCCTGGACCTGATCGGATTCCACGACCAGCTCGAGGGCGCCCAGCTGGTCATCACCGGCGAGGGCCGCCTGGACGAGCAGACGCTGCACGGCAAGGCACCCGCCGGGGTGGCCATCGCGGCGGTCGACGCCGGCGTGCCCGTCGTGGCCGTGTCCGGCGGGCGCGACCTCGACGACGCCCGGCTGCACGCGGCCGGCTTCACCGCGGCGTACGCGCTGACCGACATCGAGCCCGACGTGCAGAAGTGCATCGACCACCCCCTCCCCCTGCTCGAGCGCCTGGGCCGCGCGATCGCCGAGGACCACCTCGCCGGCGGCGCCTGAGCCGCGTGCGTCCCCGAAGGAGAAGGCCCGGATGAGCAGTGGCAGCGAGTCGCTGTGGCAGCTGTCCGCCGTCCGCTACCTGCTGGCGATCTCCGTGCTCGGCTTCGCGAGCTTCTGCCTGACCATCGCCTCGCTGCCGACCTGGGCGGTGCACGGCGGCGCCACCCAGGCCACGGCCGGGCTGGTCACGACCGTCATGCTCGGCGCGACGGTAGCGACCCAGGGGCTCGTGCCGGCGATGATCGCGCGGTTCGGCGCCGGCCCCTCGCTCGCCCTCGGGCTGCTGCTGCTGGGCGCGCCCTCCCCGCTCTACGGCCTGAGCTCGGGCCTCGGCGTGATCCTGCCGGTGTCCGTCGTCCGCGGTGTGGGCTTCGCGCTGCTGACCGTCATCGGCGCCACGCTGACCGGGTCGGTCGCGCCACCGCACCGGCACGGTGAGTCGGTCGGCCTCTACGGCCTGGCCATCGCCGTCCCCAACCTGCTCGGCGTTCCGGCGGGCGTCGCCCTGACCGAGGCCGGACACTTCCCCCTCGTCGGCATCCTCGCCGCGTGCCCGGTGCTCGCGGTCCCCCTCGCGCTCCGGATGCGCGACGCCGGCCCGACCCGGGGCGACACCCGCCCGGCGGGGTCGATGGCCCGGCGGACGGTCGTCCTGGTCACCCTGGCTCCCTCGCTGGTGCTGCTGCTCGTGACCGCGGCCGGTGGCGGCCTGGTGACCTTCCTGCCGATCCAGCGGCCCAGCGGCGTGCTGGCGACGACCGCGCTGCTCGTCTTCGGCGCCGCCGCGACCCTGGCCCGCTGGAGGACCGGCGTGCTGGTGGACCGGATCGGCTCGCGCGTCCTGCTGCCCCTGTCGGTGACCGCGTCGGCGGCCGGGTTCGGCGGTGTCGGTGGCTGCCTGCTCGGCGGGTCCGGCTACGACGCGCTGCTGCTGGTATCGGCACTCGTCTTCGGACTGGGCTACGGCGGAGTGCAGAACGTCACCCTCGTCATCGCCTTCGCCCGGGCCGGAGCGGCCGGCGCTCCCACGGCCAGCGCCGTCTGGAACGCCGCCTTCGACGCGGGCACGGCCGCCGGCGCGGTGGCGGTCGGCGCGATCGCCGACGCCGGGCCGGGCCTGCCCTGGTCGTTCGTCGTCACCGCCGGTGCCGTGCTGGTGGTGCTGCCGGTCGCCCTCCGGCTGCGGCTGCCGGCCCGGGAGGTCGACCCGTGAGGACCGTCATCGAGTGGTTGTGGGCGTCGCCGGCTGATCCGCGCTGACCGACGTGGAGTCGGCGGGCAGGACGACGGCAGCGGTCGCTGCATCCTCCGGCCCGGCGGGCACCTCCGCCTGGCCGACGAGATCGGTTGCGGCAGTGAGGAACGAGGGGTTGGCGCGCAGGGCCCGGTCGACCAGGTGGTGGCCGATCCGCCGGTAGGACTCGAACTCCAGGTCGCCGAAGTCCTGCCGCCCCGTCGACGTCCTGGGGAAGGTCTTGTCCCTGGTGGCGAACGCGCGGACATCGACGGGCATCGGGTGCTCGAAGTCCAGCCGCACCTGTCCCTCGACGTCGTCCTGCACCTGCCCCAGGACTCCGTCGGCGTGCGTCACCGCCTGCAGGATGCCGCCGTCGGCCAGCCACTCCGGCTTGGTCAGGACGGCCCGAACGACCAGGACGTCGAGATCGTCGACGACCGCCGGCGCCGCATCGCCGTCCGGCTCGGGCCCCGCTCCCGGCAGCCGCTTCACGTTCAGCCGCAGCCAGCCGTCCTGGTAGTCCCGCGCGGTCACGACCAGGTCGATGCCCAGGTCCGCGCGGATCACCGAGACGGCGGCACCGACGTCCTGCCACGTGCCGTCCGGGTCGTTGCTGGCGCTGAGGACGAGGAGCTGGCGCGGGGCGCGCCGGACGGCCTCGACCATGCCCAGGTTGTCCAGATGGCCGCCGTCGGTGAGGTAGAGCCAGCGGTCGTTGACCATCGTGGACCCGAAGGCCTCGGAGAACAGCTGGTGGAAGCGCGGGTTGGTGGCCATCGGCGCCAGCGCCGGCGACGGCGTCTGCAGGAGCGGCCATCGCGGGTTCATGACCCACACGCCCAGCCGGACGTTGAAGAGCGTCAGCAACAGCCGGAACGGCGCGACCTTGCCGCCCATGCGCCCCATGAGGGGGCTGACCGCGGCACCGCTCATGGCCACCGCGCCCATGACCGACAGGTCCCGCCAGCGCGGGTCCTGCTCGACCTCGCTCGTCTCTTGATAGCCGACGTCCGTGGGCACGTCCCCGGCCTCGAGGCGAATCTCGTTGGGGCTCAAGGTGAGCGGCACTCCGAAGCGCCGGGTCGGCACGACCTTCTGGTCGTTGACGTTGGCCGTAGTGCAGACGACCAGCTCGGGGGGCTCCTTCAGCGCGGAGAGCTTGTACTCCTTGGCTGGCGGCAGCTGCCCGGCCACCGTCCCCGACGCGTCGCGGCCGACGGCGAAGGCGGAGGCGATCCGCTCGCGGTAGAACTCGTGGATCGAGGTGAGGTTGGGGTTGACCAGCTGCAGGATCGCGGCGCCGGCGATGACGGCGAAGGCCCAGACCTGGGTCAGGGTCGCGTCGCTGATGGCGTACTGGTAGCTCCACTGGGTCACCAGCCACAGCGCGAGCACCCCGATGGCGACCAACGGGGTCCGCAGCAGCAACCACTGCCTGAGGGCGGCGAACCGGCCGGCGCCCCCCGCAGCCACGCCGCCGAAGACCCGGCGGAGGCTGGCCAGCGCCGTGCCGACGAGCGCGAAGACCGACAGGAGCTGGCCGCTGACCCCGGCCTTCCCCGGCGCGCCCCCGGCAGCCGCGACGACCAGCCTCTGGTCGTAGTTGTCCTTGGTCGCGGGGTCCACCGCGATCGTGCCCGACGCGCCACACGCGCCGTACGACGCCGAGGACCGCTCGGCCCGGAGCTGCGACTCCCGCAGCGCCTGGGCGTGGGCCGCGGCGGCCGTCCGCTCGATGGCGGTCTGGCAGGCCGCGGGCCGGGTGAAGCCGAGGTTGACGATCACCCGGGCCGCCGTCGCCGTCGGCTGGTTCTTGTAGGCCATCCGGCCGAGACCGACGATCAGCGACGGCACGAGCACCAGGAAGATGCCGGCCATCAGCGCGACCCGGCTCAGGGTCGCGATGGCCCGGGCCCACCCGGCCGTGCTCGGCTGGCCGAGGAAGCCGCCCCCGGTCGCGATCCGCAGGCCCTGGACCAGGAGCAGGACGCCGACGAGGACGAGCGGGATGACCCACGGGCCGGCCACGACGACCCAGTGCCAGCCGCTCGGCCACAGCGTGATCTTCGGCCACCGGGTGCCGAGGTCGGACAGCATGCCCGCGCCGTCGCGGAACCACAGCCCCAGGCCCCACGCCAGGATGCGCAGCGCGGCGAAGGCCAGGAAGAGGTGGATGACCGCGCCGCCCAGCAGCTGCCAGATGCCGCTCAGGGTCCGCCACCAGGGCTGGTACATGTAGCGGCTGTTGCGCCGCAGGTAGGCCAGCTCGGGGGACTGCAGGCCGAACACCGTGTCCACGTCGATGGCCCCGCCGGCGTACGCATCTCCCTTCTCGTCGAAGGTCCGGGTCAGGTGGATCGCGGCGGCGGCGTAGCTGCCGCCGGAGACGGACACGACCGCGTCGACCTGGCGCGCCATCCCGGGATGTTGCTGGACGCTGTTGAACCCGCCGAGACAGTACGACGCGGAGCGGATGCCACCGCCGGAGAAGGCCAGGACGAGCTGGCCGCGCCGGGTCTCCCGGCCATCCCGGTCCGCGGGGAGCGACGAGCGGGTGGTCGGCCGCGGCGGGGCGACGGGGACGGAGTCCGGCGTCCGCTGGCCGCGCCTCGGCCGGTCCGCAGGCTTCGGCGCGGCCTGGACGACCGGCAGGTTGACCCACATCGTGACGAGCGCGAGCAGCCAGGTCAGCAGGGTCAGCACCGCGACCGCGCGCAGCGGGTTGGCGCTCGCGCCGCCGTCCAGCCGGACGCCGATCCCGTGGCCCGAGACCCGCATGCCGCAGCTCGCGAAGACCGCCCAGGCGATGCCGATCGGTACGGCGGTCAGCAGCCAGCCGACCACCCGGAGGAGCTGGAGGCGGGTCCGCCGGGCCTGGTGTCCGAGGGTCTCGACGTCGCGCTTCTTGTCCGCGGACCGGGACTGGCGATCCTGGTAGCGCCGGCCCAGGGACACCTGCAAGGTGATGGCCGCGACCTGCATGAGGACGGCCACGAGCATGGCGGCGGAGACGCGGCCCGCCTTCGCCAGGTCCGCGGCCTCGACGTAGTCGGCGACGAGGGTGCCGCGGCGCGACGGGGCGTGACCGAGGTCGGCCAGCAACCAGAGCGCACCGGCCAGCACCGAGATCCCCGCGGCCAGGGCGATCGAACGCCGGGCCTCGGCCGCGACGCCGCCCGCGCGAAGCGCCCGCCGTCGCGCGTCGCGGCGGCGCTGGACCTCGTGCCGCGTGGGTGTGTCGGGATCCGGGGCGGGTCCGGTCGTCTCGGACATCAGGTCCACCATCCTTCGCCCAGCGGACGCCCTGGACCGCAGCGGCCGAGGGTCATCCTGCTCCGGTGCGCACGCGACGTACAGGCTCTGCCGGGTGCCGACTGCGAGGAGGCAATGATGGGGGCCGTTGATACGTCGGACCGAACGGGAGAATCCGGATGAGTGCAGACCTCGCCCTGGCCGAGGGTTTCGACCTGCCCGATGACATGCGGGTGAACGTCATGCAGCGCCCCGGCCTGGTCGAGCTCGAGACGCGCGCACTCCCGGACGTGGGGGGCGGTGACGTGCTGGTCCGGATCCGCGCCGTGGGGGTGTGCGGGTCTGACGTCCACTGGTACCGGCACGGGCGGATCGGCGATCTCGTCGTCGAGGCGCCGATGGTGCTGGGGCACGAGGCCAGCGGCGACGTCGTGGCCCTCGGGCCCGGCGTCGACCCAGCCCTCCTGGGAGCCCGGGTCTCGATCGAGCCGGGCGTCCCGTGCCGGCGGTGCCAGCAGTGCCACCGCGGCCGGTACAACCTCTGCCCCGACATGCGCTTCATGGCCACGCCACCGATCGACGGCGCCTTCGCCGAGTACGTCGCCATGCCGGCCGACTTCGTCTACCCGGTGCCCGACGACGTGTCCGACGACGCGGCTGCGTTGCTCGAGCCGCTGTCGGTCGGCATCTGGTCGAACCAGCAGGGTCGGGTCGGAGCCGGGTCGCGCGTGCTGATCACGGGCGCGGGGCCGATCGGCCTGGTCGCGGCGCAGGTCGCGCTGGCGTTCGGGGCGGGCGAGGTGGTCGTCAGCGACATCAGTCCCGAGCGGCTCGAGGTCGTCGCGGCGCTGGGAGCGACGCCGGCGGACGCGCGCGGCGATGTCGGCACGGGCTACGACGCGTTCCTGGAGTGCTCGGGCGCCCAGGCCGCGATCAGTGCCGGCTTCGGCGCCTGCGCCCCGGACGCGCACGTGGTCCTCGTCGGCATGGGGCCGAGCGAGGTGGCGATGCCGCTGGGCCTGATCCAGCAGCGTGAGCTGAAGGTCACCGGGACCTTCCGCTACGCCAACACCTGGCCGCTCGCGCTCGACCTGGTCCGCCGGCGCGCTGTCGACCTGGACCGGCTGGTGACCCACCACTTCACCCTCGCCGAGGCGGAGACGGCCCTCACGCCGACCGACCCGCACCAGATCAAGGCCGTCATCAATCCCGGTGCGGCATAAGGTGATCCGCCGATGACAGGGCCGAGCCACGCAGCCGCCAGAGCTGCCGCACCGACAACCGCGGCAGCGGCGGCAGCGGCCGAGGCCGCGGCCCGGTCCGAGGTCGAGATCGTCCACGCGAGCACGCTGAGCGAGGTGCACGAGGCGCTGGCTCTCGTCGACGCGGTGTGGCGCCCGCCGCCGGGCCGCCCCGCCATGGGCGAGGAGATGCTCTGGGCGATGGTCCACGTCGGCAACTACTGCTCGATCGCGCGCGACCGGTCGGGCCCGGTCGCGGTGTGCGTCGCCTTCCTGGGCCTGCACCCGTCGTACAGCCTGCACTCGCACGCGGCCGGCGTGACCGCGGCGGGGACGGGGCGTGGCATCGGCTTCGCACTCAAGCAGGACCAGCGGGCCTGGGCCCTGGAGCGCGGCATCGGGACGGTCACCTGGACCTACGACCCGCTGGTCCGGCGCAACGCCTTCTTCAACCTGACCCGCCTCGGCGCCCGGCCGGTCGAGTACGTCGTCGACTTCTACGGCGAGATGACCGACGCCATCAACACCGGCCAGGGCAGCGACCGGTTCATGGTCGACTGGGACCTGACCAGCGACGACGTCGCCCGGCGGGCCCTTCGCCGGGCGACCGAGCCGGACCTGGCGGCCCTCATCCGCGACGGCGCGGTGACCATGCTGGCCGACGTCGACGGTGAGCCGGTCCGGCGCGGCCCGGCGGTCGCCGCTGATGCCGGCTTCGCGGCCGATCCCGTTGCGCTGGTGCAGGTCCCGGCCGACATCGAGGCCCTGCGGGCGGCCGATCCCGACCGGGCCCGGCGCTGGCGGTCCGCGGTCCGCGCGGTGCTGGGGGACCTGCTGGCGCAAGGATGGTCGGTGACGGGGATGAGCCGCGAGGGGCACTACGTGATGAGGAGAGCCGGATGAGCACCGTCGAGGGCGTCGAGCTGCGCTGGGTGGAGATGCCGCTGCGCTCGCCGTTCCAGACGTCGTTCGGGATCGAGACCGTCAAGCAGGTCCTGCTGCTGCGGATGGTGACCTCCGCCGGCGAGGGCTGGGGCGAGTGCGTCTCGTCCGAAGCCCCGCTCTACTCCAGCGAGTTCAACGCATCGTCGGCTGCGGTGATCCGGGACTATCTCGTGCCGGCACTCGGGGGCGGCCTTGACGTCTCACCGGCCGGGGTCGGTGCGACGCTGCGGCCGTTCAAGGGCCACCGGATGGCCAAGGGCGCGGTGGAGATGGCCTTCCTGGACGCCGAGCTGCGCGGAGCCAACATGTCGCTGGCGAGCTATCTCGGATCGACGAGAACCCGTGTGCCGTCAGGGGTCTCGGTCGGGATCATGGCCGACATCCCCAGCCTGCTGAAGGCCGTGACCGGCTACCTGGACGAGGGGTACGTCCGGATCAAGCTGAAGATCCAGCCCGGCTGGGACCTCGAACCGGTCCGGGCCGTGCGGGCCGAGATCGGTGACGACGTCCCGTTGCAGGTCGATGCGAACACGGCGTACACGCTGCGCGACGCGCCCCTGCTCGCCCGGCTGGACGAGTTCGGGCTGCTGCTGGTCGAGCAACCGCTGGAGGACGAGGACCTCACCGAGCACGCGATGCTGGCCCGGCTGATCCGGACGCCGATCTGCCTGGACGAGTCGATCGTCAGCGCGAAGGCCGCGGCGGACGCGATCCGGCTCGGGGCGTGCTCGGTCGTGAACATCAAGCCGGGCCGCGTGGGTGGCTACCTCGAGGCGCGCCGGGTGCACGACGTCAGCCTCGCCAACGGCGTACCGGCCTGGTGCGGCGGCATGCTGGAGACCGGGCTCGGGCGAGCGGCCAACATGGCGGTCGCGGCCTTGCCCGGTTGCACCCTCACGGGCGACGTCTCGGCGTCCGACCGGTTCTACCGGCAG
The DNA here is from genome assembly GCA_963795385.1 of uncultured Actinomycetota bacterium. Lineage (GTDB taxonomy): Bacteria > Actinomycetota > Actinomycetes > Actinomycetales > CAVURS01 > CAVURS01. The sequence goes on from CAWCHK010000014.1 coordinate 168,742, forward strand.
GACATCACCGAGCCGATCGTGCTGCGGGACGGGCAGATCGACGTGCCGCAGGGACCAGGACTCGGTGTCGACGTGCTGCCCGACGTCCTGGACTCGTTCACGATCAGCTCGGAGTGGATCCCGGCCTAGGCGGAGTGCGCGTCCGCCGACGCGACGCTGAGCGGGTCGGCGAGGAGCCGCTCGAACGCCATCTCGGCGGCCCCGAGCAGCGACGAGTCCTCACCGAGCCCTGCGGGCATCACCCGCACCTGCTCGAGCAGAGCCGTGAGGCCGGTCGATGACATCGACCGGGTCATGACGTCGTGCCGGGCGACCCAGACCTGGGCGAGCACGCCGCCGAGGACGATCGCCTCGGGGTTGAAGATGTTCACGATCGCGCGCAGCCCGACGCCGGTCCAGTCCGCGACCTCGTCCAGCGCCTCACAGGCCCGGGCGTCCCCGTCGGCGGCCGCGGAGATCACCTCGGCGACGGCGGAGGGCCCGCCACCCGGGAGCCGTCCGGCGGCCGCCAGCAGGTGGTTCTCGCCGACGCGCGTCTCCCAGCAGCCGATCGAGCCGCAGCGGCAGGCCACGCCCTCGCTGTCGACCAGCAGGTGGCCGATCTCGCCGGCGTACCCGCCGATGCCGCGCAGCGGCTGCCCGTCGACCAGGAAGCCGCCGCCGATCCCGACACTGCCCGACAGGTACGCGACGTCGTTGATGCCGACGGCCGCACCGCGCAGGTGCTCGGCGAAGACACCGAGGTTCGCGTCGTTGCCGGTACGCAACGGCAGGCCCGACGCCTCGTGCAGCATCGCCGTGAACGGCTCGTCGACCCAGCCCAGGTTCGGCGCGAAGCTCACCATCCCGTCGTCGGCCCGCACCGCACCGGGGACGGACACTCCGACGCCCAGACAGCGTTCGGCCGCAGGCGAGCTCGCCAGCTCGGCGATCGACTGCGCGACCGACACCACGACCGCGGCGACGTCATGGCCGCCGCGCTGGTGCAGCCGCTCGCGGCGCTCGAGGACGACCCCGCCGAGGCCGACGAGAGCGCTGACGATGCGGTCGACGTCCAGCGCGACCGCGACGACGGTCACGTCCTCGCGCGGCACGACGAGATGGGACGGCCGCCCCGCGCCCCGGCTCTGGGTCGGCCGCATCTCGCGGACCAGACCCAGAGCCTCGAGGTGCGAGGTGAGGTCGCCGATGGTGCTGCGGTTGAGCCCGAGCTCGGCCGTCAGCGCCGCCCGGCTGGTGGGGCCGGAGGCATGGACGCGCGACAGCACAGCACTCAGATTGACCCGGCGCAGCTCGTCCTGCCCGATCCCCGACCCGCGTGCCATGGTGTTGCCCCCTTCCTGCCTCGGACTCCCGGCCCGACGATGGGTCAGGCCCGGCCGCTCGCGGCTGCCCGACGTCGGCTGATCGCATCCACGCTCGCGGCGACCAGCAGGACCAGGCCGGTGACCATGTAGACCCGGCCGGCCGGCTGGTTGAGCAGCGCCATGCCGTTGGCGATGACCGCGATGACGAAGCCGCCGATGATGGCGTCGACGATCCGCCCCTTGCCACCGAACAGGCTCGTGCCGCCGATGACGGCGGCGCCCACGGCGTACAGCAGCACCGTGCCGTTGCCCGTCGAGGGAGACACGGAGTTGTCGTTGCTGGCGAACAGGATCCCGGCCACCGCGGCCAGCGTGGAGCAGATGATGAAGCAGACCAGGCGTACGGCGGGCACGTTGATGCCCGCGCGCCGGGCGGCCTCGGCATTGCCACCGACGGCGTAGACGTGGCGGCCCCAAGCCGTGCGGTTGAGCACGAAGGTCAGGACGAGCAGGAGCACGACCAGGATGGCGACGACGATCGGGACACCCTTGATCGAGATGGTCCCCGGGCTGCGCTCCTTGCTCAGGTAGGCCACAGCCGCTCCGGTGACCACGGCCAGCGCGACCGCCTTGAACATCCACACGCCGAGCGGGTCGCCGGTGAGGCCGGCCGCCCGCCGGGTGATCGAGCGGCGGAAGGTCAGCAGGGCGTAGCCGCCGACCAGGGCGACCCACAGGACCAGGCCCAGCCAGACCGGCATGTTCTTGTTCATCAACGCGAGGATGGTCGGGTCGCGGAAGCTGATGGTCCCTCCGTCACCGATGATCACGAGGGTCACACCCTGCAGGCCCAGGTACGCCGCGAGGGTGACGACGAACGACGGGATGCCGAGCCGCGAGACCAACAGGCCCATGATGCCGCCGATGACCGCGCCGGTGACCAGGCAGATCACGCTCGCGATGATCCAGTTCCAGTGATGGTTGGTCAGGAAGACACCCATGACCGCGGCTGCGGTGCCGGCCGTGACGCCGGCGGACAGGTCGATCTCGCCGAGCAGGAGGACGAAGACCAGACCCATCGCGATGACGATGATCGGCGCGCCCTGCTGGATCAGGTTGGCGAAGTTGAAGGCGTCCGTGAACGTGGAGGGGCGCAGGGCGGAGAACACCGCGACCAGCACGATCAGTCCCGCGACCGCCGGCAGCGCGCCGACGTCACCGCCGCGGACCCGGATCATGTACGAGCGGGCCGCGTCACCCAGGGTGGCCTGCGGCACGTCGTCCGGTCGGTTGGCCGGTGCCGGGGTGGCCGGCGGGCTCGGCTCGGTCGTGGTGCTCATCAGGCCTCCTTCACAGTGGAGCCGGGCGTCGTGGGGAGCACCCGTGGTTCGGCCTTCTGGTTGCCGAGCTCCCCGGCCCGGCCGGTCGTGATGAGCTCCACGGCCTGGCTGTTGGTCACGCTCTTGGCGTCGACCTGGGCCACCATCTCGCCGAGATAGAGGACGGCGATGTCGTCCGCGACCTGGAAGACGTCGTTGAGGTTGTGGCTGATCAGGATGACGGCCAGGCCGCGATCGGCCAGGCGCCGTACGAGCAGCAGCACCTGCTCGGTCTGGGCGACACCGAGGGCTGCCGTCGGCTCGTCGAGGACGACGACCCGCGAGTTCCACAGGACGGCGCGGGCGATGGCCACGGTCTGCCGCTGCCCACCGGAGAGGCTGGCGACGTGGGTCCGGACCGAGGCGAGCGTGCGGACCGAGAGCCCGGCGAGGGTCTCCTTCGCCCTGCTCTCCATGGCGTCCTCGTCCAGCAGGCCGGCCTTCTTCTGCTCGCGCCCGAGGTACATGTTGTGGACCACGTCGAGGTTGTCGCACAGCGCGAGGTCCTGGTAGACGACCTCGATCCCCAGCGCGTTGCTGTCCTTCGGGCTGGCGACGTGCACCGGCTTGCCGTCGAAGAGGTACTCGCCGGAGTCGAATCCGTGGATCCCCGCGATGCCCTTGATCAGGGTGCTCTTGCCGGCGCCGTTGTCACCGACGAGGGCCGTGACGTGGCCCGCCCGGACGTCCAGGTCGACGCCGCGCAGCACGTGCACGGCACCGAAGCTCTTGTTGACCCCTCGCAGCGAGAGCAGGGGGGTGCTGGTGTCCGGGGCCTCGCGGCTCTCCGGAGCTGTGACCGTCATCGACGCCTCCACAGGTCGGCATTCAGGGCAGGACTCAGTATTCGCCCGTGAGGCCCGCGATGATCCAGGTCGCCCCGGCGGATCTGGGCAGAGGGCGGCAGATGGGGGCCGGCCGGTGATCCGGCCGGCCCCCACCGCGTCCTAGGAGACGCCGTACTTGGTGCAGAGTGCGGCGAACTTGTCCGTGCAGACGTCGGCTGCCTTCTGGAAGCCATCCTTGAACGGCTGCTCGATGTTGTCCCGCGTGATCGCCAGGGGCGTGGCCAGGACCGACTTGACCGCTTGCTTGGTCGTCGTGTCCATCACGGAACCGGTCGCCAGCGCATCGGCCGCAGCCGTGTCGCCCTTGACCAGGTCGATCGCCAGGTCGGAAGCAGCCTTGGCCTCCAGCGCGGTGTTCTTGTACACCGTCATGCACTGGTTGCCGGCGAGGACCTGCTGCAGGCCGCCGACGCTCGCGTCCTGACCCGTCACCGGGACCTTGCCCGCGACACCGTCCTGCGTGAGCCGGGCGATGATGCCGCCGGCCATCGTGTCGTTGGCCGAGACGACGCCGTCGATCTTGCCCTTGTTCTGGGTGTACAGCTGCTGGAAGGCGTTACCGGCCTTCGTTGCGTCCCAGAAGCCGCTCTGGTCGCCGACCAGCTTGTAGTCGCCGGAGTCGATCTTCGGCTTGAGGGCCGCGACGTAGCCGGACTTGAAGAGCGCGGCGTTGTTGTCGGCCGGGTCACCGTCGATGTAGACGATGTTCGCCTTGGTCTTGCCGGCGGTGTCCAGGCACTTGGCCAGACCCTCGCCCTGGAGCTTGCCGACCTCGACGTTGTCGAACGAGACGTAGTACGACGCGCCGCCGCCCAGCGTGAGCCGGTCGTAGTCGATGCTCTTGATGCCGGCCGCCGCTGCCTTCTTCAGGCACGCACCGCCGGAGTCGGAGTCGAGGTTGACGATCATGAGGACCGACACGCCCTCGTTGATCATGCTCGAACAGATGGTGCTGAACTTGGTCTTGTCCTTGCCGGCGTTCTGGATGTCGCCCTTGAAGCCCGCCGCGGTGAAGGCTGCGTTCAGGCTCGGCCGGTCGTTCGCTTCCCAGCGGGGGGACGTGGTGGTGTCGGGGAGGATGACGCCGATGATCTTCTTCTTGGCGCCCCCACTCGAGCTTGACGACTTGCTGGAGCTGCCGCACGCAGCCATCACGAGCACCAGGGCAGTCGCTGTCACGACCGGCAGCACCCGCCACTTCTTGCCAGAACTCATCGATCGTCCCTTCGCAGTGGGCGGCCGTCGTGTGATGACGATCACGCCGTATGTTGTGTTGTGCAACATAGCCCGGCTACTCTGCCGCGCAACAGCCCTGCGGCTGGCGAGTTTGTTGTTCTGCGTAACGATCGCGTAACGCGGTGGCCACCTGGGTGACCCGCCCGCGTTACCTGTCGCCGACGGACGCGCGAGACCTGACCTAGACGCCCGACCCATGGAGGAGTGCCAGATGGCCGACTACACCCCCACCCGCGAGGACCGGTTCTCGTTCGGCCTCTGGACCGTCGGCTGGCAGGGCGTCGACGTCTTCGGCGGCGCGGTGCGCGCGCCGCTCGACCCGGCCGAGGCGGTGCACCGGCTCAGCGACCTCGGGGCCTACGGGCTGACCTTCCACGACAACGACGTGTTCCCGTTCGACGCGGACGCGGCGGAGAAGGAGCGGCACCTCGGTCCGCTGCGCGCGGCCCTCGCCGAGACCGGCATGGTCGTGCCGATGGTCACGACCAACCTGTTCTCCCACCCCGTCTTCCGGGACGGCGGCTTCACCAACAACGACCGCGACGTACGCCGGTTCGCCCTGCGCAAGACCGCCGACAACATCGACCTGGCGGCCGAGCTCGGTGCGACGACGTTCGTGGCCTGGGGTGGGCGTGAGGGCGCCGAATCCGGTGCCAGCAAAGACATCCGGGCCGCACTGGACCGGTACAAGGAGGCGTTCGACGTCCTGGGGCAGTACGTCCTGGACCAGGGCTACGACATGCGCTTCGCGATCGAGCCGAAGCCGAACGAGCCACGCGGGGACATCCTGCTGCCGACCATCGGGCACGCGCTGGCCTTCATCAACGAGCTCGAGCACTCCGAGCTGGTCGGGCTCAACCCGGAGGTCGGGCACGAGGAGATGGCCGGGCTGAACTACGCGAGCGGGATCGCCCAGGCGCTGTGGCACGGCAAGCTCTTCCACATCGACCTCAACGGCCAGCACGGGCCGCGGTTCGACCAGGACCTGAGGTTCGGTGCGGGCAACGCGCGCGGAGCCTTCTGGACCGTGGACACGGTGGAGGCCGGCGGGTACGACGGGCCGCGGCACTTCGACTTCAAGCCGCCACGGACCGAGGACATGGACGGCGTGTGGGCGTCGGCGGCGGGGTGCATGCGCAACTACCTGATCCTGCGGGCCAAGGCCAAGGCGTTCCGGGCCGACCCGGACGTGCAGGCTGCGCTGAAGGCCGCCCGGGTGGACCAGCTCGCCACGCCCACGCTGGCCGCGGGCGAGAGCCTGGCCGCCGTACGGGCCGAGGCCTTCGATCCCGAGGAGGCAGCCGCCCGCGGGATGGCCTTCGAGCACCTGGACCAGCTGGCCCTCGACCACCTCTACGGCATCCGCTAACCCCCGCCTGTCTTGGCCGTCGGTTCCGGGTTTGGCCGTCGGTTCCGGGTTTTCCCGCCCGAAATGTCCGATCCCAATCCGGAGTCGACGGCCAAACCCGGAGTGGACGGCCAAGACCAGCGGGGGTAGCGGCGCGGGGGGTCAGGGCGGCTCGTGGCTGCGGCTGTCGTTGGCGTCGTTCGTTGGCGTTGGCGTTGGCGAGCCAGGCTTGGATGCGGGCTCGGTGGGCGTCCAGGACCGGCGGGGCGAGGTGTGCGGTCCGGGTCGTCTCGGTGCCGTCCGCGGTGAAGAAGCGCAGCGGCGGCCCGGGCAGCGTGATCGGGCCCAGGCTCTCGTGCTCGACCTCGACCAGCAGGCCCTGGCTGCGGGTCTGCTCCCACTGGTAGACCTCGTCCACTCGGCGCACCTTGCCGGCCGGCACGTTCACCTCGGCCAGCCGGGCGAGCAACGGCTCCCGGTCGTACGCCGCGAACGCGCCCTCCACCAGCTCGATGACCCGATCGCGGTTGGCCACCCGCTCGGCGTTGCTCGTCAGGCCCGGAGCGAGCCCGTCGATCCCGAACGCCGCACAGAGCCGCTGCCACAACGCCTCGCTCCCCACGGAGATCTGGACGGCGCCGTCCCGGCAGCGGAACAGCCCGTACGGGCAGATCGACAGGTGGTGGTTCCCTTGCGCCACAGGCACTTCGCCGGCCACCGTCCATCGGGTCCCCTGGTAGGCATGCACCCCGACGACGGCGGACAGCAACGACGTCCGGACCACCTGCCCGAGCCCGGTCCGGCCTCGCTCGACCAGCGCCGCGAGGACGCCGTACGCGCCGTACATCCCGGCGAGCAGGTCGGCCACCGGCAGGCCGACCCGCATCGGCTCCTCCGGCGACGTGCCGGTGAGCGACATCAGCCCGGCCTCCCCTTGAGCGATCTGGTCGTAGCCCGCGCGCCCGGCCTCGGGCCCGTCGTGGCCGAAGCCGCTGATCGACAGCACCACCAGCCCCGGGTTGAGCTCCTGCAGACGCTCCATCGAGAAGCCCAGCCGCGCCAGCACGCCGGTGCTGAAGTTCTCCAGCAGCACGTCGGCCCGCTCGACCAGTGCCGCCAGGGTCGCTCGGCCGTCCTCGGTCGACAGGTCGAGCGCGATCGACTCCTTGCCCCGGTTGGCGGACAGGAAGTACGTCGACTCCTTTGCGCCAGAGGGCGGTTCGACGAACGGCGGACCCCAGCCCCGGGTGTCGTCGCCGCCTCCCGGACGCTCGACCTTGATCACCCGGGCACCCAGGTCCGCCATCATCATCGCCGCATGCGGACCGGCCAACGCACGGGTCAGGTCGATCACGACGATGCCCTCGAGCGGGCCACCACGACGACGGGTCGGACCGTCCTGGACGTTCACCCTCGCTCCCTCGGATCGGGACGCACCGTCAGCCGGCCGCGCGGTCGAGCAGCCAGTCACGCAGGATCGGCGCGAGCACCTCGGGTGTGGCGTTGTGGTCCAGCCCCTCGATCCGCAGCTCGACCGCCCGCGGCACGGTTGCCGCGATCGCCGCCGCCGACGAGGCCGCCCAGGCCGGGCTGTTGCCGCCGTGCAGAGCCACCGTCCGGGCCGGGACGAGGGCCGCGCGGCCGGCCGGGAAGGTCCCGTCGCCGGTGATCGACCCGTCGTACGCAAGCGTGTGCGCGATCCCCTCGAGGGCACCCCAGAACGGCTGCGAGCGCGCGCCGGCGATCTCCTCCGGTGACAGCCCGACGACGCTCATGAAGAGCTCGACCGCAGCGCCGGGACGTCCCTCGGCGACGAACGCGGCGTACCGCCCGGCCAGGTCGGCCGACTGCGGGTTGGTGGCCGGATCGAGCTGGTACGGCGGCTCGTAGAGAGCCAGGTCCGTGATCGGCAGGCCGCCGGCGGAGGCCTCCAAGGCCAGCGCCGCGCCCGAGGAGTGGCCGTAGACAGCAGCACTGCCACCTGCGGCCCCGATGACGGCCGCGATGTCCTCGACCTCGCGAGCCACGGCGTACGGCGCAGTGTCGCCGCTCGCGCCTCGACCGCGCCGGTCCAGGGTGAACACCTCGAAGTCACTCGCCATCAGGGCCGTCAGCGGCGCGAACGTGTTGCGGTCGCACAGCGCTCCCGGCAGCACCAGCAGCGGCGGCCCGGCCCCCCACCGGTCGAAGGCGATGCTCGTCCCGTCGGCGGAGCGCACGGTCTCCAGCCGCGGGCCGGCGCCGGCCCCGGCCCCGGCCGCGGCCGATGGCTGCGCGCTCATGCCTGCACCTGCTCGAGGTACTGCTCGAACCGGTCCAGGCTGGTGTTGAAGCCCGCCTGCGCCTGCGCGCTCAGGTAGGCCGCCGGCACGTTGACCTGGTGGATGACCAGCTCGGTCCGGCCGTCGCCGAGGTCGGTGAAGGTCGACGTGGTGAGCATCCCGCCCTCCTCGGCGAACGCGAACCGCTCAGGTTCGGTGATCTCGACGTACGACGCCCTGGTCGCGAACTCACCACTCCCGTCATCGGCGACCATCACCGTCTCGAACCGGCCGCCGACCCAGGGCTCGACCACGATCCGCTCACTGGGCGAGTGCGTGCCGGTCGGCCCCCAGAACCGGGCCAGCTGCAGCGGGTCGAAGAAGGCCCGGAAGGCCAGCTCGCGCGGCGCTCTCAGCACCCGGGTGATGGTGACCTCCCCCAGCTGCACTCCGGCATCGGCGTCAATCTCGTTGCTGCTCATGCGACTTCGCTCTCCTTCGTATCGGCTTGTCGATCCCCGGGTTGGTCTGCTGGAGCTCCGTCAGGTGCTGGTCCAGTCGGTCGACCCGGTCCTCCCAGACCTGGCGGTTGGTCTGGATCCACTCGACGGCGGGTGCGAGCGGGGCGGCCTGGAGCCGGCACGGTCGCCACTGCGCGTCCCGGCCGCGGCTGATCAGCCCGGCCCGCTCGAGCACCCCGAGGTGCTTGGAGATGGCCTGCAGGCTGACCGCGAACGGCTCGGCCAGCTCGCCGACCGTGGCCTCGCCCTTCGCCAGCCGGGTCAGCAGTGCCCGCCGCGTGGGATCGGCCAGCGCGGCGAAGGTCCGGCTGAGCTGGTCCTCGGTCATCCCGTGTTCAACCTCTACGTTGATCAACCATTGGGTTGACTGTGCCCGGGTGACGGTCGGCGTGTCAAGCCCCCGCCCGACCGCCCCGGGCATACTGCCGCCATGAGGTTCCGCGCCCTGATCGAGGCCGCCGGCAAGACGGCCGCAGGCATCCGCGTGCCCGACTCGGTCGTCGAGGGGCTGGGGGCGGGCAAGAAGCCGGCCGTCACGGTGACCATCCGCGACCACACCTACCGCAGCACGATCGCCTCTCGCGGCGGCGTCTACCTGATCGGCGTCAGCAACGAGAACCGCCGTCTCGCAGGCGTTTCGGCGGGTGAGACGGTCGACGTGACGATCGAGATCGACCACGCGCCCCGCGTCGTCGACGTCCCGGCGGACTTGGCCGCCGCTCTCGCGGCCGACCCCATGGCCGCCGCCGAGTTCCAACGTTTGTCCTACAGCAACCAACTGCGCCATGCCCTGCCCATAGCGGAGGCCCGGACGGCCGAGACCCGCCAGCGGCGGGTCGACAAGGCCGTCGCGAGCCTGCGCGAGGCAGCCGCCCACCGCTAGGCCCGGGGTCACCTGGACAATGACGGGCGTGAAAGCCCTGCTGCTGGAGAACATCCATCCCGACGCCACGGCCCAGCTCGAGGCAGCCGGCATCGAGGTCCACCACCGGCCCGGAGCCCTGGACGAGGCCGAGCTGGCCGACGCGCTCGCCGGGGTGCACCTGCTCGGCATCCGCTCGGGCACGCGCGTCACCGATGGCGTCCTGGCCGCGGCGCCGGACCTCCTCGCGGTGGGCGCGTTCTGCATCGGCACGAACCAGGTGGACCTCGCGGCGGCCACCCGCCGGGCCGTCGCCGTCTTCAACGCACCCTTCTCCAACACGCGCAGCGTCGTCGAGCTGGCCGTCGCGGAGATGATCTCGCTGACCCGCAGGCTGCCCGAGAAGAACGACGCGCTCCACCGGGGGGTCTGGGACAAGTCAGCCAAGGGCGCGCACGAGATGCGCGGGCGCACGCTCGGGATCATCGGGTACGGCAACATCGGGAGCCAGCTGTCCGTCCTCGCCGAGGCCCTTGGCATGGGCGTCGCGTTCTACGACACCGCCGACAAGCTCCCGATGGGCAACGCCCGCCGGGTGGACAGCGTGGACGAGCTGCTCGAGATCGCCGACGTCGTCACGCTCCACGTCGACGGCCGGGTCGGCAACGCGGGCCTGTTCGAGGCGAAGCAGTTCGCGGCCATGCGGCCGGGCTCGATCTTCCTCAACCTCTCCCGGGGCTTCGTGGTGGACACGGGGGCCCTGGCCGACAACATCCGCAGCGGTCACCTGGCCGGCGCCGCCATCGACGTCTTCCCGGTCGAGCCCAAGGCCCAGGGCGACGCCTTCGACTCCGACCTGCGCGGCCTGCCGAACGTCATCCTCACGCCGCACGTCGGCGGGTCGACCGAGGAGGCGCAGCAGGACATCGGCCGCTTCGTCTCGACCAAGCTGCGCGACTACGTCGCCGCAGGGAGCACGGCCCTGAGCGTCAACCTCCCGTCGGCCTGGCTCGACCCGCGGCCGCACACGCACCGGCTCGCGCACCTGCACACCAACACGCCCGGCGTCCTCGCCGCCGTCGACGGCCTGCTGGCCGAGCACCAGGCCAACATCGAGGGGCAGGTCCTGGTGACGCGGGACCAGCTCGGCTACGCCCTGACCGACGTCTCCGCCGACTACGCGCCGGACGTGGTCGCCGCATTGCAGGCCATGCCCGAGACGGTGCGCCTGCGGGTCCTGTCGTGACGCTGGAGGACGACCTCAGGCTGGCCGTCGGCGACGCGCACGTCCTGGTCGACCCAGCGCTCACGGCGTCGTACGAGATCGACTGGACCCGCCGCTTCCACGGCCGGGCACGCTGCGTGGTCCGGCCGGCCTCGACCAGCGAGGTGGCCCAGGCGCTGCGGGCCTGCGCGACGCACGACGTGCCGGTCGTGACCCAGGGCGGCAACACCGGACTGGTCGGAGGTGGTGTGCCGACCGAGGGCGAGGTGGTCGTGTCCACGACGCGACTGCGCGAGATCGGCCCGGTCGACCGCGTCGCCGGCCAGGTCACCGTCGGGGCCGGCGTGACCGTTGCCGCGCTGCAACAGTCTGTACGCCGCGAGGGCCTGGACTTCGGCGTCGACTTCGCCGCCCGGGACTCGGCGACGATCGGCGGCCTCGTGTCGACCAACGCCGGCGGCGAACGCGTGCTCCGCTACGGCAGCACCCGTCAGCAGGTCGTGGGGGTCGAGGCCGTGCTGGCCGACGGCTCGGTGATCAGCCGGCTGGAGGCCCTGCCCAAGGACAACACGGGCTACGACCTCGTCGGCCTGCTGTCCGGCGCCGAGGGCACGCTCGCCGTCATCACCGCTGTGCGAATTCGCTTGTGGCCGTTGCTGACCCGGCGCAGCGTGGCCCTGCTGGCGCTCGACTCGACCGCTGCCGCCCTGGCCGCTCTCGGCGGCCTGAAGGCACGACTGCGGACGCTGGAGTCCGCCGAGCTGTTCCTCGCCGACGGCCTGGCCCTGGTGCGCGCGCACACCGGCCTCCCGGCGCCGGTCGCGGGCGACCACGCGGCGTACCTGCTGGTCGAGTGCGCCGACCGGACCGACCCGGGTGAGGAGCTCCTGGCCGCCCTGGAGGCGGTCAGCGATTGCGTGGAGGGCGTGGCCGACATCGCGATCGCGGAGGACGGCCCCAGCCGCGAGCGGCTGTGGCGCTACCGGGAGGCGCACACCGAGTCGATCAACGCCGCGGGGGTGCCGGTCAAGCTGGATGTCGCTGTGCCGCATGCCTTCCTGGCGTCGGCCCTGGCGGACCTCCCCGACGTCGTACGCCGCGTCTCGCCCACCGCCCGGACCATCGTCTTCGGGCATCTCAACGAGGGCAACCTGCATGTGAACGTCCTCGAGGCCGACGACGCCCACGCGGTCAGCGACGCGGTCCTGCGCCACGTGGCCGGGCTCGGCGGCAGCATCAGCGCCGAGCACGGCATCGGCCGGGCCAAGGCGGAGTGGCTCACGCTGACCCGCTCGGCCGCCGAGATCGCGGTCCTGCGGGCGATCAAGGCCGCCCTCGACCCGGACGGCCGGCTCAACCCGGGCGTCCTGCTGACCGCGCCGTGACGGACGTCCGGCTCAGCGCCGGTGGTGGCCCAGCATCCGGGTGCCGGACCACAGGACCAGCACGAGCTCGGCGAGCGCGAAGACGAGCAGCGTCGTCTGCGGCGTCCAGAACGACACCGCCACACCGACGAGCAGGACGGGGATGACCAGGCCGCCGTAGGCGACGAGGAACGCGGCGGCCAGCACCTCGCCCCGCGTCTCGGGCTCGGCCAGGCCGGCCGCGGTGCCGATCGCGTTCCGGAAGACCAGGCCGACCCCGGAGCCGGAGCAGATGCCGCCGACGACGAAGACCGCGAGGCTGGCCAGCTCGGCCCCCACCGCGATCCCCACCAGCCCGGCCGCCATCAGGACGACCCCCGCCAGCAGCTGCCGGCGGACGGGCAGCCGCGACAGCGCGACCTGCGCCACCGCGCCCGACCCGAGCACCAGGAAGACCACCCCACCGCCGACGAGCTTGGACGTCTGGTGCAGGGTGCCGGCCAGGAAGCCAGGGGCGAGGGACGTGAACAGGCCCATGATCGCGAAGCCGCCGAAAGCGCCTGCGACAGCAGCGAAGAAGATCGCCCGCGACCCCGAGGGCAGTGCCAGCCGCTGGGGCCGGTACGCCGGCAGCTCCGCCGGTGGCCGCACGGTCTCCGGGACGAGCCAGATCACGACGGCGCTGACGACGAGCAGGACCAGGAACACCAGATAGGGGACGCGCAGGGGCGAGCCGACGTACTGCGCGAGGTAGCCCGCGACGAGCGGTCCCAGCGCGAGGCCGCCCATGTTGGTCACGGTGCTGATCAGGGTGGCACGCGAGCCGTCCTCCCGCGGGCGGGCGGAGCCCCGCAGCTCGCCGAGGTAGGCCGTCGCGGTCGGGGTCAGCACGCCGACGCCGATGCCGTTGAGCAGCCGGGCCACGATCAGGGCCGGCACGCTCTCCCAGAGCAGGAACACCACGACCGCGGCCAGCTCCACGACCACGGCCGCGAAGAACAGCCGGCGCCGGCCGAGCCAGTCGCTCACGTGCCCGGCCAGGTAGAGGCTGGCCATCACTCCCACCGCGTACGCCGCGAAGATCACCGTGATGACGTACGTCGCGAAGCCGTCCCGCCGCTGGTAGATGCCGTAGAGCGGCGCCGGCACCGTGGAGAAGGCCATGACGACGACGAATGCTCCCGCCACGACCCAGAACGCGGGACCGGGCGCCAGCCGGCCGACGACACGGTTGCCCGCGCGCAGCCGTGGGCCGCTGAGTGCTGCCTCGCTCGACGCCATGGTGCGAATATCCGTCCTGACCTGGTTTGCCTGCTGCGCTCCGCCGGTTGACCGGGCCGAGCGCCGACTGTTCGACTGTCCCGACCGTTCGACTGTCCCAACCGTTCGACTGTCCCAACCGTTCGACTGTCCCAACCATGGAGCAGGCGCAGATGATCCGCATCCGGCGCGGCAGTTCGGCCGACCTCGCTCGGCTCGAGCCCCTGTGGGTCAGCGTCCACCATCACCACCAGGCCGCGAACCCAGAGCTGGCGCCGTACGTCACCGACGCCCAGACCTGGGCCGTCCGGGGTGCGCTCTACGCCGAGCTGATGGCCAAGCCCGACACGGTGCTGCTCCTGGCCGAGGACGGCGAGGCTCTCGTCGGCTATGGCCTCTCGCACGTGATGGCCCTCGAGGACACCTGGGTCCCGGACACCTGGCAGCGGGGTGAGCGGATCGGCGAGATCGAGTCGCTCGCGGTCCTGCCGACCCATCGGGGCCGGGGGATCGGCAGCCGGCTGCTGGACGGCCTGCACGCCGAGCTGGCGGCCATCGGCGTCGACGACCTGGTCCTGGGCATGCTGCCCGGCAACGCCGGCGCGGGGCGGCTGTACGCGCGCCACGGGTACCGGCCCACCTGGCTCTACCTGTCCAGGTCGGGCCCCGCGCACGATGAAGGGTCAGAGCCGGTCGCGGGCCCGCTCGACCAGCAGGGGGATCAGCGGAGCGACTGACCGCTGCTGCGGCCCGGGGTGCTCGGCCTCGCGACGGTGCACGCCCGTCAGGACGACGGCCAGCTTGAACGCACCGAACGCGACGTACCAGTCCAGCGCCGTCAGGTCAGCGCCGGTGCGGGCGGCGTAGCGGCGGGCCAGCACCTCACCGGCCGGGAAGCCGGCGCGGGCTCCCATCGCCGTCGTGAGCGCGTTGTCGTCGAGGTCGCCGACCAGGTCCCAGTAGACGAGGAAGAGCCCGAGGTCGGCCAGCGGGTCGCCGATGGTGGCCATCTCCCAGTCCACGACCGCCGCGATCGCGGGGGTCTCGAGGGACTCGGGGCTCACGTGCACGATCAGGTTGTCCAGCCGGTAGTCGCCGTGCACGAGCGCACCCGGCGGGCTGACCGGCAACCGGTCGGCGAGGGTGCGGCCGAGCCCATGGAGGACCTCGCCGTGCGCGCTGCCCCACACGTCGAGGTGCTTCTGCCAGCGTCGGACCTGTCGCAGGAGGTACCCGTCGGCCTGGCCGAGATCGGCCAGACCCGTTGCCACGGGGTCGATCTCGTGGATCGCGACCAGCGTGTCGAGCACCCGGTCGGCCAGTCGCGCCTTGACCCCCGCGTCGTACGCCGCGAGCTGGGCCGCGCTGCGCAAGACCTGCCCCTCGACGTGGGACATCAGGTAGAACGGCGCTCCCAGCACCCCGGGGTCCTCGCAGTGCCGAAGCCCGGTGGGGACCGGGACGTCCGTCGACGACAGGGCCGTGATGATCCGGAACTCGCGGCCGACGTCGTGGGCGGTGGCGGGCAGGTCGCCGAGCGGCGGCCGTCGCAGCACCAGCCTCCGCTCGCCCGACGAGACGAGGTAGGTGAGGTTGGACCGGCCGCCGGTCAGCGGCTCCGCCGCCAGCGGTCCGGGCAGCAGGCCCGGGGCCTGGTCGTCGAGCCAGGCGCGCAGCCGCTGCAGGTCGAGTCCGGCCAGCCCGCTCACCGGCCCATCATGGCAAGGTGGGCTCGTGGCCTTCGACTTCGCGATCCCGCCGCACGTCGAGGCGCAGCGCCGCCGGATCGCCGAGTTTGTCCACGACCAGGTGATCCCGTTGGAGCAGAACGCCTTTCGCGATGGTGTGGATGACGATCTCCGTCGCGCGCTGCAGGCTGCTGCCCGTGCGGCCGGGCTGTTCGCACCCCAGATACCCGCGGAGTACGGCGGCGGCGGGTTCACCTTCACAGAGTGCGCCGTGCTGCTCGAGGCGGCCGGCTACAGCCTGCTCGGACCGCTGGCGCTGCACTGCGCCGCACCCGACGAGGGCAACATCGCGATGCTCCAGGAGATCGCGACGCCGGCCCAGCGCGAGCGCTACCTGAGGCCCCTGGCCGCCGGGGAGATCCGCTCGTGCTTCGCCATGACCGAGCCACCGCCGGGCGCCGGCTCCGACCCGAGTGCGCTCGCGACGACAGCGCGGCGGGTCGACGGCGGCTGGGTGATCGAGGGCCGCAAGCAGCTCATCACGGGCGCGCTCGGCGCGTCGTTCGCGATCGT
Organism: uncultured Actinomycetota bacterium; assembly: GCA_963795385.1. GTDB lineage: Bacteria > Actinomycetota > Actinomycetes > Actinomycetales > CAVURS01 > CAVURS01. Next base: position 184,614 of record CAWCHK010000014.1, read on the forward strand.
GATGGCCCGCACCGACGACGCGCGCCGGGCCGGCCGGCGCCACGATGTTCCTGGTCGACGCCGACAACCCGGGCTGGCAGGTCCAGGGGCACGCCCGCACGATCGACGCGGCGTCGATCGGCGGTCACTGCACGGTCGACCTGGTCGCGCTCGCCGTGGACGACGACGCCGTGCTCGGCGAGCCCGGCCGCGGATTCGCCAACGCCCAGGTGCGGTTGGCCCCGGCTCGGCTGACCCACTGCATGCGCTGGCTGGGCGCGGCCCGGCGCGCCCACGACATCGCGCTCCGCCGGGCGGCGGTTCGGGACCTGTTCGGCTCGCGCCTGGCCGACCTCGGCATGGCCCAGCAGATGGTCGCGGACAACGAGATCGACCTGGCGGCATCCCGAGCGTTGCTGTGGCAGGCCTGCTGGCGGCTGGAGTCCGGGGCTCGCGGCACCGAGGAGTCCTCGCGGGCCAAGGTCTTCGTCAGCGAGGCGGTCGGGCGGGTCGTCGACCGGTCGGTGCAGCTGGCGGGCGGGATGGGCATGAGCGAGGAGCTGGTCCTGGGCCGGATCTACGCCGACGTCCGGGCCTTCCGGATCTACGACGGGCCGTCCGAGGCGCACCGGATGTCGATCGCCCGCCGCGCGGCCGGCCGGGTCACGCACGACGAAGCGGCGCCGACCGGCCCGGGGTGACCGGGCGGTCGGCGCCGCCTGTTCGACTGCTGGGCGCTGTGGCGCTGTGGCGCTGCGCTTGTCGTGCTGCCGCGCCGCTGCGCGTGGAACTACGTCAGCGGGGGTTGCGCACGCTTCCGGGTCGGTTCAGCTCGACCATGCGGAGGTTCGCGTACCTGATGTCGGCCCAGATGCCGGCGAGGCGGTGGGCGAGGCCCGATCCGTGGATCGGGGCGGTGCTGGACATAGCCGTTTCTCCTTCTGTGTGGACCGCGGACCGGTCGGTCCGAGGACATCTGCTGGGGCCTCATCGTGCTGGGTCTTGCCGAGGGCCCGTGGCCTTGCACTCTCTACAACAACCCGATCGGGACTTTAGAGCCCCATCTACAGCGCGGAAGCGCAGCCCTGAGTGTAAGAATTGCTGATGCTCGACCTGCACCGTCTCCGCATCCTCCACCAGTTCAGCGTCTCCCCCAGCATCACCGCCACGGCGGAGGTGCTCGGCTACTCGCCGTCGGCCATCTCCCAGCAGCTGACCACCCTCGAGCGCGAGACCGGCGCCGTGCTGCTGGAGCGCACGGCCCGGAGTGCGCGGCTCACCGAGGCCGGTCGACTGCTGGCCCGGCACGCCCGCACGATGCTCGCGGAGTCCGAGCTGGCCGAGGCCGACCTGGCCGCGCAGCTGGGCCGGATCAGCGGCAGCCTGGTCGTCTCGACCATCCCGAGCCTGGCCGCGCCGGTCGCCGCGGCTCTGGTCACGCTCCAGCGCGAGCACCCGGACCTCGAGGTCGCGATGCAGCAGGCCGCGTCCGAGGCCGCCGCCGTCAGCGTGGCCGACCACGTCACCGACATCGCCGTGACGGACGACTGGCGGGCCCGGCCCGGGCGGGCTCCGGAGGGGCTGACCCGGCGCAAGGTCAGCACCGAGGCGGTCGTCCTCGCGGTCAGCGCCAGGCATCCGCTGGCCACGATCGACCGGCCGCTGACGGGGCGCGAGCTCGCCGATGCCGTCCCCGAGATGACCTGGCTCTGCGCGCCCCAAGGGCATCCGTCCCGGCTGGCCGGCGACCGCCGCCTGGACGATCTCGGGGTCCGGCCGCGCTGCCGCTGGGAGTTCGAGGGCCTGCGGACCCTGGCCGAGCTCGTGGCGAACGACACCGGCTGCGCGCTGCTGCCCGAGACGGTCGCCCGCACCCAGCCCAGGGACCGGCTGCGCGCGCTCCAGCTCACGCCGGCGATGAGCCGGCAGATCCAGATCCTGACCCGGACGAGCGCCAAGGCCAGCCCGGCGGTGGCGGCCTGCGTCGCCGCGATCAGTGAGCGGCTGCGAGCGGTCAGCGGGTGAGATGACGCGCGGTCAGGGGCGGCCCGGGTCGGCCACGGGGTCGTAACCGACGCAGGCCGTCACCGGCAGCGCGGGGTACTTCACCAGGCGGTCGTCCCAGGACGCCCGGGTGCAGCGCAGGTAGGTCGGGCCACGCCGGGTGACGTTGACGCTCACGTGCCGGCAGGTCGCGCACAGCCCCGCGGGGACGGCCAGCTGCTCGGGCACGCGACGTACGTTGCCACACTGGCCGATCCGGCGTCATTGGCCTCGACTGTCCGGGTCCACGCCGGCGAACCGCAGGAAGTCCGCGATCCGGTACGACGACCCGCCGCCGCCCAGGTGCGGTTGCCAGTGCGGGCTGGCGCTGAGATAGCTCGTGGGGTCGGCCCGCAGCAGGCCCAGCATGACCTCGGCGACGATCCGGCCGCCGACCGGCCCGAGGTACTGGCCGCCGTTGACCAGCCTGGCCTCGCGCAGGACGTAGAGCCACAGGGGCGTCGAGCGGTCGAGGTCGTGACCGAATCCGGCGAGGTCGGCCAGGTCGGAGCGGTGCAGTGCCGGCAGGCCCAGGTGCCGAGCCACCGACTGGCCGGAGGGCAGGGACCAGGTGAGGTGCCGCAGGAGGGTGCGCTGAGGCAGGGCGATGGGGCCGGGATCGCCTGGTACGTGGGCGATCGCGCTGGTCGGCAGGGCGAAGAGAGGCGTCGACAGGACCGTGTCGATCAGCTTGTTCGGCCGGGTGTCCGCCGTGTGCGCTCCACCGAAGTCGAAGAAGGTCTGCCAGCCGATGAAGCGTCGCTCGGACCGGTAGCCGCCGCGCAGGTCGCCGGGGTCGGACGTCGGGTTCTGGCCGTCGGGCACGTCCACCCGGGAGTCGAAGATCAGGCCGAAGAACGGCAGGCCGCCGTCCCCGGCGAGGTTGGCCCGGTAGGACGGCCGGACCATGCTGTGCCCGAACCGGTACGCCGCGCCGGAGAACTCGACCGGGATGTACGCGGGGCCGCCGCCGAACAGCCGCGGCCCGTGAGCGAGGACCTGGTCGACCAGCGGCTGCCCGACGAAGGTCGGCAGGACCTCGTTGACGACGAGCCACTGGTAGTGCCACGTCGTCTCGTGGCGAGCCCGCTGGAACGTGTCCAGCGGCGCGTCCCCGGCGAGGTGCAGGGCATCGATGGCCTGGTTGTGGAACTTCAGGAACGCCGCGTGCAGGCCGGAGACGACCAGGTTGCTGTCGTTGCGGATGTCGCCGATGACGGCCGAGTGGTCGGGCCGCCGGGGCAGGTCCTCGAACTGCCCGCCGGACTCCACGGCGAGCTTGATCGGGTTGGTGCGGTCGTAGAGCTCGGGCTGCAGGACCGGGCCGCCGCCGTACACGGAGTCGAGGTCGAACCGCGCGGACCGGCCGTTGGGCGAGGTCGCAGGACTTGTCGTGACCCCGAGCTTCGAGGTCGCGTCGAAGGTCAGGTCGTGGTCGATGAACTGGCCGACGAACGTCATGCCGGCGGTGTCGCGGGGGTTGTTCTGGTTGACCAGGCTGAGCGACGGGTCGGTGATCAGGGTGACCGGCCCGCCGCCGGGGCCGAAGAGGTTGTCGTTCGCGTCCAGCGGGCCGCCGGGCGCGCCGATGGCGAGCAGGGCCGCACGCAGGTGCGCGGTGTTGGCGGCGAACGGCGGCAGGTCGAACATCCGGCCGAAGGTCGCGGCCGGCGTGCTGGCGCCGTGGCCCATCGGGCAGCCGCCGCTCGAGGAGACGACGGTGGGTGCGGAGCCGGCGGTCGCCGACGCGGATCGGGCCGTCGCCAGGCCGACGACACCGGTCAGGGCCGCGGCGCCGAGGCCGGTGCCACCGGCTCGCAGCAGGGCCCGGCGGCTGGGGCCGGGGGGCTGGGGGTCAGGGATCTCGCTCATTGCGGGTCTGCCTCTCACCGAGCGGGTGTGCTGCGTCGGCCAGAGGAGTCACCGGACTAGCTCCGTGATGCATCCTCGCTGGCGACGGCCGATCGGAGCCGGGCCGTCTTGACCGCCTCCTTCAGCGTCTCGATGTCGTAGGCGCCGTAGTGCCGCTGCTCGTTGATGAAGAAGGTCGGCGTTCCGGAGACGCCGCTGAGGTCGGCCGACTCGACGTCCTGCGCGATCCGCGCCCCGTGCACGTGGTGCATCAGGTCGTCGTGGAACTGACCGGCGTCGAGGCCCAGCTCTGCGGCGTAGCGCACCAGGTCCTTGGGCCGCAGCTCGTCCTGGTGCTGCAGCAGCAGGTCGTGCATCGGCCAGAACCGTCCCTGCCGGGCTGCGGCCTCGGCCGCCTCGGCCGCGAGCTGGGCCGCCGGGTGGACGTCGGTCAGCGGCAAGTGGCGCCAGACATAGCGGATGTCGTTGTCGGAGAGCAGGTCTCGCACTACCGGCTCCGCCTGCCCGCAGTAGGGGCACTCGAAGTCGCCGTACTCGACGACGGTCACGGACGCGGCCTCGGGACCGCGCACGTGGTCCCGGGCCGGATCGACCGCCGGGATCAGGTCGAGCATCTGCTGCGAGACGCCGATCAGGGCCCGCGCCCGGCGGGCCGGCGACAGCAGGGCGGTGACCCGGTAGACGCCCCAGGTGAGGGCCGCCGAGAGCCCGACCGCCGACAGGGCACCGAGCTTGGCCTCCGCGAGCTGCTCGCCGTGGAAGGCGCGGGTGGCGATCAGCAGCGAGACGGTGAAGCCGATGCCGGCCAGGGTGCCGCTGCCGGCGACCGCGGCCCAGCCCACCGGAGGGCCGACCCGGCCGCGCGTCAGCCGCGACACGAGCCAGGAGGCACCGACCAGACCGAGCGGCTTCCCGACGACGTACCCGAGCAGGATCCCCAGGGTGACCGGCGAGCGGAAGGCGCGTGAGAGGAAGTCGCCGTCGATCGGGATGCCGGCGTTGGCCAGGGCGAAGAGCGGGACGATCAGGTAGCTCGTCCAGGGGTGGTAGAAGTTCTGCAGCCGGGCGTTGGGAGACAGCGTCGAGGTCAGACCGGCCCGGGCGGAGCGGGCCAGCTCCGCGGTGGGCTGCTCGCGGAACCTGCGGACCAGGCCGGTCGCCTCCTCCAGCTGCACGCGCGAGGGCGAGTACGCCGACGCCGTCAGCCCGATGGCCAGGCCGGCGACGACCGGGTCGATCCCACTCTTGACCAGGGCGGCCCACAGCAGCAGGCCCAGCCCGGTGAAGACCCACCGCTGCTTGAGTCCGGCCCTCTTCGCGCCCAGGACGGCGGCGAAGACGGCCAGTGCCAGGGCGAACGGCACCAGCTCGATCCGGTGGCTGTAGACCACCGCGATCACGACCAGGGCGGCCAGGTCGTCAACGACGAACACCGTCAGCAGGAAGGCCCGGACGCGCTCCGGAACGTCCCGGCCGAGGACCGTGAGGAGGCCCAGGGCGAGCGCGGTGTCGGTCGACATGGCCGTACCCCAGCCATGACTGCCCGAGCCGCCGTGGTTGACCGCGAGGTAGATCAGGACGGGGACAGCCATCGCGACGAGCCCGGCCGCCAGCGGCATGATGAAGCGCCGCCGCTCGCGCAGCTCGCCGAGGTCGAACTCGCGCCGCGCCTCCAGGCCGACGACGAGGAAGAAGAGCGTCATCAGCCCGCTGTCGACCCAGGTCCGCAGGTCCCAGCCGAGTCCGTTGTCCCCCAACCGGATCGACAGCCGGGTCTGCCACACCCGCTCGTACGACGCGACGTCGACGTTGGACCACACGAGCGCGACGAGGACGGCCGCGACGAGGACCCCGGCACTCCCGGACTCGGTGCGCAGGAACTCGCGCAGGGGCGCCGACCGGTCGCGGGCCCACAGGGTCCGCCCGCGCCACGACTGCGGCGTTGGGCTCGACGTCATGCCGCCATCCTTCAGCAGATCACCACGGCCCGGTCAACCACCCGTCACGACGGACGAGCCGGCCCACCGCAGGTGCGAGTGTCGCAGCGTTGCCGTCCTGACGCGCCTGGTCCTGCGGTGGTTGAATCCCTTGCGGGTGAGCGCAGCCGCCCGTCAGGACAGGTGTCTCGCTCGCCTCCGAGGTGGTCCGCATGCAGTCGACAACCAGCCCGGCCACGTCGTCCAAGAACCTCGCGCTCGCCGCGATGCTCTTCGCGGTCGCGATGACCTTCATCGACCAGACCATCGTGGCGATCGCCTCGCCGAGCATCCAGGCGCAGCTCTCCCTGAGCCGGGCCGGCACCCAATGGGTCGTGAACTCCTACCTGCTGGCCCTGGCGGCTGCCTTCGCGCTCGGCGGCCGGCTGGCCGACGTCGTCGGGCCGCGCCGGATGGCCACGGCCGGCATCGTCGGCTTCGCCGTGTCGTCCGGGCTCTGCGGCGCGACGCCGAAGGGGTCCGCCGCCGAGACCTGGATCATCGCCTTCCGGGTGCTGCAGGGGATCTCCGGCGCGATCATGATCCCGGCCGCGCTGGCCATCGTCGTCGCAGCCTTCCCCCTGCACGAGCGCGGGCGCGCCCTGGCGATCTTCTTCGGTGTGAGCGGCGGCCTGACGTCGATCGGGCCGATCGCGGGCGGCATCCTCACCCAGTGGACCTGGCGGTCCATCTTCTGGATCAACATCCCGGTGGCCGTGGTCGCCCTCGTCCTGGCCCGGATGGCGCGGATCCCTCCGACCCGGCGGTCGGAGTCCATCGACTGGACCGGCGCGGCGCTCGCCGCGGTCGGGATGGGCCTGTCCGTCCTGGGCTTCGAGCAGGCCCAGACGTGGGGTTGGAGCAGTCCGGCGACGATCCTGTGCATCGTCGGCGGCCTGGTGGTGCTGGTGGCCTTCGCGCGGTTCGAGGCCGGCCGCCGCAGCCCGCTGATCCGGGTGGAGGTCTTCCGCGACCAGGCGTTCGTCGTCGACAACCTGGTGCTCTTCCTCGCGATGATCGCGTTCGTCCCGGCGTTCTTCTTCGCCAGCGTCTACTCGCAGGTCTCGCTCGGCTTCGACGCCAACCACGCCGGCCTCTACCTGTTGCTGTTCTTCGCCGGCTTCGCACCCGCGGCGCAGATCGGCGGCCGGATGCTCGACAAGGGCGGCGCGCGGCGGCCGATGGTGCTCGGATGCGCCCTGGCCACAGTCGGTTTCGCGCTATGGGGCAGCAAGCTGACCGACCTGCACCTGAGCGCGCAGTGGCCGTTCATCCTGATGGCGGGGGCGGGTATCGGCCTCTTGCTCGGTCCAGCGAGCACCGATGCGGTCAACCGAGCGATCAACGCGTCGTACGGCGAGGTCACCGGAATCACCCAGACGGTGCGCAACTACGGCTCGACCTTGGGCATCGCCGTGCTGGGCACGGTCCTGACGACCGTCCTGACCAACCGCCTGACGGCGTCGCTGGTGCACCTGGGCGTACCGCGAGCCACGGCGACGTCAGTGGCGCACAACGCGGCCCGGGGCGACCAGTCGTCGGCGGGGTCCTTCGGATCGGCGCCGAAGGCCATCGAGGGCCAGATCCACGCGGCGGTCGCGCACGACTTCGCCACCGCCACCCAGGCCGTGCTCTACGGCATGGCCATCGCGCTCGGTCTGGCGTTCGTGGCCTCCCTGGCGCACCCCCGCGGCCTCGCACCCGAGCCGGTCGCCGAGCCGGTCGCCGAGCCGGCGGCCGAACCGGTCGCCGAGCCCTAGGCGCCCGCGACGGGCGGCAGCGTGTAGAGGTGCAGGAAGGTCTCCGCCGCGGCCTCGTCGCCGGTGACGACCAGGTCTCCCGTGGCCCTCGCGTCGGCGAGCGGGCGGCCTCCGTACGTCACCGAGGCGAACGCGCGTGGATCGCCGGCGATCGTGGCGTCGGCCTCGGCCGGGTCTCCGGACTCGATGGTCAGCTTCCTGCGTGCGACCTGCGCGAGGTAGCTCTCGTCGTCCGGGCGCAGCGCGATCCGCAGGTGCAGGCCGTCGGCCAGCGTGGGGTCGAAGTTGGTGCGCAGGGACAGGATCAACGACGTGGTGCCGAAGTGAAGGTCCTTGCGGTGCAGGGGGTCCCGAGCGGCCCAGCGCCCGAGCGTCTGCATGATCGGCTCGAGGTCGCGCGCCCACGGCGTGAGGTCGTAGACCCAGACCGCCGCCGGCTTCGGCAGCTTGCGGCGGCTGACCAGGGCGGCCCGCTCCAGCTCGTCGAGCCGGTGCGACAGAACGTTGGCGCTGATGCCTGGCAAGCCGTCCTTGATGTCGCCGAAGCGCTTGGCACCGAGCATCAGCTCGCGGACCACCAGCAGGGCCCAGCGCTCGCCGACCAGCTCGAGCGCATGCGCGACGCCGCAGGAGTCCTGGTAGGTCCTCGTCGTAGCCATAGCAAGACAGTACCACGGACTCATTATTTAGGAGTAACTACTTGCGAAGAGTGACTGGAGGCCGCTAGCGTCCCCGGTATGACGAACTCGACGGCAACAGAAACCGACCGATCCCGTTGGCTGGCGCTCTACGTCCTGTGCGGCAGCATGCTGATGATCGTGCTGGACGCGACCATCGTGAACGTCGCGCTGCCGGCCATCAGGACTGACCTGCACTTCACGCCGAGCACCCTCGCGTGGGTCGTGAACGCCTACCTGATCGCCTTCGGCGGCCTGCTCCTGCTGGCCGGGCGCCTCGGCGACCTGGTCGGCCGGCGCCGGGTCTTCCTGGTCGGCCTCACCGTCTTCACGGCTGCGTCCGCGGCCTGCGGGCTGGCCGTGAACCAGCAGATGCTGGTGGTCGCGCGGTTCGTCCAGGGGGCCGGCGGCGCGCTCACGTCAGCCGTCGTCCTCGGCATGATCGTCACCATGTTCCCCACGCCGCGGGAGCAGGCCAAGGCCATCGGCGTCTTCGCCTTCGTCGCATCGGCGGGCGGCGCGGTGGGGCTGCTCGCCGGCGGCGTGATCGCCCAGGCGATCAGCTGGCACTGGATCTTCTTCGTCAACGTCCCGGTCGGCGTCGCCGTCGCCGTCGCCGCGCTGCGGCTCGTCCCGTCCGACCAGGGCCAGGGCTTCGGTCAGGGCGCAGATGTCGTCGGAGCCAGCATGATCACCAGCGCGCTGATGCTTGCGGTGTACACGATCGTCAAGCCGGCGGCCGAGCAGGGGTGGCTGGCCACGGAGACCCTCGGCCTCGGTGCTGTCAGCCTCGCGTTGTTGACCGGATTCGTTGCGCGCCAACGCTATGCCCGCAGCCCGCTGATGCCGCTCGAGCTGTTCCGCTCGCGGAACCTGGTCGGTGCCAACCTGATCCAGCTGATCGGGGCGGGCGGGATGTTCGGCGCGTTCTTCCTCGGCACGCTCTACCTGCAGAACCTGCGGCACTACGACGCACTGCAGATCGGTCTCGCCTTCCTGCCCGTGACGATCTGCATGGGCACCCTGTCCGTGCGGTACTCCGAGCGGCTCATCACCCGCTTCGGGGCCCGTCAGACGGCCCTGGGCGGCCTGGTGCTGATGGCGCTCGCGCTGGCCCTGCTGGCCGTCGCGCCGGCGGACGCGACCTACGTGACCCGGCTGCTGCCGACGATGGCGCTGCTCGGTCTCGGCGCGGGTGCGTGCTTCCCGGCGCTCATCGGGCTCAGCATGGACGGTGTCCAGCCGCACCAGGCCGGGCTCGCCTCCGGGCTGGTCAACACCACCGCCCAGGTCGGCGGCGCCCTGGGGCTGGCCGTTCTGGCCACGCTGTCCTCGACCCGCACCCATCACCAGCTCGGCTCCGGGCAGACCCCGGACGCGGCGCTGCTCAGCGGCTACCACCTGGCCTTCTGGATCGCGACCGGGCTGATGGTGGCGGCCGTCGTGATCGCCGCGCGGCTGCTCGGCCGGCCCGCCAGCTCGACGCCGGCCGCCGCCGTGAGCGACGAGGCAGACATCGCCATCGCTGAGCCGGCGCTGGTCGGCGAGTGACAGCGGACGGTCAGGTCACCGCGCCGAGGACGGCGTGCTGCATCGCCCACAGGGCGGCCGCGGCTCGGGTCGAGACACCGATCTTCGTGTAGACGTGCTGGATGTGATGGTCGGCCGTCTTCGGCGAGATGTAGAGCTCGTCCGCGATCGCCTTCGTCGTGAGGCCGCGGGCGGCGAGCCGCAGGACCTGCGCCTCCCGGTCGGTGAGGCCGCCGGGCCTGGGCGGTTTGGCCTCCGGGACCTGGCCGCTGTGACCGGCCGCCTCGAGCACGGCACCCGTGGCGGAGCGGTCCAGGCTTCCGCCGGCCGCGAGCGCGAGCAGCGCGGCTGCTGCATCGTCGGCGGCCAGGGCCGGCCGGTCGGCGCGGTCGCTGGTCAACCCGACGTACACGTCGGTGGCGGCGAGGATGTGCGCCGCCGGGTCGAGTCCGGCCGCGGCCAGGCTCTTGTGATAGCCGGAGCCGTCGACCCGCTCGTGATGGGTGGCGGCCAGGGGGTTCAGCCGGCGCAGCGCGGGTGAGCGGCGCAGCATCTGCTCGGTCACCATCGGATGGACCTCGACCCGGTCGCGCTCGGCCCGGGTCGAGCTGGCCGGCCTTGTCCCAGATCGAGTTCGGCACCGCGGTGGTGCCCAGCTCGTGCACGAGCGCCGCTCGTCGGAGGACGGCGATGGCGTCGTCGTCGTGGCCCAGGACCTTAGCCGCGGCGGCTGCGAGGTCGGCGCATCGGCGGCTGTGGCCGGACATGTACGGCGACTTCAGGTCGACGAAGTCGGCCACCACGAGGAGCGCCTCGTCCAGCGCGGCCCCCCCGAACGTCCGATGCGGCTCGGGCTCGAGCTCGAGGACGGCGTCCCACGGGTCGAGCGCGGCCAGCCGCTCGAACCAGGCTGCGCCGTGGGTCGCGAACAGGTCGGCCAGCTCCGGGTCGTAGGTCCGCCCGCTGCGTTCGCGGACGGTCTGGAGCGCCGCCTCCGCCGAGAACCGCCGGCCGTAGGCCTCCATGTCGTGACTGACGTGGACGATCCGCATCGCCAGCGGGATCTCCTCGCCGCTGGCGTGCTGCGGGAAGCCCGCGCCGTTCCATCGCTCGAACGAGAAGCCAAGCGCAGTGCGGACATCCGCGTCGAAGCCGAGACGTGCGGCCAGCATGTCGGCCACCTCGCACCCGGAGCTGAAGTTGAAGGCCAGCCAGTGGTCGACGTTCTGCCGGATGACGGCGGTGATCTCCTCGTGCTGCTCCGCCGGCCGGACAGCGGTGGCGAACGCGATCGCGTCCCGCAGCACCTCGTCCGGGTTCGCCGCGTCGTGGACCAGGGTCTGGGCGCGGATGGAGAGGTCGTCGTAGAAGAGCTCGGCGACCTCGTGCGCGTGTCCGGTGCAGCCCAGGTAGCGCAGCAGTGCCACCCAGTACGTCGTGCCCCGCAGCTCGCGGTCGACGCCGGCCGCCTGGCCCATCCAGTCCGCCAGCAGGCAGGACCGGAGCTGCGACTCGAGGGGCTGCCCGAACGAGTTGTCCTGGGCCAGAGCGAAGGTGGCGACGAGCTCACCGAGGCGCAGGGGCGGTTCAGTGGGAGGCATCAGAGACCGCCAGTCGGGTCCGAGGCGCCGGGTCCGCACCCGTTCACGGCTGAGTAGACCACGAAGCGGCGCTCGGCCGACAGGGCGGAATGGGGAGTTCACCCGATGCGGCCGGTGATGACGGGCGCCCAGGATCAGCCCCATCGATCGGTGCCGAGCCCGGCGCCGGATGACCCGGAGGAGAAGGACATGATCCTGGCAACCACGACGTTCGAGGACTACGACCGCTTCATCGACGTGTTCTCGACCAAGGGCGCGGACCTGCGCCGCCAGCACGGCTCCAAGGGCGCGAAGGTCTTCCGCGACCCCAACCAGGAGGACCGCGCCTGGGTCATCTTCGACTGGGACGAGGACGGCTGGGCGAGCTTCGTCTCGGACCCCGAGGTCCCGCCCGTCATGCAGGCGGCCGGACACAAGGGCAAGCCGCAGACCCTCACGCTGTGCGCCACGGCCGACGCCTGAGCCGCGCCCCCTCAGGCACCTCGCGCCCCGAACCCCCTGATGCAACCTGCGCCACCGGGAGGCAGGTTGCATCAGGGCCGCGGCGCCGGCGTCGCCGCACGAGTCAGTCGGCGCGGCGGTAGCGGATGTGAGTGGTCAGCGGTGAGTGCAGCACCTCGGCCGGCTCGAAGCCGAAGGACCCGACCCCGTCGAAGATGCGCTCGCCGGAGCCGAGCAGGACGGGCGTGATGTCGAGGGTGAGCTCGTCGATCACCCCGGCGTTCAACGCCTGCCGGACGGTGGACGCGCCCCCGGCGATGTCCACCCCGTTGTCACCGGCGGCCTCGCGCGCTGCGGCGTAGGCCGCGTCGAAGCCCTCGGTGACGAAGTGGAACGTCGTCCCCCCTTCCATCTGGATCGGGTCGTGGGCGTGATGGGTCAGCACGAACACCGGCGCGTGGTACGGCGGCTCGGGGCCCCACCAGCCGGACCAGTCCTCGTCCCACTCCCCGCGGATCGGGCCGAACATGTTCCGCCCCATCACGTACGCACCCCGGGGGCGCATCAGCCAGTCGGCGGCGATCTGGTCGGCGTCCGTGGCCCGCGGGTCGCCGATGTGCCAGCCGTGCAGCTCGAGCCCACGCCGGCCCAGGGGGTCGTCCCGGCTCTGCGCCGGCCCGGCGACGAAGCCGTCCAACGAGATCGACATGTGGCACGTGGTGTCCGGCACTGCAAACCTCCCGGGTGATGGCGACGTGCGAGCGGCGTGCGGTCGATAGTAGGTGGTGGATCCGACCACCCGGTCAAGCCAGCAGCCAGGTGACGTCAGTCCGCGGCTGGACCGGCCGCCAGGTCGAGGGTCCAGTGCTGACCGACCAGGTCTTGTCCGAAGCTGTGGTGCGGCTCCTGTGCGGTGAGGGTGAAACCGAACGCCTGGTAGATGCGACGGGCCGAAACGAGGACGTCGTTGGTCCAGAGCGTGACGTGCTGATAGCCCGCCCGCCGGGCGAAGTCGAGGCATCGCTCGACCAGCTGGGCGCCGACGCCGAGACCGCGCGCATGCGGCGCCACCAACAGGATGCGCAGCCGGGCCACCGCGGCCGTATCCCCTGCGACGAGGAAGATGCAGCCCGCCCGCTGTCCGTCGACCTGGGCGATCCACGCGGCCTCCCGATCCGGGTCGTGGCTCGCCGCGTAGTCCGCGACGATCCGGGCGACGAGAGCCTCGAACTCGGTGTTCCACCCGAACTGCCGGTCGTAGACCTCGCCGTGGGCCATCACCACCCAGCCCAGGTCGCCGGCCCGGTCCGCCGGCCGGATGCTGACCCGTTCGGGAGGGGGGCTCTGCTGGGCCATCACGTCTCCTCGCGACTCGTCACAGATCACTGACACGACTGTTTCAGTAGGAGCTACGCTACCCAGATGAGTCAGGCCTCGACAAGCCCGTCAGCCCGCCAGATCGAGCTGCTGGACGCGGCGTACGCGTATGTCTTGCAGCACGGGCTCGTCGACCTGTCGCTGCGCCCCCTGGCTACGGCTGTCGGGTCCAGCCCGCGGGTCCTGCTGTTCCTGTTCGGCAGCAAGGAGGGACTGGTCCGCGCCCTGCTCGAGCGCGCCCGCGGCGACGAGCTGGCGATGCTGGCCGATCTCGGCCGGCACCAGCGCCAGGCACGCATCGGACTGGCGACCGCAGCGGCGCGGACGTGGGAATGGCTTGCGGCCGAGGAGCACCGGCCGCTGCTCCGTCTGTGGGTGGAGGCGTACGCGCGCTCCCTGGTCGAGCCCGACGGCGCCTGGGCCGGCTTCGCCCGGACGACGGTCGACGACTGGCTCGACGTGCTCGCGGCCAGCCAGCCGGCGGCCGAGCGGCGCACCATGCGCGGAGCGACGCGCCGCACCTTGGCCCTCACGGTCCTGCGCGGAGCGCTGCTCGACCTGCTCGCGACAGGCGACGAGGAACGCGTCTCCAGGGCCGTGCATCGAGCCCTCGGGGATCTGCGCGGCTGACCTCGACCGCTCGGGCCTGCTGCGCCCACCTCCTACCGGCGCGAGATGCCCAGGGCTGCGAGAGCACCGAGCACCGAGATGGTCGCCGCCGTGACCAGGGCCGGCTCGTAGCCGGACAGGGTCTGGGCCGCGCTGTCGAGAGATCCGTGAGCGTCGAAGACCACTGTGACGACCGCGACCCCGGTGGCCTGCCCGATCTGTTGGATGGTGTTGAGGACGCCGGCCGACCGTCCGAGCAGCTCTGGGGGAGCGGCGTTCAGACCGGCGGCCGAGGGTGCCGGCAGCGCCATCGAGATGCCGACGCCGGCGAGCACGAACGGGACGACGAACTCGGCGTACCCGGCGTGCGCGTGGGCCTCGCGCAGGATCCAGAGGAACCCGAGCGCCTGCAGGACCAGGCCCGGGGCGGCCAGGGCGCGGGCACCGATCCGGTCGACCAGCCTCCCGGCGATCGGCGCGACGAGGAGCGGCGTCATCGTCCACGGCAGGAACCGCAGCCCGGTCCCGAGCGGTGAGTCACCGCGCGAGATCTGGAAGTACTGGCTGGTCACGTACGCCGTGGCGAAGATCGACGCGGCCATCAGGAACTGGGTCAGCGACGCGGCCGCGAACACCCGCGAGCGGAAGAGCGACAGCGGCACCATCGGCGCCGGCGCGACGGACTGCCAGGCAACGAACCCGGCCAGCAGGACGACGCCGAGGACCAGCGCGACCAGCACCTCGCTGGATCGCCACCCGGCGTCGGGAGCGCGGAGCACCCCCCACACGAGGGAGCCCATCGCACCCGAGGCCGTCACCATCCCGATCGGGTCGAGTCGGGTCCGCGGACCGTACGTCTCGGGCAGGACCCGGAGGACAGCCACGACGGCCGCGATGCCGAGCGGCACGTTCACCCAGAAGATCCAGTGCCAGTCCAGGCCCTCGGTGACCACGCCACCGACGAGTGGTCCGGACGCGACACCGAGGCCGGCGACCCCGCCCCAGATCCCGACGACCGCGCCGCGGCGATCGGCCGGTGAGGACGCCGTGAGCAGGGTCAGGCCCAGGGGCATGACGACCGCGGCGCCGAGGCCCTGGACGGCCCGGAAGCCGATCAGGACGCCGAGGTTGGGCGCCAGCGCGCAGGCGGCCGAGGCGAGGCTGAACAGCAGCAGCCCGCCGACGTACGTGCGTCTCCTCCCGAGACGGTCGCCGAGCGCGGCCGCGGTGATGATTCCCGTCGCGAAGGTGAGGGCGTAGGCGTTGACGATCCACGGCAGATTCCCGGCGCCGCCGCCGAGATCCGCATGGATCGACGGCAGGGCGGTGACCACGACGAGGGCATCGAGGGTGATCAAGAGATAGGCGCCCGCGGTGAGCAGGACGGTCAGCCGGCGGTGCGGCGCCGCCACCACGGCCTGCGTGCTCGCTGACGTCTCGGGATCCTGCGTTCGAGTCGTTCCGAGGTCCGGGTGTGGCATCGGCATCTCCTCTCCTGGCCCGGCCACGGGATGTCGCCGGCGTACGAAGGGACAGACGGGGGGTACGCCGGGAACTGGGCGCCCCGGCACCGCCCAGTTCTCGGGCTCGGTGACGTCTACCTCTCCAGCAACCGCTGTCGGTGGTCTGCGAGAGGATCGAGGAGAGACGAAGGTGATGAGATGGACACGGACCCGCTGTCGCTCGCACGGGCGGGCGACGAGCGCGCCTTCGACGAGCTGGTCGGGTCGCACCGGCATGAGCTGCTGGTGCACTGCTACCGGATCCTGGGGTCGCTCCAGGACGCCGAGGACGTGCTGCAGGAGACGCTGCTGTCCGCCTGGCGCGGCCTCGACGGCTTCGAGGAGCGGTCGTCGGTGCGCACCTGGCTGTACCGCATCGCGACCAACCGGAGCCTCGACGCAGTGCGGGCCAGCGCCCGTCGGGACGATCAGATGACGACCCGGATCAACGGCCTCGTGCCGCCGGCGCCCACCCGTCAGGGCGAGGTCCCGTGGCTCACGCCGTACCCGGACGCCCTCCTCGACCTGCCGGACCCGGCCCCTGGACCGGAGGCCCTGGTGGAGTCGCGCGAGGCGACGTCGCTGGCGTTCGTGACCGCACTCCAGCTCCTCCCGCCCCGGCAGCGCGCCGTCCTGATCCTGCGCGACGTCCTCGGCTACCGAGCGGCCGAGGTCGCAGATCTCCTCGACACGTCCGTGGAGTCTGTGACCAGCGCCCTCAAGCGGGCCAGGGCGACGCTCGACTCCGACGAGACGCTGGCCGAGCGTCGCTCGCAACCGCCGGCACCGGCCGCGGACTCACCGGAGGAGCGGCGACTGATCGAGGCGTACGTCGACGCCTTCACCACTCATGACGTGGACAAGCTGGTCGCGATCCTGAGCGAGGACGTCTGGCTCAAGATGCCGCCGCTGCCGCTCGAGTACCACGGCCGCGACGCCGCTGTCGGCTTCTTCGAGGCGGTCGTGCACCCGCTGGGGCGGCGGCTCAGGCTGGTTCACACCCGGGCGAACGGCTGCCCGGCCAGTGGGATCTACGCCCACGACCGGGCGACCGGCACCTGGCGGGCCACCGGTCTGGTCGTGGTGGTCCTCTCGGGCGACCGCATCACCGAGGTCACCCGGTTCGAGGTCGGCGTGATGGCGAGCTTCGGACTCCCCCGGATCCTGCCCTGAGGCGATGACCTCCTACGCGCGGGAGATCTCGGCGGCGTCGGTCCCGGTCCCGCCGACGTAGTGCATGGGGTCCCCAGACCCGAGGTCGTTGATCCCGGCCGACTCCAGCGCGCCGATGGCCAGCGTCCGCCGGGCGGCGGAGAAGGTGAGGACGTGAGCCAGGACGCCGCCGTACGTGAACGTCTCGGGAGGCGTGCAGGTCGCGTCGATGAAGGTCTCGTCCGCGCGCCCCTCCTGGATCGGCTGGAGCACCAGCTCTCGGAAGCGCGGGCCGGCCGCGGCCAGCCGCTGGCGTAGCCCCAGGGCGCCCGATGGTTCGGGTTTGGGGGTGGCCGTCGCCCCTTCGAGCGCGGCGATCCACATCTCCAGCTGGCTGACGAGACGCTCGGTGGTGGCTCGCAGCGTTGCCGGGTCGTCGATCCCCTCGACGTTCAGCAGCGGCTGGTCGAGCGCTGGGTCGGGCAGGCGGGCCGAGCGCTCGAGGATGCGGTCGGTGACCTCGAGGTGGTGATCCAGCATCTGGTCGACGATCTCCATGGCCGTGCTCCTTCTCGTGGTGGGCAGCCGCAGGCCGCCCGGTGGGTGGAAGTGGACGCCGTTCGGCGTCGGCAGGTGATGGGCGGCCCCGCCGCGGTGGCGCCAGGTCGAGGGCGGTGCGCCGTACGCCTGGCGGAACGCCCGGCTGAACGCCGCCGACGACCCGTAGCCGGCGCCGTAGGCGATGTCGGTCAGGGGCTCGCGCGTCGTGGCGATCCGATGAGCAGCGCGCTCGAGCAGCAGCCGGCGCCGGAACGCGCCGGTCGGCTCCCCGAGGGCAGCCGAGGTCAGGCGGTCGAAGTAGAAGCGGGAGAGGAAGGCGCGCGCGGAGAGCTCCGCCCCGACCGGGCCCGGGGAGTCCAAGGACTCCTCGATGACCAGCAGGATCCGCTGGAGCTGGTCGGGATCGGGCCTTCTGGTCATGCCTCGAGTCTGAGATACCGGGAGGCCGTCCGCTTGACCCTCCTTGCTCTTTCCGCCCGGCCGGTCGCCACCTCCGGTGGAGCGCGCCCCTCACTGCGAGCGGAACGTGTGCGGCACAGGATGGAGGGGTGCCGAGCCGAGAGCCGCCGCCACTCACCGAGGACGGACATCACATCGTCCTCGACGGCTGAGGCGCGCACTGGCCGGGCCCCGGACCCCGCGACGATATTGGCAGTGCCGGGGGCACTCTGAGCGACCGAGAGGGAGGGCACCATGGGCAAGGTTGTGGCGCAGGCATGCAGGTCGCTCGACGGGTACGTCGCGAAGCAGGACAACAGCATCGGCCGGTTGTTCGACTGGCTGCAGAACGGCGAGATCGAGAGGCCGACTCCCGCGGGGGACTTCGCGATCCACCTGACCCCGCCGAGCTCGGAACACCTGCAGCGGTGGGCGTCCTCGCTCGGCGCACTGGTCTGCGGGCGGACGCTGTTCGAGGTGGCCGAGGGCTGGCAGGGTCGGCACACGCTCGGACGTCCCCGTCGTCGTCGTGACCCACCGGGTCCCCACCGAGTGGGTCGAAGCACACCCCCGGGCGCCGTTCACCTTCGTGACCGACGGCGTCGCTGCGGCCGTCGCTCATGCTCAGACGCTCGCCGGCGACCGGCTCGCGGCTGAGGACGTGCTGCTCGGCAACCCATCGGTCTGCGTTCAGGGCGACCGCGTCACCCATCTCGTGTACCCAGTGGTGCGCTGACCGGCCGCGATGGTCCCTCCAGCCGTCTCGCGATGATGATCGCCCCTGGGACCTCGTCGTCCGGCCGCATCAGCAGCTCGGCCTCGATCGAGAAGCCTGCCTCCCGCAGCCAGCGGGCAACCTGACCCGGCCTGCGGCGGTGGCTGTCGACATTGACGGCGCGACCCGTATAGCCCTCACGCGTGTGGGTCGTCTCGTCACCGACGTGAAAGCCGACGAGCAGCGGGCAGCCCGCGCGCAGCACCCGGCAGAACTGCCCGAACACCCCGGGTACGGCGTCGTCCGGCACGTGGATCACCGACCAGAAGGCGATCACGCCGCCGACGGAGCTGTCGTCGAGGTCGAGGTCGGTCATCGTCCCGACGTCGAAGCGCACGTCGGGGTAGTCGCGCCTCGCGATAGCGATCATCTCGGGCGAGAGGTCGATGCCGAACGCGTTCACGCCGAGTTGATGGAGGTGGTGGGTGACGTAGCCAGGACCGCAACCGACGTCTGCGACGGGACCGCCGCCGCAGTCGCGCACCAGCTCGGCGAACAGAGCCAGGCTCGCGCGCAGGTAAGGATTCTCGTCCAGCAGGCCGTGCACCTTCTCGGCGTACCCGGGAGCGTCGGCGTCGTACGAGGTGCGCGTCTCAGACAGCCACCCGTCGGTCATCGAGCAACCCTAGGGCGGCCGTCCGGGCCGCGCCCGGCCCTGATCGGCGCGGCTCAGGCCTCACTCGCCGCTGGTGCAACGCTGCGAACATGGAGCCGCCTGTGGGAGTCGAACCCACGACCTACGCATTACGAGTGCGTTGCTCTGGCCGACTGAGCTAAGGCGGCGCGAGACCCACTGAGGGGCGCGCCGGACCACTATAAGGGAGCCCGCGGCGACCCCCTTTGGCGGTCGAGTCCGGAGCTTGTGCCCGAAATGTCCGCTCGGAAACCCGGACCCGACGGCCAAACCCGGAGCCGACGGCCAAGACACGTGCGGAGGCGGGTGGGTGGGGGCGCGCCTAGGGTTGGGGGATGGAGCAGCGAGCACTCGGGGGCCTCGGGTTCGACACGTCGGTGCTGATCTACGGCGCCGCGAGCCTGGGCGAGGTCGACCAGGACACCGCCGACCGGTCGATCCAGGAGGCCCTGGACGGCGGCATCAACCACTTCGACACCGCGGCCGGCTACGGCGAGTCCGAGCTGCGCCTCGGCCCGTGGATGCCGCAGATCCGCGACCGGATCTTCCTCGCGACCAAGACCGGCGACCGCGACGCCGACGCGGCCTGGGCCAGCATCAACCGCTCGCTCGAGCGGCTCAACACCGACCACGTCGACCTGATCCAGCTGCACGCCGTCTGCGACCCGGACGACCTCGAGGCCTGCACCCGCAAGGGCGGCGCCCTCGAGGCCGTCGTCCGGGCCCGCGACGAGGGCCTGGCCGACGCGATCGGCATCACCGGCCACGGCCACGACGCCCCCGATGTGCACCGAGAAGCGTTGCGGCGCTTCGACTTCCAGGCCGTTCTGACGCCGTGGAGCTATGTCCTCTCGCGGCGTACGGCGTTCGCCGACAGCTACCGCGCACTGGCCGCCGACTGCGAGTCACGCAACGTCGCGCTGCGCCTGATCAAGACCGTGGCCCGACGCAACTGGCCCGAGCCGGACGGCGAGCACGCCTACTCCACCTGGTACGAGCCGCTGGACCGGGCCGAGCAGATCCGGGCCGCCGTCAGCTGGGCGCTGGCCCAGCCGGTCGCCTGCGGCCTGGCCACTCCGGGGGACGTCTCGCTGCTGGGCCAGGTGATCGCGGCCGAGGCCGACCGCCAGCCCGTCGACGACGCGCAGGCCCTGCTCGCCGCGGCCGACGACCTCTCCTCGCCCTTCATCAACGCCCCGATCTAGGCCACCTAACCCGATCCAGACCGGCAACAGCCTCACCCGGCGAGGAACTTCTCCAGCCCGGCGAGCAGGCGGTCGACATCGTCGTCGTTCGTGTACGGCGCCAGCCCGACCCGCAGGCCACCGGCCTCCCCGAGCCCGAGCCAGCGAGCCGGCTCGATCGCGTAGAACGACCCCGACGGCGCGTTGACCCCGAGGCCGGCGAGGAACTCGTAGGCCTCCTGGGCCGCACGGCCGTCGAAGGTCAGCAGCAGCGTGGGCGTGCGGACTCGCGCGGTCGAGTGGATCGTGACGCCGGGCAGCGCGGCCAGGGCGGGCTCCAACCGCTCCCGCAGCCCGTCCTCGTGCGCCTCGAGCGCGGCCGCACCGGCGAGGACCCGCGCGCGCCGGGAGCCGCTGGCGTCGCCGGCCAGGGCTGCGTGGAAGTCCACCGCCGCGGTCACGCCGGCCAGCAGCTCGTACGACAGGGTGCCCAGCTCGAACCGCTCCGGCACGTCGTCGGTCGCGGGCAGCAGCTTGTCCGGGTGCAGGGTCGCGAGCAGCTCCGGCCGGGCCACGACCACCCCGCAGTGCGGCCCCAGGAACTTGTAGGGAGAGCACGCGTAGAAGTCCGCGCCGATCGCCGCCACGTCGACCGCCGCGTGGGCCGTCAGGTGCACGCCGTCGACGTAGAGCACGGCTCCCGCGGCGTGCACGGCGGCTGCGATCTCCGGGAGGTCCGGCCGCGTCCCGAGCAGGTTCGAGGCACCTGTGACCGCCACCACCCGGGTCGACGGCGACAACACCGCCTGCACGTGGTCGACGGTGAGTTCCTTTGTCCCGCGGTCGAACTCGATCCAGCGCACGGTCGCACCGACGGCCTGTGCCGTCTGCACCCAGGGCCGGACGTTGGCGTCGTGGTCGAGCCGGCTCACGACGACCTCGTCGCCCGGGCCCCAGCCCTTCGCCAGCGCCCGCGCGAGGTCGTACGTCAGCTGGGTCATGCTCCGGCCGAAGATCACCCCACCCGGGTCGCCGCCCACCAGATCGGCCATCGCCTGCCGCGCTCCCACCACGATGTCGTCGGCGTAGCGCTCGGCCGCCGTGACGTCACCGCGGTTCGCGATCGACGCGGTCAGCGTCGTGGCGACGGCGTCACCGACCACCTGCGGCACCTGGGAGCCACCGGGCCCGTCGAAGTGCGCCACACCTGATGCGAGAGAGGGGAACTGCGCTCGGACCGCTTCCACGTCGTAGGCCACGGGCGCCAGCGTACGGCGGTCGGGTGTGCCCGCGTCCATCGCTGTCCCGACCGGGTCCGCTCGCTCGGTCGGCTGCCGGTCGGCCTCGAATCAGCGCCCGGGTCAGCTCTGGGGCGAGCGCTCCGGCACCCGGATCCCGATGCCGCGCGCGGCCAGCTCGACCTGGGCGTCGAACAGGCCCTCGCGGGTCGACTCCGGCAGCCAGTCCAGGTGACCGGACGTCTCCAGCGCGATGTAGCCGTGGATCGCCATCCAGGCCTGCAGCACGCCCTGGCAGGCCGCCGGCGGCAGGTCCGGCAGGGGCTGCTCACCGGCCGTGTGCTTCCCGGTCATCACGGCGGCGAGGGTCGGCTCGACGAAGCTCACCACCGACGGCTCGACCCGGCCGCAGGCCAGCGCCTCGAGCACGATGCCCTCCAGCACCGCCATCGCTCCGGAGGCCGCCTCGGTCGTGCCGGCCGCCTCGTCGACGACCAGGCCGGGCACGGGCGGACCGAAGATCAGCGCGAACTGCTCGGGGTGGGCCTTGGCCCAGGTGCGGTAGGTCGTCATCCCGGCATAGAGCCGGGCCCAGTCCAGCCCGCCGTCGCCCTCACCCGCGACGCCCCCAGCGCCGCCAGCGCCCCCTGAGTCGCGGACGGCCCGGACGCCGTCGTCGAGCAGCCGGCCGAGCTCGGTGAACGAGTCGTGGATGCATGCGGTCAGCAGGTCGTCGCGGTCGGCGTAGTAGCGGTAGAGGGCCGGCGCCGTCATGCCCATGGCCCGGGCGATGTCGGTGAACCCCACCTGGGTGGTGCCGCGCTCGCGCATCAGCTCGAGGGTCACGGCCTTGATCTCCGCGACGGTCGCGGCCCGGACCCGCTCGCGCCGGGAGAGCGGAGCCTGCTCGTCCGCTCCGGGTACGCCCTCGGGCTGGGTCTCGGGCTGAGTGTCGGGCTGAGTGTCGGGCTGAGTGTCGGGCTGGGTGGTGGACTCGGTCGTGGACTCGGTCGTGGACTGCGTCGTGGACTCGGTGGTGGACATTCCTGCGCCTCCTGGCCGTGCTCAGGCGGTCGAGCACTTCGTTACGAACCGTTGCACGCGCAAAAGCGCTTGACAACCTGACGCTGCATCGTGTTTGTTATGCAGCATAACTCATCGAACGATGTCTCACCTGACGAAGTCCACCCAGGAGCCCGGCATGACCACGCTGTCCACCACCGCCCGTCCCGCCGGCGACCAGCCCGCTGACGACCTCGCCACCGTCACGCGCCCCCTCGCCCACCCCGGCCCGCTCGGGCGGCTGGCCCGGTGGGCCTACCGGCACCGCGGCTGGACCGTGCTGAGCTGGCTGGCCGCCCTCGCCCTCGTGGTGGGCCTCTCCAGCGCGTTCGCCGGGTCCTTCAAGGCCGACTACAGCGCGCCGGGAGCCGACTCGACCCAGGCCCAGTCGCTCCTGCGCGACCGCTTCCCCAGCGCCTCCGGTGACACCGTCGACGTCGTCGTCCGCTCCTCGAGCGCGGTCACCGCGCCGGCCACGAAGGCCCGGATCCAACGCCTGCTCGGGACGCTGAGCGCCGTGCCGCATGTCGCCTCGGCCACCGACCCGTACGCCGCGCCCGGCTCGGTCTCGGCGGACGGCCGGACCCTGCTGGCGCAGCTGAGGCTCGACGTCGTGAACCCGGTCGACATGCCGGTCGCGGACGCGAAATCCCTTGTCCGCCAGGCCGACTCGGCATCCACCGATGGCCTGGCCGTCTCGCTCGGCGGGCAGTCCATCGGGCAGGCCGAGCAGGGCTCGATCGGCTCCGAGGGCCTCGGCCTGGCCGCCGCCATCCTCATCCTGCTGGTGATGTTCGGCAGCCTGGTGGCTGCCGGCCTCCCGGTGCTCGTGGCCGTCGCCGGTCTCGCCGTCAGCTCGATGATCACCGGGCTGATCGCGGCCCTGATGCCCGTCCCGGACTGGTCCACCTCGCTGGCCACGATGATCGGCCTGGGCGTCGGCATCGACTACGCGATGCTCATGGTCACCCGCTTCCGCGAATGGCGGGCCGAGGGTCTGGACGCCGAGTCGGCGACCGTGGCCACGCTCGACACGGCTGGTCGCTCGGTCCTGCTGGCCGGCAGCACCGTCGTGATCAGCATGCTCGGCCTGTTCGCCATGGGCCTGTCCTTCATGCGCGGCGCGGCCCTCGTGACCATCGCCGGGGTGCTCGTCGTCATGGCCTCCGCGATGACGCTCTTCCCCGCCCTGCTGGGCTACCTCGGTGCGCGGATCGACCGGCTGCGCATCCCGCTCCCCCGCCGGCGGAACCGGTCCGGCGCGATGTCCGTAGCCGCCGCCGAGCCGGTCACTGCGGCCGAGGGGGTCGCTCTCTCTCCGGCCTGGTTGCGCTGGAGCCGCTTCGTGCAGCGAAACCGCCTGGCCGCGGCCGCGACGGGCGTCGTCGTCCTGGTCGCCCTCGCGGTGCCGTTCCTGACCGTGCGGTTCGGCTTCCCGGACGCCGGCAACGACCCGGTCGGCAGCACAACGCGTACGGCGTACACGACCGTCGCCCAGTCGTTCGGGCCCGGCGCCAACGGTCCGCTGCTCATCGCGGCCGAGCTGCCGGTCGGCGGTTCGGCGGCCGGGCTTCAGCGGGTGGCGGAGGCCCTGCGGACCACTCCCGGCGTCGCGAGCGTCTCGCCGGTGCAGACCAATCCCGCCGGCGACACCGCGATCCTGACGGTCGTCCCGACCACCGGCCCGCAGGACCCCAAGACCGAGACGCTGGTCCGCGACCTGCGTGACCACGTCATCCCCGCCGCGAGCGCGGGCACCGGCATGGACGTCCACGTCGGCGGTGTCACGGCCGCGGCGATCGACTCCACGGCCAACGTCGTCAAGCGGATCCCCCTGCTCATCGCGGGCGTCGTCCTGCTCTCGATGCTGTTGCTGCTCATCTCCTTCCGCAGCGTCGTCGTCGCCCTGAAGGCGGCGGTCATGAACCTGCTGTCGGTCGGCGCGGCGTACGGCGTCGTGGCTCTGGTCCTGCAGGGCGGCACCATCGGTGGCCTGTTCGGGATCCACGGGCACACACCGCTGCCGGCGTTCGTGCCGGTGCTGATGTTCGCGGTGCTGTTCGGATTGTCGATGGACTACGAGGTGTTCCTGGTCTCCCGGATGCGCGAGGCCTGGCTGCGTACCGGCGACAACGCGTACGCCGTGGTCAGCGGGCTGGCGGGCACGGCGCGGGTCATCACGGCCGCTGCGGCGATCATGGTCGCTGTGTTCGCGGCGTTCGTGCCGAGCCCGATGATCGTCCTCAAGGTCATCGGCATCGGCATGGCGGCGGCGATCCTGATCGACGCGACCGTCGTCCGGATGCTGCTCGTCCCAGCCGTGATGCACCTGCTCGGCGATCGCAACTGGGCGATGCCCGACCGCCTCGCCCGCCGGCTCCCGCAGCTGCACGTCGAGGGCCACGCCGAGGTCTATCGGTCGACCATCGTCCGGCCCGAGGCGGCACCCGTCCCCGTGCCGGTGGCCTAACAGCGTTTGCCGTCGGCCGGCACGGATCCCTTGAGCAGGTAGGAGTCCACCACCGTGTCGACGCAATGGCTGCCCAGCCGGTACGCCGTGTGCCCGTCGCCGTCGTACGTCAGCAGGTGGCCGTCGGAGAGCTGGCCGGCCAGCCCGACGGCCCACTGGTACGGCGTCGCCGGGTCCCGCGTCGTACCGACCACGAGGATCGGGCCGCTCCCGGGCGCGCTGATCCGGTGCGGCTCGTCGGTCGGCTTGACCGGCCAGTAGACGCAGGGCAGCGAGCCCCACGCGAGCAGCCGACCCCACGTGGGCGCGCTCACGGCGAAGCTGTCGGCGTCCTTCTCGATCTGGGCCAGGCCGCCCGGCTGGGCGCGGTCCAGGCAGTTGACGGCGTAGATCGCGTCGTTGCTGTTGTCGCTGTAGGTCCCGTTGGTGGAGCGGCTGGCGTACGCGTCGGCGAGGGTCTGCAGGGCCGTGCCGTCGCCGTGGTCGGCCGCCGTCAGGGCCGCCCGGAGCAGGGTCCAGTAGTCCTTCTTGTAGAGCGGGAACGCGACCCCCAGAGCGCCCCAGCCCTCGGTGAGGGGCCGCCGAGAATCCTTGGTACGCAACGGATGTGCGTCCAGACCGGCGATCAGTGCGGCGAGGCGCTGCACGGCGGTGTCGGCGTTGCGGCCCAGCGGGCAGCTCGACCGCTTGACGCAGTCGGCGACGAACGACCGGGTGGCGAGCTCGAAGCCCTGGGCCTGCCCGAGGTTGATCTGCGATGAGGTCAGGGCCGGGTCGATCACGCCGTCGAGGACCATCCGCCCGACGTGGGTCGGGAACTCGTCGGCGTAGGTCGCGCCCAGGAACGTGCCGTACGACTTGCCGAGGTAGTGCAGCTTGGCGTCGCCGAGCGCCGAGCGCAGGACGTCCATGTCGCGCGCCGCGTCGCGAGTGCCGAGGAACTGGAGCTCCGGCTCGGCCCGCGCCGCGCAGGCCTGGGCGAGCTCCCGGGCCAACGCGACGGTGGTCGCGACCTGCTCGGGGGTCGTGGGCGTCGGGTCGGACGCGAGCATCCGGTCGGTCTCGCCGGCGGTGAGGCAGTGCACCGGGTCGCTGCGACTGACGCCCCGCGGGTCGAAACCGACGATGTCGTAGCGCTTGCGGACCGCCTCGCTCACGACCTGGTCGGCGGCGCGGGCGTAGTCGACGCCTGAGGCACCCGGGCCGCCCGGGTTGATCACGAGCGAGCCGAGCCGGTGCTTCTGGTCCTTGGCCGGCAGCCGGACCAGGGCCAGGTGCAGGGTGCGGGTCGCTGGGTGCTGGTAGTCCATCGGGACGTCGAGCGTCGAGCACTGGAAGCCGTCCTTGCAGCCCTTCCAGCGCAGCATCTGCATGTAGAACGGTTGGAGGCCGGGGTCGACGCCGGCCACCGGCGTCGGGGAGTTGGTGCCCGCATTGGACGAGACCGTCGGCGCTGCGGGGCCGGTGCAGGCGACGGCGAGCAGCAGGGACGCCAGGCTCACTGCGACGAGGACGACCCGCGGCGTACGTCCCGTCACCGAGTCCACCGCAGCTGCACGGCCATGGCCTCGACCGCGAGCAGTGGTGCGACGTTGGCCGTGATCCGCTCCCGCGCCTCGCGGACCGCCTCCATCCGCAGGACGACCTCCTCGGAGCTGAGGTCGCGGGACAGCCGGGTCAGGTCGACCCGCATCTCCTCGTTGACCAGGTCGACCGGGTCGCCGGCCTGGATCACCAGGACGTCGCGGTAGACCGACAGGACGTCGACGAGCGCGCGGTCGACGACATCGCGCTGGAACCGGGTCGCCCGGGTCTTCTGGTCCTTCTCCAGCGCGGTCAGCTGGGCCCGCACGTGCGGGGGCTGGGTGCGGGCCGCCGGGTCGGCGCCCAGCGAGTGCACCAGCCGCTCCCGCTCGGCGCTGTCCCGCTCGGCCGTCGCGGCCTTGGACTCCTCGGCGGCCGTCTCGACCAGCTCGCCGGCCAGCAGGACCGCGTCGCCCACGCCGCGGATGCGCAGGGGCAGGGTCACGACGTCGCGCCGCCGGATCCGCGCACCCTCGTCGCGCGCCAGCCGCCGCGCCAGGCCGATGTGGCTCTGCGCGGCGCGAGCCGCGAACGCCGCCATCGGCGGGTCGATGCCGTCCCGCCGGACCAGCAGGTCGGCGACGGCGGCGACCGACGGCGTGCGCAGGGCGAGGTGCCGGCAGCGGCTGCGGATCGTCACGATGACGTCCTCGAGGCTGGGCGCGCAGAGCATCCAGACGGTGCGGGCCGGCGGCTCCTCGACGGCCTTCAGCAGGACGTCGGCGGCGGTCTCGGTCAGCCGGTCGGCGTCCTCGATGATGATGACCCGCCACCGGCCCAGGGTCGGGCGGCGCGCCGCCAGCTGGACCAGCTCGCGGGCCTGGTCGGTCTTGATCGACAGCAGCTCAGTGGCGATCACGGTCACGTCGGCGTGCGTGCCCGCGAGGGCGGTCCGGCACTCGTGGCAGTGACCGCAGCCGCCGTCCGGGCACTGCAGAGCGGCTGCGAACGCCCGCGCCGCAACGGATCGACCTGACCCCGGCGGCCCGGTGAACAGCCACGCATGGGTCATCCCGCTCGCCCGGCCCGCGCCACCCGTGCCGGCGGTCCGGATCGACGCGACCGCCGAGCGCAGCACGTCCACGACGCGGTCCTGCCCGACGACGTCGCCCCACACGCCCTCGGCCGGGCCGACCGCGGTCGTCATCGGTGGCTGCCCCGCTCGTCGTGGGTCTCGCCGATCGCGAAGATCTCCTCGGCCAGCGGCTGGGTCGGCTCGGCCGCCTGGGTATCGGGCAGCACGACGGGCGGTACGGCGGGCGGTACGACAGGCAGCTCCCGGGTCGCGTCCGGGTCGGCTCCAACCGCCTGCGCCGCCTGCTCCCGCGCAGCCGGCTCTGGCGCTGCCGTCTGCGCCGCCTGCTGCGCGGCCTGCAGCGTGGCCAGCTCGTGGGCGGCCCGCTCGGCGGCCGCCTGCTCCTGTCCGGCGACCCGATCGCGCTCGGCCTGCTCGAACACCGCCCGGTCGCGCTCGGCCTGTTCCGCGGCGGCTCGCTCGCGCTCCGCTGCCTCGCGCTCGGCGCTCGCGCTCCGCGCTCGGCCGCTGCCTCGCGCTCGGCCGCCTCGCGCGCGGCCTGCTCCTGAGCCGCCGCCTGAGCCGCCGCCTGGGCTGCCGCCTGAGCTGCCGCCTGAGCCGCCCGCTGGGCCTCCTGCAGGGCCAGCCGCTCCTGCTCGCGGCGCTCGCGGTCCAGCCGCTGCTGCTCCGTCTCCGGCAGCATCGGCCCCAGCCGGAGCCGGATCTGGTCCTGGACGTGCTCGGCCAGCGAGGCCGCGTTGACGACGAGGTAGCGCCCGGGAGCGGCGTGGGCCAGGTCGAGGAAGCGCTCGCGGACCCGGTCGTGGAAGTCGGACGGCTCCGCCTCCAGCCGGTCCGGGCTCTCGCCCCGGCGGGCCCGGGCCTGCTCGGCGGACAGGTCGAGCAGGACGGTCAGGTCCGGGACCAGACCGGCCGTCGCCCACCCGGAGATCCGGGCCACCTCGCCGGCATCGAGGTCGCGCCCGGCGCCCTGGTAGGCGACTGAGGAGTCGACGAACCGGTCGGTGACGACGACCGCCCCGCGCCGCAGAGCCGGCCGGATGACCGTCTCGACGTGGTGGGCCCGGTCGGCGGCGAAGAGCAGCGCCTCGGCCCGCGGCGCCAGGTGGCCACCCTGCAGCAGCACCGAGCGCAGCTGCTCGCCCGCCGGCGTACCCCCTGGCTCGCGGGTCAGGACCACCTCGTGGCCCATCGCCTCCAGCCAGGCTTGCAGGCCGCTCGCCTGGGTCGACTTCCCCACGCCGTCTCCGCCTTCGAGCGCGATGAAGAAGCCGGGGTAGGGGCGGCGTGGCGCCGCGAGCGCGTGCAGGTCGCCCGAGCTGCGCAGCGCGAGCGCGAGGTCGGACCAGAGCGGCACGCCGCGCCGGTCGTCCATCTGGCGGTAGGCGAGCACGCCGACCGCGACGGCGAACAGTCCGGCGATCAGGAAGGTCCCCATGGCGCTGGAGTAGGTCAGGACGATGTCGTCGCCGAGGTGCACCGTGCGCGGCAGCGAGAAGACCCGCCCCATCAGCGCCGCGACGGCGGGGCCGAGCGCCAGGACCGTGATGAGCACGACCCGGACGAGCGACTGCACGAAGCTGAAGGTGCGACCGCGCACCTCGTCGTCGACCTCCAGGCCCAGCAGGGTGTAGCCGCTGACCCACGCCACACCGCCGCACGCGCCGAGCCCGACGGTGAGACCCGTTGCCACCACGATGTTCGGGACGAGGGACAGCAGGACGAGCCAGAGCCCGGCCGCGGTCAGCGCGAGACCGAACAGCCGCCGCCGGGACAGGCCCGCCAGCAGCCGCGGGCCGAGCCACATGCCGGCGGCCAGGCCGAAGAAGACGGCCGCGAAGAGCACGCCGTACGCCGCGGGACCGGCACCGAGATCGACGGCGAACTGCTGGCCCAGCCCGATCACCAGGCCGCCGGCGGCGAACGCGCCGAGCATGCCGACGACCAGGCCGCGGATCAGCGGCGTGCCACCCACGAACCGCCAGCCCTCGACGATGGAGCGCCAGAGCGGCTGCTCCTTCGCGATGCGCGACAACGACTTCGGGAAGTCGAGGCGCCAGATGACGAGGCCGGACACGAGGTAGCTGAGCGAGTCGATCCAGATGCCGATGTAGGAGCCCTTGGGGTCCAGGCCCAGGTCCGGGTAGGCGTGCACGATGATGCCGTTGATCAGGACCAGGCCCGAGAACGCCAGTGCCGCAACGGGTGCCGTGCCATACGTCGCGACGAGGCTGAGCTGGTTGGCCGCCTCGAGCCGCTGCCGCGGGACCAGGTTGGGCATCGTGGCGTCCTTGGCCGGCAGCCAGAACAGGCCCACGCACTCGATCAGCAGGGTTGCGACGTAGAGCCACCAGAGGGTGCCGACGAACGGGACCGTGACGAGGATCAGGAAGCGCAGGACGTCGCCGTAGACGAGGACCCAGCGGCGGGAGATCCGGTCGGCGAGCGCGCCCGCGAGCGGGCCGAGGACGACGGCCGGCGCGAGCCGGAGGATGAAGACGCCGGCGACCGCGAGGTACTGCCCGGAGGTGCTGCCGCGGGCCAGGTAGTCGGCCATCGCCGTGATCGCGAGCAGGCCGAGCCAGTCACCGAAGCTGGAGAAGCCCAGCGCCAGCCAGAGCCGCCGGAACGGCGTGATCGCGAGGACCGCGCGGGCATCGGGATCGGGCGTCTCGTCGACCGAGGGCTCCGCGCCGAGACGGCCCTCCTGCTCGATCCCCACGACCGGAAGCGTACTTTGCCCGGCTGACGTGCGGCCCTCGTGCGGCGGAAGGCCCGCCGGAGGGCTCAGCGCCGACTTCTTGGCCGGTGCCTTCTTCGCGGCCTTCTTGGCCGTCGCCTTCTTGGCCGTGGTCTTCTTGGCGGCCTTCTTCGCCGGACGCCGCTTGGGGGCGGGGCCGCGGGCGCGCTTGTCGGCCAGCAGCTCGGCCGCCCGGGCCAGGGTCATGGTCGGCGGGCGCGTCGTCCTTGCGCAGCGTCGCGTTGGTCTCGCCGTCGGTGACGTAGGGGCCGAAGCGGCCGTCCTTGACGACGACCGGCTTGCCCGAGACCGGGTCGGCGCCGAGCTCGGCCAGCGGCGCCGCCGCCTGCCGGCCGCGCAGCTTGGGCTGGGCGTAGAGCGCGAGCGCCTCGTCGAGCGTGACCGTGAACAGCTGCTCCTCGCTGGCCAGCGACCGGGAGTCGGTGCCCTTGCTTCAGGTAGGGCCCGTACCGCCCGTTCTGCGCCGTGATCTCGTCGCCGGACTCGGGGTCGGCGCCGACCACGCGTGGCAGCGAGAGCAGCCGCAGCGCGTCCTCGAGGGTGACGGTGTCCAGCGACATGTCGGCGAAAAGGCTGCGGTGCGGGGCTTCACGGCCGCGGCCTTCTTCGCGGCCTTCTTGGCGGTGGCCTTCTGGGGTTTGATCTTGACGGCGCCTTCGCCGCTCGCGCCCTCGAGGTCGACGACCACCGGCTCCGGCTCGGCGGCCGACGGGATCACCTCGGTGACGTAGGGCCCGTAGCGGCCGGCCCGGGCGATGATCTCGCGGCCGGTGACCGGGTCGTTGCCGAGGACGCGGCCGTCGTCGGCCGTGGCCGCGAGCAGCTCGCGGGCCTTGGCCGGGGTGAGCTCGTCGGGGGCGATGTCGTCGGGAACCGATGCGCGCCGGGGGTCCTCGCCGTCGACGCGGATCGTCGACTCGACGTACGGCCCGTAGCGGCCGACCCGCAGGACGAGGTCCTCGCCCAGCGGGACGGTCGAGATGTCCCGGGCGTCGATGTCACCCAGGTCCTCGACCAGCGCGCGCAGGCCCTCGGCGTCCGGCGACGACCCGTTGACGCCGGCGGCGACGGCGCCGTCGCCCTCGCCGAAGTAGAACCTGCGCAGCCACTCGACCCGGTTCTCCTCGCCGCCGGCGATGCGGTCGAGGTCCTCCTCCATGCCCGGCGGTGAAGTCGTAGTCGACCAGCCGGGCGAAGTGCTGCTCCAGCAACCGGGTGACGGCGAAGGCCAGCCAGGTCGGCACCAGGGCCGAGCCGCGCCGCCGGATGTAGCCGCGGTCGACGATCGTCCCGATGGTCGACGCGTAGGTCGACGGGCGCCCGATCCCGCGCTCCTCCAACGCCTTGACCAGTGTGGCCTCGGTGAAGCGCGGCGGCGGGCTGGTCTCGTGGCCGTCGGCCTCGACGCTGATCGTCTCGATGCCGTCGCCGACCGTCATCTGCGGCAGGCGGCGGTCGCTCCTCGCGGGCCTCGTCGGCGGCCGCGCGGTCCTCGTCGCGACCCTCCTCGTACGCCGCGAGGAACCCGCGGAAGGTGATGACCGTGCCGGAGGCGGAGAGCTCGACATCGCGGCCGTCGGCCAGCGCAGCGCCCAGCCGCAGCGTCGCCGTCGAGCCGGTGCGCGTCGGCCATCTGGGAGGCGACCGTGCGCTTCCAGATCAGCTCGTAGAGCGCGAACTCCTCGCCGCGCAGCTCGCCCGCGACCTGGGCCGGCGTGCGGAACCGGTCACCGGCCGGGCGGATCGCCTCGTGCGCCTCCTGCGCGTTCTTGACCTTGCGCTCGTAGCGGCGGGGCGACGCGGGGACGTAGTCGTCGCCGTAGAGCTCCCGCGCCTGGCCCCGGGCCGCGCTCAGCGCCGACTCGGACAGCGTCGTCGAGTCGGTGCGCATGTAGGTGATGTAGCCGTTCTCGTACAGCCGCTGCGCCACGCTCATCGCGTGCTTGCTGGAGAAGCGCAGCTTGCGGCTGGCCTCCTGCTGCAGCGTCGACGTCATGAACGGCGCGGCCGGACGGCGGGTGTAGGGCTTCTCCTCCACCGAGCGGACCGTGACGGCGGCGGCCTCCAGGCCGGCGGCGATCGACGTCGCGGCGGCCTGGTCGAGGTGCGCGACGTCCGCCGTCTTGAGCTCGGCGGCATCGGTGAAGTCGCGACCGGTCGCTACCCGGTGGCCGTCGACCTGGACCAGCCGGGCGCTGAAGTGCGAGCTCCGGTCGCCCTCGGGTGCGACGTCGGCGACGACGTCCCAGTACGACGCGGCGCGGAACGCCATCCGCTCGCGCTCCCGCTCGACGACCAGGCGGGTGGCGACCGACTGCACGCGCCCGGCCGAGAGGCCCTGACGGACCTTGCGCCACAGCACGGGGCTGACCTCGTAGCCGTAGAGCCGGTCCAGGATCCGGCGGGTCTCCTGGGCGTCGACCATCGGCATGTCGATGTCGCGGGTCTCGTTGACGGCGGCCTGGATGGCCTCGCGGGTGATCTCGTGGAAGACCATCCGGCGTACCGGCACGGTCGGCTTGAGCACCTCGCGCAGGTGCCACGCGATCGCCTCGCCCTCGCGGTCCTCGTCCGTCGCGAGGTAGAGCTCGTCGGCGTCCTTGAGCAGGCGCTTGAGGTCGGCGACCTTCTTCCGCTTGTCCGGGTCGACGACGTAGTAGGGGTCGAAGCCGTTGTCCACGTCGACCGCGAACCGGCCGTAGGGGCCCTTCTTCATGTCGGCGGGCAGCTCGCTGGGGTTGGGCAGGTCGCGGATATGGCCGACACTCGCCTCGACGTCGTAGCCGTCGCCGAGGTAGCCGGCGATCGTCCGCGCCTTCGCGGGGGACTCGACGATCACGAGTCGGCGCCCGCTGTCCTTGCCTGCCACGTGCCTGCCTTCCCTACTTCTACTGTCCTGCACTTCTACTGTCCTTCGTGCTGCCGGCGGGCGGCTGTTCGCGGCGGCTCGCGGCGATCCGGCGCGGCCTCTCGATCGCCCGGCTGCGTCGGGCCGCGACCATGACGGTAACCCGCCGCCGCCGCGCGGAGGCTATCGGAGGTCACCCAGCGTGGCGAACACCACACGTGCGGAGCCTGGTCCGGCGAGCACCGACGACGAGCGTGGGAGTCACCCGGATGGACGATCATGACCTGACCCTCTCCTTGGACCCGACCGACTGGCCCAACCCGCGGTCGGGGGCCGTCCCGGCCGGGAGACCAGGGTTAGGCCAGTTCGCCGGGCCGCAGCAGGACGCGGTCGGCGACCAGGCGGCGCACGGCGGGCAGCACCCGGGCGGTCAGCGCGGCCGCGTCCTCGTCGAGCAGGCCGGCCACCGCGGCGGCCAGAGCGCCCACCGGCAGGTCGCCGTCGCAGGCCCCGACCACCGCGGCCAGGGCGGTGTCGGCCCGCACCGACCGCTGCAGGCCACCGCCCTGGCGGAGCAGGATCACCGACGGGTCCTCGGCGCCGGGCCGCCCGTGCCGCTCCTCGGTCACGTCGCCGGCGACGGCCAGGCAGGTGTCGAGCAGCCCGGCGTCCGAGGTCTCGAGCAGCCAGCGCTCGGCCGCCATCACCGCCGCGACCGTCGAGCCCATGGCCGGGGCGGTCGCGCCGTCGTGCTCCTCGACCCTCCGGAGCCGCGGGCCCGGACCGGCGACCGGCCGGTGCAGGGTCACGACGCCGAACCCGACGGCCTCGACACCCCGGGCCGCGAAGTCGTCCAGCCATGCTGTCGTACATCGCGTCGAACGCGGGGCTGCCGGGTGCGTGGCCGCCGTCGCGGGCCCAGGTCTCGGCGTACTCCGCCGGGTCCTGGACCTCACGCTGCACCACCCACCCGTCGAGCCCGCTCGCCTCCAGCCAGCTGCCCACCCGGTCCGACCAGGCCTCACCGCGCCGGTGCTCCCAGTTGGCCAAGAGCTGAGCGGTGCCGCCCTCGGCCAGGACGGCACCGACGTGCTCGACCAGATGACGCACGACGTCGTCGCCGGCCCGTCCGCCGTCGCGGTAGGTGAACGTCGGCCCGGCGGCGTCCCGGGGCGTGATGACGTACGGCGGGTTGGACACGACGAGGTCGAACCGTTGGCCCGCAACGGGTTCCAGCAGGCTGCCCCGGCGCAGGTCGAGGTTCCGGCCGGCGAACGGGCCACCGTCGGCCGCGGCGTTCAGACCGGCGTTCAGGGCCGCGGTGCGCAGGCAGCGGGCCGACGTGTCGGTCGCCGTCACGGCGTCGGAGTGCGTGGCCAGGTGGAAGGCCTGCACGCCGCAACCGGTGCCGATGTCCAGCGCCGAGCCCACCCGCGGTCGAGGCGTCCAACGGGCCAGGGTGGTGGACGCACCCCCGACCCCCAGCACGTGGTCCGGCCGCAGGGGGCGCCCGGTGTGCGTCAGGTCCGAGGCCAGCCACCACTCGTGGTCGTCGGCGGCGTAGGGGCTGAGCTCGAGCAGGGGGCGCACCTCGTCGTCCGGGTCGGACCCGGCCGCCTCGACCAGCCCCAGCGCCGCAGCACCCGCCGTACCGGTGCGTGGGAGGGCGGCGTCCAGGGCGGAGCGCGCGACCGGGCGGCCCAGCAGCCAGAGCCGGGTCAGGACCGCGAGCGGCTCGGCTGCCGGGCCTCCGACGACGAGCGCGGCCGTGGCGCGGACGGCCGGCAGCACCGCGTCGCGGCCCAGGGCTGCGAGCGCCACCGGCCCCAGCAGGTCACCGACCGGCCCCACCCGGTAGCCCTCGCCCGCCGGCCGACCCGAGGTCGGCCGCGAGGTCGCCGAGCTGCCCCGCCTCAGGCAGTGGCGGTCTCGGACGCGGGCGTGGCTGCGCTCGGGCCCTCGTCGCCGCCGAAGGAGATCGAGCGGGACTTCGAGACGGCGACGGCCGCGACGATGATGATGGCCGCCACGGCGGCGATCGCGTAGCGGATCGGCTTGCTCGCGTTGTCCCCGATCGTCAGGCGAGACGATGGCCGGTGCGATCAGGACGGACACGAGGTTCATGACCTTGATCAGCGGGTTGATCGCCGGGCCGGCGGTGTCCTTGAACGGGTCACCGACGGTGTCACCGATGACCGTCGCCTCGTGGGCCGGCGAGCCCTTGCCGCCGTGGGTGCCGTCCTCGACGATCTTCTTCGCGTTGTCCCAGGCGCCACCGGAGTTGGCCAGGAAGACCGCCATCAGCGTGCCCGTCCCGATCGCACCCGCGAGGTAGCCCGCGAGGGGCGCGATGCCGAGGCCGAAGCCGACGGCCACCGGCGCGAGGGCCGCGAGCAGCCCGGGCGTGGCCAGCTCGCGCAGCGAGTCACGCGTGCAGATGTCGACGACCTTGCCGTACTCCGGGCGAGCGGTGCCCTCCATGATCCCGGGGATCTCCCGGAACTGGCGGCGCACCTCGAACACGATGGCCCCGGCGGCCCGGGTGACGGCGTTGATCGCCAGCCCGGAGAAGAGGAACACGACGGCCGCGCCGAGCAACAGGCCGACCAGGGTGCTCGGCGTGATGATCCGGTAGTCGAACATCGACTGGATGAACGCCGACGGCGTCGCGGTGAGCTTGGTCTTGGCGACGGCCTCCGTCGACGGCGTCCTGGTAGGAGCCGAACAGTGCGGTCGCGGCCAGCACGGCCGTGGCGATGGCGATGCCCTTGGTGATGGCCTTGGTGGTGTTGCCGACGGCGTCCAGCTCGGTGAGGATCTGGGCGCCCGCCTCGTCGACGTCGCCGGACATCTCCGCGATGCCCTGGGCGTTGTCGCTCACCGGGCCGAACGTGTCCATGGCCACGATGACGCCGACCGTGGTCAGCAGCCCGCAGCCGGCGAGCGCGATCAGGAACAGCGAGAGCGTGACGGCGCCGCTGCCGAGCAGGAACGCGCCGTACACCGCCGCCCCGATGATCACGGCCGTGTAGACGGCCGACTCGAGCCCGACGCCGATGCCGGACAGGACGACGGTCGCGGCGCCGGTCAGCGACGTGCGGGCCACGTCCTGGGTCGGCTTCTTGTCGGTGCCGGTGAAGTGGCCGGTCAGCCACAGGATGATGCCCGCCAGGACGATGCCGAGCCAGACGGCCGCGGTCGCCAGGAGGCGGGGGTCCTTGCCGGCCACCGTCTCCAGGGCGCTGCCCGGGCCGACGTCGAGGCCCTTGAAGTCGCTGAACTTGCTCGGCAGGTAGGCGAAGGCCGCGATGGCGCAGAGCACGGCCGAGACGACGGCCGAGATGTAGAAGCCGCGGTTGATGGCGACCAGGCCGCTCTCGCCCGGACGCGGCCGGACGATGTAGACGCCCAGCACGGCCGTGACCGCGCCGATGGCCGGCACGATCAGCGGGAAGACCAGGCCCATGTCGCCGAACGCGGCCTTGCCGAGGATCAGCGCGGCGACCAGGGTCACGGCGTACGACTCGAACAGGTCCGCGGCCATGCCGGCGCAGTCCCCGACGTTGTCGCCCACGTTGTCGGCGATCGTCGCCGCGTTGCGCGGGTCGTCCTCGGGAATGTTCTGCTCGACCTTGCCGACCAGGTCGGCTCCGACGTCCGCGGCCTTGGTGAAGATGCCGCCGCCGACGCGCATGAACATCGCGAGCAGCGCGGCCCCGAAACCGAAGCCCTCCAACACCTTTGGCGCGTTGCCCTTGTACAGGAGGACGACGATCGAAGCGCCCAGCAGGCCGAGCCCGACGGTGGCCATGCCGACGACGCCGCCGGTGCGGAAGGCGACCTTCATGCCTGCGTCACGACCGCCTTCCTCACGCGCAGCCGCGGCGACCCGGACGTTGGCCTTGACCGCGGTCGACATGCCGAGGTAGCCGATCGAGGCGGAGAAGGCCGCCCCGACCAGGAAGAACAGCGAGCGCCCGATGCGCACGCCTCCGGTGTCGGCCGGCAGGGCCAGCAGCAGCAGGAAGACGAGCACCACGAAGACGCTGAGGGTGCGGAACTGGCGGTTCAGGTAGGCGCTGGCGCCCTCCTGCACCGCAGCCGCGATGGTCTTCATGTTCTCGGTGCCCTCGCCGGCGGCGAGGACCTCACGGCGGAAGTACGACGACATGACCAGCGCGATGAGCGCGATCACGGCGACGACCACCACGTAGACGAGGTTGGAACCGCTCAACGAGACAGCGCCTGTCGCTGCTTGAAGGCTGGCATGAGGGGACAGGCCTGGCATTCGTCCTCCTTGACGAGCTGGTGAGCGAATCGTCCGACGGCACGCCGATGGGGCGCGCAGACCACAGTTGAACGCGGGACGGACCGCGCGGGGAGCCTACCAAGGCTCAGAGCGGCTCCGCCCCCAGAGCGTCGGGGACGGAGGCGTGGATGGGGAAGACCTTGGTCAGCCCTGTGATGCGAAACACCTTGAGGATCCGCTCCTGCGTGCAGACGAGGTGCATCGAGCCGTCGTGGGCCCGGACCCGTTTGAGGCCGCCGACGAGGACCCCGAGACCGGTCGAGTCCAGGAACGCCACGTCCTCGAGGTCCAGGACGAGGTGGTATTTCCCTTGTGCGACCAGGTCGCTGAGTTGCTGGCGCAGCGTCGGCGCGGTGTAGACGTCGATCTCACCGCCGACGTTGACGACCGTCCGCCCGCTGTCCTCGCGGGTCCCAACCTTCAGCTCCACGGCGTACCGCCCCTTCGTGCGTCCCGGGCAGTTTCCCCTGTCCGGGCACATTGTCGCCACGTGTCGAGGTCATTGCGCCGCAGGCTCGCTCCGACGGGTCCGTCCGGGCCGGGCGGGCGAGGCGGGTGAGGCGGGCCGGCCGCTCGTCGCGCCGCTGGCGTCGTACGGCGCTAGCGTTCGAGGGCACCGCAACCCCGGGAGGCACCCGTGATCGTGATCGGCGCCGTATTCCTCGTCCTGGCCGCGCTCGGCGTGATCGCTGCCGTCGTGATGGGCCGTGACGTCCAGGTCAGCCTGGACGGCTTCGGGGTGAACGTCACCACCGACGTGCTCTGGGTCTTCTGTGCGGGCGCGCTGGCGATGCTGCTACTGCTGATCGCCCTGTCCGCCTTCCGGCGCGCCGGTCGTCGCCGCCGGGCCCAGCGGCGCGAGCTCAAGCAGCTGAGGGCGGAGGAGGCGCTCGCCGCCGAGAACCGCGCCCAGCCCCGCCCAGAGGTGCGGGCCGAGCACCGCGCCGACCCGGTGGACGTCCGAGACACGACCGACACGACCGACATGACGGACACGACCCACACGACGGATGCGACGGTCGGCCGGACGTCGGCCGAGGGTGCGCGAGTGCCGACCGACGACCCGGGTCCGGAGCGCCGCTACATCCCCGGCGACGAGCCCAGCGCCTGACCCGACGCCTGTCCCACGGCGGACGGGCAGCTGTCCTGTCACCCGGCGGCGGCCTTGACGGGGTGGCCTGTCGCCTCACTCGTCGGGCCGGCCCGACCGGCCCGACCGGCTCGGGACTGGGCCTGGGCCACCCCGAGCCGGCGCCAGGGGCCCGGCAGGCCGACCTGCACGCGCACCGTCACGGACGCGTCCGGGTCGACCCGGCAGCCGACGAGCAGGCCGCCGTTGGCGCGGGCGACCCGTCCCGCGGCATCGCACGGGCCGCCGGGCGCCCGGCCCAGGGTTCGGTCGGCGGCGGCGAGCGCCGCCAGGTCCGCGGACGAGGCGGCCCGGTGCCGGGCCACGACCGCTGCGCCCAGCCCGGAGGCGGCGATGACGAGGGCGCAGAGGACGGAGACCAGCCCGAGGACCAGGACCGTGCCCGCACCCTCGTCGCCGTCCCCTCGCCGAGCCGCGCGACCGGTAGCGCTCACGGCTGACCCTCGACGGAGGCGCTGGCAGTCGCCCGCATCGACAGGTGGGCCCAGGCCGGCACCGGTCCGGTCAACGGCGCGCGGACGCTGACCCGCACCACCGGGCCGGCCCGGGCGACGGCCACCACGGCTCCGGGCGGCGCGCGCCGGCGGGCCTCCGCAGCGACCGCGCCGGGAGGCTCGCCCCGCGCCGCCAGCCGCGCTCCCGCGCGGGCCGCGTCCGTGCACTGGACCTCACCGATCGCCGCACGGCCCGTCACCAGCAGGGCGACGCAGAGCAGCACCACCCCGGGCAGGGAGACGGCCAGCTCGGCGGTGACCGTGCCCGCATCCGAGCCGACTGTGCCCGGGGCGCCACCCCACCTCCAGGCTGTCACCCGCCGAGCGCCAGGGCGTGCCGGATGATGCCCATCAACAGCCCCTGGACCTCGCTACTGCGCAGGATCGTCACGAGCAGGGCCGCGAAGCCGCAGGCGGCGAGAGTGCCGATGGCGTACTCGGCGGTGGTCATGCCGGCGTCACGCGCCGGCGTGGCCCGGCCTCGATCCCTCCGGGGCCGTCGCCGGGACACCCGCCCGCGCATCGGGCAGGGGTGAGGGTGTCTGATCGGGAGCCGAATCACGGTGTCCTCCAAGGCTGGTCGACGAGTGGGTCGTCGCCAACCTCGCGTGATCGAGACGGCCGCGCGACGGGCAGGCCGGGACCTGTGGACAGAGGGACGAGGCCCGGCGACGGTGGATATCTCGCTGGCGCGGTGAGACGTGAGGAAGCCCCTGGCAGGTCCGATGGACCAACCGCCACATGCGACGCACGACATAGCGGACCATCAACCAGCTCCGTTCGAAAGTGACTGCAGGACAGGCAGATTCGGGCTCAGCCGGCCAGGCTCAGCACGGAGGAGGCCAGGCCGATGACGATCGGCGCGACGGCGAGCAGGACGAACCCAGGCAGGATCGCGAGGCCCAGGGGCAGCACCAGCCGGACCCCGAGCCGGGCGGCCGCCTGCTCGACGCCCTCACGCCGGGTGGCCCTCGCGTCGGCCGCCGCCCGGGTGACGACTGCGGCCGCCGGCGCACCGGACAGCTCAGCCAGCACCATCGCTGCGGCGAGCCCCGCCAGGCTCGGGGGTGGCCGGGCCCAGGCCCGCTCGGCCGGGACGCCGATCCGGAGTCGGCTCACCACTTCGCCCAGGTACGCCGCGGTGGCCGGGTCGGCTCCCGGCCGGGCCCGGGCAGCCGCGGCCTCCGGGGTTGCAGCAGCATCAGTCCCGGCTCCAGCCTCGAGCGCATCGGTGACGGACAGGCCCGAACGCAGCGCGCAGGCCACCAGCTCCATCACCAGGTCGGCCGAGAGCGCGGAGCCTGGCGTGCCTTGATCGTCCGGCGGACCGAGCGGCCCGAGCGGCCGTGCCCGCAGCAACGGGCGACGCGGCCAGAGCAGGACCGCCACCGCCACCAGCACCGCGACCACCGGGACCCTCGCGTCGTCGCTCACCCGCGCTCCACGACCGCCACCAGCCGGCGCATCCAGACCCGCCCGCCGACGGTGGCCGCGAGCCCGGCGACCCCACAGATCCGGCCCGCTGCCGTCCCCATCAGGATTGCGAGCGGGTGGACCCCGACCAGTTCGCCCAGCGCCACCCCGCCGAGCGGCAGGGCGCCGAGCAGGGCGGCGGTGGCCCGCGGCGCCGCCAGCGACGCTTCGATCGCAGCCGCCGTCCGGGCGTCGTCCCGCAGGGCCGCGACGAGGGCGTCGAGGACATCCACGACGGGAGCCCCGTGCCGTTCCGACAGGAGCCATCCCGCCGCGACGGCCTCGAGGACCGGGCTGCCCAGCGCCACCCCGGCGGCCCGCCACGCCGGTGCCAGTGGGGCCCCGGTCGACGACGCCGCCGTCAGCCGGCGGAGAACCTGATCCAGCCCCGAGCCGCCCACGTCGCTCGGACGGGTCAGGTCTGGTCGATCGGACCGTGCGGACGGGTCCGAGCGTGCGGACCCATCGACCGGTGCGGACCAACCTCGCCAAGCCCTTGCCCGCGAAGCCCTTGCAGGCCAAGCCCTTGCACGCAGGGCCGGCCACCCGCGTCCGGCCGCGCAGATCGGTGCCGTCCACTCAGCAGCCGCCGAGACGTAGGCGATGGCGCTGGCCGGGGTCAGCCCGGCGCGCAGTCCCGCCGCCAGTCCTTCGACCATCGTCAGCAGCTGGCGCTCGAGCCGGGCGTCATCGCCGGGTCGGCCCCGCCGGCGCTGTCGTAGCCGTCGAGCCAGGTGGCGCACCGGCCAGCAGCGGGACCCGAGGGCCCGCGCCGCCGTCACCGCAGGAAGGGACGCGGTCTCGGCGCCGGTCCCGAGCGCACCTGATCCGAGTGAACCTGGTCCGAGCGAGCGGGAATGGAACGAACGGGACTGGAACGAACGGCGCCGCCGGTACGGCCGCGCGGGTGCGGGCCAGGCCAGCACGGCTGCCGCGAGCAGCAGCCCGGCGAGCGGGCCGGTCACCGTTCCGCCAGCCGGGCGAGCCCACGGCGTACGAGGTCGTCGGGCGGCGCGAGTCGCTCAGGCCGGTCCAACCGCTCAGGCAGGTCCAACCGCTCAGGCAGGTCCAACCGCTCAGGCAGGTCCAACCGCTCAGGCAGGCCCAGCCGCGCCGCCAGCCACGGCCAGCCCGGTCCCACCGAACTCGCAGAACCCGCAGGACATCCAGAACCCGCCCCTCCCCTCGTCGATGGCTCCGGACAGACCAGGGCCGGCACGACCTGCAGGCCCGCGACGTCGGAGCGAACGACTCCGACCTCGCTGACCCAGCGCCGGCTCCCACGGCGGTGCAGGTGGACGACGACCTCGAGGGCGCTGGCCGCCTGGGCCTGGACCGCCCGCCGGTCCAGGCCGGCGAGGGCGCCCAGGGCCTCGAGCCGGGCCGGGAGGTCGGCGCTGGCGTTGGCGTGGATCGTGCAGCACCCGCCCTCGTGACCGGTGTTGAGCGCCATCAACATCTCCCGCACCTCGGCGCCGCGGACCTCGCCGACGACCAGCCGGTCCGGTCGCATCCGCAGCGCCTGCCGGACCAGGTCGGTCATCGCGACCTGGCCGGCGCCCTCGACGTTGGCCGTCCGCCCCTCGAGGCGGACGACGTGGGGGTGACGCACGTGCAACTCGGCCGCGTCCTCGACCACGACGAGCCGCTCGGACGCCGGGGTCAGCGCCAGCAGCGCCGCGAGCAACGTCGTCTTGCCCGCGCCGGTCCCGCCCGTCACGACGTAGGCCGCCCGGGCCACCACCAGGGCCTGCAGCACCGGCAACCACCCGGCCGGCACGGTCCCGGCCGCGTCCAGGTCGGCGAGGGAGAGTCCGACCCGGCGCGGCACCCGCAGGCTCAGGTGCGCGGCCCCCTGGACCACGGGCGGCAGCACCGCATGCAGCCGGGTCCCGTCCGGCAGCCGGGCGTCCACCCACGGGGACGCGTCGTCCAGCCGGCGGCCCGCGACGGCGGCGAGCCGCACGGCGAGCCGGCGGACGTCGG
This sequence comes from uncultured Actinomycetota bacterium, assembly GCA_963795385.1. GTDB lineage: Bacteria > Actinomycetota > Actinomycetes > Actinomycetales > CAVURS01 > CAVURS01. Next base: position 227,136 of record CAWCHK010000014.1, read on the forward strand.
CGGCACCGCCCACCGCGACCTCGGCCCGGACCAGGCCCGCGCCCCGGTCGACCCAGACACCGTCGAGCCCGTTGACCAGTACGTCGGTCACGGCCGGGTCGGCGAGCAGGGGCTCGAGCGGGCCGGCGCCGGACAGCTCGGCCTGCAGCGCGTCGACCACGTCGAGCAGGCCGGCGTCACCCAGGACGACTCCCGACGACCGCACCGCCGCCGCGACCCGACCGGCAGACGGCAGCCCGACCTCGTCGGCCAGCGCGTCGCGCACCTGGCGCAGCAGGTCGTCGTCCAGGTTCGTCGAGCGCATCAGGCCGCCGCCATCAGGCCGCCGCCCGGCTCACGAACAGGTCGTCGAGAACGCGGGAAGCCATGCGGGCCAACGGTCCTCGCGAGCGCAGCCCGGGCGGCTCGCCACGCTCGAGCGCCGCCGCCAGACCGGGCTCGGCCCTGAGCTCGCCGAGCAGCGGGATCTCCAGTGCGTCGGCGACCAGCTCGGCCGGCAGTGCGGCCCGGCTCGGCCCGCGGACCACTGCCCTCAGGTCGGCGACCGTACCCTCGATCCCGGCGACGACCCGGGTCGCAGCGGCCGTCGCGTGCACCGCGGAGGGCACGACGACCAGGCCGAGATCAACCAACCGCAGCCAGGCCGGTGCCACGCCGGAGAGCGAGCGCGGCAGGTCGAGCACCACGAGGTCGAAGCCGCGCGCCGCTCCCGCCGCAACCGCCGTGGCAGCGGCGGCGGACACCGCACCCGCGTCGGCCCGGTCCCAGGCCAGGACCGACAGCCCGTCGAGCCGCGGCAGTGCCTCGCGCAGCATGCCGCCGCTGAGCCGGCCCCTGGCCCGGGCCAGCTCCGACCAGCGCAGGCCGGGCACGTCGTCGGCACCGAGCAGCCGGTCCACCCCGCCACCGAGCGGGTCGAGGTCGACCAGGAGGGCGCGGTGACCCCGGACCGCAGCGCCGACCGCGATCGCGCAGGCCAGGACGGAGGCTCCCGCTCCCCCGCACCCGCCGACCACTGCGACCGCGGCGCACCGATGGCTGCCCTCGAGGGAGTCGGCGAGCGCCTCGACCACCCACTCCTGCGCGTCCGGGAGGAACGCGACGCGCTCTGCCCCGAGATCGACGGCCAGCCGCCAGATCTCGGCATCCTCGCCATCGACGCCCGGCCCGGCCTCGACGGGCGGGCGGGCGACCGTGACCAGCGCCAGCCCGGGCCGCCGCGGCAAGGTGGCCGCCACGACGGCAGCCAGATCCGGCCCCACCAGGACGAGCCCGGGCTCGGCCCAGCGCGCCGGCACGGGCGGCTCACCGCGGACGTCGAGCTCGGCCCCGGCGGCGGCCGCCAGACGCTCCAGCACGTCGACCAGCGCAGCACTGCGGGTCAGCACGAGCGTCGCGCGGGCCGGGCGTCTCGGGTCGGACCGGGCGGCGTACGGCGTGGTCATCGGGCGGCTCCAGCTCACTCGGCATCGGGTGAGCCCAACCTCCGGGGTCGCGATGACCGCCGTCGACCGGCATCGGCGTCCCTGTGGACGGTGGGACGAACGGCCTCGGCTGTGGACAACGCGACATCTGGCGCGGTTCGGGCCGCCTTGCGGGCCACGTGACAGGGGGACGAAAGCCCGCAGATCGGGCGCACAGGAACCGACGACGGCCCCCGTCGGGGGGACAACGGGGGCCGTCTATCGCTCCGGCTCGGGGGGGAGGAGCCGGGGCGGGGCACGGTCCCGTAGGGCCGGCAGTGAAAGTCTGTACCGCGGCGGGCCTCCTGGCAAACGTTGTCCACCCCGCGAGCCGTGCGAATCGCGAACAATGCTCCGAATGGGTGAAGGGAGGCCGCGCCTGCCTATCCTTCACCCGTGATCTCAGCGCTGCCGCCCGGCGACCAGACCGAGCGGTTGCCCCGCCGTCCCGCGGCGTTCTTCGACCTCGACAAGACGATCATCGCCCGGTCCAGCACCCTGGCCTACGCCCGGCCGTTCTATCGCGGGGGCCTGATCAACCGGCGGACCGTCCTGCGCAGCGCGTACGCCCAGTTCGTCTTCACCGCCGGGGGCGCGGACCACGACCAGATCGAGCGGATGCGGGCCTACCTGTCGGCCATGTGCAGCGGCTGGGACGTCCAGCAGGTCAAGGACATCGTCGCCGAGACGTTGCACGACCTGATCGACCCGATGGTCTACGACGAGGCGGTGCAGCTGATCGAGGAGCACCACCTGGCCGGCCGCGACGTGGTGATCGTCAGCACGTCCGGAGCCGAGGTCGTCGGGCCGATCGGCGAGATGCTCGGGGCCGACCACGTCGTCGCCACGACCATGGTGGTCGAGGACGGTCACTACACGGGAGAGGTCGACACCTACGTCTTCGGCCCGACGAAAGCCGAAGCGGTGCAACGCCTCGCGGCCTCGGAGGGCTACGACCTCGACCGGTCCTACGCCTACAGCGACTCGGTGACGGACCTGCCGATGCTGGAGGCCGTCGCCCACCCGCGCGCGGTGAACCCCGACAAGCCGTTGCGCAAGATCGCCGTCGAGCGCGGGTGGCCGGTCCTGGACTTCTCCCGCCCGGTGTCGCTGCAGTCCCGGCTGTCGGACCTGCGTCCCTCGGGTCCGACGATGGCCGCCGCGGCCCTCGGCGCCGGGGCCGCGGCCGCGGGCCTGGTCTGGCTCACCGCCCGCCGGCGGGCCCTGCGCTCCGGCTGAGGCCGCACCGCAGGATCGCGACGTTGAACGGCGAATTAGCCTGATGCGCCACACGATCGGCCCTTCCCATCGACGCCGATGGGGAGTAGACAGGTGATGAGCCGCACCGGTGGGAGCCGGAACGGCGACAAGACCACACGGCAGACCAGGTACCCACGCAAAGGCAGTCCTCGAGAGGACCGGTCGTGGCGGGCTAGCCCCACTGCGACGACGCAATTGACGATTGGTAGCCCGGGCGGCCGTGGGAGGACGACGCCCCGTCAACGGCGGGGCGTCGTCGTGTGTGCGCCCGGAGCGCGTCGGAGAGCCTCGTGGGCCGGCCGGCCGCAGCCCGGTGGCGCGGACCGTCGCCGTACCAGTTCCGGAGCCCGGTCCCCGGTGGGACAGTTGACCTCAGCATGGGCACCGAGATCCTGGACTCGAGCAGAGGCGCCGACGGCGGGCCGCCGCGGACCGCCGTCGAGTCCCTGCCTGCGGCGAAGGCACCGGTCATCGAGCTCGACGAGGTCCGGCCGGTCGAGCCCGTCGAGGCCGAACCACCCCCCTCCCGAGCCGGCGTCCTCGGCTACGCGCGGAGCCTGCGCCGGGATGCCGGCCGACGCCGTACGGCGGTGCGCGTCCTCGCCGCGTGCCTCGTCCTGATGGCAATGACCGGGTGGACCGTGCACGCCCGCATCTCCCGGGACGCAGCAGGCGGCCCGGCGCTCGGTGGTCGCGGTCGACGCGCGGCTGGTGGAGATCCGGCCGGCCTCGCGCAGCTTCGACCTCAACGGGTTCGCGGCACCCAACACCGCGAGCGCGCAGCTCGTGCTGCACAACCTCGGGCCGGAGCCGGTGCGCCTCGTCGGCCTGGACGTGACCCACGACGGGACGATCGAGCTGGGCAACGACGTGACCCGGCTGTCGTCGTCACTGGCGCCCGGGGTGAGCAGCAAGGTGATCTACCAGATGCAGCTGCCCTGCTCGTCGACCGCGCAGCGCGATCTCGGCATCCCCGAGCTGACCGCGCGGGTCCGGACGGTCGACAACTCGGTGCACCCCGTGCCCGTCAACCTCGACGTCGTCAACGACAACGGCGGGCTGCTGCAGGCCTGCGAGATCGCCACGGGCGACGGGCCGTCGGACAGCGACGTCAACTACAGCTACAGCTCGACGGTCGACGCCGACGGCTCGCTCCGCATCACGATCCTGGTCGGCGACGCCCCGCAGACCCTGCGGCTCGTCACGCCGGAGGTCGGCCAGGCCGTGCGGTTCGTCACCGAGCCGCGGCTGCCGGCGACCGTCCAGCCGGGCGGGCCGTTCGTGGTGCGGGTGCGGCCGGAGGTCAGCCACTGCGGGCCCAAGCGGACGAACTACGACTCCCTGCAAGGGATCGGGGTGTCGATCGGCACCCAGCAGATCAGGGACGAGAACCTGCCGGTGCTCGTCGCAGAGGCCATCGGCCGCGCCTGCGCCAAGGCCGAGCGGTGATGCCATGACGACCGAGATCGACGGCCGCGAGCCGGCCGGGAGCGACGACTTCGACCTCGGCGAGCTGGCCCCGGCGCCCAGCCGCGACCGGCCGGCGGCGTCCCAGCCGCCAGGACCGCGCTGGGCCGGTCGGCTCGAGCGCCTGCGGCACTGGCGCCCGAGCGCGCGTACGGCGTTCGCCGCCGCCGTGCTGACCGCCGTCCTCGCGGCCGCCGGCGGCTGGCAGGCCGGCACCGAGCACGCCCGGCCGAAGGCAACCCCGGTCCACGTCACACCGCCGGCCGGGGAGACCCTCGGCGACCACAGCGTCGGGCTGGACAGCGGCCTGGACCACGTCGACGCGGTCAACGTCGGGCAGACCTCCGGCGTGAGTGGCGCGACGGTCACGCTCACCAACGAGGCCAACGACCTGCGAGAGGTGTACATCCGCGCGGACGGCAACCCGGCCTTCCGGCTCATCGGCACCCCCGCGGGCGTGCGGATCCTGCAGCCGGGGGCCTCCCTGGACATCCGCCTCAAGGTGGTGGTGGCGCACTGCAACGCGGTCCTCGGGGTGGGTGAGTGGGCCAGCTCCGTGGTCCTCGACGTACGACGGCCCGAGCCGGCCCCCGGTGACCCGGCTGCCAACGACCCGCTGACCAGCGGGCTGGGGCAGACCACGACCTTCGCGATGCCCGAGCTGATGCTGGTTCCGGGCGGCGCGGCGGTCGAGCGGACCTGCACCTGATGACCAGGGAGACCCTGGGCCCGGCCGGTGGCGACGAGGACGTGCCCGCGGCGTCCTTGGTCGACTTCGACCTGGGTGAGATCGGGCGCCCGCCGGCCGCACCGCGAGGGTCGCGCGAGCCACTGACGGACCGGTTGCGGCGCTGGCGATCGGTGTCGTGGCGGGCCGTGGCCGCCGTCGCTGCCGTGGCCTGTCTCGCTGCCGCTGTCGGCTGGCAGATCGGTGGCGGGCACGAGCGGGCGCAGGTGGCCGCGCAAGCGCGAGCGCGCCCGCCGGTGCTGGCTTGGGCGCTCTACGACGGGCCGGACCCGAGCAGCACGGCCCGGTCGCCGCGCGGCCTGCTGCAGGTGCACGTCGCCAACCTGGGCCGGACCGAGATCACGGTGACCTCGATCTCCTCGCGGGTCGCACAGGGCAATGCCACGGCGACCCTGCTGTCTCACGCGGCGGTGTCGATCCCGGCCGGTGGCAACGGCGCCGTCGAGGTGGTCATGGCCCCGGACTGCAGCACGACCTATCTCGACTCGACGCTGCTGGTCTCGCTGACCGCGCCGACGGAGACCGGGGGGTCGGTCCATCTGGACGTCCCCGCGTCCAGCGATCCGTCCATCGGCACGTCGTACGACATGTCGCTGAACCAGCTGTGCAACTACCCGACCCAGGCCATCGCGGGCCAGGGGCTCTCCGGTGTGTTCGTCGACCCGACGTCGTCGGCCGACCGCGCCACCCTGGTCCTCACCAACCGGGCCCGCTCCGGTCGCAGGATCAGCTTCGCGACGGTGGAGTCCGACGGGTTCGAGCTGGTGACCGACCCGCCGGGGACGATGCTGCTCGCGCCGGGCGAGAGCGAGAGCATCCTGCTGACCATCCGGGTGACCTCGTGCAAGGGCGTGGGCCGGCTGTCGAACTGGGCCGACGGCGTGAGCCTGCAGGTCCACGCCCAGAACGACAGCTCCGCGGCGCCGTCCGACGGTGCCGACCCTGCGGAGTACGGCCTGCGCGACGAGCTCCTCGCACCCCTGGGCGCTGCCGTCCAGAAGGCTTGTCCGTGATCCGAACCCGGGGACGCGGCGTACGGCGGCCGGTCGTCAGGTCTCGGGGGTGAGCCGGCCGGCCAGGACGGCGTCGGCGACCAGCCTGCCCTCACCTGCTCCGAGGACGACTGCCTCCGCACAGGTCCGCAGCCAGAGAGCGACGCCCTCGGCAGTGCCACTCGTGTACGCCGCGGCAGCACCGACGTAGCCGGCCGGTCCCCCGGCCAGCAGCCCGACCTCGGGGACGGCGACCCCCGTCGGGTCGAGGCCGCGCTCGACCGTGAGCGCCCGGGCCAGGGCCCGCGCGACCAGACCATTGCCGGACGTAAAGGGTCGGAGCGCGAGCAGCTCGCCGTGGGCGATCGCCGCGACGACGAGCGCGGGAGCGGTCGACGGCTGCCGGATCAGCCGGCCCAGCGCGTCGAGTCGCTCGGCGAGGGCCGGGCCGGAGGGCGCGGGGCCGAGGTCGACCAGGTCGCGCGGCGGCGTACCTCCGGGTCGCGGCCGGCCGATGTCCGGGCGGTCGGCGGCGGCTGTCGATGCAGCGGCCGGGGCAGCGCCGAGGTGGAGCCGGGCGAGCGCCTGCAGCGGGGCCGTCGCCAGGATCGGGCCGATCTCGGCCGCTGCCGCCGTGACCCGCAGAGCCCGCACCACGGCGTCCCGGACCGGGTCCGAGATTGCGGACGACCCCACCGCCGCGCCGGGCCCAGCGACCGTCTCGATCCCTTGCGCCCCAACGAGTTCGCGCACCCGGTCCAGCGGCAGTTCGGCGCCGTCGAGGGCGGCGCTGGCCCGGGCGGCCCGGACGAGTGACTCGGCGCGCGCCTGGGCGGCCAGGCGGCGCAATGCCGGGTGCCAGCGCAGCTCGGTGCAGGCCTGCCGGGCCCGCTCGACCGCCTCGGCGACACCCGGCAGCGACGCGAGCGCCGCCAGCGGGTCGCTCCCCGGTCCCGGAGTGCTCAGGGCTGGACGCCCAGGCCACCGACCACGCGCAGCTCCTGGCTGGTGAACTCACCGGTGAGCTTGGGCATCGTCGCGGCGATGGCCGCGCGGACCTCGGGCAGCTGGAGCGAGGCGTCGTGCTCCTCCTTGCTGCCCCAGACCTCGTTGACCCAGATGCAGTCCGGGTCGTCCGCGCTGACGCTCACGACGTAGAGCCGGCAGCCGGCCGCGGTGAGCGCGTCCGCGCCCTCGACGAGGGCCATCACCACCTCGTCCCGGAGACCGGGCCGGGTGCGCATGGTGCCGAGGTAGCCGTAGGCCATCCGCCGACCCTACCGAGCCGTCGACCTCGGCGTACCGTCGCTGCATGCGGCTCCCCCGGGGACGACGGCTGCGGCTGGCGCCGCTCTCGGACGACGCGACCTTCCGCACCCTGCACACCGCCTCCTCCGCCGCCGGAGACCTGCGCGAGGGCCTGACACCGCACGGCTCGCAGCGGGCCGCGCGGCACCTGCGCGCGCTCCTCGGCAGCGCCGCCGTCGCCCTGGTCGACACCGACCGCACGCTGGCGTGGGACGGCGCCGGCAGCGCGCACGCGGATGACGCGGTCCGGCACGCGGGTGAGGTGCTGCGCAGCGGACGCACCACGATCCTGCGCAAGGACGCATTGACCTGCTCCGACCCCGGCTGCCCCGTCCGCTGCGCCGTGATCGCGCCCCTCACCACGGACGACGTCGTGGTCGGCGCGCTCGCGGCCTACGTCCCGGACGCGCCCTCGGCCGCCCTGATCCGCGCCACGCAGGAGACCGCGGGCTGGGTGTCGGGCCAGATCGAGCTGGCCGAGCTGGCCCAGGCCCGGACCCGCACCGTGGAGGCCGAGCTGCGGGCCCTGCGCGCGCAGATCAGCCCGCACTTCATCTACAACTCCCTGGCGGCGATCGCGGCCTACGTGCGGACCGACCCCGAGCGGGCGCGGGAGCTGTTGCTGGAGTTCGCCGACTTCACCCGCTATGCCTTCAAGTCCGGCGGGGAGTTCACCACGCTGGCCGCCGAGCTGCGCAACGTCGAGCGCTACCTCGCCCTGGAGCAGGCCCGGTTCGGCGACCGGCTCGTCGTGTCACTGCTCATCGCCCCAGAGGTCCTGTCGGTCGCGGTCCCCTACCTGGCCATCCAGCCTCTGGTCGAGAACGCCGTGCGCCACGGCCTCGACGGGGTGAGCGGCCCGGGGCAGGTCACGATCACCGCCACGGACGAGGGTCTCGAAGCGTCGATCTCGGTGGAGGACAACGGTTCCGGCTCCGACCCCGACGTCGTACGCCGCGCCCTCGCCGGCGACCCGGAGTCCGAGGCCGTGGGGCTGGCGAACGTCGACGCCCGGCTGCGACAGGTCTACGGCGACGACCACGGCCTGGTGGTCGAGACGGCCATGGGGGCCGGCACGAAGGTCGGCTTCCGGGTGCCGAAGTACGCCGCGGGCGTCCACGCCTCATGAGATCGGCACGGCCGGAGCGCCCGACCCTCGATCGCCGGGCCATCTCGACCTGCCGAACGCGCCCGCGCGACGTACGCTGCGGCCGTGACCGCAGTTGCCGGTGACCGCCTCGCCCTGTGCGCCCTCGTCGTCGACGACGAGGCCCATGCGCGCTCCGAGCTGGCCTTCCTGCTGAACGGCGACGACCGGATCGGCGCCGTCCACCTGGCGGCCAGCGGTGCGGAGGCGATGCGGACCCTCGCCCAGCACAGCGTCGACGTGGTCTTCTGCGACATCAAGATGCCCGCGATGGACGGCCTCGACCTGGGGCGCGTGCTCAGCCAGTTCGCCCGGCCGCCGAAGGTGGTCTTCGTGACGGCGTACGACGAGCATGCCGTCGACGCCTTCGAGCTGCGGGCGACGGACTACGTCATGAAGCCGGTCCGCGCGGCCCGCCTCGCCGAGGCCGTCCGCCGGGTGGCCGACCAGGCGGACGGCAGCCCGGACGCCTCACCGGTCCAGGAGGACGAGACGATCCCGGTCGAGCTCGCCGGCGTCACGCGCTTCGTGAAGCGCTCGGAGGTCCGCTACGTCGAGGCCCACGGCGACTACGCGCGCCTGCACACCGCCGCGGAGGCGCATCTCGTGCGCACCCCCCTCACCAGCCTCGAGGATCGTTGGGCGGCAGCGGGATTCGTCCGGATCCATCGCAGCACGCTGGTGGCACTGGCCTATGTGGACGAGGTCCGCTCGGAGGCCGGCCACTACACGGTTCGCGTCGGCGGCCAGCACCTCCCGGTCAGCCGCCGGCACGCGCGGGACCTGCGCGAGCGACTGTTGCACCCAGACAACAGCCCGGACAACAGCCCAGACGACGGCCCACGGCCGTGAACCAGCCTGTCCCGCAGCGGGTTCGGGTCACCAGCCCGCGCATGGGCGCCCCTCGCCGCGGGCCGGTGCGGCCGATCGCCCGGGAGATCGACGAGCAGACCGAACTCGGCGAGGTCTACCTGGGCTCGCTGGTGCGGGCTCAGCGCCGGCTCGCGCTGCGGGTCTGCGCCACGGCCGCCGTCGTCCTCGGTGGGTTGCCGCTGCTCTTCGCGCTCGTGCCGCGGACCGCCACGGTGCACCTGCTCGGCCTCCCGCTGCCCTGGGTCCTGCTGGGTGTCCTCGCCTACCCCGTGATGATCGGCCTGGGCTGGGTCGCGGTGGTCGGGGCCGAGCGCAACGAGCGGGAGTTCGCCGAGCTCGTCCGGCCCGACTGACCGCGATGGACTCGGGAGCCACGTTCGCCGTCGCCCTCGTCGCAATGGCCACGCTGGTGGTCGGCGCGCTCACCCTGCGGCTCTCCCGCACGACCGACGACTTCTACGTCGCCTCGCGTGCGGTCACCCCCTTGTGGAACGCGTCGGCGATCGGTGGCGAGTACCTCTCGGCCGCGTCGTACCTCGGCATCGCAGGCCTGATCCTGGCGTACGGCGTCGACATGCTGTGGTACCCGATCGGTTACACCGCGGGCTATCTGGCCCTCCTGGTGCTGGTGGCCGCGCCCCTGCGGCGATCCGGCGCCTACACGCTGCCGGACTTCGCCCAGGCCCGGCTGCGCTCCCTCCCGGTCCGGCGCGCGTCGAGCATCCTCGTCGTGGTGATCGGCTGGCTCTACCTCGTCCCGCAGCTGCAGGGGGCCGGCCTGACCCTGGTCACCAGCACGGGCGCACCGACCTGGGCCGGTGGCCTGGTGGTCTGCGCGGTGGTGCTCGCGTCGGTGCTGTTCGGCGGCATGCGCTCGATCACCTTCGCCCAGGCCTTCCAGTTCTGGCTCAAGCTGACCGCCCTGCTCGTGCCCGTGGCCTTCCTGCTCGTGGCCTGGCACGGCGACGGCAGCCCGCGCAGCGAGGGCGGCGCACCGGCCATCGCCCGCCACACCACGGTCGTCCGGCTCACCGCGGCCACCGACGTCCAGGTGCCCCGAGCCGCGACGTACGCCGTGCGCGGGATCGTCGACGGCCGGTCCGCCGACGGGGGCGTCTCCCTGGCCGCGGGTCGGCACCGGCTCGAGCGCGGGGCCGTCGTCACGTTGCACCCCGGCGACGTCGTGCCGGTCATCACCTCGCTGCCCGTGACCACCGGCCGCACCTGGGCCGAGCCGCTGCACGCCGGCCGGGACCACCCGCTCTTCGCGACGTACTCGCTGGTCTTGGCGACGTTCCTCGGGACGATGGGGCTGCCGCACGTCCTGGTCCGCTTCTACACCAACCCCGACGGGCGCCGGACCCGGCGGACCGCGCTCGCCGTCGTCGGCCTGCTGTCGGCGTTCTACCTCCTGCCGACGATCTACGGCGCCCTCGGCCGCCTCTACGCCCCGGACCTGCTGATGAGCGGGGACACCGACGCCACGGTGCTGCTCCTGCCGCAGCGGATCGTCGGCGGCGGCCTGGGTGACGCGCTCTCCGCCCTCGTCACGGCCGGGGCGTTCGCGGCGTTCCTGTCGACCTCCTCCGGGCTGACCATCTCGGTCGCCGGGGTGCTGGCCCAGGACGTCGTGCCGTCACGTCGCCGACCGGTGCGCGCCTTCCGGATCGGCTGCGCCGCAGCGATCCTGGTGCCCTACCTGCTCTCCCTCGGCACCCAGCGGATCAGCGTCGCGGCCGCGGTCGGCCTCGCGTTCGCCGTGGCCGCGTCGTCGTTCTGCCCGCTGCTCGTCCTCGGCATCTGGTGGCGCGGGCTCACCGACGTCGGGGCGATGCTGGGCCTGGCGATCGGCGGCGGCCTGGCCGGCGGGGCCGTCGTCGTCACCGCGGTGATCGGCCCGCGGCCCGGCTGGCTCGGCACCCTGCTGGAGCAGCCCGCGGCCCTCACGGTGCCCGTCGCCTTCGCGGTCATGATCGTGGGCTCCCTGCTGACGCGGCACCGCACGCCGGCCGACGTCGCCCGCACCATGGTCCGGCTGCACGCTCCCGAGGTCCTGCTCTCGGGAGCCGGGTCGATCGCCGACCGCTCGTCGCGCCAGACCGACCGCTCGTCGCCGGGCCGGCCGCCTTCCGCCGATCCACTGCCCCCGGTGGCCGCACCACCCGCGCGGTGACTGTCATCGGCACCGCCGCCCCTCCTAGCGTCCGTCGCACGGACCTCCGACCGGCCCACCGGTCGGACCTGCACAAAGGAGTGCACGTGAGCAGCACCGACGGACCCACCACCCAGGCCACACCGGCCACTCCTCCCGCAGCACCGCTCTTCGGCGCCGGACTGGCCGACCCGGCCGGCCTGGGGCTGACCGCGTTCGCCGCGACGACGTTCTTCCTCAGCGCGGTCAACGCCGGCTGGATCAAGGCGAGCGCCGTCGGCGTCGTCCTGGGGCTGGCTCTCTTCTACGGCGGGCTGGCCCAGCTGCTCGCCGGGATGTGGGAGTTCGCCAAGGGCAACAGCTTCGGCGCGGTCGCCTTCTCGTCGTACGGCGCGTTCTGGCTGTCCTTCTGGTACCTCCAGACGCACACCGACCTGTCCAAGGCCAGCCCGAAGGACGCCGAGCACGCGATCGGCCTCTACCTGCTGATCTGGGCGCTCATCACGGCCTACCTCGCGGTCGCCGCGCTGAAGACCAACACGGTGGTGCTCGCCGTCTTCGTCCTGCTGACCCTGACCTTCCTCGCGCTCGGGATCGGCGAGTGGGGCGGCAAGGCTCCCGGCGTCGGCCTGTCCAAGGTCGGCGGCTACCTGGGCCTGCTCACCGCGCTCGTCGCCTGGTACGGCTCGTTCGCGACCGTCGCGAACTTCACCTTCAAGCGCGCGGTCGTCCCGGTGGGCCCCCGCGCTTGAAACCTCAGGCCCGCCCTGATGGAGTGAGTGGGACACCCGCCGGCGCGTGCGAGGAGAGACCGTGACCGACTCTGCCCTGGAAAACCTGTCCACCGAGGAGCGCCGGTTCGAGCCGCCAGCGGACCTGGCCGAGCACGCCAACCTCAAGGCCGAGGCCTACGACCGGGCGGCCGCCGACCGGCTCGGCTTCTGGGCCGAGCAGGCCGAGCGGCTGACCTGGGCCACGAAGTGGGACGAGGACAAGGTCCTCGACTGGTCGAACCCGCCGTTCGCCAAATGGTTCGTCGGCGGCAAGCTCAACGCGGCGTACAACTGCCTGGACCGGCACATCGAGGCGGGCAAGGGTGACAAGGTCGCGTACCACTTCGAGGGCGAGCCGGGCGACACCCGCACGATCACCTACGCCGAGCTGCACGAGCAGGTGTGCAAGGCCGCCAACGCGCTGACCGACCTCGGGGTCGAGGCCGGCGACCGGATCGCGATCTACATGCCGATGATCCCCGAGACGGTCATGGCGATGCTCGCGTGCGCCCGGATCGGCGCGCCCCACACCGTCGTCTTCGGTGGCTTCTCGGCCGACGCGCTGAAGGGCCGGATCCAGGACTGCGACGCCCGTGTGGTCATCACCGCCGACGGCGGCTACCGCAAGGGCGCGGCGGCCGCGCTCAAGCCGGCGGTCGACGCGGCCCTGGAGGAGTGCCCGGACGTCCGCAGCGTGCTCGTCGTACGCCGCACCGGCCAGGACGTCGCCTGGCAGGACGGCCGCGACGTGTGGTGGCACGACGTCGTCGACCCGGCGAGCGCGGACCACACGGCCGAGGCCTTCGACGCCGAGCACCCGCTCTACGTCATGTACACCTCCGGTACGACGGGCAAGCCGAAGGGCATCCTGCACACGACCGGCGGCTACCTGACGGGCTGCTCGTACACCCACTGGGGCGTCTTCGACATCAAGCCGGACACCGACGTCTGCTGGACGGCCGCCGACATCGGCTGGGTCACCGGCCACAGCTACATCGTCTACGGGCCGCTCGCCAACGGCGTGACCCAGGTGATGTACGAGGGCACGCCGGACACCCCGCACCAGGGCCGCTGGTGGGAGATCATCCAGAAGTACAAGGTGACGATCCTCTACTGCGCGCCGACCGCAATCCGGACCTTCATGAAGTGGGGCGCGCAGATCCCCGACAAGTTCGACCTGTCGACCCTGCGGCTGATCGGGAGTGTGGGGGAGCCGATCAACCCGGAGGCGTACATCTGGTACCGCAAGACCATCGGCGGCGAGCGCTGCCCGGTCGTCGACACGTGGTGGCAGACCGAGACCGGCTCGATCATGATCAGCCCGTTGCCGGGCGTGACCGCCGGAAAGCCAGGCGCCGCAATGACTCCGCTCCCCGGAGTGAGCGCCGACGTCGTCGACGACGAGGGCAACTCCGTGCCCGACGGGTCCGGCGGCTACCTGGTCCTGACCGAGCCGTGGCCCGCGATGCTGCGCACCCTGTGGGGCGACGACGACCGCTACCAGGAGACCTACTGGTCGCGGTTCCCCGGTCGCTACTTCGCCGGCGACGGGGCGAAGAAGGACAGCGACGGTGACATCTGGCTGCTCGGCCGGGTCGACGACGTGATGAACGTCAGCGGCCACCGGCTGTCGACCACCGAGATCGAGTCCGCGCTGGTGTCCCACCCGAAGGTCGCAGAGGCGGCCGTCGTGGGCGCGGCCGACGACATGACCGGGCAGGCGATCTGCGCGTTCGTCATCCTGCGCAGCGAGGCCGGCGACGGCGGCCCGGACGTCGTCAAGGAGCTGCGCGACCACGTGGCCAAGGAGATCGGCCCGATCGCCCGGCCGCGGCAGATCATGATCGTGGCCGAGCTGCCCAAGACCCGCTCCGGCAAGATCATGCGCCGCCTGCTGAAGGACGTGGCCGAGAACCGCGAGGTCGGCGACGTCACCACGCTGGCCGACTCCACCGTCATGGACCTGATCAAGGAGGGCCTCAGCTCCGGCAGCTCCGAGGAGTAGGTCCCTGGCAGGATCGGTGCCATGTCTGATCGCCGGGGCCGGTACGTCGCGTCGATCGACCAGGGCACGACGAGTACGCGCTGCATGGTGTTCGACCACGCGCGGCCGGGTTGTCGCCCGCGCGCAGGCCGAGCACCGGCAGCACCTCCCGCGCGCCGGCTGGGTCGAGCACGACGCGACCGAGATCTGGGCCACGACCCGGCGGGTCTGCGAGGAGGCGCTGGCGAGCGCCGACCTGACCGCCGCCGACATCGCCGCGGTCGGCATCACGAACCAGCGGGAGACGACGCTCGTGTGGGACCGGGCGACCGGCGAGCCGATCCACCGGGCCATCGTGTGGCAGGACACCCGGACCGACGGCATCTGCGCCGAGCTGGGCGCTCTCGGCGGCGGCGCCCAGCGCTACCAGGACCGCACCGGGCTGCCGCTCGCGACGTACTTCGCCGGACCCAAGATCCGCTGGATCCTCGACCACGTGGACGGCGCCCGCGAGCGGGCCGAGGCCGGCGAGCTGGCCTTCGGCACGATGGACAGCTGGCTGGTCTGGAACCTGACCGGCGGCGCCAGCGGCGGGCGCCACCTCACCGATGTCACCAACGCCTCGCGGACGATGCTGATGGACCTGCGATCGCTGACCTGGGCCGACGACATCGCCGCCGAGATGGGCGTCCCGCTGGCGATGCTGCCCGAGATCCGTTCCAGCAGTGAGGTGTACGCCGAGACGACCGGGCTGGACGTCCTGTCTGGTGTGCCCATCGCGGGCATCCTGGGCGACCAGCAGGCGGCGACCTTCGGCCAGGCCTGCTTCGCCCCGGGCATGGCCAAGAACACCTACGGCACGGGCAACTTCCTGCTCCTCAACACCGGCTCGGAGCCGGTCCGCTCCGAGCACGGTCTGCTCACGACGCCGGCGTACCGGATCGGCGACGCGGACCCGGTCTACGCGCTCGAGGGCGCGATCGCGGTCACCGGCTCGCTCGTGCAGTGGCTGCGGGACAACCTCGCGATGATCAAGGACGCCAACGAGATCGAAGCCCTCGCCCGGACCGTCGAGGACAACGGCGGGGCGTACGTCGTGCCGGCCTTCTCCGGACTGTTCGCGCCGTACTGGCGGGCCGATGCCCGCGGCGCCGTCGTCGGCCTGACCCGCTTCGTCAACCGCGGGCACCTGGCCCGGGCCGCCCTGGAGGCCACGGCCTTCCAGACCCGCGAGGTGGTGGAAGCCATGCGGGCCGACTCCGGCGTCGAGCTGACCGAGCTGCGGGTCGACGGCGGCATGGTGGCCAACGAGCTGCTCATGCAGATCCAGGCCGACCAGCTCGGCGTACCGGTGGTGCGCCCGGTCGTGGCCGAGACGACCGCCCTCGGCGCGGCGTATGCCGCCGGCCTCGCGGTCGGCTACTGGGCCAACACCGATGAGCTGCAACGGAACTGGGCGGTCGACCGCCGGTGGCAGCCCCAGGTCGACGAGACTCGGCGGGCCGCGGAGTACGCGCAGTGGAAGAAGGCCGTCACCCGCACGTTCGACTGGGTCGACGGCTCGTCGTAGCGCTGCGCGGGTGCCTGCGGCCGTAGGGTGCTGTCATGGCCGAGGCGACCGACCCCCTGACCGTCGAGGAGCTCTTCACCAAGGGCTTCACCTCCGGCCTCGGCCTGCGGGTCGAGGACGCGAGCGGTGACCGGCTGGTGCTGCGCTGGGCCGTCGAGCCGCAGCAGTGGCAGCCCTACGGCATCACCCACGGCGGCGTCTACTGCACCGTCGTCGAGACCGTCGCGAGCATCGCCGGGGCCCTGTGGCTGGGGGACGACGGGCAGGTCGTCGGCGTCTCCAACCACACGGACTTCCTGCGCGCCGTGCGCGAGGGCGAGCTGGTCGCGACCGGCACGCCGATCCACCGCGGCCGGCTGCAACAGCTGTGGCTGGTCGAGATCCACGACGAGCAGGAGCGGCTGGTCGCCCGCGGGCAGGTCCGGCTGCAGAACCTGCGCACCGGCGACCGGCCGGTCCAGCCGTCCGCGGCCGAGCCCGGTTAGATGTCGTCCGTCCGCCGGCGCTCGGCGTACGCCGCGAGCTCCTTGCGCAGCGCATCGGCGGCCCAACCCTCGGTCACAGCCCGGGCCACGATCTCGGCCTGGGTCGGCGGGGCCAGGCCGTCCACCGGCTGGTCGCGGTCGAGGTTGGTGGGGAAGGCGTAGCCCTCCGCGCTGGCGGCGATCGCGTTGGCCAGGGAGCGCTCGTCCCACCCCTCGGCGGCCCGCGCGCTCAGGGCCGGGAACACTGCCGCGGCGACCTTCTCGCGGTCGACCGACTCCATCGCCCGGCCGAACGCCGACGAGATCTGCAGCAGGTTGGCCATCCGCCGGATGTCCGCCGACCGGTTCGTCCCGGCGGCGTGGAAAAGCGCGGGGTTGAAGAAGGCCGCGTCGCCCTTGGCCAGGGGCAGCTGCACGAAGGTCGCCTCGAAGTACTCCCGCACCTCCGGCCGGCGCCAGGCCAGATAGCCGAGCGGGTACTTCTGCGAGTGCGGGAGGTACTGCGTGGGGCCGCTGACCACCGGCATGTCGGTGTGCGCCACGGCGCCCTGCAGGGTCAGCACCGGCGAGAGCTGGTGCACGTGGGCGGGGAAGCGCTCGACCTGGTCGTCGGTCTGGAAGCCCAGGTGGTAGTCGCGGTGCACCGTCTGGGCCTGGCCGCCGGGGTTGACGACGTTGATCTGCGACGTGACCTGGTACGCCGGCCCCAGCCACGCCGTCGCGATGAGGGCCACGATGTCGTTGGCGTAGTAGTCGACGAAGGCCTCGGGATCGCGAACCGCGAGCTTCTCCAACGCGTTCCACACCCGGTCGTTGGCGCCGGGCTTGGCGAAGTGGTCGCCGGACGCCCGGCCCGAGGCGTGCTGGTCCGCGATCATCGCGTTGAAGGCACCGGTCGCGCGGTCCACGACCGCCAGGTCGGGGAAGGCCCCGGCGAACACCACGAGCCCGGGCCCGTCCATCAGCGCGCGGGCGAGCTCGACCATGACCCCGGTCCGGTCGACGGCCGCGGCCGCGCGCAGTCGGGCGCTGTCGTAGACCAGGACGTTGCCCTCGACGGCGTCGGCGTACGGATAGTCGGCGAGGTCGGTGCGCTCGGCGACCAGGTCGACGAGGTCCTGGAGCCGCACGTCGGCCTCGAGCGGCCAGGTCTTCGGGCTGCGGCTGTCGGTCGGCTGGTCCACGGGGGATCCTCTCGTGGCGGTGTGGGGCGGTTGTCTGCAACTGTAGGAGCGGCTCCACCCCAGGAGCACGTCAGGAACCCATCAAAAACCCCTCAGGAGCGAGGCTTCGTGAGCCACCCGTTCCGGGTCCGAGAGATCGCCCTGCAGGCCGGCCTGAGCGAGGCCACCGTCGACCGGGTCCTGAACGGCCGCAACGGGGTTCGCGACACCACTGCCGCGCAGGTGCATCGGGCGATCGCCGACCTGCGCCGCCAGCAGTCCCAGATCCAGCTCGGCGGGCGGACCTTCGTCGTCGACGTCGTCATGCAGACACCCGAGCGCTTCTCCGCAGCGGTCCGCAGCGCCTTCGAGGCCGTGCTGCCGACGCTGCGGCCGGCGCTCGTCCGGGCCCGGTTCGACCTGCGCGAGAGCGGCCCGGCGAGCGACATCGTCGCCGTCCTGGACCGGATCACCCCCGGCCGCTCGCACGGCGTCCTGCTCAAGGCGCCCGACGTCCCGGAGGTCGTCGACGCGGTCGCGCGGCTCGAGGCCAGAGGCATCCCGGTCGTCACCCTGGTCACGGACCTGCCGACCAGCCGGCGGACGGCGTACGTCGGCGTCGACAACCGCTCGGCGGGAGCGACTGCGGCCTACCTCGTGCAGCAGTGGCTGGGCGAGCAGCCCGGCAGCGTGCTCGTCACCCTCAGCAGTGGATCGTTCCGCGGCGAGGAGGAGCGCGAGATGGGCTTCCGCGCCCAGATGCGGGCGAGCGGGCCCGCCCGCGGGATCGTCGAGATCACCGAGACCGACGGGGTCGACGAGACCATGGCGACGCTGGTGCAGCAGGCGTTGCGCGCGCACCCCGACATCGCCGCCGTGTACTCGATCGGCGGCGGCAACCGGGCGACGGTGCGGGTGTTCGACGAGCTCGGGCGGCGGTGCCGGGTCTTCGTGGCCCACGACCTCGACGAGGACAACGCCGCCCTCCTGCGCGAAGGGCGGCTGTCGGCGGTCCTGCATCACGACCTCCAGCAGGACCTGCGCCGGGCCGGGCAGCTCGTGCTGCAGGCCCGCGGCGCCCGGCCCGGTGCCGTCCACACCTGGCCGTCCAGCATCCTGGTCGTGACGCCGTACAACGCTCCGGCCTTCACGCCCACGATCTGAGAGGCTCGCGACGATGGCTGACGCGACGCACTTCGGCACCGTGATCGGGCTGGCCGCGCTGGTGCTGGTGGCGGCCGTCCTCGGCAACCGGCTGAGCCAGTGGCTGCGGCTGCCCGCCCCGCTCGTCTTCCTGGTCGCCGCCGCCGTCGCCTCGGACCTGGTCCCCTCGTGGGGGCGGGTCTCGATCGGCACGGTCCAGCAGATCGTGACGGTGGCGCTGATCGTCATCCTCTTCGACGGCGGCATGCACATCGGCTGGCGACGCTTCCGGGCCAACGCCGGCGCGATCACCTGGCTCGGCGTCGTCGGCACGCTGGTGACCGCCGGCGCCCTCGCCCTGGTCGGCCACCTCGTGTTCGGCCTCCCCTGGCGCGACGCCCTGCTCGTGGGGACGGCCCTGGCGCCCACCGACCCGGCGGTGGTCTTCTCGGTCCTGGGCGGCAAGCAGATCGAGGGGCGCGGGGGCGTCATCCTCGAGGGCGAGTCCGGCGCGAACGACCCGGCCGGGATCGCGCTGATGGCGGCGATCCTCGCGGTCGGCACCGCTAGCGGCGGGGTGAGCGCGGGCCAGGTCGGCCACGGTGTCCTGGAGTTCGTGGTCGAGCTCGTGGTCGGGGCGGCCGCCGGCTGGCTCGGTGGCCGGGCCGTGCTCTGGGCCGTACGCCGGATCTCGCTGCCCTCCGAGAGCCTCTACCCGCTGCTCGTCCTGGCCTCCGCCGGCGTGCTCTTCGGCGCGACGACGGTCGTCCACGGCTCGGGCTACCTCGCCGTCTTCGTCGCCGGCATCGTCCTGGGCGACGAGCGCGCGCCGTACAAGACCGACATCGTCCGGTTCCAGTCCGCGCTGGCCAGCCTCGGCGAGATCATCGCCTTCACCGTCCTCGGCCTGACGGTGCATCTGAGCACGCTCGGGGACGGCCAGGCCTGGTCGATCGGCCTCGGGCTCGCGGCGGTCCTCACCCTGCTGGTGCGGCCACTGCTCGTCGGGCTGGTGATGTGGCCGGTCCGGCTGCAGCGGCCGGAGCGCGTCTTCGTCCTGTGGGCCGGGCTCAAGGGCGCGGTCCCGATCCTGCTGGCGACGTTCGTCCTGCAGGACCGGCTCCGGCACGGTGACCCGGCCGGCGCCACCCGGCTCTACGACATCGTGGTCGTGGTCGTCGCGTTCTCCGTGCTGGTCCAGGGCGGCCTCGTGCCGGCGGTCGCGCGGTGGGTCGGGCTGCCGATGCGGGACGTCCAGCCCCAGCCCTGGGCCGCGGGCGTCCGCCTCACCGTCGAGCCCGCCGACCTGCGGCACTACCTGGTCGCGCCGTCGTCGCCGGCGGACGGCCTGTCCATCCGCGACCTGCCGGTCGGGGAGGACGTCTGGGTCAGCCTGGTGGTGCGCGCCGGCGGACTCGTCCAGGTCCGGGCCGACACCGTCCTGAACGCCGGGGACGACGTCGCCGTCATCGCCGGGCCCGACCAGGTCGACGCCCTCGACGCGGTCTTCGGCAAGCGACCGGGTGGCGCGGTTCACTAGGCTCGGCCCGGACGTGTGGCAGGACAGGTGCCCACGGGTGCGGCCGAGGAGAGGCGAGGGTTCACGATGTCTGGTGCGGGGACACCATCCGGGGTCGGACGGCCGGTCGGCGCTCCCGAGACCCCCGGCGGCGAGCGCACGCTCGGCCAGCTCGTGGCCGACGCCAGCAAGGACCTCTCGACCATCGTCCGGTCCGAGATCGCCCTGGCCAAGGCCGAGCTGCAGCGGGACGTCGTCGCCGGAGCGCTGGGCGCGGCGATGTTCCTCGTCGCCGCCGTCTTCGCGTTCCTCGCCCTGATCCTGCTGCTCATCGCCGCCGCCTACGGCCTGGTCGCCGCCGGTCTCGTCGCCGTGGCTGGCCTTCCTCATCGTCGGCGCGGTGCTGCTGCTCATCGGGCTCGTGCTCGTCTTCGTCGGCAAGTCGCGGCTGGGCAAGATCAAGCCGCCGGAGCGGACCATCCGCTCCACCAAGGAGACCGTGGCCGCCCTGAAGCAGGCCCGCTCCAGCGACGGCTGAGCGGCCGTCCGGGCTGCCGTGCGCACGTCCGCCGTCGACGCGTCGTACGTCCTGGTCGAGGGGCCGTGGGAGCACCGGTTCGTCGCCGCGGGCGGCAGCCGCTTCCACGTCGCCGAGCTGGGCGAGGGCCCGCTCGTCCTACTCCTGCATGGCTTCCCGCAGTTCTGGTGGGCCTGGAGGCACCAGCTCGTGACCCTGGCCGCCGCCGGCTACCGGGTCGCGGCGATGGACCTGCGCGGCTACGGCGCGTCGGACAAGACCCCGCACGGCTACGACACGATCACCTCGGCGGCCGACGTCGCGAGCGTCATCCGCTCGCTGGGTGAGCCGGACGCCACGGTCATCGGCCACGACTGGGGCGGCTGGGTGGCCTGGTCGATGCCCGGGCTGGAGCCGCGGGTGACCCGGGCCGTGGCCTCCCTCGGCATGCCGCACCCGGCCCGGATGCGGGCGGCCGCGCTCCGCTCGGCGGGCCCAGCGCAAGGCCCTGCGCTGGCTCGGGCCGCAGCAGGTGCCGTTCTGGCCCGAGCGCTACCTGACCAGGCCGGCGTACGTCGCGAAGGTCCTGGACGCCTGGTCCGGCCCCGGCTGGCCGAGCCAGGAGGAGGTCACCCGGTACGCCACGGCGGCCGGGATCCCGTTCGTCGCGCACTCGGCGGCGGAGTACTACCGGTGGCTCGTGCGATCGCAGCCGCGCCGGGACGGCCGCCGCTTCCGCGCGGGCATCCAGGCACCGGTCGCCGTCCCGGTCCTGCAGGTCCATGGCGCCTCGGACGGCCTCGTCCTCCCGGCGTCGGCCGGGAGCGCGCGGTACGTCAGCTCGGCGTACCGGTTCGAGCTGGTCGAGGGCGCCGGGCACTTCCTGCCCGAGGAGCGCCCGGCCCTGGTGGGCGAGGTGCTCACCGACTGGCTGGACTCCCTTCCGCCGCAGGCCTGAGCCCAGATCCAGCCCGTACGCCGGGTCGGTCCGGGCTCAGGCCATGGCCTCGGCGAGCGAGGCGGCGTCCTGCGCCTCCTCGACCTGGGCCTCGGCGTCGCTCGGCCGGTTGGGCCGGCGGCCGCTCAGCGTCGTGGCGGCCACGACGACCGTGACAGCCAGGAAGATCGCGCCGGTCAGGATCGCCCGGTCGGCGCCGACCACGAACGCGTGCTGGGCGATCTGGGCCGGCGTCGCGCCCGGGAGCGCGTCGTGCAGGGCCGAACGGCTCCCGCTGCCGAACACCGTGACCAGCACGGCGAGCCCGAGGGAGCCGCCGACCTGCTGCATCACGTTGACCAGCCCGGAGGCCGCCCCCGCGTCGGCCGCCTGGACACCGGACAGCGAGGCGGCGGTCAGCGGCACGAAGGCCGTGCCGTTGCCCAGGCCGAACAGCACCAGGGGGCCGAGCAGGGAGAGGTAGCCGCTGCTCGCCGACAGGGTCGAGAGCCAGAGCAGCGCCCCGGTCGAGACCGTGATGCCGGCAACCACCAGCGTGCGCTGGCTGAACCGCTCGGTCAGCACCCGCGCGCTGACCTGCGAGGAGGTGAACACCATGAGGGTCAGCGGCAGGAAGGCCAGGCCGGTCTTGAGCGGCGAGTAGCCGAGCACGCCCTGCAGGAACTGGGTGAGGAAGAAGAACATCCCCATCATCCCCGCGACGAGCAGCAGGCGAGCCAGGTACGACGCGGACCGGCTGCGGTCGGCGAACAGCCGCAGCGGGGTGATCGGCGAGGAGGCCCGCAGCTCGATGCCGACGAAGGCGGCGAGCAGGGCGACGCCCACGGCGAACGGCGATGACGGTCTCGGTGTCGTGCCACCCGGCGGTGGCCGCGTGGACGAACCCGTAGACCAGGCTGGCCATGCCGATCGTCGAGGTGAACGCGCCGCCGAAGTCGAACCGGCCGGTCCGCCGCTCGGTCTCGGGCAGGACCCGCAGGGCCAGCGCCGTCACGACGGCGCCGATGGGCACGTTGACGAACAGCACCCAGCGCCACGAGACGAACTCGGTGAGCAGGCCACCGGCGATCAGGCCGACGGCGGCGCCGCCGATCGAGACCGCGGTGTAGAGGCCGAGGGCCCGGGTGCGCTCGCGGCCGTCGCGGAACATGGTCATCAGCAGGGCCAGGGCGGACGGCGAGGCGAGCGCGCCGCCGACGCCCTGGAGGGCGCGAGCCGCCAGCAGCAGGCCCGGCGTGGTCGCGAAGCCGCCGAGCAGCGAGGCGACGGTGAAGATCACCAGGCCGGTCACGAACGTACGGCGCCGGCCGAGCAGGTCGCCGGCCCGGGCGCCCAGCAGGAGCAGGCCGCCGAAGGTCAGCGTGTAGGCGTTGACCACCCAGGACAGGCCGCTCGGGCTGAAGCCGAGGGCGGTCTTGATGTCGGGCAGCGCGATGTTCACGATGGTCGCGTCCAGCACGACCATCAGCTGGCTGGTCAGGATCAGTGCGAGCACCAGCCCGGTGTTGCCGGGTCGCAGGGCTCTGCGGACTGCGGTAGGAGAG
The DNA here is from genome assembly GCA_963795385.1 of uncultured Actinomycetota bacterium. Classification (GTDB taxonomy): domain Bacteria; phylum Actinomycetota; class Actinomycetes; order Actinomycetales; family CAVURS01; genus CAVURS01. The sequence goes on from CAWCHK010000014.1 coordinate 250,202, forward strand.
ATAGTCACGAGTGCAGCTCCAGAAGATGTACAGTTGGGGAAGCGGATGGCCCCTCCGGAACTATATGGAGTCTGCCTCCGGTTTGCAAGTGAGTTCCACGAACTGCCCGAGCGAGTTCGCTGAAGAAGCCGTGCCTGCCAGGAGGCCAAAGGTGTCCACCATGCAGGGCGAGCGCCCGTTGCGGGCCGACGCCCAACGCAACCGCGAGAAGCTCCTGACCGTGGCCGTCGCCGCCTTCGCCGAGCGCGGCGTGGACGCCTCGCTCGAGGACATCGCTCGCCAGGCCGGCGTCGGGATCGGCACGCTCTACCGGCACTTCCCCAACCGGGACGCCTTGATGGAGGCCGTCTACCGGCACCAGGTCGAGCTGCTGTGCGACGCGGCCGACCGCCTGGTCGCCAGCGAGGACGCCGACGCGGCGCTGGACGCCTGGATGGCCCGCTTCGTGGAGCACGTCGCGACCAAGCGCGGCATGGCGATGGCCCTGAAGTCCGTCATCGGCAAGGACTCCGAGCTCTTCGCCTACTGCCACGGGCGGATTCGCAGCTCGGTCGAGATGTTGCTCGCCGCCGCCGTGGAGGCCGGCGCGATCCGCTCGGACGTCCAGGCCGCCGACCTGCTCAAGGCGCTGAGCGGCATCTGTCTGGTCAGCGACCAGCCCGGCTGGCAGGACCAGGCCATGCGGCTGGTCTCGCTGCTGCACGACGGCCTGCGCTACCGCGCCCCGGCCTCGTCGTAGCCCGCGACACCGCTCCAGGAGCTAGCAGCACGACGCGGGGCTAGCCGGCCGCGCAGCCACCGGTCTTGACCGGGGTGACGGCCCCTGCGGCTTGGGCCAGGACCGGCTGGGCTTCCTTCAGGGTCAACGCATATCCGGTGTTCGGGTCGTCCAGCGACGTCGCGAACACGATGCCGATGACCCGCCCGTCGGTGGCCAGCAACGGGCCGCCGGAGTTGCCCGGCCGGACCTTGGCGTAGAGCGAGTAGACCTGCCGGGCGATGCCCGGACGGCCGTAGATGTCGTTGCCGGTCGCGGTCAGGACCTCGCGGACCCGGGCCGCGCCGAGCCGGTAGGGCCCGTCCTGCGGGAAGCCCGCGACGATGGCCGACGTACCGCGGCCGACGTCGCTGCCGAGCCGCAGGGCCGGGGCCGGCAGGCCGGGGACGTCGAGGACCGCGATGTCCCGCTTGGAGTCGAACACCACGACCCTGGCCGAGTAGGACCGCCCGACGCCGCCGATCCGGACCTGCTCCGAGCGCTCGCCCGCGACCACGTGGGCGTTGGTCACGACCTTGCCCGGCGACACGACCCAGCCGCTGCCCTCCTGCGAGCGGCTGCAGGACCGGGCCACGCCGGTGATCTTGACCATCGACGCCGCGGCACGCTGGATCCCCTTGGTCGCGGTGACCGCGGCGTCGGGCGGGTCGATCGGCAGGATCCGCTCGGGGCCGATCGTCTCGAAGACCTTCGGGAAGCCACCCCGGTCGAGCAGGCTGCGGAAGCCCGAGAAGAGCTGCGCGGTCTGGGCCGGTACGACGTCGTCCAGCGCTCCGACGACGTGCGAGCGGCCGATCGCCCGGGACACGGGGCCCGCGACGCCGCGGACGGCCCCCGCGACGAACCACATCAGCAGGCTGATCGCGACCAGGCTGGCGATGGCCCCCAGCGCCGAGTCGAGCGTCCGGGCCGGCTTGAAGTGGACCCGGCTGCGCAGCCGCGCCCCGAAGGTGCCCGCGAGGCCCTGCCCGGCCGCGGCCACCAGGAGCACGCCGCCGATGAGCACCAGGCCGCTGCGCAGGTCGGTCGAGTCACCGAGCCAGCGACCGAGCAGGTGCGGCAGCAGCCACATGGCCAGGCCGCCCCCGCCGAGGAAGCCGATCAGGGAGAAGCCGCTGACCAGGAAGCCCTGGCGATAGCCGGCGATCGTGTAGCCCACGATGACGACGACGAGGAGGAGGTCGATCACGGGCGCTCGCGCTCCCCGAGGACCGGCCGGTCCGGCGCCGCCGAGGGCAGATCGCCGAACCGACCTCTGTCCCAGGGCCTTTCGAGCCCGGCCTCGCTCAGCACCAGGGCCAGGATGGCGGCCGTGATGCCCCAGACGAAGAGGCCGCCGGCGGCGAAGCCGGGGCCGGTGTAGCCGCTGGGGTGGCGGACGCTGAACCGGTTGGCCGGGTCCAGCAGCTCCGCGAGCGGGACCCGGACGACGCGGGCGACCTCGCGGGGGTCGACCGGGCCGACGGCACTCGGCCGGGCCCACCAGCCGAGGACGGGTGTGATGACGTAGCCCGACGGGGCCGCGAACACGTCCGGGAGGACGCCGACCACCTGGACACCGGAGATGTCCAGACCCGTCTCCTCCCAGGCCTCGCGCAGGGCCGCGCCCTCGGGCCCGGCGTCGGCGGGATCGACCCCGCCACCCGGGAAGGCCACCTGCCCGGCGTGGGAACGCAGGCCCTCCGACCGCTGGGTGAGCAGCAGGTCCGTCCGGTCGATGCTCGTCCGGGTGGTCCGGGTGGTCCGGGTGGTCCGGGTGGTCCGGGTGGTCCGGCGTACCGCTGGGGCCGAAGAGGATCAGCACCGCCGAGCGGCGCGCGGTGGGCGGGACCGGCGGTGCCTGGGGGAAGACGGCCGGGAAGTCGTCGATCCGGCCGGCCAGTGCCTGCAGCCAGCCCGGCGCCTGCGCGGTCACCCGGTCGCTTCGTCCGGGACCGCGGCGCGCTCGAACTTCAGCAACCCTTGTGCGACAACGGGATCGGTCTCCCCCTCGCCGTACGACGGGCACCAGGCGGCGACCGGGCACGCACCGCAGGCCGGCCGTCGGGCGTGACAGGTCCGGCGGCCGTGGAAGATCAGGACGTGCGACATCATCGTCCAGTCGCGCTTCGGGAAGAGCGCGCCGAGCGCGTGCTCGGCCTTGACCGGGTCCGCCTCGTCGGTCCAGCCCATCCGGCGGGAGAGCCGGCCCACGTGGGTGTCGACGGTGATGCCCGGCACGCCGAAGGCGTTGCCCAGCACAACGTTCGCCGTCTTGCGGCCGACGCCGGGCAGCGTGACCAGGTCCTCGAGCCGGCCCGGGACCTCCCCGTCGTACCGATCGAGGACCGCTGCGGCGAGCCCCTGGATGGCCGTGGTCTTGGCCCGGAAGAAGCCGGTCGGCTGGATGATCGCCTCGACCTCGGCGCGGTCCGCGGCGGCGAGCTCGGCCGGGCCGGGGAAGCGCGCGAACAGGGCGGGAGTCGTGAGGTTGACCCGGATGTCGGTCGTCTGCGCCGACAGCACGGTCGCGACGATCAGCTCCCAGGGCGAGCGGAAGTCCAGCTCGATGTGGGCGTAGGGGTAGAGGTCGTGCAGCTCGCGGTACATCCGGCGGGCCCGGCGGGTGCGCGCCACCGGCGACTCGGCGGCGACGGCGGCCCAGCGCCTGGCCTGCTGCTTCTGCAGCCTGCGCGCGGCGGCTGCGGCGGCGGTGGCGGCCCTCGCGGCGGCGGCCTTGGCCGAGGTCGTGCCTGAGGTGCGCGCCATTCGGACAGCCTACGGGCGCACCCTGACTGGGGCCTGACTCGCGGCCTGACTCGCGGCCTGACTCGCGGCCTGACTCGCGGCCTGACTCGGGGCCTGGCGCGCGGCCTGACCCCGGCGTGCGAGCGCCCGGGAGCGGCTGTGCGGCAGACTGCGCAGCGTGGACCCTGACGTCGTTCGCTCCGCTCCCCTGTTCCGGGGCCTGGATGACGAGGCCGCGACATCGCTGCGCGGCTCGATGAGCCACACGCACCTGGAGCGCGGCGACGAGCTGTTCGCCGAGGGCGACCCGGGCGAGACGCTCTACGTGATCACCGAGGGCAAGATCAAGCTCGGGCGGTCCAGCTCGGACGGGCGGGAGAACCTGCTCGCGATCCTGGGGCCCGGCGAGATGTTCGGCGAGCTGAGCCTGTTCGACCCCGGGCCGCGGACGGCGACCGCTACCGCCGTCGCGGAGACCACGCTGCTCGGCATCGGGCACGACCCCATGCAGTCCTGGCTGACCGACCGGCCCGAGGTGGCCAAACAGCTGCTCAAGGCACTGGCGCAGCGGTTGCGGCGGACCAACGAGCACCTGGCCGACCTGGTGTTCTCGGACGTGCCGGGGCGGGTGGCGAAGGCGCTGCTCGACCTGGCCGCGCGGTTCGGGCGGCCGACGGAGGCGGGGGTCCTCGTCGCGCACGACCTGACCCAGGAGGAGCTCGCCCAGCTGGTCGGGGCCTCCCGGGAGACGGTCAACAAGGCGCTCGCCGACTTCGCCGGCCGCGGCTGGCTCCGGCTGGAGGCCCGCGCCGTACTGCTGCTCGACGTCGACCGCCTCCAACGCCGCGCCCGCTAACCCCCACTTGTCTTGGCCGTCGGTTCCGGGTTTGGCGGTCGACTCCGGAGTTCTGTGGGCGATTTGTCCGATCCCAACCCGGACCTGACGGCCAAACCCGGAGCCGACGGCCAAGACGGGTGGGGGAGGGTCAGGGCTGCTTGAGGTAGTCGAGCTGGGCGCGGACGGAGAGCTCGGCAGCGGGCCAGAGGGCTGGGTCGACGTCGGCGTACACCACCTCCACCACCTCCCGCGGGGTTCGCGCCCCGGCCGCCAGCGCTGCCCGCACCTGCAGCAGCCGCTCGGCCCGGTGGGCCTGGTAGTCCTCGATCGCCGTGAGCGCGTCGTCCAGCACCGGGCCGTGGCCCGGCAGGACCCGGCTCACCGCACCGGTCGCAGCCAGGTCGTGCAGTCGCCCCAACGACTCCAGGTACGCCGCGAGCCGGCCGTCCGGATGGGCCACCACCGTCGAACCACGCCCGAGCACCGTGTCGCCGGTCAGCACAGCGCCGTCGGCGGGCAGCAGGAAGGACAGCGAGTCGGACGTGTGACCCGGCGTCCCGACGACCCGCAGCTCCAGGCCGCCGGCCCGCACGACGTCACCCTCGCCGAGCCCCTCCGACCCCAGCCGGTACGCCGGGTCGAGCGCCCGCACCGGCACGCGCGCCCTCGACGCCGACCCGGACGCCGAACCCGACGCAGTCGCCGGACCCGACGCAGCACCGAACGCCGCCGCGCAGAGCTCGGCGAACCGTGCTGCACCCTCGCTGTGGTCCAGGTGCCCGTGGGTCAGCAGGACCTGAGTCACCCGCGCCCCCGCGGCCTGTACGACGCCGAGCACCCGGGCCAGATGTCCCTCGTCCTGCGGGCCGGGGTCGACCACGATCGACTGGTCCCCGCCCGGCTCGCGGAGCACCCAGGTGTTGGTGCCGTCCAGCGTCATCGGCCCCGGGTTGGGAGCCAGGACACACCACGCGCGCTCGCCCGCAGCCCCGCCCAGCCACGGCTCACTCATGCTGTCCGCCAAAACCATTGTGCCGCAATGCCTCTCACGACTGAGCCGACGCATCCGGTAGAACCCGGGGCCCAGTCGGCGCCGGCCGGCCGCCGCCCCGGCCGTCCACGTCGACCCGCATGACGGCCGCACCGTCGGCCGCCGGCGCCAGCCACGGCATCACCCGCCGGATCCGGCGGGGCGTCGCCAGGACGGCCGCGAGCGCGGACTCTCCAGCGGCCCGGTTCCGCACTGCCGCAACGACATCGGAGACAGTCACGATTGTCGGGGGCAGCATCGCCATCCGTCCGGCCGCATACTCCGAGACGACCCGGTCGACACCGACCCACTGGGCCCGGTCGGCCTCGCCACCGATGTCCCGGGCGACCTGCCCCTCCGGCAGCTCGGCCAGGAAGAACCACGTGTCGAACCGTCGCGGCTCGAACTCCGGTGTCGTCCAGTGCGCCCACGCGCGCAACAGGTCCGAGCGCAGATGCAGGCGCCGACGGTCCAGGAGCTCCGACATCGCCAGGCTGCGGTCGAGCAGCGCCAGCCGGTCGCGCTCCCAGTCCGCGGCACCGACGTCCTGGACGACGTCCTCCGGACCGGTGCCGGCCAGCAGCACGCCGCACTCCTCGAACAGCTCGCGCACCGCGGCGCAGACCAGCGCCGCGGCCAGCTCGGTCGGGCAGCCGAGCCGGGCGCCCCACTCGCTCGGGCCCGGCCCGACCCACGGCAGGTCGACGTCGCCGTCCCGCGGGTCGATGCCGCCGCCCGGGAACGCGTGCATGCCCCCGGCGAACGGCATGCTGCGTCGTCGCCGGAGCAGGAACACCTCCACCCCGGACGACTCCCGCAGCAACAGGACGGTCGACGAGCCGCGCGGCGTCGGCGGCTCCAGCCGTTGCCCCTCCAGCCAGGCCATCGACCGGGCCTGCTGGCCCGGGGGGATGGGGAACTCGTGCACCGGCACCCGCCGATCGTAGGACGGCCCGGGACGGCACCGACCTCCCCCTGCGTAGCGAGCCGCCTACAGCCTGTGCCGAACCTGACCCCGGAGTCAGGAACCGCTGTCCCGCAGGGGCGCGGACGTGTCACTATCACCGGCAACACCGGTCGGCACGGGTCGTCGACAGGTGGTCGAGTGCGGATCAGGGCGGGTCGCGGGCGGGGAACCCCACGACCCCAGACGCAGCAAGGGGCATTCAGGGGACATGGTCTTGGCCGAGTACACCGCGGCCGAGCTCGCCGCAGCAGCCGGCATCACGACGCGGAACCTTCGCGCGTACCGGCAACGTGGCCTGCTCGACCCACCACGCATGCACGGGCGCAGGGGCTTCTACGGTCCCGCGCACCTGGCGCAGCTGCGCACCGTCCGGGCCCTGCTGGCCCGGGGGCTCAGCCTCTCCGACATCACGGAGGCGTTGCAGGAGCGCGGGGGCGAGCAGGCCCTGGAGCTGTTGCTGGTCGAGCCCTCCGGTACGTCGTTGGGGGACGGCAGCCTCGGCGAGCTGATGCCCTCGACGGTGGAAACCCTTGCCGCCCAACGGCCTGGGGCGGCGGACCGGCTGGTCGACGTCGGCGTCCTGCACCACGGGGCCGACGGCGCCTATCTCGTCGACGCCGGGCTGCTGGCCCGCGCCAACGAGCTGCTCGCCGGCGGCGCGCGGGTGCGGCTGCTGGCCGACGTGAGCGAGGCGGCGGCACGCGGCGCGCAGCAGGTCGCGGGAGAGCTGCTCGAGATCGCCGAGGGTGCGGGCTCCCGCGACCCGCGCGACTACGTCGACCTCGCGACCTGGGCCTTCCGAGAGGCGCTGCGGCACCGGCTGGTCGACGCGGTGCCCTGACGCATCCGTCAGCGAGCCCGCGCCGTCAGCGGAGAACCGGCGCCGTCAGCGAACCTCGACGGTGATCTCGACCTCGACCGGCGCGTCCAGCGGCAGTACGGCGACCCCGACGGCGCTGCGGGCATGCACGCCGGCGTCGCCGAAGGCCGCGCCCAGCAGCTCGCTGGCCCCGTTGACCACACCCGGCTGTCCGGTGAAGTCCGGCTCGCTCGCCACGAACCCGACCACCTTGACGACCCGCACCACCTGGTCGAGATCGCCGACGACCGACTTCACCGCGGCGATGGCGTTGAGCGCACAGGTCTGGGCGAGCTGCTTCGCATCCTCCGGGCTGACCGCGGAGGGGCCCGTCCCGACCTTGCCGGTGGCCGCGAGCTGCCCGGAGACCATCGGCAGCTGACCGGACGTGAAGACGAACGAGCCGCCCCGGACGGCCGGGACGTACGCCGCCACCGGAGCCGCGACCTCGGGGACGGTCAACCCGAGGCCGGCCAGCCGGTCCTCGACGGCGCTCACGCCTTGACCCGCTTGAGGTAGGCCACCAGGCCGTTGCCGTCCGGCCCCCCGACGACCTGCACGAGCTCCCAGCCGTCCTCGCCCCACTGGTCGAGGATCTGCTTGGTGGCATGGACGATCAGGGGCACGGTGGCGTACTCCCACTTCACGGTCTCTGGCATGCCGCGAGCGTAGCGCCGCGGTGAGAGGGTGAGCCGCGTGAGCGACCCGAGCGAGGTGCTGACCCGGTGGGCCCCGCCGCCGGCGGCGACGGTCCGCTACGGCGAGGGCCCACATCACGGCGCCGATGTCTGGCGACCGGCGACCGGCCCCGGGATCGCCACCGGGCCCGCCGACGCCGCCCCGCTCGTGATCGTCGTGCACGGCGGCTTCTGGCGAGCGCGGTACGGCAAGGAGGAGGCCCGGGTGATGTGCGCGGCCCTGGCCGATGCGGGCTACGCCGTCGCGGCGATCGAGTACCGGCGTACCGGCCAGCCCGGGGGTGGATGGCCCGGCACCATCGACGACGTGCGGGCCGCGGTCGAGGCGATCCCGGCACTGGTCAGTGGCCTGCTCGACGACGGCCCGGTCTCGCTCGGCCCGACGCTGCTGGTCGGCCACAGCGCAGGTGGGCAGCTCGCGCTCTGGGCCGGCTCGCAGGCCGACGTCCCCCGGCTGGCCGGGATCGTCAGCCTCGGCGGCGTGTGCGACCTGGCCCGGGCCGACGAGCTGCGACTGGGACGCCAGGACGACGACGGCGCCGTGGCGGCGTTCCTCGGCGGAGGCGCGGACCAGGTGCCCGACCGCTACGCGGCCGCCGACCCGATGCGACTCCCACCCCCCGCCGTACCCGTGGCGCTCGTCCACGGCGTCGACGACGACGTCGTGCCGGTCGAGCTCAGCCGCCGGTACGCCGCGTACGCCGCCGCCGCGGGAGCAGATGTCGAGCTGCTGGAGCTCCGCGGAATCGAGCACTTCGGGCCGATCGACCCGCTGAGCCCGGCCTGGGCCACGGTCCTGGATGCCCTCGCGCGCGTCGCCGGCGGGCGCGGCTGACCTCGCCTCCGCGCGCTGGGCCCCGCTGCCGCTACTAGCCTTGGCCCCATGCCTGGCCCGGATCGCGACTGGGAGGGCGTGCGGGTCCACGTCGTCACGGGCAAGGGCGGCACCGGCAAGACCACGGTCGCGGCCGCCCTCGCGCTGGGCCTGGCCCGCGAGGGGCAGCGGGTGCTGCTGACCGAGGTCGAGGGGCGCCAGGGCATCGCCCAGCTGTTCGACGTCCCGCCGCTGCCGTACGACGAGCGCAAGATCGCCGTCGGGCGCGGCGGCGGCGAGGTCCTGGGCCTGGCGGTCGACCCGAAGGCCGCGCTCCTGGAGTACCTCCAGATGTTCTACAAGCTCGGGCGGGCCGGGAGCCTGCTGGAGCGCTTCGGCGCGGTCGACTTCGCCACGACCATCGCGCCCGGCATGAGGGACGTCCTGATGACCGGCAAGGTCTACGAGGCCGCCCGGCGCCGGGTCAGCGCCCGTTCCGGAGGCGGGTCCGGCCCGAAGCGCGGGACCACGGACCGGCTGGTCTACGACGCCGTGGTCCTGGACGCGCCGCCGACCGGCCGGATCGCCCGCTTCCTCGACGTCAACGCCGAGGTCGCGGGACTGGCCCGGGTCGGCCCGATCCGCAACCAGGCCGACTCCATCACCCGCCTCCTGCACTCGCCCCAGACCGTCGTTCACGTCGTGACGCTGCTCGAGGAGATGCCGGTGCAGGAGACGCTCGACGCGCTCGAGGAGCTGGCCTCGCACGACCTCCCGCTCGGCGGGATCGTGGTCAACGCGGTGCGCGAGCCGGTCCTGCGGGCCCGCGAGCTGACCGCCGCGGCCGCCGGCCGGCTGGACCGCGACAGCATCGCGTCGGGGCTGGCCGCGGCCGGCCTGCCGGACGGCGACGACATCGTCGACGGCCTGGTCGCGGAGGCCGCCGAGCACGGGGCCCGGGTCGCCCTGGAGAAGCGTGAGCTGACCCGGGTCAAGGCCAGCGGCCGGCCGATCTACCAGCTCCCGGCCCTGGTCGGCGGCGTCGACCTCGGCGGCCTCTACGACCTGGCCGGCACGCTCGTCGACGCGGGCATGGCATGAGCCCGGCGGCCCGGCGCCGGCCCCTGCCGGCCCCGACACTGGACCTGGACGCCGTCATCGCCGACCCCGCCACCCGGATCGTGGTCTGCTGCGGCTCCGGCGGCGTGGGCAAGACCACCACCGCCGCCGCACTCGCCCTGCGGGCCGCCGAGCAGGGCCGCCGGGCGGTGGTGCTGACCATCGACCCGGCCCGCCGGCTGGCCCAGTCGATGGGCCTGACCGAGCTCGACAACACCCCCCGCGAGGTCCGCGGCGTCGACCCCTCGGCGGGCGGCCGGCTCGACGCGATGATGCTGGACATGAAGCGGACCTTCGACGAGATCGTCGAGAGTCACAGCCCCCCGGACAAGGCCGCGCAGATCCTGGCCAATCCCTTCTACCAGGCCCTCTCCAGCTCCTTCGCCGGGACCCAGGAGTACATGGCGATGGAGAAGCTCGGCCAGCTGCGCGCCGCGGCCGACCGCGGCGGCTGGGACCTGATCGTCGTCGACACCCCGCCGTCCCGCTCCGCGCTGGACTTCCTGGACGCCCCGCAGCGGCTCGGCTCGTTCCTGGACGGCCGGCTGATCAAGCTGCTGGCCGCGCCGGCCCGCGCGGGGGGCCGGGCCTACCTCAAGGTCGTCAGCCACGGGGTCAGTGCCGTGACCGGGGCCCTGTCCAAGGTCCTCGGCGCCCAGGTGCTGACCGACGTCCAGCAGTTCGTGGCGGCGCTGGACACCATGTTCGGCGGGTTCCGGGAGCGCGCCGACGCGACGTACCAGCTGTTGAAGGCGCCGGGCACGGCGTTCGTCGTGGTGGCCGTCCCGGAGCGGGATGCGCTGCGGGAGGCGTCGTACTTCGTGGAGCGGCTCGCGGCCGAGCGGATGCCCCTGGCCGGGCTGGTCCTCAACCGCGTGCACGACGCGGGAGCGCCAGCTGGCTCAGCAGTTGGCTCAGGAGGCGGCTCAGGAGGTGGCTCAGCAGGCGGCTCGGCGGGCGCCGGGGGCCGTGGCCGCAGTGGTCTGTCGGCCGAGCGCAGCGTGGCGGCGGCCGAGAGCCTGGAGGAGCAGGGTGGCCACGACCTGACGGCGCGGTTGCTGCGGCTGCACGCGGAGCGGGTCCAGATCGCCGCTCGCGAGGAGTCACTGTCGGCGCGGTTCATCGGGGCGCACCCCAAGGTCGCGACCGTGCGGGTGCGAGCCCGCGACGGTGACGTGCACGACCTGGCCGGGCTGCGCGCGGTCGGCGCCGACCTCGGCCGGCACTAGTCCGGCGCCAGTCGGACGCCGGTCGGACGCCGGTCCGGCGTCAGCCGGCGACGGCCGCGGCGGGGCTGGTCGTCTGGGTGACGCGCTCGTGCTCGGCCTTGGCGGCCTCGAGCAGCCGGTGCCAGGACTGGACGTTCGGGCGGCGCTTGAGCAGGGCCCGGCGCTCACGCTCGGTCATGCCGCCCCAGACGCCGAACTCCACCCGGTTGTCCAGCGCGTCGGCCAGGCACTCGGTGCGGACGACGCAGGACATGCACACCTGCTTGGCGCGGTTCTGCTCCGCTCCCTGGACGAAGAGCGCGTCGGGGTCGGACGTGCGACAAGCTCCCCGGCTCGCCCAGTCCGGCGCGAAGCCTTCGACCCCCCGCGATACCTCTACTGCACGTGTCTGCTCAGACATGATGACTCTCTCTGAAAAGCCAGTTCCCCGACGACCCGCGTCCGGCGCCTCATCGCACCGACAGATCGTTTCCCCCGATCACTGATGACGGTACGTACCCGGCGCGGCGGCGGGTAGAACCCGTTGGGGCCATCTTGTCGACCATCAGTGACTAGTCAGTCACGTGAACAGCCGGTCAAGACTTCACTGCGTGACGGCCCACGCGAGCCGGGCCGACGGGTCCCGAGACCCCCGGTGGTTCCCCGGCGCCAACGCCGGGGGAGCCGTGGGAGTAGGTCGCCGCGGATGGCTCCACGCACTGCTCAGGAGCCGGCCCGCGACGACCTGATACGCCCGCCTCCAGGCGCGTCGAGGCATCTTCGGTGCGCGGCGTCCCAAGGATTGGCGGTTACCCTGGCCAGCGTTGGAGTCGTCGCGCGGCAGGAGCACCATGAGCACGGGCAGCAGCCGGACCACCAGTGTGGGCGGCGTCATCACCCTTCTCGGCGCTCTGCTCGCCACCAGCCTGGTCGCCGGCCTCCTCGGTGCCGGCCTGTTCATGCCGGCCGTCGGCGCGGTGGGCGCGACCGCCCGGGCCGGGGTGCACGCGTTCGACTCGCTGCCCGCCGAGCTCAAGCAGACGCCGTTGGCCCAGCAGTCGAAGATCCTGGCCGCCGACGGCAGCACCATCGCGACGTTCTACGACGAGAACCGCATCGTCGTCCCCCTCAGGAAGGTCGCGCCGGTCATGCAGACCGCGATCGTCGCGATCGAGGACGACCGCTTCTTCAGTCACGGCGGCGTCGACCCCAAGGGCATCGTCCGGGCCGTCGTCAACAACCAGAACGGCGGCGGCACCCAGGGCGCCTCGACCCTGACCCAGCAGTTCGTCAAGCTGACCCTCGTCGAGAACTGCCTGGCCGACAACGACCTGCAGTGCGCGAAGGCCGCGACCGACCGCAGCGGCACGACGGGCTACGCCCGCAAGCTGCAGGAGCTGAAGTACGCCGTCTCGCTCGAGAAGACGATGGACAAGAACCAGATCCTCGAGGGCTATCTCAACATCGCCTACTTCGGGTCCGGGACGTACGGCGTCGAGTCGGCGGCCCGGCACTACTTCGGGACCTCGGCCAGCAAGCTCAGCCTGCCGCAGGCCGCCGTGCTGGCCGGGCTGGTGCAGGCGCCGAGCGACTACGACCCGTACACGAACATGAAGGCCGCCGTCGCCCGCCGCAACGTCGTCCTGGGCCGGATGCTGGCCCTGCACAAGATCACCCAGAAGCAGCACGACGTCGCGGTCGCGTCGAAGATCGTCCTGCACAAGGGCGTGACCGGCAACGACTGCTCCGCCTCGAAGTACCCCTACTTCTGCGACTACGTGCGCCGGCTCCTCAGCCGCACCGAGGGCATCGGCGCGGCCGCCCTGCAGCGCGGTGGCCTCACGGTCCGCACGACCCTGCAGCCGAAGGCGCAGGACGCGGCGCAGAAGGCCATCAACGCCTCGATCCCCTACGGCAACAAGGCCCAGGTCGGGTCAGCCGCGACGACGATCCAGCCCGGCACCGGCAAGATCGTCTCGATGGTGCAGACCTCCCGGTGGAAGACCACGGGCAAGGCCAAGAAGCACTGGGACACCATGCAGGTGAACTGGAACGTCGACGAGGCGTACGGCAGCTCGCAGGGCTTCCCCACCGGTTCGTCGTTCAAGGCCTTCACCCTGGCGGCGGCCCTGAAGGACGGCATGAAGCTCAACGACACGGTGAACGCGCCCCAGAGCCACACGCCGATCGGCTTCTTCCGCAACTGCAACGGTGACCCGATCGGCAACCAGCCGCGGCTGGGCTACTACGCGCCGGCCAACGACGAGAAGGGCTCGCTCGGCAAGGTCACGCTCTACAAGGCCACCGCGCAGTCGATCAACACGGCGTTCACCTCCCTCGAGCAGGAGGTCGGCGTCTGCAAGGTGGCGAACATGGCGGCCAGCCTCGGCGTCCACCGGGCCGCGCCGGCCGGCGGTGAGAAGACCACTGCCTTGCTGCAGGTGCCGTCGATGACGTTGGGCACCAACGAGATCGCGCCGATGACGATGGCCGCCGGCTACGCGGCCTTCGCGGCCAACGGCAAGTACTGCAAGCCGATCGCGATCACCGCCATCACGAGCGCCACCGGCAAGAAGTACTCGACGCCGAGTGCCGACTGCACGCAGGCGATCAGCAAGGACATCGCGACCGCGGTCACCTCGGCCCTGCAGAAGGTCCTCCAGGGCGGTGGCACCGCCGGCGGCGAGGGCCTGTCCGGCCGCGAGTCGGCGGGCAAGACCGGCACGACCAACAGCAGCGCCCAGGCCTGGTTCGTCGGCTACACCCCGCAGCTCGCCACCGCGGTCTACGTGGGGCACCCCGGCAAGGGGAAGGCGAACAAGCCACTGACCGGGGCCCGGGTCGGCAACCACGTGCTGGCCGGTGGCCGGACGGTGTTCGGCGGGAACACCGCCGCGCCGATCTGGAACGCCATCATGAACCACATCGACGACATCCTGAGCCTGTCCAGCAAGAGCTTCGACCGGCCGCCGGGGTCGATGATCGGCTCCCCGCCGGCCAAGCCGCAGACGACCCCCACGGGCGGGCCGACCGGCGGGCCGACCGGGACGGGCACTCCGACCAAGGGCGGCGGCGGGAACGGTGGCGGTGGCGGTGGCGGTGGCCACGGCGGAAACTGCAAGCCGCCGAAACCTGGCTGCCAGTAACGCTTTTCGCTCGAGACCTCTCGTTCGGCCTAGAGCGAGAGCTGGCGCTTGACCTCGGCCGAGACCCGGCCGCCGTCAGCCCGCTTGCCGACCTTGGGCCAGATGCCCTTCATGACCAGACCGATGCCGCGCGGCCCCTCGGCACCCGTCTCGGCGATGACCTCGGCGACCAGCGTGGCCAGCTCGTCGTCGGACAGCTGCGCGGGCAGGTACCCCTCCAGGACGACGAGCTCGGCCCGCTCCCGCTCGGCCAGCTCGGGACGGTTCGCCTCGTCGTACGCCGTGGCGGCCTCGCGGCGCCGTTTGGCCTCGCGGGCCAGGACGTCCAGCACCTCGTCGTCCCCGAGCTCGCGGGCCTCGGCGCCGGAGACCTCCTCGGTGGTCAGCGCGGTCAGCGCCATCCGGAGGGTCGAGGAGCGCAGCTCGTCCCGGCCGCGGATCGCCTCGGTCAGATCGGTGCGCAGGGTGTCCTTCAGCGAACTCATGCCGGCAGTCTGTCATTGGCTGCGAGACTGACCGCGTGCATGTGTTGACCCGCGCGGCCCTCGGCGTCACGGCGGCAGGAGTGGCTGGAGTCGGGTACGCCGCGGGGATCGAGCGGCTGGCCTTCACGCTCCGGCGGGTCGAGGTCCCAGTGCTGCCGGCGGGGGCCCGGCCGATCCGGGTGCTGCACCTGTCGGACCTGCACCTGACGCCCGGCCAGGACCGCAAGCGCGAGTGGGTCCGATCGCTCGCCGACCTGCAGCCCGACCTCGTGGTGGACACCGGGGACAACCTGGCCCACCAGCAGGCGGTGCCGATGGCGATGAGCTGTCTCGAGCCGCTGCTGGAGCGGCCCGGAGCGTTCGTGCTGGGGTCCAACGACTACTGGGCGCCGACGCCGAAGAACCCGGCGCTCTACCTGCGGCGCGACTCCGGCAAGCGGCGGATCGGCACCCGCCTGCCCACCCAGGACCTGGTCGACGGGCTGACCGGGGCCGGCTGGACCGATCTGACCAACGTCCGGGCCCGGGTCCGGCTGGGTGGGCTGGACGTCGAGCTGGTCGGCGTCGACGACCCGCACATGAAGTACGACCGCTATCCCGAGCCGGCGGACCCGGCAGCGGGGACGCCCGACCTCACACTGGGGGTCCTGCACGCGCCGTACCAGCGGGTCTTGGACGCCATGGTCCGCGACGGCGCCCGGCTGATGATCGCCGGGCACACCCACGGCGGGCAGCTCTGCCTGCCGGGCTACGGGGCGCTGGTGACGAACTGCGACCTGGACCGGCACCGGGCCAAGGGGCTGTCGCGCTGGTGGGCCGGCGCCGGGATGGACCCGCGGTCGGCGCTGCGGCCGGCGCCCTCGCACGCCGCCTGGCTGAACGTCTCGGCCGGGCTCGGCACGTCGCCGTACACGCCGGTGCGGTTCGCCTGCCGGCCCGAGGCGACGCTGCTGACGCTCACGCCGCCGCAGTAGGCGGTGGCTGGCAGCGGCCGGCCTCACCGGATTGGGTCGGGCCCTGGCGCTCGGCTATCCTGACCGGGCTCTGGCGCCGTCTCGCGGGCAAGCAGGGACGGCGTTGGAGCAGCCACGGGGTGTGGCGCAGCTTGGTAGCGCGCTTCGTTCGGGACGAAGAGGCCGCAGGTTCAAATCCTGTCACCCCGACCAGACCTAGGGGACCCCTGTGCCAGGCTTTGCCGCATGCCGCCCGAGAGCCCCGAACCAGTGACCGAGACGGCGTCGTCGGAGATGCCGTTGGAGATGCCGTTGTGGGAGCAGCGGCTCCGCGCGCGGCGGGTCGGGCTCCCGGACTGGGCCGACGACCGCCCCGAGCACTGCGCGGTCGTGGCCACGACCGCCGACGGCGTGATCGAGGTGCACTCCTGGACGCCGGGCACCGAGCCGGTGCAGATGACCCGGCGCTCTGACGGAACGGTCGACGCGACGATCGACCCGAGCGGTGAGTGGGTCTGGTGGTTCGAGGACAAGGACGGCGACGAGTACGGCGTCTGGCGGCGGCAGCCGTTCGGGGCCGGTCCGGGCGAGGGCATCGCCGACCCGCTCGGCCTGCCCGCGGCGTACTCGGTGGGACTGGCCATCGGTCGCAGCGGCCTCGCAGTGGTCGGATCCAATGACGACGCCTACGGCACCCGGGTCCATGTCGTGACGACGGATCCACGGCTCCTCTACGAGCACCGGGAGAGCGCGTACGTCGGCGGGCTCTCCCGCGACGAGAGCCTCGTCGCGATCGGCCACAGCGAGCACGGCGACTCCCGCCACCCCGCCCTACGCGTGCTGCGGGTCGACGACGGCAGCAACGTCGCCGAGCTCTGGGACGGCGAGGACAAGGGGATCCGCCCGGCCGGCTTCGCGCCGGTGCCGGGAGACAACCGGTTGCTGGCCGTGCACGAGCGGCACGGCGCACCGGGGCTGCTGATCTGGGACCCGGCCTCGGACCCGGACGGTTCGCGCGCCCGTGAGCTCATCGTCGACGCCCCGGGCGAGGTGACCGACGTCGACTGGTACCCGCAGGCCGACGCGCTCCTCGTCTCCCTCGACCACGAGGCACGGACCCGGCTCTGGCGGCTCGACCTCGCCTCTGGAGCCACGACGGCGGTCGGGCCGGTCGACGGCACGGTCTCCGACGCCGGGGTGCGACCGGACGGGGAGGTGTGGCTGAGCTGGTCCTCGGCGGCGAGCCCGCCGGCGATCCGTGACGGTGACGGCTCGGTCGTGCTCGCACCGCTCGGGCCTCGAGCCCCCGGATCGGTTGCGGTGCAAGACGTCTGGGCGGACGGGCCCGGAGGGCGCGTGCATGCCCTCCTACGCCTGCCCGGGACCGGCTCCGCGCCGTACCCCACCGTCTTCGAGGTCCACGGCGGCCCGGAGTGGCACGACGCCGACTCGTTCGCCGGATACGCCAGCGCCTACGTGGACCAGGGATACGCCGTCGTCAGCGTCAACTACCGCGGCTCGACCGGCTACGGCAGCCCGTGGCGCGATGCCATCACCGACCGGATCGGGCACACCGAGCTGGCCGACGTGCGGGCCGTGCGCGACCACCTCGTTGCCGCCGGTGTGGTCGACTCCGGGCGGGTGGCCCTCAGCGGGTCCTCCTGGGGCGGCTATCTGACCCTGCTCGGGCTCGGCACCCAACCGGACTCCTGGACGACCGGGATCGCCAGTGTGCCGGTGGCGGACTACCTCGCGGCGTACGAGGACGAGATGGAGGGCCTCAAGGCGTTCGATCGCTCGCTGTTCGGGGGCTCACCCGCTGAGGTCCCCGACCGCTACACCGACTCGAGCCCGATCACCTACGTCGAGTCGGTGCGGGCGCCGTTGCTGGTCCTGGCCGGCGAGAACGATCCGCGCTGCCCGATCCGGCAGGTCGAGAACTACCTCACCCGACTGACCGACCTGGGCGTGCCGCACGAGGTCTACCGCTTCGACGCCGGACACGGCTCGATGGTGGACGACGAGCGGGTCGCCCAGCTGCGGGCCGAGCTCGACTTCCTTGCCCGGCATCTCCGCGTCGCAGGGTGACGGGCCCGAGTCGTCACGGCGAGTAGCGAAAATGACGCTCCGTGACACCCAGCGCAGAGGCACCCGAGTTGTCGATGATCTGCTCTGAGTTCTGAGCGGACTCAGAGCAGATCGTCGAGAAGTTGTGTAGCTGTCCGGATGAGACCCGTGCCAAATCGAGCTTTTCCACAGATTGCCCGGGTCGTCCCACTGTCCACAGGCAGCCGTTTACCAGGGAGCGACGGTCGGTCCTCGTCGGGATGGTCTCGGTATGGCGAGACATCGGGCTCCGTGGCCGGAGGGCGTGCAGGAACCGCGCTATGCCTGGGAGTTCGCCCGGCTGCACGACGCGCGGCTGCAGCAGAAGCGCCACGCCGAGGGTTCGGGTGAGCGGGCGGCCGGGCCCGTCGCAGCACGACGCGTGGGTGTCGGCCGGCCGGCGGTCGTCGACGACGCCGGGGTCGGCGAGCTGGGAGCCGCGAGTCGGCGGGAGATCGCGGCGGCGGTGCGGGCCGGGCGGGCCGAGCACGGCCTGAGCCAGCGGGAGCTCGCTGAGAGGGCGGGACTGTCGCAGTCGGCCGTCGCCAAGCTCGAGGCCGAGGTCGGCAATCCGTCCTTGGCCACTGTCGTGCGGGTGCTGGCTGCCTGCGGGGGGCGACTCAGCCTGGAGCGCCCGGCCCAGCCGACGCGGATGTCGGGTGAGTACGTCCGGGACGGGCAGGGGCGGCGCCTGCCGGCGCACTTGTCGCCGTACCGGCTGAGCGCGCCGCCCAGCTGGTGGTCCGGGGCGACGGACATCCGCCGGTGGAGCGATGAGCCGAAGTGGTCCTTCTACCGAGGCTGGCGCACCCGGCCCGGCTAGCGAGCGGTGGTCTCGGCGTCGATCTGGGCGGCATCGATCTGGGCGGCGACGAGCTCGGCGGCGACGAGCTCGGCGATCTGAGCAGTGTTGAGCGCGGCGCCCTTGCGCAGGTTGTCGCCGCAGACGAACAGGTCGAGCGTGTTCGGGAAGTCCAGCGCCTGCCGGATCCGGCCGACGAAGGTCGGGTCCGAGCCGACGACGTCCGCCGGGGTCGGGAACTCGGGGCCGCCGAGCGCGTCCGGGTCGTCGAGCACGACGACCGACGGCGCCTCGACCAGCACCTGACGGGCCTCGTCGACGTCGATCGGCTGGGCGAAGACAGCGTGCACGGCCAGCGAGTGCGTCGTGACGACGGGCACCCGGACGCAGGTCGCCGAGACCTTCAGGTCCGGGATGCCCAGGATCTTGCGCGACTCGTCGCGGACCTTGAGCTCCTCGCTGGTCCAGCCGGCGTCGCGGCGCGACCCGACGTACGGGACGACGTTGAGGGCCAGCGGCGCCGCGAACGGCGAGGGGACGTCGTCGCCGAGCTTGTCGGCGAGCGCGCGCCGGACGTCGCCGGCGCGCTGGCCGAGGGTGCGGTCGCCGGCGACGACCTCGAGCTCGTCGTAGCAGCCGGTCGACGCCGGGCTGCCCGGCGCCGGAGGCCGCCTGGTAGGACGCGACGACCAGCTCGGTCAGCTGCCAGCGCGAGTGCAGCGCCCCGAGCGCGTCCATCATCGTCAGCGTCGTGCAGTTCGGGTTGGCGATGATGCCCTTGGGCCGGTTCGCCGACCTGGGCCGGGTTGACCTCGGGCACGACGAGCGGCACGTCCGGGTCCATCCGGAACGCGCCGGAGTTGTCCACCACGACCGCACCGCGCGCCGCCGCGACCGGCGCCCACTCCGCCGAGACCTCGTCCGGGACGTCGAACATCGCGACGTCGACGCCGTCGAAGACCTCGGCCGCCAGCTCCTGGACGACGACCTCCTCGCCGCGGACCCGCAGCACCGTGCCGGCCGAGCGGGCCGAGGCGACCAGCCGGATCTCGCCCCACACGTCCTCGCGGGTGGACAGGATCGACAGCATCACGGTGCCGACCGCGCCGGTCGCTCCGACGACGGCCAGCGTGGGCTTGCGTGCGATGGCGCATCAGCGGCCAGTCCCTCCGTAGACGACGGCCTCGCCGTCGGCGTTGTCCAGGCCGAACGCCGTGTGCGCGGCCCGGACTGCAGCATCGACGTAATCCTGCTCGACCACCACCGAGATTCGGATCTCGGACGTCGAGATCATCTCCAGGTTGACCCCGGCCGACGCCAGCGCCGTGAAGAACGCCGCCGAGACGCCCGGGTGGCTGCGCATGCCGACGCCGACGACCGAGACCTTGCCGATCTGGTCGTCGTACTGCAGGGACTCGAACCCGACGCTGGTCTTGATCCGCTCCAGGGTCTTGATCGCCACCTGCCCGTCGGTCTTGGGCAAGGTGAACGAGATGTCGGTCAGGCCGGTCGCGACCGCACTGACGTTCTGCACGATCATGTCGATATTGATCTCGGCCTCGGCGACGGCCTGGAAGATCCGCGCCGCCTCGCCGATCTTGTCGGGCACGCCGACCACCGTGATCTTGGCCTCGCTGCGGTCGTGCGCGATGCCGGAGATGATCGCTTGCTCCATCGGAACTCCTTCGGTACCAAGGCTCTCCGCCTCGGGCAGGTCCATGATCCAGGTGCCTTCACGCTGCGAGAACGACGAGCGCACGTGCACCGGGACGTTGTAGCGACGGGCGTACTCGACGCACCGCAGTGCCAGCACCTTCGCCCCGCAGGCCGCCATCTCGAGCATCTCCTCGTAGGAGATCTGCTTGAGCTGGCGCGCCGCCGGCACGATCCGCGGGTCGGCCGTGTAGACGCCGTCGACGTCCGTGTAGATCTCGCAGACCTCGGCGCCCATTGCCGCGGCCAGAGCGACCGCGGTGGTGTCCGAGGCGCCGCGCCCCATCGTGGTGATGTCCTTGGTGTCCTGGCTCACGCCCTGGAAGCCGGCCACGATCGCGATGTGGCCCTCCTGCAGGGCCTCGGTGATCCGGCCCGGCGTGACGTCGATGATCCGCGCGTTGCCGTGCCTCGCCGTCGTGATCACCCCGGCCTGGCTACCGGTGAAGGAGCGGGCCTGGTGCCCCAGGTTCGCGATGGCCATCGCGAGCAGGGCGGCGGACATCCGCTCGCCCGCCGTCAGCAGCATGTCCAGCTCGCGCGGCGGCGGGATCGGGGAGATCTGCTGGGCCAGGTCGAGCAGCTCGTCGGTGGTGTCGCCCATGGCCGAGATGACGATGACCACGTCGTGCCCGGCCTTGCGGGTGGCGACGACCCGCTGCGCGACCCGCTTGATGGAGTCGGCGTCGGCGACCGAGGAGCCGCCGTACTTCTGCACGACCAGGCCCACGACAAACTCCTCGAAACCGGCTGTGGCACGCCCCGTGCCACGGGCGTACGTGTGGGGCGAGTCTAACGAGCGTGCGCGCAGGCCCGGTGAACGGCCAGATCCCGAGACGTCAGGGCAGGTTGAGGGCGTCGAACTCGGCGTCCGCGACGACCTCCTCGTCGGCGTCCAGCCGCAGGTGCCCGAGGATCGACTGGACGACGCGGAGCGCGCTCGCGGCCCGCGGCCCCCAGGACGAGAGGTAGCTGAACTGCCACCACCACAGGGCCTCGTCGGTGCGGCCGGCCTCGAAGTGGTGCAGGCCGTGGTCCAGCGCCGAGGCGACCTCGGCCAGGTCGCCGGAGAGAGAGCCGTGGACCACGCCCCCGGGCACCATCGGGTCGAAGATCTCGCCGTAGTCGTCGATGCCCTCGAGCGCGTTGGCCAGGCCGGCGTGCAGCGGGTCGACGTCCGGCTCCGGGCCGGGGTCGGGCTCGAACCGGGACTGCGGTACGACGTCGGAGATCGCCCCGAGCCGCGCGCCGGCGAGCAGGACCTGCGAGAGCGCCAGCAGCAGGACGGAGAGCGCGGTCGAGGGGTTCGACCCGGCGGCGACGTCGGTCACGGCGACCAGGTAGGCCCGGGACTCCGCGGCGGTGTCCCGGGCCAGCAGGGAGAGGTCCTCGTCCAGGCCGGAGCCGGGCGGGGGGCCGGTGGGCCCGGAGCGATCGGTGGGCCCGGAGCGATCGGGGCGGTCAGACATCGAGCAGCCTCCTGCCTTCGAAGGCCCGGCCAAGGGTGACCTCGTCGGCGTACTCGAGGTCTCCACCGACCGGGAGGCCGGACGCGAGGCGGGTCACGGTCAGGCCCATCGGGTTCAGCAGGCGGGCCAGGTAGGTCGCCGTCGCCTCGCCCTCGGTGTTCGGGTCCATGGCCAGGATGATCTCGGTGACCACGCCGTCGGCCAGGCGGGTCATCAGCTCGCGGATCCGCAGGTCGTCCGGGCCGATGCCGTCGATCGGGCTGATCGCGCCGCCGAGCACGTGGTAGCGGCCGCGGTACTCCCGGGTCCGCTCGACGGCGACGATGTCCTTGGGCTCCTCGACGACGCACAGCACGGTGAGGTCGCGGCGGGGGTCCAGGCAGATCCGGCACTGGGTCTCCTGGGCGACGTTGCCGCACGTCGTACAGAACTTCACGGTGTCCTTGACCTCGACCAGGACCGCGGCGAGACGGCGTACGTCGGTCTGGTCCGCGGCCAGGATGTGGAACGCGATCCGCTGCGCGCTCTTGGGGCCCACGCCGGGCAGCCGGCCGAGCTCGTCGATCAGGTCCTGGACCACGCCTTCGTACACGCTGGTGAGCCTACGGGCTGGATCCGACGAACGGCGGCCGGCGCGGCGGCGCTACTGCTCGTCGATGACCCGGCCGCCGAGGAGCTGCTCGACGACGGACTGCCCCATGAGGCCGGAGCCGGCCAGGTCCGGGTCGTCCGGGTGCGGCTCGTCGGGCTCCTCGGGGGCGTTGTGCTCGTTGGCCCCGTCGTACTGGTCGGGCGGGTCGGGTGGGTCGGCCGCCGCGGCGCCTGCCGCGGGACGGGTCGGACGAGTCGGACCCGGTGCCGAGGGTCCCTGGCGGTTCGGTCGGCCGGCCTGCCGCGCCGCCTGCTGGGCGGCCTGCTGGGCGGCTTGACGGCCGGACGGGCGGGCCGGCGGTGCCTGCGCCTCCGGAGGCGGGGGCTCGGAGTCGCCCGGGTCCTCGGGCGGGGGCTCGTCCCACGACCGCGCCGCGGCCGCTGCCCGGTCTCCGGGGGACACGTCCGGGCGCTCGGCCGCGTGCGCCGAGCTGCTGGTCGAGCCGGGGCCGTTGGACCCGGCGCTGGAACCCGGGCTCGTGCTCGGGCTCGGGCTCGTGCTCGGGCCCGCCGGCCCGCTGCCCTCGGGGCGGATGCCCTCGACCTGGGCGTCGACCCCCAGGACGTCGATCAGCGCCTGGCGGACCAGCTCGGCGTGCGGGCCGCGGCGGAAGGTCTGGAGCAGGCCGTCGGTGCTGATGGCCAGGCGCAGTCGCTTGCCGTCGTAGTCGATGACCTGGGCGTGCTCGCTGACGAAGGTCCAGGTGGCCCGCCGCTGCTGGTAGACGCGGGTCAGCACGTCCGGCCACATCCGCCGGATCGCCTCCACGTCGACAGCGCCGACAGCGCCGACCGAGCCGACGGCCCCCGCCTCCTGCGAGTTGTCAGCCCCGGCGGTAGGTATGGCGCTCCGGAGCGGCTGACTCCTCGCGGGGGACCTCGCGCTGGGGGCCCGGCTCCTGCGAGTTGTCAGCCCCAGCGGTAGGTATGGCCCCCGGAGCGGCTGACACCTCGCGGGGCACCTCGCGGGGCACCTCGCGGGGCACCTCGGCGGCGGAGGTCGGGGGGGTTGCGGAGGGTGTGCCGCCGACGGTCAGGCGGCGCTCGATCCGGTCCAGGCGCGCGGCGTACCCGCCCTCGCCGTCGGCGCCCGGCAGCAGGATCCGCGCGCAGATCAGCTCGAGCTGCAGGCGCGGAGAGGTGGCCCCGGTCATCTCGGTCAACGCGGTGTTGGTGATATCGGCCGCGCGGGACAGCGCCGGCCGCGCCGAAGTGAGCGGCCTGCGCGCGCATCCGGTCGAGCTGGTCCTCGGGCAGCGAGCGCAGGATCGCGTGCGCACCGTCCGGCACAGCGGCCACCACGATCAGGTCGCGCAGCCGCTCGAGCAGGTCCTCGACGAACCGGCGCGGGTCGTGCCCGGACTCGACCACCCGGTCGATGACCCGGAAGACCGTGGCGCCGTCGCCCGCCGCGAAGGCGTCGATCACGTCGTCCAGCAACGCGCCGTCGGTGTAGCCGAGCAGCGCGACCGCGTGCGGGTAGGTCAGCCCCTCGGCGGTGGACCCGGCGATCAGCTGGTCCAGCACCGAGAGCGAGTCGCGCACCG
The DNA here is from genome assembly GCA_963795385.1 of uncultured Actinomycetota bacterium. Lineage (GTDB taxonomy): Bacteria > Actinomycetota > Actinomycetes > Actinomycetales > CAVURS01 > CAVURS01. Next base: position 274,112 of record CAWCHK010000014.1, read on the forward strand.
ACCCGGCGCCGGCCCGCACGACGAGCGGCAGCACGCCCTTGCCGACCTCCACCGACTCCTCGACGCACAGCTGCGCCAGGTAGTCCTGCAGCTGGGCCGGCGGCACGAGCCGGAACGGGTAGTGGTGGGTCCGGGACCGGATGGTGCCGATGACCTTGTCCGGCTCGGTCGTCGCGAAGATGAACTTCACGTGCGGCGGCGGCTCCTCGACGATCTTCAGCAGGGCGTTGAAGCCCTGCGTCGTGACCATGTGGGCCTCGTCGATGATGTAGATCTTGAACCGGCTGCTGGCCGGCCCGAAGGACGCCTTCTCGCGCAGGTCGCGGGCGTCGTCCACGCCGCCGTGGCTGGCCGCGTCGATCTCGATCACGTCCACGGTCCCGGGGCCGCCGCGGGCCAGGGCCACGCAGGAGTCGCAGACCCCGCACGGCTCGGCCGCCGGGCCCTTCTCGCAGTTCAGGCAGCGGGCCAGGATCCGGGCGCTCGTGGTCTTGCCGCAGCCGCGTGGGCCGGAGAAGAGATAGGCGTGGTTGACCCGGTCGGTGCGCAGGGCCTGCATCAGCGGCTCGGTGACGTGCTCCTGGCCGATGACCGCGGAGAACGTCTCCGGCCGGTACCGGCGGTAGAGAGCAGTCGTCACCTGACGGACCTTAGTACGGCGGTACGACGCGGAGCCGGGCCGTTCACAGCCGGCGTACCCGGGCAGGAAACGACCCCTCGCGCACCCGACAGAGCCCACCTACCCTTGCTGCCTTCCGGCCCTGGGGGAGTTCAGCGGGGTGACGCCGCACGAGGGGTCTGCTGTCCAGGGTACCGGCAGAGCGGACGGGCCGGCGCCCGCGCTCGGGTACCCTCGGCGGCGGAGGATTCGCCTAGTGGCCTAGGGCGCACGATTGGAAATCGTGTTGGGTTAACACCCTCAGGGGTTCAAATCCCCTATCCTCCGCCAGCGTGCTGCTGTACCCACCTGAGCTGCCCTGGGGCCCGGGTGGGCCCTGCGGCAGGACCTAGTACGTCGCGCCCTGACGCCAGGCCATCTCCTGGAGCTCGAAGGTGTTGCCGTCGGGGTCGGCGAAGTTCGCTCCCCTGACGCCGCCGCCGAAGTCGTGGATCTCGCCGACCTCCACCCCGCGGCCGACCAGCTCGGCCCGCGCCTCGGTGATGTCCTCCACCACCAGGTGCAGACCCCTGGCACTCCCGGGCTCACCGGCGTACACGTCCAGCCCGGTGCCGAACCCGACCGAGCAGCCCGAGCCCTCCGGTGTCAGCTGGACGATCCGGACGCCCTCGCCGGGCTGCACGTCGACGTCCTTGGTGAACCCCAGCTTGTCGGCGTAGAAGGCGATCGCCCGGTCCACGTCCGAGACCGGGATCGGGACCAGTTCCAACTTCATCTTCACGTGATCGTCCTGTCTGTAGGTGTGCGCCAGCGGGAGAACCGCGTGCCGAGGGGGTCGTAGCCGAGGCACCCGCCTCGACATCCGGCGGCACGGCAGCTCCGGCCCCCCAGCCTGCTAGCGTTCCGCCCGATCGTGGTCCAGCTGCAGGAGGTGACACCCGTGGACGCAGTATCCGTGACGGGTGCTCCCTGCGGCCCACGACCTCTCAGCTGAGGTGGTCGCCGACCGGGAGCGCCTGACTGGCCCTCTCGAGAGGCGACTCCCATGAACCTGACACCTCCCACCACCCCTCACGTCGGTGGCACGACCCCTGGCAACGCAACGACTCGGGCCCTGGTGCTCGCCGGTGCCGGCGCCGCCGGCAATGCCTGGGAGCTCGGGCTCGTCGCCGGCCTCTTCGTCGCCGGGGTCGATCTCACCGCCGCCGACCTGATCATCGGCACCTCGGCCGGCTCGACCGTGGCGGCGCAGATCACCAGCGCGATGCGCCCTCCCGAGCTGTACGCCGCCGTCCTCGGCGAGGTGCCCCGGCCTCGCGCCGGCCACGCCGGACCGGACACGGGACGCGCTCCCACCCTGTCGGCGGCGAGCTACCTGGACTGGTCGAGCGGCATCATCAACGCGGCCGAGGATGCGTCCGACATGCGCCGCAGGATGGGCGCCGCGGCGCTCGAACGCGATGCTGCCAACAGCTCCGAGGGGACGGGCTGGCGCGACGTCGTCGCGGCCCGGCTCCCCAGCCAGCACTGGCCGCGCCAGCCGGTGCTGATCCCCGCCGTCGATGCGCAGACCGGGGAGCCGGTCGTGTTCGACCGCCACAGCGGGGTCGATCTGGTCGACGCCGTCGCCGCCAGCACCAGCAACGGCTTCGGCGGCTCCTATCGGATCGGCGACCACCGCTACATCAACGGCGGCTACCGACGCAACGAGAACGCCGACCTGGCAACGGGATTCGCGCGAGTGCTGGTGCTCTCGCCCTTCGGCGGGAGATCACGGCACCCGCTGCACTGGGGCATGCAGCTCGCCGCCCAGGTCGACGAGCTGCGGGCCGGGGGCAGCCGGGTCGAGGCCGTCTTCCCGGACAGCGGGGCCGGTGACGTCTTCAACGTCAATGCCTCGGACCCGGCGACGCGTCAGCAGGCCGCGCGCGGCGGTTACGACCAGGGCCGGGGCCTCGCGGAGCGCTACACCGAGTTCTGGCGTTGACGCCCGCGGCCCGGCCGGCTCGATCAGCGGGCCAGCGCCTGCGTCCCGTACGCCGGTCAGCTCTTCGCGACGCCGCGCAGGACGCACTGGACGTTCTTGGTCTTGGCGAAGCTCGCCTGCGCCGTCCACTTCTTGGTGGCGCCGCCCTTGACCGTCACGACGGTCGAGCCGCGGGCCAGGACGGTCGACTGCTTCGTCGTGAAGCTCACGACGATCGTGTACGTCGCGCTCTTCGCGCCCGGGTTGGCGACGGAGCCGGACGCCTTCCACCCGCTGGTGGTGGCGACGCAGCCGGCGCTGGTGACGTCCTTGCGCGCGGCCGGCTGGTTCTTGATCGCCGACGCCGACGGCACGGGGGCGACCGCTGCCCCCGTCGTGCTGGGTGACGACGCACCGCCGGAGGCGGTCGAGCCGCCGGAGCTGCCGGTGCACGCAGACACGGCGCCGAGCGCCAGGAGCGAGGCCGCGAGGGCCGCTCCCGTCCCTCGTCGCAGGCGGGCGGGGCGGCGTACGTCACGTGCGGTGTGCATCAGCCCATCGTCACACGCAGACCGGTTCGTCCCCGTCGTCCTCGCGCCGACGGCGCGTCACGATCAGGAGGAATGCCCCGATCGTCAATGCCATCAGACCACCACGGATCGCCCAGGTGATGCCCATCGCTCCGGTGTAGGGCAGCCCGGGCACGATGGGCGACGGGTCGCTGCCAGGGTGGGCCGGGTGGCTGCTCGGCGGGTCGGACGCCGCCCGCTTGGTGGCGACGACCGCCGCGGCCTTGACCGCCTTGACCTCGGCCTTGCAGCCACAGGATCCCGTGGCCGTGGCCACGTTATGGACCGCGCCGGCCTTCGCGTCGGCGGTGCTGATGACGTACGCCTTGGTGGACGTGCAGCGGGTCGACTCGCCGGGCACCAGGGTCGTCTTGCCGCAGGTGACCTGCCCGGCCCGGGTGTCGGTCACCGTGACGCCCTGCAGGGTGATGCTCCCGGTGTTGGTCACCGAGAAGGTCCACAGGATGGTGTCCCCGGCGTCGATGATGCCGTTGTGGTTGAGGTCGGTCGGGGTGCCGTGCTTGACCAGCCGCAGGGCCGCGAGCTGGGTCAGCGGGGTGTCGGTCGACGAGGGCGCCGAGGTCGTGGTGACGTCGGACGGGTCGAGCGCCGCCGCGGTCGCGGTGTTCAGGACGTCACCGGTGTCGACGTCGGCCTGGGTGATGGTCCGAGTGCGGTCGGCGGTGCAGACGGTCAGGTCGCCCGGCGCCAGCGTCGTCACGGGGCAGGTGACCGGGCCGGCGACCGGGTCGCTGACGGCGAGGCCATGCAGGGTCGTCGAGCCGGTGTTGCGCACCTTGAACGACCAGGCGATGGCGTCGCCGGCGTCGATCAGGCCGTCCAGGTCGACGTCCGTCGGCACGGCCCGCTTGGTCAGGCGCAGCGACGAGGTCGCCGCGACCGGGGTCGAGACCGACGTAGGAGGCGACGTCACCGGCACGCCGGCCGGGTCGTTCGCCGTGGCGGTGGCCGTGTTGTCGACCGTCCCCGCGTCGACGTCGGGCTGGGTGATCGTGTACGCCGCGTCGGCGGTGCAGACGGTCGCGGCACCTGGAGCCAATGTCGTTGCGGCACAGGTCATCGGGCCGGACTTCGGGTCGGTGATCGCCAGCGCCGAGACCGAGACGGTGCCGCTGTTCACCACGCTGACGGACCAGGTGATCGTGTCGCCGAGGCCGGTCTGGCCGTCCCCGTCCACGTCGCCGACCGTCGCCACCTTGGTCGCCGTCAGGGCGGCCGCCTGGGCGACCGGGGTGTCCGTCGATGACGGGCCCGAGACGACCGCCGCTCCGAGGGCGGTGCGGCCACGAGCCGTGGCGGTGTTGGAGACCGTGCCGGCGTCGACGTCGGCCTGGGTGATCGCGTGCGCCGCCGAGCTGCAGGTGGCCGAGGCGCCGGGCGCGAGTGACGTGACCGGGCAGCTCACGGCGCCCGCGGTCGGGTCGACGACACCGACCGTGGCGACCGTCGTGTTGCCGGTGTCGGTGACGAGGAACGACCAGGAGACCGTGTCACCGAGGTCGGTGCGGCCGTCGGAGTCCACGTCCACCACCGCGGCCGACTTCACGAGCGTGAGGGCCGGACCCTGCCAGACGGCGGTGGCCGTCGAGGAGTCCGGAGAGACGACCGGGTCACCCAGCGGGTCGGTCCCGGCCGCCGAGGCCGTGTTCGCGACCACGCCCGCGTCGACGTCCGCCTGCGTGATGGCGTACGCCGTCGTGGCGGTGCACGTGGTCGCGGCTCCGGGCGCCAGGACGGTCACCGGGCAGTCGACGGGGCCGGCGGTGGGGTCGTTAACGAGCAGGCCCGACACCGTGGTCGTGCCGCTGTTGCTGACGAGGAACGACCAGGAGACGGTGTCGCCCAGGCCGGTACGGCCGTCGGTGTCGACGTCGGTCACGGTGGCGGCCTTGGTGAGGCTGAGCGCGGGCGCCTGGTCCACGGCGGTGTCGGTCGAGGACGGCGGGGCCAGGACGGCGACACCGGAGGCGTCGCTCGCGAAGGCGGTCGCGGTGTTGCTCACGTCGCCCGCGTCGACGTCGCTCTGGCTGATCGGATAGGCCACCGTCGCGACGCACGTCGTCGCGGCGCCGGGGGCCAGCATCGTTGCGGGGCAGGAGACTGCGCCGGCCTTGGGGTCGTTCACCGCGAGCGCGTGCAGCGTCGTCGTCCCCGTGTTGGTGAGGACGAACGTCCATCCGATCGTGTCGCCGAGGTCCGTGTGGTGATCGCCGTTCATGTCGTCGACCGCCGCCGCCTTGGTGATCGACAGGGCGGGCGCCTGGGTCACCGGAGTGTCGGTGCTCGAGACGTTGGAGATGACCGTGGAGCCGCCCGGGGCCGCCGCGTCCGCCGTGGCGGTGTTGGAGATGACGCCGTCGTCGACGTCGGCCTGGGTCACGACGTACGTCGTGGAGGTGCACGTCACGGACGTCCCGCGCGCCAGTGTCGTCGCGGGGCAGCTGACCGCGCCGGCCGTCGGGTCGTCGACGCCGACGGTGGTCAGCGTCGTCGTGCCCGTGTTCGTGACGAGGAAGGACCAGGTGACCCGGTCGCCGAGGTCCGTGCGGCCGTCGGCGTCGACGTCCGTGACGGCGGCCGACTTGGTCAGGGCGAGAGAGGACGACTGGTGCACGGCCGTGTCGGTGGACGAGGGCGGTGAGGTCACCGTCGAGCCCCCCGGTGCCGTGGCGGCGGCGGTCGCCGTGTTGGAGACGACCCCCGCGTCGACATCGGCCTGGCTCACCGCGTGGGCCGACGCCGTACAGGCAGTGCTCGCACCGGGCGCCAGAGTCGTTGCGGGGCAGGTCACAGCGCCTGCCACCGGGTCGGTGACGACCACTGCGGTGAGGGTCGTCGTGCCCGCGTTGGCGACGAGGAACGACCAGCCGATGGTGTCGCCCAGGTCGGTCTGGCCGTCGCCGTCGACGTCCGTGACCGTCGCCGACTTCGTGACCTTGACGGCGGGGGCCTGGCGGACCGGGGTCGCGGTCGAGGACGGGTTGGAGGTCGCGGTCGCGCCAACGGACGTCAGGGCGTCGGCCGTGGCCGTGTTGAGGACGACACCGGCGTCGACGTCGGCCTGGTTGACGGTGTGGTCAGCGGCCAGGCAGGTCGCGGAGGCGCCAGGGGCCAGGGCGGGGGCGGGGCAGCTCACGGCGCCGGCGACGGGGTCGACCACGGCGACCGAGTGAACCGTCACGGTGCCGGAGTTCGAGACCAGGAAGGTCCAGGTGATCCGGTCGCCGAGGTCGGTCTGGCCGTCACCGTCGACGTCGGATGCGATGGCGGACTTGGTCAGGTGCAGTCCGGGCACCTGATCGACCGCGGTGTCGGTCGAGCTCGGGGCGGACGGCACCGCACCGCCGCCCGGCCTCGTCGCGAGCGCCGTCGCGGTGTTGGACACGACCCCCGCGTCGACGTCGGCCTGGCCGACCACGTGCGCTGTCGTCGCCGTGCAGGTCGCGGTGGCACCGACCGGGAGCGTGGACACCGGGCAGCTCACCGCCCCGGCGGTCGGGTCGGTCACCGCCAGGCCGGTCAGGGTGGTCGTCCCGGCGTTGCGGAGCTGGAACGACCAGACGATCCGGTCGCCGAGATCCGTTGCGCCGTCGACGTCCACGTCGGTCACGGCGGCCGACTTGGTCAGCACCAGCGCCGCCGACTGCACCACGGGCGTGTCGGTCGCCGACGGGGCGGACGCGTGCGAGCCCCCGCTGGGGTCCTGAGCGGTTGCGGTCGCCGTGTTGGCGACGTGGGCCGCGTCCACGTCGGCCTGGTTGATCGAGTAGGGCGTGGAGGCCACGCACGTGGTCGACCCGCCCGGCGCCAGGGACGTGACCGGGCAGCTGACCGGGCCGGCCTTGGGATCGGCGATCGCCACGGACGAGATCGTCGTCGTGCCGGTGTTCGTCACCAGGAACGACCAGGTGATGGTGTCGCCCAGGTCCGTGCGGCCGTCGGCGTCGACATCGGCGACGGTGGCCGACTTGGCCATCGACAGCGAGGTCAGCTGGGTCACCGGAGTGTCGGTCGAGGACTCGTTGGAGATCGTCGTCCCGGCAGCCGACGAGTGCCCGGAGGCCACGGCGGTGTTGTCGACGACGCCCGCGTCGACGTCGGCCTGGCCGATCCGGTGCGGTGCCGCCGTGCAGGTCGTCGTCTGGCCCGGTGTCAGGTCGGTCGTCGGGCAGCTGACCACGCCCGCGGTCGGGTCGGTCACCTGGATGCTGTCCAGCGTGACGTTGCCGGTGTTCTGCACCAGGAACGACCAGTCGATGACGTCACCGAGGTCGGTCCGGCCGTCGCCGTCCACGTCGGTGACGGCTGCGGACTTGGTCAGGAACGGGTTCGGCAGCTGGGTGACCGGTGTGGACGTCGACGACGGGTTGGACGCCAGGGCGGTGCCCTGAGGCGAGCGCGCGGACGCCGTCGCGGTGTTGTCGACATGGCCCGCGTCCACGTCCGGCTGCGTGATCGAGTACGCCGCCGACGTACACGTCGTCGACGCGCCCGGCGCCAGAGTCGTTGCGGGACAGGAGATGGGGCCGGCCAGCGGGTCACCGACCGCCACTGCCGTGATCGTCGTCGTACCGGTGTTCGTGACCAGGAACGACCAGGCGATGGTGTCGCCCAGGTCGGTCTTGGCGTCGTGGTTCCCGTCGGTCACGGCGGCCGACTTGACCAGGCTCAAGGCCGGTGCCTGCGCGACAGGGGTGTCCGTGGACGACGGCGGCGAGGTCACTGTGACGGCCCTCGGGTCCCGGCCGGACGCCGTCGCGGTGTTCGAGACGACGCCGGCATCGACGTCGGCCTGGGTGACCGCGTGCACCGAGGCCGCGGTGCAGGTGGTCGTTCCGCCGGGGGCGAGCGTGGTCACCGGGCAGCTGACCGCTCCGGCCGTCGGGTCGCTGACGGCGACGGCGGTGACGGTGGTGCTGCCGGTGTTCTGGACCAGGAACGACCAGGCGACGGTGTCACCCAGGTCGGTCCTGGTGTCGGCGTTGACATCGGTCACGACGGCTGACTTCGTGACGGCGAGGCTGCTGCTCTGGGCCACCGGCGTGTCCGTCGACGACGGTGCGGACGTCAGCGTGCTCCCGCCCGGCGTTCGCGCTGCGGCCGTCGCCGTGTTGGCCACATGCGCCGCGTCGACGTCGGCCTGGGCGATCGGGTACGGCGTCGCGGTGCACATGGTCGAGACCCCGGGGGCGAGCGCGCTGGCCGGGCAGGAGACCGGCCCGGCCTTCGGGTCGTTGACGGCGACGGCCGAGAGTGTCGTCGTACCAACGTTCTTGACCAGGAACGACCACGAGATGATGTCGCCGAGGTCGGTCTTGCCGTCGGCGTTCCCGTCGGTCACCGCGGCCGACTTGACCAGGCTCAGCGCCGGGGCCTGCGCGATCGTCGTGTCGGTCGAGGACGGCGGCGAGGTGACTGGGCTGCCGCCGGGTGCCGTGCCGGTTGCCGTCGCCGTGTTCGAGACGACGCCCGCGTCGACGTCGGCCTGGGTGATCGGGTGTGCCGTCGAGGTGCAGGTCGTGGTGGCGCCCGGGGTGAGAGTCGTCGCCAGGCAGGTCACCGGGCCGGCGGTGGCATCCGCGATCGCGACCGAGCCGACCGTGGTCGTGCCCGTGTTCTGGACCAGGAACGACCAGGTGATCGTGTCGCCGAGGTCGACCTTGAAGTCGCCGTCGACGTCATGCGTCGCCGCCGACTTCACCAGCGACAGGCCCGGGCTCTGCGCGACCGGGGTGTCGGTCGAGGACGGCGGCGAGCTGATCGGGTTGCCCTTGCTGTCCTTCGCGGTCGCCGTTGCGGTGTTCGCGACGTGACCCGCGTCGACGTCCGGCTGCGTGATCGTGTACGCCGCGGCCGTGCACGTCGTGGACGCACCGGGCGCGAGGGTCGTCGCCGGGCAGCTGACGGCACCGGCCTTGGGGTCGTTGACGGCCACCGACGTCACCGTCGTGGTGCCGGTGTCCTTCACCAGGAACGACCAGGCGATCCGGTCACCCAGGTCGGTCTTCGCGTCGCCGTTGACGTCGGTCACGGTCGCGGACTTGGTCAGCAGCAGCGCCGCCGTCTGCGCGACGGCCGTGTCGGTGGACGACGGGTTGGAGGTCGCGGTGCCCCCGCCGGGCTTGACCCCGGTGGCGGTGGCGGTGTTGGAGACGACGCCCGCGTCGACGTCCGCCTGGGTGACCGGGTGGGCGGCGGAGGTGCAGGTCGTCGACGCGTTGGGCGCCAGCGTCGTGGCCGGGCACGAGACGGCACCCGAGGTGGCGTCGTTCACCGCGACCGACGTGATGGTCGTCGTGCCGGTGTTCTTGACCAGGAACGACCAGACGATCCGGTCGCCCAGGTCGGTCTTCCCGTCGGCGTCGAGGTCGGTCACGACCGCGGACTTGGTCAGCTGCAGTCCGGACGCCTGGACGACCGGCGTGGAGGTGGAGGAGGCGTTCGACGTCACCGTGGAGCTCGAGGGGTCCTTGGCGCTGGCGGTCGCGGTGTTGCTCACCACCCCGGCGTCCACGTCGGCCTGCGTGATCACGTAGCTGGTCGTTGCGGTGCAGGTGGTCGAGGCGCCGGGCGCGAGGGTGGTCGCGGGGCAGGTGGTCGCGCCGGCCTTGGGGTCGTTGATGGCCACCGACGTGACCGTGGTCGTGCCGTTGTTGGTCACCAGGAACGACCACTGGATCCGGTCGCCCAGGTCGGTCTTCGCGTCGCCGTTGACGTCATTGGGGGCGGCCGACTTGGCCAGGGTGAGGCCTGCGTTCTGGACCACCGGGGTGTCGGTGGTCGAGGGCGGCGCAGTGATCGGGTTGCCCTGCGGCGTCTTCGCGGACGCCGTACCGGTGTTCGACACGACGCCCGCGTCGACGTCGGCCTGGGTGATCAGATGGGTCGGCACGGTGCAGGTCGTGGTGGCGTTCGGGGCCAGCGTCCCGACCGGGCAGGAGACCGCACCGGCGACCGGGTCGTTGACGACGAGGGTGTTGATCGTCGTCGTACCCGTGTTCTTGACCAGCAGGGTCCAGGTGATCCGGTCGCCGAGGTCGATCTTGAAGTCGCCGTTGAGGTCGTTGACCGCCGCGGACTTGGTCAGTGTCATCGACGACGTCTGGGCGATGGGGGTCGTGGTCGACGACGGCGCCGACGTCACCGTCGCACCGTGCGAGTCCTTGGCCGAGACGGTGGCCGTGTTGGTCACGACACCGGCATCGACGTCGGCCTGCGTCACCGAGTGGGACGTCGTGGCCGTACAGGTCATCGACACACCTGGGGCGAGGGTGGTCGACGGGCAGCTGACCGCACCGGCCGTGGCATCGCTGACCGCGACCGACGTCAGGGTCGTGGTGCCGGAGTTCTTGACCAGGAAGGACCAGGCGATCCGGTCGCCGAGCGCTGTCCTGCCGTCGCCGTTGACGTCGGTCACGGCGGCCGACTTCACCAGGGTGAGGGTCACGGACTGCGGGATCGTCGTGTCGGTCGACGACGGGTTCGACGTCACGGTGACGTTCTTGGGGTCCTTGCCCGTGGCGCTGGCCGTGTTCGACACGTCACCCGCATCGACGTCGGCCTGGGTGACCGTGTGGGCCGCCGTCGCCGAGCAGGTCGTGGACGCTCCGGGCGCCAGGGTGGTCACCGGGCAGCTGACCGCGCCCGCCGTCGCGTCGTTCACCGCAACGCCGGTGACCGTGACCGTGCCGCTGTTCTTCACCAGGAACGACCAGGCGATCCGGTCGCCGAGCGCGATCTGGCCGTCGCCGTTCACGTCGGTCAGCGAGGCCGACTTGATGAGGGCGAGCGCGGCCGACTGGGCGACGGGCGTGTCGGTCGACGACGGCGCCGCGGTGATGGCGGCACCGCTGGGCGCCTTCCCTGCCGCGGTGGCGGTGTTTGACACGACGCCGGCGTCGACGTCGGCCTGAGTGATCGCGTGGCCGCCGGCGCTGCAGGTCGTCGAGGCGCCCGGAGCCAGCGTCGTGACGGGACACGTCACGGTGCCGGCCCTGGCGTCCGTGACCGCGACCGAGGACGCGGTGACGGTGCCGGTGTTCCGGACCAGGAAGGACCAGGTCACGACATCGCCGAGATCGTTGCGGCCGTTGCCGTTCGCGTCACTGACGGCCGCCGACTTGGTCAGTGACAGGCCTGTGGTCTGGACGACCGCGGTCGAGGTCGAGGAGGGGTTGGAGGTGACCGTCGCCCCGCCCGGACTCTTGGCCGACGCCGTCGCCGTGTTGTTGACGACCCCGGCGTCGACGTCAGCCTGGGTGATGACGTGCGCCACGGTCGCCGTACAGGTGGTGGACGCTCCGGGGGTCAGGGTCGTGACCGGGCAGGTCACCGCACCGGCGACCGGGTCGGCGATCGCCAGGGTGCCGACGGTCGCCGTACCCGTGTTCTTGACCAGGAACGACCATTGGATCCGGTCGCCCCGGTCGACCACGAAGTCGCCGTCGACATCGGTCGTCACTGCGGACTTGGTCAGCAGCAACGAGTTCGCGGACGCCACGGGAGTCGAGGTCGACGAGGGGTTCGAGGTCACGGTCGCGCCGCCCGGGCCCCGCGCGGTGGCCGTGGCCGTGTTGGTGACGACGCCGGCGTCGACGTCGGCCTGGGTGATCGGGTACGCCGCCGCGGCCGTGCAGGTGGTGGAGCCGCCGGGTACCAGCGGGGTTCCGGCGCAGTTGACGCTCGGAGCCTTCGGGTCGTTGACGGCGATCGAGGTGAGCGTCGTGGTGCCGGTGTTCCGGATCAGGAAGCTCCAGGCGATGGTGTCGCCGAGATCGGTCTTGCCGTCGCCGTCGACGTCGGTCACGGCCGCCGACTTGGTCAGCTGCAGGGCCGGCGCCTGGGCAACTGGGGTGTCGGTGGTCGAGGGGTTGGACGTGATCGCCGCGCCGCCGGGGCTCGTGCCGGCGGCCGTGGCCGTGTTGGTCACGAAGCCGGTGTCGACGTCGGACTGCGTGACCGAGTGCGCGGTGGCCGTGCAGGTGGTGGAGGCACCGGGCGCGAGGGGCGTCGCCGGGCAGCTCACCGAGGCGGCGCTCGGGTCGTTGACGACGACGCCGGTGATCGTCGCGGTGCCGGTGTTCTTGACCAGGAACGACCAGGTGATCTTGTCTCCCAGGTCGGTCCTGCCGTTCGCGTTCACGTCGGTCACCGCCGCCGACTTGGTCAGCTGCAGTGCGGAAGAGGAGGCGACCGGCGTCGTCGTGGACGAGGGGTTGGACGTCACGGTGACGCCGGCGGGGCTCTTCGCCGTCGCCGTCGCGGTGTTGTCGACGTGACCGGCGTCGACGTCGGGCTGGGTCACCGTGTACGCCGTCGACGTGCAGGTGGTCTGGGCCCCCGGTGCGAGGGTGGTCACCGGACAGCTGACCGCGCCGGCCTTGGCGTCAGTGACCCCCGTCGTCGTCACCGTCGTCGTGCCGGTGTTCTTGAGCAGGAACGACCACTGGATCTGGTCGCCGAGATCGGTCTTGCCGTTGCCGTTGGCGTCGGTCACGGCCGCTGACTTGGTCAGCTGCAGCGCGGTGCTCTGCGCGACCGGTGTCGTCGTCGACGAGGGGGCCGAGGTCACGGTGGCGCCACCCGAGTCGATGGCAGTCGCGGTCGCGGTGTTGTTGACGGTGCCGGCGTCCACCTCGGCCTGGGTGATCGGGTGCGGCGTCGTGGCCGTGCAGGTCGTGGTCGCGCCCGGGGTCAGGGTGGTCAGCGGGCAGGTCACGCTCCCGGCGGTGGGGTCGAGCACGGCGGCGCCGGTCAGAGTCGTCGTCCCGGCGTTGGTGAGCTGGAAGGTCCAGGCGACCGTGTCACCCAGGTCGATCTTGCTGTCGCCGTTGACATCCGTGACCGTGGCCCGCTTGACCAGCTTCAGGGTCGAGGAGCGGGTGACCGGGGTGTCCGTGTGCGAGGAGTTGGACGTGACCGTCGCCCCGGACGGGCCCTTCGCCGTCGCGGTCGCGGTGTTGGAGACGACGCCCGCGTCGACGTCGGCCTGGACGATCGTGTGGGCGGCCGCGGCGGTGCAGGTGGTCGTGGCGTTCGGGGCGAGCGTCGCCGGCGGGCAGGTCACGGCACCGGCCGTCGGGTCGTTCACGGCGGCCGTCGTGAGCGACGTCGTGCCGGTGTTCCTGAGCAGGAACGACCAGGTGACCCGGTCGCCGAGGTCGGTGGCGCCGTCGCCGTCGACATCGGTGACGGCCGCCGACTTGGTCAGCTGGAGTGCGCCGGTCTGCGCGATGGGTGTGTCCGTCTGCGAGGTGTTCGACGTCACGGTGGCATTCGCGGGGGTCCGGCCTGTGGCGTTCGCCGTGTTGCTGACGACGCCGCTGTCGACCTCGGCCTGCGTGATGACGTGGGCGGCCGAGGTGCAGGTCGTCGACGCGCCGGGCGCGAGCGTGGTGGCGAGACAGCTCGCGGGACCTGCGGTCGCGTCGTTGATCGCCACGGTCGACACCGTCGTCGTGCCGGTGTTCCTCACCGCGAACGACCAGGTGATCCGGTCGCCGAGGTCGGTCCTGCCGTCCCCGTTCACGTCGGTGACGCCCGCTGTCTTGGTCAACAGCAGGGCCGCCGTCTGCACCACGACGGTGGACGTCGACGAGCTGTTCGACGCGACCGTGACCCCGGAGGGGTTCTTGGCGCTCGAGGTCGCGGTGTTGTTGACGACGCCTGCATCCACGTCGGCCTGGCTGATCGGGTAGGCCGTCGTAGCCGCGCAGGTGGTCGAGGCGCCGGGCACCAGCGTGGTCGCCGGGCAGCTCGTCGCTGCGACCTTGGGGTCCGTGACCACGAGCCCGGTCAGCGTGACCGTCCCGGTGTTCTTGACCAGGAAGGACCACTGGATCTTGTCGCCGAGATCGGTCTTGCCGTCGCCGTCGACGTCGGTCACGGCGGCCGACTTGGTCAGCTGCAGAGCCGGAGCCTGGTTGATGGGGGTGTCGGTCTGGGAGGCGTTGGACGTGACGGCCGCGCCCGCCGGGCTCTTGCCGGAGGCCGTCGCCGTGTTGGACACGACCCCCGCGTCCACCTCGGCCTGGACGACGGTGTGCGGCGTGGTCGCCGTGCAGGTGGTTGAGGCGCCGGGCGCCAGGGTCGTGACGGGACAGGTCGTGGCGCCGGCCTTGGCGTCAGCGATGGCCGCCGTCGTGATCGTGGTCGTCCCGGTGTTCTTGACCAGGAACGACCACTGGATCTTGTCGCCGAGGTCGGTCTTGCCGTTGCCGTTGACGTCGGTCACGGCCGCTGACTTGGTCAGTAGCAGCCCGGCGGTCTGGACGACGGCGGTCGAGGTCGACGAGGGTGCCGACGTCACCGTCGTACCGCTCGGGCTCTTCGCGCTCGCCGTGGCCGTGTTGTTGACGACGCCGGCGTCCACGTCGGCCTGCGAGATCGCGTACGTCGCGGTCGCGGTGCAGGTCGTCGAGGCGCCCGGCGCCAGCGTGGTCGCTCCGCAGGTGCTCGCGCCGGCCTTGACGTCGGCGATGGCCACGGTGGTGAGAGTCGTCGTCCCGGTGTTCTTGACCAGGAAGGACCACTGGATCTTGTCGCCGAGATCGGTCTTGCCGTCGGCGTTGACGTCCGTGACGGCCGCCGACTTCGTCACCTGGAGGGTGGATGTCTGGCTGACGGGGGTCGACGTCGACGAGGGCGCCGACGTGACGGTGCCGCCACCGGGGTTCTTGGCCGCTCGCCGTCGCGGTGTTGTTCACGACGCCGGCGTCCACGTCGGCCTGGGTGATGACGTACGGAGTCGTTGCGGTGCAGGTGGTCTGGGCGCCGGGCGCCAGGATGGTGACCGGGCATGACACGGCCCCTGCCTTGCTGTCGCTGATCGCCAGCGTCGGTGACGGTCACGGTGCCCGTGTTGGTGACCAGGAAGGTCCAGCCGATCTTGTCGCCGAGGTCGGTCTTGCCGTCGGCGTTCACGTCGGTCACCGCGGCGCTCTTGACCAGGGCCAGCTTGGTGCTCTGCGCGACTGCGGTCGACGTCGACGAGGAGTTGGAGGTGACGGTGGCGCCCGACGGGTTCTTGCCGGTCGCGGTGCGCCGTGTTGTTCACGACGCCCGCATCGACGTCGGCCTGGGTGATCGTCCGCGGCGTCGTCGCGGTGCACGTCGTCGACACGCCTGGCGCGAGCGTCGTGGCCGGGCAGGTGACCGCACCCGCGACCGGGTCGTTGATCGCGACCGTGGTGACGGTCGTCGTGCCGGTGTTCTTGACCAGGAACGACCACTGGACCTTGTCGCCGAGGTCGGTCAGACCATCGCCGTTGACGTCGGTCGACGGCTGCCGTCTTGGTCAGCTGGAGGGCCGAGGTCTGGTACGACCGGCGTGGTCGGTCGAGGAGGGGGCCGAGGTGACGGTCGCGCCACTGGGCGGGGTGCCGCTGGCGGTCGCGGTGTTGGCGACCGAGCCGGCGTCGACGTCGGCCTGCGTGATCGTGTACGCCGTCGTCGCGCGTGCAGGTGGTGGAGACGCCCGGGGCGAGGGTGGTGACGGGGCAGGTGACCGCGCCGGCCTTGGCGTCGGTCGACCGCGACCGGGTGTGAGCGTGACGTTGCCGGTGTTCTTGACCAGGAACGACCACTGGATCGTGTCGCCCAGGTCGGTCTTGCCGTCGCCGTTGACGTCGGTCACCGCGGCCGACTTGGTGAGGGTGAGCGGCGCGGCTTGGCGACCAGGGCCGTCGAGGTCGACGAGGTGTTGGAGGTGACCGTCGCCGCCGCCGGGGTCTTGCCCGTCGCCGTGGCGGTGTTGGTCACGACCGGCCGCGTCGCCCTCGGCCTGGGTGATCGTGTAGGCCGCCGCCGTACACGTCGTCGATGCTCCGGGCGCCAGAGTCGTCGCCGGACAGGTGATCGAGCCGGCCTTCGGGTCGGTGACGGCGACCGTCGTGACGGTGACCGTGCCGGTGTTGGTGACGGTGAACGTCCAGCTGATCCGGTCGCCGGCATCGCGGACGCCGTCGCCGTTGGTGTCGACGACGGAGGCGACCGTCTTCTGCAGGGCGAGTGCCGGGCTCGGCGGGATGGTCGTGGTGACCGACGACGTGGCGGTGACGACAGTGGCGCCGGAGGTGCCGGACGCCGTCGCCGTGTTCGGCACCGAGCCGGTGTCGGTGTCCGCCTGGGTGATCGCGTAGGTCGCGGTGCAGGTCAGGCTCGCTCCGAGGGCGAGCGTGGTTCCTGGGCAGCTGATGCCACTGACCTTCGGGTCGGTCACGCCGACCGCGGTCAGGGCCGACCCTCCGGTGTTGGTGACGAGGAAGCTGTAGTTGATCCGGTCGCCTGCGTCTCGCTTCCCGTTGCCGTTGACGTCAGTGACCGACGTCACCGACTTCACGAGGGACAGCGACGGGACCTGGGTGTTGGTGAAGGTGCAGGTGATGTTCTGCAGGTTGCCGTTGGTGCCGGTCGACGCCGGGATCGTCACGCCGGCACTCGTCGTCGACCCGCTCGCCACGGTCGTTCCCGCGCCGTTCACGCAGGTGTACGTCGTGGTGTACCCGCGGGTGTTGCCGGCCGAGTTGGACTCTGAGACGGTGAGCGGAACCGCTGTCGTGGCAACGCTTTGCGCGACCGTGACGTCCGGGGCGCCGTACGCGCTGGTGTCGAAGACCGTCTTGGTGCCGGTCGTGCCGCCGTTGCCGACCCCGGTCGCCAGGGTCGTGCCGTTGACCTTGAGGTCGAACGGTGCCGGTCGACCCGGTGGCGAGGACCTTGACGACCTTGACCGTCGGCAGGATCGCGACGCTGTAGTCCTCGGTCTCCCCGGAGTCCAAGGGGCCGGTCGGCAGCATGGTGGCGGCGCCGTACGACGCGCGCAGCCGCGCGTACGTCATCCCGGCACTGGTCGTCGGTACGGTCCAGCTCAGGGGGACGGAGGTCGCGCCAGCCGCGACCGTCCCGCAGGCCCGCTCACCGGTGTCGAAGGTTCCGTTGCGGTTGAAGTCGATCCAGCCGCAGACCTGTCCCGCCTTCGAGGCGCCGCTGACCGGGACCGTGAGCGAGTAGGTCGAGCCGATGTCGGCGGTGGTCAGCTGGGGCCAGGTGGAGATCGCGTCCTCATCGGTCCCGTCGCCGTTGGTGCCGTTGGCGCTGCTGCCGGACGTCACGGCGTTCGGGCTGGTGGTCGCGTCGGGCACGGCCGCGTTGTCCTCGTCGACGGACGGGCCCGAGGGTCAGGTCGCCCACGACGTTGGAGGCAGCCCCGGCCGCGTCGTACGACGCCGGTGCGTCGCCGAAGTCCTCGGGCGCGGTGACCAGGAGGCCCCACGCGTCGGCCGCGGTCGAGCTGGCGGTGCCGTTGCCGGCGTACTTCTGGGCCGAGGCCGTGGTGGTCAGGGTGATCGAGGTGACGGTGCCGACCACCGGGACGCTGCCGCAATCGGACAGGGCGGTCGCGCCGGTCGTCTTGGTGCCGCAGGAGGTGCTGGCCAACGGGTTGGTGGTGTCGATGACCGTCCCGCCGGTGACCGTCAGGTTGGACGCACCGGCACTGGCCGGCCCGAGCGTCGCGCCGCTCGGCGTGCTGGCCGACAGGGTCTGGATGACGTGGAAGATGCTGCCGTTGCCGCCGTTGGACGCCTGCGCGCCGATGCCCATCAGGTGCAGGACCGGGTTCTTCACCGGCTGGCTGAAGTCGATCTTGATCGTTCCGAGCCCGCTGCACGCGCCGACGCCGGGGCAGGCGCCCAGCGCGGTCGAGAGCCGGTCCATCGGCGCGGTCGTGGCGACCGCAGGCGTGAACATGGCCGACGTCGCGGCGTACGTGCCCGGCGAGCTGGTGGTGTCCAGGACGGTGTTCTGCCCGGTCGGGGTGACCTTCCAGGTCCAGCCGGACGGCGTGTTGCCGGTGACCACCTGACCGGCCTGGGTGACCGACGTCGCGACCTGGTAGGCCGTGGCCGAACCCAGCGGCAGACCCACCACCGCGACCAGGACCACGACGACCGCCATGACGACGCGGCGCAGCGCGCGGCGATGCGCGGCGAGGCTGCGCAGGCCGCCCGTGGGGCGCGTCTGGCTGAACACCTTCGGCTCGGCCCTTCTGGCTTCGTGGCGCGGGTACTCCGAGTAGTGCCGCAAGAGGGCATAGGACTCCTGCGGACTTGTTGATCGGCAGGACGGGGGGTGGCCTTGAGGCCATGTCATCACTCTGGGTAGTCGCACGCTCGGGGCGGATGGATTGCGCTCACGGCGAGTGGGTGCGTTGACCGACCTCCGGCGTTTGGCGGGTGCTCCGGTACGGGTCGGGCCGGAGCCCCAGGTCGCGCTTCACCCGCTGGGAGCCGCATTGGTGCAACTCTGCGTCAGGCGTGACGCAGAGTTGCACCGAAGCGGGCAAATCGGCGACAGGTTCGGCGCGACGAGTACGGTCTGCCCGGCCCGGAGGATCAGGCTCCGGCGGCCGATCAGATGTCGGTGGCCTCGGGCGGTTGCCGCCGCCGCCGGCGGCCGGTCGCGATCATCAGGAACGCCCCTGCGAGCAGGAAGGCGATGGCCGCGCGGACACACCACACGACGCCCATGGCACCGGTGAACGGCAGGCCCGGTACGACGGTGGCCGGGACCGCGACCTTGGCCGTCGGCACGATGGCGGCGGCGTGGGCGGCCTCGACGTGGGCCGCGCAGCCGCAGTCACCGGTGGCGGTCGCGACGTTGTGGACGACGCCGGCCTTCGCGTCGGCCGCGGTGATCGTGTACGCGTCGTCGGCCGTGCAGGTCGTCGACTCCCCCGGCGCCAGCGTGGTCACCGGGCAGGTCACGTGGCCGGCCCTGGTGTCCGTGACCTCGACCTTGGTCAGCGTCACGAGGCCGGTGTTGGTCACGGTGAAGGTCCACGCGATGGTGTCGCCGGCGTCGATCCTGCGGTTGTGGTTGACGTCGGTCGGGACGCCCTTCTTCACCAGCCGCAGGCCGACCCGCTGCTCGAGCGGTGTGTCGGTCGAGCTCGGGTTCGACCCGACCGTTGCGGCCGAGGAGTCCACCGCGGCGGCGGTCGCCGTGTTGGACACCACGCCGGCATCGACGTCGGCCTGGGTGACCAGGTGCGGGCTGTCCGCCGTACACGTCGTGGAGGCACCCGGCGCCAGCGCGCCCGCCGGGCAGGTCACCGCGCCGGCGGTCGGGTCGCTCACGGAGAGCGTGTTCAGCGTCCGGGTGCCGGTGTTGGTCAGCGTGAAGGTCCAGCGGATCTCGTCGCCCACGCCGCGGTGACCGTCGCCGTTGGTGTCAGCGAGCGACGCATGCTTGACCAGGTGCAGGCTCGACGTGGCCGTCACCGGCGTGTGCGTGCTGGACGGGTTCGACGGCACTGTGCGTGGCGCGCGGGTCCTTGCCCGTCGCGGTCGCCGTGTTGTCCACGAACCCGGCGTCGGCTTCGGCCTGGGTGATCGTGTGCGCGGCCGCCGAGCAGGTGGTCGAGGCCCCAGGCGCCAGCGTGGTGACCGGGCAGGTGACAGCACCGGCGATCGGGTCGTTGACCGCGAGCCCGGTCAGCGTCGTCGTTCCCGTGTTCTTCAGCAGGAACGACCAGACGATCCGGTCGCCGAGGTCGGTCGTGCCGTCGTGGTCGACGTCCGTGACCGTGGCCGACTTGGTGAGCGTCAGCGCCGGCGCCTGTACGACGGGCGTGTCCGTGGTGCTGGGGTTGGACGGCGTGTCGTTGCCCTTCGGGTCCTTGCCGGTTGCCGTCGCGGTGTTGCTGACGACTGCGGCGTCGACGTCGGCCTGGGTGATGGTGTGGGCCACGTTCGCGGTGCAGGTGGTCGAGGCACCCGGAGCCAGTGTCGTGACCGGGCAGGTCGTCGCGCCCGCCGTCGGGTCGGTCACGGCCAGGCCGGTGATCGTCGTGGTGCCGGTGTTCTGGACCAGGAACGACCAGGCGATCGTGTCGCCGAGATCCGTTGTGCCGTCGGCGTTGACGTCGGTCACGGTCGCCGACTTGGTCAGCGTCAGCGCCGGGGCCTGAGCCACCGGGGTGTCGGTGGACGAGGGGTTGGACGGGACGTCGCTGCCCTTCGGGTCCTTGCCGCCCGCCGTCGCCATGTTCGAGACCACACCGGCGTCGACATCGGCCTGGGTGATCGTGTGGGCCACGTCCGCCGTGCACGTGGTGGAGGCGGCCGGAGCCAGAGTGCTGACCGGACACGTGACGGCACCCGCGATCGGGTCGCTGACCACCAGGTTCGTGATCGTGGTCGTGCCGGTGTTCTGGACCAGGAACGACCAGGCGATCGTGTCGCCCAGGTCGGTCTTCCCGTTGCCGTTGACGTCGGTCACCGCGGCCGACTTGGTCAGCTGCAGCGCCGGCGCCTGAGCGACCGGGGTGTCGGTCCCGGACGGGTTCGACGGGACGGCGTTGCCCTTCGGGTCCTGGCCCGCCGCCGTCGCCACGTTCGAGACCACACCGGCATCCACATCGGCCTGGGTGATGGTGTGCAGCGCACGTCGCGGTGCAGGTGGTCGAGGCACCCGGAGCCAGGGTCGTGACCGGGCAGGTCATCGCGCCCGCGGTCGGGTCGGTCACGATGAGACCGGTGATCGTGGTCGTGCCGGTGTTCTCGACCAGGAACGACCAGGCGATCGTGTCGCCCAGATCCGTTGCGCCGTCGGCGTTCACGTCGGTCACCGCGGCCGACTTGGTCAGCTGCAGCGCCGGCGCCTGAGCGACCGGGGTGTCGGTGCCCGAGGGGTTGGACGGAGTGTCGTTGCCCTTCGGGTCCTTACCGACGGCGGTCGCGGTGTTGCTGACGACTCCGGCGTCCACATCGGCCTGGGTGATGGTGTGCGGCGCAGTCGCGGTGCAGGTCGTCGCGGCACCCGGAGCCAGCGTCGTGACCGGGCAGGTCACCGCGCCCGCGGTCGGGTCGTTGACGACGAGGTTGGTGATCGTCGTCGTGCCGGTGTTCTGGACCAGGAACGACCAGGCGATCGTGTCGCCCAGGTCGGTCTTCCCGTCGGCGTTCACGTCCGTGACCGCGGCCGACTTGGTCAGCTGCAGCGCCGGCGCCTGAGCGACCGGGGTGTCCGTGCCCGAGGGGTTGGACGGGGTGTCGTTGCCCTTCGGGTCCTTACCCACGGCGGTCGCGGTGTTGCTGACGACTCCGGCGTCCACATCGGCCTGGGTGACCGTGTGCGCCACGTCGGCCGTGCAGGTCGTCGAGGCGCCCGGAGCCAGGGTCGTCACGGGGCAGGTCACCGCACCCGCGATCGGGTCGGTCACGGTCAGGTTCGTGATCGTCGTCGTGCCGGTGTTCTTGACCAGGAACGACCAGGCGATCGTGTCGCCGAGATCGGTCTTCGCCGTCGCCGTTGACGTCGGTCACCGCGGCCGACTTGGTCAGCTGCAGCGCCGGGGCCTGAGCGACCGGGGTGTCGGTGGCCGACGGGTTGGACGGGACGTCCGTGCCCTTCGGGTCCTTGCCGTTCGCCGTCGCCGTGTTCGAGACCACACCGGCGTCGACATCGGCCTGGGTGATCGTGTGCGCCACGTCCGCCGTGCAGGTCGTCGAGGCACCGGGAGCCAGCGTCGTGACCGGGCAGGTCACCGCGCCGGCGATCGGGTCGATCACGACCAGGTTGGTGATCGTCGTCGTGCCGGTGTTCTTGACCAGGAACGACCAGGCGATCGTGTCGCCCAGATCGGTCTTGCCGTCGCCGTTCACGTCGGTCACGGCGGCCGACTTGGTCAGCGGCAGCGCCGGCGCCTGGGCGACCGGGGTGTCGGTGCGACGAGGGGTTCGACGGGACGTCGTTGCCCTTCGGGTCCTTACCCGCGGCGGTCGCCGTGTTGGTGACGACACCGGCGTCCACATCGGCCTGGGTGATCGTGTGCGCCACGTCCGCGGTGCAGGTCGTCGAGGCACCCGGAGCCAACGTCGTGACCGGGCAGGTCACCGCGCCCGCGGTCGGGTCGGTCACGACCAGGTTGGTGATCGTGGTCGTGCCGGTGTTCTTGACCAGGAACGACCAGGCGATCGTGTCGCCGAGATCGGTCTGTGCCGTCGCCGTTGACGTCGGTCACGGCGGCCGACTTGGTCAGCTGCAGCGCCGGCGCCTGAGCGACCGGGGTGTCCGTGCCCGAGGGGTTCGACGGGACGTCGTTGCCCTTCGGGTCCTTGCCCGTCGCCGTCGCCGTGTTCGAGACCACACCGGCGTCCACATCGGCCTGGGTGATCGTGTGCGCCGCGTCGCCGTACACGTCGTGGACGCGCCCGGAGCCAAAGTCGTGACCGGACACGTCACGGCGCCGGCCGTCGGGTCGGTCACGGCCAGGTTCGTGATCGTCGTCGTGCCGGTGTTCTTGACCAGGAACGACCACGCGATCGTGTCGCCCAGATCCGTTTCGCCGTCGCCGTTGACGTCGGTCACGGCGGCCGACTTGGTCAGCTGCAGGGCCGGCGCCTGCGCGACCGGGGTGTCGGTGCCGGAGGGGTTCGACGGGACGTCGTTGCCCTTCGGGTCTTTGCCGTTCGCCGTCGCGGTGTTGCTCACGACACCCGCGTCCACGTCGGCCTGGGTGATCGTGTGGGCCACGTCCGCCGTGCAGGTCGTCGAAGCACCAGGAGCCAGAGTGCTGACCGGACAGGTCACGGCACCGGCGATCGGGTCGTTGACCACGAGGTCGGTGATCGTGGTGGTGCCCGTGTTCTTGACCAGGAACGACCACGCGATCGTGTCGCCGAGGTCGGTCTTGCCGTCGCCGTTCACGTCGGTCACCGCGGCCGACTTGGTCAGCTGCAGCGCCGGCGCCTGAGCAACCGGTGTGTCGGTGCCAGAGGGGTTTGACGGGACGGCGTTGCCCTTGGGGTCCTGGCCGGTCGCCGTGGCGGTGTTGCTGACGACTCCGGCGTCGACATCGGCCTGGGTGACCGTGTGCGCCACGTCGGCCGTGCAGGTCGTCGAGGCACCCGGAGCCAGCGCCGTGACCGGGCAGGTCACGGCACCGGCCGTCGGGTCCGTGACCACCAGGTTCGTGATCGTGGTCGTGCCGGTGTTCTTGACCAGGAACGACCAGGCGATCGTGTCACCCAGATCCGTTGCGCCATCGGCGTTCACGTCGGTCACCGCGGCCGACTTGGTCAGCTGCAGGGCCGGCGCCTGGGTCACCGGGGTGTCCGTCGACGAGGGGTTGGACTGCACCGGAGTATGGGTCGGCGTCTCCGCCGTCGCGATCGCCGTGTTGGCCACGACGCCGGCGTCGACGTCGGCCTGGTCGATCGTGTGCGGCGCGGCGGAGCACATCATCGACTCCCCCGGTGCCAGCACCGTGGTCGGACAGGTGACGCCGCCCGCCGTCGGGTCGGTCACCAGGATGATCGACAGCGTCACCGTGCCGGTGTTCTCGACCGTGAAGCCCCAGGTGATCGTGTCCCCCAGGTCGGTCTTGCCGTCGCCGTTGACGTCGGTCACCGTCGCCGTCTTGGTCAACGTCAGGATCGGTCGCTGAGAGACCGGCGTCGAGGTCGAGGACGGGCTGGACGGCACGCTCGAGCCGTTCGGCTCCTTCCCGCTCGCGGTGGCAGTGTTGTTGACCACCGCGGCGTCGACGTCGGTCTGAGTCATCGTGTAGGGGGACGTCGCCGTACACGTCGTCGAAGCGCCCGGCGCCAGGGTCGTGACGGGGCAGGTGACCGCTCCTGCGGTCGGGTCCGTGACAGTGACGTTAGTCAACGTGGAGGTACCGGTGTTCTTGACCAGGAAGGACCACTCGATCGTGTCGCCCAGGTCGGTCCGGCCGTCGTTGTTCACGTCGGTGACGGCGGCCGACTTGAGCAGGCTCAGGCCGACGGCCTGGTTGACCGGCGTGTTGGTCGAGGACGGGTTGGACGGTACGTCGACGCCGCGGGGGTCGGTGCCATGGGCGGTCGCGGTGTTCGAGACCACCCCGGCGTCGACGTCGGCCTGGGTGATCGAGTAGGCGGAGTCCGCCGTACAGGTCGTCGACGCTCCGGGCGACAGCGTCGTCACCGGGCAGGTGACCGCGCCGGCGGTCGGGTCGTTGACCACCAGGTTGGTGATGGTGGTGGTGCCGGTGTTCTGGACCAGGAACGACCAGGCGATCGTGTCGCCCAGATCGGTCTTGCCGTCGCCGTTGACGTCCGTGACCGTCGCCGACTTGGTCAGCGTCAGCGCCGGGACCTGAGCGACCGGGGTGTCGGTGGACGAGGGGTTGGACGGGACGGCGTTGCCCTTCGGGTCCTTGCCGGGCGCCGTCGCCGTGTTGCTGACGACACCCGCGTCGACGTCGGCCTGGGTGATCGTGTGCAGGGCAACCGCCGTGCACGTCGTCGAAGCACCCGGACTCAGCGTCGTGACCGGGCAGGTCGCCGCACCCGCGGTCGGGTCGGTCACGGCCAGGCTGGTGATCGTGGTGGTGCCGGTGTTCTTGACCAGGAACGACCACGCGATCGTGTCGCCGAGATCGGTCTTGCCGTCGCCGTTGACGTCCGTGACCGCCGCCGACTTGGTCAGCTCAGGGCCGGGGCCTGAGCGACCGGGGTGTCGGTGGCCGAGGGGTTGGACGGGACGTCGTTGCCCTTCGGGTCCTTGCCCGTCGCGGTCGCCGTGTTGGAGACGACGCCGGCGTCCACGTCGGCCTGGGTGATCGTGTGAGCCGCGTCCGCCGTGCAGGTGGTCGAGACGCCCGGAGCCAGGGTCGTGACCGGGCAGGTCACCGCACCGGCGGTCGGGTCGTTGACGACGAGATTGGTGATGGTGGTGGTGCCGGTGTTCTTGACCAGGAACGACCACGCGATCGTGTCGCCGAGATCGGTCTTCCCGTCGCCGTTGACGTCGGTCACCGCCGCCGACTTGGTCAGCGTCAGCGCCGGCGCCTGGGCGACCGGGGTGTCCGTGCCCGACGGGTTGGACGGGACGTCGGTGCCCTTCGGGTCCTTGCCCGGTCGCCGTCGCCGTGTTGCTGACAACACCCGGCGTCGACGTCGGCCTGGGTGACCGTGTGGGCCACGTTCGCCGTGCAGGTCGTCGAGGCACCGGGAGCCAGCGTGGTGACCGGACAGGTCACCGCACCGGCGGTCGGGTCGGTCACCGCGAGGTTGGTGATCGTCGTCGTCCCGGTGTTCTTGACCAGGAACGACCACGCGATCGTGTCGCCCAGATCGGTCTTCCCGTCGCCGTTGACGTCGGTGACCGCGGCCGACTTGGTCAGCTTCAGCGCCGGGCCTGGGCGACGGGGGTGTCGGTGCCGGACGGGTTGGACGGGACGTCGGTGCCCTTCGGGTCCGTGCCGTTCGCCGTCGCCGTGTTCGATGACCACACCGGCATCGACGTCGGCCTGGGTGATCGTGTGGGCCGCGTTCGCCGTGCAGGTCGTCGAGGCGCCGGGAGCCAGCGGTGGTCGGGCAGGTCACCGCGCCGGCGGTCGGGTCGGTCACGGCGAGGTTGGTGATCGTGGTCGTGCCGGTGTTCTTGACCAGGAACGACCAGGCGATCGTGTCGCCCAGATCGGTCTCGCCGTCGCCGTTGACGTCGGTCACGGCGGCCGACTTGGTCAGCTTCAGCGCCGGCGCCTGACGACCGGCGTGTCCGTGGCGCGAGGGGTTGGACGGGACGTCGTTGCCCTTCGGGTCCTTGCCGGTCGCGGTCGCCGTGTTGTCGACGACGCCGGCGTCGACGTCGGCCTGGGTGATCGTGTGCGCCACGTCGCCGTGCAGGTCGTCGAGGCGCCCGGCGCCAGCGTCGTGCCGGGCAGGTCACCGCGCCCGCGGTCGGGTCGCTGACCGCCAGGTTCGTGATCGTGGTCGTGCCGGTGTTCTTGACCAGGAACGACCAGGCGATCGTGTCGCCGAGGTCGGTCTTGCCGTCGCCGTTCACGTCGGTCACGGCGGCCGACTTGGTCAGCTTCAGCGCCGGGGCCTGGGCGACCGGGGTGTCCGTGCCCGACGGGTTCGACGGGACGTCGGTGCCCTTCGGGTCCTTGCCGGTCGCCGTCGCCGTGTTGTGACGACACCCGGCGTCCACGTCGGCCTGGGTGATCGTGTGGGCCGCGTCGCCGTGCAGGTCGTCGAGGCGCCCGGAGCCAGGGTCGTCGATCGGACAGGTCACCGCACCCGCGGTCGGGTCGGTCACGGCCAGGTTCGTGATCGTGGTCGTGCCGGTGTTCTTGACCAGGAACGACCACGCGATCGTGTCGCCCAGGTCGGTCTTGCCGTCGCCGTTGACGTCGGTGACCGCGGCCGACTTGGTCAGCTTCAGCGCCGGCGGCCTGGGCGACCGGGGTGTCGGTGCACGACGGGTTCGACGGCACGTCGTTGCCCTTCGGGTCCTGGCCCGTGCGCGGTCGCCGTGTTGGAGACGACACCGGCGTCGACATCGGCCTGGGTGATCGTGTGCGCCGCGTTCGCCGTGCAGGTCGTCGACGCGCCCGGAGCCAGGGTCGTCACCGGACAGGTCACCGCACCGGCGGTCGGGTCGGTCACCGCAGGTTGGTGATCGTCGTCGTGCCGGTGTTCTTGACCAGGAACGACCACGCGATCGTGTCGCCCAGGTCGGTCTTGCCGTCGCCGTTGACGTCGGTCACCGCCGCCGACTTGGTCAGCTGCAGCGCCGGCGCCTGAGCGACCGGGGTGTCGGTCGCCGACGGGTTGGACGGGACCGTCGTGCCCTCGGGTCCTTGCCGTGCGCCGTCGCGGTGTTGGTGACGACGCCGGCGTCGACGTCGGCCTGGGTGATCGTGTGCGCACGTCCGCGGTGCAGGTCGTCGAGGCGCCGGGAGCCAGGGTGGTGACCGGGCAGGTGACGGCACCGGCGATCGGGTCGTTGACCACCAGGTTGGTGATCGTGGTCGTGCCGGTGTTCTTGACCAGGAACGACCAGGCGATCGTGTCACCCAGGTCGGTCTTGCCGTCGCCGTTGACGTCGGTCGACGGCGGCCGACTTGGTCAGCTGCAGCGCCGGGGCCTGGGCGACCGGGGTGTCGGTCGCCGGAGGGGTTCGACGGACGTGTCGTTGCCCTTCGGGTCCTTGCCGGTCGCGGTCGCCGTGTTCGAGACGACACCGGCGTCGACGTCGGCCTGGCGTGACCGTGTGCGCCGCGTCCGCCGTGCACGTCGTCGACGCGCCCGGCGCCAGCGTCGTCACCGGACAGGTCACCGCACCGGCGGTCGGGTCGCTGACCACCAGGTTGGTGATCGTGGTCGTGCCGGTGTTCTTGACCAGGAACGACCAGGCGATCGTGTCGCCCAGGTCGGTCTTGCCGTCGCCGTTGACGTCGGTCACCGCGGCCGACTTGGTCAGCTGCAGCGCCGGCGCCTGGGCGACCGGCGTGTCGGTGCCGGACGGGTTCGACGGGACGCGTTGCCCTTCGGGTCCTGGCCCGCCGCCGTCGCCATGTTGAGACCACACCGGCGTCGACATCGGCCTGGGTGATGGTGTGCGGCGCACGTCGCGGTGCAGGTCGTCGAGGCACCCGGAGCCAGCGTCGTCACCGGGCAGGTCGCCGCGCCCGCGATGGGGTCGGTCACGGTCAGGTTGGTGATCGTGGTCGTGCCGGTGTTCTTGACCAGGAACGACCACGCGATCGTGTCGCCCAGGTCGGTCTTCCCGTTGCCGTTGACATCCGTCACCGCCGCGGACTTCGTCAGGGTCAGCGCCGGCGCCTGCACGACCGGCGTGTCGGTGGAGGAGGGGTTGGACGGCACGGTGGCGTTGGCCGGGTCTTGCCCGCCGCGGTCGCCGTGTTCGACACCACGCCGGCGTCGACATCGGCCTGGGTGATCGCGTGCAGCGCGGTCGCGGTGCAGGTCGTCGACGCGCCGGGTGCCAGCGTGGTGACCGGGCAGGTGACCGCACCGGCGGTGGGGTCGGTCACGGCGACATTCGTGATGGTCGTGGTGCCGGTGTTCTTGACCAGGAACGACCAGGCGATCGTGTCACCCAGATCGATCTTGAAGTCCGTGTTGACGTCCGTGACCGCCGCCGACTTGGTCAGCAACAGCGACGAGGACTGTGACGACGGGCGTCGAGGTCGACGACGGGTTCGACGGCACCGTCGCACCGGCCGGGTTCTTGCCGGCCGCGGTCGCCGTGTTGTTGACCACCCCGGCATCGACATCGGCCTGGTTGATCGTGTGCGCCGTTGTGGCCGTGCACGTCGTCGAGGCCCCCGGGGCCAGCGTGGTGACCGGGCAGGTGACTGCACCCGCGGTCGGGTCGGTCACCGCGACGTTGGTGACCGTCGTCGTGCCGGTGTTCTTGACCAGGAACGACCACGCGATCGTGTCGCCCAGGTCCGTCTTCCCGTCGCCATTCACGTCCGTGACCGCGGCCGACTTGGTCAGCTGCAACGAAGACGCCTGAACGACCGGGGTGTCGGTCGAGGACGGGTTGGAGGGCACCGTCGTGTTGCTCGGGTCCTTGCCCGCGGCCGTCGCGGTGTTCGACACCACACCGGCATCGACGTCGGCCTGGGTGACGGTGTGGGCCGTCGTCGCCGTGCACGTCGTCGACGCTCCGGGCGCCAGCGTCGTCACCGGACAGGTGACCGCACCGGCGGTCGGGTCGGTCACGACCACATTCGTGATGGTCGTCGTGCCGGTGTTCTTCACCAGGAACGACCAGGCGATCGTGTCACCGAGATCGGTCTTCGCGTCACCGTTCACGTCCGTGACCGCCGCCGACTTGGTCAGCAACAGCGACGAGGACTGGACGACCGGCGTGGAGGTCGACGACGGGTTCGACGGCACCGTCGCACCGGAGGGGTTCTTGCCCGCCGCGGTCGCCGTGTTGTTGACCACCCCGGCATCCACGTCGGCCTGAGTGATCGTGTACGCCGTCGTCGCCGTGCACGTCGTCGAGGCACCCGGAGCCAGCGTCGACACCGGGCAGCTGACCGCGCCGGCCTTGGGATCCGTCACGGCGACGGTGGTGATCGTCGTCGTCCCGGTGTTCTTGACCAGGAACGACCACGCGATCGTGTCACCCAGATCGGTCTTGGCGTCGCCATTCACGTCGGTCACGGCCGCCGACTTGGTCAGCGACAGGGACGAGGCCTGCACCACCGGCGTCGACGTCGACGACGGGTTCGACGTCACCGTGGCATTGGCCGGGTTCTTCGCCGAGGCAGTCGCCGTGTTGTTGACGACACCCGCGTCGACCTCGGCCTGGGTGATCGCGTGCGGTGCCGTCGCCGTACACGTCGTCGAGGCCCCCGGAGCCAGCGTCGTCACCGGGCAGGTCACCGGACCGGCGGTCGGGTCGGCGACCGCGACGGTGGTCAGGGTCGAGGTTCCGGTGTTCTTCACCAGGAACGACCACTGGATCTTGTCGCCCAGATCGTTGACACCGTTGCCGTTCACGTCGGTCACGACCGCGGACTTCGTCAGCTGCAACGAGGAGGCGGTAGCGATGGGCGTGGAGGTGGACGACGGGTTGGAGGGGACGGTGCCGCCGGAGGGGTTCTTGCCCGCGGCGGTCGCCGTGTTGTTCACGACCCCGGCGTCGACATCGGCCTGGGTGATGGTGTGCGGCCGTGGTCGCCGTGCACGTCGTCGAGGCACCCGGAGCCAGCGTGGTGACCGGGCAGGTGACCGCACCCGCGGTCGGGTCGGTCACAGTCAGGTTGGTGATCGTGGTCGTGCCGGTGTTCTTGACCAGGAACGACCACGCGATCGTGTCGCCCAGGTCGGTCTTCCCGTTGCCGTTGGCGTCGGTCACCGCCGCCGACTTGGTCAGCTGAAGGCCGAGGTCTGGACGACCGGCGTCGAGGTCGAGGACGGGTTCGACGTCACCGTGGCGTTGCTCGGGCTCTTGCCCGTCGCCGTGGCTGTGTTGTTGACCAGCCCGGCATCGACGTCGGCCTGGCTGATCGGGTGCGGCGCCGCCGTGCAGGTCGTCGAAGCGCTCGGCGCGAGAGTAGTTACGGGACACGTGACCGGACCAGCGGTCGGGTCGGTCACGACCAGGTTCGTGATCGTCGTCGTCCCCGTGTTCTGGACCAGGAACGACCAGGCGATCGTGTCGCCGAGATCGGTCTTGCCATCACCGTCGACGTCCGTCACCGCTGCCGACTTGGTCAGCACCAAGGCCGAGGACTGCATCACCGGCGTCGAGGTCGACGACGGGTTCGACGGCACGGTCGCACCGGCCGGGTTCTTGCCCGCCGCCGTCGCCGTGTTGTTCACGACCCCGGCGTCCACGTCGGCCTGGGTGACGGAGTGCGCCGCCGTCGCCGTGCAGGTCGTCGACGCGCCTGGAGCCAGCGTCGTCACCGGGCAGGTCACGGCACCCGCGACCGGGTCGCTCACCGCGACGTTGGTCAGGGTCGTCGTCCCGGTGTTCTTGACGAGGAACGACCAGGCGATCGTGTCACCCAGGTCTGTCGTGCCGCTCGCGTTGACGTCCGTGACCACCGCCGACTTGGTCAGCTGCAGCGCGCTGGCCTGGACGACGGGGGTGTCGGTCGAGGAGGGGTTGGACGGCACCGTGGTGTTGCCCGGGTCCTTGCCGCTGGCCGTCGCCGTGTTGGACACCACACCCGCGTCGACCTCGGCCTGGGTGATCACGTGGGCCGTGGTCGCCGTACAGGTCGTGGAGGCACCCGGCGCCAACGGCGTCGCCGGGCACGTCACCGCGCCCGCGGTCGGGTCGGTCACGGCCAGGTTGGTGATCGTCGTCGTGCCCGTGTTCTTCACCAGGAACGACCACGCGATCGTGTCGCCGAGATCGGTCTTGAAGTCACCGTTGACGTCGGTGACGGCCGCGGACTTGGTCAGCTGCAGGCCCGACGCCTGGGCCACCGGCGTCGAGGTCGACGACGGGTTCGACGGGACGGTGGTGCCGGCCGGGTTCTTCGCCGAGGCGGTCGCAGTGTTGTTGACCACGCCTGCATCCACGTCGGCCTGGGTGATCGAGTACGTCGCGGTGGCGGTGCATGTGGTGGACGCGCCCGGGACGAGGGACGTGACCGGACAGGTCACGGCACCTGCCTTCGGGTCGGCGACGGCCACCGTGGTGAGCGTCGTGGTGCCCGTGTTCTTGACCAGGAACGACCACGCGATCGTGTCGCCCAGGTCGGTCTTCCCGTCGCCGTTCACGTCGGTGACGGCCGCGGACTTGGTCAGCTGCAGGCCCGACGCCTGGGTCACCGGCGTCGAGGTCGAGGACGGGTTCGACGGGACGGTGGTGCCCGCCGGGTTCTTCGCCGAGGCGGTCGCGGTGTTGTTGACCACGCCGGCATCGACGTCGGCCTGGGTGATCGTGTGCGGTGCTGCCGTGCACGTCGTCGAGGCGCCAGGGGCCAGGGGCGTCACCGGGCAGGTCACCGCACCGGCGATCGGGTCGGCGACGGCCACCGTGGTCAAGGTGGAGGTGCCGGTGTTCTTCACCAGGAACGACCACGCGATGGTGTCGCCCAGATCGTTGACACCGTTGGCGTTCACGTCGGTCACGACCGCGGACTTGGTCAGCTGCAACGCCGAGGTGGTCGTCGCGGTGACGGTTGCGGTCGAGGGCGGGGAGGTCACCGGTGGGCCGGTCGGCGGGGTCCCGGACACGGTCGCCGAGTTCACGATCGTCCCCGCGTCCAGGTCGGCCTGCTTCACCGAGTACGTCGCCGTGCACGTGGTCGAGGCCCCGGCCGCCAACGTCGTGACCGGACAGCTGATCGACAACGCCGGACCCGCCGGGGCGGTGAACAAGTCGGCCACCGAGACCGAGGTCAACGTCACGTTGCCGGTGTTCTTGACCAGGAACGAGTAGGCGACCGACTGCCCGACCGTCGTCACCGTCGTCGGCAGCGCCGACTTCTGCACCGTGATCGTCGCCGACTGCGTGGTCGTCACCGTCGCCGTCGAGGGAGCCGAGGTCACCGTCGACGTTGCCCGGCGTCTTGCCCGACGCGGTCGCGGAGTTGTCGATCCGGCCCCGGTCGAAGTCGGCCGCCGTCGAGACATACGACGCCGTACACGTCGTCGACGCCAACGGCGCCAAGGTCGTCGTCGGACAGGAGATCGTCAACGCCGGCCCGGCCGGAGCCGTGAACGTGTCAGCCACCCCAACACCGGTCAACGTGACGTTGCCGTTGTTGGTGACGAGGAACGAGTACGCCACGGTCTGGCCGATCGAGGTGACCGTCGTGGGACTGGCCGACTTCTGGATGGTCAGGGCGCCGGCGGCTACGGCGGTGACGGTTGCGGTCGAGGGCGGGCGAGGTCACCGGCGGGCCGGTCGGCGGGGTCCCGGACGCGGTCGCCGAGTTCACGATCGTCCCCGCGTCCAGGTCGGCCTGCTTCACCGAGTACGTCGCCGTGCACGTGGTCGAGGCCCCGGCCGCCAACGTCGTGACCGGACAGCTGATCGACAACGCCGGACCCGCCGGGGCGGTGAACGCGTCGGCCACCGAGACCGAGGTCAACGTCACGTTGCCGGTGTTCTTGACCAGGAACGAGTACGCCACCGACTGCCCGACCGTCGTCACCGTCGTGGGCAGCGCCGACTTCTGCACCGTGATCGTCGCCGACTGCGTGGTCGTCACCGTCGCCGTCGAGGGGGCCGAGGTCACCGTCAGGTTGCCCGGCGTCTTGCCCGACGCGGTCGCGGAGTTGTCGATCCGGCCCCGGTCGAAGTCGGCCGCCGTCGAGACGTACGACGCCGTACACGTCGTCGACGCCAACGGCGCCAGGGTCGAGGTCGGGCAGGAGATCGTCAGCGGAGGCCCGGCCGGAGCCGTGAACGTGTCAGCCACCCCAACACCGGTCAACGTGACGTTGCCGTTGTTGGTGACGAGGAACGAGTACGCCACGGTCTGGCCGATCGAGGTGACCGTCGTGGGACTGGCCGCCTTCTGGATGCTCAGCAGGGCACTCTGCGACGCGGTCACGGTCGCGGTCGACGGGGCCGAGGTCACCGGCGACCCCGTCGGCGGGGTCCCGGACGCGGTCGCCGAGTTCACGATCGTCCCGGCGTCCAGGTCGGCCTGCTTCACCGAGTACGTCGCCGTACAGGTGAGCGTCGCTCCGGCCGCCAATGGCGTTGGGGGGCAGGAGATCACGAGGGCGGGACCGGCCGGGGCGGTGAACGCGTCGGCCACCGAGACCGAGGTCAACGTCACGTTGCCGGTGTTCTTGACCAGGAACGAGTAGGCGACCGACTGGCCGACGGTGGCCACCGTGGTCGGCGAGGCCGACTTCTGCACGGAGATGGCGGGCAGCGAGGTCGCCGTCACCACGGCCGTGGAGGGTGGAGAGGTCACTGTCACGTTGCCCGGCGTCTTGCCGGAGGCGGTCGCGGAGTTGTCGATCCGCCCATGGTCGAAGTCGGCGGCCGTCGCCACGTACGGCGCGGTGCACGTCATCGACGCGCCCGCCGCCAGGGTCGTCGACGGGCAGCCGATCACCAGGGCCGGCCCCGCCGGAGCCGTGAAGGTGTCGGCCACGGCGACACCGGTCAGTGTCACGTTGCCGGTGTTCTTGACCAGGAACGAGTACGCGACGGCCTGGCCGACCGTGGTGACGGTGCCGGGCGACGCCGACTTGACGATGGTCAGCGCGCCGGACTGGGTCGCGGTGACCGTCGCCGTCGAGACGTTGGAGGTCACCACCTTGTTCGACGGGTCCGCGGCCGATGCCGTGGCCGAGTTGTTGATGACCCCGTGGTCGAGGTCCGAGGCCACGACCGGGTACGTGCCGGTGCAGGTGGTCGAGTCGCCCGGGGCCAGGGTCTGGGTCGGGCAGCTGATCGTCGGGACGGTGCCCGTCGAGGGCGCGGTGAAGGTGTCGGCGATGGCCAGGCCGGTCAGCGTGACGTTGCCGGTGTTCTTGACCAGGAACGAGTAGGCCACGGTGTCCGAGGTGCTGTTGACCGTCGTCGGCAGGGCGGACTTCGTGAGCTGCAGGCTGGGGGCGTTGGGCGTGTTGGTCAGCGTGCACGAGATGTTCGCACCCGCGGCGACCTGGATCGGCAGTGACCCGCTGAACGGCGCTCCGCTCGGCAGCCCGGACTGCAGCCCGTTGGCGTCGGTGCAGGTGATCGCCTCGTTGGCGTAGTCGGTGAGCAGCGCGCCCCCGGTCCCGGCCTCGGTCAGGTAGTACGTCGTGCCGGCCACGCCGACGAAGGCACCCGTCGTCCCCGTGCCGCCGGTGACGGTCGAGCCGCTGCCGGCCGTCGTCGCGTTGGCGCCGCTGCTGACGACGGGACCGCTCGCGCTGCCGGTGCGGATCTGCATCGTGAACTGGTCGCCTGCGTTGACCCGGTTGCCGCCCAGCGCCTTGGTCAGCGTGATCCGCGGCAGCGACGTGTTGGTCATGGTGCAGAGGATGTTGGCGAGCGGCGTGGACGAGGAGGAGGGATTCGGGAAGACCAGCGTGTAGTCGGTGCTCGAGCCACCCACCGGGGTCGCGGTGATCGGCGCGTTACCGTTGGCCTTGTCGATGCACGCGAGAGTGGTGGTGTAGTTCGCGAGCGACCCGCTGGTGGCGGTCTCCTTGACCTCGTACGTCGTGCCGAGGATGCCGATGACCGGCCCGGCGGTCGCCGTCAGCGCGGTCTGCTGGCCGGTCGTGGAGCCGCTCGTCGTGCCCGAGTTGCCGGACGCGACACCGCCGCCCGTGATCGTGAGGCCGAACTGGTCGGTGCTGGTGGCCCGCGAGACGATGTTCTTCTGCAGGGTCAGGGAGCCGTTGACCTCGCAGTCGGCGAGGTCGGTGATCGTGCCCGCCCCGGAGAACGCCACCTGCGAGACCAGCGCGCCGGTGTTGGGGTTCAGCTTGTAGAGCGTGGTGCCGGTTGACGCGTAGAGGTAGCCGTCCCCGTCGAAGGTGATGCCGTTCTCCGACACGTTGGCGGGCAGGGTCGCGAGCGCGGTCCCGACCAACGTCGCGGAGCCGGCCGTCGTCGGGATGTTCGGCACGCGGATCAACGTGTTGTTGGTCGCGTCCCCGTTGGAGACGACGAGGAGCATGTTGCCTGCGGAGTCGAACGACAGGTCACCGTTGCCGCCGGTGAAGCCGGTCAGCGATCCGATGTAGCCGATCGGCGTGTTCGTGTTCGTGTTGAACGCGTAGAAGTCCTGGGTGCCGTTGGTCCGCGTGCCGGAGTAGTAGTAGATGCCGTTCGCGAGGTTGATGCCGCCGCGCAGGAATCCGCTGCCGTTCAACGTGTTCACGATCGCGGTGCCGGTGTAGGACGTCGTCGAGAGCGTCGCCGCCGAGTAGCGGAAGATCGTCGGTGAGCCCGTGGTCAGCGCGGACCCCTGGCTGATGGCGTAGGCGTTCTTGCCCCCGGCCGTCACGGCGACCGCGTTGAGCTGGTTGCTGACGCCGCTGAACGTCGCGATGGTCGTCGCCGCGCCGGTCGTGTTGTTGATGCTCAGCAGCTGCGTCGCGTTGACGCCGTAGACCGTGCCCGGCGCACACGCGATCGGCGGGTTGACCGTCGTCGTGACCGAGCATCCGCTCGCCGTGCAGGAGCCGCCCGCGCCGGTCGCGGTCACGGTGTTGACGAGGGACTTGTTGCCCGCGTCCGGGTTGTTGACCGTCACCGAGTAGGTGATCGTCGCGGTGGCGCCGGCCAGGAGCGGGCCACCGCCGGTCAGCGGTCCGGTCCCGCTGAAGGTCCAGCCCGAGACGTTGCTGCTCGCGTCGTTGTTGTACGTCGCGTCGTCCAGGACACCGGCCAGGCTGTCCGAGAAGGACGCTGGGTTGGCCGCCGTGTAGTCGTTCAGGCTGGTGTTCTTGATCGCCAGCGAGTAGGTCACGACATCGCCGGGCAGGGCGCTCGCGGGGGTCGCGGTCTTGGTGATCGTGTAGTTGGTCGACCACTGGACGACGACCTGGCCGTCCCCGCCCGAGGTCGCGCCGCTCGTCGTGCCGCCGCCGGCAGCCACGCCCGCGACGTACTGCGCGTCGCCGGTGTTCGCCGCGGCGCCGCCGGTGCCGACCGCCGAGCCACCGGCGAAGGCGCCGTTGCCACCGGCCGTCGTGGTGCCGCCGGTGACGCCCGTGCCGGTGACACGGCTCGAGCCGCCGCCTCCGGAGCCGTTGTTGTAGAACACGGAGACCTTGCTGGTGGTCGCGCCGCCCCGGCCCTGGCACTTGCCGCCACCGCCACCGAACCAGCCGCCGCCACCGCCGCCGCCACCCTCGAGCTGCGGGCCGACCGCCGATGCCACGAGGTCCGACCCGGCGCCGCCGGCGAACTGGGCCCCGGCGTTGCTCGGCTCGGGCGCGCAGTTGCCGCCGCTGGTCCCCTGGGCGTCCTGGGCCGCAGTGGCCGTGGCACCGGCGCCGCCCGCGGCGGCCGTGCCGCCCCGGCCGGAGATCGACGGGACGGAGTCCGCACCGCCGGTCGTGCCTCCGCCGCCGCCGGCGACCGGCGACGCGCCGGTCACGGAGCAGCTGCCGTTGGATGTCGGGCACGGGACGTCGG
This sequence comes from uncultured Actinomycetota bacterium, assembly GCA_963795385.1. GTDB lineage: Bacteria > Actinomycetota > Actinomycetes > Actinomycetales > CAVURS01 > CAVURS01. The sequence goes on from CAWCHK010000014.1 coordinate 310,671, forward strand.
CGCCGGGCGACGCGCCACCACCACCGCCGGCCACCAGAAGCGTGTTGGCGGCCGTGATGCCGCCGGGCAGGAAGAGCGCGGACATGCCGCCGCCGCTGGATCCGGCGCCATCGGAGAACGCCCCGGCGTGCACGTTGGCCCCGCCGGCACCGCCGCCGCCGTAGGTCGCTGCGGCGCCGGGGCCGCCACCGTTGACCGCACCGCCGCTGACCCGGGCCTTGCCGCCACCACCGACGACGACCGTCAACGCCTGGCCCGGTGTCGTCGCGACGGTGGCCGTGGCGTAGCCACCGCCCCCACCACCGCTGTTCTGCTGGTCGTAGTTCGGGTCCACGCCGCCGCCGCCGGCGCCCCAGGCCTTCACGCTGACCGAATGGACACCGGCCGGCACGGTGAAGGTCTGGTCGTTGCCGGAGTACGTGAAGCGCTGGCAGTCGGTGAATCCGGCGGTCGGCGTGCAGCCGACCTGGGCCGCCTTCGCGGGCGGCGCCTTGGCCGTCTCGACGACCCCGAACGCCGCGACCGATGTCGCGATCAGCGCGACGGTGACGATCCCGGACGACCAGCGGCGCAGCCGGAGGCGGCGCAGGACGCCGACCCGGCGATGACGTGCGGTTCTACCCGACATCGCGGATCAGCCCACCTTCGCGATGCCGGGCATCGGGCAGAGCATGTGCGCCTGCGCCGCGAACTTCTTGGTCACTGTCCAGTGCCGGGTGTGGCCCGGCGCGACCGTGACCGTCGTCCGGCCGAAGTCGAGCGTCGTCGCGTGGGTCGTCGTGAAGTACACGGTGATCGCGTACGTCGCGCGCTGGTGCCCGGGGTTGCTCGCGGTGCCTGCTGCGCTCCAGCCGCCGGCGACGGCCGAGCAGCTGGTCTGGACGACGTTCTTGCGCACGGCCGGCTGGTTGGCGACCTTCTTCGGCAACGGTGCCGACTTGAGGATCACCGGAGCGGCGGCCCGCGGGGTCGAAGCCGCCGGCCCGGCCTGGTGGCCCGAGCAGGCGGCCAGGGCGGCAAGTGCGGCCACGGCGAGCCCGCCGGTGAGGGCAGCCCGAAGGCGACCTCCCCTGCGTGCAAACGTTGGCAGCCCATCGCGGAGCACACCACAGCTGGTCACAGACCGACACCCCTCGTGTCATTCCCCCACACGACCGCCCCGGACGGGAGGTCGTGTCTCGCGCACGTCTCGCTGTCGGGCCCCGGCCCGGCAGCACTGCGTGATGTTTCGGTTTCAGAGCGTAGAGCCGTCCAGACGTCTGAGGACAGGCACTTTGCCGATTTCGCGACGAAAACTTGACGTTTCGTGACGCTTAGTCAGGCATTGCTCCAGGCGGCTCACTGTCAGTGACGGCGAGCTGCTGGCGGCGACGTGGGTCGCCGTCCGGCGGTCAGCTCTCGGACACTCCCCGGAGCACGCACTGGGTGCCCTTGGACTTGGCGAAGTTGGCGTTCGCCGTCCAGTTCCTGGTGGCGCCGGCCTTGACCGTCACCTTGGTCTCACCCCGGGCCAGGACCGTCGACTGCTTGGTCGTGAAGGAGACCACGATCGTGAACGTCGCGGCCTTGTCCTTGGAGTTCGTGACCGTGCCACCGGCCCCCCAGCCGCTGGTGGTCGACGCGCAGTCCTTCATCGACACGGACGGGCGGGCCTTCGGGTCGTTGGCGATCGTGTCGGCCTTGGGCGCGACCTGCGTCGTGCCGGCAGCGGCGCCCTTCTTCGCGGCGGCGGCACTGGAGCCGCTCGAGCCGCTCGAGCCGTGTGAACAGCCGGCCACCAGCACGGTCGCGACGGCCATCGCAGCCATCGCGCTCGCGGCGCCGGTTCCCCGGCCGGTCGGGTGAATGCGTGTCATCAGTAGATCTCCAGGTCCCTGTTGTCTGGTCTTGCGTCCAGGTCGTATCGGCAAACGGGTGACAGAACTTAAGAGCGGAGCTCAGACCCGTCTCAGCAACCTCCCGGACGGAGGGCGCTGGCCGGCCCGGTGCGCGCCGCCATCCCCGGATGGCTGCGCACAGTGAACGGGCTTCCACCCAGCGTAGAGCCCACGAGTGCCGGTGTGCAGGCGATCGGGCCGAAAGCCGGCGCCGGGGCTAGCGCTTGCGCCCGACCCCGAAGATGCTGCGGGTGATCTCCCGCCCGATCACGGTGGCGGCGGAGCGGGTCAGCGACTTGAACGCCGACGACCTCACGACCCGCTCGACGGTGGACTCCTCCTGCTTGGCCGGCCGGGACGCCGGCTTCGACCTCGGCCCGGGCGCCGGGGCCCCGGCCGGTGCCGTGGGCGCCCCCGCGGGCGGAGGCGTGGCCTGAGCCAGCTTGGCGGCGAGCATCTCGTACGCCGACTGCCGGTCGACCGCGGTGGCGTACTTGGGGTTGAGCGGGCTGGCGGCGATCGCGGCGGCGACCGTCTCGGGCGGGGACGGCGCCATCAGTGACTGGGGCGCCCGCATCCGGGTCCAGGCGACGGGTGTCGGGGCGCCGCGCTCGGACAGGACCGTCACGACCGCCTCGCCCGTCCCGAGCTGGGTCAGCAGCTGGCCCAGGTCGTAGCCCGACGTCGGGAAGGTCGAAACCGTTGCCTTCAAAGCCTTTGCGTCGTCAGGTGTGAAGGCGCGCAAGGCGTGCTGCACGCGGTTGGACAGCTGGGCCAGGACGTCACCCGGCACGTCCTTCGGTGTCTGCGTGACGAAGAAGACGCCGACGCCCTTGGACCGGATCAGCCGCACCGTCTGCTGGATCGCGTCGAGGAAGGGCTTGCTCGCGTCGTCGAAGAGCAGGTGGGCCTCGTCGAAGAAGAACATCAGCTTCGGCTTGTCCGGGTCGCCGATCTCCGGCAGGTCCGCGAACAGGTCCGCGAGCAGCCACATCAGGAAGGTCGAGAAGAGCACCGGCTTGTCCTGCACCGACGGCAGCTCGAGGCAGGTCACGATCCCGCGGCCGTCCGGCGCCGTACGGATCAGGTCCTTGGTGTCGAACTCCGGCTCGCCGAAGAACTCGTCGGCCCCGGCGTCCGACAGCGCGATCAGGTTGCGCAGGATCACGCCGGCCGTCGCGGCGGACAGGCCGCCGAGGTTCTTCAGGTCGGCCTTGCCCTCGTCCGAGGCGAGGAACTGCACGACGGCCCGCAGGTCCTTGAGGTCGAGCAGCGGCAGGCCGGCGGTGTCGGCGAAGTGGAAGATCAGCCCGAGGCTGGACTCCTGGACGTCGTTGAGCTGCAGCACCTTCGACAGCAGGACCGGACCGAACGACGTGATGGTTGCCCGCACCGGCGTCCCGCTGCCGTGACCGCCAAGGGAGAGGAACTCGGTCGGGCAGGCGAGCGCGGTCCAGGTCTGCCCGACGTCGCTCGCGCGCTGCGCCGTCCGCGGGTCGTCGGCGCCGGGTGACGCCATGCCGGACAGGTCCCCCTTGATGTCGGCCAGGAAGACCGGCACGCCCGCGGCCGACAGCTGCTCGGCCATCAGCTGCAGGGTCTTGGTCTTGCCGGTGCCGGTCGCGCCGGCGACCAGGCCGTGCCGGTTGAGCACCGCGAGCGGGATGCGGACCGGGACGTCGGCGTGGGCGGTGCCGTCGACGACCGCCGCCCCGAGCTCCAGCGCCGGGCCGGAGAACGCGTAGCCGGCCTTGATGGTGTCGAGCTGTCCACTGCTGGCGCCGGGCGCCTCGCCGGGTGTCACGGCTCGCAGCGTAATGCAGCATCCGGCCTAGACTGCCCCGGGTGATCTTCAAGGCGGTCGGAGATCAGCGGCCCTATCCCGACCACGGCAAGGTGACGCCGCGCGACTGGTCCGACGTGCCTCCGCGGCTGGTCCGGCTGGACGAGCTGGTGACCACCAAGCGCACGCTCGACCTCGACGCGCTGCTGTCGGAGGACTCGACGTTCTACGGCGACCTCTTCGCGCATGTGGTCGAGTGGAAGGGCGACCTCTATCTTGAGGACGGCCTGCACCGCGCACTGCGGGCCGCCCTACAACAACGTCCCGCTCTGCACGCCCGCGTGCTCGTGCTCGACTGACCGGCTGAAGGGGGCCGCGTTGTCCGAGGTCGATGACGTCGATGACGTCGACGCGCCCCAGCACCCTGCGCGCACCCCCCTCACCCCGGCCCAGCGCCGAGCCCGGCGGCAGGCCGTCACGCTGCTCCTGGTCGGCGGGCTGCTGCTGGTCGCCTTCCTGTTCGCCGCGGCGTACTACGGCGGCTGGTTCGACAAGCCCAAGGCCAAGGCCGCGCCGTGCACCACCGTCGCGACCGCGCCCAAGGTGCAGCCGTCGCAGGTGCGGGTCAACGTCTACAACGCGAGCAAGCGCAACGGCCTGGCCAAGAGCGTCTCCGGCCAGATGCGCCAGCGCGGCTTCGTCATCGGCAAGGTCGCCAACGACCCGCTGGGCGCGACGGTGAAGACGCCGGCCCAGGTCCGCTACGGCACCAAGGGCAAGGCCGGCGCGCAGCTCGTCACGTCCGAGGTGCCCGGCGCCAAGCTGGTCAAGGACAAGCGCAAGGACGCGACCGTCGACCTCGTCCTCGGCAGCTCCTACTCCACCCTGACCGGCGCCAAGAGCACCGCGTCGCCCAGCGCGACCTGCACGCCGGCCAGCACCTCCACGACGACCGCACCGCCCAAGTCGACGAAGACGACCAAGACGTCCGCGAAGCCGTCGCCGACGACGTCGAAGAAGCCCTGAGCCGGACGCCGAATGGTGGGTCGATGAGCGCCGGGGAGCGTTGCGAGGGTTGCGGGTTCGTCTGGGGCGACATCGACACCGGCGAGCTCGGCGCCCGGTTCGCCGACCTCTCCGAGCGGTACCGCGCACTGGTGACGACGACCGGCGAGACCGAGCTGCGCCGGCGGCCCGAGCCGCAGGTCTGGAGCGCGCTGGAGTACGCCTGCCACGTCCGGGACGTCCTGCTGGCGCAGCGCGAGCGGGTCTACCTGGCCCTGGTCGAGGAGCGGCCCGGCTTCGCCCGGATGAACCGCGAGGAGCGGGTCGGGCTCGCGCGGTACGCCGAGGACTCGCCCGCCGAGGTCGCCGCGCAGCTGGGCCTCGCCTTCGACCTGGTCGCCCGGGCGCTCAGCGGCCGGAGCGACGAGGACTGGCAGCGGCTGCTCCTCTACAACTACCCGGAGCCGCAGGAGCACGACCTGGCCTGGCTCGGCCGGCACACGGTGCACGAGTGCGAGCACCACCTGCGGGACATCGAGCGCGGGCTCACCCGGACCGACCGGGCCTAGCGCGGTCGTGGCCGCCCAACCACCGGTCCACGAGCTGGTCGCGTGCGTCCAGGCTCCCACCGCCGTCCTGTCCGACCGGGCCGGCGACATCCGGCCGGGCGGCGCGCAGGGTGCCTTCACCGGCGACGTCCGGGTGCTGAGCACCGCGGTCCTCTCCCTCGGCGAAGACCGGCTGCAGCCGGCCGGGTGGTGGCTGGACGGCCCCTCGGGCGCGACCTTCGCGACCGTCGTCCCGGCGTTCGGCCCGGCGGCGCACGACCCGGCCGGTGAGGTCCGCCGCGAGCGCCGGACGACGCAGGACGGCCTCGGTGAGCGGATCACCCTGACGTCGTACGTCGACCGGGCGATCGAGGTGCGGATGGAGCTCACCCTCGGCGTCGACCTGGCCCGGGTGCATGCGGTGAAGAACGGCGATCCGCCGCCAGAAGCGTTGCCCGCCAAGGCTTCTGGCGACCGCTTGACGTGGACGGGCTCGGGTCCGGGCGACCGGGCGTTCGTCGTCGAGGCCGAGCTCCCCGGCGCCCGGCTGGAGGCCGACCCGGCGGGGGTGCGGGCCGTGTGGCCGGTGCGGCTGGCCGCCCGCGGGTCGGTCACGATCACCTGGGCGCTGACCGTTCAGGACCCCGGCCGGATCGTCCGGCGGCCGGGGGCGCCAGCTCCATGGTCGGTGCCGACGGTGACCTGCGACGACCCCCGGCTCCGCTCGCTCGTCTCGCGCTCCCTCGACGACCTCGACGCGCTGCGGCTGGAGAGCGTGGACCAGCCCGGGGCCCAGTTCGCTGCCGCCGGATCCCCTTGGTACCTCACGCTGTTCGGCCGGGACAGCCTCTGGACGGCCCGGATGCTGCTCCCGCTGGGCGTCGGTCTCGCGGAGGGCACGCTCGAGGTTCTCGCCGCCCGGCAGGGTCGGTCGACGGACGTGTCGTCGGCCGAGGCTCCAGGCAAGATCCTGCACGAGGTCCGCCGGGCCGCGACGTTGCACGGCGCGTTCGGCTCGATGGACCTGCCGCCCGTCTACTACGGCACCGTCGACGCCACACCGCTGTGGGTGCTGCTGCTGCACGACGCCTGGTCCTGGGGGCTGCCGGACGACCGCGTCGAACGACTGCTGCCCCACCTGGAACGCGCGATGGGATGGGTGGCGGGCGACGGCGACCCGGACGGCGACGGCTTCCTGGAGTACGTCGACGCGAGCGGCCGCGGCCTGGCCAACCAGGGGTGGAAGGACTCGGCGGACGCCGTGCGGTTCCGCGACGGGACGATCGCCGACGGGCCGATCGCGCTGGCCGAGGTGCAGGGCTACGCCCACGAGGCGGCGCTCGCCGCGGCCACCCTGCTCGAGGCGTTCGGCCGCCCGGGCGCGGACGCGTGGCGCGAGTGGGCCGGGCGGCTGGCGGCGCGCTTCCGGGCGGCGTACTGGGTCGAGGACGAGCGGGGCCGCTACCCCGCGCTGGCCCTCGACGGCGCCAAGCGGCCGGTCGACTCGGTCACCAGCAACATCGGCCACCTCCTGGGCACGGGCCTGCTGTCGGCCGCGGAGGCGGCGCTCGTGGCCGGCCGCCTCGCCGACGACCTGGACACCGGGCTCGGCCTGCGGACGATGTCCGGCGCGGCGGGTGGCTACTCGCCGCTGTCCTACCACTGCGGCTCGGTCTGGCCGCACGACACGGCGATCGTCGCGCTCGGCCTGGCCCGGGAGGGCTTCGGCGACCAGGCGGCCCGGCTCGCCGCCGGCCTGGTCGAGGCCGCCCAGGCGTTCGGCTGGCGGCTGCCGGAGCTCTACGGCGGCGCCCCGGCGGTCACGACGCCGGCCCCCGTGCCGTACCCGCCCTCGTGCCACCCGCAGGCCTGGGCCGCGGCCGCCGGTGTCGCGGTGCTCCAGGTGCTGGCGGGCGTGTCCGTCGGGGCACCCGGCCGGCTCCGGGTCGACCCGCCGCCGGGCATGCCGCTGGGAGGGCTGGCGGTCGCCGGGCTGCGCCACGACGGCGCGGACGTATCGGTGCAGATCAGTCGCGAAGGGACCGTCCTGGCATCGCATCCGGCGGATCCGGGCGAGTAGTCGCCCCGACGGGCTAAGGCCGCGCCGCCGGGTGCCGAAGCACTGTGGAGGGGGCTCGCCGGAATCCACCGACCCGTAGGCGTCCCATGCACACCAACGTCGCACCGACCGGCCCCCGGTCCCCGCTGCAGTCCGTGCTCGCGTCCGTCCTGCCCGACCGCGCCCTCACCGGTTCGGAGGCGGTCCGGCTGGGCCGCGGCCTGCTCTTCGCCACCGGCGTCGTCGTCTCCGCGGCCATGCTGCTGCTGCACCCGACGACGGGCGACCTGACCGTCGTGGCGATCGTCAGCGCGGCCATGTCGGCGGTGCTGGTCCTCAGTCTCTTCGTCCCCTGGCAGCGCTGGTCGGACCGGCCGACGGTGATCTTCCCCGTCGCGGTGATGCTCGCCCTGGCCGGCGTCGGCTTCTTCACCAACCGTGAGATCGGCACCTGCTTCACCGGTCTCTTCGTCCTCTGCTTCGCCTACCTCGGCATCTGCGAGCGCCCCCACACAGCGTTCGTGGTGCTGCCGGTCGCGCTGCCGTCGTACGTCCTGTCGATCCGCACCTGGGACTCCTCGGTGGCGGTGCGGCTGACCGTGGCGGCCGTCGTCTGGACGCTGCTGGCCGAGCTGCTCTCGCACCTGACCCGGCAGCAGCACCTCGTGCAGGAGATGCTCGACGCGGCCTCCCGCACGGACGAGCTGACCCGGCTGGCGAACCGGCGCGACCTCGAGTCGCGGCTGCTGCGCACCAAGGTCGGCGACACGCTCGTCATGTGCGACCTGGACCACTTCAAGCAGCTCAACGACACGCGGGGCCATGCGGCCGGCGACGTCGTGCTGCGCGACTTCGGGGCGGTGCTGCGGGGTTCGCTGCGCGGCGACGACTACGCGGCACGGTACGGCGGCGAGGAGTTCGTCCTCATCCTGGCCGACACCGACGCCGGCGGAGCGGTGGACGTCCTGATGCGGCTGCGGCGGCGCTGGGCCAAGGTCCACCCCGAGATCACCTTCTCGGCCGGGTACGCCTCCAACACGGCGAGGCTGAGCGTCCAGGACCTGCTGGACACGGCCGACCAGGCGATGTACTCCGCGAAGTCCTCGGGTCGCGACTGCTTCCGCGGTGTGGAGTCCCTGCCCGCCGCCTGACCGACGGCAAGCGGAGGTTCCGGGGTCCCACCCGACCCTCGGACGGGGTCCCTTCGGATCCCGGAACGCCAGCCGCCGAGCGGCTCAGCCGGCCGTGGCGAGCAGAGGTGCGCGCAGCGGCAGGCCCGCGTCGGACTGCAGGGCCTGGACGGCGCGGCGGGTGCGGGGGTTCACCAGGATCGGCGCGGCCAGGTTCACCGTGGCGTCCGCGAGCCCAGCGCCGGGGTTGACCACGAGCAGGACCAGCGGCTGGTCGCCGGGCTCGAGGCCCAGCACCGCCACGACCTCGGCGTCGAGGTCGGCGCCGTACTCGGGGAAGAACGGCTCGGGCGCCACCACCAGCAGTCGCAGGTCCGGGTCGACCAGCGAGCGCAGGGCGAAGACCATCGACTCCTCGTCGAGGGACACCAGCACGCAGCGGGACAGGCCGGGCAGGCCGGGCACGTCCTCGACGAACGAGATGACCGGCAGGTCGTCCTCAGCCACCACTCCTCCAGAGCCCGGTCCGGCCGATCGCCGGGAGCGCTCGCGACGAGTCGCGCGACGCCGTCACTTCAGGAAGTCCAGGAGTGATGGTTGCACGATCTTGGCCGTCGCCCCGAGAGCGGCCTGGTAGGCGACCTGCTGGGTCTGCAGCGCGACGATCGTCGACGGCATGTCGACGTCCTCGATGTCGGTCAGCCGGGCGCTCAGGTCCTGGACCCGGTTGCCGGCGGTCGTCTTGCCGTCCTCGATCCGCTGTTGGCGCACGCCCACGTCGGTGAGCTGGGCCCGGACGTTGCCCGCGGCACCGTCGATGGCGGTGATGTCGGAGCCCAGCGCGGCCGGGTTGCTCTGCAGGTGGTCGATGACCGTGGCCAGCACGTTGAACACCGAGCCGGCACCCGTGCCGAAGGCCGCGGTCGCGTCACCGTCGACCCGCACGGTCGTGCCGTCCGAGATCCGGCGCTGGACCGTGCCGGTGTCGCCGACGAAGCTGACGTCCGGCTGGCCTCCGATCGAGGTCGTGGTCCCGGCGGTGAAGGCCGCGCTCCCGGCCGTGGTGCCGCCGAAGACGGGCCGGCCGAGGTACGTCGTGTTGGCCAGGCTGAGCACCGAGGCGCGGAGCTGCTTCATCTCCGTCGCGATCGCGGTCTGGGAGTTCGTGTCGCCGCTGCCGGTGGAGGCGGCCTGGACGACGAGATCCCTTGCGCGAGAGAGGACGTCGTTGATCGACGTCAAGGTGGAGTCGACGGTCGTGAGCCATGCGTCGCCGTCGGAGGCGTTGCGCGAGAACTGGTTGTTGCGGTCGATCTCCGACTGCAGGGAGAGCGCGCTGACGGTGCCGCTCGGGTCGTCCGATGCCTTGTTGATCCGCTTGCCGGATGACAACTGTGCCTGCAGGTCGGCGCCGCGCTGGAGGCTGGACTGCAGGTTCGCCAGCGTCATCGCCGCGATCGAGCTGTTCGTGACCCTCATGGTCAGCCCCTCCCTGCGACGCCGGTGCGGTTGATCAGCGTGTCGAGGTTCTGGTCCAGCGTCGTGAGCAGGCGCGAGGCGCCCTCGTAGGCGCGCTGGTAGGTCAGCATGTTCGTGAGCTCCTCGTCCAGGCTCACGCCCGAGGCCGAGCTGCGGTCCGCGTCGGCGTTCTGGGCGACGGTCGAGGCGGTGCTCGCCTGGGTCGTCGCCCGGGCGGCCTGCACGCCGACGTTGGCCACCGCGGTCTTCCAGGCCGAGTCGGCACCGGTCGTCGAGGTGGCGAGCTGGGCCAGCCGGTCGGCGAGGCTGCCGTCCAGGTTGGCCGAGCCGGCCAGGGTGGCCGAGGCGACCTTGCGCGGGTCGGTGATCGCGACGGTGATGTTGGACGCCGTCACTGTGGCGCTCGCGTCCGACGTACCGAAGAAGGCGCCGGTCGCGTTGCCGTCCAGGTCCATGCCGGTGGCGTGCACCGCGTTGACCGAGCTGGCCAGGGTGGCCGCGACCGTGTCGTAGGAGGCGAGTGTGCCTGGGATGGTCGTGTTAAGGGCCTGCAGCGAGGCGCCGAGCCGGCCGCTGCCGATCGTGGCCACGCCGCCGCTCGCCCAGGTGAAGGAGACCGGCGTCGTACCGGCCTGGGTCACGGAGGTCGCGCCGGACAGCACCAGCTGCTCCGCGTGCGGGCCGTGGACCAGCGGGCTGCCACCGACCATGACGTCGACCGAGCCGTCGTCGTGCGGGCGGACGCTGGCACCGGTGAGCTCGGACAGGTGCAGGACCAGCTGGTCGCGCTGGTCGGTCAGCTCGTTGACCTGGCCGCCGGACAGCTTGGCCGTGACGATCCGCTGGTTCAGGTCGGCGACCGACTCGGCGGTGGTGTTGACGTCGTTGACCAGCGCCTGGGCCTGGTCGTGCTGGCCGGACCAGTAGGTCGTGAGCTGCTGCGACGCGGTGTTCAGCGTGCCCGCCACGGTCTGGGCCTTGGCGAGCAGCGCGGCCCGGGTCGAGGTGTCGCCCGGGGCGTTGGCCACGTCGTGCCAGGCCGACCAGTACGCCGTCAGCTGGGTGGACAGGCCGTTGGTGCTGGGCTCGTTCATCACCTGCTCGATGGCGGACATGGTGGTGGCGACGTCGTTCAGGTTGGCCTGGTCGGAGTGCGCCGTCCGCTGCCGGGCGTCGACCAGGGCGTCGGCCAGCCGGGCGACGTCGGTGACGGTGGCGCCCCAGCCCGGCGCCTGCGCCACGGCGTAGAGCCCGCTCCGGCCGGCCGAGGCGATCTCGGACAGGTCGGCGCGCTGGCGGGTGTATCCGGGGGTGTTGACGTTGGCGATGTTCTGGCCGGTGACGTCCAGCGCCTGGCGCTGCGCCATCAGGGCGTTCATCGCCGTGGAGAGCCCACCGAAGGTGCTGCTCATCAGTCGCTCACAACGCCTGGTCCACGACACGGGCCGTGGCGCTCGTGGTCATCCGGCCCTGCGGGCCGTAGGTGCCGACGGACTGCTCCAGCCCGAGCAGGGCCTCGCGGGTGGCGCGGGCGCCGGCGGCGAGCAGGTCGCGGTTGGCCTCGGCCATCGCGCTGATCTCGGCGGTGAGGGCGAGGAAGGCCTGGCGGTGGGCCCGCAGCAGGTCCGACCACGGCTCGGGGGCGCGGGAGGCGAGCGACGTCAGGCTCGGCTGCGAGCCGCAGCCCGCCGCGGCGGCCAGCACCTCGACGGTGACGGCCCGGTGCAGCTCCTGCTCGCGGATCTCGGCGAGCACGACCTCCACCTCACGGGTGGCGTGGGCGAGCCAGCGGGTGCGGCCGCTGGCCAGGACGAGCTGCTCCTCCTCGATCTTGAACAGCAGCAGCTCGAGCAGCTCGCGCTCCTTCCAGAGCAGCGCGGAGAGGTCCTCCCAGCTCATCTGGTCCTCCTCCGTCGGGCGCTCAGGGCACGGCCTGGTCGCTGAATGCCCGCGGACCGGCCGCGGATGCGTTGTTCTGGTGATCGGCCGGAACCAGGGCGACCTGAGGACTTGTGCAGTTCTGGCGGCAACTCTTTTCTTCAGAATGCCTGCGATTACGCCGAGCAACGATCCATGGCCTACAGCTCGCCCACTGGTGCGGAGGACCGCCCGCCTGCTGTCACTGTCGGTGACGATTCCTGGCAGTTCGGGCCATCCGCGCCAATCCCGACATCGGCCGAGCGGATCCGCTCGGCCATGCCGATCGTGGGCTACGTCGTCACCGACCTGATCGCGCGGCTGCCCGCGCACGTACGCCGCGACGAGCTGGAGTCGGCGGGCTACGAGGCGCTCGTGCGCTGCGCCGCGTCGTACGACCCGAGCATCGGCACGTCCTTCTCCCAGTACGCGCGGCGCCGGGTCCACGGCGCGGTGCTGGACGAGCTGCGGTCCTCGGACTGGGCCAGCCGCGGCACCCGCCGGGCCGAGCGCCGGCTGGCCGGCGCCGAGGAGCGGCTCACCCAGACCCTGGGCCGGCACCCGTCCTCCCACGAGCTCGCCGCCGAGCTGGGCGAGGAGGGCACCGAGCTCACCCGCACCCGCGACCGGGTCCAGCGGGCCGCGGTGCTCAGCCTCAACGCCCTCGTCGGCGACAACGACGTCGACCTCGCGACCAATCTGCCCTCCGGGGAGATCGGCCACGCGGAGCGGATCATCGCCGACGAGCGGACCCGGATGATGCACGCCGCCGTCGAGGCTCTGCCCGAGCGGCTGCGCGTCGTCGTACAGGCCTACTTCCTCGGCGAGACGCCGATGGCCGAGATCGCCCAGCAGCTCGGCGTCAGCGAGTCCCGGATCTCGCAGATGCGGGCCCAGGCGCTGGAGCTGCTCAAGGAAGGCATGACCCGCGCCCTCGACGAGGCGCCGGCCGGCGGAGCCTCGGCTCCCGGCGGCGCCGCAGCGCAAGAGGCCGGCGTCGCTGCCCGCCGCCGCGAGGAGTACTACGCCCGGGTCGCGGCGATGGCGGGCACGTCGCGCCGTCACGAGGCAGCGGGCCGCGAGCACCCGGCCGCAAGCACCTTCACGCTGTCGGCCCTCGCGTGAGCATCACCCGAATGCCGTACGCGGAAAGGCTCAGCAAGGCGCCGGCGATGTCGATGAGTAGTCCGGCGGCCCACGGACGGGCACCTTTACTTAGTTCACGGAGGAGCACATCATGAGTCTTCGCATCAACCAGAACATCGCGGCAATGAACTCGTACCGGAACCTCTCGGTTTCGGACAGCCAGATGTCCAAGTCCCTCGAGAAGCTGTCCAGCGGCTTCCGGATCAACCGCGCCGCTGACGACGCGGCCGGCCTGTCCATCTCGGAGGGCCTTCGCTCGCAGATCGGTGGCCTGAAGGTCGCCGTTCGCAACGCCCAGGACGGCATCAACGTCGTTCAGACCGCCGACGGCGCGCTGAACGAGACCACCGCCATCCTGCAGCGCATGCGTGACCTCGCCGTGCAGGCCAGCAACACCGGCTCGCAGGACGCGACCGCGCAGGGTGCTGCTCAGACCGAGCTCACCCAGCTGAACTCGGAGCTGGACCGGATCTCCAACAGCACCAAGTTCGGTGGCAAGGCGCTCCTCGACGGCAGCTACGCCGGCGACTTCCAGGTCGGCGCGAACGCCGGCGAGAAGATCACCGTCACCCTGGCGTCGAAGTTCGACTCGACCACCCTGGCCACCTCCGGTCTGGACCTGGTCGCGACGCCGTCGGCTGCCATCACCGCCGTCGACGCCGCCATCAAGACGGTCTCGACCGCCCGGGCCACCCTCGGTGCGTACCAGAACCGGTTCGAGCACACGGTCAACAACCTCAACGTCGCGGTGGAGAACCTGTCCGCGTCGGAGAGCCAGATCCGGGACACGGACATGGCCTCGGAGATGACCAACTTCACCAAGAACCAGATCCTGGTTCAGGCCGGCACGGCGATGCTCGCGCAGGCCAACGCTGTCCCGCAGAACGTCCTGTCCCTGCTCAAGGGCTGAGCGCGACGCACCCAAGACCTGATGGTCCCGGGCCGGGTCTCCCGGCCCGGGACCAGCAGCGTCGCCAGCAAGACCAGCCAGACCAGCCAGACCAGCCAGACCAGCCAGACCAGCACTGACGTACGACCGGCACGACGAGCAGTCCGAAGGAGGAGAGCATGGCCACATCGACGACCAGCGTGAGCGGTCTGGTGAGCGGGCTGGACACCAGCACGATCATCAGCCAGCTGATGCAGATCGAGGCCCAGCCCCAGACCAACCTCAAGACCACGCTCACCTCCACCCAGACCGCGGTCACGTCCTACCAGGCGCTCAACACCAAGTTCCAGGCCCTGCTCACGGCCGCGCAGAAGGTGCAGGCAGCCACCACCTGGGGCGCGCGCAGCGCGACGGCCAGCGACTCCTCGGTCGCGGCCTCCGCCACGGCCGGAGCCCTCGGCGGCTCGGTGACCTTCACGGTCAACCAGCTCGCCAGCGCCCACTCCCTGCTCTCGGCCACCTCGACCTCGTCGCTCACCGACACCTCGACCTTCGCCGTCTCCGGCGGCTTCCAGCTCGTCGCGAACGACGGGACGCCGACCACGATCACCCCGGCCGACGGCTCGCTGCAGTCAGTCGTGAACGCGGTCAACGCGGCCAACGCCGGCGTCCGCGCCGCGGCCGTCCAGGTCGCCCCCAACCAGTACAAGCTCCAGCTGACCAGTGCGACGACCGGCGACGCCTCGTCGTTCACGGTCTCGGGCCTGAACGGCCTCGGCGGCACCACCGTCGTACAGCCCGGTCAGAACGCGAGCATCCACGTCGGGTTCGGCCACAGCGGGTTTCGACGTCACGTCGGCCAGCAACACCTTCACCGGCGTCTCGCCCGGTCTGACGTTCACCGTCTCCAACGCGGGGGTCACCGCGACCGTCAGCGTGGCCAACGACGAGACGAGCATCTCCACCTCGGTCGCCGCCCTCGTGTCCGCGGCGAACGACGTGCTGTCCACGATCGCCAGCCAGAGCGCCGCCGGCACCGTCAACTCCGACGGGACCCGCACCGGCCAGGGCGCGCTCGCCGGCGACACCACCATCAAGAACCTCACGTCCAAGGTCATCGAGGCCGTCACCTCCGCGGTCGGCAGCCAGTCCGCCGCCAAGTACGGCATCCAGAGCACCCGCGACGGTGCCCTCACCTTCGACGCCACGGTCTTC
The DNA here is from genome assembly GCA_963795385.1 of uncultured Actinomycetota bacterium. Classification (GTDB taxonomy): domain Bacteria; phylum Actinomycetota; class Actinomycetes; order Actinomycetales; family CAVURS01; genus CAVURS01. The sequence goes on from CAWCHK010000014.1 coordinate 325,719, forward strand.
GCCACGGCGTACAACGCCGACCCGGACGGCACCCGCGCGATCCTCGCGCCGACGACGGGAACCGGTGTGGCACAACGGCTGGCGACGGTGGCGACCAGCGCCTCCGACACCCAGACCGGCACCATCACCAGCACGATCAACAGCAAGAAGTCCACGATCAAGACGCTGACCGACGACATCTCCGACTGGGACGTGCGGCTGGCCCAGCGCCAGGAGACGCTGCAGAACCAGTTCACCGCCATGGAGGTGGCGCTGCAGAAGCTGCAGAGCCAGTCCTCGTGGCTCACCAGCCAGCTCGGCAGCCTCCAGTCCTCGTCCTCGAGCAACTCGTGATCGGCTACCAGCGGCAGGGCTCGGCCACCCAGTACCTGCAGGACTCCGTCTCGACGGCCTCGCCCGGCCAGCTGCTCGTCATGCTCTACGACCGGCTCGCCCTCGACCTGGCCCAGGCGTACGACGCGATGGCCCGGGCCGACCGGTCGTCGGCCCACGAGCGCCTGCTGCACGCCCAGGACATCGTCAACGAGCTGTCCGGATCGCTGGACCACACCGCCGGCTGGTCCGGCAGCCTCGGGCTCGCCTCGCTCTACGGGTGGCTGCGCACTGAGCTGATCCGGGTCAACATCACCAGCGACCTGGCCGGCCTGCGCGACTGCCAGGCCGTCGTGGAGCCGCTGCGCGACTCCTGGCGCAAGGCCCTCGCCGAGACCGCTGCCGCGAGCACCGACCAACGACTGGTCGGCTGAGGTGACGGCCGGACCGATCGCGTCCGTCCCGGGTGCCGGCGCGGCGGCCGTCGACAACCTCTCCGCCGCGGCGGCCGACGACTGGACCGCGGCCTGGACCGATGCCCTGGACCGGCTCGAGCTCGACGTCCAGGCCACCGAGGGACTCCTCGTGGGATCGGCCGCCACGTCGGCGCAGACCCAGGCCGGCCGCTGGGTCGCCCCCACCAACCTCGGGCCCATCCCGGAGTCCCTGCACGAGCGCGCGACCCGGCTGAACGCCCGCCAGCTCGAGACCGCGCGGCGGCTCGCGCTGGCCCTCGGCGCCACCCGGCGGGAGAGCGATCTTGCTCACCGCCTGTCACAGTTCCGCCCTAGTGACACACCGCTGTACGTCGATCACCTGATGTAGCCGCCGCCATACCTGGCGTGCTTGAGGGTTGCCTTCGCAGGTGCCCCGGATGGCCTAATCCGTTCGGATAGGCGTTCGTCCGTCTGAGACTTGATCTCAGATTTCAACTACAGTCCGCAACGCCTCTGCCGAAGACATCTGGGAGCGACGGATCGCTCATCTTCGGCCACGGACTGGCCTCCAGCGCGGTTCCCCTGCCGCTCTGCCCCTGGAGCATTCCGTGTTCGACAACGTCACGACGGTGTCGCTGACCAGCGCCTTGGACAACCTCGCGCTCCGTCAGCGGGTCACGGCCGACAACATCGCCAACATCGAGACGCCGAACTTCCACGCGAAGCGGGTCGAGTTCGAGTCCGCCCTCTCGGACAACGTCGACGGGGGCGGCGACGGCAACGTCCAGGCGACAGTGGCCAGCTCGCTGGAGCCCACCCGCGAGGACGGCAACAACGTCAACCTGGACACCGAGACGATGTCCGACATCGACACCGGCCTGCGCTACCAGCTGGCGCTGAAGGCCATGGACTCGCAGTTCACCGTCATGAAGACAGCGATCGGCAGCTGACCATGAGCATCTTCCAGAGCCTCGGCATCGCGGGCACCGGCCTCACGGTCTACCGCAAGTGGCTGGACGCGGTCTCGGACAACATCGCGAACCTCAACACCGTCAAGCCCACCAACGAGAGCGCCTTCCAGGCCCGCTACATCATCGCCAGCTCGATCGAGGGCGGGGACTCCGGTCAGGGCGCCCAGGTCGCCGGCGTCGCGTACGGCAGCGCCACCGGCCGGCTGGTCTACGAGCCCGGCAACCCGCTGGCGGACAAGAAGGGCTACGTGCGCTACCCCGACATCGACCTGGCCTCGCAGATGACCCAGCTGATCATGGCCCAGCGCGGCTACCAGGCGAACCTCGCCGTGGTCGACCGCGCCCGTGACGCGTACAGCGCCGCGCTGCAGCTCGGGCGGAACGCATGACCGCCATCGGCCCGATCGCCGGCATCACGTCGGTCGCCGGCGTCAGCGGCGTCACCGGCGCGACTGCGGCTCCCGCCGCGACGGGCGCGACCGGCGCGACCGGCACGTCCTTCGCCAACGCCCTCGGCCAGGGCCTGGACAGCCTCCAGTCGGCCCAGGGGACGGCCGACAACCTGTCCGTCCAGGCGGCCACCGGCACGCTCACCAACGCGCACGACCTGATGATCGCGACGACCCAGGCCCAGCTGGCCACCCAGCTCACGGTCGCGTTGCGCAACAAGGCAGTTGACGCGTTCAACGAGGTCATGAGGATGCAGATCTGATGCCTGCCCAGCTCACCGTCATCGGTCGCCGCCTGACCCGCAGCGTCTCCGGCTTCAGCACCGGGCAGAAGGTCCTGTCAGCCCTCGTGCTGGCCGGCCTGCTGCTCGGCGGCTTCGCCTTCGCCAAGTGGGCGTCGGCGCCGAACTACGCGCCCCTCTTCAGCAACCTGGCGTCCAGCGACGCCTCGGCCATCGTCGACAAGCTCAACAGCGCCGGCGTGAAGTACCAGCTGACCGATGGCGGCCAGACCATCCTGGTGCCGCAGAACGAGGTGTACGCCGAGCGGCTGAAGATGTCGAGCGCCAACCTGCCGGCGGCGAAGAACAGCGGCTACTCCCTGCTCGACCAGCAGGGCGTGACCGCCTCGCAGTTCCAGCAGCAGGTCGCCTACCAGCGCGCGCTCGAGGGCGAGCTGGCCAACACCATCCAGTCGATCGACGGCGTCCAGACCGCGGTGGTACACCTCGCCATCCCGCAGCAGGACGTCTTCCTCGACGACGCCCAGAAGCCGAGCGCCTCCGTCCTCGTCGGCACCTCGGCCGGCGCCCAGCTCAGCCAGGGACAGGTGCAGAGCATCGTGCACCTGGTCTCCTCCAGCATCGAGGGGATGGACGCCAGCCAGGTCACCCTGGTCGACGGCAACGGCCAGCTGCTCTCCGCGGCGGGCGACGGCACGGGCGCGGGCGGCCTGGCCGGCGCGACGCGCGACCAGGAGACCAGCGACTACGAGACCCGCACGACGACCGCCGTCCAGGCCCTCCTCGACCGGGTCCTCGGCCCGGGGCACGCCGTCGCCAAGGTGACCGCGTCGCTCGACCTCGACAACACCAACACGACCACCGAGACGATGGTCGCGCCCACCGCGTCGGCTCCGCCCCTGTCCTTCAGCAAGACCAGTGAGACGTACGCCGGCGCCGGATCCGGCAGCGGCACAGGCGTTCTCGGCCCCGACAACATCGCGGTGCCCTCCGGCAGTGCGACCGGCGCGGCCTCCGGCAACAACTACGTGAAGACGTCCGAGACCGCCGACAGCCCCTACGGCAAGATCACCGAGCAGCGCAAGTCCGCGCCCGGTGCGGTCGTCAAGCAGTCGGTGGCCGTCGTCGTCGACTCCGCCGTCAAGGGCGCCAACCTGACCAGCCTCCAGCAGGCGGTCGGCTCGGCGGCCGGCATCGACGCGACGAGGGGCGACACGATCTCGGTCACCAGCATGGCCTTCGACACGACGGCCGCGACGACGGCGAAGAAGCAGCTCGCGGCGGCCGCGTCGGCCAAGAGCCGGGACCAGTTCTTCTCGCTGATCAAGACCGCGGCCATCGCGCTGCTGGTGCTGCTCGTCCTCGGCGTGGCGTTCGTGATGAGCCGCAAGCGCGGCAGCACCGAGCGCGAGCTGATCGAGCTGGAGATGATCGAGAACGCGCAGCGGATGCCGGTCGCGATCGGCGCGGGCGCTGGCCTCGGGGCCAGCAACGCCCTCGGCGCCGGTCCCGACCTCGGCGGCGCGACGGGCGAGCTCTCCGAGCGCCGCCAGGCCGTGCACGCCCTGGTCGAGCGGCAGCCCGACGAGGTCGCCGAGCTGCTCCGCGGCTGGCTCGCGGACCGGAGGGGCTGACCGTGTCCGCCGACACCGCCATCACGGGCCCGCGCAAGGCCGCCGTCCTGCTCCTGCAGCTCGGCCGCGACGGCGCCGCCCAGGTCATGAACCGCCTCTCCCCCAGCGAGGTCGAGGAGATCACCACCGAGATCGTCCGGCTGCGGGCGGTCGACCCGGACACTGCCGACGCGGTGCTCCTGGAGTTCCAGGGCCTGATGAGCAACGGCTCCGCCGCGATCGGCGGCGTCGGTGCGGCCCAGAGCATCCTCGAGGCGACGATGGGCCGCGACCACGCCTCGCAGATCCTCGGCCGGCTGGCCGAGGCCAGCGTCAGCCAGCCGTTCGCGTTCCTGTCCGAGGCCGACCCCAAGCTGCTGCTGACCTTCCTCGTCGACGAGCACCCGCAGACCATCGCCCTCGTCCTGGCCCACGTGCGCACCGACCAGGCGTCCGCGATCCTCTCCGGCCTCGACGCCGGCACGCAGGTCGCTGTGGCGCAACGGATCGGCGCCATGGAGAGCGCGAGCCCGGACCAGGTGCGGCTCGTCGCCGACGTGCTCCGTCGTCGAGCCTCCTCGCTGCTCCAGCCGAGCAGTGCCTCGGCGCGCGTCGGCGGCGTCCAGCCGCTCGTGGACATCATCAACCGGGCCGACCCGGCGACCGAGCGCACCATCCTGGAGAGCCTGGAGCAGCAGGACCCGGCGCTCGCCGAGGAGATCCGCAGCCGGCTCTTCGTCTTCGACGACATCACGACGCTCGAGGACCGCGGCGTACAGCTGGTGCTGCGCCAGGTCGACAACGCGGTGCTCGCCGTGGCGCTGAAGGGCGTCTCGACGACAGTCCGCGACAAGGTCCTCAGCAACGTCTCGGAGCGCGCTCGGGAGAACCTCGAGGAGGAGATCGATCTCCTTGGCCCGCAGCGGCTCTCGGCCGTCCAGGAGGCGCAGTCGGCCGTCGTCCAGATCATCCGCACGCTCGAGCAGTCCGGTGAGATCGTGCTGCGGCGGGGTGGTGACGATGAGCTCGTCGACTGACGTCGTCACGGCCTTCCAGCCGGCCCGGCTCGGCCTCGCCGCCGACGCCGAGCAGGTGCGGTCGGCCGCTCGCGCGAGCGGCTACGCCGCGGGCTGGGCCGAGGGGCGCCGGGCGGCCGCCGACCAGGCCGAGCAGGAGCTCGACCGGCTCCGACTCGACGACGCCCGGATGCGCCGGGCCGGCCGCGACCGCGCCGACGCCGCCATCTCGGCTGCCGTCGAGGACTGGACCCGCCGTACGACGCCGGTGCTGGAGGAGCTCGCGGACGTCGTCGTGGACGCCGCCCTCGACCTCGCCGCGGCGATCATCGGCCGCGAGCTGTCGGCCAGCGCCAGGCCCGAGACCGCCCGGCTGGCCCTGCGCCGTGCGCTCGCGCCACTGCTGCCGGGCGCCGAGGTGCGGGTCCGGATGAACCCGCAGGACCTGGCGGCCATCGAGGATGGCACCACCCAGGACGGTCACCTCGTGAAGCTGGTCGCCGACCCGAGCCTGCTGAGCGGCGACGCGATCGCCGAGCAGGACGGCGCGACGGTCGACGGCCGGGTCGCCAGCGCACTCGCCCGCGCCCGGGCGGTGGCCCTCGGATGAGTTCCCTCGTGGCGACGCGCCTGCAGGCTGCGGTCCTTGCCGCCCGGCCGGTCTCGACCGGCCGGGTGCGGGCCGTGGTCGGTCTCGTCGTCCACGTCGAAGGCATCTCGGCCGCTGTGGGCGAGCTGGTCCGGCTGGGCGGCGGCGACCTGGTCGCCGAGGTGGTCTCGGTCAGCCGGGGCTCGGTCGCCTGCATGCCGCTCGGTCCACTGCGCGGCCTGCGGGTCGGCGACCCGGTGATCGCCCTCGGACACTCGCTCCAGGTCCGGGTCGGCACCGACCTGCTCGGCCGGGTGCTCGACGGGCTGGGCCGGCCGATCGACGGTGGCGCGCCGCTCACCGGCGCCCTCGTCGACGTCGACCACGACGCGCCCGGGCCCCTCGAGCGCCAGCGGGTCCGGCAGCCACTGTCCCTCGGCGTCCGCGCGCTCGACGCGCTCGTGCCGGCCGGCCGCGGTCAGCGCCTGGGCCTGTTCGCCGGCTCCGGCGTCGGCAAGTCCACCCTGCTCTCGATGATCGCCAAGGGCACCTCGGCGCCCGTGATCGTCCTCTCCCTGGTCGGCGAGCGCGGCCGGGAGGTTCGCGAGTTCCTCGAGGACGACCTCGGGCCCGAGGGCATGGCCCGCTCGGTCGCTGTCGTGGCGACGTCGGACGCGGCGCCCGTCGTACGGCTGCGCAGCGCGTTCGTGGCGACCCGCATCGCGGAGTGGTTCCGCGACCAGGGCCAGGACGTCCTGCTGCTCATGGACTCCCTCACCCGCGTGGCCATGGCCCAGCGCGAGGTCGGCCTCTCAGCGGGGGAGCCGCCGGCGTCGCGGGGCTACCCGCCGTCGACCTTCGCCCTCTTGCCCCGGCTGCTCGAGCGCACCGGACCCGGCACCTCGGCCTCGATCACCGGCATCTACACGGTGCTCGTCGAGGGCGACGACCACAACGAGCCCATCGCCGACGCGGCCCGGTCGATCCTGGACGGGCACGTCACGCTGGACCGCCGGCTCGCGACGGGTGGGCACTTCCCCAGCATCGACGTGCTCGAGTCGGTCTCGCGGGTCGCGCCGGTCGTCACCGACGAGGGCCAGCGGGCCGACGGCCAGGCCCTGCGGGCCCTGCTCGCCGCGCACCGGGACGCCAAGGAGCTGATCGAGGTCGGTGCCTACGTCCCAGGGGCGGACCCGACCGTCGACGCCGCCCGCGCGCTGTGGCCGCAGATCTCCGCGTTCCTGCAGCAGCACCGCCAGGAGCGCACGAGCGCCGACCAGGCCTGGGCCGCGTTGCGCGCGATCGTCGAGCAGCTGCCGGCCGAGGGGCGGCTGCGATGAAGGGCTCCACGCTGGCCCGCCTGCTGCGGCTGCGCCAGATCCAGCACGACCAGGCCAAAGCCGTTCTCGTGCGGGCCAACGAGGCCCGCGGCGACGCCGACGCCGAGGCTCGCCGCCGGGCCGAGGTGCTGCACTCGATGCACCTGCCCGAGCGCGAGGAGGCCATCACGTTCCTCGCCGTGACGGCGGCGCGGCAGTCCGCGGCCCTGGCCGTCCGGGACAGCCGGGACCTGCTCCGGATCACGACCGACGGCGTGCACCTGGCGACCGCGGACTGGTCGCACGCCCGCGCCGCCGCGCGCGGCCTCGAGCGGCTCGAGGAACGTCACCAGGAGCAGCTCGAGGTCGAGCAGCGCAAGGAGGAGCAGCGCGAGCAGGACGACCGCTCGGCAACGCGGGCGACCCAGTCCGCCGAGCCGACCGACGTCTCCCACCTGCTGGGAGGTGCCGACCGATGAGCGGCATCGACGTCATCGAGAGCCGGATCTCCGCCCTGCAGAACACGATCAGCGCGCTGGCCAACGGCACCCCGCCGGGGTCGTCCAGCGCCACGGCGTTCTCCGACGTGCTGTCGGCCCAGAGCCTGGACCTCGGCACCCAGATGGACCAGGCGGGCGCGGTCGACACGACCGGCGCCCCCACCTCCGCCCTGGTCTCCACGCTGTCGGGGACGACGGACGGCAGCGGTCTCGACGCCCTCGGGAGCACCCAGGGCGGCGCCGACGGGTCGGCTGTCGTCAGCGACGCGAAGAAGTACCTCGGTGTCCAGTACCGCTGGGGTGGAACCGATCCCGCGACCGGCCTCGACTGCTCGGGTCTCGTGCAGAGGGTGATGAAGGACCTCGGCGTGACCATGCCGCGGACGGTGCGCGACCAGCGCAACGTCGGCCAGGAGGTGCCGTCGATGAAGGACGCGAAGCCGGGTGACCTGCTCGTCTTCGGGACGCACCACATCGCGATCTACGTCGGCAACGGCAAGATGCTGCACGCGCCGCACACCGGCGACCACGTCAAGATCTCCGACGTCTACGAGACGCCGACCCGGATCCGCCGGGTCGTGCCGGCGGCCGCCTCATCGGCCACGTCGACCACCTCCGCGGCCGATGCCGTCAGCTACGCCCGGCCGATCTCGTTGCGGCAGAGCTCGTCCGGTATTGACGCCAGCCACCGGTACGACGCGCTGTTCGAGCGCGCGACGCGGACCTACGACCTGCCGAGCGGCCTCCTGCGGGCCGTCGCCTCGGTGGAGTCCAGCTTCCGCGCCGACGCCGTCAGCCCGGCGGGCGCTAAGGGCCTGATGCAGCTGATGCCCGCCACCGCTCGCGGCCTCGGCGTCGACCCGATGAACCCGGCCCAGGCCGTCGACGGTGCCGCCCGGATGCTGTCCGGCCTGGTGCACCAGTTCGGCTCGGTGAAGCTCGCCGTCGCGGCGTACAACGCCGGTGCGGGCGCAGTGAAGAAGTACGGCGGGGTCCCGCCGTACTCCGAGACCCAGACCTACGTACGCCGCGTGCTGACGCGGATGGAGGGCTCATGACCCCGGCGACAGTGTCGATGGACACCAGCACCAGCGCGATGACGGCGGCCGCGTCGCAGGTCTCCCGACCTGGCGACGCCTCGACCGGGCCCTCCAGCGGCGAGGAGTTCGCCGCCCATCTGGACCAGGCCGGACAGCAGCGGGCCGACCGCTCCGACCGCTCCGACCGCTCCGACCGCTCCGACGCCACGGGCGGCAAGGACGACCGGGACAGCCGGGAGTCCAAGGAGGCCGCGAGCGAGGGTGCGACGACGGACGCCACCGGCTCGGCGACCCCCGCCACTCCTGCGACCGACGGGACGCCGGCCGCCGCGGCTGCGGCTGTGGTTGCGGCCCAGCCGGTCCCGACCCCTCCGGCACCGGCGGAGGCGCTGGCCGCGGGGGCAACCTCCGCCGCCCCAGCAGCGTCCGCGACAGCCGCTGCCGCGACACCCCTCGTCTCGGCCGCCCCCAACGCGGCGACCTCCCCCGCACCGGCCGCTGCCGGCGCCAAGACGGCCACCGCGACGACGCCGGCCCGCAGCACCACGACAGCGCGCCCGGCCACTTCCGCCCCGACGGCCACGATCACCACCACGACCACCACGGCTGTGGTCGTGGACGGCGCCGGCAGCCCGGACCGCACGGCGAGCGCCGGGTCCGCTGCCGCAACCGCGCCGGCCCAGCCGGCGGCTCCGGCTCCGGCACAAGCCGGCGTGGCCAGCGCTCCCGCACCTGCGATCACCGGCGCAAATGTCAGTGCGGCCGGCCCGACGGGCTCCGGCCTCGCGGTCACCGGGTCGGCCACGTCTGCCGCGATCGCGCTGGCCGATGCGGCACCTGCGCCGCAGACCGGCGTCGCCGGGCAGCTGGCGGCCAGCCTGCGCACCCTGGCGGGCAAGGGCGAGGGCACGCACGTGATGACGGTCCGGCTGCATCCCGACGAGCTCGGCCCGGTCCGGATCGTCGCCCGGCTGACCGGCAACGACATCCACCTGCACGTCACGACCACGTCGATCGCGGCCGCGGCTGCGGTGAGCGAGGCCGGCCCCCGGCTGCACGACGCGCTCGCCCAGTCCGGCCTCACCACGACGGGGGTCAGCGTCGACCACGACGGCGAGCTCGCGGGCCAGCTCGGCCAGAGCGGCGAGAACGGCTCGGCCGAGCGCCGGGACGGCTCGCAGCCGCAGCCCTCCCGGTTCGCCCGGACCGACGGCGCTGCGGCCGGCACCCACGAGGTCACCTTCGACCCCCTGACGCCGCCGATCCGACATCCCTCGGCCCGGACCCTCGACCTGCACGTCTGACCTCGACCACCTCGTCACCACCTCGTCACCACCGCCCACCACAGCAGCACCCCAGCAGCACCGAATTCGACCAGGAGACAACGATGACCAGCACCTCCGGCATCCCGACCGGGTACACGGCGATCTCGTCGCTGCCGACGGTGTCGTCGACGGGCGGGACCAACCCCTCGATCACGACCGGCAGCGCCACCGGCGCCGTGTCGTCCAGCGGCGCCAACCTCGACCAGGACGCGTTCCTCAAGCTGCTGGTCGCGCAGCTCAAGTACCAGGACCCCAGCAAGCCGGTCGACAGTGCGCAGTTCATGGCGCAGACCGCGCAGTTCACCCAGGTCGAGAAGATGGACGAGATGACCAAGGCCACGGAGTCGGTCCTCGCCCTGCAGCAAGGTCTCGCGGCCAGCGCGCTGGTCGGCAAGACGGTGCAGTACACCCTGGCCGACGGCACCACGGGCTCCGGGCTGGCCGACTCGGCCAGCTTCGGCGTCGCGTCCCAGGCCGAGCCGACCCTGCGGGTCGGTGGCAAGGACATCCCCCTCTCCAGCATCACCACCGTCGGCGTCCCCCGCTGACCCCACCCCCGCTCCCCTGCGGCTCTACAGAAGGAAGTCAGTCATGCTCAGGTCCCTGTTCTCCAGCATCAGCGGTATGCGCGCCAACCAGACGATGATGGACGTCGTCGGCAACAACATCGCCAACGTCAACACCATCGGCTACAAGTCCTCCTCGGCGATGTTCGAGGACACCCTCAGCCAGATGCTGCAGGGCGCCTCGGCGCCGCAGAACCGGCTCGGCGGCTCCAACCCGGCGCAGGTCGGGCTCGGCGTCCGGCTGGCCGGCATCACCACCAGCTTCACCCAGGGCGCGGCCGAGACGACCGGCCGGTCGACCGACCTGATGCTCCAGGGCGACGGCTTCTTCGTCGTCAACAAGGGCGGCGCCGACGAGTACACCCGCAACGGGTCGTTCGGCTTCGATGCGTCGGGCAACCTGGTCAACGTCGACGGCGGCCTGGTCCAGGGCTGGACGGCGCTGAACGGCAACGTCGACACCAAGGGCCCGCTCAGCAAGATCACGCTGCCCCTCGGCACCACGGTGCCGCCGGTGCAGAGCACCACCGCGGCGTACACGGGCAACCTGCCTTCGGACGTGGCGGTCGGCTCGGTCCGCACGGCCAAGCTCGACGTCTACGACGCCCAGGGCAACGCGCGCTCGCTCGCCGCGACGTACACGAAGGTCGACGCCACGCACTGGGGCGTCTCGCTCGACGACGGCGTCAACGCTCCGGTCACCGGCACCCTGGACTTCACCGGGACCCCGACCGGTACCCAGGCCGCCGGGCTGACGCTGAACTACGGCGGCGTCGCGGTGAACCTCGGTGGCATCACGGGCTACGCGACGATGGACACCATCGCCGCCGACACCCAGAACGGCCAGGCCGCCGGCACCCTGCAGGCGTTCGCCATCGGCCAGGACGGCACGCTCTCCGGTGTCTTCTCCAACGGTGTCAAGGAGGTCCTGGCCCAGATCGCGGTCGCGACCTTCAACAACCCCAACGGGCTGACCAAGGACGGCGACAGCACGTACGGCGCCACGATCAACTCCGGGCTCGCCCAGATCGGCACCGCGGGCAGCGGCTCGCGCGGCGCGATCTCGGCCGGCGTCCTGGAGATGTCGAACGTCGACCTGGCCCAGGAGTTCAGCAACCTGATCATCGCCCAGCGCGGCTTCCAGGCGAACTCCCGCGTCATCACCGCGAGCGACGAGGTCCTGCAGGACCTGGTCAACATGAAGCGCTAGCAGCGGTCCCTCAGCACGACCCCACGGCGGGCATCCGCCGTACCAGCGGGGCATCCGGTCATCGGCCGGGTGCCCCGCCGTGCTGTCCGGTCCCCCCGGCCCCGGCCCCGCCGAGGGCCGGCGACGGAGCACCCGGATGGAGCAGTGGCAGACGGGGCAGACCGCTCAGGACCGCAGGCCTCCGGCCGATCTGATGAACGTGCCCACGGACGGGCGCCCGCAATCTCACCAAGGACGGTTAACCGTGATCATCCTCACCAAGCTGTCGGGCGAGCGCTTCGCGCTCAACCCCGACCTCGTGCAGCGCGTCGAGGCCAGCCACGACACCGTTGTGACCTTGGTCGACGGCGCCAAGTACCTCGTCGCCGAGAGCCTCGACGTCGTCGCCGAGCGGATGCTCGAACTACCGCATCTCCGTCGTCAGCGGCGCGCAGGAGGGCACCCACCTGCACCTCGTGTCCGGCTCCGACGACGGCGACCACGACGGCGGCCCGGTCGAGGCGCCGGCGGCCGCACCCGTGCCGCTGCGCCGCGGAGGCCACTGATGGATCCCGCGGCGATCGTCGGCATCGTCCTGGCCTTCGGCGCGGTGTTCGGCTCGATGATCATGGAGGGCGGGAGCCCGGCGGCCCTGTTCCTGCCGGCACCGCTGCTGCTCGTCTTCCTCGGCACCATGGGCGCGGGCGTCGCCGGCGGCATGCTCAAGGACAGCATCAGCGTCATCGGCACGCTGAAGAAGGCCTTCCTCTCCAAGGCGACCGACAGCCGCGGCACCATCGACATCCTGGTCAGCCTGGCCGAGCGCGCGCGCCGCGAGGGCCTGCTCTCGCTCGAGGACGCCGTCAAGGGGATCGACGACGAGTTCCTGCGCAACGGTCTGCAGACCGCCATCGACGGCGCCGACCCGGAGGAGCTCGGCGACATCCTGGACGGTCAGATCCAGGCCAAGCGCGCAGCCGACAAGCACGGCGCCAAGTTCTTCGCCGACATGGGCGGCTACGCCCCGACGATCGGCATCATCGGCACCGTCATCGGCCTGGTCCACGTCCTGGAGAACCTCAGCAAGCCGGACAAGCTCGGCCACCTCATCGCCGGCGCGTTCGTCGCGACCCTGTGGGGCGTCATGAGCGCCAACGTCATGTGGCTGCCCCTGGCCAGCCGGCTCAAGCGGGTCAGTGAGCTGGAGTGCCAGCAGATGGAGCTCGTCGTCGAGGGCATCCTCGCGATCCAGTCCGGCACCAACCCGCGCGTCGTGCAGCAGCGGCTGGACAGCCTGCTGCCGCCCGGGTCGGGACAGAAGGAAGCGGCATGAGCACCGGGCGGCGCAAGAAGCACGCCGTACACGAGGAGGAGCACGAGAACCACGAGCGCTGGCTGGTCTCGTACGCCGACATGATGACCCTGCTGATGGTGCTGTTCATCGTGCTGTTCGCCATCAGCCAGGTCGACCAGCGCAAGTTCGCCGCCCTGAAGACCGGCCTGACCGCCGGCTTCGGCGCGACCGAGAACGTCCCGGTCACGGGTGGCACCGGCATCACCCAGAACGACGGTGTCGTGCCGGCGGCCTTCGGGCTCGACGTCGGCCTGGGCATCAAGCAGAACACCACGACGGCGGACGACAACCGGGCCTACCAGACCGGCAAGGGCGCGAACACGACCAGTGGCGGCGCCACCGCGGTCGCGCCCCCGGTCAAGCAGGCCCAGGCCGAGCTGCAGAAGTTCGGCGCCATCGAGCGCGCGATCAAGAAGTCGCTCGCCGGCACGGGGCTGCAGGACAAGGTGCGCTTCCGGGTCACCGACCGCGGCCTCACCGTCGCGATCGTCGCCGACGACGTGTTCTTCGAGAGCGCGAGCGCCGAGCTGCGGCCGAAGGGCCGTCAGGTCATGCAGTCGGTCGGGCCCGTGCTCGCCCCGCTGCACAACGACATCGCGGTCGAGGGCAACGCCAACAACCTGGCGATCAGCAGCGCGGTCTACCCGAGCAACTGGGAGCTGTCCGGAGCCCGGGCCAGCTCGGTCGTGCGCTACCTGATCGCCACGGACGGCATCGCGGCGCAGCGGCTCTCGGCCACCGGCTTCGGCTCCTCGCGACCGCTCTACCCGGCCTCGGACCCACGCAGCGTGAGCTACAACCGGCGGGTCGACCTGGTGGTCGTGTCGCAGCAGCCGGCCGCCGTCCGCGCCCTGCTCCCCGGCCTGGCCAAGAACCTGACCGACATCGGGCCCGGTGACTGACGTGGCCAGCGCCAGCCCGACCCGACAGACCGGCCCCGACGGAACCAACCAACGAGAGGAACGCATCATGGCAACCACGCTGAGCCCCGTGCGCGCCGGTGCGAAGGACGCCCCGGGCAGCGCCGAGGTGGTGCCCGCCAAGGAGAAGAAGAGCAAGAAGAAGCTGGTGATCATCCTGGTCGTCGTGCTGCTCGTCGCCGGCGTCGGCTACAAGATGACGCTCGGCAAGAGCAAGGCCACGGGACCGGCCAAGCCGGTGAAGGGTGCCGTCCTGAAGCTGGACGACGTCAGCCTCAACCTGGCCGGCGGCCACTTCCTCAAGCTCGGGATCGCCTTGCAGGAGACCAAGAAGGCCGCGTCCGACTTCGACGGCAGCCAGGCCACCGACCTCGCGATCAGCCAGTTCAGCGGGCTGAGCATGGAGGACCTGGCCGTGCCGGCCAAGCGCGAGGCGGCCAAGAAGGCCTACCTCACCAAGCTCGAGAAGGCCTACCCCGAGGAGATCATGGACGTCTACTTCACGGACTTCGTGATGCAATGACCGGGTTCGCCGGCGGGTGACTGAGCCGAACAGGTGACATCAAGGCTGGGCTGTATCTGCCGATAGAGTGAACGTGCAGCCGAACGCCAGCCCCGGGCCAGAGACATCTGGCAGATCCGCGACCTCGACGTCCCGTCGTCGGAGCGCTCCGGTGCCGTACGACTTCCGGCGCCCCACCAAGCTCTCCCGTGAGCATGCGCGAGCCCTCGAGGTCGCGTACGACACGTTCGCGCGCCAGTGGAGCACCTTGCTCAGCTCCTCGCTGCGCGTCCTGGTCAGCATCGATCCGGTCCGGGTCGAGCAGCGCACGTACGACGAGTACGTCAGCGGGCTCCCCTCGCCGACGACCATGGCGATGTTCTCCCCCGACCCCTTCCCGGGCGCGGGCATCCTGCAGTGGCCGCTCGAGCTGTCCATGCTGTGCATCGACCACATGCTCGGTGGCGCCGGCGGCCCGCAGCCGGACCGGCCGCTCACCGAGATCGAGGCCGAGCTGGTCCGCGAGCTGTTCGACCGGGTGCTGTCCGAGCTGCGCTACGCGCTCACCGGCCTGGTCAGCCTGACGCCGAGACTCACTGCGCTGGAGAGCAACCCGCAGTTCGTCCAGGCCGCGGCCGCGTCCGACCTGCTCGCCGTCGCCGGCTTCACGGTGCGGATCGGTGGTGTCGAGGGGCACGCCAGCCTGGCCCTGCCGATGCCGGCGGTCACCCCGAAGCCCGCGGACGCCTCGAGCGACCACGTGGCCGAGTCCGCCGCCCGCGCCCAGACCCGCCGGGCGATCACCAACTCGGTGCAGGAGGCCGCGATCGAGGTGGCGGCGCGGCTCACGCCGACCCGGATGACCTCGGCCGCGATCATGGGCCTCGCCGTCGGCGACATCGTCCGCTTCCCCCATCCCGTCAACCGGCCGCTGAACCTCGTGGCCGGCGAATCAATCTGCGGCTCAGCCACTTTGGGCCAGCAGGGTGCTCGTGTCGCATGTCTCGTCGTCTCCTCGAGAAAGTCCCTCGCATGAACGCTTCCGTCGATCTCGACACCCGCCTGCTCTCCGCCGCCGAGGCGGCCGCAGCCGCTCTCTGGTCGCCCGCGCCACTCGAGCCGGCCGAGCCGGTCTCCGCGGCCGGCGCCACACCCCTGCTGCCGGCCGGAGCCTCCGCGTTCGTCAGCACCTTCAGCGGCACCAGCCACGGCACCGCCCTGCTCGTCGTCGACGCCGAGATGGCGGCGACGCTGAGCAACAGCGGCATCGGCGCCCTCTCGCTCGCCGACGCCGCCCGCGGAGTCCTGGAGGCCGCGGTCGCCACGCTCGGCTCGGTCGCCCTCGCGGCCGTCACCGAGGTCGACGTCGCGCAGGCGCTCGCCTCCCACCCCGACCTCGTGGTCTTCCCCATGACGGCCGACGGTGCGGTGCACGCCGCGCTCGCCCTGGCGGTCAAGGAGCGGGCCGAGTCGCGCGCCAACCCGCGCGCGGCGTACGACCTGCTGCTCGACGTCGAGATGGACGTGACGGCCGAGCTGGGCCGGACCCGGATGACCGTGCGCGGCCTGCTCGACCTCGAGCCCGGCTCGATCGTCGAGCTGGACCGGATGGCGGGCAGCCCCGTCGACCTGCTGGTCAACGGCCGGCTGATCGCCCGCGGCGAGGTCGTCGTCATCGACGAGGAGTTCGCCCTGCGGGTCACCGAGATCGTGGCGACCGCGGTGGAGGCCGAACGCTGATGGTCTCGATGAGCGTGGCCATCCGGATGGCCGTCTCGCTCGCGGTCGTCCTGTGCCTGCTCTTCGTGATGGCCCGGTTCGCGCGGCGAGGCCGGCCGCGCACCGGTGGTCCGGAGATGGATGTCATCGGCCGTTGCACCGTCGGTGCGAAGGCCGCCGTGACGGTCGTCCGCCTGGGTGACCGGGCGCTCGTCATCGGCGTCACCGAGCAGTCGGTGACGCTGCTGTCGGAGTCGCCCCTGGCCGAGCTCGTTGCGGCCGAGGCGATCCTGGATGACTCAGGCCGGCCCGACCTGGCCGATGCCGCCGTCCTCGACCAGGGCCCCGTACGCCGCGTGCCCCTCGACCCGACCGGCGCCCGCCGCGCGACCAGGCCCAGCCGGCTGTCCGGGTCGGCGCTCGCCCCCGACACCTGGCGTCGCACGCTCGAGTCGGTCCGTGACCTGACGGTCCGGCGGTGATCCGGCGCGTGGCCGCCGGCGTCCTGCTGGCGGCCGTCACCCTGCTCGTCACCGCCGAGTCCTCGTCCGCCGCGGCCGTCTCCGCGCCTGTCCCGGCCTCGAGCCACACCTCCGTCGAGGCCGGCGCCGCCACCCGCCTCGCGCTGGCGCCGACCAGCCCCGCCGCCCCCAAGGGGCCGAAGGCCAAGAAGGCCGCCGACCCCTCCGGCACGGTGACCGTGACGGTGCCCGGCACGAACGGCAAGCCGAGCTCGTCGATCGTCGTGATTCTCGCGATCACTGCGCTGTCGGTCGCTCCGGCCCTGCTGCTGATGATGACCAGCTTCACCAAGATCTTCGTGGTGCTGGGCCTGACCCGCAACGCCCTCGGCCTCGGCTCGACGCCGCCGACCCAGGTGCTGGCCGGGCTGGCGCTCTTCCTGAGCATCTTCGTGATGGGCCCGGTTCTCTCGCAAGTGAACGCGCAGGGCGTGCAGCCCTACCTCAGCGGCCACAAGACGCAGTCGCAGGCGTTCAACGACGGCGTGAAGCCGCTGCGGGAGTTCATGCTCAAGCAGACCCGGGCCGAGGAGCTGGCCCTGATGACCAAGGACGCGGGCCAGACCAAGCCCGCCAACCGCGACAGCGTCCAGCTGACGACGCTCATCCCCGCCTTCGTTCTCTCGGAGCTGCGCTCGGCGTTCGTGATGGGCTTCCTGATCTTCATCCCCTTCCTCATCATCGACCTGGTCGTGTCGTCGTCCCTGATGTCGATGGGCATGATGATGCTGCCGCCGGTCAGCGTCTCCCTGCCGTTCAAGCTCCTCCTCTTCGTCCTCGTCGACGGCTGGGGCCTGGTCGTCCACGCCCTCGTCACGAGCTACCGGTAGGCCGCCGTGTCCGACTCCACCGTCATCCACCTCGCCGTCTCGGCGATGGTGCTGGGCCTCAAGCTCTGCGCGCCGATCCTGCTCACCGCGCTCTTCGTCGGCTTCGGGATCTCCCTCTTCCAGTCGGTCACGCAGATCCAAGAGGTCACGCTCAGCTTCGTCCCCAAGGCCGTAGGCGTGGGTATCGCGATCCTGTTGTGCGGCAACTGGATGATGCACGAGCTGGTGAGCTTCACCGTGCAGCTCTACACGCAGATGCCGACCATCCTGCAGACCGGCTGAGCCGTGAGCGTCGACGTCCCCACCCAGGTCCTGCTGGTGCTCCTGCTGGGCTCGGCCCGGGCCGCAGCCTGGCTGGTCATCGCGCCGCCGTTCTCCTCCAAGGTCGTCCCGGGCCCGGTCAAGGCCCTGCTGTCGGTCGCCCTCGCCATGCCTCTGCTCGGCCGGACCGACCTGACCCTGCCCGGCACGGACACGGCGTCCCTCATCACCGCCCTGCTGTGGCAGGTCCTCACGGGCGCCGCCCTCGGCTTCCTCTGCTACCTGGTCTTCGCCGCCGTCCAGATGGCCGGGGACATCATCGACGTCTCAGGCGGCTTCTCGCTCGGCTTCTTCTACGACCCGCTGATGCAGAGCGGCAACGCCGTCATGGGCCGCCTCTACCAGATGACCGCCCTGACCCTGCTTCTGGCGTCGGGCGGCTATCTCGTGGTGCTGCAAGGGTTCCTGGCGTCGTACAAGCTCGTGCCGCTCAACGGTGGCATCTCGATCGGGTCGTACGACGAGGTCCTCACCGGTGCCGCCTCCGGCCTGCTGCTGGCGACGGCCCAGATCGCCGGGCCGATCCTCGCCGTCCTGCTCCTCGCCGACATCGGCCTGGGCCTGCTGACCCGCGCCGCCCCGGCGCTGAACGCGTTCTCACTCGGCTTCCCGCTCAAGATCCTGATCACCCTGATGGTCGTCGGTGCCGCCCTCGTCACCATGCCGGGCGTCGTCCACGGCTTGGTCGACCAGATGCTGTCCGCGCTCGGCCATGCCATGAGGCACTGACCGTGGCCGGCGACGACAAGACCGAGAAGGCCACACCGAGGCGTCGCAAGGAGGCCCGCCGTGAGGGCCGTAGCTCGCGTTCCCCCGACATCGGCGCATGGCTCTCGCTGCTGGTGATCGCGATCCTGCTCCCGCACTCGATGGGCAGTGCTACCAACCTCTTCCGCAAGCTGATGTCGGAGGCGACGGCCGGCTTCCAGGAGCCGACCGCGGCCACGGCCCGGCGGGTGCTCGCGGACGGCCTCAAGGGCATGGTCGGCGTCGTCGCCCCGCTCGCGATCGCCGGGGCCCTGGTGGCCCTCGTCGCCGCGGCGGCCCAGGGCGGAATCCACTTCGCGCCCAAGAAGTTCAGGCCCGACTTCAAGCACCTGAACCCGCTGCAGGGCCTCAAGCGGATGGTCGGGATGCAGGCCCTCTGGGAGGCGGCCAAGTCGCTGATGAAGACGGCCGTCTGCGGGCTGGTCCTCTGGCTCGCCGTACGCCACATGCTGCCCCACCTCGCGCTGTCCGGCGGCCTCTCGCTGAGCGCCATCAGCGGCTCGACCGCCTCGGCCATCACGACGATGTTCCGGCTGGCGGCCGTGGCCGGCGTGGCCATCGGCCTGGCCGACTACGTCGTGGCCCGGCGGCGGACCGAGAAGTCGATCCGGATGACCAAGCACGAGGTCAAGCAGGAGGCCAAGCAGAGCGAGGGCGACCCGCACATGCGCTCGGCCATCCGGTCGCGCCAGATCCGGATGTCGCGCAACCGGATGATGGCCGACATCGCCTCGGCCGACGTCGTCGTGGTCAACCCCACGCACGTGGCGGTGGCGCTCAAGTACGAGCCGGACAAGGGCGCGCCGCGGGTCGTCGCCAAGGGCGCCGGAGCCATCGCCGCCAAGATCCGCGAGCGGGCCACGGAGCACCGGGTGCCCATGGTCGAGGACGTACCCCTTGCCCGCGCGCTGCACCGCTCCTGCGAGATCGGCCAGGAGGTGCCGGCCGAGCTGTTCCAGGCCGTGGCCCGCGTCCTGGCCCTGGTCATGTCGCTGAAGCGCCGGGGCTCGGCCGCCGGGCTGCACCGCCCGAGCTCCCTCGCCGGCTGACCCTCCACCCCACCTGTCAGCCCCTCCGGGCACCCCACCACCCGGGCGCCCTGACAGCTCCCGAACCCTGGCGTACGGCGGGCACGGAGCGTGTCCCCCGGCCGGTTCAAGTGACGCTGCGTACCTGCCGATGGGAACGAAGCCGCAGGGGAAGCGTGCCACGTGGATGAGGCACGCCTCCAGCCATGACGGCGACCATGCGGCCACGGACCGGCCACGTCCTTCGAGGGAGCCCGGCCGGTGCCTACCCGCCGCATTTCCCATCTGGCCGTGCCCGTCGGCGTCGTCGCCGTCGTGCTGCTGCTGGTGGTACCGCTGCCCGCCTTCCTGCTGGACCTGCTGATCGCCTTCAACATCACCCTGGCCCTCGTGGTGCTGCTGGTCTCCATCTCGGTGAAGCGACCGCTGGACTTCTCGGTCTTCCCCTCCCTCCTCCTCGTCGCGACCCTGCTGCGCCTCGGCCTGAACGTCGCGGCGACCCGCCTGGTGCTGCGCGACGGCTACGCGGGCAAGGTGATCGAGTCGTTCGGCCACTTCGTCGTGGGCGGCTCGCTGGTCATCGGCCTGGTCATCTTCCTGATCCTCATCGTGATCCAGTTCGCGGTCATCACCAACGGTGCCGGCCGGGTCGCCGAGGTCGGTGCACGCTTCACCCTGGACGCGATGCCGGGCAAGCAGATGGCCATCGACGCGGACCTGAACTCCGGCCTGATCGACGAGCACGAGGCTCGCCGCCGCCGGGCCGAGGTCGCCTCCGAGGCGGACTTCTACGGCGCGATGGACGGTGGCAGCAAGTTCGTCAAGGGCGATGCCATCGCGGCCATCGTCATCACGATCATCAACCTGGTCGGCGGCTTCGCGATCGGCATGCTGCAGCGCGGCATGAGCCCGCAGGAGGCCCTGCACAGCTACAGCCTGCTGACGATCGGCGACGGCCTGGTCTCGCAGATCCCCGCCCTGCTGATGTCGGTGTCCACCGGCCTGATCGTCACCCGGGCCACCACCCAGGACGACATGGGCACCGACGCGGCCAACCAGATCGCCGCGCAGCCGCGTGCCTTGTACGTCGCGGGTGCGGCCGCGATCACCATCGCGATCATCCCGGGACTGCCCAAGATCCCGTTCCTGCTCGTCGGCTGCGGCGTCATCGTCATCGCCCAGCGGGTCTCGGCCGCGGCCAAGGCCCGCGAGGAGGCGCCGGCGGTCGACGCGGCCCCCGCCCCCGCGATGGACACCCCCGAGGCGGTGCTGTCCACGCTCTCGGTCGATGTCCTCGAGATCGTCCTCTCCGCCGACCTGGTCGACCTGGTCGACACCCAGCGCGGCGGCGACCTCCTGGACCGCGTGCGGGCCCTGCGCCGCAAGGTCGCCGACGAGCTCGGGCTGGTCATGCCGCCCGTCCGCACCCGCGACAGCCTCGACCTGCAGCCCTCGACGTACTCGGTGCGGATCAGTGGCGTGGAGGTGGCCGAGGGCCGCCTGCCCGTCGGGCACATCCTGGCCATCGGCGAGGACCTGGCCGCGCTGCCCGGCCAGGACACCCGCGAGCCGGTCTTCGGCCTCGCCGCGAAGTGGGTGCCGGCGGAGCTGCGCCAGCAGGCCGAGCTCTACGGCGCCACCGTCGTCGACCGGTCGTCGGTGCTGATCACGCACCTGGGCGAGGTCGTCCGCCAGCACGCCAGCCGGCTGCTCGGCCGCGAGGACGTCCGGGCCCTGCTCGACCATCTCAAGCGCACCCACCCGGTCGTCGTCGAGGAGCTCACGCCCGCGCTGCTCACCACCGGCGAGATCCAGCGTGTGCTGCAGTCGCTGCTCGACGAGCAGGTGCCGATCCGCGACCTGGTCCGGATCTTCGAGGCCCTCTCGTTGCGGGCCAAGGTCTCCGCGGACCTCGACGGCCTGGTCGAGGCGGCCCGGCTCGGGCTCGGGCCGGCCCTGGCCGCCGTCCACGCCCGAGGCGGCCTGCTCCAGGTCCTCACCCTCGACCCGCTCGCCGAGCAGCAGCTGGTCGAGTCGGTCCGGCCGGGCGACCTGGGCTCCGGCCTGGCGCTGCCGGCCGGCGCGGTGGAGCGCCTGGTGGACTCCACGCTCTCCCGCCTGCGAGCCGCCGAGGACCTCGGCCACTCACCCGTCCTGGTCTGCGCCGCCCCCCTGCGGGCACCGCTGAGCCGGCTGCTGCGCACCAGCGCGCCGAGGCTCGCCGTCCTGTCGTACGCCGAGATCGACCCCAACCTGCGGATCGAGACGCTGGGAGTGATTGCGCATGTCGACGCACTTGTTGCTTGAGGGCGAGGACATCGAGTCCGTGCTGACCCGGCTCCGGGACGAGCACGGGCCGGACGCCAAGATCATCCAGGCCGAGATGGTGCGGGTCGGCGGCATCGCGGGCTTCTTCGCGCGCAAGCGCTACGAGGTCACCGTCGAGGTCGACGAGGACGCGCCCGTCGCCGGGCCGACGCCGTTCGTCCTGCCCGACCTGGGCCCGATCGCCGCACGCCCGCCGGCCCCCGCGCCGATGGCCGGGATCGAGGCCCTCCTGAGCGCCGCCGAGCACGGTGACCAGGCCGAGATCGGCGGGGCCGTCCTGGCCGAGAACGCCCGCGCCGCAACGCCCCCGGCGACGCCTGCAGCGACGCCCACGGGATTGCCCACTGCGACGCCCACAGGGTTGCCGCCCGTCGAGTCAGTCACGCTGCCCGACTCGCCGGCGCCGCTGCGGGACATCGCGATGCAGGGCTGGCACCGACCGGTCTCGACCGAGGGACTGGTGTTCCAGAACGTCCTCAGCTCGCTGACGCGGGGCATGGAGGAGCGCCAGGCGGCGGTACCCGTCGTCGAGCCGCTCGGCCCGACCGCGGCGTACGGCGAGCCGACCCCGGAGCCGCCGCCGGCCGAGCCCGCCCCCGCGGAGCAGGCAGCTACGACGGCGGTCAAGGGCCCCGCCCTGGCCGAGCTCGAGCGGACCCGCTCCCGGCTCGCCGCCATCGGCATCCCGGCCCGCCTGGTCGCCGGCGTGACCTGCGCCGAGCCACTGCTCGCGCTGCGCGACGTCGTGGACACCCTGGCCGCGCCGACCCGCCCGCAGTGGCGGTCCTCGGCGACCCGCGGCGGGGCCGTCATCGTCGTCCTCGGGTCCTGGGCGCTGGCCCGGCCCACCGTGCAGCGGATGGTCGAGGAGTTCGGCATCGACCCGGACGCCGTCCTCGCCGTCGCCACCCCGGCGGGTGACGACGGCCTCGCCGGGCACGCCGTCCGCAGCCACGCGGCCGCGATCGCGCTGGTCCGGCAGACCCGCCAGGCCCACAGCGCCGCGGTCGTCGTCGTCGATCCCGGCCCGTCGATGCACACGGCCGCCCGCGTCGCGGCGCTGGTCGGCACGCTCGAGCCGCAGTTCACCGTCGTCGCCGCCGACGCGACCGACGACCTGGACGCCGCCCGCACGGCCCTCGACGCCTTGGACCGGGCCGGCCTCGCGGCCGACGCGGTCGCCGTCGAGGGCGTGGCCCGCACCGACCGTCCGGCTGCGGTGTTCGAGCTGCCGGCGCCGGTCAGCTGGGTCGACGGTCGGCCCGCCACCCGCGGCGGCTGGCTCGGCCTGCTGATGGACGCGCTCCCGGCGGCCCGCTGATGCTGACCCCCGCCGGCCTGGTCATCGCGCTCGTGCTCTCCGCCCCCGCCCTGTGGGCCGCCGGCAACGGCTCGCTCGGGATGGGCGCCGCCCTGCTGCGCCTGCTCGCGGCGTTCGTCCTGGTGGCCGTCGGCACCGCGATCCTGCGCCGGGTGACCGCGCCGCAGCCGCCGCAGGTCTCGGTGCTGCCGGACGAGCCGGCCGCCGGACGCCGCCGCGACGACTCCTGACCGCGACCGCCGTACGGGCCGCCCGTACACCTATGCTGACCGGGTGCTGGTCCTGACCCGGAATGTCGGCGAGAGCGTCGTCATCGGCGACGAGATCATCGTGAAGGTCATCGAGGTCAGGGGCGACGTCGTCCGGATCGGCGTCGAGGCACCCACCTCCGTGCGGATCTACCGCGAGGAGCTCTACCGCGCGCTGGTCGAGGCCAACCGCGCCGCGGCCGCCGGCCCGCAGGAGGAGCTCAGCGCGGTGCTGGCCCAGGCCGCGAAGAACGTACGCCGCCCGTCCCCCTGAACCGTCGCACGGATCGGGGCCGGCGCGGATCGGGACGAGCGGGAGCTACGCCGCCGAGTTCTGCCGGGGCAGGGTGTTCAGCCAGCCCAGCGCCTCGAGGTACGCCGGCCACGACTCGTCCTGGCCGAACGGCTCGCCGCTCAGGTAGCGCCGGGTCCGCCGCAGGGCCGCACCGAGCGAACCCTCACCGTGCAGGATCGCCGCCCGGATCGCCGGGGCCGCAGCCACGGTGTCCAGGACCTCCTCGTTGGTGGCGCCCAGGATCGGCGCGACCCCGTCGAGCAGGCCGACCAGGAACGCCGGCGCCGGCTCACCGCCCTCGGCGGTCACCAGCAGCTCGCACATCCGGGCCGCGATCAGCACGTTGTCGATGGCCGCCGTGGACTGGCCGCTGTCGGAGAGCATCATCAGGCTGACCCAGCCGGCCAGCGCGCGCGGGCCGACCAGCACGATCGCCTGGCGCAGGGAGCTGACCTCGCGGGAGAGCCCGGAGGCCGAGCTGTTGGCCAGCCGCAGGACCCGGTAGCTCAGGCCGACGTCGGCGCGCAGCAGGCGCTCGATCTCGGCCGGGTCCGGGGAGTCCTCGTGGAGTACGGCAGCGAGCTGCATCGCGACCGCCTGGCTGGCCGTGACGCCACCCACCTGGGGCTGCGGCCGGTCGAAGAGGTAGCCCTCGAACAGGTCGAAGCCCGCCTCCAGACAGCGCTGGAAGGTCTCCTCGTCCTCGACCCGCTCGGCGAGCGCGAGCGCGTTGCGGCGGTGGACCAGCTCGACGACGGCGGTGAGCTCGTCCAGGGCGATGTCCAGCCGGTCGACCTTGACCACGTCGGCGAGGTTGAGCAGCTGCTCGACGTCGTCCTGGCCCATGAAGTCGTCGATCGCGATCCGGAAGCCGAGGCTCTTCAGCTCCTCGACGGCGGCGTGCACCTCGGGGCTGTCGACGACGCCGCCGACCAGCTCGACGACGGTGCTCTCCGGCGGCGCGACGTGCACCAGCCGGGAGAGCAGGAAGCCCTCGTCGACGTTGAGGTAGAGGGGGTGGCCGCCGCGCAGGCGGTCCCACCCGATGTCCAGCATGGCCGTGACCAGGGACGTGGCGCTCGCCTCGCTGCCGTCGAAGCCGCGTTCGGCATCCACTGGCCCACGAAAGAGCAGCTCGTACGCCTGCAGCACGCGGTGCCGATCGACGATGCTCTGCCGCGCGATCCGCACGACAGGCTGATGCTGACCCGAGGTCACGGTGTCTCCAGTCTGTGCCTGCCCCTGCGCGGTCGAGACGTCCCGGCCGCCTCTTGCCTTATCGGCTGGTTCCGCCCCGCACCTGAACGTTTGGGACCGGTTCACCGGGTCCAGTAGAGGAGGCCGACCTGGGCGGCGGTCAAGGCCGTGCCGGCGTACACCGTGGCCTCGTCCAGCGAGCCGAGGAACGGCTTGTTGAGCGTGGTGCTGCTGTCCGTCCCGGGGTTGTTGGCGCCGGTCCACTCCGCGCCCCAGCCGGAGAGGTTGCCGCAGCCCACCCGCCACCAGCCCGTGCTGGCCTCGGCCGCGTTGTTGGTGTCGGTGTCCCGCAGGACGCCGTCGACGTAGAGCGCCATGCCCGCCGAGCTGATCGTGGCGGCGGCCATGTGCCAGGCGCCGTCGTTGTACGCCGCGGAGGTGCTGGCCGCCCGGTCGGCGCCGTTGTAGACGCCGAACCAGACCTTGCCCGCGCCGTCCATGTAGAGGTGCCGGTCGTAGTTGCCGCCCGAGCCCGCGACGCCGACACCGGTGCGCGGCGTCTCGAAGCCGATCAGCTTGCCCCCGCCCGTGTAGCCGGCGGCGGTCTTGAACCAGATGATCTCGGTGAAGACGGCCGGGCCGGCGATTGCCGTCGTCGAGGTCGTGTTGACGCAGGCCGTCGAGGTCGTCGCCGTCACCGCGGCGTTGGGCGTCGTGTCAGGCGTCCCGCCGGGGACGTTGCGCGAGTAGGTCCCGGCGTACGTCCCGGGATGACCGCTGCCCGAGCTGTCGGCGGCGCTGCTGACGCCGGTGGCCTCTCCCAGCTTCCAGTAGAGGTAGGGCGTCACCCCCGGCGCGATGGACGTCACCGTGGTCGGGTAGCTGTACGCCGGCACGGTCCAGCTCGAGCCGGTCGTCCGGGTGGTGGCGCTGAACGCCGCGGACGTCCCCGGCACGAGCAGCGCGGTCGCGCCGACCAGGCCGAAGGTCGCCCGCACCACCGCCGTACGGCGACGCTGGGCCCGGCGCTCGAGCCGGACCACCCGGCGGGCCTCGGCCCGCGTGACGGGCGCGACCTCGTCGTCCTCGTCCTCGTCGTCGTTCTCGTCGTTCTCGTCGTCCTCGTCGTCGTCGTCCTCGTGGTCCCGCGCGACGGCCCAGGCCGCGACGCCGAGCCCGAGCAGGAACAACCCGAGAAGCAGGAACTGCCCGGTCATCGCCCAGACGAGCGGAAGGCCGGCCCAGCGGACGAGCAGCCGGCCGATGCCGCGAACCTGCCTGTCCTGCAAGTGAACCGGGTCGGCGGTCGGGTTCGCGTCACCCTTGGTCGTCATCGACCCGTCGGGGTTCACGGCGATGACCCGGTGGCTCTTGACGGCGCCGGGCAGGGCCGGGTCGTCGAAGACCGTGACGTGGCCCAGCAGGTCCCGTGAGTCGTGATCGGGTGAGGCCAGCACGACGTCGCCGACCTTGATCCGCGGCTCCATCGAGCCGGACTTCACGACGTACGGGCGCCACCCGATGACGAGCGGCAGCAGGGTGATGACCAGGCAGCCCGCGACGAAGGCGAGGACCGTCCGGCCGAGGACGCCGGTGGTCAGCCGCAAGTTGCCGTAGCGCTCGGCGACGGGCGACTCGAGAAGGGGTGGAGCGGTCGGCTCGACCTCGAGGTCAGGGGCGGGAAGGACGGCCGGCCCGGCTGCGCTGACGGCACCCGCGGCGCTCGCGGTGAGCGAGGCGCGGGCGGCCCGGGCCGCCACGACGGCGGCGTCGGCGCGGGTGGCCCGCTCGGCCCGCTCGGCCCGCTCGCGGGCCGCGTCGCCGTCGCCCGAGGGGCGCCCGGTGACCGGGTCGAACCACTCGGCGGGGAGGCTCACGGGACTCGCTTTCGGCGGGGCGGGGGTGTTCGGCGGGCGGAGGTGTTCAGGTGGGGCGGGAGCGGGGTCAGGTCCCGGCGGCCGATGCCGCCGGGACCGTGACCACTCCCGGGCGTGCGGGGAGGCCTACTGGGCTTCCCACTGCAGGTCCGCGACGGCGGACGAGCTCTGCAGGGTGTTGTCGGTGACGGTCGACGGGAGCGACCAGGCGATCCGGTAGGCGACCCGCTCGTTGCCGCCGGCGAGCGCGTTGGAGACGGCCGCGGTCGCGTACGTCGTGGCGAAGCCCGAGAGGGTGCCGTTGTAGGCCGCGCCCGACGTGCCGCCGGCCCAGTTGCTGCAGCCCGCCGCGACGTTGGTGCTGGCGGAGACCGCTGCGGCGTCGACCTGGAAGGTCAGGGCCGCGGCCAGGTTGGCGCCGTTGGTGCCGCCGATGGTGGTTCCGCGGTACATCTTCAGCGTCCCGGCGAGCGAGCCGGTCGACTCGACGGTGATGCACTTCACGCCCGAGACACCCGGCTTGATCCCGGTCTCGGAGAACAGGTTCGCGGTGGTGTCGGCGTACGCCGTGCCCCCGCCGTTGTTCTGCAGCTTGAGCTTCCCGGTCGCCCAGGAGTCGGCGGAGTTGCCGGTGGTGGCGGTGAAGGCAGCAGTGCTGCCCTGCCAGACGAGCAGGCCGGCTGCGAGGAGGCCGGCGACGGGCGCGGCGGCGCGGACGAGGCGGCGGTTGGTGCGGTTCATGTTGGTGGCTTTCGCTGAGAAGGAGTGTGAGGCCGGGCGGTGCCGGTCCCGATTCCGGGTGACTCACCCGTTCGGGTGAGCGACCGACGACAACCCATCGGCCGAACGGGTGAAGAACTTGAGTCGTCAACTTCCCGATCCGCTGGGCCGAACGGATGACCGGCCTTCAGGCGGAGGGAGCGAGCTCGTCGGCGCGCACTGCGCGCCGCAGACCGCCGTGCTTGGCCTGGTACTGCGCGCGGTCCGCCGCGCGGAAGAGCTCGCTCTGCGACTCCGGCCGGTCACCGATCCTTGCGGTGCCCCCGTCGACCACGGCGACACCGCAGGCCAGGCCCGAGCCGAGCCCCAGCTCGTAGGTCGCGCGCACGGCCTCGCTCGCCACCGCGGTGACGGCCTCGACGGGGTGCCCCACCGTCACGACGCAGAACTCGTCGCCACCGACCCGAGCCACCAGACTGCCTGGTATCCGGGCAAATCCCTGCACCAGGCAGCGGGCGATGAGCCGCAGGAACCGGTCGCCCTCCGCGTGGCCGAGCCGGTCGTTGACCGCCTTGAGGCCGTTCGCGTCGGCCAGCACCACGCACACCGTCTGGGCCTGGCGCTCCGACAGCGGGTCGAGCGCCATGGCGACCGCCTCGTCGACCGCGCGGCGGTTGGCCAGCCCGGTCAGGGCGTCGCGGAAGGCCATCTCCTCCAGCGACTGCACGTGCAGGGCGCGCGAGATGGCACCGGACAGGATCGCCCCCAGCGCCTCGAAGTACGCCGTCTCGCCGCGGTCGAACGCGGTCGTCCCGTGGTGGCGGGTGGCGTAGAGCTCGCCCCACAGGCCGCCGTCGACCACCAACGGGGCGCCGAGCGCGCAGGCCTTGCCGAGGCTGCGCAGCAGCGCGGCCTCGGACGGGTCGATCGCCGGGTCGTCGAGGGTGTAGGTCCAGGTCCGCAGGCTCTCGACGACACCGCGCAGCTGGCGGAAGTCCTGCAGCGCGTAGATCTCGTTGGTCGGCCACCGCTCCTCGTCCGGCCCGATGTCGCCGACGTTGATCAGGGTCCGGACCAGGCCGGTGCCGACCTCCAGCCGGCTGATCGACACCGAGGCGGCGTCCATCGCGCGCAGCCCCTCCTCGGCGCACATCTCGATGATCGTCTCCAGCCGCTCCGAGCGGCCGAGGGCGCGGGCCATCGCGGCGAGGCTGCGCAGCCGCGACTCGTGCGAGGCGCTCACGGCGTCGTCACCTCGCGAACGGGTCCGGGCCGGCCGCCCGGCGGCCCGACCAGCGCGCTCGACGGCTCCAACCGGACGGCGGTCAGCATCGGCAGCGGCGCCGGGCGCCCGAGGTGATACCCCTGCCCGTGCGGGATCCCGATGTCCCGCAACACCGCCAGCTCGGCTGCGGTCTCGATGCCCTCGGCCACGATGTCGGCGCCGATCTCGGCGGCGAAGGCGAGCAGGCTCTTCGCGAGCGCCCGTCGAGCCGGGTCCTCGTGGATCCCGCGGACCAGGGCGAGATCGAGCTTGATGACGTCCGGACGCACGTTCAGGATGTGCCGCAGGCTGGCGAAGCCCGCGCCGGTGTCGTCCACCGCGATCCGGGTGCCGTGGCTGCGCAGGTAGTCCAGGGCCTCGTCCAGCGAGACGTAGTCGGTGACGTCGGCGTGCTCGGTCAGCTCCAGCACCAGCCCGTCGGTGCGGAACTGGGAGAGCAGGTCGAAGAACTTCTCCGACACCGCCGTCGAGGGCGCGACGTTCACCGAGAGGTACGTCGACTCGGGCATCAGCGACCGCTGCTCGAGGGCCGCGCGCAGCGCCATCAGCTCCAGGTCGACGCCGAGGCCGACCGCGGTGGCATCGGCGAACCAGCGGTCGGGCGTCGGCCGCGGGTGGCCGGGGAAGCGCGACAGCGCCTCGCCGCCGACGACGGCGCCGGTGTGCAGGTCGACGATCGGCTGGACGACGACGGTGAGCCGGCCGGCCGCGAGCAGGTCCTGGATCCGCCGGGCCCGCTGCTGGCCGTCGACCGCCCGGCCGAGCTGGGTCTCGTGCGCGACCGTGACGTCGGCCATCGACCAGATCACGTGCCGGCTGTCCTCCCGCCCGCCGGTCGACGTGGTGTTGACCCGCAGCCACCGCCGCCGCTCTCCGTCGGGCTGGACGCCGATGATGCAGTCCCGCTGGGCCTGACCGGTCCGGCGGGTGATGGAGACCGGCGTCTCTGCCAGCCGCACCGGCCGGCCCTCGGAGTCGAGGAAGTATCCGGCGGGTTCCTTTGCGTCCCACAGCAACCCGCGCTCTGCGCCGCGGCCCAGCATGATGTCGGCGGCCGCGTTCGTGGCGACGACGCTGCCGTCGGGGCCCTGCATCATGACGCCCTCGACCAGGTGCTCGAGCAGGGTGTTCTGCAGGTGCTCCAGGTCGCTGTTGCGGCGCAGCAGCACCATCAGCCGGTCGGCCTCACCGCCCAGTGCGCGCTTGAGCTGGCTGAACTCCGCCAGCATCGCCGCGAGGACGACGCCGGCCGAGACGATCGTGAGGGTCCGCCCGGCGTACCAGCCGAGGCTGTAGCGGTGCAGCGACAGGACCGTGAGCAGCACGTCACCGCAGGCCGCGACCGATGCCAGCCCGACCCAGCGCAGCGGGCCGTCCTGCCGGAGCGAGCCGGGCACGGCGACGATGGTGGCGAGGAGGACGACGGGGAGCACGACCGGGCCGACGATCCGGGTCATCGCCGAGGTGTCGGTGCCGTGGATCAGGGCCGGCAGGTGCGGGGCGAGGGTGACGCCGGCGACGACGAACGCACCGGCCGACAGGACGCAGGTGGGCACGCTCCAGCGCACCCAGAGCGCGCGCTGCTCCGCGGCCACCACCACTGACGACCATCGCCGCGGGCGGCGGCCGACGGCCAGGGCCAGGAGGACGGGGAAGCCGGTGTGCCAGAACGTCCAGAGCCACGGGGCCGTGGACGGGTCGGCGCCGAGCGGACCGGGGCCGTCGCGCAGGACGCCGGGGAACGCCCCGCCGTAGCCGAGCAGGACGACCAGCGAGTAGAGGTAGGCCCCGGCGAGGACGAGCAGCTTGCGGTCACCCTTGTCGCGGAACTCCACCAGCATCAGCAGCGCCGAGAGCAGGTCGAGCACGCCGACCAGCGAGATCATCGCGGGCGCGAAGCTGGCCCGGCCGGCGAGCTGGCGCCCGGAGACCGGGAGGAGGCAGAGGACGAGCAGGGTCAGGGCGACCAGGCCGATCAGCAGCCCGGGATGCGAGGGAGTGCGGCGCCGCGAGCGGCGTACCGGCGCGTCGGCGAGCGATGCGGTGTCACGTCTCAGCGCAGTCATCGCAGTCGGCCTGAGACTCGGCGCGTCAGGCCGCGGACTGCGCCTTCGGCGCGGGGCTTGCCGCCGAGGCGTCAGGCCTGGCGAGGGACTCCGCCGACAGCAGCCGAGCCAGCTCCTCGCGGACGTGCCCGGGCAGATCCGCGCGGCCGAGCAGCGAGAGCTGGTCGGTGAGCTGTCCCCACGCAGCGGAGGGCGTCGCGCGCTTCTTCATACCTGTCCTATCGGCCGGAAGCGCCGTCCACCCAAGCCGTCCGTGCTCACGGGCTCCGGCCGAGGGACGTATCACCCGATGCCGGTCGCGACTCCTCGAGCCACCATGATCCACCTCCCGATCTATTACGCCGCGAAGGCCGTCCACCACGGCGTCCTGCTCGCGATGGCCCACGTCGGCACGACGGCACCGGCCGTCCACCCTCTGCTGGGTCCGGGCCTCACCCACGGCACTGCGCTGGTCGCGGGCACTCACGGCACCGCCGCGGTCGCAGCCACGCACGGCTCCGGACTGCCGGCCGCGCTGATCCACCAGGCGGCTGCCCACGGTGGCAAGGCCCTGGGCACCCACGTCGCGAGCTCGACGGGCGCCGCGGTCGCCGGCCACGCCGCCGTGACGCCGTCCGTGGCCACCGTCTCCTCGCTGCTCGCCGCCCACGGCGCCCTGCACGCGTTCGCGGTGCACACCACGGTGAGCGGGGCCGCGACCCTGAGCGGCGCCGGCGCGGCGACCGCCTCGCCACAGACGGTGCGCACGGCGAAGACCTTCGCCAAGGCGTTCGCCAAAGGTTTCCTGGTGACAAAGGTCAAGCGTCGGGTGAAGGCCCGGGTGGACCTGCGCGAGCTGAAGACGTGGTTCGTCGCCGAGGCGCAGGCCCGGCCCGGGACGGTGCTCTTCACCGCCACCGGCGCGATCAAGCGCGGCCAGTTCGTCCCTGCGGCGCCTACCGGCGACGGCCCGGTCACCCTGTTGCAGGGCCGCTTCGACGCCGCGACGGGGACCCTGCAGGAGAGCCGGATCGTTCGGGTCACCTCGTTGAGCGCCAGCGTCCGGCGCAGCCACCGCCAGACGGGGATGACCGTCTACGCGACGCCGCGTGCCGCCTGACCGCGGGCTAGAGGATCGGCGGAGGCGGCGCGGTCACGACCTCGGTGGTCGCCGGGTCGGACCCGTTGCCGGCCGCGTCGAGAGCCGTCAGCCGGTAGAAGTAGTGCGCGGCGTACGACGTCTGGTCGTCGACGTACGACGTGGTAGTGATGGCGGGCGACAGGGTCGTCCAGGTGGCATCGTCGGTCGACCGTTCGAGCCGGTAGCCGACGACCCCGACGTCGTCGGTCGAGGCGGTCCAGGCCAGCGAGATCGAGGCGTCGTGCGGGTTCGGCGACGCGGTGAACGAGCCCGGCTCGCTCGGCGGCGTCGTGTCGGTCGAGGGCGACGTCGCCGTGGTCGGGTAGGTCGCGGGCCGGCCGAAGGCCACGCCGACGGTCAGCGGGTCGGTGACCTGGATCCCTTTGGCGACAAGGGCTTTCATCACGGTCTGGAAGTCGCCCCAGCACCAGCGCTCGTTGTCGTTGGTCCAGTGCAGCGCCGGGTCGGTCGAGGTGCAGTCCCAGGCGACATCGCTGTTCGTGTACGTCGGGCTCTTGCCCTTGACCAGGATGAACGACTGCAGGCTGAACCACTGCCCGGGCGTCAAGGCGTCGAGCTGGGCCACCAGGTCGCCGGGCATCGAGTAGCGCTTGTCGTTGCTCGACACGACGGTGTAGCAGGCAGCCGTCGGGTCGTTGCAGGCGCCGCCGTTGCCCGCCTGCGTCCGCTGCCAGTACGGCGCGGTCGTGGCGGCGGAGGAGAGCGTGAGGCCGGACGCGCCGTACTGCCGGCCCCAGGCGAAGCACTTGGAGCCGTAGTCGGCCTGGATCTCGCTGGCCGCACCACCGGTGCCGGGGTAGGCGATCAGGCCGTGCGCGCCGGGCAGCCCGTGCGCGTCGATGGTGTTGGCGCTGCCACAGGTCTCGGCGTCCTCCTGGGCCGGCGTCAGCGTCGTCAGGTCGACCGGGTAGGTCGCGGTGTGGCTGACGAACGTCCAGCCGAAGTTGTCGGCCAGGTTCTTCGCGTCCGCCCACGAGGCCATCAGGCTGGCGTCGTTGTGCGTGCACTTCTGCTCGGTGTCCAGGACCCGGTCGGTCGCGAGGGTGCCGGTCGCCGTCAGGCCGAGCGACTTCAGGTAGGGCGCGACCTCGGTGTCGAGCCGGGCGATGTTGGTGTCGTTCGGCACGCAGCCGTCGGCCTCGCTGATCTCCGTCCGGCTGAAGAGCAGACTGACGAACGGCCCGGGCGGCGCGACGACCGGCGGGGGCGGCGGCGGGGGCGGGACTGGGGCGACGGCGGGCACCGCGGGTGTCGGGATGGCCGGCCCCGTGTCGGCCCGGGCCGTGGCGCCGGCGGCGACGATCGCGAGCGCGCAGGCCGTCAGGGCGGCGGCGCTGCGCAGGGTCCGGCGCTGCAGACGGCTGTCTGGTCGGCCCATCGACGGTCCCCGTCCCAACGTGACGAAGTCGCCCGGGCTCAACCCCGAGCGACCGATCGCACGCTAACCGAGTTCAAACGGTTACACAAGGTCACAGAATCCCCGGCAGGCACTGGCCCTTCCGCGGCCGACGACGAAGACCCCACGCCGCCCGGCGCGGACCCTTGATCGTTTGGCGGTGGCGGTGGGATTTGAACCCACGGACGGGTTGCCCCGTCACACGCTTTCGAGGCGTGCTCCTTAGGCCGCTCGGACACGCCACCGCGGAGCAGACTACCCGAGCCGGCGGGCCTCGAAGAAAGCCTTCAGGACCTGCCCGCACTCCTGCGCGCGGACCTCGGGGACCACCTCGACCCGGTGGTTGACGGCCCGGTCGCGGACGACGTCCCACACCGATCCGGCCGCGCCGGCCTTCGGGTCCCACGCGCCGAAGACCACCCGGTCGACCCGCGCGAG
This sequence comes from uncultured Actinomycetota bacterium, assembly GCA_963795385.1. GTDB lineage: Bacteria > Actinomycetota > Actinomycetes > Actinomycetales > CAVURS01 > CAVURS01. The sequence goes on from CAWCHK010000014.1 coordinate 359,562, forward strand.
GACCAGCGCGCCGGCGCACATCAGGCACGGCTCCAGGGTCACGACCAGCGTGCAGCCCTCCAGCCGCCACTCGCCCCGCGCCGCCGCCGCGGCCCGCAGCGCCAGCACCTCGGCGTGCGCCGTCGGGTCGGCGTCGGCCTCGCGCCGGTTCGGCGCCGCGCCCAGCACCACTCCGGTGCCGTCCACCACGACAGCGCCCACCGGCACGTCCGCCGTACCCGCCGCCAGCGCGGCCTGGTCGAGCGCGAGCCCCATCCACGCGTCGTACGCCGGGCCGGCCGGCCGCCCCCCGAGCGGCGAGGTCACCGCAGGGCGTCGAGCTGCTCGTCGAAGCCGCACGCCTCGCCGATGCCCGCGAGCGCGGCCGCCGGGTCGTCGACGTCGTCCACCGTCAGCTGCACCAGCTCGGCGGCACTGACGCCGAGGTCGTCCAGGAGCCCGGGGTCGCCGGCCCAGGTCCGCGACGGCCGTACCCCGTCGGCCTCCAGGTCGCTCAGATCCGGCGTCAGCGCGGCTCGGGCGCCGGCCGCGATGTCGTCCGGCTCGTCCTCCTCGTCGGAGACCGTGTCGTCCTCGTCATCATCGGCCGAACCCGTTGCCGGAGAGTCGGATTCATCGGTGCCCTCGGTGTCGTCGGCGTCGCCGACCGGTACGTCGGCGAGCCCGTCGAGGTCCTCCGGGATGTCCACATCGGCCGCCGCCTCCAGGATCGCGGCGTACTTGCTCTTCAGCGACTCGCGCAGGTCCGAGACGAACGGCCGGGGCTCCCCGTCGTCGTCGACCCGGACCAGCGCGAACCAGGAGTCCTCGCGCTCGATGATCGCGAGCCCAGGACCGGCGCCGGGCAAGGCGTTTCGCACCAGGTCGGCCAGCTCGTCCAGATCCTCCACATCGTCGACGTCGAGGTCGAGGACGCGCCAGCCGCGGCCAGCGCGGGCGAGGACCGCGGTGAAGTACGACACCGCAACATGGTGCCACTGCGGCGGTAGGTTGCGCCCCATGCGTCTGACCGTTGTCGACCACCCCCTGATCGCGCACAAGCTGACCACGCTGAGGGACGAGCGCACCGACTCCCCGACGTTCCGCCGGCTGACCGACGAGCTGGTGACGCTGCTCGCCTACGAGGCCACTCGCGAGGTCCGGGTCGCACCGGCCGAGGTCACCACGCCGGTCGGCGCTGCGGTCGGGGTGCGGCTGACCAGCCCGAAGCCCCTCGTCGTACCGATCCTGCGAGCCGGGCTCGGCATGCTCGACGGCATGGTGCGGATCCTGCCGACGGCAGAGGTCGGCTTCCTCGGACTGGTCCGCGACGAGGAGACGCTCGTCGCCACGACGTACGCCACCCGCCTGCCGGACGACCTGTCCGGCCGGCAGTGCTACCTGCTCGACCCGATGCTGGCCACCGGCGGCACCCTGTCGGCGGCGATCCACTACCTGACCGACCGCGGCGCCGACGACATCACCGCCATCACGCTGCTCTGCGCGCCCGAGGGTGTGGAGCTGCTGGAGCGCGAGACCGCGAGCCTGACCGTGCCGCTGAGCGTCGTCACGGCCGCGATGGACGAGCGGCTGAACGAGCGCGGGTACATCGTCCCGGGCCTCGGCGACGCCGGAGACCGGTTGTACGGCGTGGTCTGATCGCCCGGCGCGCCTCCGACGGGCATCCTCGGGGCTCCGTGAAGATAAACACGGACAGACGTCTGTCGACGGCCGCGCCCTGCGTGCCTACGGACCGGAGGAGGTGCCATGGTGGTCACGCGGATCAAGAACGTCGCGTACCTGCTGATCGCGGCCTTCCTCATCTACGCCATCTTCAAGAGCCCGGACCAGGCCGCGAGCATCGTGCGCACGGCCTGGAACGGCGTCGTCGACGGCCTGCACGCCATCGGCAAGTTCTTCGACGCGCTGCTCAACGGCAGCTAGCCCCGGCGAGCTGATGAGCGGCGACCCGGCGCTGGTCACGACTCCCGGCGCGCGGCACTACGCCCGACACCTCCTGCCGTACGAGACGGTCGTGGCCGCCGAGCGCCGGCACTGGGCCCGGCTGATCGAGCCCGTCGCCCTCGCCGTCGGCGCGTTGTTGCTCGCCTTCTGGCTGGACGCGCGGCTGCCCGACAACGTGCCGCTCGCCCGCGACGTCATCTGGCTCGGGTGGGTCGCGAGCGTCGTACGGCTGGTCTACAAGTACGTGGAGTGGCGTACCGACTGGTTCGTCGCCACCAACAAGCGGGTGATCCTGACCTACGGCGTCTTCACCCGCAAGGTCGCGATGATGCCGCTGATGAAGGTCACCGACATGTCGTACAACCGCTCGATCCTGGGCCGCCTGGTCGGGTACGGCGAGTTCGTGCTGGAGTCGGCCGGGCAGGAGCAGGCCCTGCGGGTCGTCAGCTACCTGCCCCGGCCGGACGAGCTCTACGAGGAGATCTGCCTGGAGATCTTCGGCTCCAGCCCGCCGCCGCCTCCGCCACCACCCGGCGGCCGGGCCCGCCCGCCACGGACCGGCTGGACCGGCGGCTCCGGCCCGGGCTCGAGTGGCTCGGGCGGTGGCTCGGGTGGTGGTTCGGGCGGTGGCTCGGGCGGTGGCGGCGGGGCGCAGCGTCCGGCCGGCCAGGCCCCGCTCCCGACCGGTCCGATCACCCCGGGCCGGCGCGGCAGCTGGCCGCACTCGCTGACCACGATCGTCCCGCCGCCACCCCCCGACCCCGCCGACGACTGACCTGTTCCGGGGTCCGCCCTGACCCCTACGACGGGTCATGTGGGACCCCGGAACTCGACAAGGCCGCCCGGATGTCGTCGATGACCGACCGCGGGCGCCGGCTCAGGTCCTCCCAGGTGAACCGCAGCACGACATACCCCGCTCGCACCAGGGCGTTCTGCCGCGTCCGATCCCGCTGGAACGCATCCCGACCCTGGTGGTTGCGGTATCCGTCCACCTCGATCACCAGGCGGTGCCGCTCGAACAGCACGTCGGCCACCGCGATGACCCTGCCGCCGACCAGGACGGGCACGTTGGCCCGCCATCCGACGATGCCCGCGGCCCGGAGCAGCTCGTGCGTCCGGTCTTCGGCGGCGCTGAGCGACCCGGATGCGCTGACCCGGAGCAGGCGGTCGAGCTGCGGCGTCCCTCTCCGACGATGCCGCGCGCGGGCCGCCTCGCCGAGCTGGCCGAGGGTGACCACCTGACGGGTGCTCACCCAGGCCCAGAGCGATCGAGCATCTGCCCACGGAAGGCAGGCGAGGAGGTCCACCGCGGTCCGTAGCGGCGTCGTGACCGGCTGACCACCGACGAGGCCGACCTCCTCGGGTCCCAACGGGCTCCGGTACGCGCGCAGCCCGCGAGCGCGCAGCGCCTGCTCGTGCGGGACGGTCGCCGTTGCTGTCAGGTGGAGCGGGACGGGGAACCCGTGCAGGGCCGCGGCGACCTGGTGGCTGATCACCGCTCGTGGCCAGGTCAGCCGAACCGCGAACGCCAGCTGCCAGGCACCGACGTCCAGGCCCGAGTCGGCCAGAGCCTGACCGGCGACGACCTTCCACACGCCGACCTTCAGCCACCGGCGGACCTGGCGCTGCGACCACCCGTCGTCGTACGCCTGGGTCCGGGTGAACGTTCCCATCTGGACCTCAGCCATCTCCGGGACCCGGGCCATCCCGACAGCGTCGTCGACGCAGGCCCGCGAGCGACCTGCGACCAAGGATCTGTGGACAGACTTCCGGGGTCCCATCCGACCGCCCACGGGGGTCATCCGGGACCCCGGAACTGCCCCCGAGCCGAGCCGACGCTAGAGGGACTTGACCGCGCTGACGACCTTGGTCAGCGAGTCCTTGGCGTCCCCGAACAGCAAGGTCGTCTTCGGGTCGAACAGCAGGTCGTTGTCGATCCCGGCGAACCCCGGCCGCATCGACCGCTTCAGGAACACCACCTGCGCCGCCTGGTCCACCTCGAGGATCGGCATGCCGTAGATCGGGGCGCCGGGCGTGGTCTTCGCCGCCGGGTTGACCACGTCGTTGGCCCCGACGACCAGCGCGACGTCGGTCGTGGAGAGCTCGGGGTTGACCTCGTCCATCTCCTTCAGCACCTCGTACGGCACGTTCGCCTCGGCCAGCAGCACGTTCATGTGCCCGGGCATCCGGCCCGCCACCGGGTGAATGCCGTAGAGGACCTCGACCCCCCGTGCCTCCAGCAGCTCGGCCAGCTCGCGGATCGTGTGCTGCGCCTGCGCCACGGCCAGCCCGTAGCCCGGCACGATCACGACCTTGCGCGCGTAGCCGAGCAGGATCGCCACGTCCTGCGGGCTGCCCGAGCGCACCGGCCGGTCCACGCCGCTCGACCCGGCCGCCACGGCCGTCGACGGCTTGAACGCGCCGAACAGGATGGACGCCAGCGAGCGCCCCATCGCGGCGGCCATCAGCCGGGTCAGGATCGTGCCACTCGCCCCGACCAGGGTCCCGGCCACCAGCAGCAGCGTGTTCGACAGGACGTAGCCGGACGCCGCGACCGTCAGGCCGGTGAACGCGTTGAGCAGCGAGATGACGATCGGCACGTCCGCGCCACCGACCGGCAGCACGAACAGCACGCCGACGACCAGAGCGACCAGGGCCAGCAGGCCGAGCAGCCAGCCGGCCGGCCGGTCGCCGGTGCCCCCACCCGTCGCCACCAGGACGGCGGCGAGCGCCACGGCGACGGCGAGCGCACCCCCGAAGACGTACTGCCCGCCCGGGTAGGTGATCGCCCGCCCGGTCATCAGCTCCTGCAGCTTGGCGAACGTGATGCACGACCCGGCGAACGAGACGCAGCCGACCAGGACCGTGAACGCCCCGGCGCCCACGGCGACCCACGAGGACCCGCCGAGGTGCAGCTCGGCCGGCAACGGCGTCGTGGAGCTGAACGAGACGTAGCGGACCTCGGTCAGCTCCAGCCCGGCCACCAGCGCCGCCGCCGCACCGCCGACCCCGTTGAAGAGGGCCACCAGCTGCGGCATCTGGGTCATCGCGACCATCCGCGCCGCCGGCACCCCCAGCGCCGTACCCACGACGATCGCGACCAGGATCAGCGGCACGTGCTTGAGGTCCTCGGAGAAGAACGCCACCAGGACCGCGAGCACCGCCCCGAGCGCGCCGATCTGGTTGCCCCGCCGAGCCGTCGCCGGCGAGGACAGCCCCTTGAGCGCGAGGATGAAGCAGACGGCGGCGACCAGGTAGCCGATCGCCGTCCAGTTCGACGAGAGCTCGCTCACCGCTCCGCCCCGCGGTCACGCGCATCGGCCGCCGGCCGCGAGCGGCCCTTGAACATCTCCAGCATCCGGTCGGTCACCACGAAGCCGCCGACCATGTTGACCGTCGCCAGCACGATCGCGAGCAGCCCCAGGGTCACCGCGAACCATCCCGAGGCCCGGCCGGTCACGATGATCGCGCCGACCAGGATCACGCCGTGGATCGCGTTGGCCCCGCTCATCAGCGGCGTGTGCAGGGTGGTGGAGACCTTCGACACGACCTCGAAGCCCACGAAGACCGCGAGCACGAAGAACGTCAGCAGCGTCACGCCGTCCATCAGTCGCTCGCCTCCTCGGCCGGAGCAGCGGGCCCGTCCAGCAGCTCGCGGGTCGGTTCGTGCCGTATCGACGCCGTCGTGGACGACGCACGCCCCGTCCAGCACCTCGTCGGAGAGGTCGACCACCAGCTCGCCGTCGCGCTGCATGAGCGCGAGCAGGTTCGTGCACGTTCTTGGCGTAGAGCCGGCTCGCGTCGAACGGCATCGTCGACGCGGCGTCGGCCATCCCCACCAGCACGACACCCGCCACGTCCACGTCCTGCGCCGGCCACCGAGCCCTCGACGTTGCCGCCGCTCTCGGCGGCCAGGTCCACGACGACCGACCCCGGCCGCATCGCCGCGATCATGTCGCGGGTCACCAGCAGCGGCGCCGCGCCGCCCGGGCACGGCGGCGGTCGTGATCAGGACGTCGGACTTCGCGACGTACGGCGCGAGCAGCTCGCGCTGGCGGGCGGCCCGGTCCTCGCCCATCTCCCGGGCGTAGCCGCCGGCGCCCTCCAGCGACTCCAGCTCGAGCTGGACGAAGGTCGCGCCCATCGACTTGACCTCGTCGGCGCTGGCCGGCCGCACGTCGTACGCCTCCACGACGGCGCCGAGCCGCTTGGCCGTCGCGATCGCCTGCAGCCCGGCCACGCCGGCGCCGAGGACCAGCACCTTCGCCGGCGGCACCGTGCCGGCGGCGGTCATGAACAGCGGGAAGAACCGCGGCAGCCGCATCGCCGCCTCGAGCGCGCACCGGTAGCCCGACGACCAGCGCCTGCGAGGTCAGCGCGTCCATCGACTGGGCCCGGGAGATCCGCGGCACCAGCTCCATCGAGAAGGCGGTGACGCCGGCGTCCCGCAACGCCGCGATGCCGTCCGGCTCGGCCGACGGCGTCAGGAAGCCGATCGTGACCGCGCCCCGGCGCAGCCGCGCGACCTCGGCCGGCAGCAGCGGGCGCACGTGCAGGACGACGTCGGCGTCGGCCAGCACGTCGCCGTCGCCGCTCTCGACGACCTCGGCGCCGGCCGCCCGGTAGTCCTCGTCGGCGGCGAGCGCGGAGCGCCCCGGCACCGGCTTCGACGACGACGGTGGCGCCCGCCGCGACGAGGGCGCCGGCGGTCTCGGGGTCAGTGCCACCCGTCGTTCCCCGGGTCGGACTCGCGAGCAACGGCGACACGCATGGGCCGAACGCTAGTGGTTCGTGCACCCGTTCGGCCCACGCCACCCGACCGAGGTATCAGGGTCGCGCGCAGAGTGATCCTCATGTAACGCTGGGCGTGTCGCGCCGGCCCGGCGTACTGTCCATCCTGCTTGCGACGACCGAACTGGGGGTGCTGAACGCGGTGCGTACGTCGCGGTCCTCGGCTTCCGTGTGGTGGCTGAAGCGCCAGCCCGCTCGCCATTCGCCGGTACTTCGCGCGGTCGTCGGGCTCGCTCGCGTCGTCCTCACTGCCGTCGTCCTCGTCACGCTCCGGCCCCCGGCACGACTTCTCGTTCGTCGGCGTGGCCTCGTCTGCGGGCTCGCCGTCGTCGTCTCGGTCGCGACCCGCCGGGTGATGGTGGCGTTCCCCGGCGACCGCGCCGGGCAGGACATGGCCGGGGTCTGGATGATGAGCGCCCTGCTCATCTGGGGACCGCCCGAGGCGCTCTGCGTCGCCGTCCTGGTCGGCGGTCTGTGGACCCAGTTCGTCGACAGTCACTGGGGCGGCAGCCACCGGCACCCGGCCCAGCAGGTGCTCAACGTCGCGGCGATCTTCGTCGCGATCGACCTGGCGTTCTTCGTCATCGACCTGGTCGGCCCGCGGCACTACGCGGTGGACCAGATCCTCGGCGTCCTCGTCTACCTCACGGTCAACGCGTGCGTCGTCTTCGGCGTCGTCCGGATCGCCCGGGCCGGCGGCATCGCGCGAGAGCCTGCGCAGCTGGAGCACCCGGGTCATGCTGCTGACCGAGGCCACGCTGAGCATCGGCATCGCAGCCGCGTGGCGGACCGAGCCGGTCGCCGGGGCGCTGCTCGTCCGGGACCCTGATCGCGGCCGGGGCCGGGCTGCACTACGCGCACCTGCTGGAGGAGGCCAGCACCGACCGGCGGACCGGCCTGCTGCGCCCGGACACCTGGACCATGACCGTCGCGCGACTGGTCAGCCGGCAGCCCGTCGGCGTGATCCTGGCCGACCTCGACCACTTCAAGCAGGTCAACGACGAGCTCGGCCACCTGGCCGGCGACGAGGTGCTCGCGGCGATCGGCGGCACCATCGCGGAGAGCCTGCGGCCGGGTGACGTCGCCGGCCGCTGGGGCGGCGAGGAGTTCGTCGTCGCGCTGCCCGGGCCTGTCGCCGGCGCGAGGCCCGCGAGGTGGCGGAGCGGCTCGCCGAGGCGATCCGGACCGCGCCGTACGCCAGCGCGGGTCTGCAGATCCGCTGCACGATGTCCGCCGGAGTGGCCCACGCCGCCGCGACCTCGCCGGAGGAGGCGACCGTCGCCGTCCGCCAGGCGCTGCGCGAGGCCGACCTCGCGATGTACGCCGCGAAGCGGGCGGGCCGGGACCGGGTGATCTCGTTCCGCGACCTGTCCACCCGCGACGTCGACCTGACGGTGCCCGCGGCGGGCGGTGGCGGTGGTGCTGCCGTGAGCGGCGACGGCGCAGTCGCGGCCGGGCCGCAGGACGACCCGAGCTCACAACGCGCGGGCACGCCGCCCGTCATCGACATCAGCCAGCTCGACGCGGCCCGGTCGGGCCGTCGCCAGCACCCCTGATCCCTGACGTACCTTTCGAGCCCAGAGGGCTCGAACACTGCCCGAACCGGCCGGCCGTCCCGGCGATCGATCCGCGGCGTACGAACGCCGGTGGATGCGGTCGCCGGAGGGTGACCAGTTCGGGGATCACGCCCTGGGTCCCCGAGACCCAGGCGTTTCAGCGGTCAGCAGCCGCCCCACTTCCAGCCGTCTTTGCGCATAGTTCGGTCACCTCCTCATGTTCAGCGTCCGACCACCCCGGTTGGTGGTCGTTGTTCATGGAAGGTCGTCGCAGAGCCTTGTGAGCGCCGGGACGCATGTGGTGACAGATACATAACCACGTCTGCGTGGTTACAGCCAAGGGACCATTGGTCACTCAGCGCAGCATTCTTAGCCCACTCGGGCCCGCCCCCACCCCGGGTGCTCCCACCCGGCCGCCGTACTCCACGGATGCCGGTGATCAGCCCGCGCCCGGCCCGGATTCACCGGCCGTGCGGGAGCACTGCGGCCGGTCGGGAGCACGGCGGTACGTGCGCGCGAGGCACTGCGCCGGGGGACGGCAAAGGCCCTCGACCGCGGATGCCGCGGTCAGAGGGCCGATGTCGTCGCTGTCTCAACGAGCGCGCCCGGAGGGATTCGAACCCCCAACCTTCTGATCCGTAGTCAGATGCTCTATCCGTTGAGCTACGGGCGCCTGCGACGTCGATGGTAGCCGAGGAGGACACCCCCTCCCGAATCCTCTGACGGGCTGGACTTGCAGGTCTGCTGCAACGTCTTGCAGCCCGCCGGCAAGGACCGGGCAGGCCCGCGGCGGTTAAGTGATCGGATTCACAACCAGGTCCAGCATTCGGACAACAAACTCCCCAGCAGCGGGTCTAGCGTGGCCGAAAGCCGTTCTCCTATTTGGGGATTCGGCCACCAAACTGCTCTCTGGAGGACGCTCGCAATGACCGCCGAGACCACCCCCCGCGACAAACTCTCGCTCGTCGACGACCGGGTCGGGGGCACCACCCACGCCGGGCTGGCGGCCTGGGTCGCCGAGGTCGCCGAGCTCACCCGGCCGGACTCGATCCACTGGTGCACGGGTTCGGACAAGGAGTGGACCGAGCTCACCGACCAGCTGGTCGACGCGGGCACCTTCACCCGGCTGGACCCGGCCAAGAAGCCGAACTCCTTCCACTGCGCCTCCGACCCCACCGACGTCGCCCGGGTCGAGGACCGCACCTTCATCTGCAGCCGCGACGAGGCGGACGCCGGAGCCACCAACAACTGGATGGCGCCGGCCGAGATGAAGGCGGTCATGACCGAGCTGTACCGCGGCTCGATGCGCGGCCGGACGATGTACGTCATCCCCTTCGTCATGGGCCACCTCAACTCCCCCAACCCGATGTTCGGCGTTGAGATCACCGACTCGCCGTACGTCGTGGTCTCGATGCGGGTCATGGCCCGGATGGGCGTCGGCGTGCTGCGCCGGATCGAGGAGCTGAACGCCGACTACGTGCCCTGCCTGCACTCGGTCGGCGCGCCGCTCGAGCCCGGCCAGAGCGACGTGCCCTGGCCGTGCAGCGACACCAAGTACATCGTGCAGTTCCCCGAGGAGCGGACCATCTGGTCCTACGGCTCGGGCTACGGCGGCAACGCGCTGCTGGGCAAGAAGTGCTACTCGCTGCGGATCGCCTCGGCCATGGCCCGCGACGAGGGCTGGCTGGCCGAGCACATGCTGATCCTGAAGCTCACCTCGCCGCAGCAGCAGGTCCACTACATCGCCGCGGCCTTCCCCAGCGCCTGCGGCAAGACCAACCTGGCCATGCTCGAGCCGACGGTCCCAGGCTGGACGGTGCAGACCCTGGGCGACGACATCGCCTGGATGCGCTTCGGCGAGGACGGCCGGCTGTACGCCGTCAACCCGGAGTACGGCCTGTTCGGCGTCGCCCCGGGCACGGGCTGGAAGACCAACCCGAACGCCATGCGCACCATCGCCAAGGGCAGCTCGGTCTTCACCAACGTCGCCCTGACCGACGACGGCGACATCTGGTGGGAGGGCATGACCGACGAGCCGCCGGCGCACCTCACCGACTGGAAGGGCCGCGACTGGACCCCGGACTCCGAGGAGCTCTCCTCGCACCCGAACTCCCGGTTCTGCACGCCCATCACCCAGTGCCCGATCCTCGCGCCGGAGTACGACGACCCGCGCGGCGTACCGATCTCGGCCATCCTGTTCGGCGGCCGAAGGCGTACGACGATCCCGCTCGTCACCGAGGCCCGCGACTGGCAGCACGGCGTCTTCATGGGCGCGACGCTGTCGTCCGAAACCACTGCTGCCGCAACGGGTCAGGTCGGTGTCGTCCGCCGCGACCCGATGGCGATGCTGCCCTTCATCGGCTACAACGCTGGCGACTACTTCCAGCACTGGATCGACATGGGCAAGGGCGCCGATGCGGACAAGCTGCCGAGGATCTTCTACGTCAACTGGTTCCGCCGGGACGCCGACGGCCACTTCGTCTGGCCCGGCTTCGGCGAGAACTCCCGAGTCCTGAAGTGGGTCATCGAGCGGATGGAGGGCACGGCCGCCGCGGTCGAGACGCCGATCGGGCACGTGCCGACGCCGGAGTCGCTGGACACCGACGGGCTGGGCCTGACCGACGACGAGCTGGCGACCGCCCTGCGGGTCGACTCCGACGAGTGGCGCGAGGAGCTGCCGCCGATCCAGGAGTGGTTCGACAAGATCGGCAGTGACCGGATCCCGACAACGCTGTGGACCGAGCTGGACGGCCTGAGGGCCCGCCTCGGCGACTGACGCGCGCGCTCCCATCCGGCCGCGGTACTCCACAACGGCCGGTGGTCCGGGTCGATCGAGCGCCGGATCACCGGCCGGATGGGAGTACGGCACGTGCGTCGAGCTGGCGGAGGCGGAGGGATTTGAACCCTCGATGGGCGATAAACCCAAACCGCATTAGCAGTGCGGCGCCATAGACCGGACTAGGCGACGCCTCCATGCCCCCGCAGGCACCACGAACGCGGAGCGTACGGCGGGAGCAAGGGCGAGGTTACCGGTCGGCCTCACGCACCGGCAAAGCCGTCGGAGGCTCCCGGCGGAACGGGCCGAAGTCGTCGCAACCCACCCGCCTTCACACCATCTCCACCGGATCAGGTCAACCTCCGACCCTGAGGCGTCGTCTAAACAGATGAACAGGTGGTGAAATAGAAGCCCGCCGCAGCACAGATGGCCCCTCGAAGGGCCTCGATGTGCCGCGGCGTGCGTGAGAGGAACCGGATGACCGACCAGCTGCAGGCGCCGCACGACGTCGCCGCACCGCGACGTACCCGCGGAGCGCGCGCCGTCGCGCGGCACGCGAGCAACCGAGGCGAGGGCTTCGGTCGCTTCGTCGGTCTGACCACCCTCGGCGCCCTGCTCCCCGGTGTCGGCCTGCTGATCGCCGGCCGCCGCAGGGCGGGCGCGGCCGTCCTCCTGGTCATCGCCGCCATCCTCGCCGCCGGCGGCTACCTGCTCGCCACCGGGCGGGCCAAGAGCTTCGGGATCAACACCGCCGTCGACCCGCGCTCCCTGCTGATCCTGGCCGTCGTCATGATCGTCGGGGGCCTGCTCTGGTGCGCGGTCATCATCGCCACCGCCCTCGCCGCTCGCAGCCCCCGCCTCACCGGCCTGCAGCGGGCGATGGGCGTCGTCCTGGTCGCGTCCCTCTGCCTCACCGTGGGCCTGCCGAGCGCCATGGCCGCCCACTACTCGCTGATCCAGCGCGACCTGATCGACACTGTCTTCGCCTCCGCGCCGGAGACCCCGAAGCCCGGCGTGGCCGCCCCCAAGCCGGCCGCCGCGGACCCGTGGGCCAAGACCCCGCGGGTGACGATCCTGCTGGTCGGCTCGGACGCCGGCGCCGACCGGACCGGCGTGCGGACCGACTCGATCATGGTCGCGAGCATCGACACGAAGACCGGCGACACGGTCCTGTTCGGCCTCCCCCGCAACCTGGAGAAGGTGCCGTTCCCGGCGAACGACCCGCTCAGCAAGGTCTGGCCCAACGGCTTCAACTGCGGCAACGTCTGCCTGCTCAACGCGATCTGGCAGCAGGGCGAGGCGAACAAGCGACTCTTCCCCGGCGACAAGCACCCCGGCCTCACCGCCACCCGCGACGCGGTCGGCGAGGTGCTGGGCATCGGGATCGACTACTACACGGTCATCAACCTGCACGGCTTCCAGGGCCTGGTGGACGCGATGGGCGGCGTACGCGTCAACGTGACGAAGCGGCTCCCGATCGGCGGCAGCCACGACGCCAGCGGCCGCGTGCTGACGAACCCGGTCTCCTACATCACGCCGGGCAAGAACAAGAAGCTGTCCGGCTACCAGGCCCTCTGGTACGCGCGGTCGCGGTTCAGCACCGACGACTACGACCGGATGCGTCGTCAGCGCTGCATGGTCGGCGCCCTGGTCACGCAGTCCAACCCGGTCAAGCTCCTGCAGAAGTACCCCAAGCTGGCGTCGGTCGCCAAGAACAACATCAGCACCGACATCCCGCGCCAGGACCTGCCGGCCTGGGTCACGCTGGTCGAGCGGATGCAGGACGCCAAGATCACCAGCCTGCCGTTCACCTCGAGCGTCGTGAACACCTCGAACCCGGACTTCGACCGGATCCACTCGTTGGTGACCAAGGCGATCAAGGCGTCGACCAAGACGTCGACCACCACGACGACGTCCGCGAGCGGGACGACGGGTACGACGGGTACGACGGGCGAAGACGGGGAAGACGTCGAGCAGCAAGTCCCAGGACGTCTCGCAGGTCTGTTGAGTTGCCGGGCTCGCCTTCGGGCGAGCCGGACCGCGGACCGGACCGGGGGCCGGTTGACCCGCCTGCCGGCCGTCAGGGCGTCAGGACCTCCAGCTCGCCGTCGGCGTACCGCTTGCGCAGCTGCTTCTTGTCGAACTTGCCCACGCTCGTCTTGGGCACCTCGTCGATGAAGGCCCACCGCTCCGGCACCTGCCACCTGGCCACCCGGCCGGCCAGGTAGTCCCGCAGCTCGGGCACGTCCAGGCTCTCGCCCTCGGCGACGACGACGGTGGCCAGCGGCCGCTCGCCCCACTTCTCGTCGGGCACGCCGACCACGCTGGCCTCGAGCACCTTCGGGTGGGCCATCAGGTGGTTCTCCAGGTCGACCGAGGAGATCCACTCGCCACCGGACTTGATGACGTCCTTGGCCCGGTCGGTGAGCCGCAGGAAGCCGTCGTGGGTCAGCGAGCCCACGTCGCCGGTGCGCAGCCAGCCGTCGTCGAACTTGACCAGGTTCTCGGTCTCGTCCTCGGCCTCGCGGACGTAGTACGAGCCGGTGATCCACGGGCCACGCACTTCGAGCTCGCCGACGCTCTCGCCGTCCCACGGCATCAGGCTGCTGTCCGGCCCGACCAGCCGGGCCTCGACCAGCGCGGCCAGCCGGCCCTGGGTGTCGCGGTAGTCCCAGGCCTCGTCCTCACCGGCCTGCACCGGCGGCACGGCGATGGTGCCCAGCGGTGACATCTCGGTCATCCCCCAGGCGTGCCGGACGGTGATGCCGTGCCGCTCCTGCAGGGCCCGCTGCAGGCTGGGCGCCGCGGCCGAGCCGCCGATGATGACGTGCCGCAGGGACGACGTGTCGATCTCCGGGTGCTCGTCCAGGTAGCGCAGCAGGTCGGTGAAGATCGTCGGTACGGCGCCGCTGCTGGTCACCCGCTCGGTCTGGATCATCTGCGCGAGAGGCGCGGCCTGCAGGAAGCGGTCCGGCATGATCATCGCCGCGCCGGTCAGCATCCCGGCGTACGGCAGGCCCCAGGCGTTCGCGTGGAAGAGCGGCACGATCGCCAGCACCCGGTCGCTCTGGCGCAGGTCGAAGCTGCTCGGCAGCGCGGACGTCATGGTGTGCAGGAAGTTGGACCGGTGGCTGTAGACCACGCCCTTGGGGTTGCCGGTCGTGCCGGAGGTGTAGCACATCGCCGCCGGCGCGCGCTCGTCCAGCAGCGGCCAGTCGAAGCGGTCCGGCTGGGCGTCCAGCAGCTCGCGGTAGTCGTGCACCTCGCGCCGCCCAGCGCCGCCGAGGGCTTCCCGGACCTCGTCCGGGACGGCGCCGTTGACGATCACCACGCGCACCTTGGGCAGGTGCTCGAGCAGCTTCGCGAACGGCGCCGCGAGGCTGTCGTCGACGATGACGACCTCGTCCTCGGCGTGGTTGACGACGTAGACCATCTGCTCCGGGAAGAGCCGGATGTTGATGGCGTGCAGCACCGCGCCCATGGACTGCACGCCCAGGTACGCCTCGAAGTGCTCCTCGTTGTTCCACATGAAGGTGCCGACCCGCTGGTCGCCGTCGATCCCCAAGCCCCGCAACGCATTTGCCAGCCGGGCGCAGTCCTTGCCGACCTCGGCGTACGTCGACCGTCGGGGCCCGTCGGCGGTCCAGGTCACCACCTCGGACACCCCGTGCTCGCGGCTGCCGTACTCCAGGAGGCGGGAGATCAGCAGCGGGCCGGACATCATCGTCGACTCCATGGTTCGGAGCCTGGCACAGGGCGCTGGGGGTTGGCACCCTGTGGCGCCGGTCGCGGTCACGCCTCAGGGGCTGTCCTCGGCGGCGCCGGGCGGTCATGTTGGATGGACAGGTGGCAACTCGGGGCAGGACGTGGTGGATCGCAGCGGGTGTGGTGGTGGTCCTGGGGGCCGGAGGCGCGGGGTACGCGGGGTGGCACCGGCACGAGACATCGGCCCAGGACCGGGCCGCCCGCGAGGCGGCTGAGCGCCTCGTCGCCGCGTGGCAGGGGGGCCGGCTCGGGAGCGTCGCCTGGAGCGGCGCGACGGGCCCGGCCATGCAGACGGAGTACGCGGCGGCGGTCGCGGGCATGGGCTCGCGCAAACCCTCCGTGCGGCTGGCCGGCTTCAACCGCAAGGGCGCGACGGCCGACCTCTCGGTCGCGGTCAGCTGGCCACTGGGCACCGGCCAGACGTGGGCGTACACCAGCCCGGTCACGCTGGCCGAGCGGTCCGGTCACTGGGAGGTCCGCCCCGATGGCGTCTCCGGCGCGAGCATCTTCGCCCCGATCACCCGCGACGCCCGGCTGTCCCTGTCCCGCGTCCAGGCCCCTCGGGGCGACATCACCGGCAAGGGTGGCGTCAAGATCGTCTCGGCCGGCCAGGTGGTGGACGTCGGCCTGGAACCGGCCCGGGTGGTCGACCCGGCCGGGCTGGTCAAGCAGGTGGCCAAGCTCACCGGCGTCGCGCCCGGACCGCTCGCCAAGGCGCTCGCCGCAGCCTCGCCGCACGCATTCGTCCCCGTCATCACGCTGCGAGAGTCCGACTACACCAAGCTCAAGGACAAGCTGCAACCGTTGAAGGGCACGGTGTTCCGGGCCCGGACCCAGCCGCTGGCCCTGACCCGCGACTTCGCCCGAGCGCTGATCGGCACCGTCGGCCCGGTCACTGCCGAGATCGTGAAAGCGTCCGGGAATCGTTACACCGCAGGCGATTTCGGCGGAGTGTCCGGCCTGCAGCGACAGTACGACGCGCAGCTCGCGGGCGGGTCGGCGTACACGGTCACCGAGGTGCCGAAGGCCGCGGGCGACACGGCGCCGGTCACGCTGTTCCACACCGACGCCAAGGCCGGCCACGACCTGGCCACGACGCTGGACCCAACGGTGCAGCGGGCGGCCGACTCGGCGCTGGCCCACCTGAAGGTTCCCGGCGCCATCGTCGCGCTGAACGTGAAGACCGCTGCGGTGCTGGCGGTTGCGAACACCCCGAGCAGCGGGCTCGACCGCGCGATGGTCGGTCAGTACCCGCCGGGGTCCACGCTCAAGGTGGCCACGACCCTGGCCCTGCTGAAGCACGGCGTGAAGCCGTCGACGCCGGTGAACTGCCCGCCGACCGCCACCGTCCAGGGCCGGTCGTTCCGCAACTACGAGCACGAGAGCGGCGGCGTGGTGCCGTTCCGGGTCGACTTCGCCAAGTCCTGCAACACCGCGTTCGTCGGGCTCTCCCCGCGGCTGAAGGCGAACGACCTGCACACAGCCGCGTTGCAGCTCGGCGTCGGTGGGGCGTGGGGCGCCGGTCTGGGGGCCGGGCCGCAGACGTTCACCGGCAGCATCCCCGCGACGACCTCGCCCGTGGACCAGGCCGCCGCGGCGTTCGGGCAGGGGCGGAACCTCGTGTCGCCCCTGTCGATGGCCGTGCTGGCCGACAGCGTGGCCCGGGGGCGGTTCGTCGCTCCGAGCCTCGTCACCTCGCCGGCCCCGGCATCGGGTGCCCCGGGCCCGGGCGCGGGCGCGCCGACGGCCGGACAGATCGCCACGCTGCACTCACTGATGCGCCAGGTAGTCACCAGCGGCACGGCGGCCGGGCAGTTCAGCGGGGTACCGGGCGGCCCGATCTTCGCCAAGACCGGGACCGCCGAGTTCGGCAGCACCTCGCCCCCGCCGACGCACGCGTGGCTGGTCGGCTGGCAGGGCAACGTGGCGTTCGCGGCGTTCGTCGAGGAGGGCAAGAGCGGCGGCAGCGTCGCCGGGCCCGTCGTGCGCGACTTCCTGACCGCCCTGCACCACGGCTGACCGCAGCCGGCGGCGACGGCTCCCGGGTGCGGCTTCTGTCGCCCAACGGTGCAACGGCGCGTCACGCCAGACGCAGAGTTGCACCGATGTGGGCGAATCGGCGTACAGGAGTGGTGCCGGGCAGCCGACATCACAGAGATGGAGCGCCCGGCTGACGGACCGCGCGCGCTGGTCGCCGAGGACGCCTCCACCACCGGTCACCGGCCGGGCGGGACGGCACCCGGCCCGGACCGGCGCGCGCTCGACCGCGCCGTCTTCGCGGTCGCGACGGTGCCGGCCGACCTCGAGCGGCTGCGCGTCGTCGTCGTCAGCGAGGTCGCTGCGCTGGTGCCGCGGGCCGTTGCCTCCCTCGAGCTGGCCGACTCCGCCCGCGGCCAGGAGGTGCTGCGCCTCGGCGCGACGGCACCCGATCCCCTGCACCTCGTGCTGCCGGTGCGGGCCGACGGCATGGTCGTCGCGCGTGCTCGGCGTACGCACGGTCGCAGCCGCTGTCCGCGGCCGAGGACCGACGACGTACGCCGGCTGGGCGAGGTCGTCGGACGGCGGGTCGTCGACGCGGTGCACGGCACGCCGCAGGAGCGGGCCACCGTCGAGGCCCTGCGCACCCGCGAGCACCAGCTGCTCGCGGCGCAGCGGATGGCCAGCATCACCGTCTGGCACTGGAACGGGTCAGCGAGAACACGATCGAGTGGCTCGACGCCGACGGCCGCGACCTCGGGCTGGACGGCCTGGGCAAGACCCAGGAGGAGTACCTCGCGGGCATCCACCCTGACGACGTCGAGGAGCACAACCGCCGGCTCCTGGCGCTGCTCGCCGCGCCCGGGCAGTGCCGAGGTCGAGCTGCGCTACCGCTGGGAGGACGGCTGGCGCAACTGGTACCTCTGGGCCGAGTCGGTGGCCGACGAGCGCGGCGTGGTGCAGTCCCTGTGGGGCACGACCCAGGACGTCACGGCCGCAGCGCGCGGCCGAGGCGGCGATCCGGCGACTGGCCGTGACCGACTCGCTGACCGGGCTGGCCAACCGGCCGCACCTGCAGGACCAGCTCGAGCGCGCGCTGCGAGCCGGCCGCGGCGAGTGCGCCCTGCTGCTGCTGGACCTGGACCGGTTCAAGACCGTCAACGACACCCTCGGGCACCTGGTCGGCGACCAGCTGCTGGTCGAGCTCGGGCGGCGGCTGGCCCGTTCGCCCGCGAGGGCGGCCGGTCGGGCGGCTCGGTGGCGACGAGTTCCTCGTCGTCGATCCCCGGCGGGTCGCTGGCCAGCGCCCAGGACGCTGGCCCAGCGGGTGATGACCGCGGTCGAGCGAGCCGGTGCGTCGTGCGCGGACACGCCGCGCCGCTCGCCACCCGGGCCAGCATCGGCATCGCTGCCACCCGGCGCCGCGCCGGCATCACGCGCCAGCGACCTCTACCGCGAGGCCGACATCGCGCTGTACGCCGCCAAGGACGCCGGCCGGGGCCGCATCGCGGCGTACGACGACGAGCTGGACCTCGCGCACCGGCGAGCGGCAGTCGGTCGAGGCGTCCCTGCGGGCGGCGCTGAGCCGCGGCGCGCGTGCATCCGCTCTACCAGCCGATCGTCGCGCTGGGCGCGCTCGGCCGGCGACGACCGGCTGGTCGGGTGCGAGGCGCTGGCCCGGCTGGGGCCGGACCTGACCGCGCCGTGGCGCCGGTGGCGTTCGTGCCGGTGGCCGAGGAGACCGGGCTGATCGCCGACGCTGGACGAGGCGGTGTTCGCCCGGGCCGCCGCACGAGGTGCTGGCGCCGGACCAGGCCCGCGGCGGCCGGCTCAGCGTCGCCGTCAACCTCTCGCCGCGCAGCCTGCAGGTGCCCGGGCTGGCCGACCGGCTGGCGCCGACGCTGACCGAGCTCGGGCTGGCCGGCCGCGCGCTGCGGATCGAGATCACCGAGAGCAGCCTGGCCGAGCCGACGCCCGACGCTGCTCGGCACGCTGGCTGCGCTGCGCGAGCTCGGCGCGACGGTCGGCATCGACGACTTCGGCACCGGCTACTCCGCGCTGTCCTACCTGCAGCGGTTCGACCTGGAGTTCCTCAAGGTCGACCGCTCGTTCGTGGCCCGGGTCACCCACGACGGCAAGGCCCGGGCGGTCATCCGGGCCCTGGTCGACCTGGCCCACGCGCACGACCTGAGCGTCGTGGCCGAGGGCGTCGAGACGGCGGAGCAGCTGGAGATCATCCGCGAGCTCGGCTGCGACAAGGCCCAGGGCTTCCTGCTCGGCCGCCCGATGCCGCGCGGCCAGCCTGCTGGCCCGCTCGCGGCGCCGACCGCCCGCCCCGCGCCCGTGCTCCCCTCCGGCCGCGGTGCTCCCTGACGGCCGGTTGGCGACGGACATTTCGGGCGCGGATCACCGGCCGTCAGGGAGTACGGCGGCCGTGCGGGAGCATGGGGCGCGTGAAGGTTCGCAGCTGCTCGGGCCGGTCGACGGTCAGCTCGTGACGACGGCGACGCCGCTGGACGTCCGCGGTGCGCGGCCGCGCGCCCTGCTGGCCCGGCTCGCCCTGGCCGCGCGGCGAGGTGGTGCCCGGCCGGCACGCTGGTCGCCGACCTCTGGGGCGACGACGCGCCGAGCACCAACGCCCTGCACACCCTGGTCTCCCGGCTGCGCCGCGACCTGGCCGGCGACGCCGGCGCCTGGGCTCCCACCCGGCCGGCTACCAGCTGCGGGTCGACCGCAGCGACGTCGACGCCCTGCGCGCCGAGGACCTGGCCGACGCAGGCCCGCGCCGCCCTGGCCCGCGGCCGACTGCGCCGCGGCCGAGGCCGCGGCCCGGGCCGGGCTGCGCGCTGTTCCACGGCCCGGCCCTCGCCGACATCGGCGACCCGCCGTACGCCGCGGGCGGCCGCGGCCGCGCTGGACCAGCTCCGGCTCGGCGCTGACCGAGGACGGCGCCGAGGCCGAGCTCGGCGCGGGCCGGTGCCCGACCTGGCCGAGCTCGAGGCCGCGCCCGGGCCCACCCGCTGCGCGAGCGCCTGCAGGGGCGCTGTCCGGGCGCTGTACGCCGCCGGGCGGCAGGCCGACGCGCTCGCGGCGTACGACCGGACCCGGCGCCAGCTCGCCGACGAGCTCGGCGTCGACCCCTCGCCCGCCGCTGGAGCAGATCCACCTCGCGGTGCTGCGCCAGGACGCCGGCGCTGCTGCCCGCCGCCGGCCCGACCGACTCCGGCGCGGACGCCGGTCCGGCACGGCAACCTGCGGACCGCCCTGACCAGCTTCGTCGGCCGCGAGGGCGAGGTCGCAGCGGGTGCGACGGCCCTGCGCCGGAGCCGCGGCTGGTCACCCTGGTCGGGCCGGGTGGCGCCGGCAAGACCCGGCTCGCCCTGGAGACCGGGCACCGGCTGGAGCGCGACTGCCCGGCGGGGTCTGGCTGGTCGAGCTGGCCCCGGTGCACGACCCGCTCGACCTGGCCGCACGCCGTGCTGTCCGCCCTCGGCCTGCGCGAGCGCCGGCTGCTGGACCGCGCCGGGCGACACCCGCGGCGCCGCCCGAGCCGGCGAGTGCCCTCGACCGCCTGGTCGAGGCGCCTCGCCGGCGCCGAGCTGCTGATCGTCCTGGACAACTGCGAGCACCTGATCGCGGCCGTCGCCGAGCTGGCCGACCAGGTGCTCGCCGCCTGCCCCGGCGTCCGGCTGCTGGCGACCAGCCGCGAGCCGCTGGGCATCACCGGCGAGACCGCTGTGCCCGCTGCCGCCGCTGGCGCCTGCCGCCGCTCGGTGCCGACGCCGGACGCAGGCCCTGACCTACGCCGCCGTGCGGCTGCTCGCCGACCGGGCCACCGCGGTGCAGCCCGGGCTTCGTCGTCGACGCCGACACCGTCGGCGCCGTCGTCTCCATCTGCCGGCGGCTGGACGGCCTGCCGCTGGCCATCGAGCTGGCCGCCGCGCGGCTGCGGGCGATGTCGGCCCAGCAGATCGCCGGCCCGGCTCGACGACCGGTTCCGGCTGCTGACCGGCGGCAGCCGCACGGCGCTGCCCCGCCACCGCACCCTGCTGGCCGTCGTGGAGTGGAGCTGGGACCTGCTGGAGAAGCCGGAACGCCTTCTGCTGCAACGACTTGCGGTCTTCGCCGGGCCGGTGCGGCTCGAGCTGATCGAGAGCATCTGCGCCGACGACGAGCTGCTGCCCGAGGCCGAGGTGCTCGACGCTGCTGGCCACGCTGGTCGACAAGTCGCTGGTCGACGCGGTCGGTGCCGGCGAGGTGCGCTACCGCCTGCTCGAGACGGTGCGGGCGTTCGCGGCCGACCGGCTGGCCGAGTCCGGCGAGGCCGTAGCGGTGCGGGACCGGCACGCGGCGTACCTGCTCGACCTGGTCGAGCACGCCGAGCCGTTGCTGCGCAGCGCGGACGAGCTGGTCTGGCTGGCCCGGCTCGACGCCCTGCGCGACGACCTCCTCGCGGCGCTGCGCTGGTGCATCGACTCCGGGGCGGCCGACCCGGCGGTGCGGTTCGTCGCCGGCCTGGGCTGGTACCTGCACCTGCGCGGCATGACCAGCGAGATGGCTGCACTGGCCGCGCGAGGCGCTGGCCCTGGCCGGCGACGTCGACCCGGTCGCGCTGGCCATCACCCACGCGTTCCTGGCCATGGGGTCGGCCGAGCGACGGCGACCTGGCCAGCGGCGCGCGCGCCGCTGCAGACGGCGATCGAGAAGGCCGCCGCGGCGCCGGACCGCGTCGGCCCACCCGATCGTGGCGCTGCTCGAGCCGGCGTCGTACCTGTTCGCGGCCAGAGTTCGAGCAGGGCATGGCCGCCGTCGAGCGGATCGTCGCCGAGCATCCGGACCAGTGGACCCGCGGCGTCGCCCTGATCCTGCAGGGCCACGCGATGGAGAACGTCGGCGACTCACGCCGGCCGTCGCCGCCTGCTACGAGAGGGCGTTCGCGATCTTCAGCGAGCTCGGCGAGCGCTGGGGGCAGGCGATCGCGCTGAGCTCGCTCGGCGAGATCCAGGAGGGCAGCGGCGACTTCGCCGGGGCGCTGGCCGGCTACGAGCGGGCGCTGGCCTACCTGCGCGAGCTCGGAGACCAGCCGACGACGTCACGATGACCTTGGTCCGGCTGGCCCGGATGCGGCTGCTGACCGGCGACCGGGACGGCGCGGAGACCGCGCTGGCCGAGGCCCAGGAGACGGCCGCAGCAGTTCAACGCGCCGGCCCAGGTCGCCGTCGTCGAGGTCGGGCTACGCCAACCTGGCCCGCGCCGACGGCGACCTGGACGAGCGCCGAGCGCCGGCTGCGGGCGGTCGTCGGCCCAGAGCCGGCCGGTGGCTTCGGGCCGCTGCAGCTGCGCGCCATGGTGGCCGCGGCGCTCGCCCGCGTGATCGTCGTCGAGCGCGGGCGGCTGGACGAGGCGCGCGAGCTGCTCGCGCAGCGCGCTGGCCTTCGCCCGGCGCAGCCGCGACGTGCCGGTCATGGCCGACGTGATCGGCGCGTGGGCCGCCCTGGCCCTGGCCGAGGGCGACCCGACGGCGGCGGCCCGCATCCTCGGCCTGTCGGTGGCGGTGCGCGGCCTGCCCATGCCGCCGCTCGGCGACGCCGGCCGACCTGGCCGGCAGCGGTGCGCGGCCAGCTCGGCGACGCCGGCCTACGACGCGGCGTACGACGAGGGGCCGGCCTGGACCGCGAGGCGGCGCTCGAGGCCCTGATCGCCTGGGCCGGGCTGACGGCCGAGGACCTGACCGCCTCACTGCGACCTAGCCCCGGATCGCGTAGTCCGGACCGGATCACGCGGCGGCCCCAGGCAGCGAGTTGTCAGGCCCTGCGGGGTCCCACCGCAGGGCCTGACACGTGGCGGCGGGCTAGGTCCGGCGGTACTTCGCCACCGCCAGCGGGGCGAACACGACGACCAGCCCGACCATCCAGCCCAGGCTCCAGAGCAGCTCGGTGCCCGGGTTGCTGCCCGGCCAGCAGGTCGCGGGTCGCGTTGACCAGGTGGGTGACCGGGTTGATGTGCACCCAGGACTGCAGCCAGCCCGGGCAGCGTCGAGGTCTGGACGAACGCGTTGCTGCCGAAGGTCAGCGGGAACATCACCGGGAAGACGAAACCCTGCACCTGCTGCGGCTTCCGGACGAACAGCGCGACCAGCACGATCACCCAGCACAGGGCGAACGCGAAGCCGAGGACCAGCAGCGAGCCGGCGAGGACACCGAGGACGCCGCCCGCCGGGCGGAAGCCCAGGATCATCCCGAAGCCGAGCACGACGGCGACCGTGACGACGTACCGGATGATGTCGCACAGGATCGTGCCGAACAGCGGCGCCCACCGCGCGATCGGCAGCGTGCGGAACCGGTCGAAGATCCCCTTGGTGATGTCGTCGGCCAGCCCGACGCCGGTGCCCGCGCTGGCGAAGACGACGGTCTGCACGAGCAGGCCCGGCAGGAGGTACTGCAGGTAGGCGTGCTGGCTGCCCGGCGACCGCGCCGCCGAACAGGTAGACGAACAGCACGATGAAGATGATCGGCTGCAGGGTCAGGTCGAGCAGGCTCTCCGGGGATCGCTTGATCCGCATCAGGTTTCGCCAGGTGATGGTGAACCCGTGCCGCAGTCCGGCGGCCGGCGAGACCCGCCGGTACGGCCGGCGGCCGGCCGGCTGGTCAGGGGCTCGCGGTCGCGGGGGTGAGTGTGGCGGTGGTCATGACTGCGCCTCCTCGAGGTGCGAGTCGCTGTGGTGTCGTCCTCGGCCCGGTGGCCGGTGATGGTCAGGAAGACCTCGTCCAGGCTGGGCCGGCCGAGCGTCAGCTCGAGCACGGCGATGCCGGCGGCGGCCAGGCCGGCGACGACGGCCGGCATCATGGCCTCGTCCTCGACCGGCGCGATGGCGCTCGGGCTGCCTTGCAGCAGCTGGGGTTCGGCGCCGGTGACCTCGCGCAGGATCGTGACGACGTCACCGAGCCGGGCCGTCGTCGGCCGGCCGCACGGTGAGGGTCTGGCCGCCGACCCGCGACTTGAGCTCGTCCGGCGTGCCGGAGGCGATGACCCGGCCCTTGTCCAGGACGACGATCTCGTCGGCCAGCTCCTCGGCCTCGTCGAGGTACTGCGTGGTCAGCAGCACGGTCGACGCCGGCGGCGACCCGCTCGCTGGACGACGTCCCAGACCTCCTGCCGCGCCCGCGGGTCCAGCCCGGTCGTCGGCTCGTCGAGGAACAGCACGTCCGGGTTGCCGATCAGGCTGACGGCCAGGTCGAGCCGGCGGCGCATGCCGCCGGAGTAGTTCTTGGCGACCTTCTTGGCCGCGTCGGTCAGGCTGAACTGCTCGAGCAGCTCGTAGGCGCGGCGCCTTGGCCTGCGCCCGCGGGAGCTCGAGCAGGCGGCCGATCAGCATGAGGTTCTCGATGCCGGACAGCTCCTCGTCGACCGTGGCGTACTGGCCGGTGAGGCCGATGACGCGGCGTACGTCGTCCGGCTGGCGGACGACGTCGAAGCCGCCGACGGTGGCGGTGCCGGCGTCCGGGCGGATCAGGGTGGACAGGATGCGGACGGCGGTCGTCTTGCCGGCGCCGTTGGGGCCGAGCAGGCCGAGGACGGTGCCGCGCGGGACGACCAGGTCGATGCCGTCGAGGGCCCGGGTGTCGCCGAGCGTCTTGGTCAGACCCTCGGCCACGACCGCGTGGTCGGGGCCGGTCCGGCCCGGGCCGCTCGGTCGGCTCGCTCGGCGCGATGGTGGTCATGGTCATGGAGCTCCTCCTTGTGAGTGAGTCCCACCGTGGGCGGGCGCTGTCACGCCCCGCACAGGTCGCTGTCAGCGGCTGCAGCGGCTGCTGCCAGCGGGTGCCGTTGCCAGCGGTGACAGGTCCGGTTCGAGGCGTCCGCAGCGGCGAGGACCTGCGCCACTCAGCCGCTGAACAGCGAGGGCTGCTCGAGCTCGAGCAGGTAGCGCTTGCGCTCCAGGCCGCCGCCGAAGCCGGTCAGGCTGCCGTCCGCGCCGATCACCCGGTGGCAGGGCACCACGATCGAGATCGGGTTGGCGCCATTGGCCAGGCCGACCGCGCGGGAGGCGAGCGGTCCCTTGCCGATCGCGCGCGGCGAGCTCGCCGTACGACCAGGTCTGCGCCGTAGGGGATCGTCCGCAGGGCGGCCCAGACGCGCTAGCTGGAAGTCGGTGCCGACCGGGCCCAGCGGCAGGTCGAACTCGGTCCGGCTCGCCCGCGAAGTACTCCCCCAGCTGGCGGGCGGTCTCGACCAGCACCGGCTCGTCGTCGTCGCGGGCACCGCCCTTGCCGGCCATCTGCTCGACCAGGCTGGCCGCGGGCCTGGTCTTGTGCGGGCTGAACCAGATGCTGCGCAGCAGCCCGTCCTCGGCGGACAGCAGCAGGTCGTCGACCGGGCTGTCGATCACCGTCCAGGTCAGCACCCGGCCCAGTCTGCCTCCCGCCGCCGACAGCCGGGCTACCGACAGCCGGGCGCTACCGACAACCACCGGGTCAGGCGCCCCGGCTCTCCAGCAGGTCGGTCCACAGGTGCATCAGGGCCACGCTCCGGTACGGCGCCCAGGCCGCGCTCGCCGTCAGCGCCGAGGCCGGGTCGCCGGGCCGGCCGTGCCGCTCGAGGGCCCGGCGCACCGCCAGGTCGGTCGGCAGGAACACGTCGCGGGTCGCGGGCCGCCCGCAGGGCCAGGTACGCCGCGGTCCACGGCCCGACGCCGGGCAGCGCGAGCAGCGCTCCCGCCGTCTCCGGCGTCCCCGATGCCACGCCCTCCCCGCCGGCGAGCACGGCCTGGGCGACGGCGACGACGCTGCGACCGCGGGACCGCGGCATGGGCAGCCCTTCCGGATCGGCGCCCGCCAGCGCCGCGCTGGTCGGGAAGCAGTGGGTCGGCCCGAGCCCGAGCATCCCCTCGGGCAGCGGCTCCCCCAGCGCGGCGACGACCCGGCCGGTCACCGTCCGCGCTCCCGGCAGCGAGATCTGCTGCCCGACGATCGTCCGCAGCAGGGTCTCGACGTGGTCGACGCTCCCGGGCGCCCGCAGTCCCGGCCGGGCTGTGACCAGCGGCCCGACCAGCGGGTCGCCCGAGAGCAGGGCGACGGCCGGCCCCGGGTCGCCGTCCAGGTCGAGCAGGTGGGCCAGCTGCTGCCGAGCGGCCGCCTCGTCGTCGCCCCCGGCCGCGGCCAGGACCAGCTCCGCGTCGTACCCGCCGTCCCTGCTCAGCCACAGCCGCACGACGCCGGGGCCGCCGGGGAGCCGCAGCACCCGGGCGTACGCCGAGCCGTCCCACGTCTCGAGCCCGGGCACGGCGTGCAGCCCGAGGAACCACAGCAGCCGGGCGCCGTCGTACGGCGCGTGACGGACCGGCAGGGAGAGCGTCAGGCGACGATGGCTGATGGCGGGCCCATCACGATCAGCGGCAGGGCCGACGGCTCGAACCAGCGCAGCAGCCAGCGCATCCGGGCCTCGCTGGTGTTCGACGCAGCCCAGGGTGTAGCCGTTGACGCCCGTCGTGCCGTAGCAGTGCAGGAAGATCGCGGAGCCGAGGTGGACGTCGGCCGGGTGGGTCGCCACCCACTGCCCGTCGCTCTGCTCGTGGATGCCGCCCGGCAGGTTGTAGTCGATGCACGCGGCGTACCGGTAGGCCGGCATCGTGGCGTAGAGGTCCTCGGACTGGCTGGTCCGCCACTTCGCGGTCTTCGGTCGGGAGTACTGGATGATGTTGTAGGTCTTGGGATCCCGCTGGTCACCGGCCCAGTAGTCGCCCGGCGTGAGGTGGTGGTACGGGATGCCGCTGCCCGGGTCGGAGTAGTGGCCGAAGGCCTTGTGGATGCGGTAGGCGCCGACGGGGGTCTTGTGGTCGCCCTGGACCCGCAAGCTGCCGGTCACCCAGCCGCGCAGGCCGATGTTGGCGTTCGAGGGCCGCATCACCTGGTGCCAGGTGTTCGAGGCGCTCAGCTCCCAGGCCTCGATGGTGCCGTGGACCTGGGTCCAGGAGGACGTCGTGACGATGACGACCTGCCGCGAGGAGCCGATCCCCTTCAGGTCCAGCGGGCGCGGGCGGATGGTCGGGGCCACCGGCCGGGCACTCCAGGGATCCGGGACGACGGCCAGCGCCGCCGCGCTGCCGAGGGCGAAGAACGAGCGTCGGCTGAGATCCGTCACTGCTCCTGTGTACGCCAAAGCCCCCGCCGGTCGCTAGGACCGACGGGGGCTTTCGGTGTTCAGACCTGGGCGCTCAGCCCGCGAACGAGTTCGCAAACCGGGACACCCGGGAAGTCACCAGCTCAGAGCGGGCGGACCTGGTCGGCCTGCATGCCCTTCGGGCCCTGGGTGACCTCGAACTCGACGCGCTGGTTCTCCTCCAGCGACCGGTAACCGGACGACTGGATTGCGGAGTAGTGCACGAAGACGTCCGGGCCGCCGCCCTCAGGTGCGATGAAGCCGAAGCCCTTCTCGCTGTTGAACCATTTGACAGTTCCCGTGGCCATGGGAATCTCCACTCATGTAAAGGCCGGTCGGCAGCCGCACTTCGCGGAAGCCGGGCTGCCGCCGCCCTCCCAGAGGGAGATCTTCAGACACTGAAAAGCGTCCGCGAATTACACTCCGCGGACGCTCTTGACGTGCGAGGAACTGCAACTGCAACCACGAGGACGCTATCAGCACGGAGCACGCCTTGGGAACACAACCTTGCGCAGCGTCACCACAATGCCTTCACCAGCCGCCGAGACGGCACGACAGGATGTCGCCATGACGCAGAGCAACCACGCCCCCGAGGGGCTGCCGATCCGCTGGGGGATCCTCGGCACCGGCGGGATCGCCAGCAGCTTCGCGACCGATCTGCGGCTGCTGCCGGACGCCGAGCTCGTGGCGGTCGGGTCCCGTAGCCAGGGAACGGCCGACGCCTTCGGGGACCGGTTCGGCGTGACCCGGCGCTACCCGTCGTACGCCGAGCTGGTGGCCGACCCCGACGTGGACGCGGTCTACGTGTCCTCGCCGCACCCGATGCACCACGGGGACGCGCTGTTGGCGATCGAGGCCGGCAAGGCGGTGCTGGTCGAGAAGTCGTTCACCGTCAACGCCGCCCAGGCCCGCGAGCTGGTCGCAGCGGCGGCGGCGCGCGGTGTGTTCGTGATGGAGGCGATGTGGACCCGCTTCCTGCCGCACATGGTCAAGATCCGCTCCCTGCTGGAGGCCGGGGTCCTCGGCGACGTTCGGACCGTGTCGGCCGACCACGGGCAGTGGTTCCCGCGGGACCCGGCGCACCGGCTGTTCGACCGCGACCTCGGCGGGGGCGCGCTGCTGGACCTCGGCGTCTACCCCGTGTCGCTCGCGTCGATGGTGCTGGGTTCGCCCTCGCGGGTCACGGCGGTCAGCGACCCGGCCTTCACGGGCGTGGACGGCCAGACCTCCTTGGTCCTGCAGCACCCGGGGGGAGCGCAGGCCGTGCTGACCTGCACCCTCGAGGCGAAGTCCGCGACGGCCGCGGTGATCTCCGGCACGCAGGCCCGGCTCGAGATCGACTCGACGTGGTACCAGCCGACGACGTTCCGGGTCATCACGCGGGACGGCGAGACGACCGAGTACGACGAGCCGTGCCAGGAGCGGGGGATGCAGTACGAGGCGGCCGAGGTGGCGCGCTGCCTGCGGGCCGGGTTGCTGGAGAGCCCGGTCCTCCCGCTGGCCGAGACGGTGGCGATCATGGCGACGATGGACGAGGCGCGCGCCCAGATCGGGTTGACCTACCCGGGCGAATAGCGTTGCGGTGCAGCCGATGCACTCGGCCCCGCGGGCGGCGCCGCCTCGGCGGACAGGGCCTGGATCGCTCCCAGGACGGCGAGCGCCTGCGGCACCTCGTGAGTGCGGAGGACGCCGGTGCCGCCGAGGTGGGCGAGCACCGCGAAGAAGCCCTCGGCGACCCGGAACTGGTCCTCGAACAGGTCGAACGCGTGCGGCATGGCATGGCAGACCGGGAGGCCCAGCGTGCGCAGCCGGACGGTGTTGAGCAGGACGCGGGTCTGGTGGGCCACCCGGGTCATCGGGTCGACCAGGTTGCCGTAGTAGAAGCCCATGCCCGGGTCGATCAGGATGCGGTCGACGCCGAGGGACCGGGCCCGCTCGACCCGCCTCGCGAAGTGGCTGAGCAGGCCGGGTATCGGGTCCTGGTCGAGCGGCACGTCGGTCACGTCGCGGACGTTGTCGCCGCTGACAGCGCACAGCACGATCGTGGCCGTGTGCTCGGCCACGAGCCGGTACATCTCGTCCTCGTGGGCGGAGCCGGTGAAGTTGAGGATCTGCGCGCCGGCCTCCAGGCAGGCCCGGGCCACAGCGGGATCGTAGCTCTCGACCGACACCACGACGCCCTCACCGGTCAGTTGCCGGACGACGGGCAGGAGGGCCGAAACCTGTCGCTGGGCAACGACTCTCGAGGCGCTGGCCGTACTGGACTCGGCCCCCATGTCGACGAAGTCGGCCCCCTGGGCGGCCATGACCCGGCCCTTGCGGATCGCCGACTCGGTGGAGACGGCGACGCTCTCCCGGTAGGTCGAGTCACGGGAGAGGTTGATGCAACCCATGACGGCCGGGCGCCGGTCGACGTCGTAGACCCGGTCCCCCACCAGGAGTGGCGCGACGGGTACATCGGCATCGTCGCGGTAGCGCTCGTACAGCTCGGCGAGCGCTCGCAAAGTGATCACCGCGTGACCCTATCCACGACCGCGACCGTCGATCGGAGACCGCGGCGACGCCAGGCGCCGTCGGGCTAGGGACGGTCCGGGCGGCGGGGGCGCGCTCCGGCGGCGACCACCGCCAGGCCGGCCACGATCAGGATGACGCCGACGACGGCCCAGACGTGGTGGCCACTCATGCTGCTGCCGCCGACCACGTCGGTGCCCTGCAGGGTCCAGACCACGCCGACGGCGATCATCAGGACGCCCACGACGGCCAGCGAGAGTCTCTGCACGACATCAGCTCCGTCCGCCGGGGAGACAGCGAGTGCCCGACAGGGGCCGGCCGCTCGCCCTACCGATCCTCGCACGGCGGGTACGGCGGGTACGGCGGGTACGGCGGGTACGGCGGGTACGGCCGTACGACCGGGTACGACCGCGGGACTGACCGGGGCTGATCGGGGCTGACCGGAATCCTCGGGCCGGGTCAGTGGCCGTGGCTGGAGTTGCCGCACAGACCGAGCGGCAGGCTGCAGATGGTGTTGCCGAGGATCCCGCCGAGGCCACCGCCGGAGCCGGAGGAGCCCGACCCGCTGGAACCCGACCCGCTGGAACCCGAGCCGCTGGAACCCGAGCCGCTGGAACCCGAGCCGCTGGAGCCCGACGAGCCCGAGCCGCTGGAACCCGAGCCGCTGGAGCCCGACGAGCCCGAGCCGCTGGAGCCCGAGGAGCCCGAGCCGGACGATCCGGAGCTCGACTTGCCGGAACCGGACTTCCCGGAGCCGGACTTCCCGGACCCGGACGAGCCGGAGCCGGACTTGCCGGAGCCGGAATTGCCGGACCCGGACTTGCCGGAGCCGGACTTGCCAGAGCCGGACTTGCCGGAGCCGGGCGAACCCGAACCCGCCTTCCCCGACCCGGAGCCCTTCGAGCCGCCGCCGAGGATCCCGCCGACCGTACCGACGACGCCGCCCACCGTGCCGCCGACGGTCGAGCCCACTGAACCCAGGGTGTCGCCGACACCCTTGCCGACATCGCCGACCGTCGTGCCGAGTCCGTTGCCCAGACCGCCCAGCCCGCTCCCCAGGCCGCCGAGCCCGCCGAGCCCGCCCGGGCTCATGCCTCCCGTGCCACCACCGTTCGAGCCGGTGGAGACGTTCGAGCCGCCGGAGCTCCCGCCGGCCGCGCCCGGGCCGGAGCCCCCGTCGCCCGGCGTCCCGACGCCACTGCCACCGCCCGTGCCGTCGACACCGGTGCCGAGCCCGGTCGCCCCGATCCCGCCCGCGGAGCCACCGGCCCCCGAGCCGAAGGCGCCACCCAGCCCCGCGACGCCGCTGGGGGAGGTCCCGTGGACGGCGATGCGCTCGGTGCTGCCGGCACCGGCCGGCGCGCTCGCGCTGCCGGCGTCGGCGAGAACCGCCACCTGGTGACCCTGCTGGGTCGCGGCGACCGCACCGCTCGGCGGCAGCGCGCCGACCGCGACGGCAACGGCCGTGACACCGGCCGCGCTGGTGGCGGTGGCGGTGGTCGCCGCGGCCGCGTCGGCGATCCGGACGCCGCCCTCGCCGAGCCACCGCAGCGCGGGCGCGTTGACCAGGAAGGCCAGCGGCCCCACCGACCAGAGCAGGCGCGGGAGCGCGATCTGCAGGAAGGCCCGGACCATCGCCGGGTCGAAGTGCGAGCCGGCGCAGCGGGTCAGCTCCTGGCGGGCCGAGAGGGTCGACCGGGCCGCCTTGTACGACCGCGCGGCCGTCATCGTCTCGAAGGCGTCGACGACGGCCACCGCCCGGCCGGCGACCGAGATGTGCGGCCCCCACAGGCCGTTGGGGTAGCCCGTCCCGTCGTACCGCTCGTGGTGCTCGGGGATCCCGTTGAACCAGGGGCCCAGCCAGTCGGCGAGCGGTGCGGCGAGGGCGGCGCCGGCCTCGGGGTGCCGCTTGATCGCACGCCACTCGGCGGGGTCGAGGCCGCCGGGCTTGTTCAGGACGCGGGCTGCGACCTCGAGCTTGCCGATGTCGTGGATCAGGGCGGCCCAGCGCAGCCGGCCGGCGTCCGGCGCCGGGAGGTCCAGCTCCTTGGACAGCAGGTCGCAGAAGAGCCGTACCCGCTCGGAGTGCCCGCGGGTCCGGCGGTCGTGCCGGCCGAGCGCGGTGACGAGGGAGAGCATCGTCGCGGCGGCTTCGCTCTCGGTGAGGTCGGGGCTCTCCAGCAGTGCGGTGATCTCGCGCATGCTGGTCGCGCGCCGGGCCACCTTGAGCCGGCTGGGGGCGCGGTCGGGGAAGAGCATGGTCATCCGCAGCAGCACGGCCAGCGGCATGAGCCGCATGGTCAGCCGCGACACGACCAGGGACACGATCACAGCGACGCCGAGACTGGCGAACACCGCTGCCACGCGGGGCATCGAGCCCAGCAGCCACGGCGACACCAGGTGCACGGCCAGGGTCCCGACCGCGATGGGGGCACCGTAGGCCAGCACCCGCACGCTCGCCGACAGGAGGGGACGCGAGCGCCACGAGACGTCGCTCCGGACGGCCTCCGCTGTCATGTTCTCCCCTCCCTGCGTCACCGGGGTGACTTGCCCCCGCCGGCCGCTGTCCCCACGCGCGGCTTCGGGTCAACTATCGCCACCCATCTGGCGGCCCGGCGACGCTTCGTGGCCGTCATGCCCCGAATGGCCCAGAGGCCGGGCGATTTCAGCCGATCAGGACGGCGCCCCAGAGCACCGCGCCGACGGCGAGCAGGAGGAACACCGCGACCCAGACCCCAGCGGGCACGTGCGTGAGGCGGGCCAGCTGGTCGGCGTCGGAGCCCCGGGCGCCGCGACCACGGAGGGACCCGCGCCGGGCGGCGTAGAGACCGAGCACCTCGCGCGGGGCGGCGAGCAGGAGGAACCACGTGACCAGATAGGCGAACGCCGCCTGCGCCCGCCCGGGCAGCCACCAGGTGACGGCGAACACCACGACGGCACTGGCGAGCACGGTCCAGGCGCCGAACCAGTTGCGCACCTGCACCAGGACTGCGGCGAGCAGGACCACTACCAGCCACAGCAGGAGCGCCGCGCGGCCCGCACCCAGGAGCCCGGCCGCACCGAGCCCGACGAGCGCGGGAGCCAGGTAGCCCGCCGCGAGCATCACGACCATCCCCGGGCCTCGGGGTCGCCCGACGGAGACGGTCACGCCGGAGCTGTCGGAGTGCAGCCGGATGCCGGCCAGCCGCCGACCGGTCAACAACGCGACGGCGGCGTGGCCGGCCTCGTGGACGATCGTCGAGACGTGCCGGCTCACCGACCACGCGCGCGGGGTAGCGACGAGGAGCAGCGCGGCGACCGCCGCGACCGCGACGACCCAGGCCGGGGGTGCCGGTTGGACAGCCGTGAGGCGGGACCAGATGATCTAGCGCCGCTCAGTGCGAGTTCGGCTGTGCGGCAACGGTTCCGTCCACCGGCCGCTCGACCACGGGTTGGAGCACCAGCTCGTCGGACGCGCTGTCGACGTCGATCCGGACCGTGTCGCCGTCGTGCACCTCGCCGGCCAGGATCGCCCGGGCCAGCCGGTCGCCGATCTGCGTCTGCACGAGCCGGCGCAACGGGCGAGCGCCGTACGCCGGGTCGAAGCCCGTCATCGCCAGCCACTCCCGGGCGGCGTCGCTCACGGTGAGCGTGAGCCGGCGGTCGACCAGGCGCCGGGCGAGGGCGTCGACCTGGAGATCGACGATCCGGGCCAGCTCGGCGGTGCCCAGCTGGTCGAAGAGCACGACGTCGTCCAGCCGGTTCAGGAACTCGGGCTTGAACGCCGCGCGCACGCTCGCCATCACGGCGTCCCGCTTCTCCACCTCGCCCAGCGTCGGGTCGACGAGGAACTGCGAGCCCAGGTTCGAGGTCAGCACCAGGATCGCGTTGCGGAAGTCCACCGTCCGGCCCTGACCGTCGGTCAGCCGCCCGTCGTCGAGCACCTGAAGCAGGATGTCGAAGACCTCCGGGTGGGCCTTCTCCACCTCGTCGAGCAGGACGACCGTGTACGGCCGGCGGCGGACGGCCTCGGTCAGCTGCCCACCCTCCTCGTAGCCGACGTAGCCGGGAGGCGCGCCGACCAGCCGGGACACCGAGTGCCGCTCGGAGTACTCACTCATGTCGATCCGGACCATGGCCCGCTCGTCGTCGAACAGGAAGTCGGCCAACGACTTGGCCAGCTCGGTCTTGCCGACGCCGGTCGGGCCGAGGAAGAGGAACGAGCCGGTCGGCCGGTCCGGGTCGGAGACCCCGGCGCGAGCGCGGCGTACGGCGTCGCTCACGGCTCGGACGGCGGCGGTCTGGCCGATCAGCCGGGCGCCGATGAACTCCTCCATCCGCAGGAGCTTCGCGGACTCGCCCTCGAGCAGGCGGCCGGCCGGGATGCCGGTCCAGGCGGAGACGACATCGGCGACGTCATCCGGGCCGACCTCGTCCTTGACCATCAGGTCCGCAGCCTGCACACCGCTCTCGGCGGCCTGGGCCTGGGCCAGCTCGGCCTCCATCTGCGGGATCTGGCCGTAGAGGATGGCCGAGGCCTCGGCCAGGTTGCCCTCCCGCTGCAGCCGCTCGGCCTGGCCGCGGGCCTCGTCGATCCGGCTCTTGAGCTCACCGACGCGGTTCAGGCCGGCCTTCTCGGCCTCCCAGCGCGCGTTGAGGGCGGCCAGCTGCTCGCGCCGGTCGGCGAGGTCCTGGCGCAGCCGCTCCAGCCGGTCGCGGCTCGCGGCGTCCTCCTCGCGCTCCAGCGCGAGCTCCTCCATCGTCAGCCGGTCCACGGCCCGGCGCAGCTCGTCGATCTCGACCGGCGAGGAGTCGATCTCCATCCGCAGCCGGCTGGCCGCCTCGTCGACCAGGTCGATGGCCTTGTCCGGCAGCTGGCGCCCGGAGATGTACCGGTCGGACAGTTGCGCTGCGGCAACCAACGCGGCGTCGGCGATCGAGACCTTGTGGTGTGCCTCGTAGCGCTCCTTGAGCCCGCGCAGGATGGCGACGGTGTCCTCGACCGACGGCTCGCCGACGAAGACCTGCTGGAAGCGCCGCTCCAGCGCGGGGTCCTTCTCGATCCGCTCGCGGTACTCGTCGAGGGTCGTCGCTCCGACCAGCCGGAGCTCGCCGCGGGCCAGCATCGGCTTGAGCATGTTGCCGGCATCCATCGCAGAGTCGCCACTCGCGCCGGCCCCGACGACCGTGTGCAGCTCGTCGATGAAGGTCACCACCTGGCCGTCGCTGCCGCGGATCTCCTCCAGGACGGCCTTGAGCCGCTCCTCGAACTCGCCGCGGTACTTCGCACCGGCCACCATCGCGGCCAGGTCGAGGGAGACCAGACGCTTGCCCCGCAACGACTCCGGCACGTCACCGGCGACGATCCGCTGGGCCAGGCCCTCGACGACGGCGGTCTTGCCGACGCCGGGCTCGCCGATCAGCACCGGGTTGTTCTTGGTCCGGCGGGACAGCACCTGCACCACCCGGCGGATCTCGCTGTCGCGGCCGATGACGGGGTCGAGCTTGCCGTCCCGAGCCGCCGCGGTGAGGTCCACGCCGTACTTCTCGAGCGCGTCGTAGGACGCCTCGGGGTTCTCCGACGTGACCTTGCGGCCGCCGCGCAGCTCGGGGATCCGGGTCTCGATGGCCGCGGCGTCGAGTCCGAACGCGCCGGTCCGGGCCAGGGCCAGCAATAGGTGGTCGGTGGAGATGAAGGTGTCGCCCATCGCGGCCATCGCCTCGTGCGCCTGCTCCATCACGGCGAGCATCGCCCGCGAGGTGGTCGGTGGTGACACGGAGCTGCCGCTCACGGCGGGCAGGGCGGCGAGCGCCTTGGCGGCGGCCTCCGACGCCGCGCCCAGCGAGGATCCCGACGCCGCCAGCAACGCCGCGGTCGTGGTGTCGCTCTGCCGGGTGAGCGCGGCCAGCAGGTGGGCCGGCTCGACGTGGGGGTGGCCCGCCGCCGACGCGGACCGGACGGCGTCCGAGAACGCCTCCTGGGCCTTCGAGGTGAGCTGGAGTTCCATCAGGGGACCTGTTCCTAGCGGGGAGGGGACGAGGGCTTCGCCATGGTCAACGCGGGCCAAACTTGAGCGTATTCCGCTCAACTTCGAGGCGCGAGACGGTGAGGCCGTGGGCCGCGGGGCCCTGCAGCAGAGCACCGGACAGCGGGTCGAACTCGCTGCCGTGGCAGTTGCAGATCAGCACCCCGTCGGCGGCCAGCTCGCCGTCCGCGGTGAAGGGGCAGCTCGCGTGCGGGCAGCGGTCCTCGGTCAGGACCCAGCCCTGCGCGGTGCGGATCGCGGCCATCGCGGCACCGTCCACGTCGACCGCCACGATCGCCCCGAGGGGAGCTCCGGCGTCGACCTCGTCGAGCTTCACCGGCTCACACGTCCCAGACGACGGGCAGGGTCTTGGCGCCGCGGACGGCCCACCCGTGGACGTACGGCGGCTGGTCGGGGTCCAGCCGCAGGCCGGGCAGCCGGGCGAACATCTCCTCGATCACCACCTGCCCGAGGGTGCGGGCCACCGAGTGCCCGACGCAGAAGTGCGTGCCGTACCCGAACGACACGTGCGGCTGCCGGGCCCGGTCGAGGTCGAAGAGGTCCGGGTCGTCGAAGCGCTCCGGGTCGCGGTTGGCCGACCCGATCACCAGCGCGACCTCCGTCCCGGCCGGGAAGAGCAGGCCACCGAGCTCCGCGTCGGTCCGCATGACCTTCTCGGTCATGCCGAACGGCGCCAGCCAGCGCAGGCCCTCGTCGATGGCGCGGGCCGACCAGGCGGCCGGGTCGGCGGCGACGCGGGCGGCCTGCTCCGGGCGGCCGAGCAGCCCGACCAGGGTGTTGGCGATCCCGTGCGCGGGCTCCTGGAACCCCCCGACGATCAGCACGCCGATGCTGCCGATCATCTGCTCGATCGATCGGGTCCGGCCCGGCGGCAGGCCGTCGTGCAGCAGGTGCGAGATCGCGCTGTCGTCGGGCGCCGCGACCAGCTCCGGGAGGCGGCGCTCGAGGTAGGCGATGACCTCGGCCTTGGCCGCGCGCCCTTGGGCCGCAACGGTTTCGCTCCGGCCGAAGTCCACCAGGTAGGCGCCGTAGAGCTTGAACCAGCGGGAGAGAGTCTCGTCGTCGACGTCGGTGAAGCCCAGGACGTCACCGACGGTCCGCTGGCTGATCGGCTCGAGGATCTCGCTGGAGGCCTCGGCCCGGCCGCGACCACGGACCGCCTCGACGTACTCCGCGGCGACGGCGCGCAAGTGGCTCTCGCGGTACCCCTGGACGGCGCGGGGGCGGAACGGCGGGTTCAGCGCATTGCGCATCTCCCGGTGCTCCTCGCCGCGCAGGCTGATCACGTTGGGGTTGCCGTAGACCGTGTTGAAGACGTCCTTCGCCGGCTCGAAGACCTCGTCGTTGTTGCCGGCCTCGTCGCACAGGGCCCAGGTCGTCACGAACACCCGGCCGGCCTGCGGCACCCACGCGATGGGCTGGTTCTCCCGCAGCCACCGGTACGTCGGGTAGGGGTCGCGCTCGAGCTCGTCCAGGCTGACGTCGTGGACGACCTCCGTCGCGAGCCGGCTCACTCGGGCCTCCAGACGACGAGGGACCTGCCCGGCCCGAAGGCCGAGCGGGGCGGGCGCCGACCGCGCGGCACGCTGACGATGTCACCCGAGGGGGCGGCCGTGAAGACCCGGTGCTGCGAACCCGCTGCGAGCTGCACCCGCTCGACCTGGTCGAGCAGCTCGGAGACCCTGTGCCGCAACGCATCCACCTGCGTCTCGAGCTCGAGGATGCGCTTGATGCCGGCCAGGTTGACGCCGTCGTCCTGGGAGAGTCGCTGGACCTCGCGCAGCATGGCGACATCGCGCGAGGAGTAGCGGCGACCCCGGCCGGAGGCCCGCCCCGGCGAGACCAGGCCGAGCCGGTCGTACTGCCGCAGGGTCTGCGGGTGCATCCCGGCCAGCTGGGCCGCGACGGAGATCACGAAGACCGCGGCGTCCTCGTCGAACGCCGGGTCGGGTTGCTGCTCCCGGCCGCTGCCCGTCCTCGACGCCACGTCAGCCCTCCTGGGCCCGGGCGTAGAGCTCGCCGCGCGGGTCCTCGCTCGCGGTCGCGGCCTGGAAGGCCTCCACGGCCTCTCGCGCACTGTCCGAAAGGCGTTGCGGCACAGCGACTTCCACCTTAGCCATCAGGTCGCCTCGCGGGTGGCCCTTGCGCTCGACGCCCCGGCCCTTGACCCGCAGGACGCGCCCGGTCGGCGTGCCTGCGGGCAGCTTGACCTTGACCCTCGCGCCGTCCAGGGTGGGCACCTCGACGGTGCTGCCGAGCGCCGCCTCGGCGAACGTCACCGGCACGGACACCGTGAGGTTGTCGCCGTCACGACCGAACACCGGGTGCGGCTCGACGTGCACGATCACGATCATGTCGCCGGCCGGTGCACCGTGGTCGCCGGGCTCGCCCTTGCCGGGCAGCCGGATCCGCTGGCCGTCCTTGACGCCCGCGGGGACCCGGACCGTGATCACCCGACCCTCGGCCGTGCGCAGCTGGACGGTCTCGCCCGACACCGCCTGGCGGAATCCCAGCCGGGTGGTCGCCTCGACGTCGGCGCCGCGCTGCGGGCCGCGCGGCGCGCCGTACCCGCCGTACGCCGATCCGCCCGCGCCGCCGAACATCCCGGCCAGCAGGTCCTCCATCGACTGGCCGCCCGGCCCGCCGGCGCCGCCGGGAGCACCCGGACCCCCGGTCGTGAAGCGCACTCTGGGGCCCGCGCCCCCGCCGCCACCGAACATCGTGCTGAAGACGTCCTCGAAGCCGCCCGCACCAGCCGGCCCCGCGCCGCGGCCGCCGGAGGTGAACCGCGCCCCGCCCTGGGTCATCGAGCGGATGGCGTCGTACTGCTTGCGCTGCTCGGGGTCGGAGAGGACGGAGTACGCCTCGCCGACCTCCTTGAACCGCAGCTCCTTCGCGGAGTCGCCGGCGTTGCGGTCGGGGTGCAGCGTCTTGGCCAGCTTGCGGTAGGCCTTCTTGATCTCGCTCGCGGAGGCCTCCTTGGAGACGCCGAGCAGCTGGTAGAAGTCCTTGTCCAGCCAGTCCTGGCTCGCCATCGGCGTCCCTCCTCTCGAGCGCTAGGGGCGAACTATGCCGGGTCGGCGACGGCGACCCGGGCCGCGCGCAGCACGCGCTCGCCCTGCCGGTAGCCCGGCTGCAGGACCTGGGTCACCGTGGTCACGTCGACGCCCTCGCCCAGGTCGGCCTGGGTGTGCATCAACGCCTCGTGCACGGACGGGTCGAACGGCTCGCCGGCGGCGCCGAAGCGCTCCAGGCCGTAGCGGCCCAGCACCGCCTCGAGCTTGTCGGCGATCGCTGCGAACGGGCCGTCGAGATCGCCGTGCTGGCGGGCCAGGTGGATGTCGTCGAGCACCGGCAGCAGCGCCTCGAGCACGCTCCCGACGGCGCCGTCGCGGGCGACGTCGCGGTCGCGCTCGACCCGCTTGCGGTAGTTGACGTACTCCGCCTGCAGCCGCTGCAGGTCGCCCAGCCGCTCTGCCGCGAGGGCCGCGTCCCCGGACGGGGTGTCGGCCGGAGCGTCCGCCTGCGGCCCTGGCGCTGACGTCTCGGCCGGTGCGGCCTCGGGCGCGGGCACCGCGGAGCCGGCGGGGGGCTGGCGCACCTGGCCGGTCTCGGGGTCGATGCGGCGCTTGTCGCGCACGACCGGGCCCTGCTGGGAGGCGGCCTCAGCCGCCTCCCGGGCCTCACCCTCGCCGTACGACGCGCTATGCGGGTCCGGCGTCATCACTTGTCCTCGTCGACGACCTCGGCGTCGACCACGTCGTCGTCACCGCCGGCGTTATCACCGGTCGAGCCGCCCTCGGACGAGCCTGCTCCGCCGGACGCGTCCGCCGGGGAGGCACCCTCGGCGCTCTCGGCCTGCTGGGCCGCGGCATACATCGCCGTCCCCAGCTCCTGGCTGACCTTGGCGAGCGCCTCGGACTTCTCCGAGATCTCGGCCGGCGTCGCGCCACTGCCGTCCTTGAGCGCGGCCTTGAGGTCGGTCAGCGCGGTCTCGACCGGCTCCCGCGAGTCGGCGGGGAGCTTGTCCTCGTTGTCCTTGAGGAACTTCTCGGTCGAGTAGACGAGCTGCTCCGCACCGTTGCGGGCCTCGGCCTCCTCGCGGCGGCGCTTGTCCTCCTCGGCGTGGGCCTCGGCGTCCTTCACCATCCGCTCGATCTCGTCCTTCGGCAGCGCGCTGCCGCCGGAGATCGTCATCGACTGCTCCTTGCCGGTGCCCCGGTCCTTGGCGGACACGTGC
Organism: uncultured Actinomycetota bacterium; assembly: GCA_963795385.1. Classification (GTDB taxonomy): domain Bacteria; phylum Actinomycetota; class Actinomycetes; order Actinomycetales; family CAVURS01; genus CAVURS01. Next base: position 399,306 of record CAWCHK010000014.1, read on the forward strand.
ACGATGCCGTTCGCGTCGATGTCGAAGGTGACCTCGATCTGCGGGATGTTCCGCGGCGCCGGCGCGATGCCGGTCAGCTCGAAGGTGCCCAGCGGCTTGTTGTCCCGGGCCAGCTCGCGCTCGCCCTGGAAGACCTGGATCAGCACGCTCGGCTGGTTGTCGTCGGCCGTCGTGAAGACCTCGCTGCGCTTGGTCGGGATCGCCGTGTTGCGCTCGATCAGCTTGGTCATCAGTCCGCCCTGCGTCTCGATGCCCAGCGACAGCGGCGTGACGTCGATCAGCAGCACGTCCTTGCGCTCGCCCTTGAGGACGCCGGCCTGCAGCGCTGCGCCGACGGCGACGACCTCGTCCGGGTTGACGCCCTTGTTGGGCTCCTTGCCGCCGGTCAGCTCCTTGACGACCTCGGTCACCGCGGGCATCCGGGTCGAGCCGCCCACCAGCACGATGTGGTCGATGTCGCCGACCTTGATGCCGGCGTCGGAGATCACCGAGCGGAACGGCGCCTTGGTGCGCTCGAGCAGGTCGGAGGTCATCTGCTCGAACTGGGCCCGGGTGAGCGACTCGTCCAGGTGGATCGGGCCGTTCTCGGTCATCGACAAGTACTGCAGCGAGATGTTGGTGCTGGTCGCGGTCGACAGCTCCTTCTTGGCCTGCTCGGCCGCCTCGCGCAGGCGCTGCATGGCGATCTTGTCCTTGGCCAGGTCGACGCCGTACGAGTTCTTCACGACCGTGAGCAGGTGGTCGACGACCCGCTGGTCCCAGTCGTCGCCGCCGAGGTGGTTGTCACCGCTGGTCGAGCGGACCTGGATCGTGGAGAAGTCGTCCTCGTCCTTGCCGACCTCGAGCAGGGACACGTCGAACGTCCCGCCGCCCAGGTCGAAGACGAGGATCAGCTCGTCCTCCTTGCCCTTGTCCAGGCCGTAGGCCAGGGCCGCGGCGGTCGGCTCGTTGATGATCCGCAGGACGTTCAGGCCCGCGACCTCGCCGGCCTCCTTGGTGGCCGTGCGCTGGGCGTCGTTGAAGTACGCCGGCACGGTGATCACCGCGTCGGTGACGGGCTCGCCGAGGTAGCTCTCGGCGTCCCGCTTGAGCTTCTGCAGGATCCGGGCGCTGATCTCCTGCGGCGTGTAGGACTTGCCGTCGATGTCGACGGTCCAGTCCGTGCCGATGTGCCGCTTGACCGAGCGGATGGTCCGGTCGACGTTGGTGACGGCCTGGCGCTTGGCGATCTCGCCGACCAGGACCTCGGAGTTCTTGGCGAAGGCCACGACCGACGGTGTGGTCCGGCCGCCCTCGGCGTTGGCGATGACGGTGGGCTCGCCACCCTCGAGGACGGCGACCACGGAGTTCGTGGTGCCCAGGTCGATACCGACTGCACGTGCCATGGGTGATCCATCTCCTGCGTTGAGGTGTGTACGGGCTTGAGTGAACCTGGCTCAAGTCTTCGGCGGCAGTCTCACTCATGTCAAACCGGATCGTCAAATCTTGAGTCCACTCGGCTCAACCTTGTGCGGTGGCGGTCGATTCCAGGTTTGGGCGAACGGGTGAGTCAGATCCACAACAAGAGTTGTACAAGACCTCTTGTGGGTCTACCGTGAAGGCATGACCTCCACCCCCCGGCCCGGGATCCGCACGATCCGCGACGCGAAGGCCCTGTCCGCGCTGGCCAACCCGTTCCGCTCCCGCCTGCTGGACGCCCTGCACCTGGACGGCCCCTCGACCGCGTCGTCACTGGCCCGCCGGACCGGGCAGGCCGTCGGCAGCGTCAGCCATCACATGAAGGTGCTCGCCGAGGCCGGGCTGGTCGAGGAGGCACCGGAGCTGGCCAAGGACCGGCGCGAGCGCTGGTGGCGGCTGGTCTCGACCGGCTTCCGCTGGTCGACGGCCGAGTTCGCCGACGACCCGAGCGCCGTCGCCGCCGCGCTCTCGGCGGAGTCGGTCGGCCTGCGCCGCCAGTTCGAGCGAGCCGGCGAGTGGCTGGACAACCACGAGGCGGCCGGCGAGTGGGGCGACGCGGCCTTCGCCACGCAGTACTGGCTCAAGCTCACCCCCGAGGAGCTGCGCGAGCTCGGCGAGGAGATCCTCGACCTCGGGCAGCGCTGGCGCGAGCGGCCGGTCCCCGACGACGGACAGGAGCGGGAGTCCGTGCTGGTCTTCGCGCGCGCCTTCCCGGCGCAGCCGTGACGACCCGTACGCCGGCGGCGCCGGCCCTCCCGAAGGCCGTCACCCTGCGGCACAACCGCGAGTTCCAGCTGCTCTGGCTCGGCGAGGGCGTCAGCGTCCTCGGCAACGCCACGACCGCGGTCCTGCTCCCGCTGCTGGCCGTGGTCGGCTTCGGCGCCGGCCCGGGCTGGATGGGGGCGCTGACCGCCGCGGCCTGGCTGCCGTGGCTCGTCGTCGGGCTGCCGGCCGGCGCCTGGGTGGACCGGATGCGCCCGCGGCCCGTGATGATCGTCAGCGACCTCGCGGCGGCCGCGCTGCTCGCCAGCATCCCGGTCGGCCACGTCCTGGGGGTGCTGACCCTGGGCCAGCTGTTCGTCGTCGCCCTCGGCAGCGGGGTGTGCACGGTCTTCTTCCGTACGGCGTACGTCAAGCTGATCCCCGACGTCGCGGGCGAAGGCCAGCTCGAGTCGGCCAACGCCCGGCTCTTCGGCACCGAGTCGGCCATGCAGGTCATCGGCCCGGGCGTGGGCGGCCTTCTGGTGCAATGGTTCTCGGCGGCGTTCGGGCTGCTGCTCGACTCGGTCAGCTTCGTCGTGTCCGCGCTCTGCCTGTGGCGGATCCGGCCCGCGGACACCGGTGGGCCAGCAGTCCCGGCCGGCGTGGGCGCCCGCCGTACGCCGCTGGGCGAGCAGATCCGCGAGGGCGTCCGGTTCGTTCGCGGGGACCGCTACGCCCGGTGGCTGACCGTCATCGGCGGCGTCTCCAACCTCGGCCTCACCGGCTACGCGTCCCTGCTGGTGCTGTTCCTGGTCCGCGACCTCGGGCTGTCGGCGTCCCGCGTCGGTCTGGTGCTGGCGGTCGGGAGCGTCGGTGGCCTGCTCGGCTCGCTGGTGGCGACCCGGCTGGCTCGCCGGCTGGGCTCCGGGCGGGCGTCGACGGTGCTGCTGCTCTGTGGCGGGCCACCCGCGCTGCTGGTGCCGCTGGCCCGGCCCGGCTGGCGGGTCGGGGTCCTCGTCCTCGGGCTCACGCTGGTCGGCGTCTGCGTCGTGGCCGGCAACGTCGTCCGCAGCGCCTGGCGCCAGCGCTACGTCCCGCGCGAGCTGATGGGCCGGGTCGTGACGACCATGCAGATGGTCAACTTCGGCACCATGCCGGTGGCCGGGGTGCTGGCCGGCTGGATGGGTTCGCACGTCGGGGTGCGGGCCACCATCGCGATCATGGCGGCGGTGCACGCCGGCGCCTGCCTGAGCATCCTGGCCAGCCCGTTCCGCGGGCTGCGCGAGCTGCCGGCTCCGCCTCTGGCCGGCCGTTCGTAAGCCATCGCCCGCTCCTGGGGGCACTCGCTCACGAACGTCGAGCCTCGGCCCGCCGCAGGGCTACCTGTCGTCGCTCTTGCCCGAGCCTCCGCCGTCGTCCGAGCCGCCCTTGCCCGAGCCCCCGCCCGACTGACCCGACCCGCCCGAACCCGAGCCGCCCGAACCGGATCCGCCCGACCCCGAGCCGCCGGACCCCGAGCCGCCCGACCCCGAGCCGCCCGACCCCGAGCCGCCACGGTTGGTGCCGCCGCCGTGGTCGTCCGGCGACGTCGCTGATGGGCGCGCCGTCGCGGGCGCCGTGCTCCCGGATCCCGACCCGGACCCGGACCCGGAGTCCTGGGTCACCACGGCCCGCCCGGCCACGCACGTGGCGCGGACCTCGACCGACCGACGACCGGACCGCGTGAACTCCATGGTCAGCGTCTTCGGCCCGCCCGGGGTGTACTCGACCTTCCAGCCCTGGGCCGGGATCGCGCTCTGCAGCGAGACCGCGCCGCCCGGCCCACAGGTCGCGGCCACGCGCCCGCCCACGGTGGTGAGCGCGGACGGCCCGCCCGGCGTCGCGGCCGTGCTGGTCGCCGTCGACGTCGCGGCGCCAGCCCCACCGGACAGTCGCGGCCCGGACGAACCCAGCAACGAGACGCCGGCCCGGTCCACCACCAGCCAGCCGGCCGTCGCGGTGACGGCCACCACCGCACACCAACCCAGCACGACCAACGCCGCTGCGAGGCCACGACGGGTGGGCGCGCCCGGGCTCGTCAGCTCGGGACTGCCGATCTCAGGCATGCCGTCCAGCCTCTCTCATCGGTTGCACTCGCGGGTCAGGTTCGCGCCGGCGTACCGGTGACCGGTGCCGTGCACCGGCCGAATGCCCTCGTGAACCCTTCGGCTCGGCGTAGGTTTCCCTTCATGGCGACCGTCCTCGTGGTCGAAGACGACCCCGCCATCCGGACCGGCCTGGTCCGGGCGCTCACCGACCGCGGCCATGCCGTGAGCTCGGTCGGTTCGGGCATGGAGGCGCTCCAGGCCGTCGTCGACCAGCCGGTGGACATCGTGCTGCTCGACCTGGGCCTGCCCGATGTCGACGGGCAGCAGGTGCTCAGCATGCTGCGCGCCGTCAGCGCCGTACCGGTCGTCGTGGTGAGCGCGCGGGACCGCGATGCGGACGTCGTGGCCGCGCTGGACTCCGGCGCGGACGACTACGTCGTGAAGCCGGTCGGGGCCGAGCAGCTGGACGCCCGGGTGCGGGCCGTCCTGCGGCGGGGCGCTCCCGCCGTGGCGGACCGAGAGGTCGTCGTCGGCGCGCTGAGCCTGGACCCGAAGGCCCGCACCGCCGTCCTCGAGGGCCGCGACCTGGACCTCAGCCGCAAGGAGTTCGACCTGCTCCTGGCGCTGGCCGAGCGGGCCGGTGAGGTCGTCTCCAAGCGCGAGCTGCTGGCCGAGGTCTGGCGGCAGCCCTACGGCGGCGCCGAGCGCACCGTCGACGTCCACCTCTCCTGGCTGCGGCGCAAGCTCGGCGAGAGCGCCGACGAGCCGCGCTACCTGCACAGCGTGTGGGGCGTCGGTATCCGGCTCGCGCCGCCGGCCGAGGCCGGCTAGCCCGGCATGCGCCGCAACCTCACCCTGCTCGTGGCGGCGAGCACCTCGGCCGTCGTCCTGGCACTGGTCATCCCGCTGGCCCTGCTGGTCGGCCGCCTGGCCCAGGACCGGGCCGTCGCGGCCGCCACCCAGCAGGCCCAGTCGGTCGCCCTCCTGATCGCGACCGGCACCTCCCTGACCCAGCTCGAGGACGTCCTCTCCCTCAGCGACCAGCGCACCGGGCTGCACACCAGCGTCGTACCACCCACGGGTGCCGCCCTCGGGCCGGCCGTGCCCGCAACCGAGCTGACGCGAGCCCGCGGGGGCGAGGCCTTCACCAGCTTCCCCTCCGCGGGCGCGGACGGCGCCGAGGTCCTCCTGCCCGTCGCGGCGCAGGCCGGCACGAGCGTGGTCCGGGTAGGCGTGACCCGTGACGCCCTGACCCAGGGTGTCGCCCGGGCGCGAATCCTGTTGGTGGCACTGGGCCTTGGCCTCGTCGTCGTATCGCTCGCAGCCGCGGTCGCCCTCGCCCGCCGGGTCACCGCGCCGCTCGTCGCGGTCGCCGAGGTCGCCGAGGGCCTCAGGCGCGGGCAGCTGCAGCGCCGGGTGCGTCCCGGTGGGCCTCCGGAGGTCCAAGAGGTCGGTACGGCGCTGAACCAGCTGGCCGGCCGGATCGGGGAGCTGCTGCAGGCCGAGCGCGAGGCGGCAGCCGACCTGTCGCACCGCCTGCGCACACCGGTCACGGCCCTGCGCCTGGCGGTGGACACGACGGCTGACCCGGCCGAGCGAGCCCGGCTGCGCGAGCACCTGGATCGTCTGGAGGGCACCGTCGACGCCGTCGTACGCCAGGGTCGCCAGCCGGCGACCACCGCTCGGGGGAGCGAGGAGCCAGGCGGGGCGGTGCGGGCGGACCTGTCCGGCATCGTGTCCGAGCGGGTGGCGTTCTGGTCCGCGCTGGCCGAGGATCAGGGGCGAGCCGTGGACGTCGCGATCGAGCCGGGAGCCTGGGTGCAGGCGGACCCGCAGGACCTGATCGACCTGGTGGACGTGTTGCTGGACAACGTGTTCGCCCACACCGACGTCGGTGTCGGCCTGGCGGTCACGGTGGCGCGTACGCCGTTCCACGTCACCCTCGTCGTGGAGGACGGCGGCCCCGGCCTTCCCCCCGCCGACCGGCTCGGACGAGGCCGCAGCTCGGCCGGCTCGACCGGCCTGGGGCTGGACATCGTGCGGCGGATCGCCGAGGCCTCTGGGGCGGAGCTGGTGCTGGGCTCCGGGAACCTGGGCTCCGGGATGGCAGACGCCGGCGGCGCGCGGGTGAGCCTGCGCTGGCCGGACCTGGGTCCGCCCGCCGCCTGACACCCGCGCGCCGTCCGTCGTCATCGACCGTTCCTCCTCATCGACCGCTGTCCTCGGGTGGTCCGCGGGCTCAGCCGTCGTGTCCGCTCCGGCCGGAGCCGCTGCCGGACCCGCCGCCGTGCCCGCTGTTGTCGTCACCCTGGTCGTGGCCACTGCCACTGCCGCTGTTGCCTCCGTGGTCGTCGCCCTTGTCGTGACCCCGACCATCCCGGCCGCGGTCGTCGCCGGGCTCGGCGTGGCGGCCGCGGTCGTCGCCGGGCTCCGCGTGGCGGCCACGGTCGTCGCCGGGCTCCGCGTGGCGGCCACGGTCGTCGCCGGGCTCCGCGTGCTTGCCCCGGTCGTCGCCCGGCTCGGCGTGCTTCCCGCCGTTGCCCCGGTCGTCGCCGGGCTCCGCGTGCTGGCCCCGGTCGTCGCCCGGCTCGGCGTGCTTCCCGCCGTTGCCCCGGTCGTCGCCGGGCTCCGCGTGCTGGCCCCGGTCGTCGCCGGGTTCGACGGCGGGCTTGGACGTGGTCGACGGCGTGCTCGTCGGGGTGCTCGTGGAGCTGACCGTCGTGAGGGCGGTGCGGTCGTCGGCGCCCGAGCTCGCCGACGCGGCGTACCCGGTAGCGACGACCAGCAACGCCGCCGTGCCGGCGCTGGCCAGGACCTTCTTGGCGCGTGCGTTCATCTGACAACCACTCCTACTGACTGGCCCGGACCCAGTGCCCGGGGTATGTCAGCAAGCGTGCGGTCGAGGACGATAAGCCCTCCCCCAGCCGGTCCTAAGTCTTCGTCAAGACTTGCGGGCCCTCGGTGGCGGCGCCGGCGGGGAATGTCGCCGACCTCAACGCCGCGACAGGACGAGCGGTACCGCGGCGACCGCGAGGCCGAGGACCACGAGGACGGTGTCCGCGAAGGACCAGCGGGAGGGCTCGGCCCAGGTGCGGGCACGGGCGTCGGCGAAGCCGCGGGCATCCATCGCCACCGCCATCCGTCCGGAGCGGCGCACCGTCTGCACCAGCAGGACGAACGTCAGTGCCGCGGCCTCCCGCAGCCGCGCGAGGGGCGAGCGCCCGGCACCGAGGCCGCGCACCTTGCGAGCCCACCCCGCCTGCGACCAGACGGCGCCCAGGTCCTCGAGCCGTTGCAGCGCAGCGACGGTGGCGACCACGGGTCGGGCCGGCAGGTGGAGGCGCTGGGCCAGGTCGTCGCCCAGGCGGCTGGGGTCGAGGTGCGCCGTGAGCAGCGCGCCGGGCAGGACCAGGAAGACGATCCGGAGGCTGGCCGTGACCCCGGTAGCGAGGTCGTGGCCGCCCAGCAGCCAGGCCGACCAGCCGACCGAGAGCGCGGCGACGAGGCCGGGGAGGATCCGTAGGGCGGCGGCCCGCAGCGACGACACGGCCAGCGGTGACAACAGGAGCTCCAGGCCGACCGCCACGAGCGCGACCGGCAGGCTGCGGACGAAGACCGACCCCGCGACGGCGAACGCCGAGACCAGCAGCCCGGCCAGCGGCCCGCACCGCGCCGCCGGCGGCCACCCCCGCTCCGGACCGGCCGGTCGGGCACCACGCGTGGCCCGGCCGATGTCACGGCCCGGACCGGCGCGCTCCGCGCCGGGTAGGCCGCCCGGGGTCCGGGCGAGGGGGAGCTCGGTGGCTGCGAGCTGGTCGACGAGCAGGCGGTCGTGGGTCGCGACGGCGACGGCCGTGCCGGCGTCGCGGGCCGCGCGGATCGCCCCGCTGACGGCCGCCCAGGTGAGCCGGTCCTGGCCGAGCGTCGGCTCGTCCAGCAGCAGCACCTGGGGGCCTTGGGCGAGCGCGGCCGCGACGGCGACCCGGCGCTGCTCGCCACCGGAGAGCCGGTAGGGATCGACCGACGCGAGGGCGGTGAGCCCGAGGGCCGCCAGCAGCCCGTCGGCCCGCGCCCGCGCCGCCGGCGTCGGACGGTCCGGGTCGTCCACGTCACCCCTCAGCCCGGCCAGCACCTCCTCCCGCACGGTGCGCGCGACGAACCCCTGCTCCGGGTGCTGCCCGGCCCAGCCGACCCGCCGCGCCAGCTCGGGTGACGGCCACCGGCCCGGGTCGGGCCCGAGCCCGCCGGCCACCACCGCCTCGGCCCGGACGTGGCCGGACGAAACCCGTTGCAGCCCAGCGAGAGCCGCGAGCAACGTCGACTTGCCGGCTCCGCTCACGCCCGTGACGGCCACCACGTGGTCAGCCCTCAAGGTCACGGACGTCTCGGCCAGCCGGCCGGCCACCGTGACCCCCTCGGCCGTGAGGCAGGCGGCACCGGTCGGCGGCTCCTCCCGCCAGGGCCCGGCCAGCCCGTCGTCGAAGACCAGCGGCTCCGGCGCACGACGGCCGGGCACCCAGACTCCCTGGGCCGCAAGGGACTCCGCCTGCCCGGACAGGACCTCTCGGGGGGCGCCGTCGGCGATGACCGCACCGCTCGCCGACAGCACGACCAACCGGTCCACCTCGTCCACCCACCGCTCGAGCCGGTGCTCGACCACCACCAGCGTCGCCCCCGTGGCGGCGACGGCGGCCAGCACGGCCCGGCGTACGTCGTCGGCCGACCGGGGGTCGAGCATGGCCGTCGGCTCGTCGAGCAGCACCAGGCCCGGGTGCAACGCCAGCGCGCCGGCCAGGGCCAGCCGCTGTCCCTCACCACCGGACAGTGACCCGCTGGCGTGGCCGGCGGCGTACGGGAACTCCACTGCGGCAAGGGATCCGGCCACCCGGTCCCAGATCTCGGCGCGGTCCAGGCCGACGTTCTCCGGCCCGAACGCCACGTCCCGGCCGACCCGGCCGGCCACCACCGCGTCCGCCGGGTCCTGCAACAGGAGCCCGGCCCGGCCGTCGACGACGACCTCGCCGGAGAGCCGGCCCGTGTCGGCGGTCAGCAGCACCCCGGCGAGGGCGCGCAGCAGGGTGGACTTGCCCGCCCCGCTGGGCCCGGCCAGCAGGACGCGCTGCCCGGACGGGATGTCCAGGTCGAGCCCCGACAGGACGGGAGCCCGTCGACCGGCCGGCGTCCAGGTGAGGCCCCGGAGCCGGACGGCGCTCAGGTCGCCCGCGCTTCCAGCAGCTCCTGCCCCGGCGGGAACGGGCTCAACGCGCCGGTCTCGGCGAGGGCCCGGGTCAGCAGCCAGCCGCCGACGCCGGCCACCACCGCGCCCGAGGCGGCGAAGATCGCGGCGTACGCGAGGATCCAGCCGAACGACCAGTCGGGGTAGTACTCCCAGCGCTCGAACAGGAAGACCTCGAGCAGCGCCGCCAGTGCCCCACCGGCCCCGGCCACCAGCGGGCCGAACCGCCGGTAGAGGAAGACGGCCAGGACCAGCTCGACGCCGAGCCCCTCGAGCAGTCCCGAGAACACGGTGAGCCAGGCCCAGCTGTTGCCCAGGGCCATCTCGACCGTCGCGGCGACGAGCTCACCGAAGACGGCAGCGCCGGGCCGGCGGACGACCAACCCCGCGACCACGCCCGCGAGCAGCCAGGGCCCGCCGAGCAGACCACCGATCGGGGGGAACGCCTTGATCGTCGGGTCGATGGCGTTCCAGGCGAAGTTCCAGCCCCAGTAGGCGACCCCGAGGGCGGCGCCCAGCATCGCGACGGTGATCAGGTCGATGGTGCGCCAGCCGCGCAACGGCGGCTGGGCCAGGACGAACCGGCCGGCCCGGGTGCCGCCGGCCGTCGTCGTACTCGCTGCATCCTGAAGGTTGCTCACTGCTCTTCCTCCTGTTGACCAGGAGGGGAGGCCCGCCCCACGGTGAGGCGCGGCCCGAGATGGTCCGACTCCCTTCGCCGGTGCTAACCGGATCAGGTTCGGAGGGTCTGCGGTTGCCCGCACTCTCAGCGTCACCAGGATCGGGTGATCCGGATGCGCTCCCCTGTCGACGGCGGAAACGCTACACCTCCGCACTCAGCCCGCGCCGGCCGAGGACCTGGGCCGTAGGCTCGCCGGGTGAGCGTGCCGTACAAGGTCATCAGCATCGGCGGGTCCGTCGTCGCCGGCATCGTCGCGCGCAAGGCGGTGGCGGCGATCTGGAAGGCCAGCACCGGCCACCACCCCCCGGACAGCCCGGACCACCCCGACAGCGGGTGGGGCGAGGCGATCGGCTGGGCCGTCGCCTCGAGCGCGGCCCTCGCCGTGGCCCGGTTGTTCGCCGCCCGACAGGCCGCCAACTACTACCGTCGCTCGACCGGGCACCTGCCGCCCAAGCTCGAGGACTCCGGCGCCCAGGCCTGACCCCGCTGCCCCGATGTGATGCTGGACCGGCGCCTCAGGTCGCCGTCAGGTCGCCGGCGATGCCTCCGTCAGCTCGAGGGTCGACGAGATCGGTACGCCGGGTCGATAGGACAGGTGCAGGTGGCTCGGCGCGTCGAGGACCGCGAGGTCGGCCTGCGCCCCAGGCGAGAGGTGACCGATGTCGTTGCGGCGCAGGGCGATCGCGCCGCCGGCGGTGGCAGCCCACAGCGCCTCGGCCGGCGTCAGGTGCATCTCGCGGACGGCCAGGGCGATGCACAGTGACATCGACGACGTGAAGCACGAGCCGGGGTTGCAGTCGGTGGCGAGCGCCACGACGGCGCCGGCGTCGAGGAGGCCGCGAGCGTCGGGATAGGGGGAGCGGGTCGAGAACTCCACGCCCGGAAGGAGCGTGGCGACCGTGCCGCGGTCGTCGGCCCGGATCGCCGCGCCCGACGCGGCCAGCGCCTCGACGTCGGCGGGGCTGAGATGCGTGCAGTGGTCGACCGATGCCGCGCCGAGCTCCACCCCGAGCCGGACGCCCGGCCCCGCGGTGAGCTGGTTGCCGTGCAGCCGGAGCTCGAGCCCGGCGCGGGCCGCCGCCTGCAGCACGGTCCGCGCCTCGTCGCCGTCGAACGCGTGCGGCCCCGGCTCGCAGAAGACGTCCGCCCACCGGGCGTACGGCGCGCAGGCCGCGAGCATCTCTCCGGCCGCGAGCGCGACGTACTCGTCCCGGCGACCGTCGAACTCGGGCGGCACCACGTGCGCGCCGAGGTACGTCGTCTCGGGTGTCACCTCCCGGGCCAGCCGCAGCGCGCGGGCCTCGTCCTCGACGGTGAGGCCGTAGCCGCTCTTGACCTCGACCGTGGTGGTGCCCTGGCGGCGCATCTCGGCGACGAGGCGGGCCAGGTTCGCCCGCAGCTCCTCGTCGGTGGCCGCTCTGGTCGCGGCCACGGTCGTGGCGATGCCGCCGCCCGTGTAGGCCGCGCCGCTCATCCGGGCGGCGAACTCGGCCGAGCGGTCCCCGGCGAAGACCAGGTGCGCGTGGGTGTCGACGAACCCCGGGACCACCGCGCGACCGCCCAGGTCGCGGCGACGGTCCGCGGCGGGTGCCTGCGCCGCCGGGCCGACCCACGCCACCGCGCCGCCCTCGACCACCACGGCCGCCCCCGCGACCAGCCCGAGCGGCGAGCCGTCGCCGTACGCCGGGTCGTTGGTGACCAGCTCGGAGATCCCGGTGACCAGCGTCGTCAGGCTCGTGTTCACGCCCCCACCCTGGCAGCCCTCACCGGCGCAGGGCAGCAACCGTCCGGGCCAGCAGCGCAATGCCCGCGGTGATCTCCCGCTCGCTCAGGCTGCCGTAGCCGAACACCAGGCCCGGCCGCCCGCCGGGGGCCATCCGGTACGGCCCGACGCCGTAGACGCCGAGCCCCGCGCGGGCCGCAGCGGCGACGACGGCCGCTTCTTCGAGGCCGTCCGGCAGCCAGGCCGTCACGTGCATCCCGGCCGAGATGCCGATCGGCTCGAGGTCGGGCAGCTGCCGTCCCAGTGCCGACAGGAGGGCGTCGCGGCGCGCCCGGTACCGCGGGCGCATCCGGCGTAGGTGCCGGTCGAACTCGCCGCGCGAGACGAAGTCGGCGAAGGCCAGCTGCTCGAGCACCGGCGACCCGCGGTCGTCGAGCACCTTGGCGGCGATCACGCCGGCGAGCAGTCGTTGCGGCACCACCAGCCAGCCCAGGCGCAGGCCGGGTGCGAGGGTCTTGCTGGCCGTACCGGCGTAGACGACGTGGTCCGGAGCCAGGCCGTGGATCGCGCCGATCGGCTCCCGGTCGTAGCGGAACTCCGCGTCGTAGTCGTCCTCCACCACCACGCTGTCGTGACGAGAAGCCCATGACACCAGCGCTTTCCGCACCTGGGCGGACAAGCACGGCCCCGATGGGGAACTGGTGTGCGGCTGTCACGAGTACGGCGTCCGCCGAGGAGCCCTCGAGGACGTCGACGTCGATGCCGTCCGCACCGACCGGCACGCCGACGAGGTCGAGGCCGAGGGCCGGCCCGCTGACCCGGATGTCGTCGGCGCTCGACGGGTCCTCGACGGCCAGCCGGTGGGCACCTGCGGCCACCAGCGCCTGCGCGACCAGCCGGATGCCCTGGCCGAAGCCGTTGCAGATCACGACGTTCTCCGGCCGGGCGGCGGTGCCGCGGACCCGGTTGAGGTAGCTCGCCAGCGCCTCCCGCAGCTCGGGGGCGCCGCCGCCGTCGAGGTAGACCAGCCGCTCCTTGGGCAGCTCGGCCATCGTCCGCCGCATCGACCGCAGCCACGCCTCGCGGGGGAACTGCGAGACGTCCGGCCGGCCGTAGGCGAAGTCGACGGTCAGCCGCGGGGCGGTGGGTGCCGCCGCGGCTGCGGGCCAGGCCTCGCTCGCGGCGCCGTCGGCGACCAGGGTGTAGCCACCGGTCCGGCTCACCAGGTAGCCCTCCGCGGCCAGCTGCTGGTAGGCCTCGACGACGACCCCGCGGGAGAGCCCGAGGTCGATCGCCAGACCCCGGGTCGACGGCATCGCCGTCCCGGGGGCCAGCCTCCCGGCCCGGATCCGGTCCCGGATCCCGCCCTCGAGCTGGCGGTGCAGCGCAACCGGAAGGCTGCGGTCCAGCTCGACGTACAGCTCGCTGCCGGTGGCCCCGGTCGAACCGGTCGAACTGGTCGAACTGGAATTGGACCTGACTCCCGGCATGGAACTGGACCTTACCCAAGGACCGGTGCGCCGCCAGGCTCTCAGGTGACGGCAACCACCGACCCGAGGAGCCGGACATGCCCCAGCTGATCAACTCCATCCGGAACGACCTTGGCGCACGGGTCGACGGACCGGTCCTGTCGCCCGGGCGACCATGGCTACGACGAGGCCCGCACGGTCTGGAACGCGATGGTGGACCGGCGGCCGGAGGCCATCGTCCGGTGTACGACGCCGGCGGACGTCGCTGCTGCCGTCCGGTATGCGCGCGAACGCGGCCTCGAGATCGGCGTCCGGTGCGGTGGCCACAGCATCGTCGGGCTGGCCGTGCCCGACGGCGGGCTGATGATCGACCTCACGCTGATGGCCGCCGTCTCGGTCGACCCGTCCACGCGCCGCGCCCGCATCCAGGGGGGCGCCCTGCTGGGTGCTCTGGACGTCGCGTCGCAGCGGCACGGCCTGGCCACGACGGCCGGCAACGTCTCACACACCGGCGTCGGCGGCCTGACCCTCGGCGGCGGGATGGGCTGGCTGGCCCGCCAGCACGGCCTGTCCTGCGACAACGTGGCGGCCGTCCAGGTCGTCACTGCCGACGGCGATGTCCTGCGGGCGAGTGCCACCGAGCACCCCGAGCTGTTCTGGGGCCTGCGAGGCGGTGGCGGCAACTTCGGCATCGTCACGGAGTTCGAGTTCCGGCTGCACGACGTCCCCGGCTCGACCCTGACCGCCGACTTCTCCCTGCCGATCGACCAGGCGCTGCCCATGCTGCAGGGCTGGCGCGACCTCAGCGTCTCGGCTCCCCGGGCTGCGACCTTCACCGCCTCGGTCAGCGAGGGCCAGGCCCAGGTCGGCTTCGTCTGGGTCGGGGACCCGGGTGCGGGCCGGGCGCTCCTGCCCGCCCTGCGCGGAATCGCCCGTGGCGCAACCGAACACGTCAGAGAGATGTCCTACCTGCAACTTCAGCAGGTCGACGACAGCATCGGCGGGCACGCCTACCGCCGGTACTGGAAGGGGCACTACTTCACCCAGCTCCCGGACGCGGCCCTGCGGGCGTTCCTGCTCAGGGGCAGCGCGGACGGGACGGGCGATCTGCTCCCGGCGGTGTCACTGCAGGCGCACGGTGGGGCGATCGAGGACGTGGCCGACGACGACAGCGCGTTCAGCCACCGGGCCGCGCAGTTCGAGTACGTCGCCAGCGCCCGCTGGACCGATGCCGCTGACGACGAGGAGCGGATGGCGGTGGCCCGCCGGTGCGGTGCGGCCCTGGACCCGTTCGCCAGTGGCGCCTACGTCAACACGCTGGGGGACGAGGGCACCGTGGGTGTTCGCCGCGCGTACTCCCCCGCCAAGCTCCGCCGGCTCACGGCCGTCAAGGACGCCTACGACCCCGGCAACGTCTTCCACCTGAACCAGAACATCCCGCCGAGTCGCGGCTAGTCCGCCCACAGCGGGTCGATGGCCTCGCGCAGCAACCGGGAGACGTCGCCCAGCACGTGCTGCCCGTCGGCCACGACGACCCGGCCGTCGACGATCACGTCGCGGACGTCGGCCGCGGTGGCCGACATCACGGCCTGGTCGGGTGCGCTCCCGGCGGTGCGCACGCTGTCCAGCCGGACCGCCACGAGGTCCGCGCGCGAGCCGACCTGGAGCCGCCCGGCATCGGGCCAGCCGAGGCTCGCGTGGCCGTCCACGGTCATCGCCCGGACCAGCTCGTACGGCCGGAACCGCCCGCGCTGCAACGACTCCAGCCGGTCGTTCAGCTCCAGGCCGCGCGCCTCCTCGAACAGGTCGATGACGGCGTGCTGGTCGCTGCCGAGGGTGAGGACCGCGCCCGCGTCGCGCAGGCCGGTCGCCGGCCCGATGCCGTCGGCCAGGTCGCGCTCGGTCGTCGGCGCGAAGCACACGTTGGTGCGGGTCGAGCCGAGCAGCTTCTGGTCGTGACCGCTGAGGTGGGTGCCGTGGACCGCGGTGACCCGATCGCCGAGCGCGCCCTCGATGTCGAGCAGCTCGGTCGGCGAGCAGAGGTAGTAGCCGCGGCAGGCGTCGTTCTCGGCCGGCTGCTCGGAGAGGTGGATGTGCATCGGGCCGCCCATGGCCGCGATCCGGCCGATGTCGACCTTCTCGACCGCGCGGACCGAGTGCGCGGCCACGCCTATCCGCACGGAGTCGGTCTGCTCGAGCCGGGCCACCCGGGCGGCCCAGGCCTCGACGTCCCAGTCGCTGAAGCGGCGCTGCGGGAGCTCCAGCGGGAGGTGTCCCTCGGGCGTCAGGCCGCCCTTGAGGTAGCACGCGTCCAGCAGGGTCAGCCGGATGCCGGCGTCGGCCGCCGCCTGCCGCAGTGCGTGCCCCATCGCGTTCGGGTCGTCGTACGGCGTGCCGTCCGGCCCGTGGTGCAGGTAGTGGAACTCGCCCACGCAGGTCACTCCGGCCAGTGCCATCTCGGCGTACGTCGCCCGGGCCAGGGCCAGGTAGGAGTCCGGATCGAGCTGGGCCGCAACGGAGTACATGCCCTCCCGCCAGGTCCAGAACGTGCCGCTGCCCGAGTGGGTGCGCCCGCGTAGCGCCCGGTGGAACGCGTGCGAGTGGGCGTTGGCGAAGCCCGGCAGGACCAGGCCGGCCAGCCGCGCGTCGTCACCGTGCGCCGGCGCCCCGAGCTCCATCGCCGCGATCCGCCCGTCGCCGCCGACGACGATCCGCACCGACTCCACGGCCGCGTCGCCGACCCAGGCCAGCTCGCACCAGTACGTCGTCACGAGGCCAGCTCCCGGACCACGCGGGTCAGGGCCTCGACGCCGGCCACGCAGTCGGCCTCGTCGGCCGACTCCTCCGGCGAGTGCGACACACCGGTCGGGTTGCGGACGAACAGCATCGCGGTCTCCACCAGGGCCAGGGACAGGATCCCCGCATCGTGCCCTGCCCCGGTCGCGAGCACCGGTGCCGGCTCGCCGTCGGCGTCCGCGAGCAGTCCGGCCAGGCGCCCGGTGAGCCGGTGGTCGAACGACGTCCGGCCGGTCCAGGACTCCTCACTGACCCGGGCGCCCGAGGTCGCGAGGTCGGCCACCACCGCCCGGACTGCCTCCGCCGACGGCGCCCGCGCATCGAGCCAGGCCGTGACCCGTGACGGGATCGCGTTGACGCCGTTCGGGTCCACCCGCACCTTGCCGAACGTCGCGAGGGCCTCGTGCTCCTGCGCCGAGGCGCGGGCGGCGAGGACCGCCTCGGCGTAGGCCAGCATCGGGTCGTGCCGATCGGCGAGCCGGGTCGTGCCGGCGTGGTTGGCCTCCCCGTCGAACTCGAACCGCCAGCGGCCGTGCGGCCAGATGGCGCTGGCGACCCCGACCGGTGCGTTCAGGTCGGCGAGGGCGCGACCCTGCTCGACGTGGAGCTCGACGAAGGTGCCGATGCGTTGCAGCGCCACTGGATCCGGCCCGACGTGGGCGGGGTCGACGCCGGCCGCCGTCATGCCGTCGGCCATGGTCCGGCCGTCCGGGTCACGCAGGCTCAGCGCGCGCTCGGCCGTGAGCGCCCCCGTCAGCAGCCGCGAGCCGGCGCAGGCGATGCCGTAGCGCGCGCCCTCCTCGTCGCCGAAGTTGACCACGCCGATCGGCCGGCCCGGCCGGAAGTCCGCTTCCTGCAACACCTCGAGCGCCGCCAGCGAGGAGATGACACCGAGCGGCCCGTCGAACGGCCCACCGTCGGGTACGGAGTCGAGGTGGCTCCCGATCACCAGGCCCGGATGCCCCGAGATCGCCGCCGCGTCCGGGTCGCCCCACCAGGCCCACTGGTTGCCGGCCCGGTCGATGGTGACGTCCAGGCCGCGGGCCTGCGCCGCCCCCGCGAACCACTCGCGCAGGGCGGCGTCCTCGCGGGTCCAGGCGAACCGGCGGTAGCCGCCCGTCTCCGGGTTGCGGCCGATCGGCGCGACCTCGTTCCAGAGCCGGGCGAGCGCGCGGGAGTGCGCGGTCGGGTCCGGCGGCAGGGTGATCACAGGCACAGCCTCCTACGCTGGGCTGCCATGACTGAAACCGCACCCGGAACAGGGCCGGGCGAGGCGGCCGCCGTGGCGGAGCTCGCAGCCACCGGAGTCGACCACACCGTGACCCGCCACGGCCGGGTCGACAGCCTGGCCGCCGCAGCCGCCGCGCGCGGGGTCGAGCCGGCCGCGATCATCAAGACCCTCGTCGTCCGCCGCGCCGACGACGACTTCGTCCTCGTCCTGGTGCCCGGCGACCGGGGCATCTCGTGGCCCAAGCTGCGCGCCCTCCTCGGGGTGAGCCGGCTGTCCATGCCCGATGCCGAGACCGCCCGCACCGCAACGGGATACGAGCGCGGGACCATCACGCCGTTCGGCGCCAAGGGTGACTGGCCGGTGATCGCGGACGAGCGGGTCACGACCCCGGCGGCGGTCTCCATCGGCGGCGGCGCGCACGGCGTGGCCTTCACCCTGACCGGTCCGGACCTGCTCGCCGCGCTCACCGGCCGGCCCGGCGGCGTACAGGTCGCCGACGTCACGGACCCGCTGTAGGCCGGCTCGCCCCGGCTCACTCCTCGCGCATCGGGACCCGGACGCCGCGCTCCTCGGCGACGCCGTCGGCGAGGTCGTAGCCCGCGTCGACGTGCCGGATCACGCCCATGCCCGGGTCGTTGGTCAGCACCCGCTCGAGCTTCTGCCGGGCCAGGTCGGTGCCGTCGGCGACGCTGACCTGCCCTGCGTGGATGGACCGCCCGATGCCGACGCCGCCGCCGTGATGGATCGAGACCCAGGTCGCGCCGGACGCCGTGTTGACCATCGCGTTGAGGAGGGGCCAGTCGGCGATGGCGTCCGAGCCGTCGGCCATGGCCTCGGTCTCGCGGTAGGGCGAGGCGACCGACCCGCAGTCGAGGTGGTCGCGGCCGATGACGATCGGCGCGCTGACCTCTCCCGAGGCCACCAGGTCGTTGAACGCCAGCCCGGCCTTGTCCCGCTCGCCGTAGCCCAGCCAGCAGATCCGGGCCGGCAGCCCCTGGAAGGCCACCCGGTCCTGGGCCTGGCGGATCCACCGGTGCAGGTGGTCGTTGTCCGGGAAGAGGTCCAGGACGGCCTTGTCCGTGACCGCGATGTCCTTGGGGTCGCCGGACAGAGCCGCCCAGCGGAACGGGCCCTTGCCCTCGCAGAAGAGCGGCCGGATGTACGCGGGCACGAAGCCGGGGAACTCGAAGGCCCGCTTGTAGCCGCCCTGGCGGGCCTCGTCACGGATCGAGTTGCCGTAGTCGAAGACCTCGGCTCCGGCATCCATGAAGCCGACCATCGCCTCGACGTGCTTGGCCATCGAGACCCGGGCCCGGTCGGTGAACTCCTCCGGCTTCTTCTCGGCGTAGTCGTGCCAGTCGGCCATGTCGATGCCCTCCGGCAGGTACGACAGCGGGTCGTGCGCCGAGGTCTGGTCGGTGACGATGTCGACCTCGACGCCCCGCCGCAGCAGCTCGGGCAGGACCGTCGCGCAGTTGCCGACCAGGCCGATCGAGCGCCCGCGCCGGTCCTTCTTCGCGGCCTCGCAGCGCGCGATCGCGTCGTCCAGGTCGTCGGCGACCTCGTCCAGGTAGCGGTGCTCGACCCGCCGCCGCAGCCGGGTCTCGTCGACGTCGACGACCAGGCAGACGCCGTCGTTCATGGTGACCGCGAGCGGCTGCGCGCCGCCCATGCCGCCGCAGCCGCCGGTCACGGTGAGCGTGCCGGCCAGCGTGCCGTCGAAGCGCTTGGCCGCGACCGCGGCGAACGTCTCGTAGGTGCCCTGCAGGATGCCCTGCGTGCCGATGTAGATCCACGAGCCGGCGGTCATCTGGCCGTACATCGTCAGGCCGAGCTGCTCGAGCCGGCGGAACTCCGGCCAGGTCGCCCAGTCCGGCACCAGGTTGGAGTTGGCGATCAGCACCCGCGGCGCCCACTCGTGCGGTGCGCATCACGCCGACCGGCCGGCCGGACTGCACGAGCATGGTCTCGTCCTCGCGCAGCGTGGTCAGCGTGCGGATCATCGCGTCGAAGCTGTTCCAGTCGCGGGCGGCCTTGCCGGTGCCGCCGTAGACGACCAGGTCCTCGGGCCGCTCGGCGACCTCGGGGTCGAGGTTGTTCTGCAGCATCCGCAGCGGCGCCTCGGTCTGCCAGCTGCGGGCGGTGAGCGTCGTGCCGCGGGGGGCGGTGATGACGCGGCTCATGGTGCTCGCATTCTTCGAGTTCCGTTGGTACGACGGGCGTTTCGGCGTACGGCGGTCGGCAGTACGGCTCGACGGCTCGGCGAGCGGGCCGGCGACGGACTCGGCGGCCGGACCGCGCGACCGGAGACGACGTACTCGCACCGCGGCCTCGATCTCGGGCGAGAGGTAGCGGTCCGGGCCCGGGCCCGTCGACCGTCTCGCGCAGGCCGGCGACGACGGCGGCGGTGGCCGGGGCCGGGCTCAGCGGCGCGCGCAGGTCCAGCGCCCGCGCGGCGGTGAGCAGCTCGATGGCCAGCACGCGGGCCAGCCCGTCGACGGAGCGGCGCAGCTTGCGGGCCGCGGCCCAGCCCATCGAGACGTGGTCCTCCTGCATCGCCGAGCTCGGGATCGAGTCGACCGAGGCCGGGACGGCCAGCCGCTTGAGCTCGGAGACGATCCCGGCCTGGGTGTACTGGGCGATCATGTGCCCGGAGTCGACGCCCGGGTCGTCGGCCAGGAACGGCGGCAGGCCGGCGTTGCGCGCCTTGTCCAGGAAGCGGTCGGTGCGCCGCTCGCTGATCGAGGCCAGGTCGGCGACCGCGATGGCCAGGAAGTCCAGGACGTAGCCGACCGGGGCGCCGTGGAAGTTGCCGTTGGACTCGACCCGCCCGTCGAGGGTGACGACCGGGTTGTCGACCGCCGGCCGAGAGCTCCCGGCGCCGCGACGGTCTCGGCGTGGGCGAGCGTGTCCCGGGCGGCGCCGTGCACCTGCGGCGCGCAGCGCAGCGAGTAGGCGTCCTGCACCCGGGTGTCCTCCGGGCCGCGGTGGCTGGCCACGATCGGCGGAGCCGGCCAGCAGCGCGCGCAGGTTGGCCGCGCTGACCGCCTGGCCCGGCTGCGGCCGCAGGGCCTGCAGGTCGGCGGCGAAGACGGCGTCGGTGCCCAGCAGCCCCTCGACGCTCATCGCGGCGGTGATGTCGGCCGTCGCGCAGCAGCGGCGCAGGTCGTGGACCGCCAGCAGCAGCATGCCGAGCATGCCGTCGGTGCCGTTGATCAGGGCCAGGCCCTCCTTCTCGGCCAGCGCCACCGGCGTGATGCCCGCCGCGCCGAGCGCCTCGGCCGCGACCATCGGCCGTCCCGGCCGCGTCGCGCACGTCGCCCTCGCCCATCAGCGCCAGGGCACAGTGCGCGAGCGGCGCGAGGTCGCCGGAGCAGCCGAGGCTGCCGTACTCGTGGACGACCGGGGTGATGCCGGCGTTGAGCAGCGCGGCGTACGTCTCGCACGCGTCCGGGCCGCACGCCGGTGCGGCCGGTGGCCAGGGTGGACAGCCGCAGCAGCATCAGCGCGCGGACGACCTCGCGCTCGACCTCGGGGCCGGTGCCGGCCGCGTGCGAGCGGATCAGGCTGCGCTGCAGCTGGGCCCGCTGGGCGCGGCGGGATGTGCCGGGTGGCGAGCGCGCCGAAGCCGGTCGAGATGCCGTAGTGCGGCTGCGACGTCGTCGGCCAGCCCCTCGATGACGGCCCGGGTCCGGGCGATCTCGGCGAGCGAGCCGTCGGCCAGCCGGACCGCGGCGCCCTGCCGGGCGACGGCGACCAGGTCGTCGGGGGTCACCGGCCCGATGCCGACCTCGACCGTGCGGACGTCTGCGGCCACCTCGGTGCTCATCCACCCATCGGACACCCGGTGCGGGCCCGGCCACGACCCCGCGGCCTAGGATCTGTCTGGGATCCCAGACGCGGGACCAGCGAGCGGAGGAGCGCCAGCATGGCCAGCCGGGTGCCCGCCGCCGAGCAGGCGCTCGCCGTGCTGCGGCATCTCGGCCGCGCACCCGGGGCCGGTGCCGGCCGCGACCATCGCCCGCGACCTGGGGCTGCCCCGCTCGACGACGTACCACCTGCTCGCGGTGCTGGTCCGCGAGGGCTTCGTCGTGCACCTGCCGGAGGAGCGGCGCTACGGGCTGGGGGTGTCGGCGTTCGAGCTCGGCTCGGCCTACTCGCGGCAGGCGCCCCTGCAGCGGCTGGCCCGGCCGCTGCTCGCCCGGCTGGTCGACGCCACCGGTCACTCGGCGCACCTGGCCGTGCTGCACGGCCGGGACGTCCTCTACGTCGTCGAGGAGCGGGCGCTCGGGCGGCCGCCGCTGGTGACCGACGTCGGCGTGCGGCTGCCGGCCCACCTGACGGCGAGCGGCCGGGCGATGCTGGCCGGCGCTGCGGCCGTCCCAGCTGCGGGCGCTGTTCCCGAACCGGGCGGCGTTCGTCCTGCGGCACGGCATCGGTCCGGCCTCCCTGCCGGCGCTGCGGCGGCTGCTGACCGAGGTGCGGGCGCGCGGCTACGCGGTCGAGGACGGCGAGGTGACGCCGGGCTTCGCGTCGGTCGCGAGCGCGGCGTACGACCACACCGCCCACCCGGTCGCCGGCGTGGCCATCACCTACCCCGTCGCCGGCTCGCCCGGAGCGCTGCCCCGACGGATCTCCCGGGGTTGACCGCAGCAGTACGGCGTACGGCCGCCGAGCTGACCCGCCGGCTGAGCGGCCACGCCCCGCGCGAGCCGCGGCCGCGCGTCTAGCTCGGCTGGATGGTGACCGACTGGACGTGGAACGGCCGCCCGTCCATGCAGTGGCTCATCACGTGCACGAGCCGGCCGACCACGACCACGTGGTCACCGGGCCGCGGCTTCGGCACGGGCGACAGCAGCTCGAACCGGCCGGCCACCGTCTGCAGGATCAGGCATCTCCGGCTCGGCTCCCTGCAGGATCGTGCCGGCGAGCTTCGTCGTGCCGATGCCGGGCAGGGAGGGGACCGGCATCGACCCGCTCGGCGCCGGCAGGGGCGGCGAGCCGGTCGGCGTCGGCCCGGGCGAGGTGGCTCCCGGAGCGGTCGAGGTGGCGCTCGAGGAGGCGGTCCCGGCCGTGCCGGTCGGGGTGGTCGAGCCGGCGGCGCCGGGCGCGCCCCCGGAGCTCGCGCAGCCGGACAGCACGAGCGCCGTCGCGACCGCCGCGAACGCCGCCAGCCGGGACCGCGCCACCCGGGCCACCCGGCCACCGGCGGGCCGGACTGACGGGTCGGGTCGGGAGCCTTCATGTCGGTGGGACGCAGCCCGGCGGCCGCCGGTTCCCGGTCGGCGCGGATCATGGACGCCATGACCTCCACCCTGGCCCAACGGCTCGCCCTCACCGGCACTGCCCCGGTCATCCTGGACGGCGGGCTGGCCAGCGAGCTGGAGCGTCGCGGGCAGGACGTCTCGGGGCCGCTCTGGTCGGCCCAGGTCCTGCGCGAGGCGCCCGACGCCGTGCGCGCCGTCCACGCGGCGTACTTCGCCGCCGGCGCCGAGGTGGCGACGTCGGCGAGCTACCAGGCGACGTACGACGGGTTCGCCGCCGCGGGGGTCGGCGGCGAGGAGACCACGGCCCTGCTGCGGCGCAGCGTGCAGCTGGCCGACGCGGCCCGGCGGGACGCGGGCGAGGCGGACGAGGCTGCCGGGCGACCGCCCCGTCGGCGCTGGGTGGCCGCATCGGTCGGGCCGTACGGCGCGATGCTGGCCGACGGGTCGGAGTACCGCGGCGACTACGGGCGCAGCCTCGAGCAGCTGCGGGAGTTCCACCGGCCCCGGCTCGAGGTGCTGGCCCAGGCCTGCCGCGAGATCGAGGACGCGGTGCTCGCGTGCGAGACCGTCCCGTCGCTGCGGGAGGTCGAGGCCCTCGCCCTGGAGCTGGCCGAGCTCGGGCATGCCGGCCTGGATCAGCGTCACGCCGGAGCGCGGCCGGCTGCGCACCGGTGAGCCGCTGCGCGAGGCGTTCGGCCTCGCGGCCGAGATCCCCGAGGTGATCGCCGTCGGCGTCAACTGCTGCGACCCGGCCGACGTCGACGGCGCCATCGGCCTCGCCCGCGCGATGGGCGCGGCGCCGATCGCCTACCCGAACACCGGCGAGCTGTGGGACGCCGCCGCCCGGGACTGGACCGGCGAGTCGACCCTGGACACCGCCGTCGCGCAGGCCTGGGCGGACGAAGGAGCGCGGGCCCTCGGCGGCTGCTGCCGCGTCGGACCCGCGCTCCTCGCGCAGATCGCTGCTGCCGTCAGCCGAGACTGACGCTGGACAGCCAGGCCTTGGCCACGGCGTCCGGGTCCTGCTTGTCGGTCTGGACCTTGGCGACCAGGCCGTTCAGCGTGTTCTGGTCGAGCTTGTCCGAGACCGCGTTCATCGCGTCCACCGCGGTCTGGGAGACCTTGGCGTTCGTGACCAGCGGCAGGACGTTCTGCGCCGCGAACTCGTCCTTCGGGTCCTGCAGCGCGACGAAGTCGTTGGCCGCGATCGCCGGGTCGGTGGAGAACATGTCGACCGCCTGGACGGTGCCGTTCTTGAGGTTCTGGATCGTGACCGGCCCACCCGGGTCGAGCACCTTGAAGCCCTTGAACGTCACGCCGTAGATCTTCTGCAGCCCCGGGACCCCGTCGGCCCGCGTCTTGAACTGGGCCGGTGCGCCGAGCGTCATCTTCCCGGCCACGGACGCCAGGTCGGCGATCGAGGTCAGGTTGTACTTCGAGGCCGTGGCCTTCGTGACGACGACGGAGTCGCGGTCCTCGGCCGCGGCGTACTTCAGGACGCTCAGCCCGGTGGGGGCCGAGCCCTGCAGCGCGCCGAAGACCTGGTCGGAGCTGGACAGCGTCGCGTCCGGGCAGAAGTACTGCAGGATCGAGCCCGAGTACTCCGGTACGACGTCGATCGAGCCGTCGTTGAGCGCCTTGATGTAGACCGGGCGCTCGCCGATCGAGAGCTTCTTCTTGACCGTGACGCCCTTGGCCGACATGGCGTCGGCGTAGATGTCGGCCAGCAGGACGTTCTCGGGGAAGGCCGCGGACCCGACGGTCACGGCCCGCTGCCGGCGTACTTCGGGGTACGAGGGGCTCGCCGAGGCGGTGCACTTGGCGCCACCCGCCGCCGGCGAGGACGTGTCGGTCGACCCGCCCGCACTGCTGCTGCTGCCGCTGCTGCCGCAGGCCGCCAGGCCCAAGGTCGCGACGACCACCGCGCCGAGCAGTCCGGCTCTGGTGCGCTTCATAACGATCTCCTGTCGATGTGCATCTTGTGATGTAACCCTAGTAGGCTTGCTTCTGTTCCTATGTGCACCCAGCCGTTGTCGCGGCTCGGTCTCCTCAGCTCTGGTCAGCAGCGCTCCCTGCCGTTGCCGTCTGGAGGTTCAGGGCCGGGTCGACGTGGCCGGCGGCCGCCGCCCGGCTGCGCCGCGAGCCCTTGGAGAACCGCTCCGAGACGCCGCGCGAGACGCCGAACCGGGCCAGGGCGGCGAACAGCAGGTCGGCCACCAGGGCGAGCAGCGCCACGAGCAGCGCGCCGGCCGCCATCTTGGGGTAGCCGTCGTGCGGGTCGTTCAGCGCCGACAGGCCGTCGATGAGGAACCGGCCCAGCCCACCGAGCGACACGTACGCCGCGACGGTCGATGTCGCGATGACCTGGAGGGTCGCGCTGCGGACGCCCGAGATGATCAGCGGCAGCGCGTTCGGCAGCTCGACCCGGAACACGATCTGGCCCGGCGTCATGCCCATCCCCGCGGCCGCGTCGCGCACGGCCGGGTCGATGTTCTGCACGCCGGCATAGGTATTGCCGATGATCGGCGGCAACGCCAGCAGCACCAGCACGATCTCGGCCGGTATCAGGTACGGCAGCGAGCCCGAGCTGTGCACGTGCGGTGAGATCAGCACGACCAGCAGCACCACGAGCCCGAAGGTCGGGATGGCCCGCAGGGCGTTCGCCGTCCCGGCGACCGCGACCACGCCGCGGCCGGTGTGCCCGATCAGCAGGCCGAGCGGCAGGGCGATGACGATCGCGATCACGACGGCCGACGAGCGAGTAGAAGATCTGCTCGCGCAGGTGCGTGATGATGCCGTCCGGGCCGTGCCAGTTGGACGGGTCGTTGAGCCAGACCCAGACCTGGCTGAGGCTGAGGCCGTCGTCCATCAGGCCTTCACCGCCGTCCGCCACGGGGTCAGCCACCGGCCGACGAGCAGGATCACCGAGTCGAAGGCCAGCGCCAGCAGCACGGCCAGGATCAGCCCGAGCACGATCGGCACGTTGGTGAAGTTCGAGAACCCGTCCGTGAACAGCCGCCCCAGCTGCGGGACGCCGATGATCGCCGCGACCGAGACCAGGCTGACGTTGGACACCGCCGCGACCCGCAGGCCGGCGATGATGACCGGCACCGCCATGGGCAGCTCGACCGCCAGGAACCGTTGCGGGCCGGTGTATCCCATCGCCGTCGCGGCGGCCCGCACCTCGAGCGGCACGGCGTTCAGCGCATCGGCCATGACCCGGACCATCAGGGCGACGGTGTAGATGGTCAGGGCCACCGCGACGTTGCCGGTCCACAGGATCTGGGTGTGCAGGATGCCCGGGCAGCAGGATGAACAGCGCCAGCGACGGGATCGTGTAGAGCAGCCCGGCGATGGAGACGATCGGCGGGTAGCTCCACCGGTAGCTCGCCGCCACCCAGCCGATCGGTACGGCGATCAGGAAGCCCAGCACCAGCGGCAGGGCAGCGAGCCAGGCGTTGTTCCAGAGCCAGTGCAGGATGTCGCTCTGGTGGTCGCGGAAGTAGGTCCAGAGGCTCATCGCCCCCGCGGCCGCGCGCTCATCGCGAGACCTCGATCTTGTCGAGCACCTCGCGGGCGCTGATGGTGCCCGAGCAGCCGGCCGTCCTCGTCGACCAGTACGCCGCGCCCGGACGGCGAGGACAGCGCCGCATCCAGGGCCGCGCGCAGGCTGCCGCCCTGGGTGGCCACGGTGCCGCCACGGTTCAGATGGGTCGAGTCGACCTGGGTCGCAACGCCGTTCGCGCCCGGCGGCCGCCGATCGCGCGTCGTACCAGCCGAGCGGCTTCTTGCCGTCGTCGACCACGAGCACCCAGCCGTCGCGGGCGGCCTTGCCCGCCTCGTCCGGGCTGGCCCCGATGGTGACGACGGCCTCCGGCGTGGTGGGCAGCTGCCCGGCGCTCTCGAAGCTCAGGGCGCGGTAGCCGCGGTCACGGCCGACGAAGCCGGCCACGAAGTCGTCGGCCGGGCGGGAGAGCAGCTCGGCCGGGGTCGCGAGCTGGGCCAGGTTGCCGCCGACCCGCAGCACCGCGACCTGGTCACCGAGCTTGACCGCCTCGTCGATGTCGTGGGTGACGAAGACGATCGTCTTGCCGAGCTCGCCCTGCAGGCGCAGGAACTCGTCCTGCAGCTGGGCCCGGACCACGGGATCGACCGCGCTGAACGGCTCGTCCATCAGCATCACCGGCGGGTCGGCCGCGAGCGCCCGGGCGACGCCGACGCGCTGCTGCTGGCCGCCGGAGAGCTGGGCCGGGTAGCGCTTGGCGAACTCCACCGGCAGCCCGACCCGCTCCATCAGCTCCAGCGCCCGCGCGCGGGCCTCCTTCTTGTCCGTGCCCAGCAGCAGCGGGACCGTGGCGACGTTGTCCAGGATGGTGCGGTGCGGGAAGAGGCCGGCGTGCTGGATGACGTACCCGATCCCGCGCCGCAGCTCGGACTTGTCGAAGGTCCCGGTGTCCTTGTCGTCCATCAGGATCTTGCCGGAGGTCGGCTCGATCATCCGGTTGATCATCCGCAGGGACGTGGTCTTGCCGCAGCCCGAGGGCCCGACGAAGACGGTGATCTTGCCCGAGGGCGCCTCCAGCGACAGCGACTCCACGGCGACCGTGCCGTCGGGGTACTTCTTGCCGACCTGATCGAACCGGATCACCCGGCCACCGCCCTCTCCTGTTCGACCGGGTCGAGCTGCTCGACCCGCCGCTCTTCGATGGGGTCCTCCGCCAGTGGCCCGGCGGCGCCGAGCACCTCCTCGAGGCGATGCGCCTCGGCCACCACCGTCTCGCCGAGGTCCGACAGGGCCTCCGCCTGCATCCGGTACGCCGGGCCGACGATGCTCAGTGCGGCCACCACCCCGCCCGGCCGGCGGATCGGCGCCGACACCTGGGTGACGTCGGGCTCGCCCTGCGGCTGCCCGGTCGCGAAGCCGCCCGGACCCACGTCGCCGTCGAGGGCCCGGCCGATCGCCGTACCGGCCAGGGGGACCGTGTGACCCACCCATGCGGCGTACCGGACCGGGTGCGTCCCGTCGTACGCCGCCACGTGGACGGCCAGGCCGTCGCTGCCGCGGACGCTGAGGTACGCCGACTCCCCCGTGCTGGCGGTCAGCCGGGCCAGCGACGGGCGGGCCAGCCGGGCCAGCGGCTCCCGGGCCAGCGACCGGACGGCCAGCTGCAGCAGCCGCGGGCCGGCCCGCCAGCCCGACTCCTCGTCGCGGACCACGAAGTGCTCACGCTCCAGCGTGCGGAGCAGGCGGAGGGCGGTGCTCGCCGGGACGCCGGTCCGGCGCGAGGCCATCGACAGGGAGGTCATCTCGTGCGTGCACACGGTGGCCAGGAGGGCCAGGGCGCGCTCGACGGCACGGGTCGACGAGGAGGGCGCCTCCGGCTCCGCTGTCCGCGCCGCGCCCGCCATGTCCACCTCCACGTGCTGACCCCTGCCCGGGGATGAGTTGTCGTGACCGATGTCGTGACTGCTTGCTGGTGCCGAACCTCTGGGGCCCGCCGCGTGTTCCCCGGGCCTGCCACCTGTTGGAATTCCCTTGCCACGTCCGAGCCTGACAGACGACCCTGACACGACCTCGGGGGAGTCCGCGAGGCGGATCCGGCCGAGCGCGCCAAGCGTCGCCGATTCGTGATGTCCGGGTCGTGCCAGGCTGCACCCCGTGAGCAGCTCGTGAGCACGCTGGACGGCGAGCGCCTGTCGCTCGAGGAGATCGTGGCGATCGCCGGCGGCGCCCCGGCCGAGCTCGGTCCGGGCGGGCGTGAGCGTGCCGCGACGGCCCACCGGCTCGCCCTGCGAGTCGCGTCCGAACGCCTGGTCTACGGCCGGACCACCGGCGTGGGTGCCAACAAGGACGCTGCGATCGAGCCGGGCGAGGGCCGCGCCCACGCCGAGCGCCTGCTGCGCAGCCACGCGACCTCCGCCGGCGCGGTGCGCGACCCGCGCCGGGTCCGAGCCACGATGGCGATCCGGCTGAACCAGCTCGCGGCCGGCGGCAGTGGCGCCCGGCCCGAGGTCCTGGACGCGCTGGCGATGCTGCTGGCCGAGGGCTCGACGCCGTCCGTCCGGGAGCACGGCGGGGTCGGCACCGGCGATCTCGGGGCCCTGGCCACCATCGCGCTCGCCCTTCCCGGCGTGGCCTGGACGGCCGGCGACGCCCTGCCGTTCCTGTCCAGCAGTGCCGCCACGCTGGCCGACGCCGCGCTCGGGGTGGCCGGTCTGAGCGAGCTGGCCGAGGCCGCGGTGGCCGTGGCTGCTGTGACGTTCGCCGCGGTGGACGGGCAGCCCGAGGCCTTCGACCAGGCCGTGGAGGCGATCACGCCGTACGACGGGGCGCGTCGGGTCTGCCGGTCGATGAGGGCGATGGCCGCGCCTGAGGCGTCGCCCGCGGTGCCGCCGTCGCCCTCGCCCTCGCGGGTCGCGTCGATCGCGGGCGCCCGGCGGGGGCCGGCCCGGCTGCAGGACCCGTTCGCCCTGCGCTGCCTGCCCCAGGTGCACGGGCTGGCGCTGGACCGCCTGCAGGCGGCCGCAGCCGTCGTCGAGGACGGCTCGTGCGCGGCGGCGGAGAACCCCGTCGTGAGCGTCGCCACCGGGAGGTTCGTGCACCACGGCGGCTTCCACGCGGCGTACCTCACCAGCGCCCTGGACAGCGCGCTGCTCGCGGTCGCGGCGGCGGCCGGGCAGTCGACCCGCCGGCTGGCGATGCTGCTCGACCCGGGGCTGACCGGGCTGCCGGCCTTCCTCGGCGACGGCACGCCGGGGGCCTCGGGGGCGATGGGGCTGGAGTACGCCGCGGGCTCGGCGCTGGGTGACCTGCGGGCCCTCGCCGTACCGGCCGCCCTGCAGACCCTGTCGGTCTCACGGGGCGTCGAGGACGACGCGAGCTACGCCTCGCTCGCGGCCCGGCAGGCGCTGGACGCACGGTCGGCGTACGCCGTCGTGGTGGCCTGCGAGCTGGTCGCGGCCGTGCGGGCGGTCGGGCTGCGCGGGCTCGACCTCCCGCCCACCGGCTGGGGCGCCGTCGTCACCGCCGTACGCCGGTCCGCCGCTCCACCACCCGACCGGCCCGACCTGTCCGACCGCGACCTGTCCGACCGCGACCTGATCCCCCGATATCGAGTCCGTCGTCGCCCTGCTCCCCCACCTCTCCCCACATGTCAGCCCCTCCGGGCCCCAGAGCACCCGCCCGGGCTGACAACCCCCAGGCCCCGCGCAGCGTCAGCCCCTCCGGGCCCCAGAGCACCCACCCGGGCTGACAACCCCCCAGGCCCCGCGCAGCGTCAGCCCCTCCGGGCCCCAGAGCACCCACCCGGGCTGACAACCCCCAGGCCCCGCGCAGCGTCAGCCCCTCCGGGCCCCAGAGCACCCACCCGGGCTGACAACTCGGAGGGGGCGACGCCCCGCGTGGGCTAGCGGGGGGCGTCGAGCGGGGCGTCGAGGGGTCGCAGCTCGTCGGCGTACGACACGGAGGTCCGCCGCAGCGCGCCCGTACGCGTGACGACGTATTGGCCCATCCGCCACAGCGGTGGGCTGTAGGCGTGGACCGAGACGCTGCCCGCGCCGCCGGTCACGCCGGTGTCGAGCCCGGTCATCCGGTGGATGTGGTCGGGCCCGAAGCAGTACGCCGTGCCGGCCTCGACCTCCGTCCGCAGCTCGGGCGCTCCGATGGCCAGGTTGTGCTCGACCAGCCGGCCCCGCGTCACGGCGACCGCTCCCGAGGAGACGTCGTGGTCGTGCCAGCCGGTGTCGTTGGCCGGCGTCCAGCACAGCACCCAGATGTCCACATGGGCGTCCCGGTGCAGCGAGACGTAGTGCCGGTGGTCGTCGCTGAACGCCACGTGCGGCTCCCAGCGCTCGGGATCGGCGGCGATCGACCGGGCCAGCTCCAGCAGCTCGCGCTTGTCGAGGTCCCGATCGGGGAGGGTCTCCAAGGTCAGCGGCCCGGGGATGCCGGCAGAGGCTGCGCGCTCGGTGACGGTCAGCTCGGTCATGGAGTTCCTCCCTCGAGGAGTCGGAGCGGGTTGTTGACGGTGATGGCCCGGTCGGCGGCGGCGCCGAGGCCGAGCACGGCGGGATCGGCGTACGGCCGGTCGCTGCCCAGGACGATGGCGTCGATGCCGAGCACCCGGACCAGCGCGTCGACGGCCTGCGGCCCGTACGACGAGGTGTCGACGAACACGCCAGGGTCCAGGCCCCGGCCGGGCCCGGTCAGCCGGCCACCGCGGGCCGCGAGGCGCTCGTGCTGGATCGGCGCGAGGCCGGCGCCGGCGGCGAAGCAGATCCGCAGATCCGGCAGCAGCGAGCGCCCGGCGACATGCCAGCTCCACCAGGCGGCGTGCATCTGCGCGACGTACGGCACCAGGGCCGGCCACCAACCCGGAAGTGCCTGTGCCGCAACGGTTCCTGCACTTCCCGGGTGCACGA
This sequence comes from uncultured Actinomycetota bacterium, assembly GCA_963795385.1. Lineage (GTDB taxonomy): Bacteria > Actinomycetota > Actinomycetes > Actinomycetales > CAVURS01 > CAVURS01. Next base: position 430,378 of record CAWCHK010000014.1, read on the forward strand.
GCACCGGCCGGTTGTGGGCCTCGGCCACGGCCAGCAGCGGGGCGACGGCCTCGAGGTCCTGCGGCGAGGCCAGCCAGGTCGCAGGCACCTGCAGCCCGCAGAACCCGCGCTCCAGTGCGGTCCCCAGACCGCCGACGTCCGGCTCGTGACGGCTCACCGCCGCCCAGGCACCGAACGGCTCCGGCAGCGTCGCGGCCGCTTCGTGCCAGACCTGCAGCAGGTCACCGGCGTCGTCGCCGCGCAGGTCCTCCAGCCCCAGCGGGCTGGACAGCGAGACCAGGACCAGGCCGGCGTCGGTGCGCTCGCGCGCGGCGCGGCCGTCGATGTCGTGGTCGGTGGGGCAGACGGCGTACGGCGGCTCGCCGGGCAGGTGCAGGGTCCAGCCGTCCAGTCGCGGGCCGGTACGGCGGCGGCGGAGCTCGTCCACGAAGGCCGGCGGCCACAGGTGCTGGTGGACGTCGACCGGCCCCTGCGCGGCCAGCGTCCGAATCGTGCCCAGCACCTGTGCTCCCTCCGGAAATCCCCGTCTGAAGAAGCCTCACCGCGCCGCAGTCGCCATCACACGTCGTGCTGTGAAGCGGTTCAGTGAAGGGTTTCAGTGAAGGGCTTAACCATCGCCCTTGTCAAGCGGTTCACCGCAACTCGGGCGCCCGTCACCGCCCGCCGGTACGGTGGCCGCATGCCCGAGCGCAGGAGACGGGTCACGCTGCGCGATCTGGCCGACGACACCGGGCTGTCCCCAGCGGCTGTCAGCTATGCCCTGCGCGGCCTGCACGTCCCCGAGGAGACCCAGGCCCGGGTCCGCGAGGCCGCCGACCGGATGGGCTACCAGGTCGACCCGATCGCCCGGGCCCTCGCGCTCGGCCGCACCGACACCGTCGGCGTCCTGTGCGGCTCGCTCGACGACATCTGGCAGCAGGGCGTCGCCGCGGCTCTGGGGCGCAGCCTGCTCGACGCGGGCCGGATCGCCCTGATCGTCGACGCGGCCAACGAGCCCGAGCGCGAGGAGGCCCTGGCCCAGCGACTGGTGGACCAGCGGGTCGATGCCCTGATCGCGCTGCCGCTGGACCCGCAGGCCGCCCACTGGGCCCGGATCGCCAAGGTCACGGCCCTGGTCAGCATCGGCGACGCGCTGCCCGGCGCGAGCACCGCGGCCGAGGTGACCTTCGACAACGTCAAGGGCGTCACCGACGGGCTGGAGCAGCTGGCCGCGGCCGGGCATCGCCGGGTCGCCGTCCTGACGCCGAGCGACCGGGCCACCCCGGACCGGCCGGCCGAGCAGGTCGTGGCCAAGGTGGCACCCGAGCTCGGCCTGGTCGCCACGCTGCGCACGACCCCGCACGACCTCGACGGCGCCAGCGCCGCGGTCTGCGAGGTCCTGCGCGGCCCGGACCCGCCCACGGCCTTCCTCTGCCTCGCGGACTCGATCGCCTACGGCGTCTACGACGCGGGCCGGCGGCTCGGGCTCACCGTGCCCGCCGACCTCTCGGTGATCGGCTACGACGACCTCCCGGTGTCCCGCCTCCTCACCCCGCCGCTGTCGACCTACCACTGGCCGGTGGAGCAGCTGATCGAGGCGGTCGTGTCGCGGACCGTCCACGCGATCGACGACGGGCGGACCAGTCGGCGCAAGGTGCTGATCCCGGAGCGGGTCGAGCGCGGCAGCGTCGCCGCGCCGCGATGAGCGCTCCCGCCTACCCGCCCCCGGAGTCGCTCCGACCGACGCCGCTGGGGGATCGCTGGTCGGCGGTCGGCGGGCATCCGCTGGTCAGCCACGTCGCGGCCCAGGTCCTCGGCCGGGGCGGCAACGCGGTCGACGCCGGCGTGGCCGCGGGACTCGCTGCGAACGTCGTCCAGCCGGACATGTGCAACTTCGGCGGCATCGCCTCGATCCTGGTGCGGCCGGCCGGTGACTCGACGGCGTACAGCGTTGCAGGAGTGGGGACTTGGGGCGCGAGCGCCGATCGAGAGACCCTCCTCACCCGGTACGGCGGTGACCTGCCGCCCGGTGGCGTCCCGTGCATCGTGCCGGGCGCGCCGTCCGGATGGATCACGGCCCTGGAGCGGTTCGGCACGTGGAGCTTCGCCGACGTCGCGGCCCCGGCGATCGAGCTCGCCACGGAGGGCTTCCCGCTCGACCAGCGGGCGGCGGCCAGTCTCGAGATCACCGGCCAGGACTTCGCGCAGTGGGAGAGCAGCCGCGCGGTCTTCTGGCCGTCGGGCCGGCCGCCGCGCGCCTTCGACCGGCTGGCGCAGCCCCAGCTCGGCCGGCTGCTGCTCGACCTGGCCTCGGCCGAACGCGGTACGACGCGGGGCGATCGCCTCCGCGCGGTGCACGACCGCTTCTACCGCGGCCCGGCGGCGGCGCTGATCGCCGACTTCGTCCGGGCTCGCGGCGGCCATCTCGAGGCGTCCGACCTGGCCGGCTTCGAGGCCGAGGTCGCCGCGGCACCCAGCGTCGACTACGCGGGCTGGCGGGTGCACGTGACGCCGACCTGGAGCCAGGGGCTCATCGTCGCTCAGGCGCTGGGCGTCCTGTCCGGCTTCGACCTGAAGGCGTTGGGCCACAACAGCTCTGACTACCTCCACCACGTCGTCGAAGCGCTCAAGCTGGCCTTCTCCGACCGCGAGGAGTTCTACGCCGACCCCGCGTTCGCCCGGGTCGGCGCGGGCGAGCTGCTGAGCGACGCGCACCTCGCCCGGCTCCGCGCGATGATCACCGACCGGGCCCTGCCGGGGTTGGCCGCGCAGGGCCTCGCCACCCCGCCCGTACGCAGCACGACGGCCGTCACCGTCGTGGACGCCGACGGCAACGCGTTCAGCACGGCGTGCAGCGACACCGCGGACGGCGGCCCGATCATCCCCGAGCTCGGGATCCTCTGCTCGCACCGGGGCGTGCAGAGCCGGCTCGCGGCCGGTCACCCCAACGAGCTCGCGCCCGGGAAGCGCCCCTGCGTCACTCCGTCAGCGCTGATCGCGTTGCGCGACAACGCCTCCCACGACCACATCCCTCCCGACGTCTGGGCGATGGCCTGTCCGGGCGCCGACGTCATCGTGCAGGCGATGCTCCAGGCGTTCCTCAACGTCGTCGAGTTCGACCTGACCCCGCAGCAGGCCGTCGAGGCCGCCCGGGTCGCCGGGGCGAGCTTCCCCGCCGGCTTCCACCCGCACGGCCAGTCCGACCGGCTGTTCGTCGAGGCCCGCGTGCCCGAGCGCATCCGGGGCGAGCTCGCCGCGCGAGGTCACGGCGTCGACGTCTGGCCCGACTACGAGTTCGACGCCGGGTCGGTGCAGACCTCGCTGGCGATCCGGCCGCCGGGCGGTGACCGCCCGGTCCTCAGCGCCGGCGCCGACCCGCGGCGATCGGCGTACGCGCTGGTCCGGTGAGGACATTCGTACCGCCCAGAGCAGGACGCGCGCATCTGCCGCAGCGCACCCGCGCGCTCCTAGCGTCGTCAGCATGGTTCAGACAACGCATGAGACAGCCGCCCACCCCGCCCAACGATCCCTGCCGCACTGGCTGACGGTCGGTGGCGGTGCCCCCGCCGTCGGCACGCTGGTGTGGGTGATCGCCCATCCGCTGCTGGGCATCGACCTCCGCACCGGCAGCGGCGCCCACCCCACCACTGTCGGCCTGCCCTCGGTCATCGTCGTCAGCATCGTGGTGGCCACCGCCGGCTACGCCCTGCGCCGGATGCTGAGCGGCCGCGCCAACGCAACCCGCACCTGGACGGTCATCGCGGCCGTCGTCCTGCTGCTGTCGCTGCTGGGCCCGCTCGGCGCCCGGACCGCTGCTGCCGGGGTCGCCCTCGCCGCCCTGCACCTGGCCGTGGGCGGGACCGTCATCACCGGTGTACGCCGCGCCTTCGGCCCCGGCCGCAGCGCCGGGACGCCGTCCTAGGCTGACCACGACCCGAGAGGAGACCGCCGTGCCTGGCGCGCACCCGCAGCAGACCCGCCCGGACCCCCGCGCCGACGGCGACGCCGGCGAGCCGAGCGCAGCGACCCGGGGCGTCGTCCGCTGGGTGGCCGGCAGCGGCCGCGCGCCGGCGGCGGCCGGTGTCCTGATCTGGTACGTGCCTCTGGTGATCGGGCCGGTCACAGGTGCGGTTGCCGCGGACCGCGGGTGGCTGGCCTGGCCGGCCCTGGTCGCCGCGTCGACCTGCTGGTTCGTCGCCATCGCGACGGCGTACCGGACGCCGCCGCGACCGGGGCTCGCGGCCGGCGGCCTCGCCGTGATGGCCGTCGTCACGGCCCTGGCGACGGTCGGCTTCGACGACGCGTGGACGCCGCTGTTCATCCTCTGCGCCATCGGCGTCGGGGCGACCACGCGCAGCCCGCGCGCGATCCCCGCAGTGGTGGCCCTCACCCTCCTCGCGAGCGGCTCGGCCTGGCTGTCCACGGACCACTGGGACGCGACCTGGACCACTGCGCTGCCGACCTTCCTGGCCGGCATCAGCACCTACTGGTTCTGCCTGCTGCTGGCCGTCATCGCCGAGCTGGCCCGCACCCGCGAGGAGCTGGCCGACGTCGCGGTCTCGCAGGAGCGGTTGCGCTTCTCGCGGGACCTGCACGACCTGCTCGGGCACACCCTGTCGGTCATCGTGGTCAAGGCCGAGGTCGTCCGCCGGCTCTGCGCCGACGACGAGGCCGCGGCCCACGCGGCCGACATCGAGTCGATCGGGCGGCGGGCCCTCGCCGAGATCCGGCAGGCCGCCACGTCGTACCGCGGCATGACCCTGGCCGGCGAGCTGGGCCGGGCCCGGCTGGCCCTGGACGCCGCCGGCATCGCCACGACGACGAGCGGACTCCCGGCGACCCTGCCGCCGGCGGTCGACGAGCTGTTCGGCTGGGTGCTGCGCGAGGGCGTCACGAACGTCGTCCGCCACTCCGGGGCCCGGCACTGCGACGTACGCCTCGTCCTCGAGGGTGACGACGCCACGATCGAGGTGTCCGACGACGGAGCCGCTGCTGGGGCCGCCGGCCCGGCCGAGACCGACGCGAGCCCGGGCGGCGGCCTGGTCGGGCTGCGCGAGCGAGCGGACGCCGCCGGCGCCGAGCTCCGGCTGACGCGGACACCGGAGGGGTTGACGCTGGCCGTCCGCGCACCCCTGCGAGCCTTGGCGCCGAGCCGATGATCCGGGTCCTGATCGCCGAGGACCAGTCGATGATGCGGGGCGCGCTGGCCGTCCTGCTCGGTCTCGAGCCCGACCTCGAGGTCGTCGCGCAGGTGTCCCGCGGCGACCAGATCGTCGCTGCCGCAACGGAACACCAGCCCGACATCGCCGTCCTCGACATCGAGATGCCGGGCCTGAGCGGCCTCGACGCGGCGGCCCGGTTGCACGAGCAGGTGCCGGCGTGCGGCGTCGTCATCGTGACGACGTTCGGCCGCACGGGCTACCTGCGCCGGGCCCTGGAGTCCGGGGCGCGGGGCTTCCTGGTCAAGGACGGGCCGGCCGAGGGGCTGGCGCAGGCGATCCGGGTCGTGGCCGGCGGGGGCACCGTCGTCGACCCCGAGCTCGCCGCAGCCGCGCTGAGCAGCGGGCCGTCCCCGCTCACCGAACGCGAGGCGGACGTCCTGCGGGCCGCCGCCGACGGCTCGACGGTCGCCGACCTCGCGGGGCGGCTGTTCCTCTCCGAGAGCACTGTCCGCAACTACCTCTCCTCGGCGATCGGCAAGACGGGCAGCCGCAATCGGATGGAGGCGGTCCTGGCCGCCCGCGAGCACGGCTGGCTCTGACCCCGAGGCGCGCGTCACAACGGCGCTCGCCCGTCGCCGATGCATCAGTAAAGTCAACGTCCATGCAGGTCGCCGCGATCATCATCTGTCTGGCCGCCACTGCGACGGGCATCGCGCTCTTCGCCAAGGCAGTGGCCCGGTTCTCGGCGACGTTCCGGCTCGGACGGCCCGATCCGACCCGTACGGCGGCGCCCGGCCGGCGCACCTGGACGCTGGTCAAGGAGTTCCTCGGCCACACCCGGATGTCCCGGCTGCCCGTGGTCGCCGTCGCCCACTGGTTCGTGATGGTGTCGTTCGGGCTGCTGTTCCTGACGCTGGTGACTGCCTTCGGGCAGCTCTTCTCGCCGGCCTGGGCGCTCCCGCTGATCGGCCACTTCTTCCTGCTCGAGTGGCTGATCGAGGCGATCGCCTGGCTCTCGCTCGCCGGCATCCTCACCCTGATCGCGATCCGGCAGCGCAACCACCCGCGACGACGGGCGCGCGGCTCGCGCTTCTACGGCTCGACGTTCTGGCAGGCCTACTACGTCGAGGCGACCATCCTCGGCGTCGTCGTCTGCGTGATCACGCTGCGGGCGCTGGAGTACGCGCTGGGCCGCAACATCGGCGAGTCGAGCGCGACCGCGTTGCACTACCCGCTGACCGCCTGGATCGGAGCCGGCTTCAGCGGCACGGAGTCCTCGATCAAGACCGGCATCATCGTCGTGGCGGCGGTCAAGATCCTGATCTCGGTGGCCTGGCTGATCACCATCTCGCTGCAGCCGGCGATGGGCGTGGCCTGGCACCGGTTCCTGGCCTTCTTCAACATCTGGCTCAAGCGCGAGGCGTCCGGGCGCACCGCCCTCGGAGCGCTGCGGCCGATGATGATCGACGGCAAGCCGATCGACTTCGAGGCGATCGAGGAGCTGGACGAGGACGCCACGCTCGGCGTCGCGACCATCACCGACTTCACCTGGAAGGGGCTGCTGGACTTCACCACGTGCACCGAGTGTGGCCGCTGCCAGAGCCAGTGCCCGGCCTGGAACACCGAGAAGCCGTTGTCCCCCAAGCTGTTGATGATGGGCCTGCGCGACCACGCCTACGCCCAGGCGCCGTACCTCACCGCCGCCGGACGCGCGGCCAGTGAGACGACGGCCGGCCCGGAGCCGGTCGACGTCCCGCTCGTGCAGAGCGGCGGCGTCGTGGACCCCGACGTCCTGTGGAGCTGTACGACGTGCGGCGCGTGTGTCGAGCAGTGTCCCGTCGACATCGAGCACGTCGACCACATCGTCGACATGCGCCGCTACCAGGTGCTGATCGAGTCGGCGTTCCCGGCCGAGCTGGCCGGTCTGTTCAAGAACCTGGAGAAGGTCCAGAACCCTTGGGGCCTGCCGGCCCGGGCCCGGTTGGACTGGGCCAAGGACCTGCCCTTCGACGTGCCCGTCGTCGGCTCGGACGTCGACGACCTGACGTCGGTCGACTACCTGTTCTGGGTCGGTTGCGCCGGGGCGTACGACGACCGCGCGCAGCGGACGACCCGGGCCGTGGCGGAGCTGCTGCACACGGCCGGCGTCACCTTCGCCGTCCTCGGTGACGGCGAGACGTGCACCGGCGACCCGGCCCGGCGGGCCGGCAACGAGTTCCTCTTCCAGATGCTCGCGCAGGCCAACGTCGAGGTTCTCGGTGACGCCAAGGCCGGCAAGATCGTCGTCACCTGCGCGCACTGCTTCAACACCCTCTCGAACGAGTACCCCCAGCTCGGCGGGCAGTACGACGTCATCCACCACACCCAGCTGCTCAACCGGCTGGTGCGGGACCGCCGGCTGGTGCCGCTGGCCCGGCCGGACCGGGCCGACAGCTCCGGGGTCGCGTCGACCGCGGCGACCGTGACCTACCACGACCCCTGCTACCTCGGCCGGCACAACGGCGTCTACGCGCCGCCGCGCGAGCTGCTCGGCGCGCTGCCCGGCGTCGAGCTGCGGGAGATGCCGCGCAACTCCGAGCGGTCGTTCTGCTGCGGGGCCGGCGGGGCGCGGATGTGGATGGAGGAGAAGCTCGGCACCCGGATCAACAGCAACCGCACCGCCGAGGCCGTAGCCACGGGCGCCGACCGGATCGCGATCGGCTGCCCGTTCTGCCGGGTGATGCTCTCCGACGGGCTGAGCGCCGCGCAGTCCGACGGCAGCGCCCGCGAGGAGGTCCAGGTGGTGGACGTCGCCCAGATGCTCCTGGCCGCCGTCCGCCCCGCGCCCGAGGCGCCCACCCCGGAGGCCGTCGGCAGCACGACCTGACGTCGGGGCGCGGTGCCTCAGGAGAGGTCTTGGAGGAGACGGCTGGCCCCGCGGCGTACGGCCTCGCGGGCCACCTTCGCCCGGCGCACCTTGACCCGCATGCCCATCGGGTGGGCCCACCCGCGCCGCCGGGCGAGCATGTCCTGACGGACCCAGTCCGGCACGTCGAAGTCGGAGAGCTGGGCGATGGCCTGGGTCTTGGTCATCAGCACGCCCTCGGTGATCGCCGCCTGAGCGCGCGGAAGGGTGGTGAGGCCGCGGTCGACGAACGCGTCGTCGAGCCACGGGCGCAGCGAGTCGGTCGCCGGCAGCCAGACCGAGCGCAGCTCCTCGCGGATCTCCGCGACCAGCTCTTCCGGTGTGACGTAAGGGATCTGGCCCGCGATCGGCTCGCCCGCCACGACGATCCCGTGGTCGTGCAGCTCGGTCCGGGTGATCGCCGTGAGCCGGGCCCGGGTCATCCGGCCGTCGTGCCAGAACGGCCAGACCTGCTGCGGGTCGGCGATGTCCGGCGCCGCGACGTAGAGGCAGTCCAGGCGGGTCGCCGCGGGGTGCTGCGCGGTGAGCTCCCGGTGCACCGCGGCGATGGCCGACAGCTCGTCCGGGTCCGGCGGGCGTTGCAGGACGGCGACCAGGTCGAGGTCGCTCCGGTCGGGCTCGAAGTCCCGCGTACCAAGGGATCCCGCCGCGTAGAGCCCGACGGTGGGGACGACTGCGGGCAGCCGTCCCACGAGGTCGGACAGCAGCCGCGCGACCCGGGTCTCAGGCATCGTGACCCGGCATCAGCGCAGGCTCTCCGGCGGCACGTGGAAGCCGGACGCGTCGACGACCACGCCGAACACCGCCTCGGACGTCACCCGGGCCACCGAGCGGATGGTCTCGGCGACGATCCGGCGGGCGATGCGGTGGGCGGTCGAGGGGCTCTCCAGGTGCAGCTGCCCGACGTCCTCGGGCCACCACCGGATGTCGTAGGTGACCAGCCGATCGGTCGGGACGTCCGGCAGGTCGGCGAGCTGGCGCAGGACCCAGCGGGGGACGCCGGTCTCGACCTGTACGCCGACCACGATGCCGCCGTGGCCGACGACGGCGTACCCGTCGGCGATGGCCATCTCCTGCTCGGCCCACTCGTCGGTGGCGTCGGCCACGAGCTCGAGCCGCTGCAGCAGCTCGGGGGTCAGCGCCTCCTCCATCTCGTCGGCCATCGGGTCGAGGGGGTCGAGCGACCAGGGCGCAGCCTCCGGCTCGGGCGGCGGCTGGTGCGGCCGGACCATGTCCTGGTGGGCGCCGGGAAGAACTGGGGCGAGCAGCTGCACCAGATCCTTGGCCTCGACCCAGTACGGCGACCAGACCGTCAGCTCGACGTCGCGGGTGGGGTCCGGGGTCATCACCACGCCGGTCCCCGCGACCCGGACGGCGCCGCCGACCCGGCGAGCCAGGTCGAGGCCGAGGGCCACGAGGTCCCCCTCGGCCCGGTACGGCGGCCCGGTCGGGAACGCCCGCATCCACAGGGCCGTCTGCAGCGGGTCGACGAACGCCTCGAAGCCGTCCGGGTCCCGCTCCGGCGCCGCCTCCAGCCGGTACGCCGTGCGCAGGCCCTCCGGCGCCCCGAGGACCGCGGCGTCCTCATCGCTCAGCTGGACCGGCCCGGAGATCGAGGACGAGCGGCCCACCCGGGCCCGGCCGGTGAGGTCGAGGTCGGAGTCGTCGACCCGAGCCCGGACCAGGGTCGCCACGAGCTCGGGCGTCGCCGTCTCGGTCGGGACGAGGAGGACGTGCATCCCGGTCAGCTGGTCGAGGGTCGCGGCATCGAGCCGGTCGCTCTCGGCTCGCCTGCGGAAGATTGCCGCCATCGGTCCCTCGGGTCACGATCTGCGCCGGGCGTCAGACCTCGGTGCGGTGGAAGTTCTGGAACGAGCGACTCGCCGTCGGCCCTCGCTGGTTCTGGTAGCGCGAGCCGTATCTCTCACTGCCGTAAGGGTTCTCAGAGGCGCTGCTGAGCCGGAAGAAGCACAGCTGACCGATCTTCATGCCGGGCCACAGCGTGATCGGCAGGGTCGCGACGTTGGACAGCTCGAGCGTCACGTGCCCGGTGAACCCGGGGTCGATGAAGCCGGCCGTCGAGTGGGTCAGCAGGCCGAGGCGGCCCAGGCTGGACTTGCCCTCGAGCCGCGCGGCCAGGTCGTCCGGCAGGGTCACGACCTCGTACGTCGAGCCGAGGACGAACTCGCCGGGATGAAGCATCAGCGGCTCGTCCGGGTCGCACTCGACCAGGCGGGTCAGGTCGGGCTGCTCCAGCTGCGGGTCGATCACCGGGTACTTGTGGTTGTCGAAGAGCCGGAAGTACTTGTCCAGCCGGACGTCGATGCTGGACGGCTGGACCATCGCGTCGTCGTACGGCGAGAGCTCGACCCGGCCGGAGGCGATCTCGGCGCGGATGTCGCGGTCGGAGAGCAGCACGGGGCCACGGTAGCGGGCTGGCGGAGCCGGTATGGTTGGCACGCCCAGCGAGCCCGCGTGAGCACGACCGCGCGGGCCTCGGTCCGGGCCTGCGGGTGTAGTTCAATGGCAGAACATCAGCTTCCCAAGCTGACAGTGCGGGTTCGATTCCCGTCACCCGCTCTAGGGTGTTCGTCGTGCCGGCGCCGGAGTCCTCGACCGACCGGTCGCGCGACCTGGAGCGGCTGCTCACCTTCGTCGACGCGATCGCCGCCGTCGCCATCACGCTGCTCGTCCTGCCCCTCGTCGACCTGGCCGGCCAGATCCACGCCGACCACCAGACGGTGGCGAGTCTCCTGCGGGCCAACAGCGACCTGTTCTGGTCGTTCGGGCTGAGCTTCGCGGTGATCGCCCGCCTGTGGCTGGCCCAGCACGTGCTGATGCGGTCGGTCATCCAGAGCAGCCCCGGGATCGTCACGTGGTTGATCCTGTGGACGGTCGCCATCGTGTTCCTGCCGTTCCCCACCGCCCTGCTCCCCGACTACGGCAGCCAGGCGATCACCAAGGCGCTCTACATCGGCACGCTGACCGCCAGCTCGCTCTGCCTGGCGGTCCTCGCTGCGGTGATCAAGAACGACCCGTCCCTGCACGAGCCCGGTGGGGCTCCGTCGCCCCTCGCCGGCGTGGTCAACGCGGCGCTGTTCCTGCTCGCCCTGGGTCTGTCCCTGCTGCTACCCGAGCTCAGCTACTTCCCGCTGATCCTGCTGATCACCGCCGACTGGCTGACCACGCTGGTCCGCCGGGTCGGCGGCCGCCGGGTCACGGAGGGCTCGGCGTAGCAGCAGCGGGCTGAGCAGGATGAGCAGCCCGACGGCCGTGATCGCCGTCCGCACGCTGGTGATCTCGGCCAGCAGGCCGGCGAGCGCGGTGCAACTGGCGATGGCGGCCTGCTGGCCGATCGACCAGGCCGACAGCACACGTGCGATCCGCTCGCGGGGGATCTGCTCGAGCCGGTAGGTCGCGAGCACCGGGTTGTAGAGGCTCATCCCGACGATGATCGCGAGCTCGACCGCCATCACCGTCGCGAGGCCGACGACTCCGGGCCGGACGAAGGCGAGGCCGATCGGCCAGACGGCGCGCAGCGTGCCGACCGTCCGGAGGACCGAGCGCCGGCCGTGGCGGGCCACGACCCCGCGGGCCAGCCGGGAGCCGATCAGCCCGCCCAGGCAGGGAGCGGCGAAGGCCAGGCCGTACTGCCAGGGCGGGAAGCCGAGCTGGCGGAGCAGGAGCACGGCGAGCAGGGGCTCGGTGGCCATGATCAGCCCGGCGACCACCATGTTGTTGAGGTAGAGCGCCCGCAGGACGGGATGGGTCAGGAGGTAGCGCCAGCCCTCGAGCAGCTCGCCCGCCCGGACCCGCCTCCCACTCGGCCGCCGCGGGCGTTCCTCGCGCCCCCGGATCGCGCTGATCGCCAGCGCGGAGAGCAGGTAGCTCAAGGCGTCGGCCACCACCGTGACGACCGGCCCGAACAGCCCGATCGCCGCGCCTCCCAGTGGCGGCCCGACGGCGAGCGAGCTCCAGTTCGTGGACTCGAGCCGCGCGTTCGCCACCAGCAGGTCGTCGGGCCGCACGACGGCTCTGACGTAGGCGCCGCTGGCGGCCGTGAAGGCGATCTTGGCCGCGGCCACGACCGCCGAGACGGCCAGCAGCTGGGGGAAGGTGAGCCGGCCCAGGGCGTACGCCACCGGGACGGTCGCCATGACCGCGAACCGGGCCAGGTCCATCGTGACCATCACCGCGCGCTTGGGCCGGAACTCCACCCATGGGCCTAGCGGCAGCGCGATCAGCGCACCCACTGCGGGCCCCACCGCCGACAGGGTCGACACCTCGGCCGGGCTGGCGTGCAGCACGAGCACGGCGATCAACGGCAGCGCTCCGAACCCCAGCCCGGACCCGTACGTACTGATCGCGTACGCCGCCCACAGCCAGCCGAACTCCCGGCCGAGGGGTCGTCTCGTCGCCAAGCCCGGCCTCCCCTCGGCCCCTGTCCCACGCGTGCGCTGAGCGCCCATGATCGTTCACGCGGGCGGCCGATCCCGGGAGGACGCACAGCGCTGAGCAAGACCGACGTGTCACTACCGGGGGCCGGGCCGACCGGCTGAACCGCGGCCGGTGCAGGATGGCAGACTCGGGCAGGCATCGGAAGGAGCCCAGACCATGGCGGAACGACGTGAGACGGCGATCCTGGCGGGCGGTTGCTTCTGGGGGGTTCAGGACCTCGTCCGCAAGCGGCCCGGCGTCATCTCGACCCGGGTCGGGTACAGCGGCGGCGACATCCCCAACGCGACGTATCGCAACCACGGCAACCACGCCGAGGCGATCGAGATCACGTTCGACCCCGAGCAGACCTCCTATCGCGACCTGCTCGAGTTCTTCTTCCAGATCCACGACCCGACGACGAAGGACCGGCAGGGCAACGACGTCGGCGCCAGCTACCGGTCGGCGATCTTCTACCTGAGCGAGGAGCAGCGCGCCGTCGCCGAGGACACCATCGCGGACGTGGACGCATCAGGGCTGTGGCCCGGCAAGGTCGTCACCGAGGTCACGCCGGCCGGCGCCTTCTGGGAGGCCGAGCCCGAGCACCAGGACTACCTCGAGCACTACCCGAACGGCTACACGTGCCACTTCGTGAGGCCGAACTGGAAGCTCCCGCACCGCGACGCGGTCCAGTCCTCAGCCCAGTGACTCGCCCGCCCCGGCCGGCCGAGCCTCCCGCTGGGCGGCCAGTGCGACCAGAGCCAGGACCGCGAGTGCGATGACCGCCGCGCCGTACTCACGGCCGGTCGTCAACAGCCCGCCGCCGTGCACCACGAGCACGCCGCCGATGACCGCCGGCAGGCCCATCGCCAGGTAGGACACGACGTAGAGCGTGGACAGCACTCCGGCCCGCTCGTGCTCGGCCGCCAGCGGTACGACGGTGCGCAGCGCGCCCTGGAAGCCGGCGCCGAAGCCGACCCCGGAGATCACCGCGCCGGTGAAGAAGACCGCGGTCGACCCGCTGCTCATCGCGACCAGCGTCAGCGCGACGCCCACGGCGAGCGCGATCGTCCCGAGGGTCATCACTCGTCGGGGTGCGACCGACCGCAGGACCAGGACGGCCAGGCTCGCGCTCCCCGCCAGGGTGAACAGAGCCAGGCCGCCGAGCACGAACCAGGTCGAGCCGGTGATGGCCTTCACGACCGCCGGGCCGAGCGAGCCGTAGAAGCCGGCCAGCGCCCAGACCGCCACGAGGGCGGGGATGGCCGCCAGCATCGGCCGGCGAGCAGCCGCCGGCACCGCGAACTGCGGCCGCAGCGCCGCCAGTGCCCCGGCCCGCGGCGAGGCTGACTCGGCCATGAAGAGCACCCCGACCAGCTGCGCCACGAAGACCGCGAGCAGTACGACGTAGACCAGGTGCACCGGCTGCGGGAGGTACTCGACGAACAGGGCCGACCCGAGCGCGCCGGACGCCGTGCCGGCCAGCGCGCCGACACCGTTGGCGATCGTGCCCTTCGTGCGGTTGAGGTCGAGCAGCCCGGCGCCGATCGCGCCCACGGCCGCACCCGTGGCGAGGCCCTGGACCACGCGGGCGAGCAGCAGCTCCGGCACGCCCGTCGCGGTGGTGAAGATCAGCATCGTCACGACCTGCAGCACCAGGGCGGCGATCAGCACCGGTCGCCGCCCGATGTGGTCGGACAGTGACCCGACGGTCAGCAACGAGGTCAGGACCGCGAGCGCGTAGATGCCGAAGACGACCGTCACGGTGATCGGCGAGAAGCGCCACTCGGCCTCGTAGACCGAGTAGAGCGGCGTCGGGGCGCTCGAGCCGGCGAGCAGGAAGAGCAGGATCGACACCTGCAGGCCGAACGCCGCGCCGGTCGGCAGGTGGCGGCGGTTCCACGGACCGTTCCGTGGGCCCACGAGCATCTGCGATGGGATCGAGGACAAGGTGGTCATCGGGGGCTCCGGCTGCTGTCGTCGTACACAGACAGGTCTGTCTGCTCTCGCTCGACACTAGACAGACCTGTCTGTTAAAGTCAAGCCATGCCGATCAGGACCCCCGAACGCAGCTCGGCCCGCGAGCGCCTGCTCGACGCGGCCGACGAGCTCTTCTACGCCGACGGCGTGCACACCGTCGGCATCGACCGGATCATCGAGCGGGCCGGCGTCGCCAAGGCCAGCCTCTACAGCACGTTCGGCAGCAAGGACGAGCTGATCCGGGCCTACCTCGCCCGCCGGTACGCCGCGCGGCAGGAGCGGATGACCCGGATGCTGGAGCGGTTCGACACGCCGCGCGAGAAGGTGCTCGGCGTCTTCGACCTGCTGGGTGAGCTGTTCGCGGAGCCGGGCTATCGCGGCTGTGCGTTCGTCAACGCCAGCGCCGAGTCGGCGGCCGGCAGCTCGGTGGAGCAGGTCTCGACCGAGTACCGGACCTGGTACCGCACCCTCTTCCAGGACCTGGCCGAGCAGGCCGGCGTACCGGATCCGGAGACGTTCGCCCGGCAGATGGTCCTGCTCTACGACGGCGCCACGGTGTCGGCCCGGATGGACCACAACCTGGCCGCTGGCGAGACCGCCCGGGCCATGGCAACGATCCTGCTCGACGCCGCGCTCGCCGGCTGAGCCGGCCGCCTCGCGGGTCGTCAGCGGACCGTCGGCGGACCGCCGGTGAACCCGTCAGAAGGTCAGCGCACGCGGGCGTTCGGGAAGACGTAGCCCCACATCCGGCTCAGCGCTCCGTCGTACGACGCGGGATGGCCTGCGGGACGAACCGCGACTGGGCCTGGGCACCCTGGAAGGGCACCGCCGCCGAGTTGTTCGCGATCAGGAAGCTGAAGTCCGGCAGCGTCCAGCCCTGGACGTCGAGGATGACGTGGGTCGTCTGCGAGGCGTAGATGAAGATCGACATGTTCGCCGAGAGACTGGCGACGCCGTGGTTGGCGATGCTGACTTTCTGGAAGTTCAGGTTCGACGCGCTCGGCTGGGCGCCGGCTCCCCACACCGTGAGGTAGCCGCCGGCCGCCTCGCCGGTCGCGGTCAGGTTGAAGTGCACGGCGTACCCGAAGATCACGAACGACGCGAGCTTGAGCTCGACGAACTTGCCGGCCCTTAGGCGACCCGAGCTGTCCAGCGCCCCCGACTTCGGGGTGAGCAGCGTCCGGCCCGACGACTTGCGGGTGTCCAGCACCCGCTTGGGCCCGAACGGCGCGAAGACCGTCCCGGTGGCGGTGGTCAGGACGACCGCCATGTTGGTCAGGTCCTTGCTGGCGTTGTCGCCGGCCATCCAGAACAGCGTGTCGACGTCGCTGACCAGGCCGGTCTTGGGGTCCTTCACGGACTCGGTCAGGTTGAGCAGCTCGCCACCGGCCATCTTGCCGCCGAGGTCGCCCTGCCGGGTATGGGTCTTGTCGCCCGCGTAGTCGACGGCCGTGTCCACGGGTGGCAGCCGCAGGTTGGCGATCTTCGCGCTGTGGCTGATCTCCATCGTCGAGCCGGTGGTGGCGGCGCTGGTGAGCGTCGTCCGGTTGGTGCCGGCGTCGTTGCCCGCCTGCAGCAGCAGGGCGTCGCCCGCGGCGGCGCTGGCCGGGCCGGCGGAGAGCATCTCGGTCGCGGCCACGCCACCGATGCCCGCGGCGGCGACGGTGGCCGCCCGGCGCAGGAGCGCCCGTCGCCCGACCGACTCGCCGGAGCTCGCGGCTCGGCCCTGGTCGTTCTGGTCGTTCTGAGCCTGGGGGTTCCGGCTCCTGCCCATGATCCGGGGCCTCTCTGCTGGTTACGTGCCGCTCATCGTAGACAGCATCCCGTCACGCCGTAGCCATCTTCAGCCGGATGGGTGAATCCGCTGATCCGGTTGCGCAAGTTACCCGTCGGTAGCATGATGTTACTGACGAGTAAGGCACTGGCGAGAGGAACCTCATGGGCCACTACCGGGCCAACCTGCGGGACATCGAGTTCACCCTGTTCGAGGTGCTCGGCCGCGAGGACGTGCTGGGCCAGGGCCCGTACGCCGACGTCGACGCCGACGTGGCCCGCGAGATGCTGCGTGAGGTCGCCCGCCTGTCCGAGCACGAGCTCGCCGACTCCTTCGTCGACAGCGACCGCAACCCGCCGGTCTACGACCCCACCACCCACTCGGTGACGCTGCCGGAGTCGTTCAAGCGCAGCTACGCGGCGTACGTCGCGGGCGACTGGTGGCGGATGGACCTGCCCGAGGAGCTCGGCGGGACCGTCGTACCCCCGTCGTTGCGCTGGGCCGTCCAGGAGTTCGTCCTCGGCGCCAACCCGGCCGTGCACATGTACGCCTGCGGCTACTCCTTCGCCCACACGCTGTTCCGCAACGGCACGCCGGACCAGCTCAAGCTCGCCCAGCTCATCGTCGACCGCGGCTGGGGCGGGTCCATGGTCCTGACCGAGCCGGACGCAGGCTCCGATGTCGGCGCCGGCCGGACCAAGGCGGTGCAGCAGCCCGACGGGACGTGGCGGATCAGTGGCGTCAAGCGGTTCATCACGTCGGGCGAGCACGACCTGAGCGACAACATCATCCACTTCGTCCTGGCCCGCCCCGAGGGCGCCGGGCCGGGGACCAAGGGCCTCTCGCTCTTCATCGTCCCGAAGTTCCACGTCGACCTGGACACCGGCGAGCTGGGCGAGCGCAACGGCGTCTTCGCCACCAACGTCGAGCACAAGATGGGCCTCAAGGTCTCCACGACCTGCGAGCTGACGTTCGGCGAGGTCGACGGGATCCCCGCGGTGGGCACCCTGCTCGGCGACGTCCACGACGGCATCGCGCAGATGTTCCAGATCATCGAGTACGCCCGGATGATGGTCGGCACGAAGGCGATTGCGACGCTTTCGAGCGGCTACCTGGGCGCACTCGACTACGCCAGGGAGCGGGTGCAGGGCGCCGACCTCACCCAGATGACCGACAAGGCCGCGCCCCGGGTGACGATCACGCACCACCCCGACGTGCGCCGCTCGCTGATGACGCAGAAGGCGTACGCCGAGGGTCTGCGGGCGCTGGTCCTCTACACCGCGACGTACCAGGACGTCGTGGCCGAGGCCACGCTGCGGGGCGAGAGCGGCGACGCGGCCGACCTGGCCGAGCGGGTCAACGACCTGCTGCTGCCGATCGTCAAGGGCGGTGGCTCGGAGCGGTCGTGGACCCTGCTCGGCACCGAGACCCTGCAGACCCTCGGCGGCTCGGGATTCCTCCAGGACTACCCGATCGAGCAGTACGTCCGGGACGCCAAGATCGACACGCTCTACGAGGGCACGACGGCGATCCAGGGCCTGGACTTCTTCTTCCGCAAGATCGTCCGGGACAAGGGCCTGGCCCTCGGGCACATCTCGGCCCAGGTCCAGGACCTGGTCAAGGGCGGCACCGGAACGGACGACACCCTGGCCCGCGAGCGGGAGCTGCTCGGGCAGGCGCTCGAGGACGTGCAGGCCATGGTCGGCTTCATGGTCGGCGCGCTGATGAGCTCGGACCCGAGCAAGGGCGGGGACCCGGCGAACATCTACAAGGTCGGCCAGAACACCACCCGGCTGCTCCTCGCCTGCACGGACCTGCTCGTCGGCTGGCTGCTGCTGCGCCAGGCCGAGGTCGCGACCACGGCACTGGGCCGGGCCGATCTGGCGGCGAAGGACCGGTCGTTCTACGAGGGCAAGGTCGCGGCGGCGCGGTTCTTCGCCGCGACCGTGCTGCCGAAGGTCTCTGCCGAGCGGGCGGTCGCCGAGGCCACCGACAACGCCCTGATGGACCTCGACGAGACCGCCTTCTGACCGGCCCCCGCTGACTGTCGCCCTCTGAGCAGTTGTCAGGCCCAGCAGGCGGTATCCCGCCTGCTGGGCCTGACAACTTCTGGCTAACTCCTGGCTTGGGGTCTAGACGACCGGGGGGCCGCCGACGTCGCGGTGCTCGATGTACTCCGTGTGGGCCGTCCGGGACCGCTGCTGGTTCAGCACCAGCGCCAAGATGATCGCCAGCACGCCCGCAGCCATGCAGATGTACCCGATGGCCGTGAGGTCGACCGCGCTCCACTGGTCGCGCACCCCGAAGGCCAGCACGCCCCCGACCACGAGCAAGACAATGCCTCCACCGATACCCATGACCTGCTCCGTCTCCGGTTGCCTGGCGGCATCCGTCCGGATTCATGCTCTCGGCAGCATCCCGGGTCCGCATCCTGAAACCGGCCCGGATCAGGGAACGGCCCAGGTCACCGGCTGGCGAACCGCCCAACTGGCCTAACCGCCGCGGGGTGGGCGTTACCGGGAGGTTGACCGGGTTTGGGCCAGTTGGTCGGGCCGGTATCGACTGCCGACCGCCCCGGCCACACCTGCCGCCGCATCCATCCCGGCCGGGCATGCTTGTCCCATGCCTGGACCGGTGCACGTCCGAGGCTCAGTCGTCATCCCGGAGGCCGAGCTGTCCTGGCGCTTCTCCCGGTCCTCGGGTCCCGGTGGCCAGAGTGTCAACACGGCCGACTCGCGGGTCGAGCTGTCCTTCGACCTTGCGGGTACGACGGCGATCGGCCCAACCCTCAAGGCCCGGGCCCTCGAGCGGCTCGGCCCACGGCTCGTCGACGGGATCCTCACCATCGCCGCGTCCGAGCACCGGTCGCAGCTGCGCAACCGCGAGGCCGCCCAGGGCCGCCTGGCCGCCACCCTGGCCGAGGCGATCGCACCGCCGCCGAAGCCACGTCGCCCGACCCGCGCCACCAAGGGCTCGGTCGAGCGACGGATCGCCGGCAAGAAGCGGCGCGGGGAGACCAAGCGACTGCGCCGCTCCGACCCTGACTGACCCCGCACTGAACCCCGCACTGAACCCGCACTGAACCCCGCACCCACCCCCGATGACGCCGACCGGAGGGCAGAAGTACCCCGGTCCGCCCAGCCCGCGCCGGATCCACCCGCTTCGGCCAGCTGGCCGTTCCGCCGGAGCCGGGTCCAGATCCGGGTCAGAGGCGACGGTCGGCCAGGACCGGGAACTTCGCCCGGATCTCCTCCACCGAGCCGACCCGGATCTCCACCGACAGCACCGTCTCCTCGGTCCCCGCCTCGGCGACCACCGCGCCCCAGGGATCGACGACCTGGCTGCGGCCGCCCATCTCGACGCCGGCATGGGTCCCCGCGGTGTTGCACTGGACGACGAAGCACTGGTTCTCCAGGGCGCGGGCCCGGCCCAGCAGCTGCCAGTGCTCGACCCGCGCGGCGGGCCACGCCGCGGGCACGAGGACCAACCGAGCGCCGGCGTCGAGCAGCGCCCGGAACTGCTCGGGGAACCTCAGGTCGTAGCACGTGGCCAAACCCGTTGGCACGACAGGCCCTTCGGCCCCCGAGACCGGTCGAGGCAGGTCCACGGTGACGACCGACGTACCCGCCTCCAGCAGCACCGGCTCCCCCTGCCCGAACCCGAACCGGTGGATCTTGCGGTAGGTCGCGATCAGTGAGCCGTCCGGGCCGAACACCATCGAGGTGTTCCACAGACCCCGGCCGTCGGGCCCGACCCCGTTGGTCTCGATCCACGACCCGGCGTGCAGCACGACCTTGGCGTCCCGGGCCGCCCGCGCCATGGCCCGGACCAGCGGCCCGTCGACCGGCTCGGCCAGCTCGGCCCAGCGGCGGTAGCCGAAGCCGGTGGGCTGCCACAGCTCCGGGAGCACCACCAGGTCGTGCCCGGCCTGGGCCTTGACCAGCCCGACCACGCGCTCGACCCGTCGATGCGGCGGACTCGTCGTCGTCGTAGCCGAGCTGAACGACCGCGATCCGCATGCCTCAGCCTGACACGTCGTCGTCGCTGCGGCCCGGACGCGCCGATCGGGCGGCCCGCGCGGCGAGCTCGGCGTTGTAGGCCCTGAGCTCCGCGTCGCCGTCCCGGTCGGCCGCGCGGTCGTAGCGGCGGGCCTCCCGGTCGTCCGAGCGCAGCCACGCGGCCACGATCCCCATTGCGATCACCAGGGTCGGCAGCTCACCGACGCTCCAGGCGACCGCACCACCGGCCTGCTGGTCGGAGATCAACGACGCCCCCCACCTCCGCCCCAGCTCGGTGTAGAAGTGTGGCTGGAGCAGCGAGGTCGAGCTGACCAGGGCCACCCCGAAGAACGCGTGGAACGACAGCGTCGCGAGCAGCAGGACCAGCCGGAACGGGTACGGCGGGTGCTGGATCCCCGGGTCCACACCGATCAGCACCGACGCGAACAGGTAGCCGACGAGCAGGAAGTGCAGCGTCATCAGCACGTGCCCGGTGTGCGTCCGGAGCGCGTAGCCGAACAGCGAGGAGTAGTAGAAGACGATCAGGCTGGCCATGAACAGCCCGGCCGCGACGAGCGGGTGCCCGACGAACCGCAGCGCCCGCGAGTGCACGACCGTGAGCAGCCACTCGCGCCAGCCGCGCGTGCCGTCCCGCCGGGCGGTCGAGGTCCGCAGCGCCAGCGTGACCGGCGCCCCGAGGACGAGCAGCGGCGGCACGACCATCGAGATGGTCATGTGCTCCAGCATGTGCGCGCTGAACAGCACCCGGCCGTAGACGCCCGGACCGCCGCTCGTCGCGTAGACCAGCACCACCGCGGCGACGACCCACGACACGACCCGCAGCACGGGCCACGAGTCGCCGCGCCGGAGCAGCCGGCGGACCGAGACCAGGTACCAGCCCACGCCGACGGCGGCCAGCGACAGCCAGAGCGGGTCGAGCCGCCAGACGGTGAACCAGCGCGCGAAGTCCAGCGGCGGCGGCAGCGGGTAGCCGGTCAGCGTCTGCGCCGGCGTGATCAGCCCGAGCGGCTTGTCCGGCACCGGCGGCGCGCTCCGCGCGAGGGCCACCGCGATGCCGATGGCGACACCCATGACGACGAGCTCGCCGGCCGCCAACCGGGCGAAGAGCCGCCTGGACGCCGGGTCGACGGCGAGCCGGTCGACGACGCGCTGCCGCTGCTCCAGCCCCGCCACACCGAGCAGCACCAGGGCGAGCACCTTGATCAGGACCAGGGCGCCGTACGCCGTCGTGATGCCGTCCAGGCCCCCCAGTCGCAGCCAGGCGTTGACCACACCCGACACGGCAACGATGGCGAAGCACCACCCAGCCAGCGATGAGAACCGTTGCGCCGCAACGGCAAACGCGCCACCGAGGGATGTCCGCAGCAGGGCGAGCACCGCCAGCCCGCCGACCCAGACCGTGACCGCGACCAGGTGGGCGCCCAGGCTGTCGACGGCCATCTCGTGGTCGGCGGACCCGGCCGCGTGACCGGCCAGGGCGAGCGGCAGGATCGCCAGCAGGCTGAG
Source organism: uncultured Actinomycetota bacterium (assembly GCA_963795385.1). Lineage (GTDB taxonomy): Bacteria > Actinomycetota > Actinomycetes > Actinomycetales > CAVURS01 > CAVURS01. The sequence continues at coordinate 452,137 of CAWCHK010000014.1, forward strand.
CGCCGCGAGCCAGCCGATCGCGTTGAGGCTGCGAGCGACCGTCGCCCCGGTGGCGACGACGAAGGCCAGCAGCAGGCTGGCCGCCATCGCCCGGCCGAGGTCGAAGGACTGCACGAAGGTCGACAGCTGGGCGCCGAACCCGGCCGTCCCGAGCTTGACCCCCGCGTAGTCGGCGTAGGTCAGGACGAGGACGACCACCGCCGCGGCGACCCAGACGATGCCGGCGGTCGCGGCCAGCCGCAGCGCCGCCGGCCGGGCCGGCTCGGGCAGGGCCACTGCCGCCAGCACCAACGCCCCGATGGTCAGGGCGGCCGCGAGATCGTGCACGGTCCGGGCCACCGGGAGCCCCCACCGCACCACGGCGCCGGGGTCGAGCAGTCCGGCCAGTGGCGCCTGGGCGCCGTGCCCGATCAGCAGGCCGAGCAGGACGGCGACGGCGGCCGCGACGGCAGCGGGCACGAGCGCGGCGTACGCCGACCTGCGGATCGGCACGGGGGCACTCGTCACCCGGACAGCGTAAGGAGTTGCGCCAACCGGTCCGCGGGTGAGAACCTCAACAAGTTGCTTGGCGCATACAACCACTTCGAGGACGGGCCTGGACGGACGCAGTGAGTACGACGAAGGGCCCGCGCGGGCCGAAGCACGCCGACGGCACGAGCCACATCGGCACCGAGATCGTCCGGTTCATCCGCGGCTTCAAGAGCGTGCAGGCCCAGACGGCCCACCGGAACCGGCACGGCGTCGACCCCTCGGCGTACGCCGTGCTCTTCCAGCTGCTCGACTCCCCCAAGCGCACCACCGAGCTCGCGACCTGCCTGCACGCGGACACGTCGACGGTCAGCCGGCAGGTCACCAGCCTGGTCGACGTCGGCCTGGTCGAGCGGACCAGCGACCCCGAGGACCGGCGCGCCACGATCCTGGTCGCGACCGATGCCGGCCGCGCAGCGTTCGACGCCATGCGGCGCGACCGCGAGCGGATGCTCGGCACGGTCCTGGCCGGCTGGTCGACGTCGGACATCACAGCCCTCGTGACCCTGCTGTCGCGATTCAACGACGACTTCGATGAGGCCAGGCCGGCCATCATCGCCGAACTCACCAAGGAGCACTGATGGCAACCGCCACCGGTAGTAGCACGACGGCAACGGCGGAGAGCCCGGTCGGGTTGTCCCACAAGCAGATCCTGGCGATCCTGTCGGGTCTGCTGATGGGGATGTTCCTCGCCGCGCTCGACCAGACGATCGTCAGCACCGCCATCCGCACGATCGCGGACGACCTGCACGGGCTGTCGGTCCAGGCCTGGGTCACGACGGCGTACCTCATCACGTCGACGATCGCGACGCCGCTCTACGGCAAGCTCTCGGACATCTACGGCCGCAAGAAGTTCTTCATCGCGGCCATCTCGATCTTCATCCTCGGCTCGATGCTCTGCACCCTCGCGACGTCGATGTACTCGCTCGCCGCGTTCCGCGCCTTCCAGGGCATCGGCGCGGGTGGGCTGTTCACCTTGGCCCTGGCCATCATCGGCGACATCGTCTCGCCGCGGGAGCGCGCCCGCTATCAGGGCTACTTCCTGGCCGTCTTCGGTACGTCGAGCGTCCTGGGCCCGGTCATCGGCGGCTTCCTCGCCGGGCAGGCTTCGATCCTGGGCGTCTCCGGCTGGCGCTGGGTCTTCCTGGTCAACGTGCCGATCGGCATCGCCGCACTGTTCGTCGTCCAGGCGACCCTGCACATCCCGCACTTCCGTCGCGACCACCGGGTCGACTGGTGGGGCGCCGCGTTCCTCTCCATCGCACTGGTGCCGCTGCTGACGGTGGCCGAGCAGGGCCGCACCTGGGGTTGGGGCTCGGGCCGCTCGCTGGCCTGCTACGTCGTCGGTGTCCTCGGCGTGGCGTCGTTCATCTTCGCGGAGTGGAGGTTCGGCGACGAGGCCCTGATCCCCCTGCGCATCTTCAAGAACCGCACGATCAGCCTGGCGCTGATCTCCAGCGTCGTCACCGGCGCCGGGTTGTTCGGCGCGGTGACGGTCCTGCCGCTCTACCTGCAGATCGTCCACGGCGCCTCGCCGAGCAAGGCCGGCCTGCTGATGCTGCCCTTCGTCCTGGGCCTGATGTCGGCCGCCGTGATCTCGGGGCAGATCATCTCCAGGACCGGCCGCTACCGGACCTTCCCGATCATGGGCGCGGTCCTCATGGTCATCGGCCTGTTCCTGCTCTCGCGGGTGCACTACGACAGCTCCCTGCTGGTCATCATGGCGTTCATGCTCATCACGGGCTACGGGCTCGGGAACACCATGCAGCCGCTGATGCTCGCCGTGCAGAACTCGGTCGCCCCCCGGGACATCGGCGTGGCCACGGCCTCGTCCACGTTCTTCCGCCAGATCGGCGGCACCCTGGGCGTCGCGGTGTTCCTGTCCATCCTGTTCAGCACCGTGGGCGACAAGATCGCGGCGGCGTTGAAGTCGGCGGCGGGTACGCCGGACTTCCAGGCGGCGGCGCACAATCCGGCGATCGCCGGCGTGCATCCGAACAGCGACTTCCTGGCCGGCCTGCAGGCCCAGCAGTCGGGCAAGTCCAGCTCGTTCTTCTCCGGGGTGCTCAACGACTCCTCGGTCATCGACAAGCTGGCGAAGCCGTTCGGCGACCCGTTCAAGATCGGGTTCTCGCAGTCGATGGACTCGGTGTTCCTGGTCGGGGCATGCGTCGTGATCGTCGCGGTCGTCGTGCTCGCGTTCCTGCCGCACGTCGAGCTCCGCGGCGGCTCTCCGCTCGAGGCTCAGCAGCAAGCTGCGCTGGACAGCCAGGCGGCGGCCGCAGCCGCCACCCAGTCCGCCGAGTCCGCCGAGTCCGCCGAGGGCAAGACCAGCGAGGCTTCCGAGGCCACCGGGTCCCATGAGTCGGCGGGCTCCGCTCAGCCGGCCAGGCTCCCATGAGTCGGCGGAGTCCGCTCAGCCGGCCAGGTCCGACGAGTCGGCGGAGCCCCGTCAGGCCCTGGCGTCCGACGCCGTACCGGTCGTCCACGGCAGGCACGAGGGCCCGGTCGACCCAGACCTGGCCGCGTCCGACCCTCGCGGAGCGGCGGCTGACCCGAGCACCCCCGGGCGCCACGAGGCCTGAGCCAAGCACCCGCCCCGACCAAGTTGTCAGCCCCTCCGGTAGCCATGCCCCCCGGAGGGGCTGACACTCGCCAGGTCTCGAGCGAGTGTCAGGGCCACCGGGGGGTATAGGACCCGGAGGGGCTGACAACTCGGGTACGGCGGGGGCGGGGGTACGGCGGCGGCGGGGGCCTGGCCTAGGACCAGACGAGGGCCTGGCCAGGGTGCTCGAGCAGCGCGGCCAGGTCGGCCAGGAACCGCGACCCGAGCTCGCCGTCGACCAGCCGGTGGTCGAAGGACAGCGCAAGCGTCGTCACCCAGCGGGCCCGGACCTGCCCGCGGTGCACCCACGGCTGCTGCCGGACGGCGCCGAACGCGAGAATCGCCGCCTCGCCCGGGTTCAGGATCGGCGTGCCCGTGTCGACGCCGAAGACCCCGACGTTGGTGATCGTGATGGTGCCGCCGGCCATGTCAGCCGGAGGAGTCCGCCCCTCCCGAGCCGTCGCCGTCAGGGCGGCCAGCGCGTCGGCGAGCTCGCGCATCGTCAGAGCATCGGCGTCCTTGACGTTGGGTACGACGAGCCCTCGGGGCGTCGCGGCCGCGATACCGAGGTTGACGTAGTGCTTGACGACGATCTCCTGAGCCGCCTCGTCCCACGAGGCGTTGATCCCCGGATTGCGTTGCGCCGCAACGATCAGCGCCTTGGCCACGATCAGCAACGGCGAGACCTTGACCCCCGCGAACTCACGATCGCCCTTGAGCCGGTCCACGAGCTTCATCGTCCGCGTGACGTCGACCGTCACGAACTCGGTCACGTGCGGTGCGGTGAAGGCGCTCGACACCATGGCCTGCGCAGTCATCTTGCGCACGCCCTTGACCGGTGTACGGGTCTCGCGCTCGCCCGTCCGGATCCGGCCGGCCGCGGGCGTCGGCGGGGAGCCGCCGTCGGTCGAGCCGTCGGCGTGCCGCTGCAGGTCGGCCCGCGTGACCGAGCCCTGGGGACCGGTCCCGGTCACCGAGGCCAGGTCGACGCCGAGCTGCTTGGCCAGCGCCCGCACCGGCGGCTTGGCCAGCGGCTTGCCCGCGGCGGGTGCCTCGCTGACAGCCCCGCTGACGGCTTCGCTGACGGCTTGGCTGACAGCCTCGGTCGGTGCCTCGCTCATCGACTCCTTGGCCGCCTCGGCCGCCACCGGTGCCGTCGCCGCGGGCATGGCCGCCGTGGGTGCCTCAGAACCCTTGCGGGGTCGGCGTTTCGCCTCGGTCTCGCGCGGGCCGTAGCCGACCAGCACCGACGTGCGACCACCGGGAGCCGGGCCACCGATCAGCCCAGGCTCGACCGCACCCTCGGCCGGCGCCTCGGAGACCTCGGTCGCTCCCGCCGCCGCACCGGGGGGCTCGGCCGCAGGGGCGCTCACGGCACCCCCGCCCGTCTCGACGGCGATGATCGGCGTGCCGACGTCGACCGTCTGGCCCTCGGGCACGAGCAGCTCGGCCACCACCCCCGCGTACGGCGTCGGCAGCTCGACCAGGGACTTGGCCGTCTCGATCTCGACGACGATGTCGTTGACCTTCACCGTGTCGCCCGGCTTGACCTTCCAGGTCACGATCTCGGCCTCGGTCAGGCCCTCACCGACGTCGGGGAGGCGGAAGCTCTGTACAGGCATGTCGCCCCTCACCACGCCAGGGAGCGGTCGACGGCGTCGAGGACGCGGTCCAGGTCGGGCAGGAAGTCGTCCTCGAGCCGGCTCGGCGGGTACGGCAGGTTGAAGCCGCCGACCCGGATCACCGGCGCCTCCAGGTGCAGGAAGCACCGCTCGCTCACCCGCGCCGCGAGCTCGGCACCGACCCCGAGGAACGTCGCCGCCTCGTGGACCACGACGAGCCGACCGGTCCGCTCCACCGAGGCCGCGACAGTGTCGATGTCCAGCGGCGACAGCGAGCGCAGGTCGATGACCTCGAGGCTCCGACCCTCCTCTGCCGCAACGGTTGCGGCGTCCAGGCAGGTCTTCACCGTCGGGCCGTACGCCGCGAGGGTCACTTGCTCGCCGGGCCGGAGGACCCGGGCCTGGTGCAGGGACGGGACGGAGTCCGGCCCCAGCGAGATGTCCACCTCGGACTTCTCCCAGTAGCGGCGCTTGGGCTCGTAGAAGATGACCGGGTCGTCACTCGCGATCGCCTGCTGGATCATCCAGTACGCGTCGGCGGCGTTGGAGCAGCAGACGACCCGCAGCCCAGCGGTGTGGGCGAAGTAGGCCTCGTTGGACTCGCTGTGGTGCTCGACCGCGCCGATGCCGCCACCGACCGGGATCCGGACGACGACCGGAAGCCGCACGGCGCCAAGGGATCTCGCGTGCATCTTGGCCAGCTGCGAGACGATCTGGTCGAACGCCGGGTAGACGAAGCCGTCGAACTGGATCTCGCACACCGGCCGGTAGCCGCGCAGGGCCAGCCCGATCGCCGTACCGATGATGCCCGACTCGGCCAGCGGGGTGTCGGTGACCCGGTCCTCGCCGAAGTCCTTCTGCAGCCCGTCGGTGATCCGGAAGACGCCGCCGAGCCGGCCGATGTCCTCCCCCATCAGGATGACCTTGGGGTCGTCCTCCATCGCCTTGCGCAGGCCGTTGTTGAGTCCCTTGGCCAGGGTCTGGATCTCGGTGGCCATGTCAGTTGCTCCCCGCGCGGTCGGAGAAGGACTCCAGGTAGGTCGCGAACTCGGCCCGCTCCTGCGCGACCAGCGGATGAGGGTCGACGTAGATGTGGTCGAACATCGCGAGCGGCTCGGGGTCGGTCATGGACAGGCAGCCCTGCCGGACGTGGGCGGCCAGCTCGTCGGCCTCCCGCTCCAGGTCGTCGAGGAACGCCTGGTCGACCATGCCCTCGGCCTCCAGGTAGGTCCGCAGCCGAACGATCGGGTCGCGTTGCTTCCACACCTCGACCTCGGCGGCGACGCGGTAGCGCGTGGGGTCGTCCGAGGTCGTGTGGGCGCCCATCCGGTAGGTGAACGCCTCGACCAGGGTCGGCCCGTTGCCCTCCCGGGCGCGGTCCATCGCGGCCTTGGTCACGGCGTAGACCGCGACCACGTCGTTGCCGTCGACGCGTACGCCGGGGAAGCCGAACCCGCTGGCCCGCTGGTAGAGCGGCACCCGGGTCTGCTTGTCGTTCGGCTCGGAGATGGCCCACTGGTTGTTCTGGCAGAAGAACACCACCGGCGCGTTCTGGACGCTGGCGAAGACGAACGCCTCGTTGACGTCGCCCTGCGCGGTCGCACCGTCGCCGAAGTAGGCGATGACTGCCGCATCGCGGGTCGGATCGCCGCGGCCGACGTCCCCGTCGCGCTGGATGCCCATCGCGTAGCCGGTCGCGTGCAGGGTCTGCGCGCCGATGACGATCGTGTAGAGGTGGAAGTTCTTCTCGTCCGGGTCCCAGCCGCCGTGGTTGACGCCGCGGAAGAGGCCGAGCAGGTTCAGCGGGTCGACCCCGCGGCACCAGGCGACGCCGTGCTCGCGGTACGTCGGGAAGGCGTAGTCCTGCGGCGACAGGGCCCGTCCCGAGCCCACCTGGGCCGCCTCCTGGCCGAGCAGGCTGGCCCAGATGCCGAGCTCGCCCTGGCGCTGCAGGGCCGTGGCCTCGGCGTCGACCCGGCGGACCAGGACCAGGTCGCGGTAGAACCCTCGCAGCGTCTCGGCGTCCAGGCCGGCGGCGTACGGCGAGTAGACCGGATGCTCGCGACGCTCACCGTCAGGCGTGAGCAGCTGGACGAGCTCGGGGCCGCCGTCGATCGAGCTGGGGGGTCCCGCGGTGGTCTCGGTCATGCACTCTCCTTCGCCGGCCGGCCAAGGGGTCACCCCGCCGGATGCTGGGCCCGCGGGGAACCGGTCGTGCCGACGCCGCCACGGAGCGGAAGGGGCCCTGGTCGGGCCGCCGCCGCCTAGGGCTCACGGTACCGGCGAGAGAGGGTAGGGGTCGCACGGACGTCAGGATCGGCCGCGGTCGAGGACCGATCGGACGTACGAGCCGGCCGAAGGAACAAGCTGGTCCGGTACGAGCCGGTCCGACGTACCGGCCGCGGTGCCTGGATCAGGCGCGGTGCTTGCCGCCGGCGAGGTGGGCGCCGCCGACCCGCTCCCGGTGCTTGCCGGTGCACTTGGCGGTCGTCTTGGCGCCCTGGTGGCGCTGACCGTCCTTGACCACGCTCTTGGTCGCGTCCTTGACCGCGTCCTTGACCGCGTCCTTGGTCACGGCGTCCGCGCTGTGGGCGGCCACGGCCTTGACCGCGTCGCGGACCAGCGTCTGGACGGCGACCTTGGCCGGGCCAGTCGTCAGGCCGGGGGTGCCTTCGCCGCCGAGCGTGCCGGTCCCCGCGGAGCCGGTGGAGCCGGTGGTGCCGGTGCCGGGGACGCCCTCGGTGCCCGCGCCGGTACCTCCGTGGGTGCCGGTGCCGTGGCCACTCCCAGCGCCGTCGCCCTGACCGGAGCCGGAGCCGGTGCCGCCGGTCGGGTCGCCGCCCTCGGAGCCGCCCTGGGGGGAACCCGTCGGGGCCGGCGGCCGGATGATGATGTGCGTGCCTCCGCCACCGTGCAGGGAGGTCGGGCCGCTGCCGATGACGCAGATCGGGTTGACGCTGGCGTTCGTGTCGACCGGGTCGCCCGCGACGATGTTGACGGCGGGGCCGCCGTCCGTGGTGGGCGTGCAGTCGGGCGGGGTGGGGTTGCCCTCGGTGCCGGAGCCGGTGCCGCCATGGGTGCCGGTGCCGTGACCGTTGCCGCTGCCCGGCCGGGTCGGCCCGCCACTGCCGTTGCCGTTGCCCTAGCCGTTGCCCGTGCCCTTGCCGCCGGTGCTCGAACCCGAGCCCGAGGTGCTGTGGTGCGTGTTGCCCGTGCTGGTCCGGGCGGAGGTGTTGCCGCCGGACGCCGGCGGGGTGCTGGTGAAGGAGCTGCCGCCGTTCGACGACTTGGGCTTGGTGGTCGTCGGCGCCGTCGGGCTGTGGGTGGCGATCTTGGCCGGGGTGGTCAGCGGCCGGACGTCACCGGGGGCGGCGACACCGCCGCTGGCGCCCGAGGGCGACACGGCGTGGGGGAGCGGAGCGAAGGCGATGGCGACCAGGCTGGTCACGGTGACGGTCGACAGCGCGACGAGCGCGACGGTCGGCCCGCCCGCCCGTGCGGCGAGGGCGCGGGCCCGGCGAGCGCCTGCTCGCGAAGCCTCGGGACCCAGCTGTTGGACTGCCATGGTGATCGCCCCCGACCAACCCTTCTTTGTCAGTAGTGCTGTGGTTTGCACGACGGGCAGGAGCCGGTCATGAACACAGAGTGCACTGGTACGACGGTAGAGCGCGCGCGATGCCTCCGATATCCCTCATCGGTACTAGTCACTCGAACCTTGAGTGCTCACTTGCAGTAGTTTTTGATAACCAGATCGTAACGAACTACTCCGCAGACCGCAGGAAGTCGCCCGCAACCGTGAGAAGGAGATCGGCAGCCTCGGGCTCGGCGACAGTGCAGCGGGCCCCGGAGCCCCCGAACGGCCGTACGACCAGCCCGGCCCGCTCGGCCCGGGCCGCGAACTCGGCGGTCCGCTCGCCCAGCTCCAGCCAGACGAAGTTGGCCTCGGAGTCGGGAACCTCCCACCCCTGGGCCCGCAGGCCGCTGAGCACGCGCCGGCGCTCCTGGACCAGGGCCTCGACCCGGACCTCGAGCTCCTCGTGGGCGGCCAGGGAGGCGATCGCGGCGTCCTGGGCGACCACCGAGACGCCGAACGGCACGGCCGTCTTGCGCAGGGCGGCCGCCACCGCCGGGTCGGCGATGGCGTAGCCGACCCGCAGCCCGGCCAGCCCGTAGGCCTTGGAGAACGTCCGCAGCACGGCCACGTTGGGCCGGCGGCGCTGGATCGCCAGGGCGTCGGGCGCCCCGGGGTCGCGGACGAACTCGACGTACGCCTCGTCGATGACCACCAGCACGTCGCGCGGGACGGAGTCCAGGAACGTCTCCAGCTCGGCCGCGCCCACCGTCGGGCCGGTGGGGTTGTTGGGGGTGCAGACCAGGACGAGCCGGGTCCGATCGGTCACGGCCGCGGCCATCGCGGGCAGGTCGTGCCGGCCACCGGGGGCGAGCGGCACGGGGACGCCGGTCGCCCCTGACAGCTGGACGAGGATCGGGTAGGCCTCGAACGAGCGCCAGGCGTGCACGACCTCGTCACCCTCGCCGCAGGTGGCGGACAGGATCTGGCCCAGCACGCCGACGCTCCCGGTGCCGACCGCGACGTTGGCCGGCTCGACGCCGAACCGGTCGGCGATGGCCGAGATCAGCGCCGTGCTCGCCATGTCGGGGTAGCGGTTCATCTCCCGGGCCGCGCGGGCCACGACGTCGACCACGCCGGGCAGCGGCGGGTAGGGGTTCTCGTTGCTGGAGATCTTGTACGTCGTGGGGCCGGCACCCGGCTCGGCCGCCGGGCGGCCGGGCACGTACGCCGGGACGCCGGTCAGGGCGCTGCGGAGCCGGATCGGGACCTCGCTCGTGCTCATGGGGTCACTCTAGGGAGAGCCCGTCGTGGCAGGATCGCGCCATGAGGTCCTTCGCCATCAAGGTCGTGGTGAACGCGGTCGCCATCTGGATCGCGACCGTCGTCTCCGGCATCACGGTGAGCGGCGGGTCCAACACGACGTCCGGCAAGATCCTGACCTTCCTGTTCATCGGGCTGCTGTTCGGGATCGTCAACGCGGTCGTCAAGCCGGTGGTCAAGCTGTTCTCGCTGCCGCTCTACTTCGTGACGCTGGGGCTGTTCACGTTCGTGGTCAACGCCCTGATGCTCGAGCTGACGTCGTGGCTCTCCCGGCACACCCGGCTGACCCTGCGGATCGATCACTTCTGGTGGCAGGCGGTCGGGGCCGCCGTGGTGGTCACCTTCGTCAGCCTGGTGCTCAACCTGCTGCTGCCGGACAGCCTCAAGGACGGCGACAAGCGGAGCAGCCGCCAGTACAGCTGACCCGCCGGCCTCCTTCGGTATCGGGAGCGGGGGTGAAGCTCAGGCGTGGCGGCGGGTCGTGATGACCCGGAACCGCGGCGCGACGAAGGCCGCATCGACGTACGCCGCATTGGCCGCCGGGTTCGCCCCGGTGCCGTGGTAGTCGCTGAAGGCCGAGGTCTGGTTCACGAACACCTGCCCGGTGAGGTTCTCCGAGAGGGCAACCCCGGCGTCCAACGCAGCCTCCCGGGCGGCGTCCAGCACCTTCGCCGAGCTCGAGTAGACCGCCGCGGTCATCGCCCCGTGGGCCCGGACCGTGCGGACGAACGTGCTCAGTGACTGCTCCGTACCGTCCGTCGCGATCAGGAAGGCCACCGGCCCGAAGCACTCCTGCCGGTAGACCTCCTCGTCGGCCACGTCCACGGCGACCAGCGCCGGCGTCCGGACGACGGCGTCCGGGTACGCCGGGTGCGCGACCGGCCGGGAGTCCAGCACGACCACGCCCGAGCCGGCCGCCGCCGCCAGCTCGGCCACCCCCGCGGCCCGGGCCCGGACCCCGTCGTTGACCGTGGCGCCGAGCAGCTCGACCGCCTTGGCGTCGTCGGCCGTCAGCGCCTGGACCGCCCCCGCCAGCCGGGCACCGAACTCCTCGAACGACAGGGGGCCCTCATCGGTGCTGATCCCGTCCCGAGGGACGTAGACGTTCTGCGGCGTCGTACACATCTGGCCGCTGTAGAGCGTGAACGAGAAGGCCAGGTTGGCCAGCAGGCCGCCGAGATCGTCGGTCGAGTCGACGATCACCGTGTTGACGCCCGACTTCTCCGTGAACACCACGGTGCCGAGCCGAGCGCCCTCGGTCTCGAGCCAGCGACCGAAGTCCGGGCCGCCGGTGTAGTCCACGATCCGCACTCCGGGGTGCTCCACCAGGTCCTGGGCCAGCGTCCCGCCGGGTGCCTCGGCCGCGAGCGTCACCAGGTCGGGGTCGAATCCGGTCTCGGTCAGCACCTCGCGGGCGATCGAGACGGTGATCGCCAGCGGCAGGGTGGCGCGCGGATGGGGCTTGACCACGACCGCGTTCCCGGTCGCGAGCGAGGCGAACAGGCCCGGGTAGGCGTTCCAGGTCGGGAACGTGTTGCAGCCGATGACGAGCGCGACGCCGCGGCCGACGATGTGGTTGTCCTTCTCCAGGACGATCGGCTCGCCCCGGCCGGGCTTCTCCCAGCGGGCGCTCGCCGGGATGCGCAGCTGCTCGGCCAGGGCCGCGGCCACCGCCTCGAAGGCCCGGTCCTGCGCGTGCGGCCCTCCCGCCTGGAAGGCCATGACGAACGGCTGGCCGCTGGTGTGCATGACCGCACTGGCCAGCTCGAACGACCGGGCGTTGATCCGGTCGATGATCTCCACGCACACCGCTGCCCGGACCTGCGGCCCGACCGACCGCCACGGGTACGTCGCCTGCTGCGCGGCCGCCACCAGCTGATCGACGTCGACCTCGGGGTAGCCGACCCGCAGTCCCGGCCCGTACGGCGAGACCTCCTCGCCGACCCAGTCGCCGGTGTGGCCCGCCTGACCGGACAGGTCGTCGAAGTGCCGGGTCAGATGGGCGTCGAACGCCTGCCGTCCCTCGTCCGCCGCGCTCTCGCCGTACACCCGCGGGGACGGCGACTCGGGGTAGCGGGAGAGGTAGCCGCGGGTCGTCAGCGCGGCCATGGCCTGGTCCAGCGCGTCGCGGTGCTGGTCCACCAGGGCCTGCGCGGTCGGACCCTCGCGACGGTCGGGGCCGGCCGGAGATGCTGTCTGGTCCATGTGCAGCGAGACTACCTTTCGGTCCGGACGTCGATGTGACAGCCTGGCGCCGTCTCGGGGATCTAGTGAAAGACCGGAGTGCCCTTGTCCAGCCACCAGGCGGCCGTCGCCGCCGCCAGCGAGGACGTCCTCGTCGGCATCGTGGGCGCCGGCACGATGGGCGCCGGCATCGCGCAGGTCGCGGCCCTGGCCGGCCACCCGGTCCGGGTGTTCGACGCCGAGCCCGGCGCCGCGGCCCGGGCCGTCCGCTCCGTGAACGACGGTGTCCACACCCTGGCCCGACGCGACCTGATCAGCGGCGAGGCGGCCGACGACGCCTGCACCCTGGTCGCGGCCGTCGACGACGTCGAGGCGCTGGACCGCTGCCTGGTCGTCGTGGAGGCGATCGCCGAGGACGCCGAGGCCAAGCGGGCGCTCTTCGCCCGGCTGGAAGAGGTGGTCGGGGAGGACACCCTCCTCGCGTCCAACACCTCGTCCCTGTCAGTGACCGCCCTGGGCCGCCCCCTCGCCCGACCCGAGCGTCTGGTCGGCCTGCACTTCTTCAACCCCGCGCACAAGATGAAGCTGGTCGAGGTCGTGTGTGGGGAGCAGAGCGGCGCGGCGTACGTCGAGCTGGCCACCAACCTGGTCCGGGCCTGGGGCAAGACGCCCGTCCGCTGCGCGTCGACACCCGGCTTCATCGTCAACCGGGTCGCGCGGCCGTTCTACGGCGAGGCCCAGCGGATGGTCGAGGACGGCGTCGCCGACGCGGCGACCGTCGACGCGCTCCTGCGCGAGGCCGGCGGCTTCCCGCTCGGGCCGCTCGAGCTGACCGACCTGATCGGGCAGGACGTCAACCTGGCCGTCGCCACCTCGGTGTGGCTGCAGACCTTCCACGACCCGCGCTACGCACCGACGGTCTGGCAGCAGCGGCTGGTCGACGCCGGGCGGCTCGGCCGCAAGACCGGCCGGGGCGTCTACGCCTACGACGTCTCCCGCGGACACGGCAACGGCCCGGTGGTGCTCGACCCCGAGACCGGGCAGCCGCCCGAGGCAGCCACGGCCCCACGGCACCTCGCACCGCGGTACGCCGTCTACCACCAGGGCTGGAACGTCATGACCCCCCTGCTGGAGCGGTCCAAGGCCGCCGGGGTGCGCATCGTGGGCGAGCAGCCGGAGGACGAGGATCCCTGGGACGACGACGGGTGCGCCGACCACGGCGGTGTGCGGCTGCCATCGGGCGGCCGGCTGGTCGAGACCACGGGGGACTCCGCTCAGACCGTCGGGAACGACGTCGTGGTGATCGACTGGGCCCTCGATGCAGCGACGACGACGAGGGTGGCCATGGCCGCCTCCGCCGGAGCGCGGCCCGAGACCGTGGCCCAGGCGATCGGCCTGGTGCAGGCGGCGGGTGTGGCGGTGAGTGTCGTCGACGACACCCCCGGCCTGGTCGTGGCCCGGACGGTCGCGATGCTGGTCAACGAGGCGGCCGACGTCGTGCATCGCGGTGAGGCGACCGCAGCCGACGTCGACACGGCGATGCGGCTCGGCACGGGCTATCCGCGCGGCCCGCTCGAGTGGGGTGACGCGATCGGGCCCTCGTGCGTCTCGTGGGTGCTGCGCGCGCTCAACGACGCCGTCCCCACCGGTCGCTACCGGGTCGGGCGCGGCCTGGAGCTGGCCGCCGAGCGCGGGTCGCCGCTGCATGGCTGAGGCAGCCGACGACGGCCGGTCCGGGCTCGCGGCGGCCCGGGCGATGTGGGCCGCCGACGGGGCCAGCGCCGGCCTCGGCATGGTCCTGGTCTCACTCGACGTGGGCCACGCGGTGGTCCGGATGTCGGTGAACGAGGCGATGGTCAACGGGCACGCCATCGCGCACGGTGGGTTCGTCTTCGCCCTCGCCGACTCGGCGTTCGCGCTGGCGTGCAACAGCCACGGGCCGGTGACGGTGGCGGCGGGGTGCGACATCACGTTCGTCGCGCCGGCCCGGGTCGGTGACGTCCTGGTGGCCGACGCCGTCGAGCGGGCGACGTTCGGCCGGTCCGGCCTGACCGACGTGTCGGTGCGGGTCGAGTCGAGCGGCGCGCTGGTGGCCGAGCTGCGTGGCCGCTCCCGGGTCATCGGCCCTACCCGCTGAGCGGCCGGGGTGATGTGATGCCGTGGTGAGCGCGCTGCCCGTGGTGGAGCCACGACCCGACCTCTACGACGAGGCCGAGCGATGGTCCGTCGACGAGCTCCGGGCCCGGCAGCTCGAGCGGTTGCAGGCGACGGTCACCGCGGCGTACGAGCAGGTGCCGCACTACCGGAAGGCGTTCGCAGCCAACGGAGTCGGGCCGGGGGACCTGCGATCGCTGGAGGACCTGCGGCACTTCCCGTTCACCGCCAAGGCCGACCTGCGGGAGAACTACCCGTTCGGGATGTTCGCCGTGCCGCGCGAGCAGGTGGTGCGGGTGCACGCGTCGTCGGGTACGACGGGCCGCCCGACGGTGGTGGGCTACACCGCGCGGGACATCGCGACCTGGGCCTCGTTGATGGCCCGTTCGATCCGGGCCGCCGGCGGCCGCCCGGGCGACGTCGTGCACGTGGCCTACGGCTACGGGCTCTTCACCGGCGGGCTCGGGGCGCACTACGGCGCCGAGGCGCTGGGGTGCACGGTCGTGCCCGTGTCGGGGGGCATGACCGAGCGGCAGGTGCAGCTCATCGATGACTTCCGCCCGCGGGTGATCATGGTGACGCCGTCCTACTTCCTCTCCGTGCTGGACGAGATGGCCCGGGCCGGCGTGGACGTCGCGGGGTCGTCGCTGGAGATCGGGATCTTCGGCGCCGAGCCGTGGACCGGGGCCATGCGCACCGAGATCGAGTCGCGCGGCGGCCTGCACGCGGTCGACATCTACGGGCTGTCCGAGGTGATGGGGCCGGGGGTCGCGCAGGAGTGCGTCGAGACCAAGGACGGCCTGCACGTCTGGGAGGACCACTTCTACCCGGAGGTCGTGGACCCGCTGACCGGTCAGCCCGTGGCCGACGGCGAGGTCGGCGAACTCGTCTTCACCTCGCTCACCAAGCAGGCGATGCCCGTGATCCGCTATCGCACAAGGGATCTCACCCGGCTGCTGCCAGGGACGGCGCGTCCGGGCATGCGCCGCATGGAGAAGGTCACCGGCCGCACCGACGACATGATGATCGTCCGGGGTGTCAACGTGTTCCCGACCCAGGTCGAGGAGCTGGTGCTCGCGCTGCCCGGCCTCACGCCGTACTTCCAGTGCGTGCTGACCCGGCCGGACCGGCTGGACGAGCTCGAGATCGTCGTCGAGGCGGCCGAGGACGTGCCGTCCGCGTCGTACGACGGGTTGGGACGTGAGCTCGCCGGGCGGGTCAAGGACCGGGTCGGCGTGACCGCCCGGGTGCGCGTCGTCCCGCCGGGCGGCATCGAGCGATCGCTCGGCAAGGCCCGGCGGATCGTGGACCAGCGCCCGACCTGACCACGCCGGGCCGGGAGCGGCTCCGTATCACTGACGGAGCGGGCGGTCTCTTGCCCGCATGACCGCTGTCCTCGAACGCGACCCCGGCGTGCTGGCTCTGACCAGCGGCGCCGAGATCGAGCGGGCGCTGCGCGCGGCCACCTGGCTGGGCCGGCCGCACGTGTCCACCGTCGTCCTCGACCCGAGCCTCCCCGACGACGGCGGAGCGGCGGCAGCCGAGGCGGACCAGATCAAGCGAGCGTTCAACGACTGCGGCTGCGCCTGGGGCGAGATGGCCCTGCTGGCAACGGTTCTCGCGCTCGTCGGCACCCATGTGTCCACCGGTGACCCGGGCTGGGTCGAGGCCGTGGGCCTCGCGATCACGGCGGCCGTCGTCGGCAAGGCCGCCGGGCTGGCCCGGAGCCGGCGCCAGCTGCACCACGTCCTGCGGCGGCTCGCCGCGTCGTACCCGACAGATGAAGAAGGAGGTGGCCACCATGGCCGCACTCGCCTGCCGTGAGGTCACGGAGTGGATCGAGGAGCAGGTCTCCAAACCGATCGAGGAGTGGGAGAACCAGCAGGAGCAACGTTGCCGGGACGAGGACTGCAACTGGTGGACGCTCTGCCTGAACAAGGTCTTCTGCTGGATCGTGACGGTGCTGGTCAAGGTGATCCGCTGGGTCGTCGTCACCGTCGGGAAGTGGGTGGCGCGGACCGTCTGCACGGTGATCTCGATCATCGTCGACCTCACCATCGCCGTGCTGCACGGTCTCTACGACATCGGCGCCGGCATCCTCACGGGGGACTGGCCGCGGGTCTGGGACGGCTTCGTCGAGGTCGTCGGCGGAGCCATCGTCGCGGCCCTCGGGCTGGCCCGGGTGGCGTTCCTGCTCGACACGGTCGACTTCATCCGCGAGGAGATCCAGAAGAACGAGCTCCGTGACTACGTCAGAGGCCTTCTGCAGCAACGGTTCTCGCGGGACCCGCAGTCACTGGCCGCGGCGTTGGACGCCATCGGCGTGGACGCGGGCGCCTTCGGCCTGCGGCTGACCGGCCGGGCGACCCGGACGTTCGTCCGCTCCGACCGCACGAGCGACAAGGGCGGCGGCGTGCCGGACCTGATCCGCTGGCACGAGACGCACGAGCGTGGCATCGACATCCGCAAGCTGGCCGGGTACGACTACGACAGCTTCTGGAAGCGCGGACGGCCCGAGGTCGTCGGCGCCGACGAGAGCGAGGTGGACGAGTACATCGCGAACCGTGGCGGCCGCAGCTTCCGGATCTACCCGCTGAGCGAGGGACTGCTGGAGGGCAAGGCCGGCGTGGTCCGCGAGCGCGCGCGGGACCTGGGCCTGATGTACGACTTCGTTTACGACGAGGCCGAGGTCCTCGTGCCGGCGTACGTGCTGCTGACCGGCGCGGAGTCGAGCCAGGACGGCTTCAACGTCGACGTCCTCGCCCGCACCAGCGAGCTGACCGACGCCGGTGTGGCCCGTAAGGAGCTGCCGATGCCGCAGGGCGGTGCGGTGTTCGGGTACACCGAGTCGTTCGTGGGCTACAGCTCGCACCTGGACGACGCGACCGGCGTCGACGGCCAGCCCTTCCCCGGCAGCAACACCTCGGGCGTCTCCTTCATGGACCGGGTGCCGGACGTCGTCTTCAAGTACGTCTTCGCGCACGAGCTCGGGCACTACTTCGGCCTCGTGCACGTCGACGGCGCGCACCGGATCATGTACACGTTCAACAAGTCCGAGGGTAAGTCGATGTTCACCTGGTGGACCGTGCCCGAGCTGCTCTTCCTCGAGCAGCAGCCACGGTTCGTCCTGGACGAGGCCAAGCGGGCCTGGGACTACATCGTGGCGGGCTTCCCGACCGAGGCGCTGACGACCCGGGCGCACTAGCCGTCAGGCGGCGATGTCGTACTTGTGCAGCTGGCGCTCGAGCAGGTGCATGCCCGAGAGGCCGGGCAGCGAGTCGATCTTGCCGTCGATCCGGCGGGCCTCGGCCAGCCCGGCCGGTCCGGAGTAGAGATAGGTCAACAAGTGCTTGACCTCGACCTCGGGCATGACGCCGGACCCGACGATGCCCCAGAACCGCTCCAGCGCGAAGCGGGTGATCCGCTGCGCCTTCTGGGAGCGGGCCAGCCGCTCGCGGGCCTGGCTGTTGTAGAACGCGATGTGCCGGGTCTCCTGCTTCGCGATCCGCTTCAGGATCTCGGTGAGCATCGGGTTCGACTCAGCGGCGACGAAGCGCGAGTAGCCGGAGTGCGTGCACCACTCGTTGATGGCGCCCCAGGTCATGTGGGTGGCGATGAAGTCGTTGCCGATGACGTTCGCGAGGACCGACTGCCGGATCGGGGCCACCCGGTCGCGCCAGCCCATCCGCTTGCGCAGCGCCATCGTGTGCTCGGGGCCGGTGGGGACGCCGTGGACCTCGAGCACCTCGTCGAGGACCTCGCCGTGCCAGTACTCCTCGAAGTTCCACATGGTCAGGAACTTCGTGATCTGCGGGTCGGCATGGGACGGCGTGACCAGCAGGTCCCGCAAGTAGCAGACGGTGTGCGTCTCGACGTCGCTCATGTAGCGCAGGCAGCGCAGGGCCCCCTGCGACAGCGGCGCCCGCTTGAAGTCGTCGAGATCCAGGTCGTCCCACCGCACCGGGACGATGCTCTTGGCGTACTCGTCGACCTGGAAGCTCATGTCCCTGCTTCGTCGCCGGCCCCCGGTCGGATTGGGTGCCCCGCGCGGGGCGTCACCCGGACTGAGACGATGCGGGCATGCCCACGCCGTACCGGATCGTCTTCATCTGCTCCGGCAACATCTGCCGCTCCCCGATGGCCGAGGTGATCACCCGGTCGATGCTGGCCGCCGCCGGGATGCAGGGGGAGGTGGCCGTGGACAGCGCCGGCACCGGCGGCTGGCACGAGGGTGACGGCGCCGATCCGCGGACGGTGCGCGCCCTCGCGGGGCACGGGTACGACGGCGCGCAGCACCGGGCCCGCGAGTTCGACCGGGCCTGGTTCGCCGAGCGGGACCTGATCCTCGTGGCCGACCGGGAGCACGAGCGGATCCTGCGGCGCTGGGCACCGGACGACGCGGCCCGGGCCAAGGTCCGGCTGCTGCGCACGTACGACGAGGCCGCGGTCGCCGCGGGGACGCTCGAGGTGGACGACCCCTGGTACGGCGACGCCGCCGACTTCGAGCGCTGCCTGGTCGAGGTCGAACGGGCCTGTGCCGGGTTGGTCGCGGCGCTCGCGGAAGACGGACAGATGGACCGGAACGGGCGAACCGGCACCGCCCGAGCCGATAGCGTTTGACCTCATGCGCATCCTCGTCACTGGCGGCGCCGGCTACATCGGCAGCCACACCGTCGTCCAGCTCCTCGAGGCCGGTCACGACGTGGTCGTCGTCGACAACCTCTCGAACTCGAGCCCGGAGAGCCTGGTCCGGGTGGCCGACCTGACCGGGCGCGAGGCGCCGCTCGAAGAGGTCGACCTGCTCGACGCCCCCGCCATGGACAAGGTCTTCGGCTCGGCCTTCGACGGTCGTGGCGTCGACGCGGTCGTCCACTTCGCCGGGCTGAAGGCCGTCGGCGAGTCGGTCGAGCTGCCCTTGCGCTACTACGCGAACAACATCACCGGCACGCTGGTCCTGCTCCAGGCGATGCAGCGGGCGCACGTGCGGACCTTGGTGTTCTCCTCGTCGGCCACGGTCTACGGCGCCCCCGAGCGGATGCCGATCACCGAGGACTACCCGCTGGGCGCGGTCAACCCCTACGGACGCACGAAGGAGCACATCGAGGGCATCCTCACCGACCTGGCCGCGTCCGTGCCGACCGCCTCGGACGACGCCTGGCACATCGCGCTGCTGCGCTACTTCAACCCGGTCGGTGCGCACGCCTCCGGACGGATCGGCGAGGACCCGGCGGGCATCCCGAACAACCTCATGCCGTACGTCGCGCAGGTCGCCGTCGGGCGGCGTCCCGAGCTCGTGGTGCACGGCGACGACTACCCGACACCGGACGGCACCTGCGTGCGCGACTACGTGCACGTCGTCGACCTGGCTCGCGGTCACCTGGCCGCTCTCGACGCGCTGCCGGAGCGTCCCGGGGCCCGGGCCTGGAACCTCGGCACCGGACAGGGGTCGTCCGTGTACGACGTGCTGCACGCGTTCGAGCGGGCCGTCGGGCACGAGCTGTCCTCCCGCGTCGGACCCCGTCGACCCGGCGATGCGCCGGTGTCCTACTGCGACCCGTCGCGGGCCGAGGCCGAGCTGGGCTGGAAGGCCGAGCTGACCCTTGACGACATGTGCGCGGACGCCTGGCGTTGGCAGTCGGCCAACCCCGCCGGCTACCAGGAGACCTGAGTCCCGGACGAGGACCTCCATGAGCAGCAACGGTTTCGTGAAGAGGCGGGTGGACGCCCCTCCCGGGTTCTACCCGGTCGAGGCGGCCGGCCTGGCCTGGCTCGGCGGGGTGCCCGGAGGGGCCCGGGTCGTGGTCGCTCTCGAGGTCACCGAGGAGTCCCTGACCGTCGAACGGGTGGAGGAGAAGACCCCGAGCCTGCCGGCCGCCGTCGCTCTCGGCCGGGGTCTGGCCCGGACCCACGCCGCCGGCGCGATGGCCTACGGGTCGCCTCCGGGCGAATGGACCGGCAACGGCTTCATCGGGCCACTTCCGTTGGTCCACAGGGCCTCCACGACGTTCGGCGACTTCTTCGGCGAGTGCCGCATCCGGCCGTTCGTGCGCCAGCTGCGCGATGCGGGAACGATCGACGCCGGCGACCAGGCCCTGCTGGAGCGGGTCAGCGAGCGCCTGTCCAGGGGCATCATCGGAGGCCCGGAGGAGCCACCGAGCCGGGTCCACGGCGACCTGTGGAACGGCAACGTCCTGTGGTCCGACGGTGGAGCAGTGCTGATCGACCCGGCCGCGCACGGCGGCCACCGCGAGAGCGACCTGGCCATGCTGGCGCTCTTCGGCCTGCCCTATCTCGAGCCGCTGCTCGCGGCGTACCACGAGGTGCACCCGCTCTCCGACGGCTGGCGCAAGCGGGTCGGCCTGCACCAGCTGTTCCCGCTCCTGGTGCACGCCGTGCTGTTCGGCCGCGGTTACGCCCAGCGCGCGCTGACCATCGCGGCGACCTACTACTGACCGGCCGCCCCGGCCGGCGAGGTATAACGGCGCCATGAGCTCCCCCAGGAGATGGGCCGTCCTCGGTGTGCCGATCGACACGGTGGGGTCACCGGCCGGGGGGCCGGCGTTCGGGACCGAGGCGTCACCGGCCGCGTTGCGGGCGCTGGGGTTGCCGACCCGCCTCGGTGCCCGCGACCTCGGGGACCTCGACGTGCGGGTCACCGGGCCGGAGCGCGACCCGGTGAGCGGCATCGTCGGGTGGCCCAGCGTGGGGACGACCACGACGGCCGTCCGGCAGGCCGTGCGCGAGGTGCTCGGCACGGGGGAGCGCCCGCTCCTGCTCGGCGGCTGCTGCGGCCTGGTCATGGGGGCGGTGGCGGGCGCGCGGGACGAGCTGGGCCGGGTCGGAATCGTGAACGTCGACGGCCACGTGGACGCCTACGACAACCGGAGCTCGCCCACCGGCGAGGCCGCGGACATGCCGCTGAGCGCCCTCATGGGTCTGGGCTGGCCCGACCTGCTCCGGCTCATGGGGCCGAAACCCGTTGTGGCGCATGGTGATGCGGTCGCGATCGGCGCTCGGGACCCGGAGGAGGCGTCCGACCTCGGGGATCTGCCGGAGCGGCTCGGCATCATGCAGCGCGACCGCGACGCCGTGGTCGCGGACCCAGCGGCGGCCGGGCGGGCAGCCGTCGCGCACTTCGCCGCGGGGAGCGCCACAGCGCCGGCGTACTGGGTGCACCTCGACGTCGACGTCCTCGACGAGACGACCTTCCCGGCCACCGACTACCTGATGCCCAACGGCCTGGACCTGGACCAGCTGGCCGGGGTGCTGCGGCCGATCACCCAGCACCCGGCGATGATCGGCTTCTCGCTCGGTTGCTACAACCCCAGCAAGGACCCGGACGGCCGGTACGGCGCGGCCCTGGCCGACCTGCTGACGGAGGTCCTCTCGACCTAGCCCGTCCGCAGTGCCGTGGCGGCGTGGGCCTTCGGGCTGTGGCCGTAGGACCGCTTGAACGCCGTGCTGAAGGTGAACGGGCTGCCGTAGCCGACCCGGCGGGACACCGAGCTGACACTGGCCCCCGGCTCGAGCAGCAGGTCGGCGGCCAACGCGAGCCGCCAGCCGGTGAGGTAGGCCATCGGCGGCTCGCCGACCAGTTCGTTGAACCGGCGGGCCAGCGCGGCCCGGGAGATCCCCACCCGGCGGGCCAGCTCGGCCACCGTCCAGGGCGCCTCGGGCCGATCGTGCAGCAGCCGAAGGGCCTGTCCCACCACGGGATCGGACTGCGCGGCGTACCACTGGGGTGCGGCTGCCTCCGGGCCGGCGAACCAGGCCCGCAGGGCGTCGATCACGAGCAGGTCGAGCAGCCGGTCGAGGACGACCTGCTGGCCCGGGCGGTCGCGGCCGATCGCGTCCAGCAGCAAGGGCAGCACGGGCGATACCCACGAGCTCGCCGCGAGTGACACCAGGGCCGGGAGCGCGTCGGTCAGCCGGCGGCTGATCTCGCCGTCGGCCTGGTAGGTGCCGATCAGCATCTCGGTGGCACCGTCCGGGCTGTTGCCCCAGGCCCGCACACCGAGCGCCATCTCGGCCGAGACGCTCTCGCCGTCGGGCGAGACGCACACCTGCCCGGGCAGGATGCGCACCTGCGCCGGGGTCGTCGGGGAGTCGGCGAAGAGGTAGGGGTCGGGGCCGCGCAGGAGCGCGACGTCGCCCGGCCCGAGCCGGGTGGGCGCCCCGCCGTCCGGGACGACCCAGGCCTCGCCGCCGACCATGACGACCACCGACAGGGGGGCCTCGTCCTCGATCCGCACCGACCACGGCGGCGCCATCACGCTGCGCAGCACGAAGGCCCCTCGTGCGCGGGGGCCGGCCAGGAACCCGGCGATCTCGTCCATGTGACGAGAGTAGCCCCGCCCGGCCCGCTGGTGAGACGCTCGCGAATGCATCTGCGCTGCTGAGGGATGGATCGTCTCGGCGAGAGGCGGTTGTCTGGGGTCATGACCCAGACCACTGCCCCGGAGACGACGACCATGACCGACGCCTACGCCCGCACCCTGACCCTGGTCGCCGCGATCGGCGCCGGCTTGGCGGGGGGCGTCTTCCTGGCCTTCTCGACCTTCATCATGCCGGCGCTGCGTCGGATCCCGGACCGCTCGGCGATGGCGGCGATGAACTCGATCAACCAGGCGGCACCGGCGTCGCCGCTCTTCATGCTGCTCCTCTTCGGGACGGCCCTCGCCTGCCTGCTGCTCGGTGTCTCGGCCGTCCGGCGGCTGGATCAGCCGGTCGCGCGGTGGCAGCTGGCCGGCTGCGCGCTCTACCTGGTGGCGGTCGTGGTGACGATGGCCTACCACGTGCCCCGCAACGACGCCCTGATCGCGCTGGACCCGAACGGCCCCAACGGCCCGGCGCAGTGGCGCTCGTTCGTGCCCGGCTGGGTGGCGTGGAACCACGTCCGCACCGTGTCCTCGGTGGCCGGGACCGTGGCGCTGGCCGTCGCCGTACGGATCGGCTGACCGGCTACGGGCCCGCGACCGCGGGAGCAGGGACCTGGCGCCGCACGAGGTCGTCCACGAAGCGCAGCTTGTCCAGCACGCCGGGGGACAGCACGAACGGGTAGAGGTCGTCCTTGCCCATGCTGCGGTTCACCTGGTTCAGGGCCACG
The DNA here is from genome assembly GCA_963795385.1 of uncultured Actinomycetota bacterium. Lineage (GTDB taxonomy): Bacteria > Actinomycetota > Actinomycetes > Actinomycetales > CAVURS01 > CAVURS01. The sequence goes on from CAWCHK010000014.1 coordinate 475,230, forward strand.
GACAGCGGCAGCCAGGTCTGGACCAGCTCGTCGAAGGTCAGGTCCGCGTCGAGCGGGCGGGCGTGGTCGGCTCGCACGCCGTACGCCGCCGCCGTCTGCAGCGAGTCCCGGATGTGCAGCAGGTGGGCGAAGGTCTCCGCCCAGTCCTCCCACGGGTGGGCCGTCGCGTAGGTGCTGACGAAATGGTCCGGCCAGTCGGGTGGTGGCGGGCGGTCGTAGTGCCGCTGCAAGGCCGCGGCGTAGTCCTCCCCCTCGTCACCGAAGCAGTCCCGGAACTGTTGCCGCACAGCCGGATCCGCTGCGCGATCGACCAGCACCTGCCAGTACCAGTGGCCGGTCTCGTGCCGGACGTGACCGAGCAGGGTGCGGTAGGGCTCCGCGAGCTGCTCCCGCATCGCCTCCCGGTGCCCGGCGTCCCCCTCGGCCAGGTCGATCGTGATCACTCCGTCGTCGTGACCGGTGACCACCGGTTGCTGGGCGCTGGAGAGCAGGTCGAAGGCCAGGCCGTGCTCCGGGTCCTGAGCCCGCGAGATCAGGGGCAGGCCGAGGTCGTCGAGCTGGTAGACGAGCCGTCGCTTGGCCGCCTCGGTCCGCGCGAACGACTTCAGGGCCGGCAGCTCGGAGTCGGCCGGGCGGGTCCGGGTCAGGGCACAGCAGTCGCACAGACCGGCCGCGGCGCCCTCGGCGGCGAGCCAGTTGCACTCCGCCAGAAGGAGGTTCGCGCAGGGGTGCAGCCGCTCACCGTCCAGCCGGACTGCCAGCAGACGCCCGCCAGTGCCGTCCGGCGACAGGGAGAAGAAGCCCCCGGACACGCGGTCGAAGCCGATCGGCGTACCGCAGGCGAGGCAGACCGAGTTCTCGAAGAAGACCGGGGCGCCGCAGGCTGGGCAGGTGAAGGAACGCATCACGGCAACAGTGACAGGTCTACCTCGACCCGCAAGCTGCTCTTGGTGCTGTCGGTGAAGATCACGCCCTTGACCGGCGTGACGTCGCCGTAGTCGCGTCCGTGGGCCACCACGACGTAGCGACCGTCGACCTGCTTCCCGTTCGTCGGGTCGAGCTCGAGCCACCCGAGTCCCGGCAGGTACGCCGCGACCCAGGCGTGCGACGCGTCGGCACCGACCAGCCGGGCCCGGCCCGGGGGTGGCGTCGTCTCGAGGTAGCCGCTGACGTAGCGGGCCGCGAGGCCCACCGAGCGCAGCATCCCGACCGCGAGGTGGGCGAAGTCCTGGCAGACGCCGGCTCGCGCCGCGAGCACCTCCGGCAGCGTCGTGGCCACCGTCGTCGCCCCCGGCGCGTAGGCGAAGTCGTCGTGGATGCGCCGGACCAGGTCGCCCAGAGCAGCACCGATCGGGCGCGCCGGCGTGAACACCGAGGCCGCGAACGCGCGCACCTGCGGCCAGTCCGGCACCAGCGGTGACGTCAGCCGGAAGGGCTGCGCCTCGAGCCGGGCCGAGTCCGAGCCGCCCGAGCCGGCCGAGCCGGCCGAGCCGCCCGAGACGGCCGAGCCGGTCGAGCCGGCCGAGCCGGTCGAGCTGGTCGCGCCGGCAGGGGCGGCCAGCGCGTCCCGCACGGCCTCCCACGGCGTGGCGAGCGCCGTCAGGTCGACGGCTTCGCGGGTCATGACCTCGACCTCGCTGCGGGCGGTGACCACCAGCCGCGTGTGCCGGGTCTCGACCTCGACGTACGCCGCGCGGTTGCCGAAGAAGTCGGTGTGCTCGCGGATGTCCGCCGCCGCCGGCTCGACCTCGATGACAGCCGTCAGCGGTCGCTGGTGCTCCGTCGCCCGCGGCAGCAAGTGGGTCAGGCCGAAGCTCGCCGTCACGACGTCGTCGTACGCGTAGGTCGTCCGGTGCACGAGCGCGTAGCGCCGCGCAGCCGCCGGTGCGGCGTCACTGGTCACCGACCCACCACCTCACCAGGTCGCCGTGCCGGACAGCGAGTACGGCTGCGGGCCCGAGGCCAGGGCGAAGTGGGCGCTCTCCAGCGAGAGCGCGAGCACCGCGAACGACTCGGCGAGCGCGCCCAGCAGGTCGTCGAGGTCGCTGCGGAAGCCCTCGCCGTCGGAGACCGCGAGCGAGGCAGCGTCGGCCTGACGGACCAGCGCGACGACCGACTGCAGGCCCTCGCGCACCGCGTGACCGGCGGCGCCGTCCAGGACGTCAGCCAGCGAGGCGAGGTCCGCCTGCAGCCGATCGACCTGGTAGCCAACGGATCTGGGGTTCTCGCGATCGGTCAGGACGAGGTCGAGGAGGCTGGCGACGCCGGCCCGCGCGGGGTGCCGTCGCCGGAAGGTCACGATGCTCTCGGTGGCCACGAGCACCGACTCGACGACCAGCGTGTCGACCTCGGCCGCGCGGTCCTGCACGACCGTCGCCCGCAGCAGCGACACCACGTGCAGCGCACGCTCCAGTCGCCGGCCCGCATCCATGAAGAGCCAGCCCGCGTCGCGCACGAGACTCTCGGCGGTCAGGCCGGTGAGGGCGAGCAGCCCCTCGAGGACGCGGTTCAGCACGCTCGGGAGGGCCCGGTCCTGCTCCGGGCCGACCGGGCCGGGCGCGATCCGGCGCAGCTCGCGCTCCAAGCCACCGAGCACCAGCCAGGTGTCGAGGGACAGCTGCTCGCGCACGCCGGCCGCCACCTCGGTCAGGTGGTGGATCGCGAAGGCCACGGTGCCGGGCCGCTCGCGGTCGACGGTCAGTGACACCAGCTCGGACTGCGGCGTCCATCGCGCGGACTCGCCTGCGGGGCCGGCGAATCCGGGCCAGGTCGACGTGACGGCGGTCAGGGCCTGGAGCAGCACCTGGACGGCCTCCCGCTCGGTCCCGCGGGTGAGGTGGGTGAGGTCGTCGGACCGCTCCCGGACGGCCCGCAGCAGCCGCACCGTGTCCTCGGCCCGCTCGGCGTAGCGCCCGAGCCAGAACTGGTCGCCCGCAGCCCGCGGCGTGATCGGCGCCACCACCCGATCGGGGGCCGCGCCCTCGGCGCCCCACTGCGCGACGACCGGCCGGGCGCTGCCGTCCATGACCCACACGTCCTTGGCCATGGCCCCCGACTCGTTCGAGACCGGCGTCCGCTGGCCCGCCTGGGCCACCCGAGTCAGGCCTCCGGTCAGGACCCGGTAGGACCGGCCCTGCGCCACGGTGAACGACCGGAGCACCAGCGGGCGGGGCTCCAGGCCGTGCCGCGTGACGGTCGGCGCGGTGCTGAGCTCCATCCGCTGCTGGCCGACCCATGCGTGCGGCTCGGCCTCGATCCGGGCCCGCAGGTCGGAGCGGTCAGTCGCGCTGAGCCGCTCCCGTGCGGCCGAGGCCGACCCGCCGCGGCGGGCGATCGGCTTGACCACCAGGTCGTCCAGGTGCGCCAGCACGTGCGAGCGCGAGGCCGCGTCCCCGCACCACCAGGTCGGCACGCCCTCCAGGGCCAGCGGCTGGCCGAGCAGCGCGCGGCACAGGGCCGGCAGGAAGGGCATCAGCCCCGGGTTCTCGACGACTCCGCTGCCGATGCCGTTGACGATCGACACCGCGCCCCGGCGGGCCGCCTCGAGCAGGCCCGGGACGCCGAGCTGGGAGTCCGGCCGCAGCTCGAGCGGGTCGGCGTACGCCGCATCGACGCGCCGCAGGATCACGTCGACCGGCTCCAGCCGGCCCAGCGTGCGGGCCCACACCCGGCCGCCGCGGACCGTCAGGTCGCTGCCGACGACGAGCGGGTAGCCCAGCAGGGAGGACAGGAACGACTGGTCGAACGCCGTCTCGCTCTGCGCGCCGGGAGTGAGCAGGACGACGTTCGGTGCCTCCGCGGCCGCGGGCGCGATCTCCTGGAGGCCCAGCCGCATGGCGTGGAAGAACGGCGCCAGTCGCTGGATCCGGGAGTCGCGGTAGAGGCCGGGTAGCAACCGGGAGACGACCCGCCGGTTCTCCATCGCGTAGCCGGCACCCGACGGGGCCTGGGTGCGGTCGCCCAGGACGAGCCACCGGCCACCCTCGCCGCGGATCAGGTCGGCCCCGGCCAGGAAGAGCTGGTGCGGCCCCGGCAGCCGGATCTGGTCGGCGGCCCGGACGAACCCGTCGTGGCCGTAGACGACCTCGGCCGGCAGCAGGCCCCGCGCGATCAGCCGGCGCTCGCCGTAGAGGTCGGTCAGCACGGCGTCGAGCAGCTCGGCCCGCTGCCCGAGCCCGGCCTCGAGGGCGGCCCACTCCGCGGCGTCGAGCAGGAGCGGCAGCGGGTCCAGCTCCCAGGGCCGCTCGATGCCGGTGCCCAGTGGGCGGTAGGTCACGCCGTCGCTCTCCAGCAGGCTGCTGGCCTCGGCCCGTCGCTGCCGCAGGCCGTCGAGGCCGAGCAGGTCGGCCACGGCGCCGACCTCGCGCCAGGGCTCGCGCAGCGCACCGTCCGGGGCCTTCATCTCATCCCAGCCGCTCGCGCGCGCGGCGTACGCCGTCGTCAGGGGGGTCCCGCCGGCCGGGTCCGTCACGGCGCGGACCGGCGCAGGTCGAGGGTGACCCGGTAGTCCTGGTCCGCGTCACGGGCCGGGCCGGTCATCCCCGTCATCAGGTCGACGTCCACCGGGCCCGGCGTGTGACCGTCGGTGCGGAACCGCGCCCCGCGGCGCGACTCGGCCTCGGCCGCGTTGACCGGCAGGTGCTCGAACGAGAGGCCGCCCTGGTGGACGACGTGATAGGTGCAGCCGCCGAGGGAACGGCCGTTCCAGCGGTCGATGACGTCGAAGACGAGCGGCGCCTGCACGCCGATGCTCGGGTGCAGGGCCGAGTGCGGCGCCCAGGCCCGGAACCGGGCTCCCGCAACGAGTTTGCCCGCTTCGCGGATGGCGTGCAGTGGCACGGGTACGCCGTTGCAGGTCAGCAGGTGGCGTCCGACCACGGCTCCGCGGACGGCGACCTCGAGCCGCTCGACCGAGGAGTCGACGTAGCGCGCCGTGCCGGTGCCGCTGACCTCCTCGCCGAGCACGTGCCACGGCTCGATCGCCTGGCGCAGCTCCACGACGACGCCTGCGACCTCGACCCGCCCGACGGCGGGGAAGCGGAACTCGAAGAACGGCTCCAGCCAGGTCGGGTCGAAGTCCAGCCCGTGGGTGGCCAGGTCAGCCACCACGTCGGCCATGTCCTGCCGGACGAACGACGGCAGGAGGAACTCGTCGTGCAGCCGGGTCCCCCAACGAACCAACCGGCCGGCATACGGCGCGGACCAGAACCGCGCGACCAGGCAGCGCACGAGCAGCGCCTGCACCAGGGCCATCGAGGGGTGCGGAGCCATCTCGAAGCCGCGCAGCTCCAGCAGGCCGAGGCGCCCGCGCTCGGAGTCCGGGCTGTACATCTTGTCGATGCAGAACTCGCTGCGGTGGGTGTTGCCGGTGATGTCCGTCAGCAGGTGGCGCAGGGCCCGATCCGACTGCCACGGGCGCGGATCGGCGATCTTGGCCAGCTCTGCGAACGCGATCTCCAGCTCGTAGAGGGTCTCGTGCCGGCCCTCGTCCACGCGCGGTGACTGGCTGGTCGGGCCGACGAACCGCCCGGAGAACAGGTACGACAGGGCCGGGTGGTGCTGCCAGAAGGTCAGCATGCTGACCAGCAGGTCGGGGCGGCGCAGCAGCGGGCTGTCGGCGGGCGTCGGGCCGCCCAGCGTGAGGTGCGATCCGCCCCCGGTGCCGGTGTGCGTGCCGTCCATCGCGAACTTGTCCGTGCCGAGGCCCACCTCGTCGGCGAGCCGGTAGAGCCGCTCGGTGGAGTCCGCGAAGGCCGGCCAGCTCGCAGCGGGCGCGACATTGACCTCGACGACGCCGGGGTCGGGCGTGACGCTCATCGTCCGCACCCGTGGGTCGGCCGGCAGCGAATAGCCCTCCAGCACAACGGGAACGCCGGTCTCCGCGGCGCCGGCCTCGACGATCGCCAGCAGCTCCAGCCCCGCCTCGAGGTCCTCCAGCGGTGGCAGGAACACGCAGAGATGGCCCTCGCGCTCCTCGACGCACAGGGCCGTCGTCGGGGCGACCTTGGCCAGCGAGACGCTGGCGCGCGCGGCCGGAGCGGCATCGGGCGGGAGCGGCGCGGCCGGCAACGGCGGGCTCGGCGCCAGCGCCGGTCGCTCCGGTCGGCCGCGCTCGGCGGTCCACGAGATCGAGGCGAGCGGCAGGCGTAGGCCGGCCGGAGAGGTGCCGGGCAGCAGGATGATCCGGCCCCGCCGCGTCGTCCATCGCGTCGTGCCCCAACGGGTTCCGTCCGGGGTGCGGTGCAACGGCAGCACCCAGCCGACCGGGTCGCCGCGCTCGGCGTCCAGCCGTTCGACGATGGCCCGGCGGCGGGCCGGGTCGCCCAGCCAGGTGGAGGCCGGGTCGAGGTCGCCCTCGGGCGGCGGACCGTCCGGCAGTCGTGCCTCGTCGCCGAGCCGGGCCATCGCGTCCTCGTAGAGCGGCTGCGCGAACTCCGCCGGCACGCCGAGCCGGGCCGCGATCCCCGCCGTCAGCCGAGCCGCGGCCTGAACGGCCGCGACCGATCCCGGCGCGAGCACGGGTGGGCCCCACGGGTCGTCCAGCCGGCCCGGGTCGCGCCAGATCGGCTGCTCGTCCAGCCGCCAGCTGAGGCCGATCGCCCAGCGGGGCAACGCTTCACCGGGGTACCACTTGCCCTGCCCGCGATGCTCGACCGCACCGGGGCCGGCCTCCTCCGCCAGCAGCCGGCGAGCGAGGGCCGCGGCCCGGGCCCGCTTGTCGGCGCCGTCGGCGTCGACGTTCCACTCGGCCGCGTCCATGTCGTCTACCGCGACGAAGGTCGGCTCCCCGCCCATCGTCAGCCGGACGTCGGCGGCCGCGAGCCGCTCGTCGACGGCCCGGCCCAGCACGTGGATCCGCTCGACCTGCTCGGGCGTGTACGGCGCCGTGACGCGCGGATCCTCGTGGACCCGACGTACGACATTGTGGAACTCCATTGTCGTCTGGCAAGGATCGACCAGGCCGGTGATCGGGGCCGACTGCGCAGGTTGCGGTGTCGCCGACAGCGGGATGTGGCCCTCGCCGGCCATCAGCCCGGAGGTCGCGTCCAGCCCGACCCAGCCTGCGCCGGGCAGGAACACCTCGGCCCACGCATGCAGATCGGTGAAGTCCTGGGTCAGGCCGCGCGGCCCGGGACCGTCGACGCCCGGGTCCGGCACGAGCTGGATCAAGTAGCCCGAGACGAACCTCGCCGCCAGGCCGAGCTCGCGCAGGATGGCCACCAGCAGCCAGGCCGAGTCACGGCACGAGCCGAGGGCCAGGCCCAGGGTCTGCGCGGGCGGCTGGACCCCTGGCTCCATCCGCACGGTGTAGGCCACGTCGGCGGCGAGCCGCTGGTTCAGGCCGACGAGGAAGTCCACCGTGCGGACCCCGCCGTCCGGTAGGGCCGGCTGCCCCGCCAGCCAGTCCCGGACGGCCGCGACGTCCGCCTCGGGCCCGGGGCCGAGGTAGGCGCTGAGGTCGGCCGCGAGTGCGTCGTCGTAGGTGAAGGGGTAGCGCTCGGCGTACTCCTCGAGGAAGAAGTCGAACGGGTTTACCACCGTCAGGTCCGCGACCAGGTCGACGGTGATGTCGAGCTCGGTCGCGCGCTCTGGGAAGACCAGCCGGGCCAGGTAGTTGCCGTACGGGTCCTGCTGCCAGTTCAGGAAGTGCTGGTCGGGGCTCACCCGCAGGGAGTACGCGGTCACCGGCGTCCGCGCGTGCGGGGCGGGACGCAGCCGCACGATGTGCGGGCCGAGCGCCACGGGGCGGTCGAACCGGTACGTCGTGCGGTGCTCGAGCGCCACCGTGATGGTCATCGGTGGTCAGGCTAGACGGGCGGGGTTACGGCGAGCGTCACCGCGCCTGCGCCGACAGCGCCCGCGCCTGCGCGACCTGCGACTGGACGTAGGCGACCTGCTGGTGGTCGGTGATCGGCAGGGCGGTCGTGTGGGCGAGGTCGCCGGCCCGGACGCTGACCTGGACGTACCCCGTCGTCTGGTCCTCCTTCACCAGCAGGAAGAGCAGCCCGAGCAGGCAGGCCAGGGCGAAGATGACCGCCACCACGACGGCCCAGGTCGGGATCCGCCGCTCCGTGCGGGTCTGGTCGACGACGAACCACTGGGCCCCGGTCAACCGGGCCGTGCCGGACGGCGTCACCACCCAGTTCGGCGACACGTGGATGTCCCCGATGGCCAGCACGAACTGCTCGGCCGGTGCCTGCGAGCTCATTCGTCGGTCCCCTTCCGCCCGGTGGCGCCCTGGATCGTGTCTGACGCTGACGGACACCTGCCACCATCTCGGGACACTTCTGGACCGAGGTCGCAGCCCGTGCCAGTGTCGGTGTTGTCGGTACATCCAACCGGACGACAGGACAGGGGAGCGACCATGAGCCAGCGAGACACTCCGTGGACACCGGGTACGCCGTGCTGGGTCGACCTGGTGAGCCCGGACCGGGACGCCGCCGCCGACTTCTACCGCAGCCTGTTCGGCTGGGACCTGACCGACCACGGCCCGGACATGGGTGACTACATGACCGCGGCCGTCGGCGGCCGCGCGGTCGCCGGGATCGGCCCGATGCAGCCCGGCATGGAGCGGTCGGTGTGGACGACGTACCTCGCCTCGGCCGACGTGGACGCGAGCACCTCGGCCGCGGCCGCAGGCGGGCGGCACGGTCGTCCTGCCGCCGGGGGACGTGAGCGACCAGGGCCGGATGAGCATCGTGGCCGACCCGACCGGAGCGGTGTTCGGCATCTGGCAGTCGGGTCAGAACCACGGCATCCAGCTGGCCAACGAGCCGGGAGCCCTGACCTGGAACGAGTGCATGACCCGCGACTTCGCCGCCGATCAGGCGTTCTACGGCTCCGTGTTCGGCTACGACTGGCTCGACATGAGCGGCGACGGGTTCACCTACGCGGCGTTCATGATCGACGGCGGCCCGGTAGGCGGCCTCGGGGTGCTGACCGACGACATGCCGGCCGACCTCCCGGCGCACTGGGTCACCTACTTCAAGGTGGCGGACGCCGGCGAGTCGGCGACGAAGGTCGTCGAGCTCGGCGGCACGGTCGTCCGCGAGCCGTGGGACACGCCGTTCGGCACGATGGCGATGGTCACCGACCTGGCCGGCGCGACGTTCAGCATCATGGCTGACAACGAGCAGAGCATCGCCAACGCGCAGGCCCAGAACCAGTCCTGAGCCGCCCCATCACCGCCGCCTGGCACGATGGCGCCGTGCCGCAGCCGCTCTCCGATGCCGACCCGCCCTACGCCCTCGGGCCGCTCGACGGGCGGTACCGGCCGGTCGTCGAGCCGTTGGTCGACCACCTGTCCGAGGCGGCGCTCAACCGCGAGCGGGTGCGGGTGGAGGTGGCCTGGCTGCTGCACCTGGCCGACCAGCGGGTCGTCCCCGGTGTGCGTGGCGTCACCGACGAGGAGCGGGCCCGGCTGACGGCTCTGGTCGAGGACTTCGGTCCGGAGTCGGTGGCCCGGCTCGCGGCGTACGAGCGCGAGACCGCCCATGACGTCAAGGCCGTCGAGTACTTCGTGAAGCAGGCAATGGCCGGCACCTCGCTGGCCGACCTCGCCGAGCTGGTGCACTTCTGCTGCACCAGCGAGGACGTCAACAACCTGGCCTACGCTCTGATGGTCCGCGGTGCGGTCCATGAGGTCTGGCTCCCCGCGGCCCGTCGGCTGGCCGACCAGCTGGCGGTGCTCGCCCACGCTCTGCGGGACACCCCGATGCTGGCCCACACCCACGGTCAGCCGGCCACCCCCACGACGCTGGGCAAGGAGCTGGCCGTCATGACCGCGCGGCTCCGCCGCCAGCTCGGCCGGGTCGCCCGGGCCGACTTCCTCGGCAAGCTCAACGGCGCCACCGGGACGTACGGCGCGCACCTGGCCGCCGTGCCGGACGCCGACTGGGTCGCCGTCTCGCGGGCCTTCGTCGAAGGCCTTGGGCTGCAATGGAACCCGCTCACCACCCAGATCGAGTCGCACGACTGGCAGGCCGAGCTCTACGCCGACGTCGCGCGGTTCAACCGGGTGCTGCACAACATCTGCACCGACGTGTGGACCTACATCTCGATGGGCTACTTCGCCCAGCAGCTCGGCGCGCACGGGTCGACCGGGTCCTCGACCATGCCGCACAAGGTGAACCCGATCCGGTTCGAGAACGCCGAGGCCAACCTCGAGGTCTCCTGCGCGCTCCTCGACGTTCTCGGCTCGACGCTCGTCACCTCCCGGCTGCAGCGTGACCTCACCGACTCCTCGATGCAGCGGACCATCGGCACGGCGTTCGGGCACTCACTGTTGTCCATCGACAACGTACGCCGCGGCCTGGCCGGGCTCGAGGCCGATCCAGCGGCCATGGAGCGCGACCTGGACGGTGCCTGGGAGGTCCTCGGCGAGCCGATCCAGTCGGCCATGCGGGCCCTGGCCGTGCAGGGCCAGTCGGGGATGGATGCGCCGTACGAGCGGCTCAAGGAGCTCACCCGTGGCCGCCGGGTGGACGCCGGCGCCATGCGCGAGTTCATCGCCGGGCTCGGCCTCCCGCCCGGCGTGGAGGCCCGGCTGCAGGCGTTGACCCCCGCGTCGTACACGGGGCTGGCGGGCCGGCTCGTGGACTACCTCGACCACCCGCCCGCCTAGGCCGGATGCGCCGGACCGCACTCGTCGCCCTCGCGGCCCCGGCCGCGCTGCTGGCCCTGCTCGCGGCCGGGTGCACCGGGTCGTCGGAGCGCCGCGCCGCGCCCCGGCCCTCGCCCCGGCCCGAGCCACTGACCTGGACGGCCGAGCGGGTCCTGCCCGGTGTCCGGCCGGGTGGCATCACGACCGACCCCACGAGCGGCCTGGTCTACGTCGGCGGGTCGACCCCCGCGGTCCGCTCGCCGGCGTACGACGGTCCGATCTACGCCGAGGTGAAGCGGCGGCCGGTCCTGTGGCAGCGCGACCTCGGGGGGCGGTGGCGCGAGACACACCTGCACGTGACCAGCTTCTACGGCGCCCAGGCCACGCTCTCGTCAGTGTCGGCCGCGGGCCGGGTCATGGCCCTGGGGACCGCGATCGGTGGAGCGCACGCCAACCCCCGGCCGTCGTTCTTCACCGGGGCGGCCGGCGGGCTCAGCGAGCACACCCAGGCGTTCGAGGTGTACGGCGGGCCGAACGCGCTCGCCATCACGGCGGCCGGCGCCGGCGCGCGGGAGTTCGTCATGGTCGGGCAGTGGGCGCCGGACCGGCACCAGGCGAGCGGTGCCGTGTGGACGTCGCCCGACGGGGAGTCGTTCGTGCGGCACGACGCCATCCCCGGCTTCGGCGACAGTGCCGACGGGCGCCGGACGACCAGCCCGTTCGCGGTGAGCACCCTGGACGGCGCCTTCGTCATCGTGGGATCGACCCTCTCGATCGGCGGCGGCGACCTGACCATCGACCCCGGGCTGTGGCTCAGCGCGGACGGGACGCGGGTCCGGGCGGGGACGATGGGCCGGCCGGCCGGCACGTCCGGTGGTCCGACGGCGCTGGCCTGCCAGGGCTCGGCAACGTCGTCGCAGCCGGTGGGGACAGCCGGGCCGGGGGCGGCCGGCTGCCTCGCGGCGGGGATGGTGCAGTCCGCGGGCGCCTCGCGGCTCGCGGCCTGGCGGGTGAGCGCGCACCCCGCGGCCACCGGGTCCCTGGTCGATGTCCGGGGCTGCCCGACGCCGCCGCCCGCGCCTCAGCTCGGGTCAGCAGCGCCCGGGCCGCGCGAGGCGACCGTCCGGGTCGCGATCGGCCCGGACGGCTCGGGCTGGCTGGTCGCCTCGACCGGCTCGGCAGGGGTCGCCTGTCAGGTCGTCGGGCAGGTCGCGCGACGGGTCACCGTCCCGGCCGGCTGCCTTCCGGTGGGCGTGCTGGCGCCCAGGGCCGGGTCAGCCGTGCTGGTGTGCGCCGACGCCACTGGGGTGCGGACCTATCGCCGGGGCTAGCCTCGACCCATGGATGACGCCGGACTCCTCGACCAGATCAACGCCCTCGTCCAGGAGGAGCACGCGCTGCGCGAGCAGGCCCAGGCCGGCCAGGTCGACAGCGAGGCGGAGCGGGCCCGGCTGCAGGAGCTCGAGGTGCAGCTGGACCGCTGCTGGGATCTGCTCCGCCAGCGGCGGGCCCGGCGGGAGTTCGGCGAGGATCCCGAGGCGGCGCAGGTACGCCCGGCGTCCGAGGTCGAGGGCTACCGCCAGTAGCGCCAGGGCTCTCGCGAGCGAGCGCGATACCCTGCCGGGGTATAGTGCCCGCGGATCCACCCACCGCGACCCGGAGGCCCCTCATGCCCGGCTACGCCGGCACCAAGGACGACTACCTCAAACGGCTGCGGCGGGTCGAGGGTCAGGTGCGCGGCCTGCAGCGGATGGTCGAGGAGGACACCTCCTGCATCGACGTCCTGACCCAGGTGGCGGCCGTCACCAAGGCGCTCCAAGCGGTGAGCCTGGGGTTGCTCGAGGACCACGTCGCGCAGTGCGTGGCCGACGCGGCCCACGAGCCGGACGCGGTCGCCCAGGCCAAGGTGCGTGAGGCTGCGGACGCCATCGCCCGCCTCGTCCGCAGCTAACCCGGACCTCCACGCCCCTGCCCCTGGCCCGGCAGCATCAGCGCCTCGTCGCCGCGCGTTGCGCGCAGCTCACCCCGGCTTCTTCCGCAACGGAGCAACGGCGCGTCAGCCGCGACGCAGAGTTGCACCGATCCGGCGAGGTCGGCCCCGAGGGCGCTCCGGGCGAGGACACCCGGAGCCGCGAGCACCGAGCGGCGAGCGGCGAGCCAGCGCCGCGCGTCGCGCGCAGCTCACCCCGGCTTCTCCCGCAACGGGGCAACGGCGCGTCAGCCGCGACGCAGAGTTGCACCGATCCGGCGAGGTCGGCCCCGAGGGCGCGCCGGGCGAGGACACCCGGAGCCGCGAGCACCGAGCGGCGAGCCAGCGCCGCGCGTCGCGCGCAGCTCACCCCGGCTTCTCCCGCAACGGGGCAACGGCGCGTCAGCCGCGACGCAGAGTTGCACCGATCCGGCGAGGTCGGCCCCGAGGGCGCGCCGGGCGAGGACACCCGGAGCCGCGAGCACCGAGCGGCGAGCGGCGAGCCAGCGGCCAGCGGCGAGCGGCGAGCCAGCGGCCAGCGGCGGGCCAGCGGCCAGCGGCCAGCGGCGGGCCAGCGGCGGGGCGCCAGCGGCCAGCGGCGGGTCAGACGGTGATGGTGCCGGTGGGGGAGGCGAAGGTGACCGAGAGCAGGCCAGGGGTGCCGTGCGGCGCGAACCAGTCGACGTCGACGTCCTCGAGGGTCTGCGGTCCGCCGAGCCAGTCGACGACGCGACTGCGGTCACCGGCGATCTGCAGGCCCACCAGGGAGACCTCGCTGGGTCCGGACCGGGAGGGGTGCGGAGCCGTCCCCTCGGCCCAGTTGACGAAGAACGGCAGCTGCGCATCGGCCAGCAGGCCGGTCACCCCGACCTGGTGCCAGTGCAGCTCGGTCCCGTCCGGCAGGCGGCGGTTGCCGACCACCGAGTCCCGGCCGAGCCGGGTCGCCACGACCGCGATGTCGTGCACCGCGACGACCCATCCGAGCCACCCGCCGCCGGCCTGCGAGCGCGCCCGGACGGCCTGGCCGAACGGCACCTTGTCGGCGACCGGGTGGTCCAGGACCTCGACCACCTCGACGTAGTGACCACCGCGCAGCGGCAGGACGATGTTGCGGGTGCCGAACCTCGGGTGGACTCCTCCGTCGACGGGCTCGACGCCGATCGACTCGCTCAGCCGGGCCGCCGTCTCTCGCAGTCCGTCCGGCTCCGCGGCGTACGAGACGTGGTCCAGACGCATGTTTTGCATCGTGGCACAGGCGCCGACCCCCCTGATGGCCAGGGTGACCTACTACGCTCGGGCCACCTCGGGATTCGGATCGGACAACGGAGCGGCTGTGTCCCGCCGTGTGGTGCCTCGGCACCAGCCACCATCGGGAGACGCCATCGGCAGATGGCGTCTGGGTCACGACCCCAGCAGTGCCGCCATCGCCCGCCGGCTGGTCAGCCAAGCGCTGTCCGGCGACCCGCGCCCGGTGGCCGAGCAGGTGCTCCGCCGCGCGGTGCTCGCCACCAGTGAGCTCGTGGCCAACGCCGTCCGGCACGCCCGGCAGCCGCTCGACCTCGAGGTGAGCCGGACGCCGGACGGCTGGATGGTGGCCGTGGCCGACGGCGACCGGAGCGGACCTCAGCCGCGGCCGCTGGACCAGATGGCCGAGAACGGCCGCGGCCTGCTGATCATCGAGCGCAGCACCGAGCGCAGCGGCTGGTCACCCACGGCCTTGGGCAAGGTGGTCTGGGTCGAGCTCTGGGAGCGCTGACACCCGGTCGAGCCCACGGCGTACGGCGTCGTGAACCGTTGTGCCGTAACGGCCTTCGCCGACCGAGGCGCCTCCGTCCAGGGCGGCCTGGGCCGCCTCGTAGCCGGCCCGAGCCGCCGCCGGGTCACCCAGCTGCTCGTACGCGTACCCGACGTTGAGGTGCAGCGACGGGTAGAACGCCTCGACCAGGTCTCCGTCACCAGCGGCCCGGGCCTCGTCGGCCTCCGCGAGGCTGCGCAGGTTCCACTCCAGCGACTTCTCCTTGGTCGGCTGGTGCCGAGCGAGGTAGTGCGCGGCCAGGCAGCGCTCGTACGCCGACTGCGTGAGCGCCCAGGCCTGCTCGAACGCGAGCCGTGCGTCCCCCGGCCGGGCCTGCCCCTCGAAGCGCATGCCGTCCGCGCAGTGCTGCACCACCAGGTTGTCCGGGTCGATGCCGCGCGGCGCGCTCATGGCGCCAGCCCGGCGGTCAGCAGATCCAGCAGGTGGTCGTAGGTCACCCCCGGGTCCTCGGTGAGGACCATCTGGCCGAGCTCGAGCGAGACCGCGCCGTGCACCGTGCTCCAGATCTGCTGGGCCAGGTCGACCGGGTCACCGTCGCGGATCACGCCGGCCTGGATGCCGTATGCGACGTGGGCGACGAGCGCCTCGAAGGCCGCGCGTGCGTGCTCCTCGACCTCGGGGTTCGCACCCGCGGCATGACCCTCGGCGCTGATGAAGATGACCGCGTAGTGCTGCGGGTGGCGCAGGGCGAACTCCCGGTAGCGCAGCCCGGACGCGCGCAGCCGGCGGATCGGATCCGGCTCGTCGTCACTCCCCTGCACGGCCTCGCGCAGCAGGTCGAACGAGCGCATCACCAGCGCCTCGATCAAGCCGTCCTTGCTGCCGAACCGGTTGTAGACGCCCATCGGGGCGACCCCAGCCTCGGCCGCCACCGCCCGCACGGTGACGGCGGCCAGGCCCTCGCGAGCGAGCACCGCCTCGGCCGCCTCGAGCAGCGCCTGCTCGACGTCCTGGCTCGGAGTCCGGGCGCGGGCGGGCGGCGCCGGGGCCGGCGCCGGGGTGGGTCGACGAGGAGGCACGGGAGACATCTTGACAGGTCCACGGGCGTTGTAGCACGCTGTTCCACAAAGGTAGAACGTCGTACTACAACAGGCTGGTGCGACGACAACTCCGTACGACGACAACACCGAGGAGCCGGGTCATGAGCAACACCCACGAACGCCGCTGGTGGATCCTCGGCGTCCTCTGCCTGTCGGTCCTGCTGGTCAGCATCGACAACACCATCGTCAACGTCGCGCTGCCGTCGATCAGCCGCGAGCTGTCGGCCTCGACCAGCCAGCTGCAGTGGGTCGTCGACGCGTACGCGCTGGTCTTCGCCGGCCTGCTCCTGCTCGGTGGGCACCTGGGCGACCGGCTCGGACGGCGCCGGATGCTGCAGGCCGGCATCGTCGGCTTCGCCCTCGCCTCGCTGCTCGCGTCGTTCTCGTCCACGGTCGACGAGCTGATCGTGGGCCGGGCCGTGATGGGCGCCGCAGCGGCTCTGATCTACCCCGCGACCCTCGCCCTGCTGACCTCGACCTTCACCGACCGCAAGGAGCGGGCCGCGGCGATCGGCATCTGGTCGGCGGTCACCGGCCTGGCCGTCGCGCTGGGGCCGGTGACGGGCGGCCTGCTGCTGGAGCACTTCTCGTGGGGGTCGGTGCTGTGGGTCAACGTGCCCTTCGCGGCGGTCGCGCTGCTCGCCGGCGTACGCCTGCTGCCGGAGGCGCGCGACAGCGAGCCGGGCCGGTTCGACCCGGTCGGGGCCGTGGGCTCGGTGGCCGGGGTCGGCCTGCTGGTCTGGACCACCATCGAGGCACCGCGGCACGGCTGGGCGTCCGCAGCGACGACCCTGGGGTACGCCGCGTCAGCCGTGGCGCTCGCGGGCTTTGTCGTCTGGGAGCTGCGGCGGCGCGACCCGCTGCTGGACATGCGACTGTTCCGCAACCCGCGGTTCTCGGCCGCGAGCGGGGCGATCGCGCTGGCGTTCTTCGGCCTCTTCGGCTTCATCTTCATGATCACGCAGTACTTCCAGGTCGTCCGCGGCTACACCACGCTCCGAGCCGGCGTCGCCACCCTGCCGTTCGCCGTGGTGATCGGCGCAGTCTCGCCGCTGGCCATCGTGCTGATGCAGAGGATCGGCACCAAGCTGGTCGTCGCGGGTGGCCTGCTGATCATGTCCGCCGGCTTCGTCGTGGCGTCCACGACCGGTCTCGAGACGGCGTACTGGGGGCGGATCGTGATCTCGATGGTTCTCATGTCGGCCGGCCTCGGCCTCTCGGTGAGCCCGGCCACGGAGGCGATCATGGGTGCGCTCCCGCTCAGCCAGGCCGGCGCCGGGTCCGCAGTCAACGACACGGTCCGCGAGATCGGCGGCACCATGGGCGTCGCGGTCGTCGGCTCCACCCTCAGCACCGTCTACGGACCTCGCGTGGTCGACGGCCTCACGCCGCTGCACGTCCCGGTCGCGGGTCTGGCCCAGGCCTCCGACTCCGTGGTCGGCGGGCTGCAGGTGGCCCTCTCGCTGCCCGGTTCCGCTGCGGCGCAAGCGGCCGAGGTGGTCCGGCAGTCGTTCCTGGACGGTGTCGTGGCCGGGTCCCTGGTCTCGGCCGGGGCCTGCTTCGTCGCCGCGACGGCCGCCCTGCTGTTCCTGCCGGCCCGGCACGCGACGGCCGGTCCCGATGCGGCGGCCGACGCGGTCGACGAGGTCGAGGCCGACGGCGCGGCCGAGGCGCTGGTCACCACCTGAGCTCAGGCGACGACCTGGAAGGTGCCGAGGGCGGGATCAGCGGCGTACGCGATCCGGACGCCCTCGGCACCGGCCCGGTGCAGGGCAGCCACGACCTCGCGGGTGAGCACCTCTCCGGGCACGACGACGGGGATGCCCGGCGGGTAGGGCGCGATCAGCTCGGCGCTGACCCGGCCGATCGCTTCGCTCGCGGGCAGGGTCAGGTGCGGTGCGAAGAACGCCGCCCGCGGGGTCATCGCCCGGGGTGCCGTCATCACCCACTGCGCAGCGGCCACCACCGGTCGTGGCCGCGGATCCTGCCGGCTCAGCCCCTCCAGCAGCGAGTCGCGCAGTCGCGCAACGGTTTCCGGCGGGTCCATCAGGCTGACGATGGGCACGAGGGTGTCGCGGTCGGCCATCTCGAGCGGGATGCCGTCGGCCTGCAGATGGCGCTCCAGGACCAGGCCGTCATGGCCGGACGGTGCCAGCAGCACCACCAGCTTGGCCGGGTCGTAGCGGCCGGGGCCGAACGCCGCGGGCTCCAGGGTCCTCACACCGGCCGCCGCCAGGTCAAAGCGCACCCCGGCAACCAGCCCGGTCATCCGCTCGATCAGGCCCCGGCCGGTCGCGCTGGCGATCAGCGCTCGAGCCACGTCCGCACTGGCCAGGACGGTGCCCGAGGGGCTGGTGGTGAACCCGGCCTCGAAGCCGCGCTCGAGCCGGTCGCGGTCCAGCCGCTCGGTCCGGGCCACGACGATCGAGGCCTGGCTCCAGGCGCTGAGGGTCTTGTGCGCGCTCATCACCATGGCGTCCGCACCCAGCGCGATGGCGTGTCGCGGGTAGTCCGGATGCACACCGAGGTGTGCGCCCCACGCCTGGTCCACCACGACGGCCACGCCCCGATGATGAGCCAGGTCGATGACCGCCGGGAGGTCGCTGATCGTCCCGAGGTAGCCCGGCTCCACGCAGAAGACTGCCCGGGCATCGGGATGCGCGTCGAGGGCCGCCTCGACGGCGGTGAGATCCAAACCCGTTGGTACGCCGAGGGTCTGGTCGATCAGGGACGGCAGCCAGACCGGGTCCAGGCCGGCCATGACCAGGCCGGTGACGGTGCTGCGATGCGCGTTGCGCGCGACGAGCACCGGGTCACCGGGCCGCCCGACGGCGAGGGCGACGGCCTGGTTGGCGTGGGTCGACCCACCGGTGGAGTAGCGGCACCAGTCGGCGCCCCAGAACGCCGCGCCGACCGCCTCGGCGGCCGCGACAGCCCCGGCGTCGAGCTTGACCGTGTCGAGGCCGCCGTACAGGGGGATGTCGGCGTCGAAGAACGGGCCGAGCGCCGGCGCGACCTCGTGCGCCCGCCGCTTGTGCCCCGGGATGGTGAACGACGCCAGGTCGCCCGTCATCGCCCGCTGCCACGCGGTGAACAGGCTCGCGTCCTGCAACCAGTCGCCGTCCGGACCGCTCTGCTCGTCCCCTGCCGTGGTCATGGCGTGGATTATCGCGCCCGGGCCCAGGCTCTAGTCAGGAGTGGGCCAGGCTCCTACGCTCCACCTCGCGGCGCATCGCCGGGCGCGTCGCCGGATGCAGCGCCGACGCCGTCGAGCGAGGATTGGTGAGCGCGATGAGGGCACAGCTGGACGTGCTGACCGAGGGATATGTCGGCGACCGGGTGGCCGGGACCGTCGTCCTGATCCGGGAGGGCGACCTGGTGGCGGTGCTCGACCCGGGCATGGTGGCCTCGCGCGACCGGATCCTGGACCCGCTCGCCGAGCTCGGGGTCGAGCCGGAGCAGGTCACCGACGTGATCTTCAGCCACCACCACCCGGACCACACCGTGAATGCGGCGCTCTTCCGGTCGGCCCGGGTGCACGACTTCCAGGCGACGTACGTGGACGACGAGTGGATCGACCGCGAGTTCGAGGACGGCGCCTCACTGCTGTCGCCGTCGGTCCGGCTGCTGCTGACGCCCGGGCACACGCCGCAGGACGTGACCACGGTCGTCGACACCGACGGGGGGCTCGTGGTCTGCACCCACCTGTGGTGGAGCGTGGACGGGCCGCTCGAGGACCCTTACGCCACCGACGCCGCGGAGCTGCGCCGGTCGCGCGACCTGGTCCTCGCCCTGGGGCCGGCCTCGATCGTGCCGGGTCACGGTGCGCCGTTCGCGCCGGGGACGGAGACGCCTCGCTGAGGTGCGCGACGTGTCAGTCCCTCCGGGCGCCCCAGCGCCCGGACGGCCTGACAACTCATCGCGTTTGCCCGCTGTGCCAGGGTGGTCGGCATGGGCGACTTCTACCTGACCGGCAACCCGGTCGCCGACCAGCTGCTCGCGAGTGACCCGAACGCCGTCCTCATCGGCATGGTGCTCGATCAGCAGGTCACGATGGAGAAGGCCTTCACCGGGCCGGCCGTGATCGCCGAGCGCATGGGGGGCACCCTGCAGGTCGCCGCCATCGCCGCGGCCGACCCCGACGAGTTCGCCGCTCTGTGCGCGAAACCACCGGCGGTGCACCGGTTCCCGGGCTCGATGGCCGGCCGGGTCCAGGGCGTGTGCCAGGTGCTGGTCCGGGACTACGGCGGCGAGGCCAGCACGATGTACGCCGCGGCCTCGACGGGCGCGGAGCTGAAGGCCTCGATCGGCGCGCTGCCCGGGTTCGGTGAGCAGAAGTCGTCGATCTTCGTGGCCCTGCTGGGCAAGCGGTTCGACGTCCGGCCGCCGGGGTGGGAGAAGGCCGCCGGCGGCTACGGCCGGCCCGGCACCTTCGTCAGCGTCGCGGACATCGTCGACCCCGAGTCGCTGCAGCTCGTCCGCGAGGCCAAGCGGCTGGCCAAGGCCCAGGCCAAAGCCCAGGCCAAGGCCGCCGCGCCGAAGTCCTAGCCCGGCGAGTGACTGGTCCCGAGGGTCAGACCTAGGCCCGCCACGGAAAGGCGACCGCCCAGCCCCGCACGGGCACGCCCCACAGGGCGTCAGTCATCTGCTCGGCCCGCTCCTGCGCGGTCACGCCGCTCGCGCTGATGTGGGCGATCTCCTGGCGCCAGATCAGGTCGGCGCCCCGGCGGCGCAGATCGATCAGGACCGCGTTGGGGTCCGTCCGGCTCGGCCAGACCCCCTGGAGCCGGTAGCCGGCCTGATCCAGCCGGTCGTCATGCTGCAGCTGCAGGCCCTCCCGGACGAGTCGCGCGGTGACTCGCGGCGGTGTCTCCCAGGACCGGTCGGACACGGCCCGGCGTACCTCCCGCTCGTACGCCTCAGCGGCGAAGACGAGGTCGTGCGCCGGCAGGGGATCGCCGCCGGCGGGGTCCTGCTCGACCGTCGCCCCGACGAAAACGCCTGTATAGGAACGGAAGTCGGTCCAGGCGACGGTGCCGTCGGCGCGCCGGACGATCATCGGGGTCAGGTTGCCGCAGCCGGCCTCACCGCAGGAGCACCGGTAAAGGGCCACCCGCCGCCACGGGCTGGGCAGCAGAGGGGAGGGGCTCTCCAGCAGCTCGGACGGGTCGTGCCCGAGATGGTCAGGATGGTCCGTGACCTGCGCAAGGTCGACGCCGTTGACCAGCAGCCGCACCTGGGGCCAGTCCTCGTGACCGCCCGCAGCAACCGCCACGACGATCTCGAGCTCGTCCAGCATCTCCCGCCCTCGGCTTGACCTTTCGACCATGCCGAGAGTGTCCCAGCCGCCCCGGACCGGCCCGGGTAGCGTCGCCGACATGACCGAACCCACCGCCACCAACCAGGACCGGATCGACCGGTACGCCGAGCTCGTCGTCCGGATCGGGGTCAACGTCCAGCCCGGCCAACCGGTGTACGTCCGCGGCGATCTCTCGCACGCGCCGATCGCGGAGGCCATCGCCGAGAAGGCCTATCTCGCAGGGGCGTCGCGGGTTGTCGTGAGCTACGACGACGCCCGGGTCCGGCGAGCGGCCCTCCTGCACGGCCCGGACGAGGCGTTGACGACGTCGTACGACTGGGAGCTGGAGCAGGTGCGCTCGTGGACCCGGGACGGCGCCGCGCTGATCCGTCTCACCGGCAACGCCGACCCGCACGTCTTCGACGACGTGGACCCGGCCCGGACGGTGCTGATCCCGCGTGAGCTGGCCGGCCTCTCCCGCGCGGCGCTGCTCGGCGGCGAGGTGCCATGGAACATCGTCGCGGCGCCGAATGCCGGGTGGGCCGAGCAGGTCTTCGGCGAGCCGGACATCGAACGCCTCTGGGATGCCGTGTCGATCGCCATGCGGCTGGACAGCGACGACGTCGTGGCCGAGTGGCGGGCCCACTCCGACCGGCTCGGCCGTCTCGGCGCCGTGCTGACCGGGCTGGAGCTGGACGCCGTCCGCTACCACGGCGAGGGCACCGACCTCACGGCCGGGCTACCGGTGGGGGCGGTCTGGGTGGGTGGCGCCCAGACGACGGCGGCCGGCATCGCCTACCTGCCGAACCTGCCCACCGAGGAGGTCTTCACCAGCCCGGACCGGGCCCGCGCCGACGGTGTGCTGCGGACGACCCGCCCGCTCGTCATGCCCGGCGCCGGCGTGGTCGTCGAGGATCTCGTGGTCACCTTCGAGGGCGGCCGCGCGGTCGACGTGCAGGCGCGGACCGGGGCGGAAGCCGTTCGGGCCCAGCTGGATTCGGACGAGGGCGCTCGCAGCCTCGGCGAGGTGTCGCTCGTCGACGGGTCCTCCCGGGTCCGCGCCGCGGGCGTGACGTTCCACGACACGCTGTACGACGAGAACGTCGGTTGCCACGTGGCCTGGGGGCAGGGCTTCGCGATGTGCATCCCCGGCGGTCAGGCCCTGGCGCCGGAGGAGCTGGCCGGACGCGGGCTGAACTACTCGGCCGTGCACACGGACGTCGTCATCGGCGGGCCGGGCGTCGACGTCGACGGCATCCGGGCCGACGGCTCGGTCGTGCCCCTGATCCGCGAGGACGCCTGGGCGGTGGGCTGATCGTCGCTCAGTGTTCATCCCCGGGAGCGGATCCGGGTCTATCCGCGAGGGGGTTCCTGACTCTAGGGTCAGCCTCAGCTCATGACTGCATCGCGGAGTCCCCGTCGCGTCGCCGTCGGCCTGATGGTCGCGGCGGCCCTGGCGCTGCCGGTCCCGGCGGCGGCGGCCCGGACACCCACGAGCGCAGCTGGCGCAATGACGGCCGCGACTGCTGGCGCGCGCCCGTCGACGTCGGTGCGGCTCTCGGTCATGACCCAGAACATGTTCTACGGCGGCGACGACTACGACCTGAAGACCGGCGGCTTCTGCCCCGTGTCCGACGGCTGCCCGCGGGCGCTGCACCGGATCGCGGCCGCCATCACCAAGGCCAAGGCTGACGTCGTCGGACTGCAGGAGACCGAGCGCAACACAGCCGTCCTGGCCGGCCTGCTCGGGTGGTACTCCTCGCCGCGCGCTCACGTCATCTCGCGCTACCCGATCATCGAGCCGCCCGGCAGCGGCGGGATGTACGTCTTCGTGGAGCCGGCGCCCGGCCGGGTCGTCGCGGTCGCGGACTTCCACCTGCCGTCGACACCCTACGGTCCGTACGAGGTGCGGGACGGCGCCACCCGCCAGCACGTGTTGAAGCTCGAGAACACCCTCCGGGTGCCGTACATGCAGACGCAGCTCCGGGCGCTGAAACGCCTTGAGGCGCAGGGGTATCCGATCTTCGTGACCGGCGACTTCAACAGCCCGTCCTACCTCGACTGGACCGCTGCGGTCGTGAAGGTCCGCAGCGCGGTGCCGTACCCGGTGCGGTGGCCGGTCAGCTACGCGTTCGCGCGGGCGGGCTTCGGCGACTCCTACCGTGACATCCACCCGGATCCCGTTGCGACACCTGGCTTCACGTGGACACCAGGCGGCCCGGAGACCGACCCCCACGAGGTCCTCGACCGGATCGACTGGGTCCTGCACGCCGGCCCCGTCACCACGCTGGACAGCCAGGTCGTCGGCGAGGCCGGCGACCCGGACGCCGGTGTCACCGTGCCGGCGCCGTACCCGTCGGACCACCGCGGTGTCGTCTCGACCTTCGCGGTCCGGGCCGTCGCGCCGACACCGTTCGCCGCCACCCAGCAGCGCCGGATCATCCAGGGCGACACGATCGCCGTGCAGTGGCAGCTGACGGGCGCAGGAGCCGGCACCAGCGGGTCGGCCTGGTGCGGCGTACCGCGGCCGGGCACGAGGTCTGGGTGCGCTCACTCACGCCGGCGGTCGCCTTCGGTCAGGCCACGATCGCCGTCGGAGGGCTCGCCCCCGGCCGGTACGCCGTGGTGCTGGCTGACCGGGGCGGCTCCCGGATCCGCACCAGGGAGCCGGTCTACGTCTACCGGCCCAGCGACCACCCCACGGTCACGACCAGCAAGGCGACGTACCGGGTCGGCCAGTCGATCACCGTGCGCTGGACCGAGTCGCCGGGCAACGGCCTGGACTGGATCGGGCTCTTCCCGTGCCAGGCCAACGGCAGGTGCGGCGACAACTCGACCTTCCTGCTCTACGACTACACGCAGACCGCGATCGAGGGTTCGCTGACGATCGGCGCGGACCGGGCCGGCTTCGAGGGGATCTCGGCGGCCTGGCCGCTGCCACCGGGCCGGTACGTCGCGCGGCTGCTGATCGACGACAGCTACATCTCGATCGGGCAGTCCCGCGAGTTCACCATCGTCAAGGCCGGCTAGGGCAACCGGGCGAACACCGCCGGAGCCAACGTCCGCACGAGGGTGCACGCCTGTTCGTCGGTGGCCACGGTCGGCAGGGCGACGTGCAGCTCGGCCATCTCCATCGCCGGCTGCCCGGAGCCACTCGGGAACGGGATGTGCGGGCCGTAGCCGATGCACTCGCCCGGCCGCCCGTCCGGTTGCTCCGCCACCAGGACCACCTGGTGCTTGGCGGCGGTCATGGTCGTGGACCCGGGGCCGCCGTCGAAGCGCGCGTACGCCGCCGCGAGGACGAGCGAGACGTACGTCGCGCCGAGCCGCCCGTACGCGCACTGGTGCCCGGCCGGTGACGTGACCGACCGGCTCGTCCCCAGCAGCCCGGCGAAGCGCTGCACCACGTCGGGAGCAAGGGCGGTACACGCGTCGACCGGCCCTAACGAGTGCTTCGGGTAGGTCCGATGGGCGACCCGGGCCGCGGCGATGATCGCGAGCGCGCCACGAAGGGCCGCGTCGGCGGCCGCGCAGGTCGCGGTGGTCGCCGGCCCGTCCACCGGCGCGGCGCTGACCAGCAGGGCCACCCCGTCGGTGAAGGCCACGTCGTCCTGGCAGCCGGCGAGCCCGGGGGACCCGGCCACCACCTGCTGCCCGGTCTCGAGCCGCTCGGTGCTCCTCGGGGCCGGCACGTCGACCGAGGTGCTCGCCAGCTGGGCCGTCGTGGCCGTCTCACCGACGTGCAGCTCGACCGGGCCGCTGCGCGCGGTGAGCTTCACGACGCAGTAGTCCAGGGACTGGGGATCGCCGAGGGCCGCCGAGCCCGACGCCTTCAGCGTGGCCAGGTCGACCAGGCTGCACGGGTCGAGCGTGCGGAGGTTGCCCAATGCGGCGCGCGCCGTGGCCGGCAGGGGAGCTGACGGGGCCAGGCTCGGGGCCGTCCCGCCGGGCGCCGGGCTGGTGGTGGTCCGGCTGCTGGTCGCCGGCGACGACGGATGGCTCGGCGCGGTGCAGGAGGTCAGGACGAGCAGGCCGGCGGACGCGGCCACGGACGCGGCGAGGGCCACCGTGCGGCGAAGCATCCGACACCTCCGACGGCACGCTGGACAGGGGCTTCCAGCGTGTCGGGAGGAGGTCGTGATCCGGTCACACCGGCATCACGTTCCGGAGACGGGCTCGGCTACGTCGCGGCCATGTCGACGAAGCGGCTGTAGTGGCCCTGGAAGGCGACGGTGATCGTGTCGGTCGGCCCGTTGCGGTGCTTGGCCACGATGAAGTCGGCCTCACCCGCCCGCGGCGACTCGCGCTCGTAGGCGTCCTCGCGGTGCAGCAGGATCACCATGTCGGCGTCCTGCTCGATCGAGTTGTGCACGGCGACCCCGTCGGCGACGAAGTTGTGCGTCCCGATCACCGTCGCGTCGTACACCTCCTCGACCCCGTCCGGCTGGACCGAGACCACCCGGTCCCACAGCACGTCGTTGACCGCGTCGACGTCGAGGTCCACGGCGTCGAGCAGCTCGACCACCCGGCCGATCGGGTGCCGGCGCACCATCGCCGCGTGCTCCGGTCGGGCCAGGGCCGGCCCGGCCGCGCGCGGCCCGTCCGCCGTACCGGCCGAGACCCCCGCTGACACCAGCTGGTCGGACTCCTGCAGCAGGACCTCGTGGACGGTGTGCCAGACCCGCTGCGAGGCCAGCTCGGACTGGGGTCGGGGCGCGCTGGCCGAGCGCACGGCGTCGAGCAGGAGCATCGCGTCCACGCTGTCGGTGCCGTGCACGCCGATCTCGGACAGGAACCGGCGCTGGTCGTCCACCCCGCTGATGGCCAGTGCCCATTCCGGGGTCCCGACCGACCCGTAGGACCGGTCGGTCGGGACCCCGGAATCCCCGAGATCGCTCGAGATGCCGAACCGCAGCAACAGTCGAGCGACGTTGTCCAGGCCCTCACGCCGTACGCCGCACAGGCGGACCCGCCCGCGGTCGCCGCCCGGGTCCAGCGACACCGACCCGGCGAGCGACCACAGGTGCCGCAGGAAGGTCGCGATCTGCTGCTTCGGCAGGGAGGCCACCCGGGCCGGGACCCCCAGCAGCGTCGTGCTCATCCCGAGCAGCTCCTCGGCGAGGGTCTCGGCGGCGGCGGCGACCTTCGAGTCGTCCCAGACCGTCGTCAGCTCCGGCGCGGGCACGTGCCGCGGCACGGCGACCCTCGACCCAGGCCGCAGCGACTCCAGCGCGGCCCAGCCCTCGTAGGTGAGGAACGGGTGGTTGGCCGTCGCGCGGACGCTCCGGCCGGACGCCAGCCGGACCCGGAAGACCGGCCGCACACCGGTCGGGAACACGTGGGTCAGGTGGCGCCGGACGTAGCGCAGCGAGTCGTCGAGCGACCAGACCGGCACGTCGCGCGCGCCGCTGGCGTGCAACGCCCCGAGCGTCGTCTCCGCACCCGTGTCGGCTCGGAGCACCTTGGTGTCCGCGGTCAGGCAGCCGGACTCGCGCAGGTCGGACATCATCGGCTTCTTGTCGGTGCGGGCCTCGGCGCCTCGGTTCAGCTGCGAGATCGCGATGACCGGCACCTCGAGCTCCTTGGCCAGCAGCTTGAGCGCGCGGGAGAACTCCGAGACCTCCTGCTGGCGCGACTCCACCCGCTTGCCGCTCTGCATCAGCTGCAGGTAGTCGATGATCACGAGCTTCAGGTCGTGCCGCTGCTTGAGCCTCCGGCACTTGGCCCGGATCTCCATCAGCGACATGTTCGGGGAGTCGTCGATGAAGAGCGGTGCATCGGTCAGCTCGCCCATCGTCCGGGCCATCTTGGTCCAGTCGCTGTCGTCGAGCTTGCCCTGGCGCAGCTTCTGCAGCGGGATCCGGGCCTCGGCCGACAGCAGGCGCATCGTGATCTCGGTCCGGCTCATCTCCAGGCTGAAGATCACCGAGGTCATCCCGTGCTTGATCGACGCCGACCGCGCGATGTCCAGTCCCAGCGTCGACTTCCCGATGGCGGGGCGGGCCGCGAGGACGATCATCTGACCGGGGTGCAGGCCGTGGGTCAGCCGGTCGAGATCGGCGAAACCCGTTGGTACGCCGGCCATCGTGCCGTCGCGATGGCCGGCGGCCTCGATCTCGTCGACGGTCCCCTCGATGATCGCGCCGATCGGGAGGTAGTCCTCCGACGTGCGCCGCTCCGTGACGGCGTAGACCTCGGACTGCGCGGCGTTGACCAGGTCGTCGACGTCACCGCCGGTCGCTGCGTAGCCCAGCTGCACGATGCGGGTACCGGCCTCGACCAGCCGGCGCAGCACCGCGCGCTCGCGGACGATCTGCGCGTAGTAGCCCGCGTTGGCAGCGGTCGGCACGCCCGAGATCAGCGTGTGCAGGTAGGCCGTGCCACCGATCCGGGTCAGGTCGCCCCGCTTGGTCAGCTCGTCGGCGACGGTGACCGCGTCGGCCGGCTCCCCCCGGCCGTACAGGTCCAGGACCGCCTCGAAGATCGTCTCGTGGGCCGGCCGGTAGAAGTCCGCGCCGCGCAGCGTCTCCACGACGTCGGCGATCGCGTCCTTGGACAGCATCATGCCGCCGAGGACGCTCTGCTCCGCGAGGACGTCCTGCGGCGGCGTACGGTCGAAGGCCTCCCCTGGACCCTCGGGCGGCCCGGAGGCCCCGGAGAAGTCCACCCCGATCTGCGCCAGCGACACGTTGCTCCTTTGAGCTCCCCGC
This sequence comes from uncultured Actinomycetota bacterium, assembly GCA_963795385.1. GTDB lineage: Bacteria > Actinomycetota > Actinomycetes > Actinomycetales > CAVURS01 > CAVURS01. Next base: position 502,667 of record CAWCHK010000014.1, read on the forward strand.
GACCGGTCGGCCGTCGAACACACGTTCGCATGGCCCACCGACAGCCCCGAGCCGAGAACTCATCCGCCCGGCCCTGGAGAACCTAGGAGAGCGGGCCCACCCGGGCCAAGGTCCCCCTGTGCGCCCGCGGTGGACGACCACCCGTTCGCCTGTGGACGAGCGCCGGTCGCCTGGGTACGACGTGTGGACGACCTGGGGGTAACCGCGGGGACCCGCGGCCACCGGCGGGTCCCCGCGGCACTCCTCGTGCTGGGGCGTTGCTCTAGCCTCGTCCACCGGGTGTGGAGGAGAGAAACTCGCGATGTTGTCCAGCATGTGGTCGCGCCGCCGCGCCGGTGATCAGGCCCGGCGGGGTGACGCCCGCGAGGTGCTGCGGCTGGCCGTGCCCGCGTTCGTGACCCTCGTGGCCGAGCCGGTGTTCCTGCTCGCCGACTCGGTCGTCGTCGGCCACCTGGGCACGGTGCCGCTGGCCGCCCTGGGCATCGCGGCCGCCGCGCTCGGCGCGAGCGCCAGCGTGTTCGTCTTCCTCGCGTACGGCACCACCGGCGCAGTGGCCCGCCGGCTCGGCGCGGGGGACCGGCTCGGGGCGATGAGCATCGGTGTCGACGGGCTCTGGCTCGCGCTCGCCATCGGGCTCGCGGCCGGCCTGGCCATGCTGGCGCTGGCCGGGCCGCTGGCGTCCGCGCTCGGCGCCGACGGCGCGGTGCTGCACCCGGCCACGACCTACCTGCGGATCAGCGCGGCGTCCGTGCCGGCGATGCTCCTGAACTTCGCCGCGACCGGCGTCCTGCGCGGCCTGCAGGACACCCGGACGCCGCTGGTCGTCGCGCTGGTCGGCTTCCCGGTCAACGTGGTCCTCAACGTGACGCTCGTCTACGGCGCCGGCCTGGGCATCGCGGGGTCGGCGCTCGGCACCGCGCTGGCCCAAGCCGCGATGGCCGTCACCCTCGTCCTGGTCGTGGTCCGGCTGGCCGAGCGGGAGGGCGCCGTCCTGCGGGCCCACCCGACGCGCGTGCTGAGCGCCGCCCGCGAGGGTCTGCCGCTCCTTGTCCGGACGCTCTCGCTGCGAGCCACCATCCTGGTGACCACGTGGGTCGCGGCCGGGCTGGGCGTGGTCTCCCTCGCGGCGTACCAGGTCTCCTCGACGATCTGGACGACGCTCGCGTTCGCCCTCGACGCACTCGCGATCGCCGGGCAAGCCCTCACCGGGAGGTACCTGGGAGCCGGCGACGTGGCCGGAGCCCGGTCGGCCACCCGGCTGATGCTGTGGTGGGGTACGGCGTTCGGCGTCGTCCTCGGCGGGCTGATCCTCGCTCTGCACCGGGTCCTGCCGCTCGCCTTCACCAGCGACCCGCAGGTGCGAACGGCGTTGGCGGGTGGGCTCGTCGTGGTGGCGATCGGGCAGCCGCTGTCGGGGTGGGTCTTCGTCCTGGACGGCGTCCTGATCGGCGCGGGCGATGCCCGGTGGCTGGCCTGGATGCAGCTGGCGATCTTCGCGGCGTACCTGCCGTTGGCCCTCGTCGTGCACGCCCGCGCGGGCGACGTGGCCGCCCTGTGGTGGGCGTTCACCGGCTGGATGCTGATCCGGGGTGCGGCGCTGGGCTGGCGGGCTCGGGGCGATGCGTGGCTGGTGACCGGCGCGACCCGCTAGGCGTACCCGGCCGGCTGGACGGCCGCTGCTACCAGCTCACGGCGGCGCCCTCGGCCCGTACTCCAGCTCGGCCGGTGAACCGGCCCCCGAAGGAGCGGATTCACCGGCCGGAGTGGAGTACGGCGGCCGGGTGGGAGCACCGGGCCGGGTACGGCGGGGATCAGCCCGCGACGACCTCGAGGGTCACCGTGGCCTTGACGCCCTCGTGCAGGTGCACGCTGAGCTGGTGGCTGCCGACCGACTTCACCGGCTGGGCCAGCTCGATCTTGCGGCGGTCCAGGGACGGGCCCCCGGCGGCCGAGACCGCGGACGCGATGTCGGCCGGCGTGACGGCACCGAACAGCCGGCCGGACGCCCCGGCCTTGGCCGACAGCGTGACCGGCTTGCTCTCCAGCAGCGCCTTGACCGCCTGCGCCTCGTCGAGCGTCTTGATCTCGCGAGCGCCCCGCGCCTTCTGGATCGAGGCGACCTGCTTCTCGCCGCCCTTGGTCCAGGCGACGGCCAGCGAGCGCGGCATCAGGAAGTTGCGCGCGTAGCCGTCCTTGACCTCGACCACGTCACCCGGCGTGCCGAGCCCGGTCACCTCTTGGGTCAGAATGAGCTTCATCGCCAGGGCCTCCTCAGCGGGCCGAGCTGGAGTAGGGCAGCAGCGCCATCTCGCGGGCGTTCTTGACCGCCTTCGCGATCTGTCGCTGCTCCTGCACGGTGACACCGGTGACCCGGCGCGCGCGGATCTTGCCGCGGTCGGAGATGAACTTGCGCAGCAGCGCGGTGTCCTTGTAGTCGACGGCCTCGATCTTGGCGGCCTTCAACGGGTTCTGCTTCTTCTTCGGCTTGCGGACGATTGGCTTCGCCATCGTGGTGCTCCTCCTCAGGAGCCCAGGGGACAAACCCTGGGATGGGTTGATACGAAAGGGGTCTAGAAGGGGGGCTCGTCGTAGGACGAACCGCCGCCGCCACCGGAGCCACCGGACGGGCCGGTGGCCCAGGGGTCCTCGCCGGAGCTCGAGCCGCCGCCACCGGAGCCACCGGGGCCACCAGGACCGCCGGAGCCGCCGCCGGGGGAGTTCCAGCCGCCGCCCTGACCGCCGCCACCCTGGCCGCCGCCGCCGCCGGAGCGCTGGGTGCGGTTGACCTTGGCCGTGGCGTAGCGCAGGGACGGGCCGACCTCGTCGACCTCGAGCTCCATGACGGTGCGCTTCTCGCCCTCCTTGGTCTCGTACGAGCGGCTCTTCAGCCGGCCCGTGACGACGACCCGGTTGCCCCGGACGAGGGACTCGGCGATGTTCTCCGCCGCCTCACGCCAGACCGAGCAACGCATGAACAGCGTCTCCTGGTCCTTCCACTCGTTGCTCTGCCGGTCGAACGCCCGCGGCGTGGAGGCCACGGTGAAGTTCGCGACAGCCGCACCGGATGGGGTGAAGCGCAGCTCGGGGTCGCCGGTCAGGTTGCCGACGACGGTGATGACCGTGTCGCCAGCCATCAGTGGGCTCCGGGACGGATCAGCTTGGTCCGCAGCACCGACTCGTTGAGGCCGAGCTGGCGGTCCAGCTCCTTGGCCACGTCGGGCGTCGCGGTCATGTTGACCACGGCGTAGATGCCCTCGGACTTCTTGTTGATGTCGTAGGCCAGCCGGCGACGGCCCCAGATGTCGACGTTCTCGACCGAGCCACCACCCTGCCGGACGACGTTCAGGAACCGGTCGAGGCTGGGAGCGACGGTGCGCTCCTCGAGCTCGGGGTCGAGGATCACCATCAGTTCGTACTCACGCATGTTGACACCCACCTCCTCTGGACTAGGCGGTCACGGTCTCTCCGTGACAGGAGGGTCATGCAGTGCTGTCGTGCCTATCGTGCCTGCCGTGCTCTGGTGCGAGGGCCCAGGCTACCGGCGCCGACCGTCACCCACGAAATCGCCTGTGGACAACACCGGTCCGCGACCAGTCGGCACGAGGATCCGGCACGAGGGTCAGCACGAAGGTCAGGCGATCCGGACGATCAGGCGGTCGGGTGCGCCGTCCAGCGGCCCACCGAGCGGATCGTCCTCGTAGGACAGGTCACCGCCGCCCGCCGCCGCGGCGGCCGCCGCGTCGAGCGAGGCGATCGCGTCCGGGTCCGGGCTGCGGACCACGTCCAGCTCCGGTCGCCAGGCCTCCCGCCAGGTGCGGAACACCAGCCAGGCCACGACCGCCAGCCGGAAGGCCAGCAGCCAGACGTAGCCGCGCCCGGGCAGCCCCCGGGTCGGCGTCGAGATGCTCGCGGCGTAGAGCCACACCCCGACGAAGTACGCCGCCTCGCCGACGAACCAGATCAGGTGATCGCGCCAGTGTGGAAGGGCCAGTGCGACCAGCGGCAGCAGCCAGAGCGAGGACTGGACGGGGAACGACTTGCCGGTCAGCAGCACGATGCCGACGACGACCAGCGCCACCTGCGCGACCCGAGGTCGCCGCGGCGCACCCAGCGTCAGCACCGCGCCGGCCAGCAGGGCGACCACCCACCCGACCGCCGCCAGCCGGGTCACCGAGCCGGCCGAGAGCGCGTGGGTGAGGAAGCCGGGGAAGGACCGGCCGTGCAGCTGCGGGTCCGGGCCCCAGATCCCGGGGATCAGCCAGGGCGAGCCGTAGCCCGCGAGGGAGTCCCGCCAGCCGTCGTACGTCGCAGTCACGCCGGCCGGGTTCGCGGCCAGCCACGGCAGCGCGATGACCGCGACCGCGACGATCGCCGCGCCGGCGGTCGCGGCCCACTCCCGCAGGCGGCCGGCCCGCAGGGCCAGCAGGCCGAGGACGAGGACGAGCAGGATCGGATAGGTCCGCGCCGTGATCGCCGCCCCGAGCAGGACCCCCGCCAGGATCGGCCGGCTCCGGCCCCAGGCCAGCAGGCCGGCCGAGGCCAACGCGACGCCCAGCAGGTCCGGGGAGACGAGGGCCAGCGGGATCAGCAGCGGGCTCAGCGCGACGTGGGCCGCGTCCCACGGCCGTCCCCGCGCGCTCGCCGCCGTCACCAGCACCAGCGCGACCAGGCAGCCACCGACGACGAGGGTCCAGATGTCGAAGTACCACCGGTCCTGCGCGACCAGCCGGCCGTGCGGCACGGCCTTGGCCACCGCCCACATCGACAGGCCGGTGAGCACGGGCTGCTGCAGGTAGTGCGCGTGCGAGGCCGCGGCGTACGGCGCCTGCCCCGCGGCCAGCCCGGACTGCTCGTAGACGACCGGCAGGTCGCTGTAGCAGGCGTGGAAGAACATGTCCGGCGTCGACCAGCCGGAGGAGCGGCAGTGCTGCTTCTCCACGACCGCGAGCGAGAGCATCACCATCGACAGGACGACCAGGATCCGGGCGACGTTCCACCAGCCCCTGCGGCCCGGAGCCACCCGCCGCCCGGCCGGCCCGCCGACCACCTCGCTGGCCGCGGCCACGACCGGGTCCTCGCGGGACGGCGACACCATCGTCCGGGTCACGACACCGACCGCTCGGTCGCCGCCGCCGCCGCCGTCGCCGTCGCCCCCGTCGTACCCGTCGTCGCCGTCCTCGCCGTCGTCGTACCGGCCGTCCTGCGAACTCACCCCGGCATCATCCACTGCCGCCGGGGTCCGGGCCCGCACCAGCGGCCGGGGCGCCCTGTTTCTTGGTCGGCGACCCGCTCGGCGTGGTGGTGCCGGTCGGCGACCCGGTGGGCGAGCCGGTCGGGCTGCCTGTGGGGCTGCCGGTCGGCGTCCTCGTCGGGGTCGCCGTCGCCGTCGCCGTGGAGGTGGGGGTCGCGGTGTGGGTCGGTGCCGGGTTGATCGGCGTGCCGCTGTCCGCGCGGGCCGGGAAGTCCTTGACCGGGAGCCCCTTCATGGCCGTCTCCATGTACGCCCGCCAGATCGGCACCGAGAAGGTCGCGCCCTGCACCTGGCTCCGGCCGCCGAGGCCGTTCAGGGAGAGGACCTTGCCGGTCTTGCTGTTGCGGTACATCCCGACCGCGGTGGCGAGCTGCGGGGTGAAGCCGTCGAACCAGCCGGACACGTTGTTCGTCGTCGTCCCGGTCTTGCCGGCCGCGGGCCGCCCGAAGTTCGCGCGCTGGCCGGTCCCGGACTGGACCACCTTGGACATCGCGAACGTCGTGTCGGCCATGACGTCGGGGTCGAAGACGCGCTTGGTCACCGGCTTGGCCTTGTAGTCGACCCGCCCGTCGGTGCTGGTGACCCGGGCGACGGTGTACGGATCCGCGTGGATGCCCTGGGCCGCAATGGTTGCGTACGCGTCGGCCATGTCGACCACGTGCGGCGACGCCGTCCCCAGCACGTTGGCGGGGTTCGTGGTGAGGCCAGCCGTGGTGTCCGGCAGTCCGGCGGCGATCGCCGTCTCGCGGGTCTTGGCCGGACCGACCTTCGCGTTCAGCTGGGCGTAGACGGTGTTGACCGAGTCCTCGGTCGCCTTGACCAGGTCGATGTCGCCGAACTGCTCGCCGCCGAAGTTCACGACCGGCCGGCTGAAGCCCTTGACCTTCTTCGGGCTCGAGCCGCTGAACCGGGACTTCAGGCTGATCCCCTGGTTCAGCGCCGTGATCAGGGCGAACGGCTTGAAGGTCGACCCGGCCTGCATCGTCGACTGGGTCGCCGCGTTGAACGGCTGCTTGACCGAGTCCGGACCGCCGTACATCGCGACGACGGCGCCGTTGCCGGGCCGGATCGAGACCAGACCGACCCGGACCCCCTTGGCGTGGGTCGTCGGCATCTTGGCCTTGATCGCGTCGACCGCCGCCTGCTGGTCGGCCTGGTTGAAGGTCGTGACGATCCGCAGGCCGCCGCGGTCGATGTCACTGTCGGTCAGGTGCAGCTTGGACTCGACCTCGCGCCGGGCGACGTCCAGCAGGTAGCCGTTGGGGCCGCCCGCGTTGCCGGCGACCTTGCGCTTGGCGACGGCCGGGTACTTCAGCGCGTCGACCTGGGCCTGGCTCAGCCAGCTGCCCTTGACCATGCCGTCCAGGACGTAGTTCCAGCGGGCCGTCGCGTTGCCCTTGTTCAGGGCCGGGTCGTAGAGCGCCGGCGCCCGGATCACGCTGGCCAGGACCGCGCCCTCGGCCGCGTTCAGCTGGCTGACGTCCTTGTCGAAGTACGCCTTGCTCGCGGCCTCGATGCCGTAGGCGCCGCGGCCGAAGTAGATGGTGTTCAGGTAGTCCTGCATGATCGCGCTCTTGTCGGTCGAGCGGTCGATCTTGATCGAGATGAAGAACTCCTTGAACTTGCGCGAGGCCGTCCGGTCCTGGGTCAGGAAGTAGTTCTTGACGTACTGCTGGGTGATGGTCGACCCGCCCTGCACCGCGCCGCCGTGCAGGTCGGTCCAGGCCGCCCGCAGGATGCCCTTGGGGTCGATCCCCTTGTTCGTGTAGAAGCTCCGGTCCTCGGCCGAGACGACCTCGTGCTGCACCACGACGGGGACCTGGCTCAGCGGCACCGACGTCCGGTTGACCTCCTGGAAGCGGCCCAGCTCGGTCTTGCCGTCGGAGAAGTAGACGACCGAGGTCTGGGCCTGGGCCAGCTGGTTCGGCTGGGGGATCGTGGTCAGCCGGTAGATGATGCCGAAGACGATGATCAGCACGCAGAGACCGGCAAAGCCGGTGCCCAGCAACAGTTTCCACGACGGCAGCCATCGTCGTACGCCGGTCTTGTCCTGCCGTGGATAGTCCACAAATCGCCGCACTGCGTCACGTGCCCCATTCGTCTTCGACGGTCCGCTGGCGGCGAGGTGCCCGACGCGGTTGACCGTCTCCCACGACGTACGACGCGACCAGGTGGTTCCAACCGCACGAGATGCACACCTCGACGACGTAGACCTTCACATCTCCGGACTCCCGGGAGAGCTCGGCGATCTCGGCCTGGTCCTTGATCCGGCCGCTGAACTGGCCCAGCTCCTCGCCGTACGCGTAGCGCAGGAAGACCAGCCCGCCCGCGCCAGGGAGGCCGGGACCGCCGTTGATCCCGAGCCTCGGGTCGAGCCGGTCGACGCCGGCGTCGCCGCGCCGGCAGACCGGGCAGCTGCGCGTGCTCGGCTCCCCGTGGTGCAGGGCGGCCCGGATCAGGTCCGGGTGCGGGTCGCAGACGTCGGTGGTGGTCACGTAGCCACTGCGCAGGTCGTGCAGCGTCGCCTGCCGGACCAGGGCGTAGTCCACGAACGAGCGCACGCCGACCGTCGCCTGGGGCGGGCGCAGCGAGGAGCGGGCGGGCATCGGACCAGGGTACGGCGCGGTTTGGCGCTCTCCCATTCATGGCGTAGGGTCACCGCAGATATATCGCACCGATACATCGAAAGGTCAGGTGAGCGCGGTGAGCCGACGAGGCGGCGTGCTCGACCTGGCCGTCCTGGGCCTGCTGCACGAGAGCCCGATGCACGGTTACGAGCTGCGCAAGCGGCTGAACGCCGTGCTCGGCGCCTTCCGGGCCCTGTCCTACGGCACGCTCTACCCCTGCCTCAAGGACCTGGTCGCGCGGGGCTGGATCGTGGCCAGCGCCGCGGCCGACGCCCCTTCGACGGGCGGGCGGGCCCGGATCGTCTACGAGCTCACCGCCGAGGGCAAGGAGCGGTTCCAGGAGCTGCTCACCGAGGCCGGTCCGGCCGCCTGGGAGGACGACAGCTTCGACGTCCGGTTCGCGTTCTTCTCCCGGACCGACGCCGCCGTGCGGCTGCGGATCCTGGAGGGCCGCCGGACCCGGCTCGAGGAGCGGCTGGACAACGTCAGGTCCGCCGCCGGACGGGCCCGCGACCGGATGGACGGCTACACCATGGCCCTCCAGCAGCACGGACTGGACGCCGCCGAGCGCGAGGTGCGCTGGCTCAACGAGCTGATCGAGACCGAACGCCGTACCCCGAAGGACCCGACCGCATGAGCACTGCGCACGACCAACCGAACCAACGTCCGAACCAACGTCCGAACCAACGTCCGAACCAACGTCCGAACCAGCACGACTACAAGAAGGAGCAACGCATGGGATCCGTCCGCGTCGCCATCGTCGGCGTAGGCAACTGCGCCGCCTCCCTGGTGCAGGGTGTCCAGTACTACGCCGACGCCGACCCGAACGGCACCGTCCCGGGTCTGATGCATGTGATGTTCGGGGACTACCACGTCCGCGACGTCGAGTTCGTCGCCGCGTTCGACGTCGACGCCAAGAAGGTCGGCTTCGACCTGTCCGAGGCGATCGTCGCGAGTGAGAACAACACCATCAAGTTCGCCGAGGTCCCGCCGCTCGGCGTGACCGTGCAGCGCGGCGTCACCAACGACGGTCTCGGCAAGTACTACCGCGAGACCATCGAGGAGTCCGACGCGGAGCCGGTCGACATCGTCGCGGCCCTGCGCGCGGCCGAGGTCGACGTCCTGGTGTCCTACCTCCCGGTGGGCTCCGAGGTCGCCGACAAGTACTACGCGCAGTGTGCGATCGACGCCGGCGTGGCCTTCGTGAACGCGCTGCCGGTCTTCATCGCCAGCGACCCGGAGTGGGCCGCGAAGTTCGAGGCGGCGGGCGTCCCGATCATCGGTGACGACATCAAGTCGCAGGTCGGCGCGACCATCACGCACCGCGTGCTGGCCAAGCTGTTCGAGGACCGCGGAGTGCAGCTGGACCGCACCTACCAGCTCAACGTCGGCGGCAACATGGACTTCAAGAACATGCTCGAGCGCGACCGGCTGGAGTCCAAGAAGGTCTCCAAGACGCAGGCCGTCACCTCGAACATCGAGCGCGACCTCGGCGCGCGGAACGTCCACATCGGCCCGTCCGACTACGTCCAGTGGCTGGACGACCGCAAGTGGGCCTACGTCCGGCTCGAGGGCCGCGCGTTCGGCGATGTCCCGCTGAACATGGAGTACAAGCTCGAGGTCTGGGATTCCCCGAACTCGGCCGGCATCATCATCGACGCCATCCGGGCCGCCAAGATCGCCAAGGACCGTGGCGTCGGCGGTGCGCTGATCTCCGCGTCGTCGTACCTCATGAAGTCCCCGCCCGTGCAGCGGCCGGACGACATCGGCCGCGCCGGCGTCGAGGCGTTCATCCGCGGGGAGGTCGAGCGCTGACCCAGCGCTCGACACCGCGCTCGACCCGGAGGCCTAGCCTTCCGGCGTGACCCTGTTCCGCGCCCTGCGTCAGCTGGCGCGCGGGACGGGGTTTCGCCGTCTCCTGGCGGTACGGCTCGCCGGACAGTGCGGTGACGGGGTCTTCGAGATCTCGCTGGCCAGCCTGTTCTTCTTCAACCCGGAGCAGGCGGGGACGCCGCAGCGGGTCGCGGCCGCGTTCGCCGTCCTGCTGCTGCCGTTCACCGTCGTCGGCCCATGGGTCGGCGTGCTGCTGGACCGCTGGCGGCGGCGCCAGGTGCTGCTCGTGGGCTACGGCCTGCGGGCCCTGGGTGCCGTCGGCGTCGCGGCGATGGCGGCCGGCGAGGCGACCGGCTGGCCCCTGTACGTCGCGGTCCTGGCCTGCGTGGGCGTCGACCGGTTCCTGCTGGCCGGGTTGTCGGCCAGCCTGCCCCACGTGGTGGCCGGCCCCGAGCTGGTGACGGCGAACTCGCTGACCCCGACCGCCGGCACCGCGGCGTACGGCGTGGGAGCGGGCATCACCCTCGGGCTGCGCTGGCTCGGCGCGTCCGACCCGACGCTGCTGCTGTGCTCCGCGGTCCTGCTCGGCGTGGCGTCCGGGCTGACCCTGCGGCTGGCGCCGCGCCAGCTCGGGCCGGACCGGGTGCGCCCGCTGGTCCAGGGCTGGCGCAGCGTCGGGTCCGGGCTCGCCCAAGGGATCCGGCACCTGCGGCAGCGGCGTGGGCCGGCGTACGCCCTCGGAGCGATCGGCGCGCACCGCTTCGTCTACGCCGTGATCACGATCGCCTCGATCCTGTTGTGCCGCAACACGTTGACCGACCCGGACGACACCAAGGCCGGGCTCGGCCTGCTCAGCCTGGTGGTCGGAGTCTCCGGCGCGGGCTTCCTCGCGGCCGCGGTCGTGACGCCGATGGCCACCGGCAGGTTGCGCCCGCAGCAGTGGATCGTCGCCTGCCTCGGACTGGCCTGCCTTGCTCAGGCCGCGCTCGCGATCGGCACCTGGCTGCCTGGGCTGCTGGCGGTGGCGTTCCTGCTGGGGCTGGCGGCCCAGGGGGTCAAGATCTGCGTCGACACGATCCTGCAGTCCGAGGTCGACGACGGGTTTCGCGGGCGGGTGTTCACGGTCTACGACATGGTCTTCAACGGGGTGTTCGTGGCGGCGGCCGCGCTGGCGGCGCTCGTGCTGCCCGACAGCGGCTTCTCCCGGCCGGTCTACCTGGCCCTGGCCCTGGCCTACGCTGCCATCGCCCTGACCTACGCCCGCCTCACCTCTTGGCCGTCGGCTCCGGGTTTGGCCGTCGAGTCCGGGTCCGAGTCGGACAATTCGGGCGGCGAAACCCGGAGCTGACCGCCAAACCCGGACTCGACGGCCAAGACAGGCCGGGGGGCGCGGTGCGGGTCAGGGGCGGGTGGCCCACCAGGTCCTGAGCTCCTCCAGGGCGGCGTCCCGGCCGAGGGGGCCGCGGTCGAGGCGCAGCTCCAGGAGGTACCGGTAGGCCTCACCCACCTCGCGACCCGGCCCGATCCCGAGCGCGGTCATGATCTCGTTGCCGTCCAGGTCCGGCCGGACCGCGGCCAGCTCCTCCTGCTCGGCCAGCCGGTCGATCCGCTCCTCCAGGTCGTCGTACGCCGCGGAGAGCCGGGCCGCCCGCCGGGCGTTGCGGGTCGTGGAGTCGCTGCGGGTCAGCCGGTGCAGCCGGGACAGGAGCGGACCGGCATCGACGACGTACCGGCGGACCGCCGAGTCCGTCCACGCCCCGTCGCCGTACCCGTGGAACCGCAGGTGCAGCTCGACCAGCCGGGCCACGTCCTTGACCGTCGCACTGTCGAACCGCAGCGCCTTCATCCGCCGCGAGGTGAGCTTGGCCCCGACCACCTCGTGGTGATGGAACGACACCCCGCCGCCGTCCTCGTAGCGCCGCGTCGCCGGCTTGCCGATGTCGTGCAGCAACGCCGCCAGGCGCAGGACCAGGTCCGGCTCCGGCACCTCGCCGGCGGGCCCGGTCTCCAGCGCCATCGCCTGCTCGAGCACGGTCAGCGTGTGCTCGTAGACGTCCTTGTGCCGGTGGTGCTCGTCCACCTCGAGCCGCAGCGCCGGCAGCTCGGGCAGGACGATGTCGGCCAGCCCGGTGTCGACCATCAGCCGCAGCCCGCGGACCGGGTCCGGCGACAGCAGCAGCTTCACCAGCTCCTCGCGCACCCGCTCGGCCGACACGATCGAGAGCCGCCCGGCCAGGTCGGTCATCGCGGCCTGCACCTCGGGCGCGACGCCGAGCCGCAGCTGCGCGGCGAACCGCGCGGCCCGCATCATCCGCAGCGGGTCGTCGGTGAACGACGCCTCGGGAGTCCCCGGCGTCCGCAGCACCCGGGCGGCCAGGTCGCGCAGCCCGTCGTGCCGGTCGACCAGCTCGAGTCCGGGCAGCCTCAGCGCCATCGCGTTGACCGTGAAGTCGCGCCGGGCCAGGTCACCCTCGAGGGAGTCGCCGTACTCCACCACCGGCTTGCGCGAGTCCGGGTCGTACGCCTCGGAGCGGTACGTCGTCACCTCGACGGTCACCGGGCCGAGCTGGGCCCCGATCGTCCCGAACGCCCGGCCGACGTCCCAGTGCGCCGTACCCCAGCGGCGCAGGATCGGCTCGGTCTGCTCCGGCCGGGCGTCCGTGGTGAAGTCGAGGTCCGGCGACGGGCGGCCCAGGAGCGCGTCACGGACCGGGCCACCGACCAGCGCGAGCGAGTGCCCGTCGGCCGCGAACCGCTCGCCCAGGTCGGTGATCAGGGGGAGGACCGGAGCCAGCCGCCGGAGCGCGTCGCGGCGGGCCTGCTCCAGCTGATCGGCGGTCGGCGGCACGGGCGCTAAGGGTACGGGTCGGAGCGGCCGGGCCGTCCCCACGGGCTCTCAGGTACGCCGCCAGCACGGCCCGTGCTCGTACAGTGACCGGATGGACCGCCCCGCCCACCGACCCCGGCACCCCATGCCGCTGGTGGAGGAGACCTCGGCGGGCGGCCTGGTCGTCCAGGTGACGGACGGGAGTGCCGAGGTGGCCCTGATCGCCCGGCACAACCGGGCCGGCCGGCTCGAGTGGTGCCTGCCCAAGGGCCACCCGGAGAACGGCGAGACCCTGCAGCAGACCGCGATCCGTGAGGTGGCGGAGGAGACGGGCATCCGCGGCCGCCCGCTGGCCGCCCTCGGCAGCGTCGACTACTGGTTCTCGGCCGACGGCCGCCGCGTGCACAAGATCGTCCACCACTTCCTCCTCGAGGCCGTCGGCGGCACGATCTCGGTCGAGAACGACCCCGATCGCGAGGCCGTCGACGCCGCGTGGGTGCCGCTCGGCGAGCTCGAGCAGCGGCTCACGTTCGCCAACGAGCGCCGGCTGGCCCGCGACGTGTCGTTGCTGCTGTCGGACAACGGGTGAGCCGAACCGGCCGCGTCCGCGTCGTTGCCCTCGCGCTGGCCGTCGCGACGGCGCTGGCTGCCGGGCTCGCCGGCATCGCAGCGGCCAGACCGGCGTACGCCGCGGACCGCGCGGTCGCCGCCAACGACGTCCGGCAGGCGGCTCCGAACGTGCCGGCACCGTCCACCGCGCCGGCCCCGACGAACTCCACCGCCGCGACCGGTCCCGGCGGTCTCAGCCAGTCGACGCTGGCGATCGCCCTGACGTCCATGACTCCCGCGGTGGTGACTCCCACCAGCGTGCTGACCATCAGGGGCACGGTGACGAACACCAGCAAGACCGTCGTGCAGAACGGCACCGTGCGGCTGCTCGTCCACCATTCACCGCTGTCCTCGCGCAACCTGGTCGCCCAATGGGGCGCCGGCAACATCGACGACCTCGGCGGCCGGATCCTCGAGGCCAACGCCGACCTGTCGGTCGACCTCGCCCCGGGGGCGGGCGCCGCTTTCACCATCACGGCGCCGGCGCCGCGCCTGGGGTTGCGGATGGACTACGCCGCCATCGGCATCACGCTGGAGGCGCTCGGCGACGACGGCTCCGCCATCGGCACCCACCGGCTCGGCCTGCTCCGCAGCTACCTGACGTGGCAGCAGCGCCTGGCGTACGACCCCCTGCAGATCAGCTGGCTGTTCCCCCTGACCGGCGGTCCGGCGTCCCCGACCGGCGGCCCGGCGGGCACCGCCGACCTGGCCACCGCGGTCGGCTCCGGGTCGCGGCTGCAACGCGTGCTCTCGGCCGTCGCCGCCGCACCCAAGGGTCCGGGGGTCGCGGTCGCGATCGACCCCTCCCTCGTCTCGGACCTGCAAGCGCGGTCCGGGTCGCCGAGCGGGCCTGGCAGCCAGCCGCCGGCCAGCGGCGCCAGCTCGTCGGCGACGGCAGCGACGGCGGCGACGGCCAGTCCGCTGGCCACGCAGCAGGCCACGATCGCCGGCTACCTCTCGGCCGTCCACACCTCGGTGAGCGGCCGGACGATCGTCCAGCTGCCGTACGGCGATCCCGACCTGATGGGCAATGCCGACAACCACGGGTCCAGCCTGCTCACGGCCGCCCAGGCCGCCGCCGGCACCGGCGCGACGTCGATCCTCGGCAAGGAGCTCGGCGTCACGCCGCTGACCGACGTCGCCTGGCCGGCGAGCGGGTGGACGGACGGCACGACCGTCACGGCCGCGCACCGGGCCGGTGCCCAGACCTTCGTCCTGGCGGCGTCGTCCCGGCCGCCGGCCGCCGAGGTGGACCACACGCCGAGCGGCTTCGCTCCGCTGACGAGCAGCACCGACAGCGTGCTCTACGACGACGTGCTCTCCGGGCTGCTGGGCCGCACGAGCAGCGCGCCCAACACCGTGCAGACGGTGCAGCGGTTCCTCGCCGAGACCCTGGCCACCGTCGGCGAGCGGCCCTTCCGCCAGCGGACCCTGCTCGTCGCGGCCACCCGCAGCTTCAACCCGCAGCCGGCCGCGGCCGCAGCGCTCTTCGCGGCCGTGCGGGCCGCACCGTGGATCGCGTCGGCACCCCTGTCGTCCCTGCGCTCGGGCACGACGCCGGACATCGTGGCCGACCGTGATGCCGCGCCGATCCCGACCGCCGTCCGCCGGGTCCAGCTCCCGGAGAGCCAGGTCACCGCGGTCCGCGAGGTCCGCTCGCTGGCCGGCCAGCTGGCCACCGTGATCGCCGGCGACGACGGCCTGACGACGGTCCGGACCAACGCGCTGCGCCTGGTCGGCGCGTCCTGGCGCGGTCACACCGGCACGGCCGCAGTGCGGACCAAGGCCCTGCGGACGAGCCTGAACGCCCAGGGGGCCAAGGTCCACATCCTCCCGCTGAGCACGCTGAACTTCCTCACCAGCGACGGCAACCTGACCCTGTCCGTGGCCAACGACCTCGGCCAGGCCGTTCAGGGGATCCGGGTCCGGGTGCAGCCGGCCAACGGGCGGCTGGTGGTGGTCAAGCAGGCGGCACCGATCACGGTAGAGGCCGACCGCCGGACCACGATCAAGGTGCACGTCCACGCGGTCGCCGGCGGCGTCGTACCCGTCACGGCCCAGATCGTCACGCCGTCCGGGCTGCTGATGGGCAGCCCGGTCACGGTGCAGGTCCACGTCCGGCCGACCGACACCTGGGCGTTCTGGGTGCTCGGGGTCGCGGCCGGCCTGGTCTTCCTGGTCGGCCTGGTGCGTACCCTTCGTCGCGGCCGGTCCCGTCCCCGTCTGCAGGCCCCGGAGGTCGACGACCTGTGAGCGAGGAGTCGCTCGTCCGCAGCAGCGCCGTGATGGCGGGTGGCACGCTGGCCTCCCGGGTGCTCGGTGTCGTCCGCGCGTCGATGCTGACCGCCCTGCTGGGTGCGACCGGCGCCATCGGGTACGACGCGTTCTCGACGGCGAACACCGTGCCGACCACGATCTACAACCTGGTCGCGGGCGGACTGCTCAATGCCGTGCTGGTGCCGCAGATCGTCCGGGCGGCCAAGCACGACGACGGCGGCGAGGACTTCCTCAACCGGCTGCTGACCCTCGCCCTCGTCGGCCTGGTTGCCATCACCGTCGTGGTCGTCGCGCTCTCCCCTTTGGTACCAGTGGTTTTCGCGACCTCCCGGTGGGACAGTCACGCCGTCGCCCTCTGCATCGCGTTCGCGTTCTGGTGCATGCCGCAGGTCTTCTTCTACGGCGCGTACACGATGCTCGGCCAGGTCCTGAACGCCCGGGGCAACTTCGGCCCCTACATGTGGGCGCCGGTCGCCAACAACGTCGTGGCCATCATGGGCATCGGCGTCCTGCTGGTCAGCATCGGCTCGGCCCGGCACCACCCGCGCCCGCCGTCGGCCTGGACCAACGGCCAGATCGCGATGCTCGGCGGGACGGCGACGCTCGGTGTGGCCGTGCAGGCCCTGATCCTGCTCTGGCCCCTGCGCGAGCTCGGCATCCGCTACCGGCCGCGCTTCGGCTGGCGCGGCGTCGGCCTGCGCAGTGCGGGCCGGGTCGCGGGCTGGACCTTCCTGGCTGCGCTCGTCGGCCAGCTCGGCTTCGTCGTGACCTCGCGCGTGGTGACCTCGGCCGTGGTCCAGGGCGGGGCCGGGCGGGGCGCCTACGACAACGCGTTCCTGCTCTTCATGCTGCCGCACTCGCTGGTCACGGTCTCGCTCGTCACGGCCCTGTTCACCCGGATGAGCCGCTCGGCCGCCGCGGGCCGGACCGACGACGTACGCCGCGACGTCTCGCTCGGGCTCCGGATGACCGGTGTCGCGACCGTCCTCGCCACCGCGGCCGTCCTCGCGCTCGGCCCGGACATGACGTCGACCCTCTTCGCCGGCAACGACGCGACCGACACCCGGGCCATCGCCTACACCACGATGGCGATGATCCTGGGCGTCGTGCCGTTCAGCGCCCAGTACCTCCTGCAGCGCGCGTTCTACGCCTACGAGGACGCCCGCACACCGTTCCTGATCCAGCTGCCGGTGATCGCGACCGGCGCCGTCGGGGCGGTCGTGGCCCTGCGGACGCTGGAGCCGAAGTGGATCGTGGTCGGCGTCGGCGTCGGGCTGTCGGCCGGCTACGCGCTCGGCGCGACCCTGTCCTTCCTGGTCCTGCGCCGCCGGATCGGCGGGGTCGAGGGCCGCTCGATCATCCGGACGTACTCCCGGCTGGTCGTCGCGGCCGTCATCGCCGCCGTACCTGCCGTCCTGATCACCAAGGGGCTGCACCATGCGCTGGGGCCGGGCAAAGGCGTCGGGCTGCTCGCCCTGACGGCCGGCGGGGTCGCCATGCTGGTCACCTACGCCCTCGCCTGCCGCCGGATGCGGGTCGCCGAGCTGGACGATCTGATCGGCCCGCTGTTGCGCCGGGTCGGTCGCTGACCTCAAGTAGGGCGCCGTTCAGGCCGATTCTGCGGTCATGGTGCAGTCTGGCTCCCGCGAGCGCGGGGACATCGTCACGGGGTGGCTGACCCGCGTCGTCCTCGTCCTCGCCGTGGTCGGCGTCATCGGCTTCGACGGCGTCACCGTGGGTATGGCCTCGGTCTCGGCCCAGGACCAGGCGAACACCGCCGCCCAGGTCGCGCGGGACAACTTCGCCCAGAACCACGACGTCGAGCAGGCCTACCAGGCCGCGCTCGCTTCCGCCCACGGCTCGGACGTCGCCGACGTCATCAGGCCGGCCGACTTCTCGGTCACCAAGGACGGCGACGTCACCCTGCACCTGTCGCGGCAGATCCACACCGTCGTGGCGCACTACCTGCCGTTCGCCGCGCTGAAGACGGCGCAGGCCGACGGCAGCGCGACGCCGAGCACCTGATGCGCCGGAGCACCCGGGCCGCGAGCTTCGGGGTCACGCTGGCGGTGGCCGCCACCCTGCTGGTCTCCCAGTCCGCGCAGGCCCGCCCCGACCTGGCCCACGCCCGCAAGCAGGCGGCGACCCTGCGCCATCAACTCACCCGCCTGCAGACCCAGCAATCGGTCGCGATCGAGCGGTACGACGGATTCCAGGACCAGCTCCAGCAGGCGGTCAGCGCCGAGCTGATGGACGGCGACCAGGCCAGCGCGAGCGCGCAGGTGGCCCAGGACGCCCAGGACGCGGTCACCGGCCGGGCCCGGGCCCTCTACATGAGCGGCGGCCAGCTCGGCCTGATGGCCACCGTCCTCGGCGGCGGCTCGCCGGGCGACATCCTCGAGCGGGCCCAGGCCGTGCGAACGGTCATCGGCTCCGACGACGTCACCGCCGCGGCCGAGCGGGCGACCGCGGCGCACGCGGCGGGCGTCGCCCAGGCCAGCTCCACCAGCCGCGAGCAGGTCGCCGCCCTGCGGATCCAGGCCGCCAGCAGCCTGGCCGACGTGCAGACCCTGCTCGGGCGCCAGCGCACCCTGATCCACCAGGCCGACCACACGGTGCTGAAGCTCGAGCGGGCCGCCGAGAAGGCCGCCGCCGCCGCCGCCCTGGCCAACGCCGCCGCGTCCAGCCGGGCCGCCGGCGTGCCGACCGCCTCGGGCGGCTCCTCGTCCCTGCCGGCCACGATCGAGGGCCCGGTCGAGGCCGCGACCGTGGCCATCGCGGCCGCCCGGTCCCAGCTGGGCACGCCGTACCTCTGGGGCGCCGTCGGGCCCACCCGGTTCGACTGCTCAGGGCTCATGCTGTGGTCCTACGCCCGGGCCGGGGTCACGCTCCCGCGCACCTCGCGCGCGCAGTACGCCGGGCTCCCGCACGTCGCCCTGTCCGACCTGCAGCCGGGTGACCTGGTGTTCTACGCGACCAACACCTCGAACCCCGGCACGATCCACCACGTCGCGATGTACCTCGGCGACGGCCTGGTCATCCACGCACCGCACACCGGCGACGTGGTCCGCTACGCGCCGGTGGCGATGCCCGGCCTGATCGGCGCCGTCCGCCCGACGCTCTAGCCCGACCCGCTGGCCCCGTCGCACGACACCTGCCCCACCCGCCGCAGCACCTAGCATGGTTGCCGTCCGGGACGTCGGGCGCAGCCGCCGGGCGCCCTGGCCCAGCGGTTGGCCGAGCGGTTGAGCAGGCAGGAAGGCGGGTCGGTCGTGGAGAGCGTGGGCCCAGGCACCGTGCTCGCCGGGCGCTACCACGCCCAGCAGCGGGTCCACCAGGCCACCTGGTCCTCCATCTGGCAGGCCCTCGACGAGACGCTCGACCGTCCGGTCAGCCTGCGCGTCGTCGACCAGGGACACCCCCGCGGGGCCGACGTCGTGGACGCGGCCCGCCGGGCCGCCGGGGTCGAGGACCCGCGGCTGCAGCGCATCCTGGACGTCGGCACCCAGGACGGCCTGACCTACGTCGTCTGCGAGTGGGTCGGGGCCGACTCGATGACCGACCTCCTGCGCTCGGGCACCCTCCCACCGGACGAGGTACGCCGCCTGGTCGGCGAGGCGGCCACCGCACTCGAGGCGGCCCGGCACCGCGGGCTGCACCACCTCGCCCTGACCCCCGACGTCCTGCTGCGCGGGCATGACGGGCCGGTGACCGTCACCGGCCTGGCCGTCGACGCCGCGCTGGCCGGCACCGAGGTCGTCGACGCCGCTGTCGCCAGCCGGCTCGACACCCGGGCCCTGGTCGCTCTCATCTATGCCGGCCTGACCGGTCGCTGGCCACTCGACCCCGTCCCCGGGCTGGAGCCGCCGCCCCGCGTGGGCTCGGCACTCCCCGCGGCGTCCGAGATCGCGGCCGGCGTCCCGGCCGACCTCGACGCACTGTGCCGGCAGACCCTGCGCGACGGCGACGGGCCTGACGACCCGGGCCGGCTCGCCACGCTGCTGGCTCCGTGGCCGGCGGGGCCGGTCGTGGGCCCGAACCGAACCATCGGGTCGTTCCCGATCCACCTGGGCGCGGACAGCGCGCCGGCCACCACCGTCATCCCGGCCGTTGGGGCGGGATCGGTCCAGGCCGTCGTCAACACCCCCCGGCCGCCGACGCCACCGGCACCACCCGTGCGGCCGCCCGCAACGCACGTGCCGCCCCGCCAGCCGGAGCCGGAGCCGGCCGCACCGCCGGCCACCGCTGCCGCGGCCGCGGCGGCGGCCGCTGAGAGCCTCCCGTCCGGGGTACCGGCCGCCTCGACCTGGCCGCCCCTGCCGGTCATCCGGCCCGGGACGGCCGGTACGCCGGGCCCGGCACCCGCGGCGCCGGCCGGCCCGCAGCCCGTCGCCCCGCCGGCTCCGGTCCCGGCCACACCCGCCCCCGCCGCCCATGCCGCCTCCGTCCCCCCGCCGACGCCGGCGTTCGGCTCGGGCGGCGGCCCGCTCGACGCCGCGTCGCCCGCGCCGCTGCTGCCCGCGACCTCGACCGCACGGCCACCGGACAGCCAGACCCGGGCCGTGCTGGCCGTCGTCGGGGCCTTCGTCCTCATCCTCTGTCTGCTGGCCTACCTCGGGCTGCGGTCGTTCGGCGGTGGTGGTGGCAAGGCCAGGCCGACCGGGGCCGGCGCGAAGCCGTCCTCGTCCGCGACGGCCACCCCGGCACCGTCGGCCGGCGCCAGCGCCGGCGCCGGCTCGGGGGCCGCGACCGGAGCCGTGCTGTCGATCACCTCGGCCAAGGGCTTCGACCCGCAGGGCGACAACTCCGAGAAGGACAACCTGGCCAAGCTGGCTTACGACTCCAAGCGCTCGTCCGGCTGGACCTCGGACACCTACAAGAACTCCTCCTGGGGAGGCCTCAAGAAGGGCGTCGGCCTGCGGCTGAACCTCGGCAGCCCGAAGACCGTCCACAGCGCCACGCTGCGGATCGGCGGCACGGGGGCCAAGCTGCAGCTGCTCGCGGTCGACGGCTCCGGCCTGAGCGGCGCCAAGCTCCTGGCCAAGAGCTCGGACGCCTCCGGGACGCTCACCCTGACCGTCGCCAAGCCGGCCAGCACGCAGTACGTCGTCATCTGGTTCACCACACCGGGCAAGTTCGGCGACGGCTACCGGGCCGAGGTCGACGACGTGCAGCTGCGATGACCGCGCTCGACCAGACCGACGCCGAGCTCCTGGCCGCTCACGTCGACGGCGATCCGCAAGCGTTCGCCGAGCTGGTCCGCCGGCACCGGGACCGGCTCTGGGCCGTGGCCCTGCGGACCCTCGGCGACCGCGAGGAGGCCGCCGACGCCGTCCAGGAGGCACTGCTCTCGGCCTTCCGGCGGGCCGAGACGTTCCGCGGCGACTCGGCGGTGACCACCTGGCTGCACCGGATCGTGGTCAACGCCTGCCTGGACCGGGTCCGGCGGCGTACGGCGCGACCGACCGCGCCGCTGGGCGAGCTGGACCCGCCGGCACGAGGCGACGAACCCGCGGCCGCCGAGCTGCGGATCGACGTGGCCCGGGCGCTGGCCGCGCTCCCCGAGGGCCAGCGGGTCGCGCTCGTGCTGGTCGACATGCAGGGGATGGCGGTGGCCGATGCGGCCCAGGTGCTCGGGGTCGCCGAGGGGACCGTGAAGTCCCGCTGCGCCCGCGGCCGGGCCGCACTGGCGCCACTGCTGCGCACCTTGCCCTCCGCCGAAGGGAACCCGGCGACCCCCCACGACGTCCCATCCGCGAGGGCCGCCCGCCCCGAGCCGCTAGAACGCACCGAAGGAGGTGGACCGGGTGACCACCCCTGACGACCCGCGCGGCCCCGGCCACCCGGGACCGGACGCGCCGGATCGGGCAGCGACCGAGCGGGACGAGCTGGACCTGGACGAGGACGGTGCTCCGGACGAGCCCGGCCACCTGAGCGCCGAGCAGCTCGACCGGCTGGCGATCCAGGCCAGCGCGGACACGGCGCCCGACCAGGACGTCACCGACACCCCGGCCGAGGGACTGCTGCACGCTCACCTGGCCTCCTGCGCGCGCTGCCGCACCGCCCTGGGCGACCAGGTGTCGGTGCTGGCCTGGCTGCGCCGGGCGCCCGACCCCGGCCCGATGCCGTCCGACGTCGTCGCCCGCCTCGACGCCGCGCTCGCAGGCGCCGCGTCCGGCCGGGCCGCCGCCTCCGGTCCCGGGGGCGCCGGGGCCACCGTCGGGCGGGACCACCCGGCCACCGTCCTGCCACTGCCCGGCGGGCACGGCCGGAGCCGGCTGGCCGCGTTCGCCGAGTCCCGGGCCACCAAGACCCTGGTCGCGGCCGCACTCGTCGGCCTGATCGCCGTCGGCGGGTACGCCGCGATCAACCACAAGAGCTCGCCCGCAAGCTCGGCCTCCTCGGCCTCGAAGTCCGCCGGCGGCGACTCGGCCGGTGCAGCCGCCGCGCCGGACCTGGCTGCCGTACCCGTGCGGCACAGCGGCACGGCGTACACGACGAAGACGATCAACGGCCAGGTCACGAAGCAGCTCGCCACCCCCGCGGGCGACACGGCGGGCGGCAAGGCGCCGGAGACCTCCGCCGGCGCCAGCACGCTGACGACACCGGCCGGGCTGCGGGACTGCCTGAGCGCCCTCGGCGTCGGCACGGTGACCCCGCTCCTGGTCGACGTCTCGACCTTCAACGGCAAGCCGGTCGTGGTCCTGGTCCTGCCCGGCGCGGGCACGACCCGCGACGTCTGGGTCGTCTCACGCACCTGCTCGGGCGCCGACGACGGCACCGCCTACTTCGGCCTTCTGCGCTGACCCGGCGGGGAACAGACCGGCCGTAGGATCGGTTCCCCAGAGCGGTGCTCCCCTCGAGCATCGAACGGCCACAGCCCAAGGAGTCCCGTGGTTCCCGTGGAGACGGATGTCCGCTCGGTCATCATCATCGGCTCGGGCCCGGCCGGGTACACCGCCGCGGTCTACGCCGCACGGGCCAACCTCAAGCCCCTCGTCTTCGAGGGCTCGGTGACCTTCGGTGGCGCGCTGATGAACACCACCGACGTCGAGAACTACCCCGGCTTCCGCGACGGCATCATGGGCCCCGAGCTGATGGAGTCCATGCGGGCCCAGGCCGAGCGCTTCGGTGCGGAGCTGATCACCGACGACGTGGTGGAGGCCCGGCTCGCGGGCGACATCAAGGAGGTCGTCACCGGCAACGGCGAGACCTACCGCGCCCAGTCCGTGATCCTCGCGATGGGCTCGGCCTACCGCGAGCTCGGGCTGCCGGACGAGAAGCGGCTCTCCGGCCGCGGCGTCTCCTGGTGCGCCACCTGTGACGGGTTCTTCTTCCGCGAGCAGGAGATCGCCGTCGTCGGCGGCGGGGACTCCGCCATCGAGGAGGCGACCTTCCTGACCAAGTTCGCCACGTCGGTCACGATCGTCCACCGCCGCGACGCGCTGCGAGCGTCCAAGATCATGCAGGACCGCGCGCTGGCCAACGACAAGATCCGGTTCGCCTGGAACAGCGAGGTGACCGCGATCCACGGCGCGGACAAGGTCAGCGGGATCACGTTGCGGGACACCGAGACCGGCGCCGAGCGCGATCTGCCGGTCACGGGAATCTTCGTCGCCATCGGGCACGACCCGCGGGTCGACCTGGTCCAGGGTCAGATCGACCTGGACGCTGCCGGCTACATCGAGGTCGAGGGCCGTACGACGCGCACGAACCTCCCCGGGGTGTTCGCCGCCGGCGACGTGGTCGACCACGAGTACATGCAGGCGATCACCGCCGCCGGCTCCGGCTGCGCTGCCGCTCTCGATGCGGAGCGCTACCTCGCCGCGCTGAGCGACTCGACTGACGGTGCCGAGGCGCAGGATGAGGCGGCGACCGATCCGGACCGCGCCGAGGCCATGGCCCGGGCCTGACCGCGAAGCACCGACCACCGACCCCGACCACCGACTACGTCCAGACCAACCGACCAACCGACCAGTCCAGACCCATCACGCAGTACCGAACCGGAAGGAACCGCCCCATGGGCGCCACGAAGGCAACGACCGACGCCACCTTTGACACCGACGTGCTGGCCAGCGACAAGCCAGTCCTCGTCGACTTCTGGGCGGAGTGGTGCGGGCCGTGCCGCGCCGTCTCGCCGATCCTCGAGGAGATCGCCGCCGAGAACGACGGCATCGAGGTGGTCAAGCTCAACACCGACGAGAACCCGCAGATCACCGCGAAGTACGGCATCACCGGCATCCCGACGCTGAACGTCTACGTCAAGGGCGAGCTGGTCAAGTCGATCACCGGTGCGCGGCCGAAGCCGATGCTGGTCCGCGAGCTCGCCGACTACCTGAGCTGAGACCCCGGGCCAGCTGCCCGTCGCAGTCACTGACTGCAACAGCCCCGCAACACACCGTCCCCCGTCTGTCGCCGCGCGCTGACAGGCGGGGGCGGTGTTTCGCGGGCTAACATCGCCTGACCTGCCGTCGACGACGGCCCGACGCCAGACCGCTCGTGGGGAAGGGGTTTGCCGATGTCCAGCGTGCCCCTCTACCGCCTCGGCGACGTGGACCCGGCCGTCCAGGACATCCGGGACCGCCTCTCGATCACCGGCGACCTGCCGGCGACGGCGCCCGCCGGCGGCGACGACGGCAGCCAGGATGGGGCCGCCAGCGCCGGGCCGGCGACCGACCCGCACCACTACGACGCCGCGGTCGCCGACGCCGTCCGCGCCTTCCAGCAGCGACGGGGGTTGTCGGCCGACGGGATCGTCGGTCCGCAGACGTACCGGGCGCTGGACGGCGCCCGCTGGACGCTCGGCGACCGGATCCTGCTCTTCGCTCCCGGCCACCTGCTCTCGGGCGACGACGTCGCCGAGCTGCAGGCGCGCCTGCTCGGTCTCGGCTTCCACGTCGGCCGGGTGGACGGCCTGTTCGGCCCCGCGACCGGTACCGCCCTGCGCGAGCTGCAGCGGGGCGTCGGCCTGAACCCGGACGGCACGTGCGGCCCGGCCACGCTGCGGGCACTGGCCCAGCTGCTGACCCGATCGGTCAGCGGGGGCGCCGCGCACCAGCTCCGGGAGACCGAGCAGGTACGCCGCGCCGGCCCGAGCCTGGCCGGCCGGGTCGTGGTCCTCGACCCCGGTCACGGCGGCGCGGAGGCGGCCGACGGCTCGGGCCTGCGCGAGGCGGACGTCGTCCTGGACCTGGCCCGCCGGATCGAGGGACGCCTCGCGGCGACCGGGGTGCTGGCGGTGATCAGCCGGTCGGCCGACGGCGACCCGGACGAGATCGAGCGGGCCGAGCTGGCCAACCGCATGGGCGCCGACCTGATGGTCTCCTTGCATTGCGAGACAAGCGAATCCGCATCCGCCAACGGCGTCGCGGCGTATTTCTACGGCCAGGACCGTCCCGGCGCGTGGTCGGCCGTGGGCGAGCGGCTGGCCGACCTGATCCGTCGCGAGCTGGTGGCCCGCACGGGGCTGGTCGACTGCCAGTCGCACCCCCGCACGTGGGACCTGCTGCGGCGTACGTCGATGCCGGCCGTCCGGCTCGACATCGGCTACCTCAGCAATGCCGAGGACGCTCGCCGGCTGGCCGACCCGGCCTTCCGGGACACCGTCGCGGATGCCGTCGTCGTCGGCATCCAGCGGCTCTATCTCGGCGAGCAGGACATGTCGATGACCGGGGTCCTGCACCTGTCCGACGTCCTGGCCCAGGCCGGGCGGGCCGGCTGAGCGCAGCGTCCCTGGCCGAGTTCGGTGGCAGCCGGGTCAGTACCGGTCAGTACCGGTCAGTACCGGTCAGTACCGATCAGTGCCCGGTCAGCACCGGCGCGCGGACCGACCCGAGCAGCCGCTCGATCGCGGACTCCACGTCCTCGCGCCAGGAGATGGCGTTCTTCAGCTCCAGCCGAAGCCGCGGGTGCCGGTGGTGCGGGCGCACCGTCTTGAACCCCACCGCCCGGAGCAGCTCGGCCGGCACCACGCAGCCCGCCGCGGCCGTGTAGCGGTCACCCTCAGGAGCCTTCAGCTGCTCCAGCCCGTAGGCCTCGATCGCTCGCACGCCCCGGCGGGTCAGGTCCTTCGCGGCGCTCTGGACCAGCATCCGAGCCAGCCCCCCACCGGTGAACTCGGGCAGCACCCGGGCCGTCATCAGCAGCACCGCGTCGGCGCTCACCGGTGCGGTGGGGAAGGCGACGCTGCGCGGCACGAGGTGGGGCGGGGCGTAGCTCACGTAGCCGGCCGGCACGTCGTCCACGTACGCGATCCGGCCGACCGAGCCCCACTCCAGCAGGGCCAGGGAGAGCCACGCTTCCTTCTCGAAGCTCGGGTCGCCCGAGCGCACGGCCCGTTCGGCGCCCACCGGGTCGAGCTCCCAGAACACGCAGCGACGGCACTGCGAGGGCAGGTCGTCGATGCTGTCCAGCGTGAGCGGCGCGACCCGGCGTCCCATCAGCGCGCCTCAGCGGTGCCCGCGGGCGTTCGCGTACGGCGAGCGGGCCCGGGGCCGCAGCAGGGCGACGACGAAGCCGGCCGCGGCGCCCACCAGGAGCCCGGCCAGTGCCGATCGCAGGACGTGCATGGT
Organism: uncultured Actinomycetota bacterium; assembly: GCA_963795385.1. Classification (GTDB taxonomy): domain Bacteria; phylum Actinomycetota; class Actinomycetes; order Actinomycetales; family CAVURS01; genus CAVURS01. The sequence continues at coordinate 528,662 of CAWCHK010000014.1, forward strand.
GTGTCTTCTCCTCGCGCCACCGGGTGAGCAGGGCGCCTCGCCGCTGCGCTCCCAGGCGGCGTGCACCCGACTCCCATAGTACGACGCGTTCATCGGCACCGGTAGGGGTCAGTTCGGGCGTCGTCCGGGCACCGAGGTTACGCGAGCGAGACCGAGAACGGGTCAAACCCATTGTGCAGCAACGGTTTTGGTGCACAGAACTGTTGCCATGTGTTGACTGTTGTTGTCCGGCTATCGATCAGTCGGGAACGGCCCGTCCTCGCCCGGGGCCATCTGCTGGACGATCCGCTGGAGGTCGTCGACCGTGGCGAACTCGACGGTCAGCCGGCCCTTGCGGCGGCCCAGCGCGATCTTGACCCGGGTGTCGAGCCGATCGGAGAGCCGGGCCGCCAGGTCGTCCAGCACGGCCATCCGGGTGCCGGCCCGCGGTTTGCGCGCAGCGGGACCGGAATCCTCGCCCACCGCCACGATCTCCTCGACCGAGCGCACGGACAGGCCCTCGGCCACGATCCGCTGGGCCAGCCGCTCCATCGCGGCCGCGTCGTCCAGGCCGAGCAGCGCCCGCGCATGGCCCGCGGACAGCACCCCGGCGGCCAGCCGGCGCTGAACCAGGGGTGGCAGCCGCAGGAGCCGCAGGGTGTTGGAGATCTGGGGCCGGGAGCGATGGATCCGCGCGGCGAGCTCGTCGTGCGTGCATCCGAAGTCGTCCAGCAGCTGCTGGTAGGCAGCCGCCTCCTCCAGCGGGTTCAGCTGGCTCCGGTGCAGGTTCTCCAGCAGGGCGTCCCGCAGGAGGTCGTCCTCGGCCGTCTCCCGCACGATGGCCGGCACGGTCTCCAGGCCGGCCAGCTGACTGGCCCGCCAGCGCCGCTCCCCCATGATCAGCTCGTAGCGCGCCCCTCCCGGGTCCGCCACGGCGTCACCGGCAGAGCCGTCCCGACCGTCGTCACTTCCGGCTGGGACCGGCCGCACCACGATCGGCTGCAGGACTCCGATCTCCCGGACCGAGTCGACCAGCTCGGCCATCTCGTCCTCGTCGAAGACCTGCCGGGGCTGGCGCGGGTTCGGGGCGATCTGCCCGACCGGGATCTCGGCGAAGTGGGCGCCGGGCACCGGCACCAGCTGGGTCAGGTCGATCTGATCAGGTCGGACGGGAAGGTCGGTCGGGGCCGATGCGGAGGCCGTCCCGCCAGGCGAGCCGGTCCCTGGCTCCGCCGACGAGTCGCCCGAGCCACCGGGCCCACCCGCCTCGTCGCGGTCGCGGAAGAACACGTCCACCGGTCGCTCACCCGTCCGGGTGGCCCCTTCGGGGGCGGTGGGGATCAGCGATCCCAGCCCGCGTCCCAGCCCGCGTCGCTTCTCGCTCACCGCTTCTCCTCCGGGTCCACGGCCGCCATCGCAGCGCCGCGTTCAGCCAGCTCGGTCGCCGCCTCGAGATAGCTCAGCGCGCCACTCGAGGTCGGGTCGTAGGTCATCACCGTCTGCCCGTGACTGGGCGCCTCGGAGATCCGGACCGAGCGTGGCACCGTCGTCCGCAGCGACTCGACGGGGAAGTGCGAGCGCACCTCGTCGGCGACCTGGGAGGAGAGCCGGGTACGGCCGTCGTACATGGTCATCAGGATCGACGACACGTGCAGCACCGGGTTGAGATGCGCCTGGATCATCTCGATGTTCTTCAGCAGCTGCGACAGGCCCTCAAGCGCGTAGTACTCGCACTGGATCGGGATCAGCACCTCGGTCGCAGCCACGAAGGCGTTGATGGTCAACAGCCCCAGGCTCGGCGGGCAGTCGATGAAGACGTAGTCCAGCCGAGTCGCTCCCGAGGTCTCCCGGTCGGCGAGGTAGGTGCGCAGGGCCCGGAGCAACCGGTTCTCCCGGGCCACCAACGACACCAGCTCGATCTCGGCGCCGGCCAGGTCCAGCGTCGCAGGCGCGCACCACAACCCCGGCAGGTCGGGCGTCTGCTGAACCACGTCTGCCAGCGGCTCGCCCTCGATCACGACGTCGTAGATGCTCGGCACCTCGGCGTGATGGTCGATGCCGAGAGCCGTCGACGCATTGCCCTGCGGGTCCAGGTCGATCACCAGGACGGTCAGCCCACCCTGGGCCAGGGCCGCTGCCATGTTCACGGTCGTCGTCGTCTTGCCGACGCCGCCCTTCTGGTTGGCCACCGCCATGACGCGGGTCCGGGTCGGCTTGGCCAGCTCACGATCGCGCAGGACGATCCGACGCCGGGCGTCCTCCGAGACCTGTTGAGCGAGTGGCGTCTCGTGGTCCCCCTGAGGAAGCGACTCAGCCACCATTGCCCTCACCTCGTCAGTTCCACGTGAAACATCGCTGGTCTGCTGGTCGACCGGCGGCCCGGCCGGGTCCGCCGGCGTTCGTTCGTCCGGGGGCGACAGCGAAGCCACGACGGCCGCTGCGTCCGGCCAGCCCAGCCCTCCGCTCGGATCACCGTCCGGCACGACCAGCGGCCAGCCCAGACCGGGTGCCGCGGTGGCCAGATCGCTCACCGCTCACCGCCCTGTCGCCGTCGTCGTGCGGACCGCTTCTCAGCGGCTGAACGTCCGACCGGACGTTCGCTCGACCCGACCCTAACCTGAACCACCCAGGTCGGGTCGGCCAAGATCCCCAGCCCCAGGACAGCCACGCTCGACTCCTGGGCCCCGAGGGTCCTGAGGGCGCTCGCCGACCCCGCCAGCTCGACCTCTGCGCTCTGCCCCTTCAACGCGAGGAACGTCCCGCCGGGGCGGACCAGGGGCAGGCACCAGCCGGCCAGCCGGCCCATCGGAGCGACTGCCCGGGCCGTCACGCAGGTGGCCGAGAGCTCTCCGTGGAGCTCCTCCGCTCGGGCCCGGATCACGGTGACCCGATCCAGCTCCAGCCGGGCGATCACCTCGGTCAACCAGGTCGAGCGACGTAGCAACGGCTCGACGAGGACGAGCGACAGGTCCGGGCGGGCGATCGCAAGTGGGATCCCCGGGAGCCCGGCGCCCGAACCGACGTCGAGGACATCGGCTCCGGTCGGGACGAGCTCACCGACGACGGCGGAGTTCAACAGGTGCCGGCTCCAGATCCGGCCACCCTCGGACGGTCCGATCAGCCCGCGCTCGGCCGCCTCACCGGCGAGCAGATCGGCGTAGCGCACCGCGAGTGGGAGCCGGTCGCCGAAGACGGCCCTCGCCGCCTCCGGCGCCGGTTCGATCTCGCCGCTGCCTGGCCCAGTCGTCATCGTCGAGCCCCTGTTTCACGTGAAACTGGGAACGTCCGCAGGCGCTGCACCGGCGGGCGTTTCCGTGAGGCGGCGCCGCCTGCAGGATGTTTCACGTGGAACGAGGCGCCCTTCGGGGCGGCTCAGTCAGCCGGGCGTACGACGATCCGACGGTCCGGCTCCGAACCCTCCGAGCTGGAGGACAGCCCGGCTGCCGAGACCTGGTCATGGACGATCTTCCGCTCGAACGGGTTCATCGCCTCGAGGCGGAGCGGCTCACCGCTGTCCCGAACCTGGGTGATGGCCTCCTGGGCCCGGACCACCAGTTGCTCACGACGACGGGCCCGATGGCCGGCAACGTCCAGCATCAGCCGAGTGCGATCGCCCGTACGAGCCTGTACGGCCAGCCGGGTGAGCTCCTGCAGCGCTTCCAGGACCTCGCCGTTCGGCCCGACCAGCCGGCGGGGGACGCGACCCTCGGACGAGTCGACGATGGCCACCGAGGCTCGCTCACCCTCCACATCGACGTCGAGGTCGCCGTCCAGGTCGGCAATGTCGAGCAGACGCTCCAGGAAGTCGGCCGCGATCTCGCCCTCCCGCTCCAGCCGCGCCGCCTGGTTCGAGGACCGGCCGGCGCGGGGAGCCGCGTCGTCGGCGTCAGCGTCGGCGTCGGCGTCGGCGTCGGCGTCATCAGTGTCACCGGCGTCAGCGTCATCAGCGGACTCGGTCTCGTCGTCCGAGGGGGAGGGCGCGGTCACCTCGTCCGCCGTGTCGTCGGCCGTCGTAGCGGTGTCCCCGACCTGACCCTCCGGCTGGCTCTGACCCTCCGGCTGGCTCTGATCCTCACTCTCGGGCGGACTGTCCGGGGAGTCGGTCGAGGGGTCGGCCGTCGACTCGGCCGGGTGGTCCAGGTGGTCCAGGTGCTGCTCGTCGGTACTCACAGGTGCTCCTTGGCGTACTGCCCGCGCCGCGGCGAGGGGATGGACTGCGGGTGGAGTGGGAGGGGAACGGCTCAGCCGGCTCGGGCCGAGCCTGGCTCACCCGGGCCGGAGTCTTCGTCGGGTCCTGAGGGGTCAGCCGGGCCGGACGAGCCGTCGACGTTTCTGGACGGGCCGGCCGCCGAGCTCCCGGCCTCGGACCCGGGCTTGGGTGCGCGCTTCTTGCGTGGCTGGTTGCGCTTCGGCTGCTGGCGCTGCCCGGTGACCGGCGGGGGGGTCGGCTCGCTCCTGGCCTCCGCGGTCGGCGCCTGGGGGTTGTTCTGCGCCTTCCGCGCCCGGCGGGCCTCCAGATCCTTCTCGGCCTGCGACCCGGGCGCGGGCATCCGGCGGATCACGTAGAACTGCTGGCCCATCGACCACACGTTGGTGGTCAGCCAGTAGAGCAGGACACCGATCGGGAAGTTCACGCCGGAGATGGCGAAGAAGAGCGGCAGGACGTACATCAGCATCTTCTGCTGCTTGGCGAACGGGTTGTCCAGGGCCGCGGCCGGCATGTTCTTCTGCATCAGCTGCCGCTGCGTGGTGAACGTCGAGGCCGACATCAGCACGATCAGGGTCACCGTCAGGATCTGGGTGCTGACCGTCGAGGCGCCGATGAACTTGTCCGACAGCCGGGCGCCGAACAGGGTCGCCTGGTCGGCCTGGTGGATCAGCTTGAGCGAGAAGATCCCGATCGCGTGCGGGTCGGGCTGGGCGATGTTGCGCAGCACCCGGTAGAGGGCGAAGAAGACAGGGGACTGCAGCAGGATCGGCAGGCACGAGGCGAACGGGTTGGTGCCCGACTCCTTGTAGAGCGCCATCGTCTCCTGGGTCATCGCCTGGCGGGACGCGGGATCGGTCTTGCCCTTGTACTTCTTCTGGATCTTCTGGATCTCCGGCTGGATCAGCTGCAGGCCCCGGGAGGCCTTGATCTGCTTGACGAACAGCGGGATCAGGATGATCCGGATGACGATCACGAGCCCGACGATGGACAGGGCCCAGGTCAGCCCGGACGCAGCGGGCAGCCCGATGGCGGTCAGCGCCGAGTGGAAGCTGACCATGATGAAGGCCACGACCCACTCGAGCGGCGCAAGGATCGCGCTGAAGAAACTGCCGATGCTGCCCATGTGTGCCTATCGCGTCCGGAGGGAGGGCGTGCTGGCGCCCGATGAGGGATTCTGTGGCGGAACGTGATCGACGCCGCCCGGGTTCCACGGGTGGCAGCGCAGCAGCCGCCGCGCGGCGAGCCAGCTGCCCCGGAGCGCTCCGTGCCGGGAGATCGCCTGCACGGCGTACGACGAGCACGAGGGGTAGAACCGGCAGCGCGGCCCCAGCAGCGGGGACAGCACCAGCTGGTACCCCCGCACGATCAGGGTCAGCCCGCGGGCGAGCGGACTCATCGGCCGGCCCGGCGCTCGGCGGAGGCCAGCGCGCCGTCCAGGTCCGCGCCCAGGACGGCGGAGGATGCCGTTGCCGACGGCGGCAGAGCGCGGACGACCAGCCGCGAACCGGGAGGAAGCCGGTCGATCCGGGCGGCCGAGAGGGCGCGGAGCCGCCGGCTGACCCGATGCCTGATCACCGAGCCCCCCACGGCCTTGGGCACGACGAACCCCACGCGGGCTGGTGTGGTGGCCGGCACGTGATCGGGATCGGGGTGGGCTCCAGCCGCACCGTCGGCAAGCAGCAGGTGCACCACGAGTGCGGATCGCCCGGCCCGGGCCCCACGGCGGACCGTCGCCGAGAAGTCGGCGGGGTGCCGGAGCCGGTGCGGGGCAGCGAGCACTGCTGCCGTGCCTCAGGCGGACAGGCTGGAGCGGCCCTTGCGACGCCGGGCGGACAGGATCGCGCGGCCGGCGCGGGTGCGCATGCGCAGCCGGAAGCCGTGCGTCTTGGCCCGGCGCCGGTTGTTGGGCTGGAACGTGCGCTTGCTCACGAGAGACTCCGTAGGGAGGAAGGCGCCGTCATCACACGCTCACGAGGGCATGCAACAACGTCCGCCACAGCGGCGGGACCTCACACGGTACGGCGCAGCACAGCGACCGGTCAAACCCGTGGAGCAAGCCCCACAACCGTCCTCGAACCTGCCAGGATGGCCCCGGCACGGGCTCGAGGGGAGTCGCCACGCCGCGCTCGGACAAAGTTGTTCTGAGCACGGCAACCGGCTTCCACAGGACGGTTTCGTGGATGGGGTTGTCTGGCCACGGCGCTCTTGTTAGCGTCGCGGCTCGCGCCCGATCCGGAAATCCACAACCTGTGGATGAATGTGTGGACGCGCGGTGGAACGTTGCCTCGGGGCAGCGTCCGTCGGGGTGAGGATGGTTATTCGTGAGCACGCCGATGGCGCAGGACGAGGTCGACTTCACGGCGGTGTGGAACAGCGCCCTGAATGCCGTCTCGGACACGATGTCCGCCCAGCAGAACGCGTTCCTGCGCCTCGCCCGCCTGGTCGGCCTGATCGACAACACCGTCCTGCTGGCCGTCCCCAACGACTTCACCAAGGGCGTCCTCGAGGAGCGGCTGACCGCGCCGCTGACCGACGCCCTGAGTGACCAGCTCGGTCGTGACCTGCACCTCGCGATCACGGTCGACGCCAGCCTCGCGGCCGCAGCCAGCACCGATGCCCGCGAGATGCACGACCCGCGCACGGCCCGTGAGGGCGGAGCGGTCGTCGACCTCACCAGCCTGGAGGAGCACGCGGCGACGGGTGGCGAGCAGGGTCCCGAGGGCGCGAACGGCTCCGCCGGCGCGCAGGAGCCCGTCCCCGGGTCGGCCCAGGCGCTGGAGGCCGACATCTTCCGGGTCGGCCCCGGCCCGGCCAGCGCCTCGCCGCGGGAGTCCCGGCTCAACCCGAAGTACACCTTCGAGACCTTCGTGATCGGCGCCAGCAACCGGTTCGCCCACGCGGCCGCGGTCGCCGTGGCCGAGGCGCCGGCCAAGGCGTACAACCCGCTCTTCGTCTACGGCGAGTCCGGCCTGGGCAAGACCCACCTGCTGCACGCGATCGGCCACTACGCCCGCAACCTCTACCCCGGCGTCCGGGTGCGCTACGTGAACTCCGAGGAGTTCACCAACGACTTCATCAACAGCATCCGGGACGACAAGGCCCAGGCCTTCCAGAGCCGCTACCGCGAGATCGACGTCCTGCTGATCGACGACGTGCAGTTCCTGCAGCGCGCCGAGCGCACGCAGGAGGAGTTCTTCCACACCTTCAACACGCTGCACAACGCCAACAAGCAGATCGTCATCACCTCGGACCTGCCGCCCAAGCAGCTGCAGGGCTTCGAGGAGCGGATGCGCAGCCGGTTCGAGTGGGGCCTGATCACCGACGTCCAGCCCCCGGACCTGGAGACCCGGATCGCCATCCTGCGCAAGAAGTCCGCGCACGAGCGGCTCACGGCGACCGACGACGTGCTGGAGTTCATCGCCAGCAAGATCTCCACCAACATCCGCGAGCTCGAGGGCGCGCTGATCCGGGTGACCGCCTTCGCCAGCCTCAACCGGCAGACCGTCGACCTCAACCTGGCCGAGATCGTGCTCAAGGACCTGATCATCGACGACCACGCGCCGGAGATCACCGCCGCGCAGATCATGGGCCAGACGGCCGGCTACTTCGGCCTGACGATCGACGACCTGTGCAGCTCCTCCCGCTCGCGGGTGCTGGTCAACGCGCGGCAGATCGCGATGTACCTGTGCCGGGAGCTCACCGAGCTCTCGCTGCCCAAGATCGGCCAGCACTTCGGCGGCCGCGACCACACCACGGTGATGCACGCGGACCGCAAGATCCGGCTGTTGATGGCCGAACGCCGCAGCATCTACAACCAGGTCACCGAGCTGACCAACCGGATCAAGCAACAGCCGCGCTGACCAGCACGGACGCAGCATGTTTCCGGCTCATGACGCTCCGCACACACACTGTGGACAAGGCTGTGGAACGTGCTCCACTCGCGGTTTCCACCGCCCCTGTGGACAGCCGGTGGATGGCGGCGGACCGGTTGGGGACGCGCGTGAACTTCATGGGTACGGCGGGTGGACGGCCTGCGGACCGTCCACCGCAGCCTGCGGCGCTCGCCCGCGTTGCCCCCAGGCCACCCACAGGCCGCACCGCCTCTGACCTGCAGCGACACCGGTTATCCCCAGAGTCCACACCAGCGAAGAAGACGATGATTCTTATCTCGATGATGATGTCGCCCGAGAACGTCCACCCGACCACTGCCACCACGGCCGGGCCGGACCAGGCAACGCGGGACCGTGGCGACGTATCGCTCTGTGTCGGTGACGGATACTGTCGTCCCCGCGCTGGCACGGGGTCAGCGCGCGGACCCCGCGCGTCGGCGCGGCCTCCGGGCAGATCGCCCGGGACGCCCCGAGGGCAGGGTCCGATGCGGAAGGACGGTGGCACGTGAAGTTCCAGGTTGAGCGGGATGCGCTCGCCGATGCCGTGAGCTGGGCCGCGCGCGGGCTGCCGAACCGCCCGCCCGTGCCCGTTCTCGCCGGCGTGCTGCTCGAGGCCGACGCCGAGGGCACGCTGACCCTCTCGGCCTTCGACTACGAGGTCTCCGCCCGCGTGAGCGTGCCGGCCGACGTGAGCGAGGCCGGCCGGGTGCTGGTGTCCGGGCGGCTGCTCTCCGACATCGCCCGCAACCTCCCGGGCAAGCCGGTCGACGTCGTGACCGAGGGCAGCAAGGTCAACGTGACCTGCGGTGCCACCCGGTTCGCCCTGTTGACCATGCCGGTCGAGGAGTACCCAACGCTGCCGGCGATGCCCGAGGCGTCGGGCGAGATCAGCGGCGACGTGTTCACCCAGGCCGTCGCCCAGGTGACGGTGGCCGCCGGGCGGGACGACACGCTGCCGATCCTGACCGGGGTCCGGATGGAGATCGACGGCGACAAGATCACCCTCCTGGCCACGGACCGCTACCGGCTGGCCCAGCGCGAGCTGACCTGGTCACCCGAGGCGACCGACGCATCCGGTGTCGCGCTCGTGCCGGCCCGCACGCTCTCCGAGACGGCCCGGGCCCTGGGGTCGACGGCCAGCGTCGAGCTCGCCCTCGGCCGGTCGGGTGCCGGTGACGGGCTGATCGGCCTGGAGTCCGGCCAGCGCCGGACCACCTCGCGCCTGCTCGACGGTGAGTACCCCAAGGTCTCCGCGATCTTCCCGTCCACGTCCGACACGGACGCCGTCGTCGACACCGCGACGCTCACCGAGGCGGTCAAGCGGGTCGCCCTGGTCGCCGAGCGGAACACGCCGGTGCGACTGCGCTTCACCGACGGCCAGCTGGTGATCGAGGCAGGCCAGGGCGACGACGCCCAGGCCAGCGAGGCGATCGAGGCTTCCTTGCAGGGCGAGGAGATCGAGATCGCGTTCAACCCGCACTTCCTGCTCGACGGGCTCGGGGTCATCGGCACGTCGTACGCCGGCTGTCGTTCACCCAGCCGAGCAAGCCGGCGGTGCTGCGCGGCCAGAGCGAGCTGGACGGCAATGCCGACGACAGCTACCGCTACGTCCTGATGCCGCCGTTCGCGGCTGAGCCGGCTCCGACCACCGACCTCCCAGGGAGACCTTCATGCACATCGGACTGATCGGGCTCGGCAAGATGGGCGGCAACATGCGCACGCGGCTGCGGCGCGCCGGCCACGAGGTCACCGGCTTCGACTTCAACCCCGACATCGCCGACGTGCATTCGCTGGCCGAGCTGGCCGAGGCGCTCCCCTCGCCCAAGGTGGTCTGGGTGATGGTGCCGGCCGGTGACCCGACCGCGCAGACCGTCGCCGAGCTGGCCGGGCTGCTCGGCGAGGGCGACCTGGTCATCGACGGTGGCAACTCCAGGTTCACGAACGACCAGGTCAACGCCGATCTCCTCGCCAAGAAGGGCACCGGCTACCTGGACTGCGGCGTCTCCGGCGGCGTCTGGGGCCTGGACAACGGCTACGGCCTGATGGTCGGCGGCGACGCCGCCAACGTCGAGATCGCGATGCCGATCTTCGACGCCCTGCGGCCGGAGGGTCCGCGCGAGGAGGGCTTCGTCCACGCGGGGGCGGTCGGGGCCGGTCACTACGCGAAGATGGTGCACAACGGCATCGAGTACGGCCTGATGCAGGCGTACGCCGAGGGCTACGAGCTGCTCGCCGCGAAGGACATCGTCGAGGACGTGACGGGCTGCTTCAAGGCCTGGACCCGGGGCACGGTCGTCCGGTCCTGGCTGCTCGACCTGCTGGTCAAGGGCCTCGAGGAGGACCCGGGCCTGGCCCAGATCAGCGGCTACGTCGACGACTCCGGCGAGGGCCGGTGGACGGTCGAGGAGGGCATCAACAACTCGGTGCCCATGCCGGTCATCTCGGCGTCGCTCTTCGCCCGGTTCGTCTCGCGGCAGGACGACAGCCCAGCCATGAAGGCCGTCGCGGCGCTGCGCAACCAGTTCGGCGGCCACGCGGTCAAGGCCGCGGAGGCACCGCACGCCGGACCGACGTCCGGCTCCGGCCGAGGTGTACCTGACCTGCACGTCGCCCACCTGTCGCTGACCGACTTCCGCAGCTACCCCGAGGCCGAGCTCCCGCTCGGGCCCGGCGTCACGGCCCTGGTCGGGCCGAACGGCCAGGGCAAGACCAACCTGGTCGAGGCGATCGGCTACGTCGCGACGCTGGGCTCGCACCGGGTCTCCTCGGACGCACCTCTGGTCCGGTTCGGCGCCCCCCGGGCGATCGTGCGGTGCAGCGTCGTCCAGCACGGCCGCACGACCCTGGTCGAGCTGGAGCTGACGCCGGGCAAGGCCAACCGGGCCCGGCTGAACCGCTCACCCGTGCCGCGGCCGCGCGAGGTGCTGGGCACGCTGTCCACGGTGCTCTTCGCGCCCGAGGACCTCGCCCTGGTCAAGGGCGACCCGGCCGAGCGCCGCCGATTCCTGGACGAGCTCCTCGTGGCCCGCCACCCGCGCCTGGCCGGAGTGCGCTCGGACTACGAGCGGGTCCTCAAGCAGCGCAACGCCCTGCTGAAGTCGGCCGGGGCCGCCATCAAGCGCGGCGGCGGCGACGTCCGCACGCTCGACGTCTGGGACTCGCACCTGGCAACGGCGGGTGCCGAGCTGCTCGCGGCCCGGCTGGTGCTGGTCGCCGACCTGGCGCCGTACGTCGCCTCGGCGTACACGCAGGTGAGCGACAACCAGGGTCCGGCGGCGATTAGTTACAAGGCGAGCCTGGCCGAGCACGAGCCCGAGCCCGAGCCGGTGCTGGCCGACCGGGAGCGGCTGGCCGCGCGGCTGCTCGAGGCGATGCAGCGGCTGCGCCGGACCGAGCTCGAGCGCGGCATCTCGCTGGTCGGGCCGCATCGCGACGACCTGGTCCTGGCCCTGGGACCGATGCCGGCCAAGGGCTACGCCAGCCACGGGGAGTCGTGGTCGCTTCGCCCTGGCGCTGCGGCTCGCGTCGTACGAGCTGCTGCGCTCGGACCTCGGTGAGGACCCGGTGCTGGTCCTGGACGACGTCTTCGCCGAGCTCGACACCGGGCGGCGCGAGCGGCTGGCCGAGCTCGTCGCCGGCGCCGAGCAGGTGCTGGTCACGGCCGCGGTGCCGGCCGACGTCCCCGAGGCGCTGACCGGCGAGCGGGTGGACGTGCGGGCCGGTGAGGTACGCCGTGCCGGATGAGTCAGGCCGGCCGGACCGGACCGATGAGGCGGACGAGCCGGACGGCGAGGTCGAGGCGGCGGCTCGGGCGGCGCTCGCCCGGGCCCGCGCGGCCGCCCGGGCCAAGGGACTGCGGCCCGGGCAGTCGGGGGCAGCGGCGGCCAAGCTGGCCCGGCGCCGGGCCAAGATCGCCGGCGCAGGGGCGGTTCAGCGCCGCCGGGTCGGACGCCCGCGACCCGCAGCTCTTCGGGGAGACGGTCGGCCTGATCCTGGGGGAGCGGGGCTGGACGACCGAGGTGGCGGTCGGAGGCGTGATGGGGCGCTGGGCCCAGATCGTCGGGGAGGAGATCGCGGCGCACGTGTCGCCGGAGACCTTCGAGGGCGGGACGCTCACCGTGCGGGCCGACTCGACCGCGTGGGCCACGCAGGTCCGGCTGCTCGCGCCGACTCTCCTGCGGCGGCTGGCCGAGGAGCTCGGCGAGGGCGTGGTCGAGCGGGTTGCGGTCGGCGGCCCGGCCGGCCCGAGCTGGCGCAAGGGCCTTCGCCGGGTGCCGGGACGCGGCCCCCGCGACACCTATGGCTGAGCGAATCGACCCCCGTCTCCGGTAGGGGGAGTCGTCCCCCTGCTCGTTCGAGCGGCTGAAACCGGCTGGCAGGCCGCTAACAGGCGGTTGCCGGGTGACGCAGGGCGTTCCGGCGGTGGACAGCGCAAGATTCCCGCCCTGAACAGATAGGATGAGGGGGTTGCTCGGCCCCCGATGGCCGGTGTCCGTCCGGAGGGAGTCTCGTGCCGCCTGTGCCCGCTGATCAGCCAGGGGACGACCAGGTCCAGAACGTCCAGAACGTCCAGAACGGCTCTGACGTCCCGAACGGCTCCGACGACCAGGCCGCGGCGGTCGAGGCGATCCTGGAGGCCGCCAGCACCATCGCCGGCGAGATCGTCGCCGACGCACCCGAGTCCTACGACGCGAGCCAGATCCAGGTCCTCGAGGGACTCGAGGCGGTCCGCAAGCGCCCTGGGATGTACATCGGCTCGACCGGCGAGCGCGGCCTGCACCACCTGGTCTCCGAGGTGGTGGACAACTCGGTCGACGAGGCGCTCGCCGGCCACGCCACGAGCATCCAGGTCACCATGCTCGCCAACGGCGGGATCCGGGTCGTCGACGACGGCCGCGGCATCCCGGTCGACATCGTCGCCTCCGAGGGCAAGCCTGCGGTCGAGGTCGTGCTGACGGTCCTGCACGCCGGCGGCAAGTTCGGCGGCGGCGGCTACCAGGTGTCCGGCGGCCTGCACGGGGTCGGGGTCTCGGTCGTCAACGCGCTCTCGACCCGGCTCGACGTCGAGGTCAAGCGGGACGGCCACGTCTACCGGCAGAGCTACACCGTCGGCGTACCGGACGCCCCGCTCGAGAGGGGCGAGGCCACCGACGAGCACGGCACCACGATCACCTTCTGGGCCAGCGCGGACGTCTTCGACACCCTCGACTACGACTACGAGACGCTGCGGACCCGCTTCCAGCAGATACGCGTTCCTGAACAAGGGCCTGAGCATCTCGCTGACCGACGAGCGCCCGGACCACACCGAGGAGGACGGCCAGGCCGCCCTCGGTGACCTACCGGTACGACGGCGGCCTGGTCGACTACGTCAACCACCTCAACGCCTCGAAGAAGAACGACGCGGTGCATCCCGAGGTCATCGACTTCGAGTCCGAGGACACCGTCCGGATGATCTCGGTCGAGATCGCGATGCAATGGACGACGGCGTACTCCGAGAGCGTCCACACGTACGCGAACACCATCAACACCCACGAGGGCGGCACCCACGAGGAGGGCTTCCGGGCGGCGCTGACCAAGCTGGTCAACGACTACGCGCGGAACAAGGGCATCCTGAAGGAGAAGGACGAGAACCTCACCGGTGACGACATCCGCGAGGGCCTGACCGCGGTCCTGTCGGTCAAGCTGCGCGAGCCGCAGTTCGAGGGCCAGACCAAGACCAAGCTCGGCAACAGCGAGGTCAAGGGCTTCGTCCAGCGGGTCGTCTCGGACGAGCTCGGCCACTGGTTCGGCGCCCACCCGAACGAGGCCCGCGACATCATCCGCAAGTCGATCAACGCGGCGGCGGCCCGGGTCGCAGCCCGCAAGGCCCGTGAGGCGACCCGGCGCAAGGGCCTGCTCGAGTCCAGCTCGCTGCCCGGCAAGCTCTCCGACTGCCAGCTCAACGACCCGTCGCGGTGCGAGATCTACATCGTCGAGGGTGACTCGGCCGGCGGCTCGGCCAAGGGCGGGCGGGACCCGATGACCCAGGCGATCCTGCCGATCCGCGGCAAGATCCTGAACGTCGAGAAGGCCCGGATCGACCGGATCCTCGGCAACAACGAGGTCCAGGCCCTCATCTCGGCCTTCGGCACGGGCATCGGCGAAGAGTTCGACATCAACAAGCTGCGCTATCACAAGATCGTGCTGATGGCCGATGCCGACGTGGACGGCCAGCACATCCGGACCCTGCTGCTGACCCTGCTCTTCCGGTTCATGCGACCGCTGGTCGAGGGCGGGTACGTCTACCTGGCCCAGCCGCCGCTCTACCGGCTGAAGTGGAGTCAGGGCGAGCACGACTTCGTCTACTCCGACCGCGAGCGCGACGCCCTGATCGAGATCGGACAGGCCGCCGGGCGCAAGCTGCCCAAGGACAACGGCGTGCAGCGCTACAAGGGTCTGGGCGAGATGAACGCCAAGGAGCTGTGGGAGACCACGATGGATCCGGCCGGCCGGGTGCTGCTCCAGGTCACCCTCGAGGACGCGGCCGCCGCCGACGAGATCTTCGCGATCCTGATGGGCGAGGACGTCGAGTCCCGCCGCGGCTTCATCCAGCGCAACGCCAAGGACGTGCGGTTCCTCGACATCTAGCCGGCCCGTCCTCGCCGGCCGAGTCCGGCTGCCAGCCGTCGTACTGAGAACGAAGGATTCACGTGAGCGAACAGCCCCCCACCCCGCCGGACGACGACGTCCCCGGCGACGCGACAACGAGCAGCACCGCCACGCCGGGCGGCGCCGACTTCGCGATGGACGCCGACGGCAACGTGCTGACCGCCGGCGGCCGGGTGCAGCCGGTCGACCTGCAGCTGGAGATGCAGCGGTCCTACCTCGACTACGCGATGAGCGTCATCGTCGGGCGCGCCCTGCCCGAGGTCCGGGACGGGCTCAAGCCGGTGCACCGCCGGGTGCTCTACGCGATGTACGACGGCGGCTACCGCCCGGACCGCGGCTACAACAAGTGCAGCCGCGTCGTCGGCGACGTCATGGGGCAGTACCACCCGCACGGTGACTCGGCGATCTACGACACCCTGGTCCGGCTGGCCCAGCCCTGGTCCCTGCGCTACCCGCTGGTCGACGGTCAGGGCAACTTCGGCTCGCCGGGCAACGACCGCGCCGCCGCGATGCGGTACACCGAGTGCCGAATGGCGCCGCTGGCCATGGAGATGGTCCGCGACATCGACGAGGAGACCGTCGACTTCCAGCCGAACTACGACGGCAAGACGCTCGAGCCGCTGATCCTGCCGGCCCGCTTCCCGAACCTCCTCGTCAACGGCTCGGCCGGCATCGCCGTCGGCATGGCCACCAACATCCCGCCGCACAACCTGCGCGAGGTCGCCGCCGGCGTGCAGTGGTACCTGCAGAACCCGGAGGCCGACGCCACCGAGCTGCTGGACGCGCTGATGGCCCGGATCAGCGGGCCGGACTTCCCGACCGGCGCGCTGATCATGGGCCGGCGCGGGATCGAGGACGCCTACCGGACCGGCCGCGGCTCGATCACCATGCGGGCCGTGGTCGAGGTCGAGGAGATCCAGAACCGCACCTGCCTGGTCGTCACGCAGCTGCCGTACCAGGTGAACCCCGACAACCTCGCGCTGAAGATCGCCGAGCTGGTCAAGGACGGCAAGATCGCCGGCATCGCCGACGTCCGCGACGAGACGTCCGGCCGCACGGGGCAGCGGCTGGTCATCGTCCTCAAGCGCGACGCGGTGGCCAAGGTCGTGCTGAACAACCTCTACAAGCACACCCAGCTGCAGGACAACTTCGGCGCCAACATGCTCGCGCTGGTCGACGGCGTGCCGCGCACCCTCCCGCTGGACGGCTTCGTCCGGCACTGGGTCGAGCACCAGCTCGAGGTCATCCAGCGGCGTACCCGCTATCGCTTGCGCAAGGCCGAGGAGGAGGCCCACATCCTCACCGGCTACCTCAAGGCGCTGGACGCGCTGGACGAGGTGATCGCGCTGATCCGCGCGTCCGCGACCGTGGAGGACGCGCGCGAGGGCCTGATCGCGCTGCTCGAGATCGACGAGCTGCAGGCGACCGCGATCCTGAACATGCAGCTGCGCCGCCTGGCCGCCCTGGAGCGGCAGAAGATCATCGACCGGTTCGAGGAGCTGCAGGCGCTGATCGAGGACTACAACGCGATCCTCGCCTCGCCCGAGCGCCAGCGCACCATCGTCGGCGACGAGCTGACCGTCATCGTCGACAAGTACGGCGACGAGCGGCGGACCAAGATCGACCCGTTCTTCGGCGACATGTCGATGGAGGACCTGATCCCGCGGGAGGAGGTCGTCGTCACGATCACCCGCGGTGGCTACGCCAAGCGGACCCGCGTCGACCAGTACCGCTCTCAGCGCCGCGGCGGCAAGGGCGTCAAGGGCGCCCAGCTGCGCGGGGAGGACGTGGTCGACCACTTCTTCACGACGACGACCCACGACTGGCTGCTCTTCTTCACCAACCTCGGCCGGGTCTACCGGGCCAAGGCCTACGAGCTGCCCGAGGCCGGCCGGGACGCCAAGGGCCAGCACGTCGCCAACCTGCTGGCCTTCCAGCCCGGCGAGCAGATCGCCGAGGTCCTGGACATCGAGAACTACGAGCAGTCGCCGTACCTCGTGCTGGCGACCCGGCGCGGGCTGGTCAAGAAGACCCGCCTGACCGAGTACGACTCGAACCGGTCCGGCGGGCTGATCGCGATCAACCTGCGCGAGGACCCGACCGGGAAGGGCGGCCTGGGCGACGAGCTGGTCTCGGCCCGGCTGGTCTCGGCCGAGGACGACCTGCTGCTGGTCTCGCGCAAGGGACAGTCGGTGCGGTTCACCGCGACCGACGAGGCGCTGCGGCCGATGGGCCGGGCCACCTCGGGCGTGACCGGGATGAAGTTCCGCGGCGCGGACCACCTGCTCGCGATGGACGTCGTCGAGGACGGGGCCGAGCCGGACGTCTTCGTGGTGTTCGAGAACGGCCTGGCCAAGCGGACGCCGGTCTCGCAGTACCGCCTGCAGGGCCGGGGCGGGCTCGGGATCAAGGTCGCCAAGATCTCCGAGAAGGGCGGCGACCTGGTCGGCGCCCTCACGGTGACCGACGGTGACGAGGTCCTGGTCGTGATGGAGAAGGGCAAGATCGTCCGCTCGCGGATCGACGAGGTCCGGACCACGGGGCGGGACACCTCTGGCGTGAAGTTCGCGACCCCCGACCCGGGCGATGCGATCATTGCCGTGGCTCGCAACCCCGAGCGGATCATGGCCGAGGACGAGGCCGACCCCGACACCGAGGGTGACAGCGGGGGGCCCAGCGAGGGGCCCGGCGAGGGGGACGAGTCGGTCGATTCGGCCGTCGTCACCGCTCCCGAGGGCGAGCCGGACAACGGTGAAGGTGATGTGGAGGCCGTGATCGCAGAGCGGTCAGAACGCGCATTGCCACCGGCCGATGGCGTACCGTCGTCGGCGAAGCAGGCCGACGAGATGGAGCAGCCGGATGTCGAGGGTGACTGAGCCCGCACAGCACGAGGGCGGCGTCCGATGACCCCCGGCAAGCCCGGATCGCCGCTGGCCAAGGCCGCGGCCAAGGTCAGCAGTGCCGTCCGCGGCCCGGACGGCTCGGCGGGTCAGCCGGCCGTTCCCGGCTCGAACGGCGAGGCCGCGGGCAACGCTGCCCCGGCGGCCCGGGCGGCTGCCGCTCCGGCTCGACCGGCTTCTGCTCCCGGAGGACAGCGGCCGACCTCCCAGTCGACATCCGCCCCCACGGCGCCGGTGCCCAGCTCCAGCCCTGCCGGGGCGTTCCCGGGCGGAGCCATGGGCCAGGCGCCCGGGCAGCCCGGCGGCGTACCGCCTGGTGCGCCGACGGCTGGTGCGTCCACGGCTGGTGCGTCCACGGCGGCGGCCGGGAGTCTCGGCACCGGCACGGCCTCGACCGCGTCGAACCGGCCCGCGCCGGCTCCGGCGGGGACCGGTCGACGGGTCCGGCTGACCGTCTCGCGGGTCGACCCGTGGTCGGTCATGAAGATCTCGTTCCTGATCAGCGTCGCGATCGGCATCGCGCTCGTGGTGATGGTCGCCGTGCTGTGGCTGATCCTCGACGGCATGGGCGTCTTCACCTCGGTGAACCGGACCATCCAGGATGTCGCGGGGCCGACCAGCACGTTCGACCTGATGGACTTCATCGCGCTGCCGCGGGTGATGTCGCTCGCCGTGGTCGTCGGCGTGATCGATGTGATCCTGCTGACCGCGCTGTCCACGTTGTCGGCGTTCCTCTACAACGTGTGCTCCAGCCTGGTCGGCGGCGTCCAGCTGACGCTCTCCGACGACTGAGCCGGCCCGGCGTGCGGGTGGTTCGGCGGTTCGAATCTGGTTTGGGGCGGGCCCGGCTCGGCCGGTAGTCTCGCCTGTGCTCCGGGGCCTATAGCTCAGACGGTTAGAGCGCTTCCCTGATAAGGAAGAGGTCGGAGGTTCAAGTCCTCCTAGGCCCACCCCCGTGGCGTCCCGCCGTGTCAGCCCCTCCGGGCACCCCAGCACCTGCTCAGCCTGACAACTCGGCCGTGCGCCCGCTGTGTCAGCCCCTCCGGGTGCTCCAGCACCTGCTCAGCCTGACAAGTGGTGGATCACGGCTGGGCGAAGGCGCGGCCGACCACCAGCTGATCCCGTACGCCGGCGTCGAACGTCTCGGCCAGCTGGTGGTCCGGCTCCGCTCCCGCCGCGTCGAGCACGGTGGCGAAGAAGCCGCGTGCGCCGACCGCGAAGATGATGTCGGCGACCTCCCGGTCGCTCAGGCCCAGGTCGGTGAGCGTTCGGACGTCGTCCTCGGTGACTCCAGGGGCATCGGTCGCCACCTTGGTGGCGAAGGCGACGACTGCCGCATCGATCGGGTCGAGCCCGGCTCCGGTCGGGTCGTCGGCGACGGCCCGCATCGTGTCGTCGTCGCCGCAGACGTCGCGCAGGAACTTCGAGTGGGCGGCCAGGCAGTAGGTGCAGTCGAGCGCCCGCGAGGCGGCGATGGTCGCGAGCTCGAACCGCCGCCGGTCCATGCCGCCACGGATGGTCAGGTTGAGGTTGCTCCAGGCGTGGGCGACCTCGGGCCGGCCGGCAAAGATCGGGGCGTAGTTCGGGAGGTAGCCCCAGGCGGCGGTCTGCGACGCGTACCAGTCGGCCAGGGCGCCGGTGGCCTCGCTCGTCGTGGCGGTGTCGGCTGCGGTCTCGGTGGGGGTGATGAACATGGCGGCGGCTCCGTGGGTGCTGGTCGGCGGTGACTGTGGCGGTGGCGGTGCGGGCTCGGCGGGTCGGCCGGCGGCCGGGGAGGGCATGGTCCGGGCTGGTAACTTTGGCTTCGGCCGGGGTGCCTGATCCCGGGCCATTCTCGCTCGGAGGCCGTCGTGAAGAAGCTGCTCCTGCTGGTGCTCGCCGGGGTCGGTGCGTTCGCCGTCTGGCGCAAGATGGAGTCGGACAAGGCGGAGCAGGACCTCTGGGCCCAGGCGACCGACTCGGTCTGACGTCCGACCGGTCCGACCTGCTCGGTCCGGACGCTCGCCCGGTCCAGCGCGGCTGGGCTCGGGGCCGTGGCGCAATTGGTAGCGCACCTGCTTTGCAAGCAGGGGGTTAGGGGTTCGAGTCCCCTCGGCTCCACTCGGTTAGCTGGTTGCCGGTTGCGGGCTGCGACCCCGTGAGCTGAGCACGGCGAAGGCGCCGTTCATCAGGAAGAGATAGGCGATGAACGCGGTGTTCTGGAAGTCGTACGTCTGGATCGACAGACAGCTGACCCCGAAGCCGAAGGTGCTGATGGCGTAGGCGATCCAGCTCTCGGACTCAGGCCGGCGGTACGACTTGATCAGCGTCGGGATGCCCGCCAGCAGGTCGGCCAGCAGCGAGAACAGGATGGCCAGGTTCGGGTCGTCGGTGAGGGCCCACAGGATGATGCCGACGACGGCTGCGACCATCAGGTAGTAGTCGCGCGGCTCGTTCTTCCAGTACGCCTGCCGGTTGAAGAACGACGCCGCGACGATCAGCAGCGGCGTGAAGCCGGCGACGAACGACGCCCAGGACAGGCCCGCCACCCCCTGCGCCCGCTGCGCCACGAAGATGACCATCGGGAAGATCCCCCAGAGCAGCCAGGTGATCCGGTTCGGCTGGGACCGGCCGGTGACCGTCTCGTAGAAGTAGTAGCAGCCTCCGAGCGACCCGATGACGGCGCCGATGATCGCGAAGTACTCGGGGAGCATGGGTCAACGCTGCCAGGTCCGGCCCGCCGCGTCCCCGGACTTTCCCGGCGGCGCCGACCGCACGGTCAGTCGGCCAGGCGGAAGGCCAGGTGGGCGACCCACTTCGACTGGTCGGGCTCCTCGCGCGGGTCGGTGGGATAGAACTCCACCCGTGAGGCCCACCGCTCCGAGCCGTCGTCCAGCACGTGTACGTCGAAGGTCTGACCGCGCCCGCCGACCCACTGGAGCAACTGCTCGGTCGCACCCATCAACCCGTCGTACGGACCGGTGTGGATGAGCGTGGCGTAACGCCCGGCCGGCAGCGCGGCGAAGAAGAACTCTCCAGAGTCCTTGCCCTGCAACGCAACCGGTACGCCGGCCTCAATCTCGAGCCGGCCGTCGGGATGGAAGACGTCGTACTTCAGGAAGGGTGGCGCCGCCGGCTGCATGCCCTGCTCGGCGACGAACGCGAAGACCTCGCCGAACCGGTCGGCGATCTGCGCGATGTGGGCCATGGACACGATGCCGGCGACCGCGGCGTACGGCTGGGCCTTGCGCTCGACGATCGACGGCTCGCCGCTGCCGTCAGCCACCTGGCTCACGCGATCGTCGGCGATCAGTGCCGGTGCGCGAGCCGGCGCAGCGGCGGCTCGGTCGGCGGCGGCGTACGGCGCTCGGGCAGCTCGGCCAGCAGGTCCGTCGTGACGGCCGCGATCTGGGTCACGGCCTTGTCGACCGCGGCCTGGGTCACTGGCGAGATCGAGGACAGGCCGCCGACCTTGCGGACGTACTGGAGCGCCGCCGCCTTGATCTCGGTCGGGGTGGCTGCGGGCTCCAGGCCACGCAGGACAGTGATGTTTCGGCACATGCCCCGACCCTACGACGCGGGCCGGACACCCGCCTGGTGCTCAGCGGCCGACGGGGGATCACGAGGCAGTCGTACTCCCATCAGGCCGGTGATTCGATGCCGGCCGGGCCGGATTCACCGGCCTAGGTGGAGCAAGGCGGCCGGATGGGAGCACCGGGGAGGTGGGTCAGCCGTCGTCGCGGGGCTTGGCCTTGCGGGCCCGGGGGCTCGGCGTCACCTTGCCGGGCTGGTCGCCGTCGGGGGCGTCGGCCTGACCCTCGCCGGAACCGAGATCGCGCGTCGCGCTCGCCGCCGGCCCGTCCGTCGCGCTCGCCGCCGGCCCGTCCGTCGCGCTCGGGCCTTCGGAGTCGCTCGCTTCGGCCGCGCTCGCCGAGCCGTCAGCGGACTCGGTCGCCTCGTCGGCCGCGGCCGCGGCCAGGGTGTCGGCCGCCTCGGCCGCGGTCTCCACCGTGTCGCCGGCGCCCGAGGCACTGCCGTTCGGCCGAACCAGCCGAACCAGCCGAACCAGCCGAACCGGCGCTCGGCGTCGGCGCCCAGCTGGACGTCGTGCTCGACGGCGTCGCCCACGGGTCGTCCTTCGGCGCGCCTCGCTTCATCGCCTTGACGGCCGCGGCGACCGCAGCCACGAGCCCACCCAGCATCAGCAGCTTGCGCCCGCGGTGCCGCTTCCTCGGCTTGGCCACCGCGTCACCCTTGAGCACGGCAACCGCGTCCGAACCACGGGAGGCCGCCTCGTCCTTCGCGGCCGCGGCCTGGGTGGTCGCGGCGTTGATCGCGTCAACCAGGCGGGGCAGCACGTCGTCGACCAGCTTGTCGCGGGCGGCGTCGATCTTCGGCGTCACCACCTCGACGGCGGACTCGAGCTTGGGCGCCGCGGCGTCCAGGCCCTTCTGGGCCCGGGGCGCCGCCCAGTCGCGGGCGGCGGCGGCACCGGCGACGGCGCGGGGCGCGGCCCAGTCCTTGGCGGCCACCGCTCGCGGCGCAGCCCAGTCGCGGGTGGTCTCGGCAGCATGCCCCACCGCCGGCACGACCTTGTCGCGGAGCTGGTCCACGACGTGGGACGACACATCGCTCGCCTGGTCGGCAACCTTCTGGGTGCGGGACTTACGGAACATGTGCTCTCCCATTGATCGACGAGGGCTCCCACCCTGGCAAACGCTCAGGCCCCATCCTGCCGCAGCAGGGCACGCGCGCCCACCCGAGGTGGCCGCATGCGAGGATTGCCGCCATGAAGGCGACTCTGAAGACCAACCACGGCGACATCCACGTGACCCTGTTCCCGGACCACGCACCCAAGACGGTGCGCAACTTCACCGGGCTCGCCGACGGCTCCCAGGAGTGGACCGACCGCGACGGCGAGAAGCACAGCGGCGACCGGTTCTACGACGGCCTGACCTTCCACCGGATCATCCCGGGGTTCATGATCCAGGGCGGCTGCCCCGAGGGCGAGGGCACGGGCGGCCCGGGCTACACCTTCGACGACGAGATCAACCCGGACCTGAACTTCACCAAGCCCTACCTCCTGGCCATGGCCAACGCCGGCAAGCGCGGCGGGCAGGGCACCAACGGCTCGCAGTTCTTCATCACCGTCGCGCCGACCACCTGGCTCCAGGGCAAGCACACGATCTTCGGCGAGGTGGCCGACCAGTCCAGCCGCGACGTCGTCGACAGGATCGTCGCGACACCGACCGGCCCGATGGACCGCCCGGTGGAGCCCGTCGTCCTCGAGCAGGTCGTCCTCGAGTCCGAGTGAGCGGTCCCGCACCCGTCGGCGCCGGCTGAGCCCGACATGAGCACCCCTTCCCCGAGGTCCGCGTGAGCCAGGAGCCGACGGCCGAGCCGGTCACCGGCATCGAGCCGGTCTGCCCGCGCCACCCGGACCGGGTGGCCTACGTCCGGTGCCAGCGGTGCGAGCGGCCGGTCTGCCCGGAGTGCCAGCGCCCGGCTGCGGTCGGCATCCAGTGCGTGGACTGCGTGCGCGAGGCCGCCAAGCAGACCCGCACACCGCGGACCGTCTTCGGTGGCACCATCACCGACGGGCGCCCGCTCGCGACGTACGCGCTGATCGGGGCCTGCGTCGTGCTCTGGCTGGTGCAGAAGTCAGTGCCCTCGTTCACCGACAGGCTCGAGTTCGCGCCGTACGCCGCGAGCCACCGCCCGTGGACCTTCCTGACTGCCGCGTTCCTGCACTCCCCCACGAACTACCTGCACATCGCCTCCAACATGTACGCCCTCTACATCTGCGGTCAGTACCTCGAGCCGCTGCTCGGCCGGGTCCGCTTCGTCGGGCTGTACGTCGTGTCGGCGATCGGCGGCTCGGTGGGCTACCTCCTGCTGGCCGACCCGAGCCTGCCGACCAACGGGATCGCCAACGCCTGGTTCACCCCGACGGTCGGAGCCTCGGGTGCGGTGTTCGGGCTGTTCGCGGCCCTCGTCGTGCTCAATCGCAAGCTCGGGGTCAGCTCCGCGGGAGTCTTCGCGCTGATCGGCATCAATGCCGTCCTCGGGTTCGTCGTGCCGGGGATCGCCTGGCAGGCCCACCTGGGCGGGCTGGTCACGGGGGCGGCGGCCGCGGCCGTGCTGGTCTTCGCACCCAAGGAGCGGCGACACCTGATCCAGTGGGCCGGGCTCGCGGGGGTGCTGGTCCTGCTCGTGGCCCTGACGCTGGTCAAGTTCGGCACCGTGCCGGCCGACGTATCGGAGCAGGCGCGGCTCTTCCTCCAGCAGGGATGAGCCGGAGCCTCCGACCCGACCCGCCGAATGACAGGCGTGTAACTCATCCCCAGGCGTGGATAACCCTGTGGAGAACCGCAGTGGGTGTGCTGGGGCCAGGCCGACCGGGCTCAGCGCCAGCGGGTGGCCATCACGAAGCCGGACAGCACGATGGCGAAGCCGATCACCAGGTTCCAGTACTGCCCGGAGCTGAGCGGGATCGGGTACTTGGAGTCCGAGACGTAGAAGGTCACGATCCAGGCCAGGCCGATCACGAACGCGGCCACCATGACGTACACGAAGACCGGGCCGCTCTGCTGCTTGCCCGCGGACTTGCGCGGCGGCGGGGTGTAGTCGGCCTTCTTGCGGCTCTTGGACTCAGGCACGTCGTTTAGCGTAGGGCAGCAACGCCGGACCAGGCGAAGATGTACGACGAAAGCCGTCCCGGGGGTGTCCGTGAGCGAGGCCAGCCCGACCGGGCCCCAGCGCGCCCGGGGCCGTGGTCTCCGCCGCCTCCGCTCCGCCCTGCACTCGCTGCGAGTTCGCGCCCAGCGCCCCCGCCTGCCGCGCGGCTGGGGCCTGCTGGTGCCGGTCGCCTTCGCCCTGGCCGGCGTCCTGTTCGCCACCAGTGCCGAGGTCTCCCGCGGGACCGACCTGCGCTCGGCCGGCGACACCAGCCTCCCCGACCTGATCCGGGCCCAGCAGCACCGGGTCGAGGTCACGTCGGCGCAGGTCCTGGCCCTGCGGCGCTCGGTCGAGGCCCTGACGACGCCCGCGGCCGCCGGCGACCGGCGGGTCGCGGCGCTGAACCGGGCGAGCGACCGGCTCGCCCTCGCCGCGGGGACGACCGCCGTCCGCGGCCCGGCGCTGAAGGTCGCCCTGGACGACGCGCACCTGCCCTCGATCCCGCAGGGATTCACCGGCGACGACCTGGTCGTGCACCAGCAGGATGTCCAGGCTGTGGTGAATGCCCTGTGGTCGGGCGGCGCAGAGGCGATGATGTTGCAGGACCAGCGAGTGATCTCGACCAGCGCCGTCCGGTGCGTCGGCAACACGCTGATCCTGCAGGGGCGGGTCTACTCGCCGCCGTACACGATCACCGCCATGGGAGACACCGCGAGCATGCGCCGTGCCCTGAACCGCTCGCCGCAGGTCACGATCTACCGCGAGTACGTCGAGGCGATCGGCCTGGGCTACGACGTCGAGCGGATCCCCTCCGCGAAGATGCCGGCCTTCGCCGGGAGCCTGGAGCTCGCGCACGCCGTGGTCGGCGGCTCGTGAACGCGTTCCGCGCCGGGGTCCGGGGGCTGGGCGAGCTGTTGATCACGCTCGGCGTCATCCTGCTGCTGTTCGTCGCGTGGCAGCTCTACTGGACCGACTTCACCGCCGACCGCGCGCAGGCCTCGACGACCGACACGCTCCAGCACTCCTGGTCGCAGGACCCGGCCCGGGCGCCGGGCGCGACCCAGGTCGACGGCAAGGTCAAGCAGGTCCCGCTCGGCGACGCGTTCGCCCTGGTCCGGATCCCGCGGTTCGGCAAGAAGTACGTCAAGCCGATCCTGCAGGGCACCGACCTGCCGATCCTGGACAAGGGCGTCGGGCACTACACCGGCTCGCAGATGCCGGGGCAGGTCGGCAACTTCGCCGTCGCGGGGCACCGGGTGACCTACGGCAAGCCGTTCAACGAGATCGCCACCATCAAGCCCGGCGACGCGATCGTGATCGAGACGGCGACGACGTGGTACGTCTATCGCGCCGTACGCCACGTGATCGTGACCCCCGACCACGTCGAGGTCGTCGCGCCCGTGCCTCAGCACCCGGGGGCCACGCCGACCGAGGCCTGGATGACCATGACCGCCTGCAACCCGGAGTACTCCGCCCGCCAGCGGTACGTCGAGTTCTCGAAGCTGCAGGAGGTCCTGCCCAAGTCCAAGGGCCAGGTCCCGGCCGCGCTCGCCGGCATCCGGGTCAAGGGCTGACCCGCGGTGTACGGGTTCATCTGGCGGCACCTGCCCGGGCCGGTCCTGGTCCGGGCCCTGCTGGCGCTCGTGCTGGTCGCGGCCGTCGTCGCCGTACTGTTCGTGTGGGTCTTCCCGGCGCTCGCGCCGATCATGCCCTTCAACAACGGGACGGTGAACCAGTGAGCACGCGGGTCCTCGTCGTGGACAACTACGACAGCTTCGTCTACACGATCGCCGACTATCTCGTGCAGCTCGGCGCCAGCTGCGAGGTCCTGCGCAACGACGCGGTGACGACCGGTCAGGCAGCCGGGTACGACGGCGTGCTGCTCTCCCCCGGCCCCGGCACCCCGCAGGAGGCCGGCGTCTGCATGGACATGGTCGCCGCCTGCGCCGACCGGGCCCAGCCGCTGCTCGGCGTCTGCCTGGGACATCAGGCGCTCGGGGCGGTCTACGGCGGCGTCGTGTCGCGGGCCCCCGAGCTGCTGCACGGCAAGACCAGCCAGGTCGAGCACGACGGCGTGGGGGTACTGGCCGGGCTGCCCTCGCCGTTCACCGCCACGAGGTACCACTCGCTGGCCGTCGAGCGGGACACCGTGCCGGCCGAGCTCGAGATCACCGCACACACCGGGTCGGGCATCGTCATGGCCCTGCGCCACCGCACGCTGCCGCTCGAGGGCGTGCAGTTCCACCCCGAGTCGGTGCTGACCCAGGGCGGCCACCGGCTGCTGGCCAACTGGCTGGCCGTCTGCGGCGACGAGGCGGCGGTCGGCCGCTCGGCCGGCCTGGCTCCACTGCTGCGCGCCTGACCTCGCCGCCCCCGGTCTAGGGGGTCGGCGGCGGTGACGTGGTCGGCGTGTCTGAAGGGGTGTCGGTCGGCGTCGCCGGCGTCCCGTTGGAGACCGTGATGGTGACCGTCTGGCCCCGCTTGAGCACGTCGCCCGCGTGGTCCTGCGCGATGACCTGGTTGGCCGGCTGGTCGCTCGGCGCGAGCTGCTGCTTGACCTTGAACCCGGCCGCCGTGAGCTTCTGAGCGGCGGACAGGTTGTCCTGGCCGACCACGTTGGGCACGGTCGCCTTCCCGCTGGCCAGGTGCAGGGCCACCGCCGAGCCCTTGTCGACCGACTTGTTGGCCGCCGGGTCGGTGTCGATGACCTTGCCCGCGTCCTGGACGGCCGAGTCGACGGTGTCGGTCGTGCTCACCGTAAGCCCGTCGGCCTCGAGGGCCGCGGTCGCGGCCGTCTTGCTCAGGCCGGAGACGTCCGGGACGCGCACGGTGTTCGGGCCCGTGGAGACGGTGATGGTCACCGACGCCCTCGGGTCGACCTTGGTGCCGGCCGGCGGCGACTGGGCGCTGACTTCGCCCTTGGCCACCGTGTCGCTGGGCTGGGGATCCACCTTGGCGACCAGGCCCACCTTGGTCAGCGCGGCTGTCGCCTGGGCCTGGGTCAGGTTGGTCACCGGCGGGACCGAGACCTGCGGCGTCGCGGGACTGCCGCCCCAGAACTTGGGGCCGAAGACGGCGAGCAGGACGGCGGCAGCGATCGCCGCGAGGACCACCAGCACGATCACCGGGCCGCGGTTGGGCTTGGGCGGCTCCTCGCCGGGCAGGTCGCCGGGCGGCAGGCCGAGGCCCTCGCCCTCGCTGGTCAGGGTGGCCGCACCCAGCCCGCCCGGCAGCACGTCCGCGGCGACCGGCATGGCCTGCGTCGCCTCGGACGCGTAGGGAATGGCCTCCGTCGGCAACGCGGTCGCCGCCTGGGCCGCGGCCGCGGCGGCGGCCGCCTCGGCGTACGACGGGTGCAGCGGGTCGACCGGCGCTCCCACGGCGCCGCGCGCCTCGGCGCTGACCGGGCGGCCGGCCATCGCGGCCTCGCAGTCCGCCCGCATGCTGCCGGCGTCCTGGTACCGGGTCTCGCGGTCCTTGGCGAGTGCGTGCATGACGATGGCGTCGACGTCGGCAGGGATGCCCGGCACCAGGGTGCTGGGCGCGGGGGCCAGCTCGCCGACGTGCTGGTAGGCCACCGAGACCGGCGAGTCGCCCACGAACGGCGGGCGGCCGGTCAGCAGCTCGAACAGCAGGCAGCCGGTGGAGTAGAGGTCGGACCGCGCATCGACCTGCTGGCCCTTGGCCTGCTCCGGCGAGAGGTACTGCGCCGTGCCGATCACGGCCTGGGTCTGCGTCATCGTGGCCGAGGAGTCGGCGATCGCGCGGGCGATGCCGAAGTCCATGACCTTGACCGCGCCTGCGGGCGTCAGCATCACGTTGGCCGGCTTGATGTCGCGGTGCACGATGCCGGCTCGGTGGCTGTACTCCAGCGCGCCGAGGACGCCGGACGTGATCCGCAGCGCCTCCTGCCAGTCCAGCGGCGCCGAGTGGCTCAGCAGGTCGCGAACGGTGCGGCCCTCGACGTACTCCATCACGATGTACGGCGCCTGCATCTGCGCGCCGCCGGCCTCGGTGACGACGTCTTCGCCGCTGTCGTAGACCGCCACGATCGCCGGGTGGTTGAGGGACGCGGCGGCCTGGGCCTCGCGCCGGAACCGCTTGTGGAACTGCGGGTCCCGGGCCAGGTCGGCGCGCAGCATCTTGATGGCGACGGCGCGGCCGAGCCGGGTGTCCCGGCCCACGTGCACCTCGGCCATGCCGCCGCGACCCAGCAGCTGGCCCACCTCGTAGCGTCCGCCGAGCAGGCGGGGGGTGTCGCTCACGTCGTGCCTACCTTCGCCTGGAAATCCACTGACCTACCGCGCATGTCACTCACGTCCGTCTCGACCGATCTCATGTGCCCCCCACTCATCTGGCCAACACCGCCTCGATGACCTTCTTGGCGATGGGTGCGGCCACCGTGCCGCCGTACGCCTCGTTGCCGGCCTTGCCGCCGTCCTCGACGACCACCGCCACCGCGACCTGCGGGTCGTCCGCCGGCGCGAAGGCCGTGAACCACGCGTGCGGCGGCTGGCCCGGAGCCTGCTGAGCCGTGCCGGTCTTGCCGGCGACGCTCACCCCTGGGATCTGGCCCTTGGTGCCGGTGCCGTCGGCCACCACCGCCTGCATCATCCGGGTCAGCTGCGCGGCCGCGTCGGAGGAGATGGCCGTCCCGAGCGAGGAGGGCTGCGGCTGGCTGATCACCGAGAGGTCCGGGGCGAGAACCGCTTTGACCAGGTTGGGCTGCATGACCTGGCCGTGGTTGGCGATCGCCGCCGCGACCATGGCGACCTGCAGCGGCGTCACGCGCACGTCGTACTGGCCGATCGCGGACTGGGCGGTCTGGGGCGGGTCGAGCTGAGCCGGGACGGTGCTCGGCGTGACCGGCATGGGCACCCGCAGGGCCCGCCCGAAGCCGAACTTGGCCGCCTGCTCCTGCAGCGCCTGCGCCCCCAGGTGCAGCCCGAGGTAGCCGAACGCGGTGTTGCAGGAGATCTGCAGCGCCCGGGTCAACGTCACCGTGCCGCCGCCCCCGCACGAACCGGCGAAGTCGTTCTTCAGGTTCACCGTGGTCTGGGGCAGGTCGAGGCTCGCCGGTCCGGGGATCTGGCTGGACTCGGAGTACTTGCCCGAGGAGAGCGCTGCGGCCGCGGTCACGAGCTTGAACACCGACCCGGGCGGGTAGAGCCGCCCGGCGATGGCCCGGTTGTCCAGGGGGCGAGAGCTGTTGGTGGTCAACGACTTCCAGGCCTTGGTGCTGTCACTGAGCTTGTGGGTGGCCAGGAGCGAGGGGTCGTAGTCGGGGTGGCTGACCATCGCGAGGATGGCGCCGGTCTTGGGGTTCAGCGCGACCACCGCGCCGCGCTGGCTGCCGAGCGCGTCGTCAGCCGCGCGCTGCGCCGCAGCGTTGATGGTGAGCTGGACCGACGCACCGGCAGGGGGCTTGCCGGTCACCAGGTCCATCATCCGGCGGTAGAACAACGCGTCCGAGGAGCCGGAGAGCAGCGAGTCCTGGCTGCCCTCGATGCCGCCACCCGCGCCGTACACGAAGGAGTAGTAGCCCGTGACGTGGGAGTAGAGCCGGCTCTGCGGGTAGGTCCGCTGGAACTTGTACTCGTCCTTGCTGGGCACCGATCGCGCGACCGGCGTCGACCCGACGAGGATCGCGCCGCGGTCGCGGCTGAACGTCGCGAGGAGCGTACGGCGGTTGCCGGGCTTGTCCTGCAACGTCTTCGCGTTGACGAACTGCACCCAGGTGAGGGAGCCCAGCAGCAGCGCGAAGAGCAGGCTCACGACCAGGGACAGCCGGCGGACGGGCGAGTTCATCGGACCCTCACCACCTGGGTCGCCTCGTCGCCGATCGGCAGCGGCAGCGCCTCGGGCGCCGGCCGTCGGGCGTGGTCACTGATTCGCAGCAGCAGCGCGATGATCGACCAGTTGGCCAGCAGCGACGACCCGCCGTGCGACAGGAACGGCATGGTCAGGCCGGTCAGCGGGATCAGCCGGGTCACGCCGCCGACGACCACGAAGCACTGCAGCGCAACGGAGAAGGCCAGCCCGGCCGCGAGCAGCTTGCCGAAGCCGTCACGTACGCCGATAGAGGTGCGCAGGCCGCGCTCCACGATCAGGCCGTAGACCAGGAGCAGGGCGAAGAGGCCAACCAGGCCCAGCTCCTCGCCGAACGCCGGCACGATGAAGTCGCTCTCGGCGAACGGGATCATCTGCGGGTGCCCCTGGCCGAGCCCGGCGCCGAACATCCCGCCGGCCGCCATGCCGTAGAGGCCCTGGACGACCTGGTAGCTGCCGCCGAAGGACTTGTTCAGCACCGCGGGGTCGAAGGCGTGCAGCCAGATCGCGACCCGGTCCTGCACGTGGCCGAACGCGAGGTACGCCGTGTAGGCCCCGGCGCAGAACAGGATCAGGCCGATGGCGATCCAGCTGCGTCGCTCGGTGGCGACGTAGAGCATCGCCACGAACAGCCCGAAGAACAGCAGGCTCGAGCCGAGGTCGTGCTCGAAGACGAGGACGCCGAGGCTCGCCAGCCAGGCGACGATGATCGGCCCGAGGTCACGGCCGCGGGGCAGGGCGATGCCGAGGAACCGTGGTCCCACCAGCGAGAGCACGTCGCGATGCGTCACGAGATAGCCGGCGAAGAAGATGGCCAGCATGATCTTCGCGATCTCGCCGGGCTGAAAGCTCAACGGCCCCAACACGATCCAGATCCGCGAGCCGTTGATCGTGCGACCGAGCACTGGCGCCAGCGGCAGCACCAGCAGCGCCAGGCCGACGAGCATGGCGGTGTAGGTGTAGCGGCGCAGCACCCGGTGGTCCTTCACCACGAGGATCACCGCGACGGCACCGACGACGGCGATGGCGCTCCACACCAGTTGGCGCAGGGCGTACGCGTCGGCGCCGGAGCGAGTCGCCGGGTGGGCCAGGTCGATCCGGTGGATCATCACCAGGCCGAGGCCGTTGAGCAGCGTCGCCGCCGGCAGCAGCACCGGGTCGGCGTACCTCGCCTTGAACCGCAGCACGACGTGCAGGCCTCCGGAGAGGACCAGCAGCCCGGCGCCGTAGGACAGCAGGTCGGGCGGAATCTCGTCCTGCATCGCCATGCCGACCGCGGCGTAGGCCAGCAGCACGATGCCGATCGCCAGCAGCAGCAGGGCCAGCTCGACCCCGCGCCGGGAGCGGGGTGCGACGGGGATCACGGTGGACATCAGCCGGCCCCGCATCCCGTGTCGGCCGGAGCGGTGGGCGACGGGGACGGTGAGGTGGTGGGTGACGTCGTGGGCGAGGCGCTCGGGGTCTTGGCCGGCGAGGTGGCCGAGGACTTGGCGGGAGAGGTGGCCGGCGAGGTGGTCGGTGACGCCGAGGGAGAGGTCGTCGGGGATGCACCGGCGGTCGCGGAAGCCGTGGCGCAGAGCGCCGCCTGCTGGCGCAGGTTTTCCACCACCGCCCGGGCCCTGGGCAGGTCCGACGCCGTGATCCGCTGCTGCACCTGGTCCCGCCAGTACGACGGCAGTTGGGTGACCGCCAGGTCCTGCCGCTCGTAGATGCTGGAGAGGTGCACGGGGCCGACGTCCTGGGGCAGCCCGCGGTAGATCGCGACCGTTCCCGCGTCGGTGCCGACGAAGTACTGCTGCTGGCTCCAGGCGTACGCGGCGTAGCCGCCGCCGCCGACGAGCGCGATGACCAGGACGACCAGCAGGAGCAGCATTCCCTTGTGCCGCCGTGGTTTCGGCTCCGGCGCGTCGTCCTCGGAGTCGTCCGCCTCGGGCTCCGCCTGGGTCGACCGGGTCAGCGCAGCAGCCCGGCCGGCCGGGCTGTCGGCCGCGCTGGTCGTGGTGACCTCGTGGGCGGCCGCGGCGCCGACCACTTCGGGCGTGGTGGAGGGGCCGGCCGCGGCGTCGAGGTCCACGACGTCGGCGACGATGCACGTGACGTTGTCGGACGAGCCGCCCTTGAGGGCCAGGTCGATCAGCCGCTCGGCCCGCGCCGCGACATCGGTGCGCTCGCCGAGGACCTCGGTCAGGGTCTCCTCGCTGACGACGCCGGTCAGGCCGTCCGAGCAGAGCAGATAGGTGTCACCGGGTTTGGCCTCGCGCACCGAGAGGTCCGGCGTGTCCTCGCGCTCGCCGGTCAGCACCCGGGTGATCAGGTTGCGCTGCGGGTGGTTCCGCGCCTCCTCCTCGGTGAGCCGGCCCTCGTCGACGAGCGTCTGGACGAACGTGTGGTCGTGGGTGATCTGGGTCAGCCGGCCCTCGCGCAGGAGGTAGCCGCGGGAGTCGCCGATGTGGGCCAGGGCCAGCTTGCTGCCACTGGCCAGCAGGGCCGTCACCGTCGTACCCATGCCGTGCAGGTTGGGCTCGGCCGCCACCCGGTCGCGGAGGTCCTGGTTCGCGTCGGCGAGGGCCTGGGTCAGCCGCTCGAGCGCGTCGCCCCCACCGGAGGCCTCGTCGTCGAGGGCGACGAGGCGCGCGATCGCCGTCGAGCTCGCGACGTCGCCGGCCGCGTGGCCGCCCATGCCGTCGGCGATGACCAGCAGGTGCGGGCCGGCGTAGCCGGAGTCCTGGTTGTTCGTGTAGCGGCCGAGCCCGATGTCGGACCGGGCCGCGTAGCGCAGGGCGATGTTCACCGGCCGCTACTTCCGCAGCTCGAGGACGGTCTGCCCGACCCGCAGGGTCGAGCCGACGGCGAGCGCGGTCGGCCCCGAGACGCGCTCGCGGCCGAGGAACGTCCCGTTGGTCGAGCCGAGATCCTCGACGTACCAACGGCCGCCGTCGGGATAGATCCGCGCGTGACGGCCCGAGGCGTAGTCGTCATCGAGGACCAGCGTCGCCTCGGGGTTGCGCCCGACCAGGATCTGCGCGGTCGACAGGTTGATCGTGGTGCCGGCCAGCGAGCCCTCGGTCACGACCAGGCTGTGCGGGGTGTTGCGCCCGAAGCCCGGGCCGGCCGGCTCGGCCGGGATGCTGGCACCCGCCGCCGGTGCCGCCTCCGGGGTCGGCCGACGGCGGGCCCGCGAGCCGCGGGAGCGGACCTGGGTGCCGTAGATGTCCGTCCGGATCACCGCGACGACGGAGAGGACGAAGAGCCACAGCGCGGCCAGGAGGCCGATGCGGACGACGGTGAGGGTGAGCTCGCTCATGTCCCGGGGTTCAGCGCTCCCCGCTGCGGAAGGTCAGCCGGGTCCGGCCCATCGTGATCGCGTTGCCCTCGCTCAGCACGGCCCCCGTGACCCGGCCGCCGTCGATGAAGGTGCCGTTGGTGGACCCCAGGTCGCGCAGGTGCGCCACCAGCCGCGGCCCGTCGGTCGTGACCCGGACCTCGGCGTGCCGCCGCGACACCCCGGGGTCGTCGAGGACCACGTCGGCGTCGTCGCCGCGGCCCACGACGGTCACCGGGCCGAGCAGCGGGTAGGCGTGCCCGTCGACGTCGAGCCAGGGCCGGCGTACGGCGGGGATGTGCTGGGCGGGCGGCGGCGGCGCCTGGGCGGCCGAGGGGTGCTGAGGCTGCTGAGGGTGCTGGGGGAACGGCGCCGGGACGGGGACCACCGGTGGCGGGACGGGAGCCGACGGCATCGGCGCCGCCGCGGCCGGCTGGGGCGTGGGCCGAGCGGGCGCCGGAGCGGGAGCTGCGGCGGCCGGGGCGCGGACGCTGGCCGTGCGGACCTGGAACACCCCGGTGTCCAGGCCCTCGCGCTCCTCGAAGCCGACCGAGACGGGGCCGGGGAAGGCGTACTGCTGGGCGTCGGCATGCTCGGAGACGTTGGCCACGAGCTCGTCGCTCAGGACGTCGGCGTACTCGGTGATCCGGCCGTAGTCGCTCGGGCCGAGCTCGACGACGAAGGAGTTGGGCACGAGGGTGCGGCCGCGGCCGACGACCGCGGCCCGGTCGTCCATCGCCCGGCGCAGCGCGCTGGCGATCTCGACCGGCTGGACCTCGCTCTTGAAGGCGCGGGCGAAGGCGCCGTTGACGGCCTTCTCGATCCCGCGTTCGAAGCGGTCGAGGACACCCATCCGG
Source organism: uncultured Actinomycetota bacterium (assembly GCA_963795385.1). Lineage (GTDB taxonomy): Bacteria > Actinomycetota > Actinomycetes > Actinomycetales > CAVURS01 > CAVURS01. Next base: position 562,954 of record CAWCHK010000014.1, read on the forward strand.
CACCTCCTCTCCTCGTGTCTCTCCTCGTCCCCCGTCCGTCGGGAGCCGGGACCGGAGCCGTGGCACGCTGATGGCACCGTCCGGTGCCTGACGGCGCTGTGGGCAAGCCTAACGGCGTACGGCGGGAGCAGCCCTGCGTGCTAGCCTCGTCCGCGGCTTTCCACACCGGATTTACACGACGTCCCGACACTGTCTGCGGGCCGTCCCGGGCTGGTGGGAGCCGAGCGCGAGTGGCGGAATAGGCAGACGCGCACGGTTCAGGTCCGTGTGCCCGAAAGGGCGTGGGGGTTCAACTCCCCCCTCGCGCACAGTTGCAGTCGTCCGGTGCAGGGCACTGCTCAGGCCCCCGCACACCCGAGGATCCTGGCTCGACTCAGCGGATCCGGGCGAGGGTCGTGCGGGCCAGCTGCTCCACCCGCGGCTGGCTGCCCGGGTTGTCGAAGGTCCCCTCGGCCACCGTGATCAGGGTGTGCCCGGAGCGGACAAGCTCGATCAGCAGCTCGATCCGGTGACCCTGGCTGACACCGACGACGCGCAGGCCGAGGGACTCGTCGCCGAGCGGTGCCACCGGCACGACCGACAGCTCGTCCCGCACCTTCGTCCCGGTGTCGACCTCGTCGTACGCCGGGCACTTGGCGATCGCGGCCCGGACCGACCGCAAGTACGACGAAGGGTAGGGCGCCCTGAACGAGTAGATCGTGACGCCGTCGAACGGTCCCTGCTGGCTGCCGATGAAGTCGACCGCGCCCTTGGCCACCGGCGTCCCCGCGAAGTTGAAGTTCTCGGTCACGTGGTTGGCCCGCGTGCACGAGGCCGGTGTGACCGGGTCGGTCGTGCGCACGCCGAAGCCGCCGGTGATCGGCGCGCCCTTGCTCAGCCCCCAGCCGGTCGGGAGGTCCTTCAGGGTCGGCAGCGCGGCCTTGACCTGGGCGGTGGTCAGGGCGCCGGAGCCGGTGGGCGCAGCGCCGGCCGACGCCGACGCCGACGACGTCGACCCCGACGCGGACGGCGAGGACGAAGGGCTCGCGGACGGCGGGCTCGCCCCGGCCCCTGCTCTTCCGCCCCCGGACGAGCCCCCGCAGGCCGCCACTGCGAGCCCAACCGCGAGTGCAACCGCGAGCGCGGCGGCCGTCGCGGAGCCGACCGACGAACGAGAACGACTGCAGCGCAATGGATTTCCTTCAGTCAGGGTTCGAACCGGTAGCCCACGCCGGGCTCGGTGATCAGGTGCCGCGGCTGGGTCGGGTCGGTCTCCAGCTTGTGCCGCAGCTGCGACATGTAGACCCGCAGGTAGTTCGTCTCGGTGCCGTACGCCGGTCCCCACACCTCCTGGAGGAGCTGGCGCCGCCGGACCAGCTGGCCGGGGTGCCGGACGAGGACCTCGAGCAGGTGCCACTCGGTCGGCGTCAGCTTGACGTCGCCGGCCTCGGTCGTGACCCGGTGGGCGCGCAGGTCGACGGTGAACGCGCCGGCCTCGACGACGGCCTCGCCCGCGTCGTCGCCGACCGATCGTCGCAGCGCCGCCCGGACCCGGGCCAGCAGCTCCTCCATGCCGAACGGCTTGGTGACGTAGTCGTCGGCGCCCGCGTCCAGCGCGGCGACCTTCTGCTCCTGCTCGTGCCGGGCCGACAGCACGAGGATCGGCGCGGTCATCCACTCGCGCAGCCCGCGGACCACCTCCACGCCGTCGAGGTCCGGCAGCCCGAGGTCGAGCACCACCAGGTCCGGCGGGCGGGACTGGGCCGCGCGCAGGCCGCCGCGGCCGGTGGCCGAGACCTCGACCTCGTACCCGTGACCGCGCAGGTTGATCGCCAGCGCGCGGGTCAGGCCGACGGCGTCGTCGACGACGAGGATCAGGCTCACGCCGGCCCCGTCCGCAGCGCGGCGGCGGCCGCGACCCCGGCGTCCGACCGGGGCAGGGCGACGGTCATCGTCAGCCCGCCACCCGGCGTCCGCGACGGCGTGAGCGTCCCGTCCATGGCGGCCGTGAAGCCCCGGGCGATGGCCAGGCCCAGGCCGACGCCGCTGGCGGTGCTGCGGTCGTGCAGCCGCTGGAACGGGACGAAGATCCGGTCCCAGTCGGCCTCGCTCACACCGGCCCCGTGGTCGACCACGGCCAGCCGGACCGTCGCGTCGTCGCCCACCGCCTGCACCGCGATGCGGGCACCGGGCGGGGAGTACCGGTGGGCGTTGTCGATCAGGTTGGCGACCACCCGCTCCAGCAGGCCCGCGTCGGCGACCGCCATCGGCAGGTCGTCGGCCACCTCGTTGCTGACCTCGGTGTACGGCCGCTCGATCAAGGCCCGCGCCACGACCTCGTCCAGTGCGACGGGCTGCAGGTCGACGCTCAGCACGCCTGCCTGCAGCCGGCTGAGGTCGAGCAGGTTGGCGATCAGGTCGGTCAACAGGTCGGTCGAGCCCTCGATGCCGGCGAGCAGCTCGGCCCGGTCGGCCGGCTCGAGCGGCAGGCCCGGCTGGCGCAGGGTCGTGACCGCCGCCTTGATCTCGGCCAGTGGCGTCCGCAGGTCATGGCCCACCGCCGCGAGCAGGGCCGAGCGCAGCCGGTCGACCTCGTCCAGCTCGCGGGCGGCCGCCTGCCGGCGGGCGGCCAGCTCGACCAGCCCGCTGACGGTGACCGAGACCAGGAGGAAGACGACCAGCTCGACCACGCTGTCCCGGCCGTCGACCGCGAGCGTCCGGTACGGCGGCGTGAGGAAGTAGTTGGCCAGCAGGAACGACGCCAGGGCGGCGACCAGGCCGACCACGAGACCGCCGACCACAGACAGGACCACGGCGGCGAGCAGGTAGATCAGCAGCAGGCTGCCCAGCGCCAGGTCGCCGCGGAGAGCGACCAGCACCGTGGTCAGGCTCGGCAGAAGGATGACGGCGAGGGCCAGCCCGGTCAGCTGGCGCCGCGAGGTGAGCCCGGTCGTCACGCCTCACTGTCTCGCAGCGGGCAGCCGAACGGGCGCCCGGCGTGGTGCCGGGCGCCCGTCGGTTGGAGCGGAGTGCTGTCGAGGACCGACCTCAGCAGGTGACGGTCAGGTAGAACTGCCCGTCCGCTGCGGCGCCCGCCGTGTCCGCCACGGCCACGAAGACGCCGTCCGGGTCAAGGACTCGCGGCTCCACCTCGACGGCCTGGTCGAAGAAGTAGCTGTTGGCGTTGTACGTGCAGCCGGTCACGTTGCGGTCGAAGTCGACCTGGTACAACCCGGTGCCGAGGCGCGAGGCCGCGGTGACCCGCGAGCCGTGCACCAGGCCGCCGGATGCACTGACCACGGCCGACATGGGCGGCAGGTAGTAGCCCGAGACATCGATGACGACGTACGTGCTGTGCTGGGCCGATGCCACGGTGAACTGCCCGCTGGTCGGGAGGGTGACGACGCCGCCGTTGGCCAGCGCCTTGCTGTCGCGGTAGTTCATCCACGACGCGTTGGGGGCCGTCGTGCCGGCCGGGTAGACCTTGAGGTAGCCGTTGCCGGTACCGGCCGTCGTCACGATGTTGGCCTGGATCGCGGTGGCGGAGAAGGGAATCCCGCAGCCGGTGTTGGTGCCGCCCTGCGCGGAGAAGCCGAGGCTGCCCTCGGAGACGAACGTGCGCGGGTGGGAGGTCGAGATCCGGCCGCCGGTCTTGCGGGTGTCGACGATCCGGCACGGCGTGATGGGGGTGAACTTCGACTCGGTGGTGGAGTCGATGGGCAGGAGCAGAGGCGCGCGCAGCGCCTTGGCCGAGGCCCGCGGCGCCGGCTGGTTGGTGCCGTTGGTGGCGGCGACGGCCGCCAGGCTTCCACCGGCCGAGAGCGCGAGGGCCACGGCCCCGATCATGATCTTGACTCTGGTTTTCATGTGACACCTTCGTGGTCGTGAGCCCTCGTGCCGTGGTCGGCAGCGCGACACCAAGACGCGGCCAGCGGCGGCCTGATACGTCCGGCCGGAACGCCTGGCCCTCCCGGACGGTGTTCATGGTCACTTTGGGCTACCATTCGTCACAAGGGGCAACGTCGAGACCCATCTCATGGCCGGAGACAACGTGTACGACGGCAACCGCCCCCTGTCCGTGCGCCCAGGTGGAGCCACAGCGATCGCTGACCGGCCCCCGGCGCGTGTCCTGGTCGCGGTCCAGCAGCGGATGCTGGCCGAGATCGTCGGGCACCGTCTGGACGCCGAGCCCGACGTCTCCGTGGTCGACGTCATCTGGGCCCAGACCGAGCTCGACGCGGCCGTCCGCCGGGTCCGCCCCGACGTGGTCCTGCTGGACCTGCGCCTCATCGACGGCGAGGTCGGGCTGGTCTGTCACGAGATCCACGACGCCGACCCCAACGCCCGCGTCGTCATCATCACCGGCCCGACCGGTGACCGGCACGTCATGGAGGCCGTCGAGGCCGGCTGCTCGTCCTTCGCCGCGTCGGACAAGTCGGACGAGGAGCTGCTGACCGCGGTGCGCTCGGCGTACGCGGGCGAGCCGCACCTGCATCCGGAGCTCGTCGCCGGCCTGGTGCAGCGCCTGGACCGGACCAACCGGCACGCCTCGGACGACCTGACCGCGCGCGAGCTCGAGGTGCTCGGCCTGCTGGCCGCAGGCCTCGGCAACGCGGCCCTGGCCGAGCGGCTGGGAGTCAGCATCAACACCGTGCGCCATCACGTGCAGAGCATCCTGACCAAACTCGGCGTGCACACGAAGCTGCAGGCAGTGACGACAGCGATGCGCGAGGGCCTGATCTCGCCCGACGCCCTCTAGCCAGGTCGGCGGGATCACGGCTCTCCCTGCCCAAAACCGCTGCGCGGTGGTTTGATTCGCCCAGGCTCCAGCAAAGGGCGTGACCCATGCGCAGACGGCGCAGCGCACTATCGACCCTCCGAGCGGACCGACGTTCCAGCCGGCTCTTGACCGCGGCCGGGGGCGTCGCAGCGGCCGGCTCGGTCGTCGCCGCGCTGCTCGTCGCGCCGCCCGCCTCGGCCGCGCCCGCCTCGGCCGCGCCCGGCCCGGCGGCGGTCGCAGCGACCCGGCCGCGGCTGCAGGTCGGGTCGTTGACGCTGACCCGGTGCGACGTCGTACAGGGCGCGTGGTGCGGCTCACTGCGCCGGGCCTGGGACCCGGCCGGGCTGGTCCGCGGGACCGTCTCCGTCGGCTTCGCCTTCCGGCCGGCGAGCGACCGGTCCCTGCCGGCGCTGGGGACGCTGGTGCCGCACGAGGGCGGCCCGGGCTACAGCACGACGGGCACCGGCGTCGACTACGCGCAGATGTACGGCGACCTGCTCCGGCGGCGCAACCTGCTGCTGGTCGACCAGCGCGGGACCGGGCTGACCGCACCGGTCCGGTGCCCCACCCTGCAGAACCTCGTGACGGCCTATGCCCCCGCGGCGGCCGCCTGCGCGGCCAGGCTCGGCGACAAGTTCGACCTGTTCGGGTCGGCGCTGAGCGCGGACGACCTGTCGGCGGTCATCGCCGCCCTGGACCTGGGGCCGGTCGACCTCTACGGGGACTCCTACGGGACCTTCTTCGCCCAGGTGTTCCTCGGCCGCCACCCGGCCCAGCTGCGCAGCGTGGTCCTCGACTCGGCGTACCCGACGTACGGCGAGGACGCGTGGTACGAGACGCAGACACCGGCGATGACGAGCTCGTTCGAGAAGGCCTGCCAGCGCACGCCGTCGTGCCGGGCGCTCGGCGGGTCGACCATGGGCCGGCTCACCCAGCTGCTGGACGTCGTCCGGGTGAAACCGTTGCGGGTCAAGGCTTCTGGTGGTGACGGCAAGCTGCACCTGGTGACCGTCAACCCGACCGAGCTCGGCTATCTCGCGTTCGCGGCGACGTTCACCCAGGCGATCTACCGCGAGTTCGACCCGGCGGTCCGCGCGGCCCTGGCCGGCGACCCGGTGCCGATCGCGCGGCTCGTGGGCGAGGAGGACTTCGTGGGTGGCACCGGGCCGGCCGAGGAGTACAGCGAGGGCCTCGACGCCGCGGTCTCCTGCCAGGACTATCCGCAGCTCTACGACATGACCGAGCCGCCGGCGGTGCGGGCCCGGCAGTACGCCGCTGCGGTCCAGACCGAGCAGCGGGACCACCCGGACGTCTACGCGCCGTTCACCCTGCAGGAGTATCTCGGCTCGGGCTTCGGCGAACAGGACTGGTGCCTGCAGTGGCCGGTCGCCGACCCGGCGCACCGGTCGATGCCGCCGCTACCACCCAGCGGGCACTATGCCGCCGTACCGACCCTGGTGCTGTCCGGCGAGCTGGACTCGATCACGACTCCGGCCGAGGGTGCACTGGCCGCCGCGCAGATCCCTGACGCTCGCCAGGTGCTCGTCGCGAACAGCACGCACGTGACCGCGGTCGACGACGTCGACGGCTGCGGGCGGGCGCTGGTGCAGGACTTCGTGGCGCACCCGGACGCCGCTCTGCCGGCGGCCGACCTCCGCTGCGCCCGCGACGTGCCGCCGGTGCGGGTCGCGCCGTCGTACCCGATGTCCTTCGAGGCCAACGGTCCGGGCGATGCGCGGACCCGGGCGGCCCGCACCGCCGCGCTGGTCGCGGCCGACGTGATGACGCGCTGGCAGGAGAGCGTCGCCGGCTTCGGCCCGGGCCTGCGGGGCGGGACCTGGACGTCGTCCGGCGATCGCGTGGTGACGTTGCGGCTCAAGGGATATCGCCTCACGAAGGACCTCGCGGTCACGGGCACGGTGGTCTGGAAGCGCTACGGCCACCAGGCAACGAGCACGCTGCGGCTGACCCAGGTCGACGGTGCGGGCGCGGCGGTCGGCACGGCGCACGTCAACGGCACCCTGGGCGGGAGCTGGGACACGAGGGCGGCCGGCGCGCGGGTCCACCTCAGCGGCAGCCAGGGCGGCAAGGCCGTCAGCTACGGGTTCGTCGCACCCTGACGCGGGCGCTCGGCCGGTGGCTCAGGCCCGGTGTCAGACGAGCGCGCGGACGCCGCGCTTGGCCAGCTGGTCGGCGATGATCACCCGCTGGATCTCGCTCGCGCCCTCCCAGATCCGCTCGACCCGCAGCTCGCGGGTGAAGCGCTCGGCGACGTTCTCGCGCATGTAGCCGCGGCCGCCGAAGATCTGCACAGCGCGGTCCGCGCCCCGGCCGGCCATCTCCGAGGCGTAGAGCTTCGCCATCGAGCACTGCGCGTGGGCCACCTTGCGGTCGACACCCTCGTCGATGGCGCGGGCGACCGCGTAGATCATCGCCCGAGCGGCGAAGAGCTCGGTCAGGCTGTCGGCCAGCATGCCCTGCACGAGTTGGCGCTCGATCAGGGGCTCACCGCGCACGATCCGTTGCTGCGCAAAGGAAGTCGCCGCCTCGACCAACCGGTCGGCAGCGCCGAGGCAACGCGCCGCGACCATCAGGCGCTCGAACCGGAACCACTCGTAGGCGAAGGTCATGCCGTCGCCTTCGGCGCCGACCCGGTTGCCGACCGGGACGCGGACACCCTCGAAGGCCACGATCGGGTGCTCGTGCGACAGCGTGTGCGTGTACGCCGGGGTGCGGACGACCCGGACCCCGGGCGAGGGCAGGTCGACGATGAACATCGCGTGCTGCCCGGCGTACTCGCCGTCGACCAGCCGGGCCTGGACGAAGGCGTAGTCCGCTTCGTTGTACGACGTCACGTGCCACTTCACGCCGTCCAGGACGTAGTCGTCGCCGTCCCGCCGGGCGGTCGAGGTGATCGCGTCCACGTCCGAGCCGGCGTCCTCCTCCGTGATGGCGTAGCACTCGTGGATCTCCCCGCGGGCGGCCGGCTCGACCCAGCGCTCCCGCTGCTCCGGCGTGGCAACCTCGGGCAGCCAGGCCGGCGGCGTGTGCATCACCCAGCCGAGGCCGTTGGTCGCGCGGCCGGCCTGCTCCTGGACGAGGACCTGCTGCAGCATCGTGCAGCCGAGGCCACCGACGTCGACCGGCATGTTGGTGGCGAACAGCCCGAGCTCGATCGCCCGGGCCTGGTGCTGCGCGGCCATCCCGTCGGGCAGGAACCCGCCGCCGAGCTCGGCCTCCACCTCCAGCGGGATCAGCTCGTCGACGAAGGCCCGGGCCCGGGCCTGGAGTTCGAGATCCTGCTCGGACAGGCCGTACATGGGAGTACTCCTCGCAGCTGTCGAGCGGGTGGGTCCAAAACATTGACTGACCATTCAGTCTATGCCAGCGTCAGCCGGGTGAACAGCGCCACAACGGCTGACGCCGTCGTCGTCGGAGGCGGCACGGTCGGCGCCTGGACGGCGTGGTTCCTGCGCCGGGCCGGCCTGGGGCGGGTGGTCCTGCTGGAGGCCGCGACGCTCGGCCAGGGCGCCAGCTCGCGGGCCGCGGGGATGGTGCGGGCCCAGGGTGGCACGCCGACGGCGGTCCGGCTCGGGCTCTTCAGCCGGGACTTCTACGCCGGGCAGGCAGCCGAGCTCGGCATCGACTCGGGCTTCGTGGCGCAGGGCTATCACATGCCGTCCTTCACCGAGGCCGAGGTGACCCAGGCGCACGAGCGGATCGCCATGCAGCAAGGCTGCGGGCTCGAGGTCAGGTGGCTCTCGCCGGAGGAGTTCGACGCGGCCAACGTCAACGTCGCGCCGGGTCGCACCATGGGGGCGTCGTACGCCGCCGGTGACGGGTACATCGACCCGCCGCGCAACGTCTTGGCCTACACCACAGCGCTCTTCACCGCCGGCGTCGAGGTTCGCGAGCGTACGGCGATGACCGGCCTGGTGATCGAGGGCGACCGGGTCACCGGCGTCCGGACGGGCGCGGGGGCGATCGCGACCGACCGGGTCGTCATCACCGGCGGCCCGCAGCTCGAGGGCATCGGGCGCTCCCTCGGCGCCCTGATCCCGTCGGCGGGCGTGCGCCACCAAGTGGTCGTGACCGAGCCGCACCCGGACGTCGCGCCGGAGCGGCTGCCGATGGTGTTCGACGTCGTGGCCGGCATCTACTGGCGCCCGTGCGAGGGCGGCGTGATGTGGGGGATGAGCAACCCCGAGGAGCCGCCGGGAGTCGCCGACGAGTTCGACTGGGGCTACTACGAGAAGGTGCGTGAGCGGGTCGTCGATCTGGTGCCCGCGATCGGCCGGCTCGGGCTACGCCGGGCCTGGGCCGCCACCATCGACTTCACGCCGGACCACCTGCCGATCCTCGGGCCGCTGCTGCTCGGCGACGGGCCGGCCGAGGGGCGCCGCCCGATCGCCGGCACCACCGTCGCCGCCGCCGGTGGCCACGGGATGATGTGGGGCCCGGGCGTAGCCAAGGCCGCCGCCGACCTGGCGTTGACGGGCAGCACCGATCTGGTCGACGCCGTCGAGCTGGGGCTGGACCGCTTCGACGCCGGCGGGCGCTCGCGGCTCGCGGCCGACCCGATCGCCCTGCCCTTCCCCGAGCGGACCTGACCGACCCGCACCTGGCCCCCCGCCGCCTGACGGCCACCAGGGGGCTCAGCGCGCGCGGGTCACGACGAGGACGTCGACGGCCTGCGCGCCGGCCGGCGTGACGATCAGCGGGTTGATGTCCAGCGCGTCGATCGCCGCCCCGAGCTCGACCGCCAGCCCGGACAGCGCGACCATCGCCGCCACGACCGGCCCCACGTCGGCTGCCGGGCCGCCGCGGAAGCCGTCCAGCATCGCTCGCGCCGCCAGCCGGTCCAGAGCGCGAGCCGCCGTCGTGGCGGACACGGGCGGCAGGGCCACCGCGCGGTCGTCGACCAGCTCCACCAGCACACCACCGGCGGCGACCAGCACCAGCGGGCCGAGCAGTGGGTCCCGCAGCAGCCCGAGCGCGAGCTCGACCCCGGGCGTGGCCGCACCGCAGACCAGCGCGCGCGGCCCGAGCCGGTCGGCCAGGTCCTGGTACGCCGCGGCCACCTCGGCCGCGTCCCGCAGGCCCAGCCGGACACCGCCGACGTCGCTCTTGTGCTCGATCCCCGGCTCGTCGGTCTTCAGCACCGCGGGCCAGCCCAGGCGCTCGGCGGCGGCGACGGCCCCGGCCGAGGAGCGGACCGGAGCCACCGGCACCGACGGGATGCCGTAGTCGGCGAGCAGGGCGAAGCCGTCGGCGCCGTCCAGGGGTCCGGCCGCCAGCCGGGCCAGCCAGCGCTCCTGGCGCACCGGGTCGATCGGCGCCCCCGGGTCCAGCGCCGAGCTCGGCACCGAGGCCGGCCGCGGCTCGCCCGACCCACGACCGGCGGCGTACGACGCGAGGTGGCCGAGTGCGACCAGCCCGCTGCGCGCACCCTCCAGGACCGGGATCCCCCGGGCCCGCAGAAGCCCGGCCTGCTCCTGGTCCATGGCCGAGTGCATCGTCGACAGCACCGCGACCGGCAGATCCGTCGCGTCCCAGACCTCTTGCACCGCAAGGGGATAGGCGTCGTCGCCGTCGAACTCGTGGACCAGGTCGATGGCCAGGGCGACCACCCCCACCGCCGGGTCGTCGCTCATCGCCCGCATCGAATCGGCGAACAGCGTCCGGGTTTCGGCGCCGGTCCCCCACACGTCCAGCGGGTTGCCCGGCACCAGCCCCGGGTCGAGCAGGCCGGACAGCCGGTCCAGCGTCGGGCCCCCGAGCGCGGCGTACGGCGTGCCGAGCTCGTCCGCGAGATCGACGACCATCGCGCGCTCGGCCCCCGAGTCGTGGACGGTGGCGATGCCGGTCGAGCCGGACGGCGCCCGGCGCCCGGCGGCGAACAGCTCCAGGGTGTCGGCCAGCTCGTCCAGGTCGCGAACCCGCAGGACGCCGTAGGCGTCGAACAGCGCTTCCCAGGCCCCGTCGGCCCCGGCCAGCGCGCCCGAGTGCGCCGCGACCATGGCCGCCCCCGGGCCGGACGAGCCCACCGTCAGTGCGACGACCGGCACGTCCTGCGCCGCGGCCCGGGCCAGCGCCGAGCGCAGCAGCTCGGGCGAGCGCATCGTCTCCAGCAGCAGCGCGGCCACCCGGGTCTCCGGCTGGTCGAGGGCGTAGTCGAGGTACTCCGCCGCCGTGGTCGCGAGCTCCTGCCCCGACGAAACGGCGAGGCTGAAGCCCAGCCGCCGGTGGCTGCGCAGCAGGGCGGAGAACGCCGAGCCGGAGTGCGACACCAGCGCGATCGGCCCGGCCGGCAGCTCCTCGGCCTCGACGTAGCCGATCGCCCGCAGGCCCCGGGTGACGTTGACGAAGCCCATGCAGCCGCCCCCGCACAGCGCCAGGCCGGCCTCGGCGACGATCCCCGAGACCGCGGCCCGCAGCGGCTGCCCGTCCGGGGCCGTCCCCACGACACTGCCGAAGGCCACCGCCGCGCGGTCGCCCCGCCGCGCTGCCGTGGTCAGCTGCTGGTGCAGGGCCGCGTCGGGGACGCCGAGCAGGACCAGGTCGACCGGGCCGTCGATGGCGTCCAGGGACGGGACGCACCGGCGGCCTTCGATCTCGGCGTAGCGCGGGTTGACCAGGTGCACGTCCAGCGGGCCGGTGCTGCGCGAGACCTCGGAGAGCATCCGGTGGCCGAAGCTCCCGGCCCGGGCACTGGCCCCGACGACGGCGACCGACCGCGCCTCCAGCATGGCGGCCACCGCAGCGGCCCGGCTGCCTCTACGATCACGCGCAGGTATTGGCGCCATGCAAACGGTTCCCTACGCGGTCGTCCATCGGTATCGTTGACTGACTGTTCAGTCTACGGAGACGGCCGGTCCACGGACAAGCAGGCACCTCGGAGGGGTACGGCCCATGGTCAAAGCGGCGCACGCACCACAGCAGGCGAAGGACCACGCCGTGCCGGAGGTCGCGAGCGGCCCCGACGTACGGCGCGAGCAGATGCTCCGCGCGGCCGTCGAGGTCATCTGCGAGCGCGGCTTCTCCGACACCCGGATCTCCGACGTCGCCCAGCGCGCCGACGCGAGCCCGGCCCTGGTCATCTACTACTTCGGCACCAAGGACGGCCTGCTCACCGAGGCCATGCGGTGGTCCGAGGACGAGTTCTACACCCACACCGAGAGTGTGCTCGCCGGGCAGGACTCCGCGGTGGCCAAGCTGCAGACGCTGGTCAGCCTGACCTGCGTCCGGCAGAGCGACGAGGAGATCCCCGGCGCCTGGGGCATCTGGTTCGACCTGTGGGTGCAGGCGTTCCGGCACCCCGAGGTGGCCCGCGACCGGATCGCCATGGACCAGCGCTGGCGCGAGGTCATCGGCGGCATCGTCCGCGACGGCCAGGCCTCGGGTGACCTGGGCCCCGCCGACATCGAGGACTTCGCCATCACCTGGGGTGCGCTGCTCGACGGGCTGGCGATCCAGGTCGCTCTCGAGGACCCGGCCGTCGACTCACCGCGCGCGGTGCAGATCGCGATGCGGATGGCGGCCACGCTGCTCGCCTTCGATTGGCCCGTCGCAGCCGGGTGAGCCGAACGGGTGGCGCCGGCCCGCTATGTCCCTTGTGACCCATCCGCCTACGGTCGAATGGTCCCAGCGGACCGGCCGACAAGCCGGCCGGTCCATCAGGGGAGAGGGGGGCGGACGACCGTGTTCGAACTGGTCATCCACTGGGTCCACGTCACGGGCTCGAAGTGGTGAGCACGAGGCTCGGAACGACGCGCGAGCGGGTCCGGGCGCACACGCGCCAGCGCTGAGGACCCGCCGCGGTGACCGCTGCCGTCCGGTGGGCCCGAATCCCGGCCGGGCGGCGGCGCGTCATCGCGGACCCCGCGGTCGGAGCCCTTGGGCACGGCGAGGCCCGGGCTAGGAGACGGCCGCGGTGTCCTCCGCGTCGGCCGGCAGGGCGGGCCGGGTATCGGCCGGCAGCAGGCGGCAGGCCTCCGGGTGCACGTGCGCCTGCACCGGCGCACCGGGCTGGTACCAGGCCGACGCGGGACCGATCGCGTTCGGCACGGCGGCGAGCAGGGTCTGGCCGTCGGAGAGCCGGACCACGACGTGGGTGGTCGGGCCCAGGTAGATCACGTGGTCGACCAGGCCGGGGAAGCTGCTGGCTCCGGCCGGTGCCGCGCTGTCGGTCGGGCCGAGCAGCACCCGCTCGGGCCGGATCACCACCTTGGCCGGGCCGGGCGAGGCGTCCCCGACGGCCTTGAAGGTGAACGGCCCCAGCTGGCAGGCCACGGCCTGCCCCGAGGGGCCCTGGACCTGGACGTCGACGACGTTGGCCGAGCCGAGGAAGCCCGCGACGTACGCGCTGGACGGCTCGGAGTAGACCGTCTCGGGCGTACCGACCTGCTCCACCAGCCCGTCGGCCATCACGGCGAGGCGGTCCGACATGGTCAGCGCCTCCTCCTGGTCGTGGGTCACGTAGACGAAGGTGATGCCGACGGTCTGCTGCACCGACTTCAGCTCGAGCTGTAGCTCCTTGCGCAGCTTGGCGTCCAGGGCCCCGAGCGGCTCGTCGAGCAGCAGCACCGTGGGTTGCAGCACCAGGGCCCGGGCCAGTGCGACGCGCTGCTGCTGGCCGCCGGAGAGCTGGCTCGGGCGGCGCTTGGCGAACTGCGTCATCCGGACCATCTCGAGCGCCTCGTCGACCCGGCGCTTGGACTCGCCCTTGCTCGTCTTGCGGTAGCGCAGCCCGAACTCGACGTTGTGCCACACGTCGAGGAAGGGGAAGAGCGCGTAGGTCTGGAACACGGTGTTGACCGGCCGCTTGTGCGGCGGGATCGGCGCCAGGTCGGTGCCGTCGAGCAGGATCTGGCCGGTGTCCGGCCGCTCGAACCCGGCGAGCATCCGCAGCGTGGTGGTCTTGCCGCAGCCGGACGGGCCGAGCAGCGAGAAGAACTCGCCGGCGGCGATGTCCAGGTCGATGCCCCGGACCGCGGGCACGCCGTCGTACGCCTTGGTCAGCTCGACCAGCGAGATGGCGCCGCCCCCCGTCATCGGGTCAGCCCCGCCCGGGCCCGCGCTCGGTGCCCATCACCGCGGCGGCGAAGCGGGCGAAGTTGGCCACGAACCGGTCGGCGTCGGCCGAGGTGTGCTGGACCGAGATCAGCCATTGCTCGACCTTTCCCCACGGCGGCAGGAAGACGCCGCCATTGTGCTGCACCAGCCAGTGCAGCTGCCCGAGCCGCTCGTCGATGTCCAGGAAGCCGCGGTAGTCGTTCACGGCGTTCGGGGTGAAGGTCACGCAGCCCTTGGCCCCGAGGGCGACCACGCCCCAGGGCGCGCCCTGCTCCGCGATGACCGCCTGGACGCCGTCGACCATCCGGCGCCGCAGGGCGTCGACGTGCGCGTACGCCGCGGGCGTGAGCACCTCGGTCAGCGTGGCCTTGGTGGCGGCCATGGCCATCGGGTTGCCGTTGAACGTGCCGACCTGCTCGTAGGTCCCGTCGGCGATGAACGCCATGACCTCCTCGGTGCCGCCGATCGCGGCCGAGGCGATGCCGCCGCCGATGGCCTTGGCCAGGCAGATGATGTCCGGCGTCACGCCGTAGAGCCCGGTGACCCCACCGGGCCCGGACGTGAGCCCGGTCTTGACCTCGTCGAACGTCAGCAGCGCGTCGTGCTGGTGGAGCAGGTCCTTCAGCCCGGCGAGGTAGCCCGGCAGCGGCCGGATGATGCCGGCGTTCATCATCACCGGCTCCAGGATCATGCCCGCGACCTGCCCGGGGTGGGCCTCCAGGACGCGGCGGACCATCTCCAGGTCGTTGAACGCGACGACGAGGGTCAGGTCCTGGATCGCCCGCGGGATGCCGGTGCTGCTGGCCACCTGGGCCGGCGCGTCGGCCGGGCCGGCCTCGTCCTCCTCCGGCATCACCGAGACCTGCACCGAGTCGTGGTGGCCGTGGTAGCCGCCCTCGAGCTTGATGATCAGGTCGCGTCCGGTGACCGCCCGCATCAGGTGGACGGCATCCATCGTGGCTTCGGTGCCGGAGTTGGTGAACCGCCAGACCGGCAGGCCGAACCGCTCGCTCAGGTTGACCGCGACGTCGATCGCGTCGGCCGTCGGCTGGGCGAAGTGCGTCCCCAGGCCGGCCCGCTCGCGGATCGCGGCGACGATGGCCGGGTGGGCGTGGCCGGCCAGCGAGACGCCGTACCCGCCGTGCAGGTCGACGTACTCGCCGCCGTCGACGTCGTAGATCTTCGAGCCGGCGCCGTGGCTGAGCCAGACGGCGTGCGGCGAGGCGATCTGCCAGTTGGAGGTGGCCCCGCCGGCCAGGTGCCGTCCGGCCTGCTCGATCAGCTCGCGGCTGCGTGGCTGGCGCGCGCGGAAGACCTGCTCCTCCGCAGCGATCAAGCGGTCCAGATCGGTGGTTAGGTTGCCACTGCCGGTCATCGTCGACGCGGCAGACGGGGCGGTCAGGCTCATGGCCGATTTCCTCGATCGAGGTTGATGGAAGGGATTGCCTGAACGTTCAGTCTATGCAAGCCTCGACACACCCGGCAAGGAGGGCAGATGGCAGGTCAGTCCGACTATCCGCACGGCGCAGGGCTCGGTTTCGGCCCGCGCAGCCCTCGATCGCAGGCGATGGCCAGAGGCCTCTCGCGGCGCACCTTGCTGCAGCGAGCAGCCCTCACCGCGGTGGCGACCCCTTCGGTCGGAGCCTTCCTGGCCAGCTGCTCGTCGGCCGGCGGAGCACTGCCCGGCAGCAAGCCCACGTCGACGCTGAAGCTCGCGTCGCCGAAGAACCCGGTCACCTGGCCGATCGCGGACGACAACCCGGCGATCGCCGACGGCGCGACCCCGGAGAAGAACGCGACGCTGCGCCTCTACAACTACGCCGACTACATCGACCCGGCGGCGATCAAGTCGTTCGAGAAGAAGTACGCGAAGTACGGCGTCAAGGTGACGGTGTCGACCTTCAACGACACCGACGAGGCGCTGACCAAGATCCGCGGCGGCAAGGTGCCGTTCGACATCTACTTCCCCAGCTACGACCAGATCAGCAAGATGGTCACGGCCAAGCTGATCCGGCCGATCAACCACACGTTCTTCCCGAACATCGGCAACCTGTGGGCGTCCTACCAGAACCCTTGGTACGACCAGGGCTGGAAGTACACCGTGCCGTACACCGTCTACACGACGGGCATCGGCTGGCGCACCGACCAGGTCCCCGACGACATCGCCGGCATGACGAACCCGTACGACGTCTTCTGGGACCCCAAGTACAAGGGCAAGATCGCGGTCATCGACGACTGGCACACGGCCATGGCCCTGGCCCAGCTCCGGGTGGGGGGTGACGTCAACAGCACCGACCCCGCCCAGATCGCGAAGATCAAGAAGCAGATGGAGGACATGCAGGCGGCCACCAAGCCCAAGGTCACCATCACGATGTACAACGACCTGCCGGCCGGGCAGCTCGGCATCTGCCAGATGTGGTCCGGGGACGCCGTGAACGCGCAGTACTACCTGTCCAAGGGCAGCAAGGTCTCGGTGCTGCGCTACTGGTCGCCCAAGGACGGCAAGGGCCTGGTCGACAACGACCTGATGGTCTGCCTGAAGGAAGGCAAGAACCCGGTCCTGGCCCAGCTGTTCATGAACCACATGCTCGACCCCAAGGTCGCCGCGGGGAACTTCTCGGCGACCGGCTACCAGCCGCCGCAGCGCACGATCCTGCCGGAGAAGGCGGTCGCGGACGGCTTCGTGCCGGCGAACCTGGCTTCGGCGACCGTGCCGCAGACGGCCTTCGACGTGGGCTTCCCGCTGCTCGAGCTGCCGATCGACGCGGACAAGGCCTGGCACGACGTGTGGTCGGAGTTCAAGGCCGGTGGCTGAGAGCGGACGCGCCGGGGCCACCCGCCCGGCGCCGGCTCGCGCCCACCGCTCGCTCCTGTGGCCGCTGCTGTCCATCCCGGGCACCGTGTGGCTGATCCTGTTCTTCATCCTGCCGATGTACGTCGTGCTGGCCATCGTCTTCGGCCGGATCGACCCGGTCTTCCGGACCCCGTTGCCGGTGTGGAACCCGTTGCAGTGGAACCCGGCCCAGTTCAACTACGTGTTCTCGCACATGGTCGGCAAGGAGGGCTTCTTCGGGCCGGCCCTGCTGCGGACGCTGGTCTTCGTCGTCCTGGCCAGCCTGCTGTGCCTGCTGATCGCCTACCCGGTGGCGTACTTCACGGCGCGGTTCGCGGGACGGCGCAAGGGACTGGTCCTCACCCTGCTGATCGCGCCGTTCTGGATCAGCTACATGATGCGGATGCTGGCCTGGGTCAACCTGCTGCAGAACGACGGCCTGGTCAACCGCGGCCTCGGCCTCGGGGGCGTCTTCCACGTCAACGTCGACTGGCTCTCGGGCCGCGCCTCGACCGTCGTGATCGGGCTGGTCTACGGCTACGTGCCGTACATGATCCTGCCGCTCTTCGCGGGGCTGGACCGGATCCAGGCCTCCGTGCTCGAGGCGGCGCGCGACCTCGGCGCCGGGCGGCTGTCGACGTTCTGGCGGGTCACCTGGCGCTTGAGCCTGCCGGCGGTCGTCGCCAGCGTCCTGCTCTCCTGCCTGCCGATGCTGGGTGACTACTTCACCAACGACCTGCTCTCGGCGTCGCCCGGCACCTCGATGGTCGGCAACCTGATCAACAACTCGGCCCTGGCACCCGGGCAGACCGGCCAGGCCGGCGCGTTCGTCCTGCTCGTGCTGGTGGTCTCGCTGGTGCCGATGCTCTGGTACGTCCGGACGACTCGCGACGACGGGGCCCGGTCGTGAACCGGTTGCGGCAGTGGTGGTCCAGCCCCTGGCGGCCGCCGCGATTCCTGGCGATCATCACGGTGCTGTACCTGCTGTGGTCGCTGCTGCCGGTCATCGTCGCGGTGATCTTCTCGTTCAACAACGGGCGGTCGCGCACGGTCTGGCAGGGCTTCTCGATGCGCTGGTACTACGGCGACCCGGTCCGCTCGGTGTGGCACGACAGCAGCCTGCACACCGCGCTGACCCACACCCTGTGGCTCGGGCTGCTCGCGACGGTCGTGACGGTGCCGCTCGGCGTGGCCTTCGCGCTCGGCATCGACCGGTGGCACGGACGGCTCCCGTCGGGCGCGAGCTTCACCATGCTGCTGAGCTTCGTCCTGCCCGAGACGCTGATGGCGGTGGCGCTGCTGTTCGTGATCAACACGCTGTCGACGCCGCTCTCGCCCGGCACCACGGCGCAGGTCGTGGGGCTCGTGACCTTCCAGCTGTCCTATCCGGTGGTCATCGTGCGCTCGCGGTTGCTGACGATCGGCAAGCAGTACGAGGAGGCGGCCGTCGACCTCGGCGCCTCGCCGATCGGTGCCGTCCGGCGGGTGCTCGTGCCGATGCTGGTGCCGGCGATCTTCGCCAGCACCGTGCTCGTCTTCGCGGACGTGATCGACGACTTCGTGATCGTGCGGTACCTGTCCGGCGACTCCACGACCGAGCCGGTCTCGGTGAAGATCTACAACACCGCCCGGGCGGCCCCTTCGCCGGCGCTCAACGCCCTCGCGACCCTGCTGCTGGCGTTCTCGCTGGTCGCGATCCTGCTCGGGTTCGTCGTCTACCGGCGGCTGACCCGTGGCGAGGACTCGACCACCCGCGGCATCGGCTCGTTCGCCGGGGAGATCTGAGCCTGGCCGCTCGGCGTACCCTGGCGAGTGGGGGTCGCTCGGCGGTACGCTGACTGAGTGCTCAGTCAGTTTTGAGCACGAGTTCAGCTGGAGCACTGATCAAGCACTGGTTCCGAGAGGAAGACGCCCGTGGCCCCGATGTCCCGCACCGCCCCGATCGACCCGGCCCAGTTGGAGGCCTCGCTCCGACCGTTCGGCCAGAGCCACATGCTGCCGCGCGCGGCGTACGTCGACCCGGACGTGCTGGCGTGGGAGCGGGAGAACTTCTTCGGCGGCTGGATGTGCGTCGGCCGCAGCACCGACCTGGCCAAGGTCGGCAGCCAGCGGGCCGTGCAGGTCGCCTCGGGCAGTGTGCTGCTGATCCGCGGCGAGGACCAGGTGCTGCGCGGCTTCGTCAACGCCTGCCGGCACCGCGGCCACGAGCTGCTGCCGTGCGGCGCGTCCACCGCCAAGCGCTCGGTCGTCTGCCCCTACCACGCATGGACCTACAAGCTGGACGGCTCGATGCGGGCCGCTCCGCACATGGACGAGGTCGAGGGCTTCGACGCGGGCGACTACGGGCTGCAGACGCTGCCGGTGCACGAGTGGCACGGCTGGGTGTTCGTCGCGTCGTCCGGGGTGGCCGAGCCGTTCGAGGACCACATCGGCGCGCTCGAGCCGATCATCGCGCCGTACGCGCCGGAGAACCTCGAGGTGGCCGCGACCCACGAGTACACGATCGAGGCCAACTGGAAGGTCATCGCCGAGAACTACCAGGAGTGCTACCACTGCTCGATGATCCACCCGGAGCTCTGCGCGGTGAGCCCGCCGGAGAGCGGCGAGAACCTCGACCTGCCCGGCGACTGGGTCGGCGGCGGGATGGACCTGCGGGACAACGCGCAGACGATGTCGCTGGACGGCCAGAGCCATGGCGAGAACATCGAGGGCCTCTCGCAGACCGAGCTGCGGACCGTGATGTACATCGTGGTCTTCCCCAACCTGCTGGTCAGCCTGCACCCCGACTACGTCATGACCCACCGCCTCACGCCGCTGTCACCGAGCCAGACGTACGTCGAGTGCTCCTGGGCGTTCCCGAAGTCGGCGATCGCCAAGCCCGGCTTCGACCCCGCGTACGCGGTCGACTTCTGGGACCTGACCAACCGTCAGGACTGGGCGGCCTGCGAGTCCGTGCAGCGTGGAGTGTCTGCGCCGCAATGGCTTCCGGGCCCCCTGGCTCCCGACGAGGACGGCGTGCACCACTTCGTCAGCCGGATCGCGCACGCGTATGCCGGCCGGCTCGACTCGAGCCCGATCGTCACCGAGGACGCCGAGGCCGCAGAGCTCGCGCAGGCCTGATCGAGGCCGCGAGCCGGCGAGCCGGCGTCGTACCCGCTGGGCCCCGCTGGCCTCGCTGACTCAGCCGGCGCCGTAGCCGTAGCCGCGGTCGAGCGGGAGGGTCAGGACGACCCGCCCGTCGTCGACCATGGCCTGGCGGTACTCCTCCCAGTCCGGGTGCTCCCCGCGGATCGCCCGGTAGACGTCGACCAGCTCCTCGACGGTGCTGTCGTGGGTGTCGGCCGCGGGCGGGGTGATCGTCGCGATGCCCTCGACGACGACGTACGACCCCAGCCCCTCGGTCGTGACGTAGAGGGAGGCCCGGGGGTCGCGGCGCAGGTTGCGGGTCTTCGCGCGCGCGTCGGTCAACGAGGCCCGGACCACGCCGGTCGCGATGTCCACCGTGTAGTCGATGTTCGACAGCTGCGGGCGACCGTCCCGCTTGATGGTGGCCAGGACGCCGCGGCTGTGTGCGGCGACGACGGCGAGCAGGGCGGGGTCGAGCCCGTCGGGGAGTGTTGGCATGTGCCGATGATCGCAGCCAGCCCCGGCGACCGGGGGTGAGACGTACCGGGGCCGGCTGCACTGGTCGTTCGGAGGTCCCTCGGTCGCGGATTGGTGCCGGCGGCGAGTGACTTTGTGATGTCCCCCGGACACGTTGCGCGACTTGGCGTTTCGTTCGGCCATACCGCTTGACGGGCGGGGCTCCTGGGGTTTGACTGTGACTGCCTCAGGGGTGAGACACGTCATTTCACGACCGTATGACGTGGTCGCCGACCTAGGCGGCACCGTCACTCACCTCTTGGAGACGGCGATGCCGATCGACGAAACCCCTTCTACGCCAACGGAGCTCTCCGTTCGGCCCAGCATGACCAGTCGACGAACGATGCTCAAGGGCGCGGCCGCGGCCGGCGTCACCGCAGCTACCGCCGGCGTCGTGGCCGACATCCTGTTCGCCGGGCCCGCGTCCGCGGCGAGCACGTCGCACAGCTCCAACGACGGCGGTGACGTCGTCGCGCACGTGCGCGACGTCCGCGCCGGCCACATCGACCTCTACGTCGGGACCCGGCAGGTGAGCGTGCGCGACCGGGCGCTCGCGAGCCGGCTCGCCCGCGCCGCCAAGTAAGGGGCCCAGCATGTCCTCGCACCGCGAAGCACCAGAGATCTCCAAGGACCCCGTCGCCGACAGCACGGACCTCTACGCGTTCGTCAGCCCCGACCGGCCCGGCTCGGTCACCATCCTGGCCAACTACGTCCCGCTGCAGAGCCCGGACGGCGGGCCGAACTTCTTCGAGTTCGGCGACGACGTCGTCTATGGCATCCACATCGACAACAACGGCGACGGCAAGGCCGACATCACCTACGAGTTCGAGTTCACGACGAAGGTCCGCAACCCGGAGACGTTCCTCTACAACACAGGGCCGATCACGTCGCTGTCCTCGGCCTCGTGGAACCGGCGCCAGTTCTACTCGATCAAGCGGATCGACAAGACGGGCACGCACGACTTCGGCTCCGGCTTCACCTGCCCGCCGTGCAACATCGGGCCGCTCTCGACGCCCGACTACGGCGCGCTGGCGAAGGCCGCCACGCACTCGCCGGGCAACGGCTTCTCGGTGTTCGCCGGGCAGCGGGCCGAGGGCTTCTACGTCGACCTCGGCGCGACCTTCGATCTGCTCGACCCGAGGCCGATCGCCAACCTGCACAACACCTTCGGGCTGGGGACGCTGCCCGGCCGCCAGGGCCCCGGCGTCAACAGCACGCGGTTCCTGAACGTGCACAGCATCGCCATCCAGGTGCCGAGCTGGAACCTGACGGCCAGCGGCAAGCCGCCGACGGACGCCACGAAGAGCTCGTCGGTGATCGGGGTCTGGACGACCGCGAGCCGCCGCAAGGTCAACATCCGTGGCGCGAACGGCGTCTCGACCCAGAGCGGGCCGTACGTCCAGGTATCCCGGCTGGGCAACCCGCTGTTCAACGAGGTCATCGTGCCGATGGCCGAGAAGGACAAGTGGAACTCGCTGCCGGTGACGTCGGACAAGGCCTTCGCCAAGTACGTCGCGAAGCCGGAGCTGGCCGGCCTGCTGCCGGTGCTCTTCCCCGGCGTGTTCCCGAACCTGGACGCGCTGAACAAGTCCGGCAAGGCGCGGGCCGACCTGGAGGCCGTCCTGCTCACGGGCATCCCGTCGGGGCTGATCCCCGGCTTCCAGAACTACACGGGTGCCGTGCAGGCCGACATGCTGCGGCTCAACATGGCGATCCCGGCGACGGCACCGTCCAAGGCGAGCATCTACGGCTTGCTCGGCGGCGACCTGGCCGGCTTCCCGAACGGGCGGCGACCGGCGGACGACGTGGTGGCCATCGAGCTGCGGGCGATCGCCGGCGCGACGTACGCGTTGGTGGACAGCAGCTTCACGCCGGACGGCGCGGTGCTGCAGCCGGGCACCGTGGACGACGGCGTGACGCCGGCCGACCTGATCGTGCCCTTCCAGGACACGTTCCCCTACCTCGGCGTGCCGCACAGCGGCTTCACCGCCGGGGCGGCCTGATGGGCGATCACACCCACCCGCACACCCACCCGCACGGGCACGCGCACGGGCCCGCGTCCGGGCCCGAGCACCCGCACTCGCCGGAGCGGCGGCACGTGCCCCAGCGCGGTGCGGTGCTCGACATCGGCGGTGACGTGGGCGCCGTACTCGTCAACACCGGCCCGGCCCTGGAGGGGGCCGAGATCGAGCTGTACGACGAGCGGGGCGCCTACGTGATGCACACCGAGGTCCACGGTCGGGAGGTGTCCGGCAGCCTGCGCTACGCCGGCCTCTTCCCCACCGTGCTGGAGGGGACGTACCTGCTCGACACCGGTGACGGCACTCCGCGGGAGCGGGTCGTGGTCACCGGTGGGCAGGTCGCGACCGTCAGTCGTGTGCTCCCGGTACGTTCGGCGGGTTCGGCACTGTCGGCCTAGTGCCGCAACGAGTTCGGGGCTCCCGGTGGCCTGCCCCTGTGGATCATCGGGAGTCCCGTCCGCTCACACTCATCCGGCCTCGGCTGCCGCGGCCTTGGCCCGACCGGCCGCGCGGGTGATGCCGGCCAGGGCCGCGACGCCGCCGGCGACCAGCAGGCCGATGCAGATGTAGATCGCGTGCCGGTACGCCGGTGTGAGCTCGGCCGGGTTGGCGTACTCGTCGCCGGTGAGCCCGACCAGCAGCGGCAGCGAGGCGATCGCCAGCAGGCCGCCGGTCCGCGAGACGGCGTTGTTGATGCCGCTGGCCGTGCCGGCGTAGCGGTCCGGCGCGGCGGCGAGCACGGTGCCGGTCAGCGGCGCGACCAGGGCGCAGAGGCCGAAGCCGAAGAGCACGATGCCGGGCAGCACCTGGGTGAGGTAGCCGGGATGGCGTCCGATGGTCGACAGCACCACCAGGCCGAGGGCGCAGACCAGCGAGCCGGTCCCGATCATCACCCGGGCGCCGATCCTGCTGGCCAGGTTGCCGGCCCGTTCGGACAGCAACAGCATCAGGACGCTGACCGGGACCGTGGCCGCGCCGGCCGCGACCGGTGAGTACCCGGCGCTCACCTGGAGCTGGATGGCCAGGAACAGGAAGCAGCCGGAGAGCGCGGCGTACACCAGCAAGGTCACGAAGTTGACCACGGCGAAGTCCCGCGAGCTGAACAGCGTCAGCGGCATCATCGGCATGGCCTGGCGGCGCTCGGCCACCACGAAGCCGACCAGGGCGGCGACGCCGACCACCGCGGAGGTCACGGTCATCGCGTCGGCGCCGTTGCTGCCCCAGGCCGTGAGCGCGTACGTCGTACCGGCCAGCCCGGTCGCCGCCAGCAGGACCCCCGTCGTGTCGAGGTGGTGCGAGGCCTCCGGGTCGCTGGACTCCGGGATGACGCTGCGGCCCAGCAGGACCACGACGGCGGCGAGCGGCACGTTGAGCCAGAAGATGGTCCGCCAGTTCCACGCGACCAGCCAGCCGCCGACGACCGGGCCCAGGGCCGTCGCGACGCCGGTGAGCCCGGACCAGGCACCGATCGCGCGCATCCGGTCCTCGGGGCGGAAGCTCGCCTGCAGGATGGCCAGGCTGCCCGGCGTCAGCAGGGCCGCCGCCACGCCCTGGAGGGCTCGAGCGGCGACCAGGGTCTGGATGTTCGGCGCGATCGCGCACAGGATCGAGCAGACGGCGAACCCGGTGATGCCGAGCAGATAGACCTTGCGCCGGCCCCACCGGTCGCCGAGCGAGCCGCCGAGCAGGATCAGCGCGGCCAGGGTGAGCGTGTACGCGCTGACGACCCACTGCAGGCCGGCGACGTCCGCGTGCAGCTTGCGGCCGATGGTCGGCAGCGCGACGTTGACGACGGTGCCGTCCAGGAAGGCGATGCCGGAGCCGAGGACGGTCGCCAGCAGGGTCAGCCGGCCGCGCCGGTCGGACATCGTCAGCTCGCTGGGTGCGGCGGCGACTGGGGGTTCGGTGGAGCCGGCGGGCTCGCGAGGAGTGCTCACCCCAGGACGGTAACGGGCCCGGGGCGCGGTCCCGCTAGGACTTGAGGGCCGCCAGCGTCTGCGCGCTGACCCGGCCGGTCACCTTCAGGTGGTGGTGCCGCTGGAAGTTCGACACGGCGGCCTTGGTCTGCGGGCCGTACATGCCGTCGGCTGTGATGTGCAGGAGTCGCTGCACGACCTTGACCAGCGAGCCGCGGCTGCCGACCGCGAGGTCGACCTTCTTGGCCTGGTGCTTGGTCGCCTTGTGCTTGGTCGCCTTGTGGACCGCCTTGTGATGGCTCTTCGCCTTGGCGGAGGAGGCGGTCGAGTGCATCGGCCGGCGGAACTCCTCGGCGACCCACATCTTGCCCTTGACGACGACGACCGCGACCCCGATCTGGGTGAAGTCGGTGTCCAGCATGTTGTCCCGGTGGTGCGGCGACGCGTAGAACGCCGCCTCCAGGCTCGAGTCGGAGTAGCCCACGCCGACGTTCTCGCCGAGGTAGCGCCAGTTGCTGACCGAGGACGCCAGCTTGGGGTTGTGGGCGAGCGTGTTGGACTTCGCCATCTGCTGGGCCCAGCGCAGCGCCGCGGCGTTCATCTCGCTGCTCACCGCGAGCTTGGGCCGGTGGTGCGCCACCCGCTGCTTGTTGATCGCGTTGACGAAGTACGACGCGTTGCTGGTGGTAGCCGCGTGGGCTGCCGGGCTGCCGGTGCCGGCGACGAGCGCGGTCGCCACGATGCCGGCGGCGGCGAGCATCGCGAGGCCCTTGGTGGGTGCGGCAGACACGGCAGGCTGGTTCGGCAGCACGATCGGGCTCTCCTCGGTGCTTGCTGGGGGACTTACGGAGTTCTTGTCCCCTTATGGATCGCCCGCGAATGACTAGTACTGCATAGCCCGTCTGAGTGATGACGCTGCGCAATCAGCCCATAGCCCGTTCGAGTGACGGCCATCCGTGGGCACGGCAGACTGTGACCGTGCCCGAGCTGCCGGAGGTCGAAGCCCTCGTCGGTTTCCTGCGCGAGCGGACCTCCGGGCTCGTGGTCGCGCGGGTCGACGTGGGCAACATCAGCGTCCTGAAGACCTACGACCCGCCCCCGACGGCGCTGGCCGGGCTGCCGGTGACGGGCGTCGCGCGGTTCGGGAAGTTCATCGACGTCGAGGCTGAGGGGCTGCACCTGGTCTTCCACCTGGCCCGGGCCGGCTGGCTGCGCTGGTCGGACAAGCTCGCGACGGCACCGCTGCGGCCGGGCAAGAGCCCGATCGGGTTGCGCGTGGCGCTCTCGGACGGGTCGGGCTTCGACCTGACCGAGGCCGGGACCCGCAAGCGGCTGGCGGCGTACATCGTGCGGGACCCGCAGCTGGTGCCGGGCATCGCGACGCTGGGGCCGGACCCGCTGGACCCGGCGTTCGACCGGGCCGCCCTGGCGGGACTGCTGGCCGGGCGGCGCTCGCAGGTCAAGGGGGTGCTGCGGGACCAGTCGCTGCTGGCCGGGGTCGGCAACGCGTACAGCGACGAGGTCCTGCACGCGGCCAAGCTGTCGCCGTACGCGGTGGCCGGCTCACTGACCGACGAGCAGGTGGACCGGCTGTACGACGCGCTCCGGACGGTGCTGACGTCGGCGATCGCGGCGGCCTGGGGCAAGCCGGCCAAGGAGCTCAAGGACGCCAAGCGGGCCGGGATGGCGGTGCACGGGCGGGCCGGGCTGCCGTGCCCGGTGTGCGGCGACACGGTGCGCGAGGTGTCGTTCGCGGACCGGTCCCTGCAGTACTGCCCAACCTGCCAGACCGGCGGCAAGCCCCTGGCCGACCGCCGCCTGTCCCGCCTCCTCAAATAACCCCCGCCTGACCCCCCGCCTGTCTTGGCCGTCGGTTCCGGGTTTGGCGGTCGAGTCCGGGTTTTTGGGCCCCGAATCAGGTCCTGGAACCCGGACCCGACCGCCAAACCCGGAGTGGACGGCCAAGACAAGCAGGGGGCGGAGGTGGGTCAGGCGGCGGGGTGGGTGGCCTCGAGCTGTAGGAGGTAGGCCTTGGCGGGCAGGCCGCCGGCGTACCCCGTCAGCGCTCCGGAGCCGGACAGGACCCGGTGGCAGGGGAGCACGATGCACAGCGGGTTCGCCCCGAGGGCCGCGCCGACCGCCCGGGCCGCCTTCGGCCGTCCGACCACCGAGGCCAGCGCGCCGTACGACGTCCGCTCGCCGTACGGCGTCGAGGCGGCCAGTGCCGGGAGGACCTCGCGCTGGAACGGCGTCGCCAGCGTCAGGTCGACCGCCAGGTCCTCGAAGCCGTGCCGCCGCCCGGACAGGTACCCGTCGAACGCCGCCCGCACCTCATCCAGGGCCCGGGCGTCGCGGACCACGCGCGGGGACACCAGCCGGGACAGCCGCTGCAGCACCGTGTCCTCGGCCACATCGTCCGGCGCGAAGGAGGACGCGAGCAGCCGCCCGTCCGCCCGCACCGCCAGCAGCAGCCGCCCGACCGCGGTGTCGTGCGCGACGTATGAGACGTCGCCGTGCAGCTGAGGGGGCCGCAGACCCGGGGGCTCGACCCCGGCCCGCAACCTGCGCTCCAGCTCCAGCTCGCTCGTGTCACTCGCTTGGGTACTCATCGGTCAACCTCGTCTCGTAGGGCGGCCAGCGCGTCGCTGACCAGCCGTCGGGTCGCGGCCGGGGTCGTGCCCATGGCCGCGGCGACCCCCGCATGGTCCAGATCGGCGACGTAGCGCAGGGCGATGGCCTCGCGCTGTCGCGGTGGCAAGGCCCGAACCCGTTGCCACAGACGGGAATCCGTGGCAGTGAGGAGATCATCGGGCCCGGGAGTCCGCCCCGACGGCTCCGGCAGCTCGTCGACCGGCAGAGGTCGACGGCGCCGGGACCGGTGGCCGTCCATCGCGCATCGAGCCGTGATGGTCATCAGCCACGAGCGCAGGTTGGCTGCGCTCTTCAGTCGCGGGTACGCCGCCAGCGCCTGGGTCCAGGCCTGCTGGGCCACGTCGTCTCCCTCGCCGGGCCCGGAGAGCGAGTGGGCCAGGCGAGCGACGTCGCGCCAGTGAGCATCGACCAGATGCTGGAACGGCGGCAGGGTCACGCTCATGGAACGTTGGCCGGCTCGCGGCTGTGAGGTCGCGCGGCGAGGTGCAGAGCGGTCCGCGCGACCGACCACACGATCGACCACAGGGCGAGGCAGGCCAGCAGCGCGCCCCCGGCGTCCTTGATCGTCGTCGACCACACCAGCAGGTGCCCATGGTGCGGGCCGGACGCCGACCGCCACGCTGCCCAGCCGGTCACCAGCGTGACGGCCGCGGTCGCCGCGACGACGACGACGCGCACGTGCGGCCCCACCTGCGCCGCCGTCCGGGGCGCGGGCTGTGTGCGCCGCCACCGGACCAGGAGGTACCAGCCCACGATCGCCAGCCCGACCACGGAGGAGATCCCCTGCAGCCAGTCGTACGCCGCGTGCCGGGCGAACCGGTCGGACAGCGCCGCCCAGTGCAGGGCGACGAAGCCGTCCTCGTGGGTGAAGGCGTCCCAGCCCAGGTGGGTGGCCAGGCCGACCAGCTCGGACAGCACCACCCAAGCGGTCCAGCGCGCGAGCGAGCGCGCCCGCCCCGGGCCACCGCCGCGCCAGGCCGCTCGAGCCGACCGCCAGCCGGACGTCCCGCAGCGGCTGGCCGCTGCGGGCCACAGCGGAGCGAGCCCGGGCCGCAGCAGGACCCACCAGGCGAGCAGCAGCCCGGTGCCGAGCAGGAAGTCCGGCCACAGGATCGCCTGCAGCGGATGGGTCTGCTCGTGGGTCAGCCCGACCGGCAGGAAGGACGGCAGGTCGGGGGCCATCGACCCGGTCAGCAGGGCCGCACTCACCCAGGACCCCCGCCGGAGCAGCGGCAGCACCGCGGCGGGGTGGCTGGCGGTGAACGGCACCCGTCCAGTGTGCGGGGTCCCGGATGTCGCGAGGGCGAGATGCCGGGGTCCCTCAGGCCCAGGTGCTGGTCCCGGCGGGGATCACCAGCGCCGGCACCGGCGTGTGCCGCAGGATCTTGCTCGCCGTGGAGCCGAGGAACACCCGGGCGAGCGGCCCCAGCCGGCTGGACCCGAAGACGAGGACGTCGCCGGGCGTCCACGGCAGGCCGCGCAGCGCACCGTCCCAGCCCTTGCCGCGCGCGACCACCGTGTCGACGTTGCCGACGCCGGCCTCCTTGGCGATCGACATGGCCTCGTCGTGCAGGCCCGCAGCCTGCTCGGCCATCTGGGCCGCCACCAGATCCTCGGCGTCGAAGCCGACCTCGGGCGGGTACATCGTCTCCGCGCGCGGCACGAAGGTCGCGACCCGCAGGTCCAGGCCGAACCGCTCGGCCAGAGCGGCCGCCGCGGCGAGCGCCTCGCGCGAGCGGTCGGTCCCGGCGAAGGCGCAGGTGAGCCGGTCGAAGCACGCGTCCGGACCGCCGGCGTAGCCCTGCGGCGCGAGCAGCAACGGCGTCGGCGAGGAGTGCAGCAGCCGCTCGGCGACGCTGCCCATGAGCCAGGAGCCATCGGTGGCCGCGCGGGCCGAACCGAGGACGAGGACGTCCGCCGCAGCGTCGTCGGCCGCCGAGACCAGCCCAGCGGCCACCGACCCGGACTCGACCCGGCGGAACGCCGTGGCCGCCGGGTTGTGCGGGGACAGCACGCTGCCTGCCCGCCCGCGCGCCTCGGCGGCGACCGTGTCCAGCCAGTCCCGGTACTCCAGGTCGACCCGGGCGATGCCGGGGTGGTCGGAGACCGGGGGCAGGACCGCGACGACCACCAGCTCGGCACCCGTCGTACGGCGCAGGGTGGCGGCCAGAACGAGGGCCTCCGGGCTGTCGTCCCCGCCGCGGTAGGCGACGACCGCCTTCACTCCTTGCTCCAGCCGGCCTCGAGGTCCTCGTCCGGCTCGCGCAGGACGGAGTGCTTGTGGCTGTAGAGGAAGTAGAAGACCAGAGCGCCGCCGACCCAGGGGATGACGTAGGACCAGGTGATGAACGGGATGGTCTTCGCGACGTAGAGGCAGGCGGCGATCGACAGGATCGGCACGACCGGGTAGAGCGGCACCCGGAAGCCGCGCTCCAGGTCCGGGCGCGAGCGGCGCAGGATGATCACGGTCGCCGAGACCACCATGAAGGCGGCCAGCGTCCCGATGCTCACCAGGTCCCAGAGCTTGTCGATCGGCACCACGGCGGCCAGCACGCCGATGAAGGCGCAGGTGACCAGCGTGTTCTTCAGCGGCGACATGGTCTTCTCGTCGACCGTCTTGAAGACCGGCGGCAGCATGCCGTCGCGGCCCATGGCGAACAGGATCCGGGTCTGACCGTAGATCGTCACCAGGGTCACCGAGAAGATCGAGATGACGGCACCCGCGGACAGGATGATGGCCGGGGCCGAGGTGCCCGTGACGTCCTTCAGGATCTGGGCCAGGCCGGCCTCCTGGCCGTCGAACATCCCCGCCTTCTGCGCGCCGAGCGCGGCCAGCGCGACGAGGCAGTAGAACGTCGTGACGATGACCAGCGCGCCGACGATGGCCTTGGGGATCGTCTTGCCCGGGTTCTTCACCTCCTCGCTCGCGGTCGAGACGGCGTCCAGGCCGAGGAAGGTGAAGAAGATCGGCGGCAGCGCCGCGCTGATCCCGGACAGGCCGTGCGGGCTGAACGGCTTGAGGTTGCCGCTCCGGAACGCCGTGATCGCGATCAGGACGAACATCAGCAGGACGCCGAGCTTGACCATCACCATGATGGCGTTGGCCCGGGCCGACTCCTTGGCGCCGCGCACCAGCAGGGCGCAGCACATGCCGACGAGGACGACGGCGGGCAGGTTGATCCAGCCCGGGTCCTTGGCCATCGGCCCGGCGCTGAGGACGTGCGGCAGGGTGAAGTGGAAGACGTCGCCGAGCAGCTCGTTGAAGTACTCGGCCCAGCCGACCGACGTGGCCGCCCCGGCGACGCCGTACTCGAGGATCAGGCACCACCCGACGACGTACGCCGGCAGCTCGCCGAGCGAGGCGAAGGCGTAGGAGTACGCCGAGCCGGAGACCGGGATGGTCGAGGCGACCTCGGCGTAGCAGAGCGCGGTGAGGCCGGCGACGATGCCGACGAAGACGAACGACACCAGGACCGCCGGCCCCGCGTCCGGCACCGTCTGGGCCAGGACGAAGAAGATGCCGGTGCCGATCGTGGCGCCGACGCCGAACATCATCAGCTGGAACGTGCCGATCGAGCGGCTGAGCTCCGAGCCGCCGCTGCCGGCGTCCGCGGAGTCGCGCTCGGCACTGTCGGCGATCATCTTGTCGACGGACTTCTTGCGGAGATAGGGGCTGGACGGACGCGTCTGCGTGTCGCTGCTCATGAAGGCCTCCCTGCGGCTGGGCGTCACAGTGGCAGTGATCCGCAACCCGGCAATACGTGTGATTGCACAAAACTGACTCATGAATCAGTTTTAGGTGTTGGACGTCTCGCCAGATGTTCGCGGCGTGTTCCACGGCAACTTCCGGTGGCAGGCGTGCCGGGCTGTCACCATTGATCCCGTGCAGCCGGAGGTGGTCGCGCACCGCGGCTCGAGTGCCGAGGAGCCGGAGCACACCCTCAAGGCCTATCTGCTGGCGATCGAGGTCGGCGCGGACGCGCTCGAGTGCGACGTGCGGCTCACCGCGGACGGCCACCTGGTCTGCGTCCACGACCGGCGGGTCAACCGCACCAGCAACGGGCAGGGCCGGGTCTCGACCCTGGAGCTCGCCGACCTCGAGGACCTCGACTGGGGCTCGTGGAAGGCCGACTGGGCCGACGCCCTGGACTCCGAGCAGCCGGATCGCAACCGCGGCCAGCTGCTGACCCTGCGGGCCCTGCTCACCGCCGTGCAGGCGTCCGGCCGGCAGATCGACCTGGCGATCGAGACCAAGCACCCGACCCGGTACGCCGGGCAGGTCGAGCGCAAGCTCTACCAGGTGCTCGAGGAGTTCGAGCTGCTGCGGCCCCGGCCGGACGGCTCGTCACCGGCCCGGATGATGTCCTTCTCCAGCGTGGCGCTGGCCCGGATGCGACAGCTCGCGCCGCAGGTCCCGCTCGTTCAGCTGGCCGAGGACCGGCTGCGGGTGCGCTGGTTCCTGGAGGGCGGGCTGCCCAAGGGCGTGCGGATCCTCGGGACCGCGATCGAGTTGCTGGAGCGCCAGCCCAAGCTCGTCAAGAAGGCCCAGGCCGCGGGCTACCGGGTGCACGTCTACACCGTCGACCGGACCTACCAGGTCGACCTGTGCCTGGAGCTGGGGGTCGACGCGATCATCACGAACCGGCCCCGCCACGTGCTCGAGCTGGTCGGCCGCAGTACTCCGTGAGGCTGGTCCTGCGGCTCTCCCCTCGTGCTCCACGGCCGGTCCGCCGATAACGTGGTGACCGAGCCGAGCACCACCGGGGGGTGATGCCGACTCGCTGGAGGGGACATGACACGCGGCAGCGTGGAGGCACCGGCAGGGGCGGGGCAGCGCACCGTCCGCCTGCCGTTCGGCCGGGGTGCGGTTCCACAGGCCCGGCGACAGCTCGTCGCCGACCTGGCCGGGCGCCGGGTCGCTCCCGAGGTCGTCGACGAGGCCGAGAGCGTCGTGGCCGAGCTGGTCGCCAACGCCGTACGGCACGCGACGTGCCTCCCCGATGGCACGGTGCGGGTCCACTGGCAGACGCGCGACGGGGTCGTCGAGGTCGAGGTCACCGACGGCGGCAGCATGACCCACCCCCAGCCCCTCCCTCCCTCGCAGTACTCCGTCTCCGGCCGCGGATTGCGGATCGTCCGCAGCCTGGCCCACGAGTGGGGCGTCGTCGACGGGTCCCCGGGGCACACGGTCTGGGCCAGCGTGGGGGGACCGTCCAGGCGCCGCGCCTACTGAACTGAGCGGTCGCTGGGCCTAGGCTCCGGCGACATGGCCTCGTCCTCTCGCCGCCGTCCGGGTGGCGCCCGCATCGCCCGCGACCAGCCGGTGCCCGTCGTCGGGCCGCGCGAACCCTGCCCCTGCGGGTCGGGCAAGCGCTACAAGATGTGCCACGGCCGGGGCACTGCCGACCCGGTCGCACTGGTCCGGCGCCCGTTCGAGGGTCTGCCCGGCGAGGCCGACTGGGTGGCCCTGCGCGAGATCGTGCCTGCCGCGACCGCCCCGCTGACCCTGCGCGAGGAGTTCGCCCCGGCCGGCGACGCCTCGGTCATGGCGGCCACCGTGCTCCCGCTGGCCTGGCCGGGCCTGCACCGGGCCGACGGACAGGTCTGGGTCGGGCTGCAGGCGGCCGGAGCCTCCGGCGACCCGAGCCGCGACCTCGCGGACGCGCTGCTGCGGGCGATAGCGGCCGAGCCGGGCACCCCGGTGCCGCCGGTGGACCTGGCCGGCCCGGGTCCGCGGCTGCAGGACCTGCTGGAGCCGGGCGGCCCGCTGGAGGTCACCGTCCACGAGGGCTTCGACTTCTGGATAGCCGACCGCGAAGACGCCGAGCTCGACCCCGAGGTCACGGCCTCCCTGGAGCGGGCCAACTCCGCCGTCGTACCCACGGTCCGGCTCACGTCCGTCGACGCGGCGTACTGGTGCCGGATCGGCGACCGCGTCCACCTGCGCTGGGTCATGCCGTACGACGAGGACCTGCTCCTGGACGGACTGTCCCGGCTGCATGCGGCGGGTGCCTCGAGGATGGGCGCGGCCGGCCGGTACGTCGGGGCGTTCCGCGCGCACGGCCTACTGGTGCCGGTATGGGACCTCGAGCCGGGCGCGGAGGCTGCAGACGTCGAGGCGCCGGCGGCAGCGTTCGAGGTCGCGGTGCAGGAGGCGATGGCCCGGACCGAGCCGCTGACCGCCGAGGAGCGCCGGGCCCGGGCCGGCGTGGTGCACCGTCAGGTCACCCTCCGCTGAGCCGCCCTTCGAGCCGAGTTGTCAGCCCCTCCGGGGGGCCTACCGCCCGGAGGGGCTGACACTCGCGTCAGAGGGGGTCGCGGGCGATCGGGCAGGACATGCACCTCGGGCCGCCCCGGCCGGAGCCGAGCTCGCTGCCGCTGATCGCGATCACCTCGACCCCGGCCGCCTCGAGCCGGGCGTTGGTCTGCGTGTTGCGCTCGTACGCCACGGCCATCCGGGGCGCGATGCAGAGGGTGTTGTTGCCGTCGTCCCACTGCTCGCGCTCCGCGGTCACCGGGTCGAGCCCGGTGTCGATCACCCGCAGCTCGTCGATGCCCATAGCGGCCGCCGCCGCCGCGAGGAACGGCTGGCGCGGGCCGATCCGCAGCGCGTCGCCGTCCCAGGTCATGGGCAGCGCCTCGAGCGTGCCGGCCATCGCGGGGTACATCACGACCGCGTCGACGTCGACCATCGTGCACACGGTGTCCAGGTGCATCGTGGCCCGCTCCTGGGCGATCGGCACGGCGAGCACCGTATGGGCCAGCCCCCGCGTCAGGGCCCGATGGGCCAGCCGCTCCACGCCCGCAGGCGTGGTGCGCTCGCCGGTGCCGACGGCGACGACGCCGGGTGAGAGCAGCAGGATGTCGCCGCCCTCGACCGGCTCGAGGCTGGGCTCGTAGGCGAGCTCACTCCCCGCGAATCTCGGGTGGTGCTGGTAGATCACCTGGGTCAGGGAGGTCTCCCGCCGGCGGGCGGGCATCGCCAGGCTGGTGACGGCCACCTGGTCGCCCACCCAGGCGCTGGAGTCGCGGGTGAACAGCAGGTTGGGCAGCGGGTCGATGACGAAGTCGTCCGCCGCGGCCAGGGCGCTGACCAGCCCGGCCACCCCGGTGCCCGCCAGCGCGGCGACCTCGTCCTGGCGCAGGCCCGCAGTCAGTGCGGTGGTCAGCGCGTCCTCGTCGAGGTCGGCCAGCAGCCGCCCCATCAGCTCGCGCAGGTCGTCGCCCAGGGCCGGGTCGGCCAGGGCCGCGGCCACAGCCAGCTCGCGGCCCTCGGCGGCGGCCAGCGCCTCGCGCAGGAGGTCGGTGAGATAGAGGACTTCGACCCCGCGCGAGCGCAGCGCACCGGCGAAGGCGTCGTGCTCGATCTGCGCGCGCTCGACCCAGGGGATGCCGTCGAAGAGCAGCCGGTCGTTGTTGCGGGGCGTCAGCCGGCTCAGCTCGGGCCCGGGCCGGTGCAGCATCACCGTGCGGAGCCGGGCCACCTCCGAGTCGACCCGGTTGCGGGAGGGGGCCTCGGGAGGGGTGCCGTCGCTGACCGTCATGGGCCCAGCATGCCGATACTCTCCCGAGCGTGCGTGGAAAGCCTCCGGAGCGGGTCGCGGTGGTGATCCCGGCCAAGGACGAGGCGGCCCGGATCGGGGCGACCGTCCTGGCCGCGTCGCGGATCGCCCACGTGGACCTCGTCGTCGTCGTGGACGACGGCAGCACGGACGCGACCCAGCAGCTGGCCCGGGAGGCGGGCGCGGTGGCCATCCGGCACCCGCGCAACCGGGGCAAGGCGGCTGCCATGGAGTCCGGCGCGGCCGAGGTGGAGCGGCGGGACGCGGAGTCCGGCCAGGAGACGCCCCGGGCCCTGCTGTTCGTCGATGCCGACCTCGAGGACAGCGCCCTCGAGACGGCGGCGCTCGCGGCTCCCGTCCTGTCCGGTGAGACGGACATGACGGTGGCGGTGCTGCCACCCCAGCGCGAGGCCGGAGGGGGGCACGGGTTCGTCGTGCGCCTGGCCCGCGAAGGCATCCGCAAGGCCACGGGTTTCGTTGCGGCCCAACCACTCTCGGGCATGCGCTGTCTCACCCGGGAGGCCTACGAGGCGGCCCGTCCGCTGGCCGCCGGGTGGGGGGTCGAGGTCGGGCTGACCATCGACGTGCTCCGCGGCGGCTACCGGATGCAGGAAGTGCCGTGCGACCTGCACCACCGGGTCACCGGCAAGGACCTCGGGTCGCAGCTGCACCGGGCCGCGCAGTACCGCGACGTGGCCCGGGCCCTGGCCGCGCGCCGGCTCCGTGCCCGGCACTGAGGCCCGGCGGCTCGGCCGTCTCGCCGGGGGCCTGGTCGCAATGTCCGGCCTGCTCGTCCTGGTCACCGCCCTGCTCGGGCCGTCGGCCGCCGAGACCCCGTTGGGCCCACGGTCGGGGCTGCGCGGGCTGCTGCCGTCGTACTCGCTGGACCTGCATCCCTCGTCCGGGCTGGTGACGGTGCTGCTCGACCTGGCGTACGTCCTGGGCGGGCTCGGTGTCGGGCTCGGGCTGCTGGCGGTCCGGCGCGGGGTGCGGCTGCGGCCCCGTCGCGTGCTGCTGGTCGGGGCGGCCTTTGCCGTAGCCGCCGTGCTGGTGCCGCCGATCGGCTCCGCGGACCACGTCAACTACGCGGCGTACGGCCGGATCGCGGCGCAGGGCGGTGACCCGTACGTCGTCGCTCCCGCGACCTGGCACGGCGGGCGCGACCCGGTGACCAACGCCGTCGAAGCGCCCTGGACCCGGACGCCGAGCATCTACGGGCCCGTGGCGACGGCGCTCCAGGCCGGCGCGAGCGAGCTCGGCGGCGACAGCCTGCGCGCGACCGTGTGGTGCTGGCAGCTGCTGTGCGGCGCGGCCTGGCTGCTCGTCGGGTGGCTGCTGCTGCGCTTCACCGGCCGGCGGTACGGCGACTGCTCGCCCGCGCAGTCCCGGGCCGCGTGGCTGTGGACGTACAACCCGGTGCTCTACGGCGTGGTGCTCGTCGGCGCCCACGTCGACGTCCTGGCGATCGCCCTGGTCATCGTGGCCCTCTTGCTTGCTGCGCGACAACCGTTATGGGCCGGGGTTGCCGTCGGCGGTGCGGTGGGGACCAAGTTCACGATGCTGCTCGCGGTGCCGGCGATCCTGTGGGGGCTGCGCTACCTGTCCCGGCGCGCCTTCGCGCGGCATGTGCTGCTCCTCGCGGCGGGGGCCGCGGTCGTCCTGGTGCCCGCGCACGCCTGGGCCGGCCCGCACGTCTTCGACCAGCTGCGGCACGCGCGGATCTATGTCTCACTCGCCACACCGTGGCGCCCTGTGGTCGATGCCCTGTCAGGACCGTTGGGGCACAACGCAGTCCGGCACTGGGTGGTCTGGCTGACGCCGTTCGCCGTCCTGCTCGTGGCGCTGCTGGTCCGGCGGCTGGTCGTCGCCGCCCCGAACCTCCAGCCGCCTGCTGCCGCCACTGTCGACGCCGACCAGGAGCGGCTGGTCGCTGACGGTTCCGTGGCCCTGGTGGTCCTCTTCGCGGCGTACGTGCTGGCCGCGCCCTACTCGCTGCCCTGGTACGACGCGGCGGCCTGGGCGCCGCTGGCCCTGGTCGCCGGTGGTGTCCTCGACGCGGTGCTGCTGCTGCGACTGACGGCCTACGCCGCGGCCTACGTCCCCGGCCGGGTGATCGGCATGTCTGCCCGCGTGCACGACCTGACCATCGGCTACCGGCAGAACGTCACGCCGTACCTCGGCTGGCTGGCTCTGCTGACGGTGGCGGTGCTGGCGGTTCGTCGGCGGTCCCCAGAGCGGTGATGCTGGCCGCGATCACGAGCGGGATGGCCAACGTCGCGCTGATCGCGGGGATCGCGGTGCCGGAGTCGTTGAGTGCGAAGCCGATCACCCACATCACGAGCCCGGACATCAGGCCCGCGCGCAGGATCGGGGACCGGTCGAACGCCCGCTGCAGCGCCGGTGCCCCCCACGAGCTGGGCCGCAGCAGGATCAGGATCACGAACAGCACGCCGACCGGCACCAGCACCGAGAGGATGTTGCTGAAGAGGATGTCCAGGTTCTGCGCCAGCTTGCGCTGGATCACGCCCCAGGCGCCGCCGTCGATCACCGTCTGGACGAACTTGCCGAGGTGCGACTGCTGGTCGACCGGCCGCAGCCAGTCCAGGAACGAGATCACCGAGACGACGGCGACCGTGCCGAGCAGGATCAGCGCGCCGCGCCGCAGCGTCAGCCGGACCCCGAGCACCGCGAACGTCAGCAACGCGAAGGCGGGGATGCTCGCCGGGGGTCCGCCGAAGTCGCTGCCCCAGGCCGGCCAGGCGTCGACGACGACCGTGAACAGCCCCACGGCGACGACGATCAGCGCGGCCGGCCGATGGCGGTGCGCGCGCACCAAGGGGTCGGCGAGCGCGGTGGCCAGCAGGATGCCGGCGGTGGCGAAGAGCGCGTACGTCACGTTGCCCATGCCGTAGAACCGGCCGGCCACGACCGGCTGCAGGCCCATCAGGCTGGAGAGCTGGAGCCGCGAGCCGGTCATCATGTCGACGGCGAGGACGCCCAGGGTCACGATGCTGACCACGCTCACGTCGCCCAGCGGTCGCCGGCGCCACGGCCCGAGCGCGGCTACGGCGAAGATGGCGACGGTGAACGCCGCCACCACGGCCGTGAGGACCACGACCGGGTGGCTCGAGCGCCACCACGGCACGGTGTTGGCGAGGAACGTCGAGATGGGCACCGAGGCGAAGAGCAATGCCACCCGCCGTACGGCGCGGGTGGTGCGCGTCCGACCGCGCTCGCCGGTCCAGCGCCGGCGCAGCGCCAGCGCGGCGAAGCCGTAGAGCAGGATCTGCGCCAGCACCAGGCCGGTGAAGAACCGCGGCACGGCGGTGTGCACCTGCTGGGCGGCCTGGTCGTAGTCGAGCAGCCCACGCAGCCGCTCGTCCACGCTGGTGGGCGAGCCGGCCCGGCGCACGAGCGCGGAGCCGCCCAGGTCACCCGGCACGGGCGCGCCGACCTCGGCGAGGATGGTGGGCGTGATGTCGGTCAGCTGGATCAGACCGAGCTGCCGGGTGGACGAGGCGTAGAGCACTCCGGGCCCGAAACCGTTGCCCCGCATGGCAACCACGCGCAGGTGCGGGATCCGCCCGGAGTCGGACAGGCCCACCAGCAGGACGGTCGCGCCGGCGGGGACGGCGCTGAGCACTCGCCCCACGTTGGCGTCGACCGCAGCGAGCTGCCGCGCCTCGGGGATGCCGTTGCTGGCCTCGCCGGCGAGCAGGTCACCGGGTCCGCGGATGCCGCCGGCGTCGACGACGGTGAGCGGGCACCGAGTCAGTGCGGCCCTCACGCCGGTCCCGGTCAGGGTGGTCGCAGGCAGGTACGCCGCGGTGCGTCCGGTCGGGCCGGCCAGGGCGATCGCGGCCCCCGGCCCGATGGCTGTGGCGCAGACGCCCTTCCGGTCGAGCTGCGAGCTCAGCAGGCCGAGCCGGGCGTCGAAGTCGGAGTCGTCGGCGGCCTTGGCGTAGTCGGCCCAGTGCGGCACCGTGACCGGCTGCGGCATATCGGCTGTGGTCGCGTCCGTGGTGCTGGCGGGCTCCGGGATGGCCCGGCAGGCCGGCTGGTCACCCGGTGGCGGGTTGCGCAGGTCGGCCGCCCGCTGCCCGGCCGAGACGGTGAGCCAGCCGTCCACCGGGCAGGTGGAGGAGTAGACGCTGCGGACGGTGACGGTGGCCGTCGAGCCGTCCTGCAGCAGGGACCACATCGCCGGCGTCGCGGTGCGGCTCACCTGGCTCCACTGCACCCCGCCCACCCCGACGACCACGAGGGGCGGCGGATCCGTCCTCGCGGCGGACCCGGCTGGGGTGCTGGCCGCGGCGGCCGGGACCGCGTCCGTCAGCACCGGCCCGAGCACCGAGCCGAGCACGAGCGCGAGCATCGACGAGGCGATCAGGAGCCGCCGTCCGAGCCGGTGCAGCGTCGACCACGTCGGCATCGGGCCAGGCTACGGGCTCGCCGAGCGGTGCGGGCGACCGGCGAGATCGGCGCCGTCCGGGAGAATGCCGGGGTGGGCGAGCGGCGGCGTACCCGGGGCGATGCCGGGATCTGGCTGCTCGCCGCCCTCGTGGTCCTCGCTGCCGCCGCGCCGATTGCGCGGCACTACCTGATCACCTGGCCGCAGGACCAGTGGCAGGTCGACCTGGAGGTCTACCGAGAGGCCGGCCGGTCGGTGATCTACGGGCGGCACGTCTACGACGAGCTCACGGAGCCGCCGCAGCTGCTGCCCTTCACCTACCCGCCGTTCGCCGCCCTGCTCGCCGTGCCGATCGCGGTCGTGCCGTTCGTCGTCGTGGCCTGGATCTGGACGGTCGCGCAGGTCGCCGCGACCGCCCTGACCGTCTGGATCGCCGGGCGCCCGCTGCTGGAGCGGGCCGGCCGGTGGCGGCCGGTCGCGGCCGCCGTCCTCACCGGCGTGATGCTGTGGCTGCACCCGGTCTCGGACGGCATCCGGTTCGGCCAGGTCAACGCGTTCATCGTCCTGGTCTGCCTCGTGGACCTGACCGCCCGGCGGCGGTGGTGGCCGCGTGGCCTGCTGATCGGGCTGGCCACGGCCGTGAAGCTCACGCCGGGGACCTTCCTGGCCTACTTCGTCGTGGCCCGCCGCTGGCGACCGGCGGTGGCGGTGGCTGCGGCTGCGGCGGCGGCGACGGTGGCCGCCTTCCTGATCCTGCCGGAGGCCTCTCTCGCCTACTGGGGCGGCGCCATCAGCGACCCGAACCGGTTGGGCCCCAACGGTGGTACGTCGAACCAGTCCATCCGGGGCTTCCTCCTGCGGCTCGGCCCGTCGGGGCTCGCGGGGTCGGCCATCTGGCTCGTGCTGGTCGTCGCGGCGGCCGGCCTGGGGTTCGCGGTGGCGCGGCGGGCGCACACGATGGGCGAGACCGTGATCGAGGTCGGGGCCATCGGGCTGGTCGCCGTACTCGTCTCGCCGGTCTCCTGGATCCACCACCTGGCCTGGCTGGTGGTCGTGATCCCGGCACTGGTCGGCGACGGCCGGGACCGGGTCCGCTGGGGGTACGCGGCGTTGATCACGGGCTGGTTCCTGTGCCGGCTGCCCTGGTGGGGGGTGACCTGGCTGGCGCACCACGACGCGCCGAGGCTCTTCGGGCGGATGCTCCAGAACGCCGACACCGCCGGGGCCGCGCTGGCGCTGCTGTTCCTCTGGCTCGCGTTGGGGCGCAAGCCGATCGGGCGCTCAGATGCCGAAGTCGACGCCGGCAGTCTGCAGCGCGGTGATGGCCGCCAGGACGATGCACAGACCACCGCCGACGCGGCGGATCGTCGACAGGCGCATCCGGCCTAGCAGCCAGCGCCCGGCGACCGCGCCGACGCCGGACACGAGCAGGAGGCCGACCCACGCCCCGATGAACACCGAGACGGGGTGCCCGCCCCGGACGACCAGGCCGGCCGTCAGCAGCTGGCTGAGGTCGCCCCACTCGGCGACGAACAGCACCAGGAAGCTCGCCGTGACGGCTCGCAGCCCGGTCACCCCTGCCTGCGCCTTGCCCTCGAACTCGCGCTCCGTCTCGGCCTCCTCCTCGTCGGCCTTGCGCGCGCCGGCCAGCAGCACGATGCCGCCGACCAGGAACAGCGCGGCCGCTACGGCGGTGACCGGCCGGTGCGGCAGCTCGGAGATGGCCCGGCCCAGGGTCACCGCGACCAGCGTCTGCACCCCGAAGGCGAGCCCGACGCCCACCCAGACCAGGAGCGGGCGGTAGCGCGTCGCCAGGACGAGGGTGGCGACGAAGGTCTTGTCGGGGAGCTCGACCGGCACCACGAGGATGAATGCGGTGAGGATGACCGAGAGACTCATGGTGCGCTCAACACTAAGGTGGCCAGGGTGAGCGCAGCCCAGCAGCACCGCTTCATCCTCCCGGAGTCCGACCTGCCGAGGCGCTGGTACAACCTCGTGCCGGACCTGCCCTCGCCGCCGCCGCCCCCGCTGCATCCCGGCACGCTGCAGCCGATCGGTCCGGAGGACCTCGCGCCGCTCTTCCCCATGGACCTGATCGCGCAGGAGGTGACGAGTGAGCGCTACGTCGACATCCCCGAGGAGGTGCTCGAGGTCTACCGCCTCTGGCGGCCCTCCCCGCTGCACCGCGCCCACCGGCTCGAGAAGGCGCTCGGGACCCCGGCGCACATCTACTACAAGTACGAGGGCGTCTCGCCCGCCGGCTCACACAAGCCGAACACCGCTGTGCCGCAGGCGTACTACAACGCGAAGGCCGGCGTACGGCGGCTGACGACCGAGACCGGCGCGGGCCAGTGGGGTACGGCGCTGGCCTTCGCCTGCTCGATCTACGGACTGGAGTGCGAGGTCTGGCAGGTCGGCGCGTCGTACGACCAGAAGCCCTACCGCCGGTTGCTGATGGAGACCTACGGCGCGACCGTGCACCGCTCGCCGTCCCGGCTGACCCAGGCCGGCCAGGCCTTCGGCGAGGACCACCCCGGCTCGCTGGGCATCGCGATCTCCGAGGCGGTCGAGGTCGCGGCCCAGGCCGAGGACACGCGCTACGCCCTCGGCAGCGTCCTGAACCACGTGCTGATGCACCAGACGATCATCGGCGAGGAGGCGTTGCTGCAGTTCGAGATGGCCGGTGAGACTCCGGACGTCATCGTCGGCTGCACGGGCGGCGGGTCGAACTTCGGCGGCCTGGCCTTCCCGTTCCTGCGCGAGAAGCTCGCCGGCCGGATCTCGCCGGTGATCCGTGCGGTGGAGCCGGCCGCCTGCCCTTCCCTGACCCGGGGCGAGTACCGCTACGACTTCGGCGACACCGCCGGCATGACGCCGCTGCTCAAGATGCACACCCTGGGCCACGACTTCGTCCCCGACCCCATCCATGCGGGCGGCCTGCGCTACCACGGCATGGCGCCGCTGCTCTCGCACGTCTACGAGCTGGGGCTGATCGAGGCGCTCGCGATCCCGCAGGACGAGTGCTTCTCCGTGGCCGTGCAGTTCGCCCGGGCCGAGGGCATCGTCCCCGCGCCCGAGCCGACCCACGCGCTGGCCGCCTGCGTGCGGGAAGCGTTGGCCTGCAAGGAGTCCGGCGAGGAGAAGGTCATCCTGACCGCACTGTGCGGCCACGGCCTGCTCGACCTCGCGGCGTACGAGGCCTACCTCTCCGGCGAGATCCAGGACAACACGCTCTCCGACGAGACGCTGGCCGCCTCCCTCGCGACCGTGCCCGTCCTGGCCTGAGCTCGACGACGACGACGGCCGTCGCTACTGCTCGGCTCGGGCCTTCAGCTGGGCCAGGCGCGAGTCCCACTGTGCGGCAACGGATGTGAGCCAGTCGGCGGTCTCCGCGAGCGGCGCGCTCTGGACCTGGAACAGCACCTCGCGACCCGATCGGGTCGATCGGACCAGGCCGGAGTCCTGCAGCACGGCCAGGTGCTTGAGCACCATCTGCCGGCTGACCGGCAGCTCGCGGGCCAGGGCCGAGGCGCTGACGGCCGGGTAGGCCGCCAGCGCCTCGAGCACCTGCCGTCGCGTGGGGTCCGCCAGTGCGGCCAGGACGCGTTCGACGCTCACGGGAGGACCGGCTCAGGCTGCCGAGCGCTCGCGCAGGGAGGCCAGCTGCGACTCCCAGCCGCCGGAGTTGCTCTCGATGCTCTGAGCCTTCAGCTCCTCCGGGGCGTCGAGCTGGGCGAAGCCGCTCTCCCTGACC
Organism: uncultured Actinomycetota bacterium; assembly: GCA_963795385.1. GTDB lineage: Bacteria > Actinomycetota > Actinomycetes > Actinomycetales > CAVURS01 > CAVURS01. The sequence goes on from CAWCHK010000014.1 coordinate 605,579, forward strand.
GCCACCTGGACGCCCCCGTCGGTAGGGGTGACGGTGAACTCGATCAGGGTCGTCCGGCCGGGGGTGAGGTCTCCGCCCGGGTAGCTGGGGCTCCAGCGGAACGCGGCGTACGTCCGGGGTCGCAGCTCGACCACCTCGACCGGGAATCGGCCCCACTCCTCGGACTCGCGGACGACGACGGCGCCGGCGGTGCGGTCCGCCGGGACGGGGGTGTCGGCCGGCACCCACCAGCCGGGCTCGGTCACGAGCTCCCAGACCCGGTCGACGGGTGCGGCGATGTCGATGCTGCGTTCGATGGTGTCCTGCATGAGGTCTCTCCTCCGATGGCGTTCGACGGCAACGATTGACTGCAACCTCAGAGTTGCACGTCATCCGCAGAAGCGCAACCTCAGAGTTGCAAGTCCGTGTCACCCGGTCCGGTCAGGGCGGCGGTGCGGCGTCGCGGCCCCTGACCGCGGCTGCGAGCGCTTCGGCCAGAACCTGCTTGGCCGGCCGGTCGAGGGTGCGAGCCGCCGCGGCGATGTCGTCGTACTCGGGCTGCACGTTGACCACCCGCCCGGCCTCGTCGAGGGCGACCTTGACCCGGACCGGCCGGTCGGCGACGTGCACGACGTACTCCTGACGCTGCAGGGCGGTCTTGCTGACGGCGGTCTCGCGCAGGCCGATCGCCGATGTCTCGGTCAACACGATGGTCCGGATCTGTTGCTGTAGAACGGGATTGGAGCCGACCAGGACATGCAGGGTGTGGGCCGGGCGCCCCTTCTTCATCAGGATCGGTGTGAGCCAGGCGTCGGAGGCGCCGGCGTCGAGGAGTCGCTGCAGCACGCCGGGCCACAGGCGTGGGTCGAGGTCGTCGACGTTGGTCTCGATGACGATCGCTTCGCTCACGCCGTCCGTCGTCCCCGGACGGGTCGCTCCGGCCGGCCCGGACACCGGCCGGCCGACCACGATCCGCAGCGCGCTCAGGCCGGCCCCCGTGTGCCGGCTGCCCGCACCCAGACCGACCGACTGCACGGCCATCGCCGGCATCGCACTCGTCCCGGCGGCCAGCGTCGTGAGCAGCGCCGCCCCGGTCGGCGTGCAGAGCTCCTCGTCCACCGGGCCGCCGCGCGCGTCGAGCTCGCTGTGCCGCAACAGCTCCAGGACCGCTGGCCCGGGGATGGGGATCTGGCCGTGCGAGGTCATCGCGTGGCCGCCGCCGAGCGAGATCGCCGACACGTGCAGGGTCGCGAGGTCGAGCTCGACGAAGCCGGCGCAGACGCCGACGATGTCGCCGATCGCGTCGTGGGCGCCCACCTCGTGGAAGTGGATCTCCTCCGGCTCCACGCCGTGCACGTGCGCCTCGGCCGCGGCCAGCCGCTCGAACGCCTGGAGGGCGAGCACCCGGACCGGAGCCGCGAGGTCGGCCTGCTCGAGCATGGTGCGGACCTCGAGCCAGGTCCGGTGCGGCGCAACGGTCTCGGTCGTGCCGACCGTGGCCCGGGCGACCCGGAAGCCGGTCCTCTGCTCGTGCGTCACGGTGATGTCGACCGGTACGACGGCGGCCGCGGCGCGGGCCATGACGGACGGGTCCAGGCCCAGCGCCTCGAGCGCGTCGTGGACGGCACCCAGCAGCATGTCGCCGCTCGCGCCGCTGCTCGCGTCGATCCAGCCGACCCGCCCGACCGAGCTCTGGGCGGCGGTCATCGGTCCGGTCGGGCCCGGCGGGCGACCCGGGCCGCGTGGACTCCCGCGCCGTACCCGTTGTCGATGTTCACCACCGTCACCCCGGGCGCGCAGCTGTTGAGCATCGCCATGATCGCGGCGAGGCCCCCGATGCCGGTGCCGTAGCCGATGCTGGTGGGGACGGCGACCAGGGGGACGCCGCTCAGCCCGGCAACGACGCTGGGCAGCGCGCCCTCCATGCCCGCCACGACGATCAGGCAGTCGGCGGCCTCGATCCGGTCACGGACGGCCAGCAGGCGGTGCAGCCCCGCGACCCCGACGTCGTCGATCCGGTCGACGCCGGCCCCGTGCACCCGAGAGGTCAGCGCGGCCTCCGCGGCGACCGGCGCGTCCGACGTCCCGGCCGACAGGATCGCGACCAGGCCCTGGGCGAGCGGCAGATCGCCCAGCGTCGCCGTCCGCGCGACGTCGTCGACGTCGGCGTGCGGGAGGGCGCTGCGGATGGCCGCGCGGGCCCCGGCGTCCAGCCGCGTCGCGAACACCGCGCGCCCCGCGTGCCGCTCGTGCAGGGCCCTGAGGGTGCTGACGATCTGCTCGGGAGTCTTGCCCGCGCCGTACACGACCTCGGGATCGCCGGTCCGCCGCTCGCGATCGACGTCGAGCCGGGCGAAGCCCAGGTCGAGCACGCCGTCCCGCACACCTCCGTCGTCCACCCGCGAAGCCTAGTTGGGCGACCTGCCACTAGCCTGCCTGCGTGTCCGACGACCTCCGCTACGGGTACTTCGGCCCGCAAGGCACGTTCACCGAGATGGCCCTGAGCCTGGTGCCGGGCGTCGACACGGCCGCCGCGGAGCCGGTCGCCACGGTGGACGCGGCCCTGGCCGCGGTGCGGGCCGGCGACCTGGACGCCGTCATGGTGCCGATCGAGAACTCGGTCGAGGGCGGGGTCACCGCGACCCTGGACGCGCTGGCCACGGGCGAGCCGCTGGTGATCATCCGCGAGGCCCTCGTGCCCATCACCTTCGTCCTCGCCGCGCGCCCGGGCGTCGCCCTGGCCGACGTCCACCGGGTCGGGTCGCACCCGCACGCCTGGGCGCAGTGCCGGGGCTGGGTGGGGCGTTCACTGTCGGACGCGGTCCACGTCGCCACCCTGTCGACGGCCAGCGCCGCGGAGGGTCTGGACGCGGCCGCGCCGTCCGAGCCGGCGTACGACGCCGCCCTCTGCGCGCCGATCGCGGCCGACCTGCACGGCCTGTCGGTGCTGGCTCACGACGTGGGCGACAACCCCGGTGCCGTCACGAGGTTCGTCCTGGTGTCCCGGCCGGGAGTCGTGCCGGCGCCGACCGGCTCGGACAAGACCACGCTGGTGGCCTACCAGACCGACGACCACCCGGGCGGCCTGGTCGAGATGCTGGAGCAGTTCGCCGTCCGGGGGGTCAACCTGACCCGGCTGGAGTCGCGCCCGACCGGCGACGCCCTGGGCCAGTACTGCTTCTCGATCGACTGCGACGGCCACATCGCCGAGGCGCGGGTGGGCGAGGCCCTGATGGGGCTGCACCGCACCTGCGCCCGGGTGACCTATCTCGGCTCGTACCCGCGGGCGACCGCACCCGGCCGGGTCAACGGCTCCCTGCCGAGCCGCCGGCCCGGGACATCCGAGGCCGACTTCACGGCCGCCCACGCCTGGATCGCCCGGCTGCGCGCCGGTGCCAGCTGACCTCCGATCTCAGCCCTCAGCCCTCAGCCGGCTCAGGTCGCTCAGGTCGGCTCGGGTCGGCTCGGGTCGGGTCGGGTCGGGTCGGCTCAGGTCGGCTCGGGCATCCGGACGATCAGGGCCAGCCGGTCGAGCCGGATCTCGACCGACCTGACCTCGGCCACGACGTCGCCGTCGACCTGCACCGGCTGCGGCTCGTCGACGGTGATCCGCAGGGCCCGGCAGCGGCGGTGCTCGACCAGCCGGTGCCCGGTACGCCGCCGGGTCAGCACCCGGCCCGCGACCGCCGTCCAGCCGACCACCCCCCGCGGCGACAGGGTCAGGGTGTCCAGGTAGCCGTCGTCGATCCGGGCGTCCGGCATCAGGGTGATCCCGCCGCCGATCCGCCCGACGTTGCCGGCCAGGACGGTCCGGACCCGGCGGGTGATGGGCTCCTCGTCGTCGTACTGCAGCTTCACCCGCATCTGCGGGCCGCGCAGGTTGCGGGCACCGGCGGCGACGTACGCCAGCCAGCCCAGCCGGTCCTTCATCCCGTCCTGGACGTCGGCCATGATCGCCGCGTCGAAGCCCAGCCCGGCCATGATCAGGAAGCCCAGCTCGCCCGGCCGCTCGTCCTCCCCGCTGACGTCCAGCTCGCAGTGACCCACGTCGATCGGCATGTCCCGGCCGGAGAGCGCGACCCGCAGCGCGGCCGGCAGGTCGTCCAGCGGCAGCGACAGGTTGCGCGCCAGCAGGTTCCCGGTCCCGGCGGGGAGCACGCCCAGGGGCACGCTCGTGCCGGCCAGGGTCGCGCCCACCACTCGCACGGTCCCGTCGCCGCCGAGCGCGCAGACCAGGTCGGGATCGGTCGCGAGCGCCCGCCGGGTCTGCCCCGCGCCCGGGTCCTCGGCGGTCGTCTCCCACCAGGTCGGCTCGGCCCAGCCGCCCTCGGCGCAGATCCGGGCGACGTCCCGCTGGGCCGCCGCGAGGTCCTCGAACTTGGTCGGGTTGACCACGATGGCGATCCGCGGCCGCAGCTCGACGTCCGCCGCGAACGGCAGCCGGGTCTCCTCGTGCCGCGGCCGGGCCCTGCGGACGCGGTGCAGCGCGATGCCCAGGGCGACCGCCACCGCGGTCACGGCGACGGCCACGATGAGCAGCACCAGCTCGATCGTCGTCACGGCGCTAGACGCTAGCGGCCCGCGGCGCTCGATACCCTCGACCCGTGATCGATCTGCGCCTGCTTCGCGAGGACCCGGACGCCGCCCGCGCCAGCCAGCGCGCCCGCGGTGAGGACGAGGGTCTGGTCGACGCCGTGCTGTCGGCCGACCAGCGCCGGCGGACGGCACTCACGGACTTCGAGCGGCAGCGGGCCGAGCAGAAGGCGTTCGGCAAGCAGGTCGCCCAGGCCAAGGGCGAGGAGAAGGCCCGCCTGGTCCACCAGGCCAAGGCGCTCTCGGAGTCGGTGAAGTCGGCCGAGGCGGACGCCGACGCCGCCGGGACCGAGCTCGACGGCCTGCTCCGCCGGCTGCCCAACGTCATCGAGCCGGGCGTCCCCGAGGGTGGCGAGGAGGACTACGCCGTCCTGAAGGAGGTCGGTACGCCGCGCGACTTCGCCGCCGAGGGCTTCGCGCCGGCCGACCACATGGACCTGGGCGAGCGGTTGCGGGCCATCGACACGGCACGCGGGGCCAAGGTCAGCGGGGCCCGGTTCTACTACCTGACCGGGGTGGGCGCGCGGCTCGAGCTGGCCCTGCTCAACCTGGCGATGCAGCAGGCCGTCGACGAGGGCTTCACCCCCGTCATCACCCCCACCCTGGTCCGGCCCGACGTGATGGCGGGCGCGGGCTTCCTCGACGCCCACGCCGACGAGGTCTACCGGCTCGAGGCCGACGACCTCTACCTCACGGGGACGTCCGAGGTCGCGCTCGCGGGCTACCACGCCGAGGAGATCCTCGACCTGAGCGCCGGACCGCTGCGGTACGCCGGCTGGTCGGCGTGCTACCGCCGCGAGGCGGGGAGCTACGGCAAGGACACCAAGGGCATCATCCGGGTGCACCAGTTCCACAAGGTCGAGATGTTCAGCTGGTGCCGGGTCGAGGACGCCGCGCAGGAGCACCAGCGGCTGCTCGGCTTCGAGGAGCAGATGCTGGCGAAGGTCGAGATCCCCTACCGCGTCATCGACGTTGCCGCGGGCGACCTCGGCGGGCCGGCCGCCCGCAAGTACGACTGCGAGGGATGGGTGCCGTCGCAGGGTCGCTACCGCGAGCTCACCTCGACCAGCAACTGCACGACGTACCAGGCTCGGCGCCTGGGCGTGCGCGAGCACGACCCGCACCGCGACGGCCAGAACCGGGTCGTCGCGACCCTGAACGGCACCCTCGCCACGACCCGCTGGATCGTGGCGATCCTGGAGAACCACCAGCAGCGCGACGGCTCGGTCCTGGTGCCGAAGGCGTTGCAGGCGTATGTCGGCACCGACGTCTTGACGCCCGTTGCCTGACCTGCCCACCGTCCAGCGGCTGGTCGCCCTGGACGTCGACGGCACCCTCGTCGACGTCGACGACCGCATGTCGGTGACGGTCCGCGACCAGGCCCGCCGGCTGGCCCGCACCGCCGGTACGCACCTCGTCGTCGCGACCGGCCGCGAGCTGCTCGGAGTCCTGCCGGTGATGGCCCAGCTGGACCTGCCCGGCAGCTACGTCGTGTGCAGCAACGGCGCGGTCACGGCACGGGTGGGGGAGCGGGCGGCCGACGGGCACCCGTCGTACGAGATCGTCGACCTGGTGACGTTCGACGCGACGAACGCCGTGCGGCTCCTGCGCGAGCACCTGCCCGACGCGCGCTACGCCGTCGAGGTGCTGGGCGTCGGCTTCCGGGTCAGCGGGGAGTTCCCCGACGGCGAGCTGCCGGGCGAGATCGTCACGGTGTCCTTCGAGGACCTGACCAGCCAGCCGGTGACCCGGGTCGTGGTCCGCAGCCCGGACCACACGCCCGAGCAGTTCCTGGAGCTGACGGCCCGGATCGGCCTGCACGGCGTGAACTACGCCGTGGGCTGGACCGCCTGGCTCGACCTGGCACCGGAGGGCGTCTCCAAGGCCAGCGCCCTGGAGCAGCTGCGCCGCAAGCTGGGCGTGGAACCCGATGCGACGTACGCCGCGGGCGACGGCCGCAACGACATCGAGATGCTCCAGTGGGCGGCCCACGGCGCGGTGATGGACAGCGCACCGGCCGAGGTCATCGCCGTCGCGGACGAGGTGCTGCCGGACGTGACCAAGGACGGCCTCGTGCAACTGCTCGGGCGCCTGTAGCGTGCTGCGCGGCGGCCCTCCGGCCGCCGTCCCTGCAGCGCTACCGCGCACCCTGGAGGCATCCGATGGCCGTATCCGCGAACCTCGCGAAGGCACTCGACAAGGCGTACGAGAACAGCTCGGTCAGCGAGATCCTGGACGCTCCGGTCTCCGCGCTCTCCGGCGTGACCGACGCCGACGGCGACCTGCTCAACCAGGCCTTCGGCATCAAGACGGTCCGGGACCTGGGCAGCAACAAGTACTTCGCGGTGGCCGGCGTGCTCGTGGCGCTGGCCGGCCACGAGGGCTGACCGCACTCCTCGGTGAAGCTGCTGGCGAGCGACCTCGACGGGACGCTCGTCGGCAGCTCCGGAGTCCTGTCGCCGCGCACCCGGGCGGTGCTGGACGCCTGTGACGAGGCCGGGGTGCCGGTGGTGTTCGTCACCGGCCGCCCGCCGCGGTGGCTGGACGGCATCGCCGACGGCCGGGTCGGCGCGGCCATCTGCGCCAACGGCGCGCTCGTGGTGGACCTGTCGACCCGGGCCGTCGTCGAGGCGACGACGATCGCCGGCGACGTCGTCCTTGAGATCGCCGGCCGCCTGCGTGGCGCGCTGCCCGGTGCGACGTTCGGCATCGAGACGCTGGACGGCTTCGCCATGGAGCCGGCGTACGTCCGGCGGTACGACGTCGGCGAGGCCCGGGTCGCGACCCTGGCCGAGCTGCTGGCCGAGGACCCGGGCGTGGTGAAGGTCCTGCTGCGGGTGCCGGGCACGCGCAGCGACGACCTGCTCGCGCTGGCCCGGCCGGTGCTGTCCGGGATCGCGGCGCCGACCCACTCCAACGCGGCCGACGGCATGCTCGAGATCGGCGCCCTCGGGGTGAGCAAGGCGAGCGCACTGGCCCGGCTGGCGGCGTTCCTGGAGATCGACGGGTCCGACGTCGCGGCCTTCGGGGACATGCCCAACGACGTCGAGATGCTGCGCTGGGCCGGCCTGTCCTACGCGATGTCCGGCGGTCATCCCGAGGCGATCGCGGCGGCCAAGGCGCTGGCCCCGCCGTGCGAGCAGGACGGCGTCGCGCAGGTGGTCGAGGTGCTGCTGGCCGGCGGGCGGATGGGCTGAGCGCGCGGATGGGCTGAGCGCGCGGCCCCGGAGGCTCAGCGCTCGCGGCTAGAGGTACTGGCCGGTGCTGCGCGGCACGCCGGCGTCCGGCCCGGCGGCCTGCGGCGCCTCGGGGGCCACACCGGGCGGCAGCTGGTGCCGCATGCCCTCCAGCTGCATCCGGGCGGCCATCTGCTGCGCGACCAGGGCGGTCTGGATGCCGTGGAACAGGCCCTCGAGCCAGCCGACCAGCTGGGCCTGGGCGATCCGCAGCTCGGCGTCGGTGGGCGTCTCGCTGCCGAAGGGGAGGGTGATCCGCTCCAGCTCCTCGACCAGCTCCGGGGCCAGGCCCTGCTCGAGCTCGCGGATCGAGCGGCGATGGATCTCGACCAGCCGGGCCCGGCCGGCCTCGTCGAGAGGTGCGCCGCGCACCTCCTCCAGGAGCTGCTTGATCATGCTGCCGATCCGCATCACCTTGGCCGGGTGCTCGACCAGCTCCGCCGGGTTGGACTGGTCGGTGCCGATGCCCTGGGGCGTCACGACGACCACCCGGTCGTCGGGCGCGGTGCCCTCGCTCTCGCTCATCCCGCCATCCTGCCCCAGAAGTACGTCGTCCTCCCGGGCGGCGTCGCGCCACGGTCCGGACTGGCTCACCAGCTAGGCGACCGCCGCGACCAGGCCCATGGCGTCGAGGGTGACGTCGACGAGGGCGTGCGTGGCGGCCCGCGAGACCAGGACGCGCTGCTCGGTCTCCGCGACGAAGGCGGCCGCGTCGACCCCGACCCGCGGCAGCGCCTGCGCGTCCTCGGCCACCCAGCGGCGCAGGATGCCGGCGTCGACCTCGGGGTGGAACTGCCAGGCGACGAGGCGCAGCCGGCCGGCGGCGGTCTCGACCGCGAACCCCTGCGGCCCGACGTCGGAGTGGCCCAGCAGCCGGGCGCCGTCCGGCACCGTGAACGTGTCGTAGTGGTACTGCACCCAAGGGCCCGGCGGGCACAGGGCCGGATCGTGGGATTCGACGTAGTACCAACCGATCTCGTGGTCTGCGGCCCTGGCGACCGAGCCGCCGAGGGCGTGCGCAGCGAGCTGCGCGCCGTAGCAGATCCCGATCACCGGGACCTCCCGCTCGAGGCAGTCCAGGACGAGGGCGGACTCCGCGGCCACGACGTCCTCGCGGCCGGGGTCCGGCACACCGTGGCTGGAGCCGAGCAGCAGCACCAGCTCCGCGTCGCCGGCGTCCGTGGGGACCGCCTCGTTGCGGTACGCCGCGGTCAGCACCCCGCCGAGCTGCTCCAGCCGCTCACCGACGAGGCCGGGGTCGGAGTCACCCAGGTCGGCCACCACGAGCACGCGCACGGTCGAAGGATGCCACGGCCAGCTACGTCGCCAGCCGGCGCACCATCGGCAGCCGCGACCGGGTGAGCACCCCGGTGACCAGCCCGGCCACGAGCGGCACGGCGATCACGACCACCAGCAGCATGGTCCAGGGGATGGCGATGACCGGGCCGGAGCCGCCGGGCGGTGGCGGGGTGCCGGGTGAGGCGGTGTAGCTGCTCGCGGTCAGTGGCCAGGTCACGGCCAGGCCGGGTACGAAGCCGAGGGCCACGCCGAGCACCGTACCCAGCAGTCCGATCACGACGGACTGGGCCGAGGCGACGTACCGGCGGGTCCGGGGCGGAGCGCCGATCGCCGCCAGGGTGGCCAGGTCCGGCCGGGCCTCACTCATGGCCAGGCTGGTCGCGGTCACCGTGCCGACCAGCACGATCAGGCCGCCGACCCCGGCCAGGAGGGCCAGGATCAACAGGTACGGAGACGAGTAGCCCCGCTCGACGTAGACGCTGGTGTCGAACAGGGTGAGCTTCTCGTTGAGCTGGTCGGCCTGGCGGTGGGTCAGGGTCGGGCCGCCGACCGCCATCGTCTGCGGGCTCAGGACGAGCCCGAGCTTTCGCGCCGTCGCCGGCGTCATCACGGCGGTCGCGACGAACGCGGTCCGCGGCGTCGGCCGAGGCAGCGCCGCGGCGGGCAGGCTCCGCTCGCTGAGTACCTTGCCCGGTTTCCCGTCCGCCTTCAGTTGCACCCGGGTGACGACCGCGTGGTCGCCGCGCAGCACGGCGGGGGTCGCCACCAGCAGGCCACCGGAGTCGAGCACCTGGCGCTCGTGGTCGGTCAGCGTCAGGCCGAAGCCGGCCAGGGCCTGCGGGGTGTAGGCGCTGAACTGGCCCGAGGTGTTGACGGACTGCCACAGCTCCGCGCAGTCCGGACCCGACGCATCGGTGAAGTCGACGGCCTGGACCGCAGTGCATCCCGGTCCCACGAGGGCCAGCACGTCGCTGCTGGGGTTGCTCGGATCGCCGGCCGAGGGCGCGGTGTCCGGGCCCTGCAGGTCGTACCCGGTGAACACCGCTCGCCCCGGCAGGACCGCGTGGATCGTGTTCGTCACGGAGGCAGCCGCGTCCCGGCCCGGGACGCCGACCGTGGCGAGCCCGCTCGCCGTCCGCGGCTCGTAGTCGCGCCGGCCCTGCTTGGTGTCGGAGGCGAAGCCGATGGCGAGCGCGGTGACGCCGATGACGGAGGCCATGATCGCGGCGACGGCGGGCGCGGTCCGGGCGCGCTGGCGGGAGGCGTCGCGGGTGGCGAGCCGCAAGGGCAGCGGCAGCCGGGTGGCCAGCCGGCCAACCAGCCCGACCAGCCAGGGGGTGGCGGCGACGGCGCCCAGGACGATGACGAGGGTGCCGCCGGCGACCCAGAACTCCCCGCCCGGATGGGTTCCCTTGGTGAGCGCCGCGGTGGTGCCGGCACCGACCAGCAGCAGGCCGAGCAGGGGCCAGCCCCGCCGGCTGCGCAGGACGCCGCGGCGGCCGGCCAGGGCGGTCGCGACGTCGCTGCGGGCGGCCTGGGCGGCGGGCGCGAGCGAGGCGAGCACGGCCGCGAGCCCGCCCACGACCAGCGCGCTGAGCAGCTCCTTCCAGCGCCAGTCGTAGGGGCCGAGGCCGGCACCGAAGTGTTCGAGCACGGGCACCGCTACGGCGGCGACCGGCAGACCGAGCAGCGCACCCACGGCGGCCGAGGCGACGCCGATGAGGCCCGCCTGCGCGAGCACCGAGCGCCGGATGTCCCGCGGCGTGCTTCCGGTGGCCGCGAGCAGGGCCAGGTCGCGACGCCGACGCCGCACGCCGACCGCGAACGCCGGGCCGGCCAGGAGGACCACCTCGATCACGATGGCAACGACGATCAGCAGGACCACGGCTCGGGTGGCGTTGTCGTTCGTCGCCATCATCTTCTGGTCATTGGTCAGCGCGCTGTCCGGCGGCGGGTCGGTGATCACCGACCGCGACGTGACTTCGAGGCCGGCGGCGTTGAGCCTGGTGACCTCCGCCCAGTCGACGGAACCCTTGCGTACCAACAGGAAGCTGGAGTTGGACAGGTCCACGGCGGCCGGCCGGTCGGCGGCCGCTGGCCCGTCGGTGAACGTTCCGGGCAGCGCCAGGACCTTCCGCTCGCCGCCGCCCATGCCGAGCGTCCGGTAGGTGCCGACCACCGTGACGGTGGCCTCGGTGTCGAGGTCGGTGAGCTTCGTCCCGACCTTCCAGCCGGTGGTCTGGAGCAGGCCGGCGGTCGCGGCGATCTCGTGGGGCGCGGCCGGCAGGCGCCCGGACCGGAGCTGCACCATGCCGTGCGTCGCCGGGTCGGAGAGCGGGAGCTCGGAGGCGGAGATCGGCAGCGCCACCCCGGTCGAGCTGAGCCGGGTCGTCCCCGACCACAGCGGGAGCAACCGGCCGCCCGTCAACGACTGCAGCTCGGCCAGCGTCCAGGGGCGGCTCGGAGGGTTGTCCTGACCGGAAGGGGCCGATCCGCTGCCCCAGCTCTGATCGTGCGGATTCTGGATGACCGGGGCGCGGGTGTCACCGGTCGTCGCGATCACGGCCTGGGCCTGGCCCATGGTCGACGTCAGGCTCTCGCGGGGGCTGAGGTCTCGGTGTGGACCAGGGTCGACAGGGCCACGATCAGCATCACCGGGATGCCCACCATGGCGGCGATCAGGGCCGTGCGCCCCTTGCTGCGACGGGCGTCCCGCCGGGCCAGCCGCAGTGCGATCCGCCACGAGCCCCGCCAGCCGGCGAGCCCCCTGCGACCGCCGCTCGCGCTGCTCATCGATCGTCTCGGGCCGCGGGAGCCTCGAGCAGCTGCTCGACCTGCGACGCCGGGCCGGTGGTGTCGACCACGACACCGTCGCGCAGGAAGACGACCCGGTCGGCCCAGGCCGCGTGCCGGGCCTCGTGAGTGACCAGCAGCCCGGCCGCCCCGGCGTCGACCCGGGCGCGGAGGACCCGCAGCACGGCCTCACCGGTCTCGGAGTCGAGAGCGCCCGGTCGGCTCGTCGGCGAGCACCAGGCGGCGCGGCCCGACCAGGGCCCGGGCGATGGCGACCCGCTGCTGCTGTCCGCCGGACATCTCGTCCGGGAAGCGGTCGGCCAGGTCGGCCAGGTCGACCTCGGCCAGCGCCGCCCTCGCGACCCTGCGGGCGGCCCCTTGGCGCTCGCCGTCGAGCTCCAGCGGCAGCATGACGTTCTCGACCGCGGTCAGGGCCGGCACGAGGTTCAGGTCCTGGAAGACGTAGCCCAGGCTCCGGCGCCGGAGCCGGGCCAGCGCCGCGGCCGAGAGGGTCGAGAGCGCCTGCGCCCTCGACGTACACCTCGCCCGAGGTGGGGGTGTCCAGGCCGCCGGCGAGGCTCGAGCAGGGTCGACTTGCCCGAGCCGGAGGGACCCATGACGGCGACCAGCTCGCCCGGCCGGACCTGCAGGCTGACCCCGGCCAGGGCCCGGACCTCGGTCGCGCCGTGTCCGTGGACGCGGACGGCGTCGCGCAGCTCGAGGATCGCGCCGGAGCCGGCGGCCGTCGTGGGCCGGGCGAGGGGCTCGGTCGTGGTCATCGGGTCACCTCTGTCGCCGGGTCGTCGATAGCAGCGTCGGGCCGACGTCGGTCCGTGGGTCGGCCGGCGCATCGATCGGCTCGGGGGCCGGCACGCTGACGCGGCCGCGGTCGCGGATCAGCCGGGACTCGACGTGGTCCAGCCAGCGCACCTCGGCCTCGGCCGCGAAGACCAGGTTGTCCAGGACCAGCAGCCAGGCCAGGTCCTGCCGGGTGTCGGCCTGCTGCTTGAGCCGGGTCAGGTCCTGCAGCTGGCGCAGGGTCTGGGTGCGCTGGGTCTGCACGACGCGCCGGTACGTCGATCCCGGGCACGGTGACCGCGAGCGCCAGCTTGATGACCAGCTCGTCGCGGGGCGCCTCGGCCCGGTCGACCGGCGTCGTCCACCAGGTGGCGGCGGCGGCCCGGCCGGCGTCGGTCAGCCGGTAGGCGATCCGGCCCTCGTCGTCCGGGGCCCGGTCGCCTCGACCAGGCCGTCCCGCTCGAGCCGGGCGAGGGTCTGGTAGACCTGCCCGACGTTCAGCGGCCAGGTGCCGCCGGTCCGCCGCTCGAACTGGGCCCGCAGCTGCGCGCCGTACATCGGCTGCTCGTCGAGCAGGGCCAGCAATGCCTGTCGGACCGACATCTCGTCCCCTTGGATACCCGGTATTCCCGCTGCCAGGAGTAGGTATACCGAGTATTCGCAGGAGAGCCGATCCAACCGGTTCCGGCGGAATCGCTAGGTCACGAGCAGGAGCTTGCCGATGTGGCTGCTCTCCTCCATCACCCGGTGCGCCTGCGCGGCCTGCTCCAGCGGGTACGTCGCGTGCACCACCGGCTCGACCCGGCCGTCCGCGAGCAGCGGCCAGACGTGCTCGCGGGTGCTGTGCACGATCGCGGCCTTCTCCTCCAGGGGCCGCCCGCGCAGCGACGCCGCGAACACGGCGACCCGCTTGGCCAGCATCGCCCGAGGTCGATCTCGGCCTTGGTGCCGCCCTGCAGCCCGATCACGACCAGCCGGCCGTTGCGGGCCAGGGTCTCGATGTTGCGGGCCAGATATTTCGCGCCCACGACGTCGAGGATCACGTCGGCCCCCGCGTCACCGGTCGCGGCCCTGACCTCGGCCACGAAGTCCTGCTCCTTGTAGTTGACCAGGATGTCCGCACCCAGGGCCCGGCAGGCCGCCAGCTTGTCCGCCGAGCCGGCTGTGACGGCCACCCGTGCGCCGAGCTCGCGGGCCAGCTGGACGGCCATGGTGCCGATGCCGCTGGATCCGCCGTGGACCAGGAGCACCTCGCCCGGACGCAGGCCCGCCGCCATGAAGACATTGGCCCAGACCGTGCAAGTCACCTCGGGCAGGGCAGCGGCCTGCACGAGCCCGACGCCGGCCGGCACCGGCAGCACCTGGCCGACCGGCACGGCGACCTTCTCGGCGTACCCGCCACCGGCCAGCAGCGCGCACACCTCGTCCCCGACGGACCAGTCCACGACGCCCTCGCCGAGCGCGGCCACCCGGCCCGAGCACTCCATCCCGATGATCCGGGACGCACCCGGCGGCGGCGGGTAGTGCCCTTGGCGCTGGAGGGTGTCGGCCCGGTTCACGCCGGCTGCGACGACGTCGATCAGGACCTCTCCGGGGCCGACCTCGGGGTCCGGCTCCTCGCCCACCTCGAGGACCTCGGGACCGCCGGGCTGCCGGACGTGGATGGCGCGCATGGCGACGACCCTAGGTCGCGCACGGCCGCGCCGTACCCTGCACCTCGTGCCGACGCTGCTGCGGGCCTGACATGAGCCCGAGCCCGGGGCCCCGATGAGCTTCGGCGCGCTCGCGCTGATCATGGTGGCCGGCCTGGTCGGGCCGGCCCTGGCCGCCCGCCGGCAGTGGCACCTGCCGATGGTCCTCGGCGAGCTGCTGGCGGGGATCGCGCTCGGCCGGACCGGCGTGGACTGGCTGCACGCCGGCAACCCGACCTGGACCTTCCTGGCCGACATCGGCTTCGCGCTGGTCATGTTCGTCGCCGGCTCGCACGTGCCCGCCCGCGACCCGGCGCTGCGCCGCGGGCTGCGGCTCGGCCTCCTGCGCGCGGCGGGGGCCGGCGTCGCGGCGGTCGTCCTCGCCGTGGGCGTGAGCGCGGCGTTCGGCACCGGTCACACCGGCCTCTACGCCGTGCTGATGGCCTCGTCGTCGGCGGCCCTCGTCCTGCCGATCGTCGACTCGCTGCACCTGACCGGTGAGCCGATCCTGCATCTGGTGCCCCAGGTCGCTATCGCCGACGCCGCCTGCATCGTGGCCCTCCCGCTGGCCATCGACCCGCGGCACGCCTGGCGGGCAGCGCTAGGCGCCTTGGCCGTAACTGCCTGTGCCGCAGCACTTTTCGTCGGCCTCCGGTGGCTGGAGCGCTCGGGCGTCAGGCAGCGGGCGCACCGGGTGTCCGAGGAGCTGGAGCTCGCGCTGGAGCTGCGGGTCAGCCTGGCCGTCCTGTTCGCGCTCGGCGCGCTCGCCGTCGCCACGCACGTGTCGATCATGTTGGCCGGCTTCACCTTCGGGCTCGCCGTGGCAGCGGTCGGTGAGCCGCGCCGGCTGGCCAAACAGCTCTTCGCCCTCACCGAGGGCTTCCTGGGCCCGCTGTTCTTCGTCTGGCTCGGCGCCTCGCTCGAGCTGAGGGACCTGGCGCGGCACCCGTCGTACGTCGTGCTGGGGGTCGCGCTCGGCGTCGGTGCGGTCCTGGCCCACCTCGTGATGCGGCTCACCGGGCAGCCGGTCGCCGCCGGTGCGCTGGCCGCGGCCCAGCTCGGCGTCCCGGTAGCGGCCGCGACCCTGGGCACGCAGCTGCACCTGCTGCGCGCGGGTGAGGCGCCGGCCATCCTGCTCGGCGCGATCGTCACCGTCGGCGTCAGCGTGGCGGCGGGCGCGGCCTGGGTCCGCCGGCGCGAGCCGGCGGCCTAGGGACCGAGGAGGGCCCGGGCCCGGGCCAGGGCGCCGGGATCGTCGACGTCCAGGGTCGCCCGGCCGGGCACGGCGACCCGGGTGACCCGGAGCCGTTCCAGCAGGGAGTGCATCGAGCGGCCTGCGACGCCGTCGCCCCCCTCGACGGTCGCCTCGCCGGTCAGCTCGCGGGTCAGCACCGACCGGCGGTAGACGGCGAGCAGCGGCTGTGCGCGCCCGCCCTCGTCGGCGGCCACGACCGCGTCGCCGTCAGCGGTCCGCGCCGCCAGCAGCGGGGGCACGGCCTCACCTGCGAAGGGCTGGTCACCCGCGATCACCACCACCCATGCGGCGCCGTCCGCCGGGGCCAGGCCGAGCGCCGCGACGCCCGCCGCGAGCCCGGCGAGCGGCCCCCCGCCGACCGGCGCCTCCCGAGCCCATCGCACGGATCGCTCAAGTGGGCGCCTCGGCCCGACGACCACAACAGAGACAGAAGTGTCGAGGCTGCTCACGAGGCGGTCCAGCACGGACTGTCCGGCGCCGAGGTCCAGCGCCGTCTTGTCGCCGCCACCCATGCGGCGGGAGGTGCCGCCGGCGAGAACGACGACGGCGTACGACGCGGGTTCGGACACCCCGTGAGTATCGCTCGCGACGGTTCGCAAAGCCGCCGCGCCGCTGTTGCGCCAACCGAGTGACAGCACCGCCCGGAAGGGTTAATCGGTCAACCAGCGACGCCGAAGCACAGGCGGTCGCTGGAATGAGGGGACGAACATGCTGCGCAACCTCGGCATCAGGTCGAAGCTGTTGGCGGTCCTTGCTGTGCCCATGCTGGTGTTGCTGATCGGCGCCACCGTGGTCTCGCTGCAGGCTGTCAGCACGGCCAAGGATGCACGCCAGGTCCGCGCTATCGCCGACGGCGCCAAGAGCTTCTCCGCGCTCGTCTCGGCGCTCCAGGCCGAGCGCCGGGTCTCCCAGGCCAAGCTGTCCGGTGACTACACCCTGGGCAGCCAGCTGCCCCAGATCCGCCGCAAGTCGGACTCCGCGGCCGCCGCGACCGACCAGCTCACGTCGCGGATCGGGCTCGCTCAGCTCTCCCCCGAGGCCGCCAAGGCGCTCGCCACCAACCTCCAGGCCCGGGCCAAGCTCGCCGCCGTACGCAAGCAGGTCGACAAGGGCAGCATCAGCGCCGACGGGGTCGGCACCGTCTTCAGCGCGGCGATCCTGGAGGAGATCCAGATCCCGGCCCGCATCGCCGCCTCCCTGCAGGACCGCGCGCTCGCCGTCGAGCTGCGCTCCTACTCCGAGCTCGAGCTCGGCTCCGAGCTCGCCACCCAGGAGCGCGACCTCGGCCGCCAGGTCATCACCGACCCGACCTCGGTCGCGGCGTACACCGCCGTGGTCGCGCGGGAGAACGACGCCGTCCAGAACTACTGGTACGACGCGACGCTCTCCGAGCGCAACCGGATGACGCAGATGATGGACTCGACGGCCTCGGCCAAGGAGTTCAGCAAGGCTCAGGCCAGCCTGCTCGCGGTCGCCTCGGGCCACGCGACCAACCTCGAGGACCAGACCTGGGTCAGCCTGGCCAACGGTCACCTCGACGTCCTGCGCACGCTCGCCGCTGACGTCGCCGGCAGTGCCGCGGCCTCCGCCGAGCAGAGCGCCTCCACCGCGACCAACCGCGCCTGGCAGGCCCTGGGCCTGGCCCTGCTGGTGCTGTTGCTGCCCATCCTGATGATCCTGATCGTGGCCCGGGCCATCACCCGCCCGCTGCGCAGCCTGACGGAGGCCGCCGGCCAGGTCCGCGACGAGCTGCCCCGCCTGGTCGAGTCGATGGCGACACCGGGCGAGGCTCCCGACGCCGACCTGATCCGGATCCCGGTCACGTCGCAGGACGAGGTCGGCCAGCTGGCCGTCGCGTTCAACGACGTCAACCAGACGACGATGAAGATCGCCCGCGAGCAGGCGGCGCTGCGCGGCTCGATCGCGGAGATGTTCGTCAACGTCGCCCGGCGCAACCACGTCCTGCTCTCCCGCCAGCTGTCGTTCATCGACCAGCTGGAGCGCACCGAGGAGAACCCGGACACGCTCGACGACCTGTTCAAGCTGGACCACCTCGCGACCCGCATGCGCCGGAACGCGGAGTCGCTGATCGTCCTCGCCGGCATCGACTCCGGCCGGCGCGTCCGCCAGGCCATGCCGCTGTCCGACGTCGTCCGTACGGCGATCTCCGAGATCGAGAAGTACGAGCGGGTCGACATGGCGCTGCGGGCGGACCCGCCCGTCGTCGGGCACGTCGCACTGACCACCGCCCACCTGCTGGCCGAGCTGCTGGAGAACGCCACGCAGTTCTCCAACCCCGACACGCGCGTCTTCGTCGTCACGTCGTACAGCCGTCGTGGCGTCCGGGTGAAGATCACCGACGCCGGGCTCGGCATGACGTACGACGAGATCACCGACGCCAACCAGCGGATCGCGAACCCGCCGGTCACGGACGTTGTCGGCGCCTCGCGACTCGGCTTCTTCGTGGTCGGGCGGCTCGCTCGCCGGCTCGACGCCCGGGTGACGCTGCGCGCCGCCCGTGACCGCGGGACCGTTGTGGTCATCGACCTCCCGGCCGCCCTGTTCGTGCCCGGCACGGTGGCTGAGGTCACCGGGATCGACGACGACGACGAGTTCGGTGCGTTGCTGCCGGAGGCCGGTGAGGCGGGTGCGGGTGACGCGGCTGCGCCGTCGTCGGCCGTCGACGCCGGTCGCGGAAGCTCGCTCCCGTCGCGCGGCAACGCGAACCCGCATGCGCCGCAACCGATCTCGTCCGCCCCGCCGGCCCCGACGCCGGTGAAGAAGGCCGAGCCGTTCCCGTTCGACTTCGGCGCGCCGGTCGCCGGCGCGACGCCGGCCCCGCCCGTCGTCGCCCCGTTGACGGCCGGCGGGTCGCCGCTCCCGCAGCGGGCCCCCAGCCAGCCGCAGGAGGCGCCCGCGACCGCGGTCGCCCCGCTGCCTCAGCGTGGCACCGCGACGGCCCTGCCCCGGCGCTCGCCGTCGGCCGCACCGCAGGACCTGGCGTCCGCGCCCGACGGCGCTCCCGCGCCGTCGGAGGCGCTGGCGCTGCCGTCGGCCGCGCCGGACGCTGTCGCCCCGTCCGCCGAGGCGTCTGAGGCTCCGGCCAAGCCCAACGGCCGCCGACCCGGCCTGTTCTCCGGCTTCCGGTCCCGCACCAACGGCGGCTCGGCCGCTCCGGACCCGCTGCTGACCCCGCTCCCCGAGCTTCCCCCGACCCCGTTCGAGGAAGCCCCCGTCGTTGACGAGGCCGCGCCGGTCGTGGAGGAGGCTCCCGTCGTTGACGAGGCCGCGCCGGTCGTGGAGGAGGCTCCCGTCGTTGACGAGGCCGCGCCGGTCGTGGAGGAGGCTCCCGTCGTTGACGAGGCCGCGCCGGTCGTGGAGGAGGCTCCCGTCGTTGACGAGGCCGCGCCGGTCGTCGAGGTCGCTGCCGTCGTCGTGGACGAGCACGACGTCCCGGGCGAGGCCCTGGTCGTCGAGGACGCCCCCGCCTTGGAGCCGGAGACCGCCGAGGTCGACGTACCCGCCGGTGCCGTTCCGGCGTTCTTCCCGGTGCAGCGCCAGGCCCTCGACATCGAAGGCCCCGAGCCCGTCGAGCCCGTCGAGCCCGTCGAGCCCGTCGAGGAGACCGCCAAGACCGCCGAGAGGTCGAGACGGTCGACGAGCCCGTCGACGCGAGTCAGGCCGTCCCCGAGGTCGAGCCCGAGGCCGCTCCCGAGCCCGAGGCCGTCGTCGAGCCCCAGGCCGCTCCCGAGCCCGAGGCCGTCGTCGAGCCCGAGGTCGAGCCCGTCGTGGAGTCGGCGGCGCACACCGACCACCGGCTGCACCAGCGCGGCAACATCTTCCAGTCCTTCCCGACCCGCCGGGCGCGCGGGCGTCACTCCAAGGTCGACGGCGATCCGACCCCGGCTCCGGCGCCCGTCGTGGCCGAGGTCCCGGTCGTCGCCGACCTCCCGGCAGCTGCTGAGGTCCCGGCCCTGGCCGAGCCGTACGCCCCGGTCGAGCCGGCCCTCTTCACGCCGGTCCCGGTGGAGGATGCGAGCTCCCCGCTGTTCGCGCCGGCTCCGGCCGTCGAGCCCGAGCGCACACCCGAGCCCGAGCTGCTGGTCGAGCCCGAGCCCGCCGGCAGGCCCGAGCCCGAGCCCGAGCTGCTGGTCGAGCGAGAGCCCGCCGGCAGGCCCGAGCCCGAGCCCGAGCTGCTGGTCGAGCGAGAGGCGGTCTTCGCGCCGCCGCCGTTCGCCGAGGCCGCGCCGGTCGCCGACTTCGCCTCCGCGGCCGCCGAGCCGGAGCCCGAGCCCGAGCCCGCAGCTCCGGTCGTGACGCAGGGCATCATCGACATCCTGCCGGGCAAGGCCAGCGGCCGCGGCCGTCGCCTCCCGAGCTTCCGCTCCCGGGCGATGAAGCCGCCGGCACCGCTCCCGACCCGGAGCTCGACGCCCCCGGCCTTCACGCCGCCGCCGGTCCCGCCGGTGCCGGTCACGCCCGCCGCCGGCGTACCGGACGCGTCGCCGTTCCCGATGGCTCCCGTCGGCTCGGGCCCGACGGCACCGGTCGCCCCGGCCACCCACGGTGCCGCGGCCGAGTCGCCGTTCGGGACCCCGTCGCAGCGCCCCGAGGGCAACCCGTTCGGGGAGCCGATGGCCGTGCCGACGCCCGTCGCGGCCGCCTCTCCGGCCGAGACCGCGGCGCTGTTCGGCACCCGGGCGAGCGACCCGGCGCGACCCGAGCCGGCCCACGAGCGCAGCGGGCTGTTCGGCGCCGTACCGGCCATGGCCGGCCCCGGACCGGGCGCCTCGGCGGCCGAGTTCGAGGCCTTCCAGCTGCGCGAGCGGTCGGCGATCGCCAGCGAGGCGCTCTCCGAGCTGAGCCGGCTCTCCGGCTACCGGCCGGAGGCGGTCGAGAACCGCGGCCAGGAGTCGATGCCCCGCCGTACGCCGCAGTCCACCCCCGGACTGCAGCCCGCACCCGAGGCCGAGTCGCCGGTCCCGCACCGCGAGCGCAACGCGACGGACGTCCGCTCGATGCTGAGCGGCTTCCGGGCGGGCGTCGAGCGGGGCCGGGCCGACCAGACCAAGGACCACTAGGACGCAGCGGGCGCCGCCGCCCAGGGCAGGGACGACGGCGCTCAAGCCAGACCGCAAACCAACCGACGTTACGTACAGCCCGACCACCGGAGGAAGACCACCGTGAACGCTACGACGATGAGCACCGAGGCAGCGAACTTCAGCTGGCTGCTCGACAACTTCGTGAAGAGCGTGCCCGGAGTTCAGCACACCCTCGTCGTGTCGGCCGACGGCCTGCTGATGGCCATGTCGGACGACCTGGACCGCACCGGCGGCGACCAGATGGCGGCGATCGTCTCCGGCATGTCCAGCCTGACCCGGGGCGCGGCGCGCCAGCTGCGGGCCGGCGAGGTCCGCCAGTCCATCGTGGAGATGGACACGATCTTCCTGTTCTCGATGCAGGTCAACGACGGCTCGGTCCTGGCCGTCGTCGCCGACGCCTCCTGCGACGTCGGGCTGATCGGCTACGAGATGGCACTACTGGTCAGCCGCACCGAGGCGACCTTGACGCCGCAGCTCGTGAGCGAGATGCGCTCGCGGCTCCCCGTCGAGGGCCCCGTGCGTGCCTGGCAGGTCGGTTGACCCCATGGGGGACAAGCCGATCGTCCGCAGCGGTGGCGCTGAGGCGGAGCTGGACGGAGAGGTCGAGGAGACCTACGCCGTCCGTCCGTACGCCGTCACCGGCGGCCGCACGCGCGCCAGCGGCTCGACGGCCCTCCCGCTCGAGGCCCTCGTGCAGTCGCTGCGCGCTCCCGCCCCCGGGATGACCAACGAGACCATCAAGATCCTCGACCTCACCGCGGTCGAGTTCCTGTCCATCGCCGAGCTGTCGGCGCACGTCAAGCTCCCTGTCGGGATCGTTCGCGTCATCGTGAGCGACCTCGCCGACGAGGGGAAGGTCCGTATCCACGGCATTGCCAACGGCCAGTCCGGCCTGGCGACCAGCCTCAGTGTTCTGGAGAGTGTGCTCAATGGCATTTCCTCGCTCTGACGTGGCCCCGGGCGCAGCCCCCACGGCCACGGACGCAGCCGACGGACGCACCCCCCAGGGGACGGGCGCGGCTCCCACCGTCGTCAAGATCGTCGTCGCGGGCGGCTTCGCCGTCGGCAAGACGACCTTCATCGGCTCCATCTCCGACATCGAGCCGCTCTCGACCGAGGCGGCCATGACCGAGCACTCGGTCGGTGTCGACGATGCCGGCGGCGTCAGCCAGCGCAAGACGACCACCACGGTGGCCATGGACTTCGGCCGCATCGCGCTGCCGGGCAACCTGTGGCTCTACCTGTTCGGTACGCCGGGCCAGGACCGCTTCCTCTTCATGTGGGACGACCTGGTGCGCGGGGCCATCGGCGCCGTCGTCCTCGTCGACACCGAGCGGCTGGACCAGTGCTTCCCGGCGGTCGACTACTTCGAGGCGCGGGGCATCCCGTTCGTCGTGGCGCTGAACTGCTTCGACGGCGTCGCGCGGCACGGCATCGACGAGGTGCGCGCGGCCCTGCAGGTGCCGGCCCACGTCCCGATGATCTACACGGACGCCCGGGCCCGCCCGGCGACCAAGCAGGCCCTGATCTCGGTCGTGCAGCTGGCGATGCAGCGCCTCACCGGTGCGGCGCCGGGCGGTCAGCCGGCGTCCTGACCGGCAGCCTGCGGGATAGTTAGTGCTGTTAAACTAACTACCTCGCCGAGCGGTGTCGCCCGGCTTCCCCCAGCCCGGAGATCCCTGCCGTGAGCTTCGCCTCGATGACCGCCCCCAGCGCGCGCTGGGACAAGAACCACCCGTCGTACAAGTGGATCGCCCTGTCGAACACCACGATGGGCATGCTTGTCGCCACCATCAACGGCTCGATCGTGCTGATCAGCCTCCCCGCGATCTTCCGCGGGATCGACCTCAACCCGCTCGCGCCGGGCAACGTGAGCTACCTGCTCTGGATGATCATGGGCTTCCTGCTCGTGAGCGCCGTCCTGGTCGTGACGCTCGGCCGGCTCGGCGACATGTACGGGCGGGTCAAGGTCTACAACCTGGGCTTCCTGGTCTTCTTCCTGAGCTCGGTCCTGCTGGCGATCGAGCCCCTGGGCGGCTCCGGCGGGGCGCTCTGGATCATCGGCTGGCGACTGGTCCAAGGGGTCGGCGGCGCGATGCTCTTCGCCAACTCGACGGCGATCCTGACCGACGCGTTCCCGGCCAACCAGCGCGGTACGGCGCTCGGCGTCAACATGGTCGCGGCGATCGCCGGCTCGTTCCTGGGCCTGATCCTCGGCGGCGTCCTGTCGGAATGGCACTGGCGGGCGGTGTTCTGGGTCAGCGTGCCGTTCGGCCTGATCGGCACCCTCTGGTCCTACCGCTCCCTGCACGAGCTCGGCGGAACGACCGGCCGGAGCAAGATCGACTGGTGGGGCAACGTCACGTTCGCCGTGGGGCTGTCCGGCCTGCTCGCGGCGATCACCTACGGCATCCAGCCGTACGGCGGCCACTCGCAGGGCTGGACCAACCCGTGGGTCCTGACCGGGATCATCGGCGGAGCCGTCCTGCTGGTCGTCTTCGGCTTCATCGAGAACCACGTGGCCGACCCGATGTTCCACATGAACCTGTTCCGGATCCGGGCCTTCTCGGCCGGCAACCTGGCCGGCCTGCTCGCCTCGATCGGGCGCGGCGGCATGCAGTTCATGCTGATCATCTGGCTGCAGGGCATCTGGCTTCCCTTGCATGGCTACAACTATCAGGACACGCCCCTGTGGGCCGGCATCTACCTGCTGCCGTTGAGCATCGGCTTCCTGGTCGCCGGCCCGGTCTCCGGCTGGGTCTCGGACCGGATCGGCTCGCGCTCGCTCGCGACCGGCGGGCTGCTGGTCACGGGTGCGTCGTTCGTCGCCCTGATCTTCCTCCCGACCGACTTCACCTACTGGCAGTTCGCGGCGCTGATCGCGATCAACGGCATCGGGTCGGGCCTGTTCGCCGCTCCCAACACCATGGCGATCATGAACTCCGTGCCGGCCAGCCAGCGTGGCGTCGCCAGTGGCATGCGTGGGACGTTCTTCAACTCCGGCTCCTCCTTGTCCATCGGCATCTTCTTCTCCCTGATGATCGCCGGGCTGGCGTCGACGCTGCCCACGACATTGACCAATGGGCTGACGGCGCAGGGGGTCCCGGCAGCGACGGCTCAGCAGATCGGCGGGCTGCCGCCGGTGGGGTCGCTGTTCGCGGCGTTCCTCGGCTACAACCCGATGCAGAGCCTGCTTGGCCCGACCGGTGCGCTGCAACAGATCCCGGCGGCGAACGCGGCCAAGCTGACCGGCAAGGAGTTCTTCCCCCAGCTGATCTCGCAGCCCTTCCATCACGGCCTGGTCGTGGTGTTCACCGCGGCGGCCCTGATGATGCTGATCGGTGCGATCGCGTCGCTGATGCGTGGCGGCAAGTACGTCCACGACGACGGTGCACAGTCCAGCCCCGCCGACGGCGACCGGATGGGCGAGGACGACCCGGTCGAGCCGCTGCAGGTGCGGTCGTGAGCCGCCGTACGACGGAGGCGCCGGCCCCGGCGCCTGCGGCCCTGCCGGCCACCCAGGCGACCCGGGTCTACGTGGCCCTGGGCCGGCTGACCCGCGCGCTGCGTCGCGAGAGCAGCGGCACACCCGTGAGCCACGGTGTGCTCAGCGCCCTCGTGACGGTGGACCAGGAGGGTCCGCTGCGCTGCGGCGAGCTGGCGTCGCGCGAGGGTGTGGCACCGCCGTCGATGACCAAAGTCGTTGCGGCGCTTGAGCAGCAGGGCTACGCCGAGCGCTTCCCCGATCCCGACGACGGGCGGGCGTCCCTGATCAGCGTCACGGCTGCGGGCCGGGCCCTGGTCCGCAGCAGCCGCGAGCAGCGCCTGCACGGCCTGGCTCGCCGGCTCGATGCTCTGGATGCGAGTCAGCTGGCCGCGATCGAGGCGGCGCTGCCCGCCCTCGAGGCGCTCGCGGCCGACTAGCGCGGCCCAGCGAACCGGTCGGCGGTGCGGAACCGGTCGGTCGCCCCGACGATCGCCTCGCTCATCGCCGGGCCGCCGCCGTGGCCGGTGTCGTCGATCAGGACGAGCTCGCAGTCCGGCCAGGCGTTCGCGAGCAGCCAGGGCGTGCCGAGCAGGTTGCCGACGTCGAGGCTGCCCTGCACGACCACTCCGGGGATGCCGTGCAGCCGGGGCGCGTCGCGCAGCACCTGCCCCTCGGCCAGCCAGGACCCGGACCGCCAGTAGTGCGTCACGATCCGCGCGAACGCCATCCTGAAGTCCGGGTCCGCGTAGCGGCTGTTCGGCCGCGGCGAGGTCGGGACGACCGCCTCCTCCCAGTCGCACCAGGCCCGGGCCGCGCTCGCGCGCACCTGTGGGTCGGGATCGGCGAGCAGCCGCGCGTAGGCGTCCGGCAGGTCGCCGTCGCGCTCGTTCTCCGGCACCAGATGCAGGAATCGCTCCCACTCGGCCGGGAAGAACGCACCCAGCCCGCGGGTCAGCAGGTCGGTCTCGGCCCGGCGCCCGGTGGCCAGGCCATAGAGCACCAGCTCGGTCACGCGCCCCGGGAGGCGCTCGGCGTAGACCAGGCCGAGGACCGCACCCCACGACGCCCCGCAGACCTGCCAGGCCTCGATGCCGAGCCGCTCGCGCAGCGCTTCGAGGTCCGCGATCAGGTGGTCGGTCGTGTTGGCCGAGAGGTCGGTCGCCGGGTCACTCGCGTGCGGCCGGCTCCGACCGCAGTTGCGCTGGTCCAGGAGCACGATCCGGTACGCCGCTGGGTCGTGGTCGCGTCGGGCCGACGGCCGGCAGCCCGAGCCCGGACCTCCGTGGAGCACCACGACCGGCTTGCCGTCCGGGTTGCCGCAGGTCTCCCAGTAGACCTGGTTGCCCTCGCCGACGTCGAGCATCCCGTGCTCGTAGGGCTCGATCTCCGGGTAGCGCGCAGCCATGGCTGATGACCCTCCTCGTCGACGTACCGGCCGTCCCGAAGTCTCCCGCGTGGCGACCCCCGAGAGCTCGCGAGTTGTCAGCCCCTCCGGGTGCCCTGCCCCCCGGAGGGCCTGACACTCGGCCTGGGGCCGCGGCCGCCGTAGCCAGCCGGCCGCAGGCACTGCGCCGAAACGAACTTGCATCATAGGTTTAGATCTCAACGACCTTGATATCCTGGCTGCCGGCCGTGCCCGCACCGCGAGCCCGGCGATGTCTCATCCGACGACACCAGGTGGTGGACCAGTCCCGTGCGCATCTACGACGACGTCACGCAGCTCATCGGCAACACCCCCTTGGTGCGGCTGAACCGGATCAGCGAAGGGTCCGGAGCCCAGATCGTGGCCAAGCTGGAGTTCTACAACCCGGCCAACAGCGTCAAGGACCGGATCGGCGTCTCGATGATCGACGCCGCCGAGGCCTCGGGGCTGCTCAAGCCCGGTGGCACGGTCGTCGAGGCGACCAGCGGCAACACGGGGATCGCGCTCGCCATGGTCGGCGCGGCCCGCGGCTACAAGGTCGTCCTGACGATGCCGGAGACGATGAGCAAGGAGCGCCGCGCGCTCCTGCGGGCGTTCGGCGCCGAGCTGGTCCTGACCCCGGGCAGCGAGGGCATGAAGGGCGCGGTCAACAAGGCCGAGGAGCTCGGCGCCGAGGACGATGCCGTCCTGGTCCGCCAGTTCGCCAACGAGGCCAACCCCGAGATCCACCGCAAGACCACGGCCGAGGAGATCTGGAACGACACCGACGGCCAGGTCGACATCGTCGTCGCCGGCATCGGCACCGGCGGCACCATCACCGGCGTGGGGCAGGTCCTCAAGGCGCGCAAGCCCGACGTCAAGATGATCGCCGTCGAGCCGGCCGAGTCGCCGATCCTGAACGGCGGCCAGCCCGGGCCGCACAAGATCCAGGGCATCGGCGCCAACTTCGTGCCTGACATCCTGGACCGCACGATCTACGACGAGGTCATCGACGTGGACGCCGAGACCTCCGTCACGTGGGCCCGCCGGGCCGCCGCCGAGGAGGGGCTGCTCGTCGGGCTGTCCTCCGGCGCAGCGCTCTCCGCCGCCATCGAGGTCGGCAAGCGCCCGGAGAACGAGGGCAAGCTGATCGTCGTCATCATCCCGAGCTTCGGTGAGCGCTACCTCTCCACCATCCTCTACGCCGATCTCCTTGACTGAAGCAGGAACCGGGCCGGCCGGCTCGGCCCGGCCCGGGGGATGGCGCGCGCGGCTGCGTGAGGATCTGGCCGCCGCGGCGCGGCAGGACCCGGCCTCGCGAGGCCGGCTGGAGTTGCTGCTCTGCTATCCCGGCCTGCACGCCGTCTGGGTGCACCGGCTGGCCCACCGGCTGTGGCTCCGGCCGGGGCTGCAGCTGCCCGCGCGCCTGCTCTCCCAGACCACGCGCTGGTTCACCGGGGTGGAGATCCACCCCGGGGCGACGATCGGGCGGCGGTTCTTCATCGACCACGCGATGGGGGTCGTCATCGGCGAGACGGCCGAGGTCGGCGACGACGTGATGCTCTATCACGGCGTCACGTTGGGCGGCCGGTCGATGGAGCGGGTCAAGCGTCACCCGACGCTGGAGGACGGCGTGACCGTCGGCGCCGGGGCCCGGATCCTGGGGCCGATCACGATCGGCCGCGGCGCCCAGATCGGGGCCAATGCCGTTGTGGTCAAAGACGTTCCGGCCGGGGCCGTTGTCGTCGGCGTACCCGGCAAGGTCGTCACCCCGTCGCCGGGCCACACCGCCGCCGAGCTCGAACTCGTCGACCCCGCCATCTGGATCTAGGGCTCGGGAGCGCTGTGGGACGCGAGCTGGAGCGCTACGAGCTGGTCATCCTTCGGCGGGCGCCGGACGCTCCCGACATGGACGACGACGCCTTGGACGCGCTGCAGGTCCGGCATCTGGGCCACAAGGACGACCTGCGGGAGGCCGGGATCCTGGCGGCCAACGGCCCGGTCATCGGCTCGCCCGACGCGTCGATCAGGGGCTTCTCGTTCTACCGCACCGGCTCCTTGGACGAGGCGCGCCGCCTGGCCGAGCAGGACCCCTCGGTCGTCGCCGGTCGTCTCGTCGTCGAGGTCATGGAGTGGTGGACCGCCCCGGGCTCCCTCCGCCTCCCCGGCCAGCCCTTCACCCTCGACGACCGTTAGCCCGCGACACCTTGCGCGATCGTGCCCACCGACCCGTCCGCGCCGATACACAGCGCGTCGCTCGGACAGCTGAGCGGCGTGACGCCGGTGGGTCGGTATCCGCTGAGTGTGGGCGTCTCGGCCGACCAGGTCGCGCCGTCCCAGAGGTAGACGGTTCCCGCCTCGCTGGCCGCAACGCAGAAGGCCGCCGATGCGCAGGACAGCCAGTGCAGCTGGTTGGAGTTCTCGACGGGAACCGATGAGCTCCAGGTGGCGCCGTTGAACGTTGCCAGCCCGTCCGTCGTTATGCCGGCACAGAACTGGGCCGTGGCACACGACAGGCTGCCCAACCGATATCCCTGCGGGAGCGCCCTGGGCGCCGACCAGGAACTGCCGTCGTAGGTGAACCAGTGGCCGGTCGAGTCGGTCACCAGACAGAAGGTGGACGTGGCGCAGGACAGCAAACTCAGGAGGGAGCTCGGGTCGGCGACGGTGGTGGGCGCTGACCAGGTCTGGCCGTCGAATCGGCGAGTCGTCGAGCCCTGCACGACGAGACAGAACGACGAGGACGTGCAGGCGAGCTGGGTCGCCGTTGCCCCGTGCCCCAACGCCTCTGGGACCGACCAGGATCGACCGTCGAAGTCCAGCCAGTCATAGGCCGCGTCCAGTGCCCCGCAGAAGCCGTCGGCGGTGCAGGACAGGGCCCGGATCCCGGCGAGCCCATCTGGCGACACCGGCAGGATCACGGCCCGCACCGGGCCCGACCAGCTGGCGCCGTCGAACGTGAAGGCTGACCCCTCGGCGTCGGCCGCTACGCAGAAGGTCGTCGAACCGCAGGACACGGCGGTGAATGAGTTGCTCGACTGGGCCGGCGCCAGTGGTGTCAGCGTCGTCCCGTCGAAGCTGCCGAAACTGCCGAACGCGCCGACGATCCCGCAGTACGTCGCGGTCGGACAGGACATCGAACGGATCGGCACCACGGTGGTGGCACTGGTGGACCAGCTGCTGCCGTCGAAGGTCACGACCTGGTCGCCATCGGTGGCGTAACACGACCTGCCCGACAGGCAGTGGACCACGGTGAACGAGCCGGCCGTGCCGACCGCTGTCGGCGCACGCCAGATCCCACCGCTGCGGACGACGGCCCGGCCCTGGTCGTCGCCGGCCACGCAGGAGGCGGCCGATGAACACGACAACGACGTGAGTCGCCGGCCCGGATCGATGCTCCGAGCCGTGGACCAGGTCGCCCCGTCGTACTGCAACGCCTGCCCGAGGCTGTCGACCGCGGTGCACACGTTCACTGCAGGGCAGGACACGAAGACCCGGGCCCGGCCCCCGCTGATCGGCACCGGCGCGGACCACCCGCCGGCGGTCAGGACGGCGACCTCGCCCTCGACGTCGCCGGCCACGCAGAACGTCCTCGTGGCACAGGACAGGCTGACGATCGTGCTCGCCCCGCTGAACAGATCGGAGAATGTCGTCCATCCGGTCCCGTCGTAGGTCAGGATCTGGCTCGCGCCGTTCGCGACCACACACCAGGTGGGGCTGAGGCAGTCGATGGCCGACATCCCGGCGTTCGGAGAGATCGATTCCGGCCGGCCCCAGCTCGAGCCGTCGTACATCGTCACGTCGCCGCGCTGGTCGGTCGCGAGGCAGAACGATGCCGACGAGCAGGAGATCAGGTCGAGCGAGCTGTGCACCGGGTTGACCGCCGAGGCCGGGCTGGACCAGGTCAGGGAGGGTGCGCGCAGATAGCCCTCGATGTCGACGACGAGCTGCAGGGAGCCGGCCGAGGCGTTGTAGAACTGGACGCCCCGGACCTGGTCGGCCGGCACGACGACCAGATTGGCCGTCGACGGACCCGGGACGAAGTTGACGTTGGAGGTCCCCGGCCGCCGGTAGCCGGCCGGATAGGCCGAGAGGTAGCCGGACGCGGTCGCGCCGGTCACCGTCACGTTGAGGACCACGGCGGCGACCTGGTCGGCCGGAGCCGGTGCGGCGGCCAGGTCGATGGTGCCGTGAGTCGTGAGCGGGCCTCGGCTCGGCTGGGTGCTCGTGCGGCCGTCGTACAGTCGCCTTCGGGGTCACTGGCACGAAAGTGCCTGCAGCAGAGGGAGTTCCGCCGACGGTATAGCCCTCGACGTCGACCACGATCTGCGCGGCCCGATCCGACCCCAGGTAGAGATCGACGGCGCCCGACGGGCCGAGCGACACCATCGCCAGGTTGGCTCGGCTCCGCCCGGCGGAGAAGTTGACGGTGGAGACTCCGGGCCGGCCGGTCCCGTCGGTGTAGGCGGTCACGTAGCCGCCCCCCGCCGCGCCGGTCACCGTCACGTTGAGCAGCACGGCGGAGACGCCAGTGGCCGGTACGCCACCACGGCCGGCGACCGTCAGCCGGCGGACTCCGCGGCCGGGCACGCCAGGCGGCGAGTTGAGCCGGGTGTCCAGCAGCCGCGCTGGGCCGACGGGGATGAACGCGCCTGCCACGGCTGCCGATCCGGACAGGAAGTACCCCTGCACGTCGGCCACGAGATCGAGCTGGCCGGCGGAGCCGTTGTAGATGTCCACGGCGCCGGTCGCGCCGATAGCAACGGTCACCGAGTTCGCGGTCGAGTTCCCGGGGACGAAATTGACCGCCGATGTCGCCGGCCGCGAGGCGCCGCCTGGGAACACGGTCAGATAGCCGTGGGCCGCCTCGTTCGTGGCGGTGACGTTGAGGACCACGGCCGCGACGCCCGAAGCGGGAAGCCCGCCCCGCCCCAGGACGGCGAGCACAGCGACTCCGTGGGCGACCACCGGACGGGCAGGCGCACCGAGTCCCGTGCGGGTGTCCAGCACGCGGGCTGCGACCAGCGGCCGGTAGGTGCCAGGCGCCGAGTTCGAGGATGGCGCCGCGGCGGTTGTCGCACGGATCGGGGCGGCCGCGGCCGCGGCCCGGGCCGTGGCGACCGACGCACCGGCCAGCGCGATGGTCATGGACAACAGGGCCGTCACCGAGCGCCGGCCACAGTCTTGGGCCGGGCGGAATCCCGCAGTGCGACGTGGTGCCGTTCCGGCCATCTCGGCTCCTCAGATCACGGGAGATCGCGGGCTAACAGGTCCGACCACGTCTCGCGCCGGACGACGGCTCGGGTCTTGCCGTCGGCGGCGAAGACGACCGGGATACGGCGGGCGCCGTTGTAGTTGTTGGACATCGTGTAGCAATAGGCCCCAGTGACCGGGACGGCGAGCAGGTCGCCGACCCGCGGGTCGACCAACGCCACGCCGTCCGAGAGCACGTCACCCGACTCGCAGTGCCGCCCGACGACGGAGACGCCCTCACCGGGTTCGTCGGGCGAGACCAGCCGGTCGGCGATCGTCGCCTCGAACCGCTGCCCGGTCAGGGAGACCTCCAGGTTGTCGCCCATGCCCCCGTCGACGGCGACGTGAGTCACGACGCCGCGCTTGACCGTCGTGACCCGGTACACCGTCGTGGCGCTGCGGGCGACCATGCTGCGGCCGGGCTCGACGATCAGCCGGGCCTGCTCGGGCAGCAGCGCGCGGGCCTGGGCGAGCAGCGCGTCGGCGTACTCCGCGACCGTCGGCGGCCGCTCGTCGTAGGTGTACCGGACGCCGAGCCCACCGCCCAGGTCGTACGTCGGGAAGGTGCCGAGCCGGGCCAGCGGCGCCACGGCGGCGGCCATCTCCTCGGCGTGCAGGATCTGCGACCCGACGTGGGTGTGCAGCCCCTCGAGCCGCAGCCGCTGGCTCGCCTCGATCCGCGCGATCGCCCGGCGGGCGTCGTCCGGCATCAGGCCGAACTTCGAGCCGGCGTGGCCGGTCGCCTGGGACGCGTGCGTCGACGCCTGCACCTCGGGGATCACCCGGACCAGGCAGCCCTGGGTCCGCCCGGCCGGCACGATCGCCTCCAGCCGGTCGATGTCGTCGAAGTTGTCGACGACGACCAGCCCGACACCGTGCTCGACGGCGAGCGCGATCTCCTCGCTGGACTTGGCATTGCCGTGCAACACGAACGTCGCCGGGTCGGCGCCGGCGGCCACACCGCTGAGGATCTCCCCGCCGCCGGCGACGTCCAGCCCGAGGCCCTCCTCGGTGAGCGCCCGCTGGATAGCGGTGCAGGGGAACGCCTTCGACGCGAAGACGACGTGCGTCTGCGGCCACCGCGAGCGGAACGCGTCGAGGTACTCCCGGGCGCGCGCTCGCAGCCCGTCCTCGTCCACGAGCAGGACAGGGGTCCCGAACTCCTCGGCGATGTGGTCCAGCCGGCAGCCGCCGACCTGCAGCATCCCGTCCCCGTCCAGCGCCGCGTTGGGTGGGAAGAGGTCGAGGATCTGCTCCATGGGCTCATCTAACCGGGTCGCTCGTAACCTCGACGCAACCTCGAACGGGCACACTGGGTCGACGCAGTGTCACTCGGAGGTGCCAGATGCTCGCTCTCGTGCGGATCACCGTGCCCGACCGCCCTGGCGTCCTGGGCGACGTCGCGTCCGCGCTGGGCGCCGTCGAGGCCGACATCGTCCAGGTGCAGGTGCTGCAGAGCGAGTCGGGACGGGCGCTGGACGACGTACACATCCAGGTGCGGGACCCGGCGCACCTCCAACGCGTGCAGAACCGGCTGTCCGCGATGCCCGGTGTGCAGGTGCTCGGGGTCCGGGTCGGACCGGCTCCGACCACGGGCCACGGGGAGCTGGAGCTGGTCCGTCGGATGGTCTCGGCACCGGCCCGCGTCCTGCAGACCCTGGTCGACGGCGTCCCCGAGTCGGCCGGCTCGGACTGGGCGGCGGTCGTCAGCTACGGCCCGGACGAGCGGGTCGAGGCCGTGGTCGCGACCAGCCCCGGCTGCCCTGGACCCGAGCACGTGCACGTCGACGTCCCGCTGCGGCTCAGCGTGATCGGCGAGCCGTACGCCGGCACCGCACTCATCCCGCTGACCGGGACCCGCCTGGGGCTCGTCGTCGTCCGCGAGTCCGGCCCGCCTTACCACCAGGCCGAGCTGTGGCGGCTCGAGCAGGTGGGCGCGATGGCGGGGAAGGTGTTGCAGCAGAACGACTCTGCCCGCCCGGACGTCGAGGTGCGTGCCTGACCTGAGCCGCCGTCTTCGCCGGAGACTCCCGTCGTACGGCACGATGGCCCGGTGACACCACGGATCCTGGCTGCTCTGGCTGTTGTGTGGACGGCGTTCTACGTCGGGGTCTACATCGCCGTCGTCCACAGTCGACAGAGCGGCGTCACCGTCGTCTATGGGTTGATGGTCGTCATTGCCGGGCTCCTGGTGCTGCCGACCGCGGCCATCGGTGCCACCCTCCGGCGGACCAACCTGATGCTCGTGGCGCTGGTCATCTATGTGCTCGCGACCCTCTGGGGAACCGTCGGTGGTGGCCCGATCGGCCTGTTCCTCATCCCCGCCATCGTGGCCACGGCTCGAGCGTTGTCCAAGATCAGGCGAGACGCGCCGCCCCCTGAGCCGGCCCGGGGTCGGCCCTCCAGGCCCACCCGCTGACAACGAAGGGCGCCTACCGTCGTCGACGGTAGGCGCCCTTCGCTGAAGGACAGCAGGCGATCTACTCCGCCAGGAAGTTGATCTGGTGAGCGTCGCGGTCGATGGCGGCGTCCACGTCGGACTGCGGCATGACCAGACGGATGGCCCACTCGTAGATCGCGATCGAGAAGACGATCACGATCAGCAGGTCCCACATGTCCGGTAGGCCGTTGTGGTACGTCGCGAGCCAGGCGTGGCCCTTCGAGCCCGGCGCCCATGCGCCGTACCGGCCAGAGAGGCTCAGGATGTTCAGACCGATCAGCCAGGGAGCGATCCACACAGCGTGCTTGGTCTTGCGCAGGGCATCGGTCCGCTTGACCTGGGCGCCGACGAAGAAGATCACAGCGCCAAAGACCAGCATGATGTCGAGCTTCCAGATGATGTCCCAACCGCTCCAGTAGATCAACAGGTCGGCGAAGGCGAACGCCAATGGCAGCAGGACCTTCGGGGCCGGCATCGTGTATGGCCGTTCGTGGCCACTGTTTCTCATGTGAAGGGCGCCCAGTGCGACCGGGCCGAAGCCGTACATGATCGCCGTCGAGTCGGTGACCACGCTGACCAGCTCGGACCAGCTCTTGAACGGACCGAAGGCGATGATGCCGACGACCGCGGCGACGATGATCGACACGACGGGGACGCCCTTGTCGTTCGTCCGTGTCAGGGCGCTGGGCATCTCCTCCTCCTCGCCGAGGGCGTAGGACAGCCGCGCCGTGGTGCCCAGGTAGACCAGGCCGGTGCCCCCGGGAGAGACGATGGCGTCGATGATCAGGATGACGCCCAGCCAGCTGGCGCCGACGGCGAGGGCCAGGGTGTACCAGGCGCCGTAGTTGCTCGCCTCGCCGCCCAGCGGGTTGGCCCAGCCGTGCGCGATGTTGGCCGGCTTCAACGCCCCGATGAAGACGACCTCAAGCAGCAGGTAGATGCCGGCCCCGATGGCCATCGCGGTGAGGATCGCCCGCGACAGGTCCTTCTTGGGGTTGGCCGCCTCGCCGGCCAGCTGAGCGGCCTGCTCGAAGCCCTGCAGCGCGAACACGACACCCACGGGCATCGCCGCGAAGACGCCGTGCCAACCGAACGGCATGAACCCGCCGCCGGCGCCCTTGAGGCTGCCGGTGTGGAAGTTGCTGCCATGGAAGGCCAGCACGCCGACGACGACGATGGCCAGGATCGGCACCAGGGTCTTCCAGATCACGATGCCGGTGTTGCTCTCGGACAAGAGTTTGGCCCCGGCCAGGTTGATCATCGTGAAGAAGACCATCGCGATGATCGCGACGATGACACCCTTGGTGTTGAGCAGGTCGTTGCCGTCAACCGTCTTGATCATGCTGAAGTGCTGGTTGAACCAGCCGATGGACGACACGTAGTCGAGCGAGGCGATGATCTCGACCGGTGCGATGAACACGGCCTGCAGCCAGGACGCCCAGCCGGAGAGGAAGCCGGCGACGGGACCGTGCGAGAAGTACGCGAAGCGGGCGGTGCCGCCGGCGACGGGGTAGGTGGCGCTCAGCTCGGCGTAGACCAGGGCCAGGCACGAGAGCATCACTGCACCGAGGACCCACGAGATGACACCGGCCGGCCCCGCGGTCTTGGCCACCTTCAAGGCGCCCAGCAACCAGCCCGATCCGATGATCGAGCCGAGCGAGATCGCCGTCAGCCCGTAGAAACCGACCGTTCTCTGGAGACCGGTGTGCACACCGGCCTCTTGTGTTGCTGCCATCAATCCTCCGTGAGCCAGCGGAACCGGACGACCACGCGCCAACTGGCCGGCCCGGGCCCGGTGTCATCGACGTGTTTGTGCACGACGGTGAACCGGATAACAAGGGCGCGCTCGCGCCGCTGCGAAGTTCACCATGCGTTCGCCTTTCGGCGCTAGATCCCTCGTCCCTGCTTACTGAAGTGGGCCAATTCCTTTACTCAGTAAGGAATGACGCCGCCGGCCGGAGCCGGCGGCGTCGCTGCGCCACGCGCTGACGCTCGAGGTCAGCCCGAGGTCAGGTCGTAGACCGTCACCCCGTCCACCGTCGTGGCGGTGAAGGTGGAGCTGACCCAGGTGGCGATCGCCGACGACGAGCCCTGACCGCCGTTGCCCTGTCCGCCGCCAGCACCACCACCGGCACCACCACCGGCACTGCCGATGCCGCCGACGCCGGCGGAGCCGATGAAGTAGTGGATCTCGTGCGCGGCGACGAGCGCCTTGAACTGCGCCAGCGTCGGCGAGGGGTCGCTGCCGTTGAACCCGCCGATCGGCATCACCGACTCGCCGGTGGCGAGCTGGTAGCCCGAGGCGTTCTGGGCCCCGACCGTCGCCGCGACCCACGTGTACGACGAGGCATCGGCCTTCAGCAGCGCGGTCATCGCGGCGCTGGAGGTGCTGCCGTTGAGCAGGCCGCCCATCCCACCGCCCGCCATCCCGCCGGCCGCCGGGCCGCCGGCCGTGCCGGTGCGAGCGCCCGTCGGGGCGGCGCCGCCGGCTCCGCCCGGCATCCCTGCGCGCATCCCGCGGCCCGGCCCGCCGGTCGCGCCCGACACCGCCGGGCCCGCGGTGACGATCGAGCCGCTGTGCCCGACCGACGCCGTCTGGAGCGAGTACGCCGCGGGCCCCGCCAGGCTGGCCGCGACCGCGAGCGCCGCCACCACTGCGGCCACCCGGCTGGAGAGCAGCCCGACGCCGGCGATCCCGATGGCGGCGACCAGGCCGCCGAACAGGACGGCGTAGCGCAGCCACGGGTGCCAGTCGCTGCTGCGGTCGAGCAGGACGAAGGACCAGATCGCTGTCGCGCAACGGTGGCGGCCATAATCAGCGCAGCGGACAGGTGCCGCCGGCCGCGCCAGAGCGAGGCCGCGCCGACACCGACGACCGCGGCGATGGCGGGCGCCAGGGCGACCGTGTAGTACTGGTGGAAGATCCCCTTCATCTCGCTGAAGGTCAACCCGGTCACGACCAGCCAGCCACCCCAGACGATCAGCAGCCCGCGGGAGCGGTCGGTGCGAGGGGCGCGGCGGGTGAACCACAAGCCGGCCGCCAGGAGCATCAGCGCGGCCGGCAGCAGCCAGGCGATCTGCCCGCCGATGTCGCCGTCGAAGAGCCGGGTCAGGCCGGTCGAGCCCCACATGCCGGTCCCGGTGCCGCCGCCCCCGCCGCCGACGCTGCCGGTCTCGTTGCCGGTCAGCCGGCCGAGGCCGTTGTAGCCCCAGATCAGCTCCCACACGCTGTTGTGCTGCGAGCCGCCGATATAGGGCCGCGAGGAGGCGGGGGTCAGGGTCACGGCCACGACCCACCACAGCCCGCTGACGAGCATCGCCGCACCGGCGACCAGGAGCTGGGACAGCCTGCGGCGCAGCGATGTCGGAGCGACGATGAGGTAGAGCAGGCCCAGGCCCGGCACGACCAGCAGGGCCTGCAGGCTCTTGGTCAGGAAGGCCAGCCCGACGAGCGCGCCGGCCAGCATCAGCCAGCGGGTGCCGGCCCGGCGGGCCGCGGCGTCGACCGCACGGACGCTCGCGTAGACGGCGGCCACCATCAGCAGCACGAGCATCGCGTCGGGATTGTTGAACTTGAACATCAGCGTGGCGACCGGGGTCACGGCCAGCGTCAGCCCGGCCAGCAGCCCGGCCTCCGCGCCGGCCCAGCGTCGTACGGTCAGGTAGAGCAGGTAGACCGCCCCGACTCCCATCAACGCCTCGGGCACCAGGATGCTCCAGCTGTTGAGGCCGAAGACCCGGGCGCTGATCTCCATGACCCACAGGGATGCCGGGGGCTTGTCGACCGTGATCGACCCGGCCGCGTCCGAGGCGCCGAAGAAGAACGCGGACCAGCTCCTCGTGCCGGCCTGAACGGCAGCCGAGTAGAACGAGTTGGCCCAGCCCGACGCGCCGAGGCCCCAGAGGTAGAGGACCGACGTGAGGCCGAGCAGGCTGACCAAGGCGGGACGGGCCCAGCGCGGGTCGGCGGGTGGTGTCGGGGGCTCGTCGACCGGTGCGGCGGGAGCGTTCGGGCTGAGCGGCGGAGGGGCGAGGGTCGCGGTCATGGAACCAGCGTCGGCGCCCTCGCTATGCGTCCGCTGTGACGACCCTTGCCGGTTGCTGCG
The DNA here is from genome assembly GCA_963795385.1 of uncultured Actinomycetota bacterium. Classification (GTDB taxonomy): domain Bacteria; phylum Actinomycetota; class Actinomycetes; order Actinomycetales; family CAVURS01; genus CAVURS01. Next base: position 643,013 of record CAWCHK010000014.1, read on the forward strand.
GAGGCAGCCAGACCGTGAACCGGGTGTCCCCGGGCTCGCTCGCGAGCGCGACCCGGCCGTGGTGAGCGGCGACCACCGACGACACGATGGCGAGGCCGAGGCCGCTGCTGCCGGCGGCTCGCGAACGCGATGTGTCACCGCGGGCGAACCGCTCGAACACGTTGGGACGCAACGACTCTGGGATGCCTGGCCCGTCGTCCCGTACGGCGACCTCGACGCCCCCCTGGTCGAGCGGCAGCTGCCGGAGAGAGACGGAGACACGGGTACCGGGCGGCGTGTGGGTGCGGGCGTTGGCCAGCAGGTTCGCGACCACCTGATGCAGCTGGAGCCGGTCCCCGTCGACCTGCACCGGCTCGTCCGGCAGCTCGAGCTGCCAGCGGTGATCCGGCGCGGCGGCGTAGGCGTCGCCGACGGCCTCGACCACGATCTCGGACAGGTCCACGGGCTCGGACTCGATCGGTCGGCCGGTGTCCAGCCGAGCCAGCAGCAGGAGGTCCTCGACCAGGGAGCTCATCCGCTCGGCGGCCGACTCGACCCGCTCCATCGCATGAGCCATCTGCGGCGGCGCGTCGGCCCGCTGCGGCCGGGTGAGCTCGGCGTACCCGCGGATGGCGGCCAGTGGCGTTCGCAGCTCATGGCTCGCGTCGGCGACGAAGTGGCGGACCTTCATCTCGCTGGCCTGCCGCGCGGCGAGCGCGTTCTCCACGTGGCCGATCATGTGGTTGAGCGCCGATCCGACCTGTCCGACCTCGGTGCGCGGGTCGGTGTCCTGGGCGGGCACCCGGACGGGCACCTCGACCTCGCCGGTGTCCAGCCGCAGGGCACTGACCGACTTCGCCACCGACGTCACCCGCCGGAGCGGTCGCAGGCTGAGCCGGACCACGACCAGGACGAGGAGGCCGGCGGCGACCAGACCGCCGAGCGCCACGAGGGTGATGGTCAGCCCGAGCCGGTAGACCGTCGAGCTGACCGAGGCCAGCGGGAGGCCGGTGACGAGGGTCGAGTCCTGGCCGCGGGTGCGGACGGCCACCACGCGGTAGTCGCCCAGCCCGTCGATCGTGACGGTCTGCGGCTCACCGTCCGGCCGGAGGGCGATGATGGTGCGCTCGGCGGCGGCCGACGTCAGCGGTACCTCGTCACCCTCGTCGTTCAGGGTGCCCGCTGTCTGGATGACCCCGCCGGTGATCTGCGCGGCGAACGTCCCGGCGCCCTGGCCCGGAGCCAGCAGGCCCGGCGGCAGGCCGCGGTGCGGCCCGCCCGGGTTGCCGGTTCCGGTGCCGTCCCGGGTCGGGTCGTCCTGGTAGTTGGTGGCGCGCTGCGAGGCCGCGCTGAGCCGGTCGTCGAGCTGGCCGACCAGGAAGCCGCGCAGAGCGATCACCGTCACCCCGCCGATCACCAGGCAGACGACGGTCAGGACGGCGACGAGGGCGGCGATCAGCCGGGCCCGCAGGGTCCAGCTGCCGACCGGCCGGACCCTCGGCCCCCGGCCGAGGCGCAGCCGGCTCAAGGGGCGGGCTTCAGGATGTAGCCGGCGCCGCGCAGGGTGTGGATCATCGGCTCGCGCCCGGCGTCGATCTTCTTGCGCAAGTAGGAGATGTAGAGCTCCACGACGTTGGCCTGGCCGCCGAAGTCGTAGTTCCAGACCCGGTCCAGGATCTGCGACTTGGACAGGACGCGCCGCGGGTTGCGCATCAGGAAGCGGAGCAGCTCGAACTCGGTGGCGGTCAGGTGCACCAGCTCACCCGCACGGCGTACCTCGTGGCTGTCCTCGTCCATCGTCAGGTCCCCGACGGTCAGCACGGCGTCGTCGCGGGACTGCAGGACCCCGCTGCGCCGGACCAGGCCGCGCAGCCGGGCGACGACCTCCTCGAGGCTGAACGGCTTGGTGACGTAGTCGTCGCCGCCGGCGGTGAGCCCGGCGATCCGGTCCTCGACGCCGTCCTTGGCGGTGAGGAACAGGACAGGGACGTCGCTGCCGTCGGCCCGCAGCCGGCGCAGCACCTCCAGGCCGTCCAGGTCGGGGAGCATCACGTCGAGGACCACGGCGTCCGGTCGGTAGGAGCGCGCCGTCCGTACGGCGGCCAGCCCGTCGGAGCTGGTCTGCACGTCCCACCCCTCGTACCTCAGGGCCATCGACAGCAGCTCGGTGAGGGACGGCTCGTCGTCCACGACGAGCACCCGCACCGGCGTGCCGTCGATCCGGGTGAGGGCGGGCCGCGACTGGGGGGCGGTCGCTGACTGGACGGCGGGCGAGGTGCTCATGCTCCTGACTGTCGGGCCTGGGGCTGGGCGCGGGCCAGGACCTTCCTGTGCGCCTCCTGTGAGCCTGCTGTCCGGCCGAGGCGGCCGTCAAGCCCACAGCCAGGACACAGGCTGGCCCCCTCGGCTGCACAGCCCGGCTGCTGATGGTGTCCCCATGAACGCATCCAACGGACCAAGTCCCATCGGCCGGGAGCGCGGCCGGCGCCGGGTCGCCGTCGCCACCGGCGCGCTCCTCGCGCTCGGAGTCGGTGGCAGCCTCGGCGTGGCCGCCGTGGCGCACGCCTCCGCGAGCCCCTCCACCGCGACGGACTCCTCGACCACGTCGACCACGTCCGGCAGCTCCGGTACGTCGAGCGACTCGGGCTCCAGCCTGGGCAGCAGCCGCGACTCGGGCTCCTCGGGCGCGACATCGGGCGGGTCGTGATGGCCCTCCTGGAGCGCCTGCCGGCCGGCCCGGACACCGCGCAGTGGTCGCTGTGGAGCACCACGGCCCGGGTCGTCGTCACCGACCCCGCCGCCGTCCGGGACGCCCGGCGGCTCACCGAGCAGGTCTGCGCCGAGGTCGACGCCGCCTGCAGCCGGTTCCGCCCCGACGCCGAGATCCACCGGCTCTATCGTGCGGCCGGCCGGCCCATCACGGTGAGCCCGCTGCTGGCCGAGCTGGTCGCCACGGCGGTCGAGGCTGCGCGGCGTACCGACGGGGACGTCGACCCGACCGTGGCCGGCGCGATGCGCGCACTGGGCTACGCCGAGGACATCGCGGTCGTCGAGCGCGCCGGCCGGCACGGTGCCGTGCCGGTCTGCGGGTCGAGCATCCGGGTCGTCGCGCGCCCGGTCGCCGGGTGGCGCTCGGTCGAGCTGTCCGGCCGGCGCCTGCGCGTGCCGGCCGGGACCAGCCTCGACCTCGGGGCCACCGCGAAGGCGTGGGCAGCCGACCGGGCGGCCGCCCTGGTCGTGGAGCGGCTCGGCGTCGGCGTGCTCGTGGCGCTCGGCGGCGACATCGCAACGGCCGGCAAGGCACCGCGGGGCGACTGGTCCGTGCTGGTGTCCGACGGGCACGGCCAGCCCGAGGCGCACGTCTGCCTCCCGGCGGGTAGGGCGCTGGCGACGTCGAGCACCATCAGCCGCACCTGGCGGCGCGGCGGGCAGAGCATGCATCACGTCCTGGACCCCAGGACGTCGCTCCCGGCCCCGACCGTCTGGCGCACCGTCTCGGCGGCCGCCCCGACCTGCGTCGAGGCCAACACGCTGACGACCGCGACCATCGTCCGCGGCCACGCTGCGCTCCCCTGGCTCCGGTCGCTGGGCGTGACCGCCCGGCTGGTCACCAGCGCGGGCGACGTCCTGCAGGTCGGCGGCTGGCCGCAGGAGCGTGCGGCATGAACGCAGCGCTCTGGTACGCCGGCCGCGGCACCGGCGTCGTCAGCCTGCTCCTGCTCACGGTGGTGATGGTCCTCGGCGTCGGATCGCGTTCGGGCCGGCCGGCGTTCGGCCTGCCGAGGTTCGGCGTCGTCGCGCTGCACCGCTCGGCCAGCCTGCTCGCGGTGGCGTTCGTCGGCGTCCACGTCGTCACCTTGCTGCTCGACCCCGAGGCGGAGCTGAAGGTGGTGGACATGCTGCTGCCGTTCGACTCGGCGTACCGGCCGCTCTGGATGGGCCTCGGCACCCTCGGCCTCGACCTCATGGCGGCGGTGTTCGTGACCAGCCTGCTGCGGCAGCGAATCGGTGTCCGGGCGTGGCGGGCCGTGCACTGGCTGGCGTACGCGTCGTGGCCCGTCGCGCTCGCGCACACGCTCGGGACGGGCACCGACCGGACGACGTGGTGGCTGCTCGCCCTCAGCGGGGTCAGCGTCGCCGCTGTTGCGGCTGCCGGGTTCTGGCGCCTCAGTGAGGATTTCGGCCCTCGCACCCCTACCATCCCCGCGCCGATGGGCGAGCCGGTCCGATGACCGTCGTGATCGAGCCACAGCCCACGTCATCCGCCGATGAGACGGCCGACCGGCTGCTCGGCGCCGTCGCACCCAACCTGAGCCATCATCTGGCGGCGGTCGGCCCGCTGCCGTCGCTGGCGGACGCGGCTGCTCTCCGGGCCGAGATCCGGGCCGCCGGCCTGACCGGTCGTGGCGGCGCGGCCTTCCCGACCTGGCGCAAGCTGGAAACCGTTGCGGCCGGCCGTGATCCGGTCGTGGTGGCCAACGGCGCCGAGGGAGAGCCGGCCAGCCGCAAGGACCAGATGCTGCTGGAGCGAGCACCGCATCTCGTGCTCGACGGCCTCCAGGTGGCGGCCGCGGCGACGGGGGCGAGGGCCGCCTACGCCTACGTCCGGGCGTCGTCGCAAGGAGCGGTCCGTGCGGCCCTGGCCGAGCGGTCCGACCCGGTGCGCGTCCGGGTCGTGACCGCGGCCGAGGCCTTCGTGGCCGGGCAGGAGACGGCCGTCGTCTCCGCGATCGAGGGTGGGCGGCCGGTGCCGCGGGACGTCCCGGACCTGGTGGCCCGCAAGGGAGTTCGCGGTCGTCCCACCCTCGTCCAGAACGTCGAGACCCTCGCCCACCTGGCCCTCGTCGCGCGCCGTGGCTCCGCCTGGTTCCGGCAGCGAGGCACCGCCGAGCAGCCGGGGACCTTCCTGGCCACGGTCAGCGGCGCGGTCCGCCGCCCGGGCGTCCAGGAGGCGGCGTACGGCGTTGCCCTGTCCGACCTGCTGGTGCGGGCGGGCGGGGTGACCGAGCCCCTGCAGGCGGTGCTCGTCGGTGGCTACCACGGGGTGTGGCTGGCCCCCGCGGCGTTCGCGGCCCCGATGTCCTCGGCGGGCCTCGCCCCGTGGGGTGCGGCCCCCGGAGCGGGCGTCGTGGTGGCCCTGGGTCGCTCCGAGTCGGGGTTGGCGGCGACGGCTCGGATCGCGGCGTACCTCGCGGGTGAGGGTGCCCGCCAGTGCGGCCCGTGCCTGAACGGGTTGCCAGCGATAGCAACGGTTCTGGGGCGGATGGCGAGTGGCGACCAGCGCCCGGACCTGCCGCGACAGGTCGAGTGGCTGACTCGGGTCGTGGAGGGTCGCGGCGCGTGTCATCACCCGGACGGCACCGCCCGGATGGTCCGCAGTGCGCTGGAGGTGTTCACCCGATGAGCGAGCCGCGACTGCACGTCGACCGGATCGCCTGCGATGGTCACGGCCTGTGCGTCGAGCTGTTGCCCGAGCTGCTGGTCGAGGACCCGTGGGGCTATCCCGCCGGTCGGGACGGCCGGCGGGACACGGCGATCCCGGCCGCGCGCCAGGGCGATGCCGCTCAGGCCGTGCGGGACTGTCCTCGCTTGGCGCTCAGCCTACGGGCCGGATAGCCCGGGCTTGGGCCGCCGCCGGGGCGCCGAAAAGCCTGTCGTAGAGCGGGGTTGCGAGGCCGACGGCCGTCCGGAGGTCACCGTTGCGGGCGGCGCGCTCGACGCCGTTGAGGTCCTCCGAGACGTCGGCCATCGGGTGGCAGCCGGACCGCAGGACCACGTCGAACTCGAACCGGCGCTCGATGATCGGGCCCCCGGCGCACAGTGACGCCGGGCACCACAGGTCCAGCCGGCCGGTGCCGTCGGTGACCTGGATCCGCTCGCCCGAGGCGGAGCTCGACACGGCGACGACGCGAGCCCGGATGACGCCCTGGGGAGACTCCCCGGCCTGAGCCCGGTCGAGCAGCGAGCGCACCGTCGTGATCACGGCACCCTCGGCAGCAGGCCGTGCGGCCGGCGCGGACAGGCCGCGCTGGCGGGCGGCGGCGAGGCGCACGACCTGGGCGTCACCCCACCGGCGGCCGGGGTCGAACTCGAGGACGCCGAGCTGCGGGTGATGGGTGAACTCCCGCAGCTCGATCATGGTCGCGAGCAGGTCGACGTAGCCACCCACCGACGCGAAGGTCTGCACCAGCGCCGAGCCCGGGCCGGACCAGCTGAAGCATCCGCCGCCGGGGACGCCACTGCGCTCCAGCTCGACCAGCACGAAGTCGTGGCTCTCGTAGGCCCAGGGGAAGTACGCGGCAAGCGCGTCGTCAACGGCGAGGTGGGAGCGCCACAGCCGTAACGACAACCGGGGGTCAGCCGGTCGCGGGCACGGCGCCAGCGCGAGGGTCTCGGTGTCGACGCCGCGCCAGAAGGCCAGCAGGTCGGCCGGCAGGCGCCACGGCGCTATCGCGTCGGCCACCTCCGCCAGCACCGGGTCGATCTCCCGGGTCGGCACCCCCACACGTCCCAAGCCGGCCGCGCTGTGCGCGCGGTGCAGCCGGTCCACGGCCTCGTTGACGTCCATTGATCCCCTCCACGAACGATGTCGTCGCGGTCCGGAGGCCGCTTGAGATCTGCCCTCCGGATGGCGGGTAGCAGCCGGTTCGTGTCCGGTTGGTCATCGTCCGGACGAGTGATGCGCTCGCCGGAGAGCGAATGCGAGCGCTGCGCGCGTGAGGACCTAGGGTGCCCAGGTGCCCGCCGCGAACCTGGTCAATCTCGAGCGGGTCTCCGTCTCCTACGGGACGGACCCGCTGCTGGAGCGGGTGAGCCTCGGCGTGTCCGAGGGCGATCGGGTCGGCGTCGTCGGCCGCAACGGCAGTGGCAAGACCACCCTGCTGCGGGTGCTCACCGGCGTCGCGGCACCGGACGCCGGCCGGGTCACGAGGGCCCGCGGCCTGCAGATCGGGTACCTGCGCCAGGACGACGACCTCGACGCCGGCTCCTCCGTGCGGGCGAACGTCCTCGGCGGGATGGCCGACCACGAGTGGGCCGCGGACGCCGGCACCCGTGAGGTCGTGCAGGTGCTGCTCGCCGGCCTCGACCTGGACCGGGCCGTCGACGGGCTCTCCGGCGGCGAACGGCGGCGCACGTCGCTCGCCCAGCTGCTGCTGACCGCTCACGACCTGGTGGTGCTGGACGAGCCCACCAACCACCTGGACGTCGAGGCCGTCGACTGGCTGGCCCGCCGGCTCCGGTCGCTGTCGGCGGCGCTGGTGGTGGTGACGCACGACCGGTGGTTCCTGGACGCCGTCACGACGACCACCTGGGAGCTGCACGACGGAGCGGTCGACGCCTACGACGGCGGCTACGCGGCGTACGTGCTGGCCCGGGCTGAGCGGGACCGCCAGGCCGGCGCGGAGGAGGCTCGGCGCAAGAACCTGGCCCGCAAGGAGCTGGCCTGGCTGCGCCGGGGTGCACCGGCCCGGACCTCGAAGCCGAAGTTCCGGATCGAGGCCGCCAACGCGATCATCGAGGGCGAGCCGCCGCCGCGGGACCGGATGTCGTTGGAGCGCTTCGCCTCCCAGCGGTTGGGCAAGGACGTGATCGACGTCGAGGACGTCACGCTGACCCGCGGCGACAAGGCGGTGCTGCGCGACGCGACCTGGCGGCTGGGACCGGGCGACCGGGTCGGGCTGGTCGGCGTCAACGGCGTCGGCAAGACCAGCCTGCTGCGGCTGGTGGCCGGAGACCTGGCGCCGGACCGCGGCCGGGTCAAGATCGGCCGGACGGTCGAGCTCGGCGAGCTCACCCAGGACCTGGCCGACCTGCCTGCGACCCAACGGGTCCTGGACTCGGTCGAGGAGATCGCGCGAGTCAGCCGTACGACGACGGGCGAGGTCACGGCCTCGAGCCTGCTCGAGCGGTTCGGCTTCACCGGAGACCGCCTGGTGGCCCGGATAGGGGACCTCTCCGGTGGCGAGCGGCGGCGGCTGCAGGTCCTGCGGCTGATCCTGCGGCAGCCCAACGTGCTCCTGCTGGACGAGCCGACCAACGACCTGGACATCGACACGCTCGTGGTCCTGGAGGACTACCTGGACACCTGGCCGGGCACGCTCGTCGTCGTCTCGCACGACCGGTACTTCCTGGAGCGGGTCTGCGACACGATCTACGGCCTGCTCGGGGACGGCTCAGTGCGGATGCTGACCCGCGGGGTCGACGACTTCCTCGCGGCGGTGGCCGCCCGCGAGCAGGCGCCCGTGCCGGCCCGCTCGGCCCGCTCGGCCGCGTCGGCCTCCGGGTCCTCGTCGGCCGCGCCAGCGTCGACCGGTCCGGGAGGCGGCGCGGGTGCAGGGGTCGGGGCCAAGGCCGGGGCTGGGGCCGGTGCGGCCGGGGCGGCCGGGGCGGAGCAGCGGGAGGCCCGCAAAGAGGTCGCCCGGATCGACCGGCAGATCGGCAAGCTGGCCGAGCGGGAGCGCAAGCTCGCCGACCAGATGGCCGGTGCCGCGTCGGACTTCGTCCGGCTGGGTGAGCTGCAGGCCTCGATCGACGCGCTGGCCGTCGAGCGGGAGAAGCTCGAGCACGCCTGGCTCGAGGCCGCCGCCCGCCTCGACTGAGCCGACGTGTCAGCACCTCGTGCCGGTAGAGGGTCACCTGGTGCTGACAAGTCACAGGACGGGCACAGACCGGGCATGGGCCGGGACTAGCCGGGCGCCCGAACCTCGGGCCATGACGATCACCGCACCCCCGTCACCGACTCTCGCTCGGCTCCCGGTTCCGCGCCCTGCGGCGTTCGACCCCCGCTCCGCGGCGGTGGTCCTCGACCTGGTGGTCCCGGTCCACAACGAGGAGCGCGCGCTCGCCGCGTCGGTACGCCGCCTGCACAGGTACCTCGCCGAGGGCTTCCCCTACCGGACCCGGATCACGATCGCCGACAACGCGAGCACGGACACGACGCTCGCCATCGCCCACGACCTGGCCGGCGAGCTGCCCGACATCGACGTGCTGCACCTGGAGCAGAAGGGCCGCGGCCGGGCCCTGCGCGCGGCCTGGAGCCGGTCGCAGGCGCCCGTCCTGGCCTACCTCGACGTCGACCTCTCCACCGACCTCGCGGCCCTGCTCCCGCTGGTGGCGCCGCTGGTGAGCGGACACTCGGACCTGGCGATCGGGACCCGGCTGGCCCGCGGGTCTCGCGTCGTCCGCGGCCCGAAGCGCGAGGTCATCTCGCGCTCCTACAACCTGCTGCTCCGTGGGTCTCTGCACGCGAGGTTCTCGGACGCGCAGTGCGGCTTCAAGGCCATCCGGAAGGATGTCGCACAACAACTGTTACCTCTCGTCGAGGACCAGTCCTGGTTCTTCGACACCGAGCTGCTCGTCCTGGCCGAGCGCTCAGGGCTGCGGATCCACGAGGTGCCCGTCGACTGGGTGGACGACCCGGACAGCCGGGTGGACATCGCCTCGACGGCGCTCGAGGACCTGCGCGGTATCGCCCGGGTCGGCTCGGCCCTGGCGCGTGGTCACCTGCCGCTGGCCCAGATCCGGGCCGAGCTGGGTCGGCCTCCGCTCGGTGCCGGTCTGGTCGGTCAGATGGCCCGGTTCGCCGGCGTCGGGGTGCTGAGCACACTCGCCTACGCACTGCTCTTCATCGCACTGCGTGGCTCCCTCGGCGGGCAGCCGGCCAACCTGGTGGCGCTGCTGGTCACGGCCGTGGCCAACACCGCGGCCAACCGCCGGTTGACCTTCGGGGTGCGCGGCCGGGACCGCGCGGCCCGGCAGCAGGGCCAGGGACTCGTCGTCTTCGGCGTCGGCCTGGCGCTCACGAGTGGCTCGCTGGCCCTGCTGCACCTCGTGGTGGCGCGCCCGCCGGCCGGGGTCGAGCTCGGCGTACTCGTCGTCGCGAACCTGGCCGCGACCGTGGTGCGGTTCGTGCTGCTGCGGGCCTGGGTCTTCCGGTCCGGCCGGCGTTCAGGTGACCTGGAGCCCCTCGTAGGTCAGCTGCAGTGACTCCATCGCCGCGTCCGGCCCGTCCGGCTCGCGGTAGGGGCCACGCCAGCCGCAGGGCCAGGCGTGGTGGAGCTGGTACGACGCGAGCCGCCGCCCCTCGTGGTCCAACGCCACGATCGACACGGTCCGCGGCGGCGGTGGGTTGGCGCTGATCCACTGCCACAGCCGGAGATCGGTCATCGCACGGGTGAGCGTGACGTCCGTGAAGTGCCGGGCGCCCGGGAGCTTGTGGGTAGTGCTCGGGTCGCTGCCCTCGCGGAAGGTCGTCACCTCGATGGTGACCCCGAGCCCGGTGACGTCGCGGAACAGCCCCGGCCCGGAGCCGTCGGCCAGGTCGACCTCGAACACGAGGCCGCCGTGATGGGTGTCCGGACGACCTGGCATGGCGATCCCTCCGTCGTACCCGAGGCCCGGAGCCTAGCCTCGCGCGCGCCCGTGGAGGTCGCAGGACCGGCCGTGGGACCATGGCCGCGCACCGATGGAGGGCTGACCGAGAGGCCGATGGTGGCGGTCTTGAAAACCGCTAGGCAGGACACCAAGCCTGTCTCGTGGGTTCGAATCCCACGCCCTCCGCAGATGGTTGGACGTTGCGCCCGAGAATCGGCGGCACGATGGTCGGATGCTGCTCAAGGCCTGCCTGAACGGTCCCCGCCTCCCGGCCGAGCACCCACGGCTCCCGGTGACGCCCGGAGAGCTGGCCGCCGACGTCGTGGCCGTGGCCGCCGCCGGCGCGGGCGCCGTACATCTGCACGTCAAGGACGCCGAGGGGCGCGACACCTTCGGCGCCACCGAGCTGGCCGCCGCGGTGTTGGCGATCCGGCATGTCTCGCCCCTGCTGCCGGTCGGAGTGACCACCGGCGCCTGGGCCGAGCCCGATCCCACCGCCAGGGTCGCCGCCGTACGCCGGTGGGCCGAGCCGCCGGACTTCGCCTCGGTCAACTGGCACGAGGACGGCGCCGACGACGTGGCCCAGGCGTTGCTGGACAACGGGATCGGCGTCGAGGCCGGCCTCTGGCACGAGGGCGCCGTGCGAGCCTGGATCCAGTCACCTCACCGCGACCGGTGCCTGCGGGTGATGGTCGAGCTCCCCGACGGGCTGGACGGCGAGGCGACGGTGGCCGTGGCGGACCGCCTGCTCGCGCTCGTCGGCCGGCCATCTGCCCCGGTCCTGCTGCACGGCGAGGGGTCGAGCGCCTGGCCCGCCCTGCGGCACGCTGGCCGGCTCGGGCTGGACGCCCGGATCGGCCTCGAGGACACCCTGGTGCTCCCCGACGGCAGCCCGGCGCCCGACAACGCGGCCCTGGTCCGGGCCGCCGCCGAACTGCTCGGCTGAGGCCTGTCGATCTGGCCGGGGTCGTTCGTCGGTTGGGTGTAGGACCCCGACGGACTCATCGAAGGAGCACTCAGATGTCGAACTACGTCCTGGCATACACCGGCGGCAGCATGGCCGAGACCGAGGAGGCGCAGGCCGAGGCCATGGCCGCCTGGGGCGCGTGGATCGGTGGCCTCGGCTCCGACCTCGTGGACGCCGGCAACCCCTTCGGCCCCGGCGCCACCGTGGCGCCCGACGGCGCCGTCAGCGAGGGCGGCGCGTCCGGCCTCACCGGCTACTCGATCCTGACGGCGGACTCGCTCGACGCCGCGACCGCGCAGGTCAAGGGCTGCCCGGTCCTGGCCAGCGGGGGCTCGGTCGAGGTGTACGAGATCTTCCCGGTGATGTGACGCCCACCGACGGCAGCGGCTACTCGCCGCTGCCGTCGGTCACCGGCTGCTCCGCCGTCGCGTCGAGGTCGATCCGGGTCGGGGCCGAGAACCCTTGCGTACCAAGCCAGTCCAGCGACGCCTGGGCGATCTGGCGCCACCCGCTGTCGACCGTGAGGGAGTGCCCGCGGTCGAACTGCTTGAGCTCGGTCACAGCAGTGGAGTGCCGGTAGAGCTTGAACGCCGACCGCGTCACGACGTCCGGCACCGTGTGGTCCTTGGTGCCCGAGATCAGCAGCAGCGGCCCGCGGTGGTTGTTGCGGGTGTCGACCTTCGCGGGGGAGCGCGGGTTGACGTTGGCCATGGCGGCCTCGAACAGCGGCCGGGCCGGGGAGGGGATGGTCCACCGGTCGTGCAGCTCCCGCGACTCGCTCTCCGAGACGGCATTGGCGAAGGCGTAGCGGAACTGCTTGTCCGACAACGAGACCGAACGCTTGAAGTTCAGGGGGTTGCCCAGGGCGGGGAGGGCCGAGCGGAGCTGGGAGATCGGCAGGGGCAGCACGCCGCGGATCTGCGCCGGGTCGATCGCCACTCCCGCCGCGGCGAGGTCCTGGCCCATGAGGCTCTGCACGATCAGGCCGCCGACGGAGTGGCCGATGATGATCGGCTTCGCGTCCAGGGACTGCACGAAGGCCGCGTGCGCCTCGATGATCTCGGTCAGGCCCTTGCCCGCCTGCGACCTGCGGGTCGGCCCGGGTCGCCTCGACCGTCTCGGCCTCGCCCGGCCAGGTCGGCGTGTACGTCGGATGGCCGGCCGCCGAGAACAGCTCGACCCAGTCCCGCCAGCTCGTCGAGTGCAGCCACAGGCCATGGATGAAGACGACGGGAGTCTTGGTGGCGATCATCCGGTCAGCGTCCCAGGTTCGCCCGCACCCGTGAACCCCCGCAGCCAGGGGACTGGTCCGGCTACAGGTCCAGGTCGACGACGACGGGGGCGTGGTCGCTCGGGAGCTTGCCCTTGCGGGCGTCCCGGTCGATGTAGGCGTCCTTCACGGCCGCCGCGGCCTTCGCGCTGGCCAGCACCAGGTCGATCCGCATGCCGAGGTTCTTGTGGAACGACCCGGCCCGGTAGTCCCAGTAGGTGTACGGCGTCGGGTACTTCATCCCGCGCGGCATCACGTCGTCCAGGCCCAGGGCCTGCAGCTCCCGCAGCGCCTGCCGCTCCGGCTCGGTCACATGGGTCGAGCCGACGAACGCCGCCGGGTCCCAGACGTCCTCGTCGGTGGGCGCGATGTTGAAGTCGCCCGTCGCGACGAACGGCCCGCCACCGGCCACCTCCGGCGCCAGCGCGTCCCGCAGCGCGGCCAGCCAGGCCAGCTTGTACGTGTAGTGCGGGTTGTCGACCGTCCGCCCGTTGGGCACGTAGAGCGACCAGATCCGCAGCGGCCCGCAGGTGGCACCGACGGCGCGGGCCTCGACCACGCCCGCGGCGGCCGGGGCGTCCAGCAGGGCGGGCTCGGCCTCGGCGTCGTCGACGGCCGCGACGTACGCCGGCTGCCCGGTGAAGCCGACGCTGACGTCGGTCAGGCCGATCCGGGACAGGATGGCCACGCCGTTCCACCGGCCCTCGCCGTTGACCGCGATCTCGTAGCCGCGCTCGCGCACGCCGTCGCCGGGGAAGGCGTCCGCGCCGACCTTGGTCTCCTGCAGGCAGAGCACGTCCGGCGCGGCCAGGTCCAGCCACTCCTCGAGGCGGGGGAGCCGGGCACCGACGGAGTTGACGTTCCAGGTAGCGATCCGCACCCGGCGAACCTATCCCGCGGATGCGACGATCGAGGGGTGAGGGCAACCACCACGGCGTACGACGCGAGGGCCGACGCGCGCGGACTGTTCGGCCCGGACTCGGTGGCCTGGCGGATCCAGAGCGACCCCTCCATGGTGCTGGCCGGCTTCCGGGCCCTGCTCCTCCAGGCCACCCACCCGCTGGTGATGGCCGGCTTCGACGCCAGCTCGAACTACCGGGTCGACCCGTGGGGGCGGCTGCAGCGCACCGGTGAGTGGATCTCCACGGTGACCTTCGGGACGCGCAGCGCGGCCGAGGAGGCCGGCGCCCGGCTGAGGGCCCTGCACGGGCGGCTCCCCGGCGGGGTCGAGCCGGAGACCGGGCTGGCGTACCGCGTGGACGACCCCGAGCTGCTGCTGTGGGTCCACTGCACCGAGGTCGAGTCCTTCCTGACGACGTACCAGCGCTCAGGTGGCCGGCTGCGCCCGGGCGATGCGGACCGGTACGTCGAGGAGATGCGCGCGTCGGCCCGGCTGGTCGGGCTCGACCTCGACGACGGCAGCGTGCCGGGCACACTCGCGGACCTCCACGACTACTACGCCGACGTCCGGCCGCAGCTGCGCGTCACCGCAGTGGCGGCCGAGGGGGCCCTGTGGGGGTTCGTCCCGCCCATGCCGCTGTGGGTCAAGCTGATGACGCCGGCCCGCCCGGCCTGGGCCGGGATGATCTCGGTCGCGGCCGGGCTCCTGCCCCGCTGGGCCCGCCGGCTCTACGGCCTGCCCGGCCTGCCGACGACCGATCTGGCCGCGACCGTCGCGGCGCGGGGGCTGCGGCGCTCGCTGCTCGCGCTCCCGGACCGGGTCGCCCGCAACCCCGCGTACGCAGAGGCCCTGGCCCGCACCCGGACGCTGCCTTCGTAGGCTGCTGCGCATGCCGACCGCACTCGTCACCGGCGCGACGTCCGGCCTCGGGGCGGAGTTCGCCCGGCAGCTCGCCGCCCACGGCCAGGACCTCGTGATCGTCGCCCGCGACACCCAGCGGCTCGAGCAGACCGCCGCGGCCCTGCGCGCGAGGTACGGCGTCTCGGTCGAGGTCCTGGCCGCCGACCTGGCTGACCGGGCCCAGGTCGAGCGGGTGGCCAGCCGGCTCCGCGACCCCGCCCGGCCGGTCGACACGCTGGTCAACAACGCCGGCTTCGCCCGGCGGACCGGGGTGCTGGCCGACGACCTGCCCGAGGAGGAGCGCGCACTGGACGTCATGGCCCGGGCGGTCCTGGTCCTGTCGCAGACGGCGGCCCGGGCGATGCGCGAGCGCGGGCACGGCCGGGTCGTCAACGTGGCGTCCGTCGCGGCGTTCGTGGCGATGGGCAGCTACTCGGCCACGAAGTCCTGGGTCGTGGTCTTCTCCGAGGCGCTGGCCCGCGAGCTGGCCGGCACGGGCGTCACGGTCACGGTGGTCTGCCCGGGCTTCGTGCACACCGAGTTCCACGAGCGGGCCGCGCTGAACATGAGCCGGCTCCCGGAGTGGGCCTGGCTGGGCGCGGAGCTGGTGGTCCGCGAGGGCCTGGCCGACGCCGCGCGAGGCAAGGTGGTCAGCGTGCCGAGTCGCCAGTACGCCGCGCTGGTGACGCTGTTGCGCTACCTGCCCCGCGGCCTGGTCCGGGGCACCTCCGCCGCGCTGGCCGCCCGCCGGCGCAGCCAGAGCTGACGATCCAGGCAGGAGGGTCCCGGCAACGCCGGCGTCCTACAGCGGCGCGCTGTCGTCGCCGGTCGAGACGACCAGCAGGCCCAGGATCCAGCTGTCGCCGGACGTCGTGATCGTCAGGGTCGGCCCCTGGTCGGCAGCGGCCCGGAGCTGCCGGACGTCGACGCCGAAGCTGTTCGGCCGCTTCGCGCCGCGGGCCGAGGACTCCGCGACGTTGTACGTCGGCGGCGTGTCGCTGAGGTTCTCGACCGCCGGCCCGCCGTCAGCCGGGGTGAGCGCGCCGTTGACCGCCAGGCGGTCGCCGTCCAGGCCCGCGTCGCCCTCCCAGGCGACCAGGGTCAGGTCGGCCGAGTGACCCTTCAGCCCGGGCGGCGTACCCGTCCAGCTGGAGTCCTTGCCAGCCAGGTTCCACGGACCGGCCAGCACGGTGACGTCGCGCTCCGGGGCTGTCGCCGACGCGGTCACGATGGTGAGCGACCACCCGGCGTAGATCCCGGTCTGGCCGTCGGTCAGGGCGATGTCGCCGACCGTCCAGGTGCCGTCCCCGCTCGCGCCGGCCTTCTGCACGAGCGAGGTGACGTCGGCGGTCGCGACGTAGCCGCCCGTGCCGGCCGTGAGCGAGTCGGCGTCCCAGGTCTTGGCCGTCACGGTGGTCCGGTCGACGCCGGGGCCTGCGATCGAGGCCGTGTGGCTGAGGCCGGCGGTGTCCTTGAAGCCGTCGGCCGACCAGGACAGCCAGGCGCGGACCACGGTGCTGCCCTCGGGGACCGCGAGGTCCGAGGTCGAGGAGGTCTTCCACCCGCCGCCGGCGTCGTTCAGCGCCTGCATCGACCAGTGGTTGTTGTCGAGGTACGACGGGTCGGGGAACTCCTTGGTCGGTTTGCCGAGTTCGGCCTCCGCGCAGCCCTTCTCAGCGGCCGGGCAGGTGAGCAGTCCCGCACCTCCGGCCGCGACCTGGTAGCGACCGGCGCCGAACCACAGTGCCCGCACGCCCCCGGGAGTGACCGTGAAGCTGCCCGGCTTGGTCACCGACGACATCCGGCTGCCGGCCTTCGAGGTGACGGTCACGCTCCACCTGCCGGTCGTGAAGCCCTCGGCCACCACCACCGGGATCTGGATGTCCGCGTCGGCCCCCGCGGCGACGATCCCGATCGTGCAGGCCGCGCCGTGCGCCGTCCTCGTACATCCACCGGTCGTGGCTCGCGCGCTCGCCGCCGGCTGGGCCGCGGCGGAGAAGCTCGCCGGCACACCCGTCGCCGAGCCTTTCCGGTACGCCGCGGCGGCGGTCCGGGCCGCGGTCGCGGCGCTCCGGAGGGCCGGGGTGGACGTGTCGAGCGAGATCTGGTCCGGCAGCGTGACGGTGACGGTCTGCGTCACGGCCGTGGAGTTCGGGTTGTTCGTCCTCAGCGCCAGGACGTTGTTGCCGCCAGCGACCAGGTCGGCCAGCGAGACCAGCGTGACCATGCTCCGGGCCGGCGACTCCAGCGGAGGCAGGGACGGCGGCGGGGTGGGCCCGCTGGTGCTGGAGCTGGAGCTCTGCGCCACCGGGTTGACCTCGGGTGGGGTGCTCGCGCCGGCGCCGTTGCCCGGTGTGGACGGCGACGTCGACGTCGACGTCGAAGGGCTGGTCGCGCCGGGGCTCGGGCTGGGGGTGGGCGTCGAGCCGCTGGTCGACGCCGACGACGGCTGGGGCGACGTGGGAGAGGCCGACGGGCCGCCGGCCGCGGTGCGGTTCGGCGTGCCGCCGCCGAGGGCGAACGCCATCGCGGCCGCGATCACGACGGCGCCGGCGACCGCGGCCGCGCCGACCAGCTGCCAGGTGGGACGGCCGGCGATGCCGGCGGCGGTACTCACGCCCGACCCGGACCCGCCACCAGCCCCGCCGCCAGCAGCGCCGCCAGAAGCGGACGAGCCCGCGGCGGCGCCACCCGTCGTACCCGCGCCTGCGCCGTGCGCGGCCCCGGCCGCCTGCAGCAGGCCGGCCGACGGGATCGCGTGGGCACCGAGGGCGAGCAGGCCCTCGCGGTAGCCCAGCACCGCGCCGCCGAGGATGAGCGGGCCGATGACCCCCCGCATCGTCGCCGCGGTGTCGGAGAGCTCGAGGACGGCGGCGCTGCAGCGGGCACAGCCGTCCAGGTGGGAGTCGACGGCCACCCGCTCGCGCCGCGACAGTGTGCCGCGGACGTAGCCGCCGAGCGAGGTGCCGATCTCCCGGCAGCCGGGCTCCGTCGCGGTGCTGACGTGAGCGGAGAGGTAGGCGTCGCGCAGCCCGGCCCGGGCCCGCACCGCGAGCGCCGCGGTGGCGTTGGCGCTGATGCCGAGCAGCGGCGCGACCTGCGCCGGCGAGAGGCCCTCGACCTCGGTGTGCCAGAGCACCAGCCGCCACCGCTCCGGCAGGGACGTGAAGGCGGTGGAGACGATCGAGCGCTCCAGCTCGTCTGCCGGCAGGTCGACGAACGGCTGGCCCGGGTCGTGCGGCGTGAGGTCGTCGGTCGGCTCGGTCTTCTTCTCCGCCACCCGGCGGTCCACGTGCAGCCGCCGCATGGTGCTGAGCAGGTAGGGCCGCAGGGCCGCCTCGGGGCCGCCGCCACGCTGCAGCACGCTGAGCACCCGGGTGAACGACTCGGCGACCAGCTCGTCGACCTCGGACGGGTCGCGAGCCAGCTGCCGGGCCAGGATCCTGGCCGCGGCGACGTGCCGCAGGTAGAGGGAGCCGAAGGCCTCCGCGTCGCCCTCACGGGTCCGCAGCAGCAACACCGCGTCCGACGTCTCGTCCGACGCCGGCGTACCGGTCAGCTCGGCCTGCACGTGCACTCCCCATCTGCCGCTGCGATCGCAGCGGCTCCGTCCCACGCGCCCAAACCCCGGTGACCTGGCCCCCAACGCGCGCTGGCCCAGTGTGCCTCATCTGTCCCGGTCCGGGCCGCGAGTTCGGCGCCTCGGCCAGAAAGCTCCGAAAAAAAGTTTGCGGGTTTCGCGTCATAGCCGGCGCGCTCGGCTGTCTCATCCACGGGCAGGCGGCCCGGCGGGACCTACTGACAGGAGGAGGCATGACGGTGGAACGAGCACTGGATCTGGTCCAGGGGGGGCTCGGTCACGTCGCGCCTGTAGGTCCCGCCGGGGTCGCAGGATGGCCGGCGCTCGCGCCGGCCACTGCCTGGCTGCGGGTGGACTGGTGGCGTCGGAGCAGTGCCGGGGGATGGCCTGAGCCGAGCGACTGGTACCACCCCGCGGTCGACGCGGTGTGCGAGCTGCTGATGGAGGGGAGTGACCCGGCGGCGGCGCTGGTACGGCTTGGCGCCGTGCGAGCGGCGTACGGCGCCACGGTCACCGAGTGCGTGCTCGACGTCACCGCGTTGTGGGAGGCCTACGCCTCCCAGGCACCATCCACGGAAATACTCACCACCGTCCTCGGGGGATGGGGTGAGCAGAACGCTGCTCCGCTGACGGCCGATGTCTGGCAGGACCCGATGACGGGCCTGGCCACCACCGGCTATCTGCGGGGACGGCTGGACGAGCTGTGCCGTGCGGGTACGTCGTGGCGGCACGTGTTCGTCGTGGTGGAGGCGCCCCGACCGGTGGCTCCGCTGATCCGAGCACGGCGGGCGGCCTCACTCGCCGCCTGCCTGCGCGAGGCCTTCCATCAGGGGGAGACCTTGACGACGCTCGGGAAGACCCGCGTCGCCGCGCTGGTCCGGCGCGACGACGTGAACGACGGGGTGGCCCGGCTGCGCGCGGCCATGTCCTTGCGGGAGCGGATCCTGACTCCCGAGGACATCCACGTGTGGCTGGCCGAGGTGCCGCAGGAGCGCGATTTCATCCCGCTCGCGGTGCTCGACCTCACGACGGAGGGTGCCGACCTCAGCATCTAGCGCAGCTGGGACGGCTCGGCCCTCGGGGAGCAGGCACCGGGCACGTCCTAGGCTCGCCGCGTGACCGACGCGCGCGCAGCCCTGCTGGAACAGATCCTCGCCAAGGCCGTCGTGCACCAGCGGGTGACCCTGTCCAGCGGGCTCGAGGCCGACTACTACGTCGACCTGCGCCGGATCACGCTCGATGCTGTCGCCGCACCGCTCGTCGGAGAGGTGATGCTCGACCTGCTGGCCGGGGGGCCAGGGGAGCAGGTCGACGCGGCAGGGGGGCTGACCCTCGGTGCCGACCCGGTCGCAGCGGCGATGTTGCACGCTGCGGCCGGGCGGGGCCGGCGGCTCGACTCCTTCGTGGTCCGCAAGGCCGGGAAGGCGCATGGGCTGCAGCGCCGGATCGAGGGCCCGGACGTCGCGGGGCGCCGGGTCGTCGCCGTCGAGGACACCTCCACCACCGGCGGCTCCGTGCTGACGGCGGTCGAGGCCCTGCGCGAGGCAGGTGCGGTCGTCGTCGCGGTGGCGGTCATCGTCGACCGGGACACCGGGGCCCGCGAGCGGATCGAGGCCGAGGGCCTGCCGTACTACGCGGCGTACTCCGTCGCCGATCTGGGGCTGTGATCCGGCCTCGGCCCGACGCCCGGCCGCTAGCATCGGCCCCTCGGCCTCTACCTGGGAGCTTCCCGTGACCCCCCTGCTCATCATCATCGTCGTCCTGATCGTCCTGGTGCTGCTCTACGGAGTGCTGCAGTACAACGGGCTGATCCGCCTGCGCAACGTCGTGCAGGAGTCCTGGCGCCAGATCGACGTCGAGCTCAAGCGCCGGCACGACCTGATCCCCAACCTGGTCGAGACCGTCAAGGGGTACGCCGCGCACGAGCGCGAGACCCTCGAGGCCGTCATCGCCGCCCGGACCCGGGCGGTAGCGCCGAGCTCGGGACCGGCCCAGCAGGCCCAGGACGAGAACGTCCTGACCCAGGCCCTCGGGCGGCTGTTCGCGGTGGCCGAGGCCTACCCGAACCTGAAGGCCAACGAGAACTTCCTCGCCCTGCAGAACGAGCTGACCGCGACCGAGGACCGGATCGCCGCCGGCCGGCGCTACTACAACGCCAACGTCCGGGCGCTGAACACCAAGGTCGAGACGGTCCCGTCGAACATCGTGGCGAACATGTTCCACGTGCAGCGGGCCGAGTACTTCGAGGTCGACGACCAGGCCCAGCGCGAAGCGCCGTCCGTGTCCTTCGGCACCGCTGCGGACGGGCCGGGCTATGCCTCGTCCGCGCCGGCTGCGCCGGCTGCTTCGGCTCCGGCCGCTGCTCCGGCCGCGGCCGATCCGGTCGCTGCTCCGCCGGCCCCACCGGCGGCTCCGGCGGCACCGCCGGCCGAACCCCCGGCCCCGCCGGCCCGCCCGCCCCTTCGGCCTGACCCGGCTGACCCCCGCCTGACCTCAGCTGAACCCGCCTGAACCCGCCTGAACCCGGCTGAATAATCGGATCGATCGCC
This sequence comes from uncultured Actinomycetota bacterium, assembly GCA_963795385.1. GTDB lineage: Bacteria > Actinomycetota > Actinomycetes > Actinomycetales > CAVURS01 > CAVURS01. Next base: position 663,533 of record CAWCHK010000014.1, read on the forward strand.
TCATGCCGGACGACGTCTACACCCACGGGCACCACGAGAGCGTGCTCCGCTCGCACGTCTGGCGGACGGCGGCGAACTCCGCGGCGTACCTGCTGCCCCACCTTCGCCCGGGCCTGGACCTGCTGGACGTCGGGTGCGGGCCCGGCACGATCACGGCCGACCTGGCCGCGCTGGTCTCGCCCGGGCGGGTGGTCGGCCTGGACCGCGAGGAGTCGCCGCTGGCCGGAGCCCGGGCCGAGGCGGCCGCGCGGGGGCTGGACAACGCGGCGTACGTCGTGGGGGACGTCTACGCGCTGGACTTCCCCGACGGCAGCTTCGACGTCGTGCACGCCCATCAGGTCCTGCAGCACCTGACCGACCCGGTGGCCGCGCTGCGCGAGATGGCCCGGGTGGTCCGGCCGGGTGGCCTGGTCGCCGTACGCGACAGCGACTACGCCGCGATGACCTGGCACCCGGCCAACCCGGGCCTGACCCGCTGGAACGACCTCTACCACCGGGTCGCGCGCTCGAACGGCGCCGAGCCGGACGCCGGGCGGATGCTGAGGTCCTGGGCGCTCGCCGCCGGCCTGGACGATCTGACCTCGAGCGCCGCGGCCTGGTGCTTCGCGACGGGCGACGAGCGGCTGTGGTGGTCGGGCCTGTGGGCTGACCGGATCACCGGCTCGGCACTGGCCGAGCAGGCGCTCGCGCTGGGCCTGGCGACGCCGGAGGACCTGGCCGACCTCGGCGCGGCCTGGCGGGCCTGGGGGAATGCCCCCGACGGCTGGTTCGGCGTCCTGCACGGCGAGCTCCTTGCCCGCGTGCGCGGATAGTGGGCGATCGCCCCCGAAACCCGGGCACTCGCTGGCTATCTGCCGGCTCAGCCGACGGCGGCCTTGGGCTGGCCGTTGCGGGCGGGTACCTCGGGCATCAGCTCGTCGTGCGGGAGCAGCTGGTAGGTGGGGTTGGCCATCGCCAGGTGCCCGTTGTGCTCACCCAGCACCCCCTCGGCCCGCATCGGCGTCCCGGGCTCGAGTCCCGCGATCGAGCGACGGCCGTAGAAGACGAGCGTCACGCCTCCGGTGCTGTCGCAGAGCTCGGCCATCACCGCCGGGCTGCCGGAGATCGGGGAGACGCGCACGGACCTGACCCGGCCCTCCACCGTGGCCCGGCGGCGGTAGGTCACCCGGGCGATGGGGACGACGCCGTGCGCCGGGCTCGTGCCGCCGGCCCCAGCGTCGCCCTCGGCCTGTGCGGCAGCAGCGCGGGGCGGCACCGACGCGGGGACCAGCGGCCGCGCCACGTCGAAGGGCAGGATCGTCGCGGCCGCCCCCGGGACCTGGCCGACCGCCCGCGCGATGTCGTCCGCCGTACGGTCGTGGAGCAGGCGGCCGACCACCGGCGAGTACGTACGCCGCGGCAGCAGCACCGTGACCTCGTCGCCCGGGCGGACCGCTGAGCGCATGGCGAGCTCCGTTGCGGCCCGGGGCAGTCGGCGGTCCGGGCAGTCGATCGTCTCGAGCTCCACGTCCAGCCCGGGCTGGGCGTCCCAGGCCTGGCGCAGCGCGGCCGCGTGCGCCGAGTCGATCATGAAGTGCACCGCCCGCAGCTCGGCCGGGCGCAGGGTCCGGGCGTAGGCGATCGCCCGCAGCACGGCGAGATCCATGGAGTCGACCAGCAGCAGGACCGTCGAGTGGGTCCGAGCCGGTCGCAGCGCCGACGACGACACCGCGGCGAGCGCCTCGGCCTCCCGCCGATACGTCGACCGCAGCCGCAACAGGACGACAACCAGGATCGGGAAGAGCAGCAGGACGACCCAGGCGCCCTCGGTGAACTTGGTGACCGCGAAGACGACCACGACGATGGCGGAGATCGTCCCGGACGTGGTGTTGATCGCCACCTGGGCTCGCCAGTGGCCCTGCTGGTGGCTCCGGAAGTACTTGGCCATCCCGAACCCGGCCAGGGTGAATCCCGTGAAGACACCGATGGCGTAGAACGCGACCAGGTTGTTGACCGATCCGCGGGTGGCGACGATCAAGGTGATGGACGTGGCCGCCAGCACCACGATGCCGTTGGAGAACGACAGCCGGTGACCGCGCTTGGTCAGCCACCGGGGCAGGTAGCCGTCCGTGGCAACGAAGTTCGCCAGGAACGGGAAGCCGTTGAACGGCGTGTTCGCCCCGGTGTAGAGGATCAGCATGGTGGCGATCTGGACGGTGAAGAACAGCACGTGACCGATGATGCTGTCCCCGAGGACGGCCCGGGCCACCTGGGAGATCACCGTCGGCGTACCGCCCTCGTAGGGCACCGCATGGGTCTCGTGCGCCAGCCACGAGACGCCTCCGACGAGCGTGCCGAGGATGACGCTCATCACCACCAGGGTGCGGCGCGCATTCAGGCCCTGCGGACGCTGGAATGCACTGACCCCGTTGGAGATCGCCTCGAGCCCGGTCAGCGACGAGCCGCCGTTGGCGAACGACTTCAGCAGGACGAAGACGGCCATCGCCGACAGGATGCTGTGGCCGGTCCCGATCGGCACGCCGCCCTGCACGTGGGTCGAGTAGTGGGGCAGGTCGCCGAAGGCCTCGCGGGCGATGCCACCCACGATGACCAGGAGCATCGACAGCGCGAAGAAGTAGGTGGGGAAGGCGAACGTCCGTCCGGCCTCGCGCAGCCCACGAAGGTTGCCATAAAACAAGAGAATGACGACGCCGACCGTGATGGCCAGCGGCATCTTGTGGTGGCCCAGCGAGGGGACCGCCGACGTCACCGCGGCCGTGCCGGCGGCCGCTTGGACCGCCACCGTGACGATGTAGTCGATCATCAGCGCCACCGCGCCGACCTGGGCCACGACCGGCCCGAAGTTCTCCCGGGCGACGACGTACGAGCCGCCGGCGTGGGTGTACACCATCACCACCGAGCGGTAGGACAGCGTCACCAGGATCAGGACGGCGAGGACGACACCGGTCATCGGCAGCAGGAGGCCGTACGCCGCGAGCCCGAACGTCGGAAGCAGGACGAGCAGGATCTCCTCGCTGCCGTAGGCCGAGGAGGAGATGCAGTCGCTGGACAGGACGCCGAGGGCGAGCCGCTTCGAGAGCTTCTCGTGCTTGAGCTGGTCGGTGGTCAGCGGGGGCCCGAGCAGCTTGCGCTTGAGCCGGTAGCCCACGCCCTCGGGCAGGTCCACCGTCACCGGCAGGGCTACCGGCGGCGCGGTCCTCATGGTGGTCACGCTCTCGACGCTAGGTCGGCGCGAGCCCGGTGCCGCCGCGTCTTGACGGCATCCTTACGGCCGGCTCAGGGCCGGCTCACGGCCTCCTGCGCCGCACGAGCACCGCCCCCGCGACCGAGCCGAGGATCGCGACGGCGGCCACGACGTACGCCGCGTGCCGCAGCCACGGTGTGCCGTCGGCGAGGTAGCCGAGGACCACCAGCCCGGTGCCCCAGACGAGCGCGCCGGCCAGGTTGGCCGAGGCGAACGCGGCGTACGGCATCCGGGCCACGCCGGCCAGGATCGGCGTGAACGTCCGCACCCAGGGCACGAACCGGGCGGCCACGATCGCGGACCAGCCCCACCGCGCGTAGAAGACCTCCGCGCGCGCCAGCGAGGAGCCGAACCGGGCCGACCGCCGCTGCAGCCAGGGGCGCCCGAGCCGCCGCCCGCTGAGGTAGCCGACGGCGTCACCAGCCACGGCCGCCACCGTGACGCCGATCGCGAGGAGCGGCAGCGACAGGTGGTGCGACGGGTCCGCGGCGAGCAGCCCGGCGGTGAACAGCACGGTGTCGCCGGGGAGGAAGAACCCCACCAGCAGCCCGGACTCGACGAAGACCAGCCCCAGGACCAGGGCGTAGACCGCGCCCGCGGTCAGGCCGGCGAGGTCCGGGTGCAGCACGGTCAGGCGGGCGGGCTGCGGCGGACGACGTGCAGTGCGGCCGGGAGGATCGACACGACGACCACGCCGATCAGGATCAGGTCGAGGTGCGGCTGGATGTGCTCGCGGACGAAGGTGATGTGGCCGAGCCAGTAGCCGAGCAGCGTCACGCCGCTGGCCCAGATGGCGCCGCCGAGCGCGCTGTAGGCGAGGTAGAGCCGACGGTCCATCCGTCCCACGCCGGCGATCACCGTGATGAACGTCCGGACGATGGGCACGAAGCGGGCCAGGACGATGGCGGGCGCGCCGTACCGCTCGAAGAAGGCGTGGGCCCGGGCGACGTTGTGCTGGCTGAAGAGCCGTGACTCCGGCCGGGTGAAGATCGCCGGCCCGGCCCGCCGCCCGATCTCGTAGCCGACGGCGTTGCCGAGGACGGCCCCGACGCTGAGCACGACGCAGACCACGACGAGGTTCTGGGCGATGACCCCCTGGCTCACGAACAGCCCGACGCTGAAGAGCAGCGTGTCGCCGGGCAGGAAGAAGCCGATGAGGAGACCGCACTCGGCGAAGATCATCAGCAGGCAGATCCACAGAGCCCAGCCGCCGGCGGTCGTGAGCAGGTGGTTCGGGTCGAGCCACTGGGGGCCGAGCGTGTGCAGCACGCGGACGAGGCTACGGGACGTCCGCCGTACCTTCCGGTGTCCTCGACCTGCGGGGCCGGTCAGTAGGTTGGCGCCATGCTCGACCGCACCGACTACGTGGGCACGATCGCCGCCGGCCGCGACGCCCTGGTCGCGGGGGCCGAGCGGGCCGGGCCGGACGCGGCGATCCCGTCCTGCCACGCGTGGACCGTGCGCGATCTCGTCGTCCACGCGGGCAACGTCCACGACTGGGCGTCATCGGTGTTGCGGACCCGGGTGGAGCAGCCGCAGGAGTTCGACCTCCCGCCGAGCGGTGTCGGCGCGGGTATCGGCGCGTTGACCAGCTGGTACGCCGGGCGGGCGGACGCCCTGCTCGACCTGCTCGCGAGCTCGGACGTCGCGGACGCCGAGTCGTGCTGGACCTTCGGACCGCCCGGTACGGCGGCGTTCTGGCCGCGGCGGCAGGCCCACGAGATCACGATGCATGCGCTCGACGCCGCCCTCGCCGGCGGTGTGCCCGTGGCCGCCGCCCTGGCGGCCGTCGGCCCCGAGATGGCGGCTGACGGCGTCGACGAGGTACTGACGGTGATGATGCCGCGGGTCGCGATGTTCGTGCCCTGGCGGCCCCTGCCCGGGGCGGTCGAGGTGGCGGCGACCGATGCTGGTCGCACCTGGACCATCGCTCCCGATGGCCAGGTCGTCTCTGCCCCAACGGGTTCCGAGGTGCGCGCGACCCTTGCCGGGCCGGCTGCCGCGGTCTTCACCCTGCTGTGGAAGCGGGCCGTGCTCCCCGCCGACGGTGCTGCCCTCGGCGCTCAGGTCGAGGGCGACGGCTCGGTGGTGGAGGCCCTGCTCGCGGCCCGGCTCACGCCGTGAGCGGGAGCGCGGACGGGGACGGGCCCGGCGAACGCGCCTCGGTCGAGCGTGGGGCTGGGGCTGAGGCTGAGGCGCCGGGTGTCGGCCCGTGGCCGGGGACGTGGCCGGAGGACCCGGCGTACGACGTGGAGCTGCTCGCGAGTGGTGACCGGCGCAACGTGGTCGACGCCTACCGCTACTGGCGGCTCGAGGCGATCGTCGCGGACCTGGACACTCGTCGGCACCCGCTGCACATCGCGATCGAGAACTGGGGCCACGACTTCAACATCGGCTCGGTGGTCCGCACCGCGAACGCCTTCAACGTCGCCGAGGTCCACATCGTCGGCCGCCGCCGTTGGAACCGGCGGGGAGCGATGGTGACCGACCGCTACCTGCACGTGCGGCACCACGACGACGTGGCCGGCCTGGCCGCCTGGTCGGCGGACGCGGGCGTTCCCCTCATCGGCATCGACAACGTGCCGGGAGCCGTTGCGCTGGAGACCTTTTCGCTGCCCGGGTCGTGCGCGCTGCTCTTCGGTCAGGAGAGCGACGGGCTGTCGGCCGCGGCCATCCGGGCCTGCGCGGCGATCCTGGCCATCACGCAGTACGGCTCGACCCGCTCGATCAACGCCGGAGCGGCGGCCGCCATCGCGATGCACGCGTGGGCCGTCCAGCACGCCGTCCCGCCCCCGAATCTGCCCTGACCCGACCCTGGGCCCGGGCCGACCGAGCCCAGGTCAGCGGTGCCAGATCTTGGTGGGGCGCTCGCCGCGAGGTGACTCGGACTGGGCCCAGACCCGGCGCCACTGCGCGACCTGCGGGCCGGCCGTCGACGGCGTCGCGCCGGAGGCGGCCCGCCGCTTGGACTCCCACCAGGTGCTCGCGTCCTCGTCGACCAGCTCGGCGACGGCGGTCTCGATCCGGGCACCGAGCTCGCGGGTGCCCTCGCCCTCGCGCAGGTGCAGCGCCTCGCCGAAGCGCACGGTCACCGGCGGTCGCCCGGGCACCGGCCAGCCGCGCCCACGCGGCATCGCGGCGAACGATCCCCGGATCCCGATCGGGACCACCGGCACGTTGTACTGCGTGGCGAGGAACGCCGCGCCGAGCCGGAACTGGCGGGTCCATCCGTCCGGCGACCGGGTGCCCTCGGGGAAGACCACGACGTTCCAGCCGCTGCCCAGGAGGTCGCCCGGCGTGGACGAGAGCATCCCGCCGCGACGCTCGATGGGGAACGTGTTGAAGACCAGCGCCGAGCCGGTGGCTCGCCACCAGGTGTCGAAGAAGTAGTCGGCGGCCGCCGCGACCGCCGTACGCCGGCGCCAGTCGTCCGGGAGCGAGCAGAGGATCAGGGGTGTGTCCAGGTGGGAGGTGTGGTTGGCCACGAAGACGACGGGTCGTGGGCCCATCCGCTCGAGCAGGTCCCGTCCGTGGACGACCGGCTGGATCTCGCTGCGCAGCAGGGGTCCTAGGCCGAACCGCTGCACGCTGTCCCGCACCATGTTGACGGCCGGTGTGCGGGCCCACGCGGTCGGGAACGGCGGCTTGGGCTGCGTGATGACATACGGCTCGGCCGACCGGGGCACCAGCTGCCCTCGGCCCCAACGGAAGCCGCGCCGCGCCATCCTCAGGTCGGCCCGCGCTCCGCGCATCAGATCGCCGCCGAGCACGTGTCGGGCGCTGGCCAGCACCGTGCCGGCCTTGGCCGACGACTTGGCCGACCGGCTCATCGCACGTCGGCGATCATGTGCGGTGGGTTGTGCAGGTAGGTGATGGAGGGGGAGCGCCCGACGGTGTGCGAGACCATCTCGAGGGCGTCGTTGAGCGAGGAGGCGGCTCGGAAGCCCATGCGCTCAACGGCCTTCCGGTCGGCGCCGACCCACACGACGTCGTCGACGTGGTCCATCGCGTGCGCCGCCCAGTACCACATGTAGAACGGGTGGACGCCGTGGTAGGCGTGCGAGGTCCGGTAGAGGTGCACGTACCAGGGGTCGGTGGCGTACTGCGCCTCGAACTTGGCCTCGATGACCGCCGGGTCGGTCGACTCCGCAAGGACCTCCTCGTAGAAGTCGACGTAGCTCGGGTGGTGCAGCTGGTGGAAGTCCGGCTCGACCGGGTGGTAGAGGATCACGGCACCACCGCGGCGTACGACCGGCTGCCCGCGGTAGGAGTTGAAGTAGTACCCGAGGCCCATGCAGGTCGCCAGGATCGGGTTCATGATCGAGTTGACGTTGTAGGGCCCGAGGTAGGGCACGCCGAGCACCAGCACGTCGGACTGCCCCTGCACCTCGACCAGCTGCTGGCGGTGGACGGCCGCGATCGTCCGCTCGTGGACCGCCTCGACCTCGCCGGCGGTCACCCCCGTGAGCCCGTACGGCGCCCTGATGCCCTGGAACACGCTGTGCCGCAGCCGTTTCGGCGATGCCGCGAGCGCACGGCGGGCGGCCAGCATCGAGGCCTGGTCCTTGACCGACCACTCCCACTCGCGCTTCATCAGGAACTGGTAGGGCGACGGGAAGACGTTGTTGTTGACCGTCGTCTCGATCTGGAACACCTTGACGTGGTCGGCCAGGACCTGGCCCATCCGCCAGGCCGAGTGGTGCAGGTGGCTCTTGGTGTGGTCCATGAACGAGTGCGACGCGACCATGGTCTTGGTGTTGTGGTGGTGCTTCAGCGACTTGTACGACGCGAGGCCGATCGCCGCGGACTTGTGTCCGCCGTCCATCGCCACCAGGTTCACGTTCACGTAGACCAGCAGGTCGGACTCCGCGGCCCTCTTCGAGATCTCGACGTCCTCGCCCCGGTCGGTGAGGCCGAGGTGGGCCAGGTTGTCGGGGTCCTCGGCGTCGAAGTTGTAGAGCGCGCCCTGGGGGAAGAACGACCGGAAGACCCGCTCGCCGACGATGTGCTTGAGCTCGTCGGCCGTGAGCCGGCGGTGCAGCGCGTTGGCCGAGATCAGCTCGACGTCGTCGACGCCCGCCTCCGCCGCCATGACCAGCACGGCCTCGATGATCCGCTGGCGGATGTCCGGCGCCGCCATCTGCGGCAAGGGGATGGAGATGTCGTCGAAGGCGATCGTCAGCTTCATCCCGGCCTTCAGCAGCGCGGGCAGCGGCTCCATGTCGACCGGCGCCAGGAGCGCGTCCTGGATCGCCCCGTCGACGTCGCGGATGCCGGGGAGGGCCTCGGTCGGGTAGACCACCCGCGTCCCGCGCGGGAAGGTCTCCAGCCGGAAGCCCTCACCCTCGTGAACGACCAGCGGCGGGGTGCGGTCGTCCACCTCCAGAACAAAACCCGGGCGGCTCACTGCGTACTCCTCTTCCGTCGGGTCATGACGTGGACCGTACGTCGAAACAGATCTTCACGCTGCCGAGCCGGCCGGCCGACTGCGCATGGTCCAAGGCCTCACGCCAGCGGTGCAGCGGGTAGCGCCCGCCCACCACGCCGTCCAGCGGGGCCTCGGCCGCCAGTCGCAGTGCGGTGGTGAAGTCCTCGCCCCGCGCCGCGTAGGTCCCGGCGACCTCGAGCTCGCGGAACCACGCCGGGGACAGGTCGGCGCCGGCCGACGGCATCCCGGACAGCACGACGCGGCCGCCGGCCCGGGTCGAGCGCAGGGCGAGGTCCAGCGACGCCGCCGAGCCGACCGCGTCGACCGCGACATCCACGCCGCCGAGCAGCAGGTCCCCGGCCGCGCGGGTGACCGGGCCGGGCAGGCCCGCCGTGGCCGGCCGCAGGGCCCGGGTCGAGCGGCGTACCGCCCGCAGGGCCTCGTCCGGCATCGCGACGTCGGTCGCCCCGAACGCCCGCGCCAGCTCGCGCTGGCGGGAGTGCTTGGCCACCACCGTGATCCGGCCGGCCGGGGTCAGCTCCCGGAGGGCCAGCACCGCGAAGAGCCCCACCGCGCCCGCACCTGACACCAGCACGTGGCCGCCTTCGGGCACCTCGGCCCGGCGGGCCAGCTGGACCGCGCAGGCCAGGGGCTCGGTCAGCACGGCCCGCTCGTCGGGCAGGTCGTCCGGCACGGGGTGCAGCTGCGAGCGGTGGGCCATCATCTCCTCGCCCCAGCCGCCACCAGTGTCGGAGCAGAACCCGGTCTGCAGTCCCGGCGCGACGTGGCCGACCGTGATCCGGTCGCAGAGGTTCGTGCGGCCGTCAGCGCACTGGTCGCAGGGCGTCAAACCCCTTGCGGCGCAGGCGAGTACGGGCTCCAGCACCACGCGGGTGCCCTTGGGCAGGTCGACGCAGTCGTCGAGCAGGACCCCCACCAGCTCGTGGCCCGGGACGTAGGGCATCGAGGCCATCGCGGCGAAGTAGAGCGAGGTCGAGCCGGTGATCACACCGAGGTCGGAGCCGCAGATCCCGGACAGGGTCGGGCGCACGCGGGCCCAGCCGGCGTGCCGGATGCGCGGCTCGTCGCGGTTGACCAGCCGGACCGGGGCCATCGGGCCCACCAGCAGGCCCGGCATCCGGCCACCCAGCGCGCGGGCCGCGGTGTAGCGCGAGACGGAGCGGTAGACCTCGAGCGCCAGCATCATCGGGCCCTCGCCTGACCGGCGCTGCTGCGCACCGGGAGGTCACCGCGCGAGGCCGACTCCGGTGTCCGCCACAGCTCGATCGGCCACCGCACCCGGCGGGCCTCCCGCCACAGTGGTACGTCGGGCGAGATCACGGTGGGCAGTCCGACGGCCCGCAGCATCGGCAGGTCGGAGTAGCTGTCGGCGTAGGCGTAGGACCGCGAGAGGTCATAGCCGCCCAGGTGCGCGTAGCGCCGCAGCCAGGACGCCCGGGACTCGCCGACGAGCGGCGGCGACGCGAGGAAGCCGGTGGCCAGACCGCGGTCGTCGACGGCCAGGTCCGCCGCGACGATCTCGTCGAAGAGCGGTGCCAGCGGCCGGGTGATGGGCCGGACCGCACCCGTGAGCAGCAGCGTCCGGTGACCCGCCTCGCGATGCTCGCGGACGCGGCGCAGCGCGGCGGCACTGACCCGCTCGAGGACGTGCGGGGTCAGCACCTCGTCGGCCAGCCGGTCCAGCTCCGACAGGTCCGCGCCGGCGTACCTGCGGTAGACGGCGCGCAACAACCCGCCGCGGTCCCGGCGCTCGGCCTGGACGTACGCCGGCATCCGCCGCAGCAGCTTGCTGATCTCCCGAGCGCGCTCCATCGGGCCCAGCTCCGGCAGGCGCATCCAGAGGTAGGTCTCGACGATGTTGCTGGACATCAGCGTGCCGTCGAGGTCGAAGACCGCGAGGACGCCCTCGGACTCGGCCGAGCCGGGCGACCCGTCGATCCTGCGCCGCGTCGGGCCGGTCGATGCGTTGCGGCGCTTGCGGATCACGTCGTACTTGCGGATCGGCTCGGTCACGGACGGGAAGTGCACGTCGCGCAGGTAGTAGGTCCAGGTGAACTCCGCCGTGTCGAAGGCGAAGATCTCCTTGTCCTCCGGCTCGAGGCTGTTGAACAGCGCGAGCGTGTTGTCGTCCACGAAGTGCAGCTCGGCCGTGGCGTAGGCGCGATAGAGGTCGAGGTAGCGCCGGAGGAAGTCGAGCCGGCGCTTCTGCCGGTCGAGGTCGCGGGCCAGCTCGCGGACGCGGTCGCTGCGCGGAGCCAGGCCGAGGGCGCGATCGGCCACCCGATGGGCGCGTTCCCCTTGCACCAGAAGGCGTTCCACCTTCTCGGCCCCCGGGAAGCGCCAGTTCGGCAGCCGCACGGCACCGCGCTCGTCCATGTCGAACGGGTGCCGGTCGAAGTAGTCGCTGATCAGCTCGTAGAGCAGCCGGAAGGCGAGCGGGTTCCGCGCGCCCGACGAGATGTGGAAGTAGGCCACCTTGCCGGGATCGGGCGCGGTCGACATGACGCCGATGATCGCGCCAACGACGTGGTCGACCGGCACGATGTCGACGACCGAGTCCGGCGCCGCGGGGAACTCCGGCAGCTCACCCCGGCCGAACGCCAGGATCAGCGGCTCGGCCATCTTGAAGCCTTCGATCCACCCCGGGTACGGCGTGCGCAGGGCCGACTCGATGATGCTCGGCCGGATGATGCTGACCGGCCGGGCGGGGACGCCGTCCGAGCCGCCGCCACGCGCGTGCTCCTCGACGACCCGCTCGCCCATGGACTTGGTGAAGGTGTAGACGTCGGTCCAGCCCAGCGTCCGGGCGCGCTCGCGGCCGGCCAGCTTCTGCTGGTCGCTGACCCAGGTCTTGCGCTTCTGCTCCGCGTCGTTGGCCGCGGTGAGCGGCCCGGCCCGGCCGTGCTCGCGCTCGGACCGGGTGTAGAGCTTCTCCAGGACCTTCGGGGAGCGGGACTGGTCCTCGACCTGCTGGGCGATCCGCGTTCCCGCCGCGGCCTCGACCCGCCACTCGACGGTGTGGTCGACCGGCCCCTCGGGCACCGGCCCGCGCCGCCGGCCGCCGACGTACGCGGTGGAGATGTGGATGTAGTGCACGGGTGGCGCACCCCGCCGGCCGCGCTCGACGTCGATCCGGGCGACCCGCTCGAGCAGCTGCTGGACCCCGAGGACGTTGGTGTCGAAGGCCTCCTGGATCGGCGGGTCGAACGACACGTCCCCGGCGCAGTGAACGACGAGGTCGACGTCCGGCAGGTCCGGCAGTGCGGTCAGGTCGCCCTCGACGATCTCGATCCGCCCCAGCAGCGCCTCGACGCTGCCGGCCCGCTCGACGCTCTCGGCGAAGATCGACTTGGTCAGCAGCGCGGCGATCCGGTCGTAGCCGGGCTGGCCGGCCTTGGCCCGCACGAGGACGACCGGGGTCAGGCCGGGGACGTCGTGCAGCAACCGGTGCAGCAGCGCCTCACCGACGAAGCCGGTCACGCCCGTGATGAGCACCCGGCGGCCGTCCAGCCGCTCGGCTAGTCGCACCCGTCCTCCAGTCACACCCGGCTCAACACCCTGCTGAACACCTTGCCCAACTCGCGTCAACACCCTGCTGACGACCTTGCCGAACTCGCGTCAACACCCTGCTGACGACCTTCGGGACCCAGCCGGTCATCAGTGGGTCATCGGCGGCTCACAGCCCACGGCATCCAACCACCTCGGAGCGGTACGACGCGCCCCCGGGTGCGCCCCGTCTTGGCCGTCGACTCCGGGTTTGGCCGTCGACTCCGGGTATTCGCGGGCGAAATGTCCGATCTCAACCCGGAGTCGACGGCCAAACCCCGGCCCGGTCCGCCCGGCCCGCCCGACGCGCGAGACCCCCCAACAGCAGAGACCCGCACACGAGCACGTACGCCACCAGCACGCACCCCGGCTCGACCAGGCTGTCGACCCGCGCCCCCAGATGCTGGAGGACGAGCCGCTGGGCCGCCGCGACGTACAGCCCGGGCAGCATCGCCAGCACCGCCCCCACCCGCACCGCGACCGGCGGCGGATGCCCGCGCAGCCACAGGGCCGCGACCCCCAGCGCGCCGGCCAGGTGCAGCATCCCCTCGTTGCCCAGGTGGTAGATCCCGAGCCGCATCGCCAGGGTGACCGCCAGTACCTCGGCGGCCACCAGCGGCAGGCCCCGCCGGTGCCGCGCGGCGACCGCCGCCGCCGCGATCCCGAGGACGAGCACGCCGGCCCCCAGCTCGGCCCCCGGCGGCAGCCAGCCGGTGACCCGGAACGCCACCGCCGCCAGGTCGACCCGGGCCCCGGTGGGCGCATCGACCGCGCTGTAGCGAGCGGCGTTCGCGTACGCCAGGTCGCGCCGGACCACGTCGACGAACGCCCCCACGCCACCGGCCCGGTGCACCAGGACCACCACCGCCGGGAGGCTGGCCGCGGCGGCGATCCCACCGCCCGCGACCGCCTCGCGCCACCCCCGCCGCGCGAGCAGCAGCACGCTGAGCGGGATGCCGTACTGCGGCTTCTCCCACGCCATCGCCACCCCGATCGCACACCACCAGCGGGACCGGTGCAGCTGCGTCAGCGCGAGGGTCGACCCCAGCGCGCACCACGGATCCACCTGACCGAAGTACAGCGCCGCCTTGGTGAACTGCGCGTCCACGACCAGGGCCGCCGCCACCCACGCGCCCAGCCACCCACCGGGCAGCCGGAAGTGCCTGGCCGCGAGCAGCGTGGTCACCACGACCATCGCCAGGCTGAGCAAGGCGAACGCGGCGTACGCCGAGCGGTAGCCGAGCAGCGCGTACGGCGAGCTCAGCAGCAGGTGGTACGGCGCGTAGAGGTCGAACTCCTGCCGGACCGGCCAGCCGCCGAGCATCGACCGCGGCTCGTACGGGATGCCGCCGGCCAGGAAGTCCTTGACCGGGTAGTACGTCGCGTCCCGGAAGTCCTGGCCGAGCGTGGCCGCCGTGTTCGCCGCCGACGGCACGGGCGCGCTCAGCGGGTCTCGCAGGTCCCGCACCACGCCGACGAGGAGGAGCACGGCCGTGGCTGCCCACCCGGCCCGCAGCCCAGCCCCCATCGAGCCCATCGACCCATCCCCCCGTTTGCGCCGTTCGTGCCTGCCCGCCATGAGACCATGTGGGCGGTTTGCTAAGTGCCGCAACCGGCAGGTCTGCCGGTTGCCCAGGGGGACAGGTTTCGCGCTGTGGACGTGTTGGTGGTCGGTTCGGGGTTCTTCGGGCTCACGGTGGCGGAGCGTCTGGCCGAGACGGGGCTCGACGTGACGGTCATCGACCGCCGCTCGCACATCGGGGGCAACGCCTACTCCGAGGCCGACCCCGAGACGGGCATCGAGGTCCACCGCTACGGCGCCCACCTCTTCCACACGTCCAACCGCACGGTGTGGGACTACGCGCGCCGGTTCACCGCCTTCACGGCGTACCAGCACCGCGTCTTCGCGACCTACCGCGGCGAGGTCTACCCGCTGCCGATCAACCTCGGCACGATCAACCAGTTCTTCCGTACGGCGCACGGGCCCGCGCAGGCCCGAGACCTGGTGGCCGGCCAGGCGGCCGAGCTCGGCGACAAGCCACCGGCCAACCTGCAGGAGAAGGCCATCTCGCTGATCGGCCGGCCGCTCTACGAGGCCTTCATCGAGGGCTACACCGCCAAGCAGTGGCAGACCGACCCGCGCGAGCTCCCGCCGGACATCATCAGCCGGCTGCCGGTGCGCTACACGTACGACGGGCGCTACTTCAACGACACCTACGAGGGCCTGCCACGCGAGGGGTACACCGCCTGGCTGGAGCGGATGGCCGACCACCCGAGGATCACCCTGCGGCTGGCGACCGACTTCTTCGACGACGGCCAGCCGCTGTCCAAGGCGTCGACCGCCGGACGCCTGCCGGTCGTCTACACCGGCCCGCTGGACCGCTACTTCGACTACTCGCTGGGCCGGCTCGGCTGGCGCACCCTCGACTTCGAGCGCGAGGTCCTGCCGATCCCCGACTACCAGGGCGCCCCCGTCATGAACTACGCCGACCTCGACGTCGCGTACACCCGGATCCACGAGTTCCGGCACTTCCACCCCGAGCGCGACTACACCGACGACGCCACGGTGATCATGCGCGAGTTCTCGCGCTTCGCCGGGCCCGGCGACGAGCCGTACTACCCGGTCAACACCCCGGCCGACCGGGTCACCCTCGAGGGCTACCGAGAGCTGGCCGCAGCCGAGCGCGGCGTCGTCTTCGGCGGCCGGCTCGGGACCTACCAGTACCTCGACATGCACATGGCGATCGGCGCGGCGCTGTCCGCCACGACCAACCGGATCCTGCCGCTCGTGCGCGGCGAGGTGCTCTGACCATGACGGATCCGACCGTCGCGGCGGTGATCGTGACCTTCAACCGGGCCGACCAGCTGAGCACCGTGCTCGCGCACGTCTTCGCGCAGACCCTGCGTCCCGCGCTCGTCGTGGTCGTCGACAACGCCTCCACCGACCACACCCCCGAGGTCCTGGCCCGGTTCGCGGCCGAGCCCGGGCTCGACGTCGTGCGGCTGCCCTCCAACACCGGCGGCGCCGGGGGCTTCGCAGCGGGCATGGCCCGGGCGTACGAAGCGGGCGCCGACTTCGTCTGGATCATGGACGACGACTGCTACGCCGAGCCGGTCGCGCTCGAGCGGCTGCTGGCGGGTCATCGCCAGGCCGAGTCGGTCCTGGCCGAGCCGGTGACCTTCGCCGGCTCGCTGGTCCGCTGGACCGACGGGTCCCTGTGCGTCATGAACGCGCCGCCGGCCAGCGACGACTGGGCCGAGCTCGCCGTCCGCGGCTACGGACTGACCCTGGTCGAGCTCTGCTCGTTCGTCTCGGTGCTGATCCCTGTCTGGGCGGTCGAGGAGTTCGGCCTGCCGCTGCGCGAGTACTTCATCTGGTTCGACGACGCCGAGTACACCCACCGGCTGCGAGCCGGCGGTCGCGGCGTCATGGTCCACGACAGCGTCGTCGTCCACGACCTGGCCGAGAACAAGGGCGTCAACGTCACCCACCTCGACGCCGCGAACCTGTGGAAGTTCCGGTACGGCGCGCGCAACGAGTCGTCCTACCGCTGGCACCACGACAGCAAGTTCAGCTGGCTCACGTTCGTCCTGCTGACCACCGTGCGGATGCACCGCGGCGGCGTCGCTCTGCGGCACCGGGCGGCCATCTACCGGCAGATCGCGACCGGCCTGCGGTTCGACCCGCAGCCGCAGATGGTCTGAGCCCGGAGCAGCCGAGCAGGTCAGCGCAGCAAGGCTCAGACCAGCTCGATCAGGTCGGCGACCGACTGGACCACCCGGCTCGGGCGGTACGGGAAGCGGTCGACCTCCTCCGGCCGGGTCGAGCCGGTGAGGACCAGGATGCTGCGCAGCCCGGCCTCCAGCCCGGAGACGATGTCGGTGTCCATCCGGTCGCCCACCATGACCGCGGTCTCGGAGTGCGCCTCGATCCGGTTCAGCGCGCTCCGCATCATCAGCGGGTTGGGCTTGCCCACGAAGTACGGCGCGACCCCCGTGGCCTTGGTGATCAAGGCGGCCACCGATCCGGTCGCGGGCAGCGGCCCGTCGGGGGAGGGCCCGGTGACGTCCGGGTTCGTGGCGATGAACCGGGCGCCGCGCGCGATCAACCGGATCGCCGTCGTGATCGCCTCGAACGAGTAGGTCCGGGTCTCACCGAGGACCACGTAGTCCGGGTTGCGCGGCGTCAGCACGTAGCCCACCTCGTGCAGCGCCGTCGTCATCCCGGCCTCGCCGATGACGTAGGCGGAGCCGTGCGCCCGCTGGTCGGCGAGGAACTGCGCGGTCGCCAGGGCCGAGGTCCAGATCGCGGCCTCCGGGACGTCCAGGCCGCTGGCCAGCAGCCGGGCCCGCAGGTCGCGCGGCGTGAAGATCGAGTTGTTGGTCAGCACCAGGAACTTCAGGCCGCGCTCCTGCAGCCGGGCCAGGAACTCCGCGGCTCCGGGGATCGCCGTCTCCTCGTGGACGAGGACGCCGTCCATGTCGGTCAGCCAGCTCTCGACCGGGCGCTGCTGGTCACTCATGCACCCATGCTCCCAGCCGATCGGTGGCCCGGCCGACTGGCTCGACCCGGAGCTCGGCCGCGCCCCGACCCCGGCCGGGCCGGTTGGGCCAGTTCGCCGGGCCGCATCCGGGGCATGCCGCAGGAGACCGTGGAAGGATCAGAGCCGAACCCGCTCGAGGACCCGCGCCGCCGATGCCGCGACCGAGCCCCGCCGTACGTCGCTGGAGGATGCCGTGCCCATTGCCACCCCCGAGGTCTACGCCGAGATGCTCGACCAGGCCCGCGACGGCGCCTACGCCTTCCCGGCCATCAACGTCTCGTCCAGCCAGACCCTGACGGCGGCCCTGCAGGGCTTCGCCGAGGCCGAGAGCGACGGCATCGTCCAGGTCAGCACGGGCGGCGCCGAGTACCTCTCCGGCTCCACGGTCAAGGACATGGTCAGCGGCTCGCTGGCGCTGGCCGCCTACGCCCACGAGGTGGCCAAGAAGTACCCGGTCAACATCGCCCTCCACACCGACCACTGCCCGAAGGACAAGCTGGACGGCTTCGTCCGGCCACTGCTGGCGGCGAGCACCGAGCAGGTCAAGGCCGGCGGGCTGCCCATCTTCCAGAGCCACATGTGGGACGGCTCCGCGGTGCCGATGGACGAGAACCTCACGATCGCCTCCGAGCTGCTCGACCTCGCCCACGCGGCCGACATCGTCCTGGAGATCGAGGTCGGCGTGGTCGGTGGCGAGGAGGACGGCGTCGAGGGCGCGATGGACGAGAAGCTCTACACGACACCGGAGGACGCGATCGCGACCATGCAGGCGCTGGGCCTCGGCGAGCGCGGGCGCTACCTCACCGCCCTGACCTTCGGCAACGTCCACGGGGTCTACAAGCCGGGCAACGTCAAGCTCCGGCCGGAGATCCTCAAGCAGGCGCAGGAGGCCGTCGCGGCCAAGGCCGGGCTGCCCGCGGGCAGCAAGCCGCTCTACCTCGTCTTCCACGGCGGCTCGGGCTCGCTGCCGCAGGAGATCAGCGACGCGGTCGACTACGGCGTCGTGAAGATGAACGTCGACACCGACACCCAGTACGCCTTCACCCGGCCCGTCGTCGGCCACATGTTCGCCAACTACGACGGCGTCCTGAAGGTCGACGGGGAGGTCGGCAACAAGAAGGCCTACGACCCGCGGGCCTGGGGCAAGGCGGCCGAGGGCGGCATGGCGGCCCGCGTGGTCGAGGCCTGCCAGAACCTGCGCAGCGCCGGCCACCGGCTGTGAGCCAGCCGACCAACCTGCTCGGCGGCCCGGAGCCGACCCTGCTGCCGGACGACTCCGCGATCCGGGCCGAGCTGGACGGCGGGGCGGACCCGCGCGAGGTCGCCGCAGCGCACCCCGCCGGCCAGCTGGCCTGGGCCGTCCTGGCCGAGGCCGAGCTGGCCGGGGGCCACCCGGTGACGGCGTACGCCTATGCGCGGACGGGCTACCACCGTGGTCTGGATGCGCTACGACGCAGCGGCTGGAAGGGCCACGGCCCGGTCCCCTGGGAGCACCAGCCGAACCAGGGCTTCCTGCGCGCCCTGCACGCCCTGGGGCAGGCCGCCGCGGCGATCGGCGAGGACGACGAGGCCCGGCGGTGCGCCGGCTTCCTGGCCGATGCGAGCCCGGCGGCCGTGGCCGCGCTGCACGCGGGCTAAAGCGTTTCACCGGGTCGCGTAACGACCGGGCCGGGTTGAACGATGAGTCAGGTGGACGGGGTGTTACCGGGGCAATTCAGTCGACAAGCTGCTGTCGGCGCCGAGCCGGCGACTCCCTCGAGGGGGTGAGCGCCGGCCTGGATTGCGCCCAGGCCGACCGCCCACCCCAGCGCGCAACGTGCGATGACGTCGCGCTACCCGCTTCCGGACGTCCCCTGCGGCGGCCGTGGGCGGTTGACAGGATCATGCCCGGTTTCGGCCGTCTCTGTCTGGCCTTAAAGAGACATTGGCCGTAACCTGCCAAACGTGCCATTCGTCAGTGGCTTAAACGATTGCATCCGATGAGCGGCGAACTGGCCGCCCTGGGAGTCGACGCGGACGCCGAGCGGCTCTACCGCCGGGTGCTCCGCAGCCCGCCCGCGGGCCTCGACGCGCATGTGGCGGCCCTCGGTTGGGGCCGGGTGCACGCCCACGCGGCCCTCCAGGCCCTGGCGGCGGCCGGGCTCGTGGCCGAGAGCGGCGGCGGCGTCCTGGTGGCCGACGCACCCCGGGTGGCGATCGGCCGGCTGATCGACCGGGAGGCGGCCCTGCTCGACGCCCGGCGGACCGAGCTCGACGACGCCCAGTCGGTGATCGGCGACTTCGCCGACGAGCGGCTGGTGGACACCCCGCACAGCGGGGAGGTCGTCGCCCTCGAGGTCGTGCCGAAGCACCTGGTCGTGGCGGCGCTGGAGCATGCCGTCCGGTCGACGACCGGGCCGATCCGGCACTTCATCAAGTCGACCTCGACCGCCCCCGCCCGCGACGAGCACCTGGTCCGGATGGTCCAGGGCGAGGTCGCCCGCGGCCGCTCGATGCGGACGATCTACCCGGTCGCGATCATGCGCGCCCCCGATGTGCACGGCCTGCTGTGGCTGCGGGACTGGGCCGACGTCGGGGAGCAGCAGCGGCTGATGGAGGAGGTGCCGCACGCCTACACGGTCTTCGGCGACGAGCTGGTCCTCTCCTGCACCGAGTGGGGCGTGATCACCAACGACCTGGTGGCCATCCGCTCGCGCCTGCTCGTCCAGATGTTCGTCGCGACCTTCGACGAGGCCTGGCGGGTGGGGCTGCCCGTGCCGGCGACGGCGGGGGACAGCGAGTCCGACAGCCGGCTGCTCGCCCTGCTGGCGTCGGGCCTGAAGGACGAGGCGATCGCGCGCTACCTCGGGGTGAGCCTGCGGACGGTACGGCGGCGGGTCGCCGGCCTGATGGAGGAGATGGGCGCGCACACCCGCTTCCAGCTCGGCCTGGCCGCCGAGCGTCGCGGCCTGTTGACCGGCACCCAGCGGGCCCCGGCCGGCCGGTAACCTCTCAGCCGCACGAGCACCGGTGGCGTCCGTCGCCGGGCCCCGAGACCAAGGCAGGACAGCCATGCCCGCCGTCGTACTCGTCGGTGCCCAGTGGGGCGACGAAGGCAAGGGCAAGGCGACCGACCTGCTCGGCCACCGGGTCCAGTACGTCGTGAAGTTCAACGGGGGCAACAACGCGGGGCACACCGTCGTGATCGACGACGAGAAGTACGCCCTGCACCTGCTGCCGTCCGGCATCCTCTCGCCCGGCTGCACGCCCGTGATCGGCAACGGCGTCGTCGTCGACCTCGCGGTGCTGTTCCAGGAGATCGAGGGCCTGGAGGCGCGCGGCATCGACACGGGCTCGCTGGTCGTGAGCTCCGGGGCGCACGTCATCGCGGAGTACAACCGGGTGCTGGACAAGGTCACCGAGCGCTTCCTGGGCTCGCGCCGGATCGGCACGACGGGGCGGGGCATCGGTCCGACGTACGCCGACAAGATGAACCGGGTCGGCGTCCGGATCCAGGACCTGTTCGACGAGGGCATCCTGCGGCAGAAGGTCGAGGGTGCGCTCGAGCTGAAGAACCAGATCCTGGCCAAGGTCTACAACCGCCGGGCGATCGAGGTCGACGAGGTCGTGGCCGAGCTCCTGACGTACGTCGAGCGGCTGGCGCCGATGGTCGCCGACACCCCGCTGCTGCTGGAGCAGGCGCTGGACCGCGGCGACACCGTCCTGATGGAGGCCGGCCAGGCGACCCTGCTGGACGTCGACCACGGCACCTACCCGTTCGTGACGTCCTCCTCGGCGACGGCGGGCGGTGCCTGCACCGGGTCGGGCATCCCGCCGACCCGGATCGACAGCGTCATCGCGGTGATCAAGGCCTACACGACGCGGGTCGGCGAGGGGCCGTTCCCGACCGAGCTGACCGACGACATGGGCGAGTTCCTGCGCAAGACCGGCGGCGAGTACGGCGTGACGACGGGCCGGCCTCGGCGGTGCGGCTGGTTCGACGCCGTCATCGGGCGCTACGCCCGGCGGATCAACGGCGTCACCGACTTCGTCCTGACCAAGCTCGACGTCCTCTCCGGGCTCGAGACCGTGCCGATCTGCGTCGCGTACGACGTGGACGGGGTGCGGCACACCGAGATGCCGATGAGCCAGACCGACTTCCACCATGCGGTGCCGGTCTACGAGGAGCTGCCCGGCTGGTCGGAGGACATCTCCCAGGCCCGCTCGTTCGAGGACCTGCCGGCCAACGCCCGCGCCTACGTCCTGGCCATCGAGGAGATGGTCGGCCAGCGGGTCTCGGCGATCGGCGTCGGCCCCGAGCGCGAGGCGATCGTCGTCCGTCACGACCTCCTCGCCTGACGGCGAGCGCCCAGGACGCGTGCGGGAGGCTGGGGGGATGGACATCCCGGGGATGGGTTCGCTGTTCGGCTTCCGGGCCAAGGAGGACGCGCGGCCGGACGACAGCCCCTGGCCGCAAGCGGTCTGGCCGATGCCTGAGGGTGTCGAGCTGGCCGGCCGGGTCGTGACCCTGCGTCAGGTCACGCCGGCCGACCACGAGGACCTGCTCCAGGCGCTGGCCCCCGCTGAGATCTGGGCCCACCTGCCGACCCCTCCGCCGCGGGACACCGAGATGATGACCGAGCTGGTGGAGTCGTTGCGCCGCAGGGGCTTTCATCCCTGGATCCTGCGGCTGACCGAGCCGATGCGGACGGGCAACGGCGTCCTCGCCGCGGGGACGGCGGTCGGCTGGTCGTCCTACCTCGACGTGTCACCGGCCGATGCCCGACTCGAGATCGGCAACACGGCGTACCACCCGGACGTGTGGGGCACCGCGGTCAACCCCGAGGCCAAGCTGCTGCTGCTGGGCTACGCGTTCGAGGGCCTGTCGATGGGCCGGGTCCAGCTCAAGACCGACGTCCGCAACGTGCGCTCGCAGCGGGCCATCGCCGGTCTGGGCGCGACCTACGAGGGCACCTTGCGGCGCTACCAGCGGCGGGCCGACGGGACGATGCGGGACAGCGTGCTGTTCTCGATCACGGCCGAGGAGTGGCCCGAGGTCAAGGCCCGGCTCGCGGACCGCGTCGTACCGCCAGCGTGAGCAGCGCGGCGAGGACCACGGGCAGGGCGAGCCAGGGCAGCCAGCCCGCACCGGCGTCGTCCAGCACGATGCCGCCGGCCGCTGAGCCGGCGGCCACGCCCGCGTTGTAGACCGTCGTCTGCAGGCTGGTGGCGACGTCGGCGTTCGGCGGGCCGGCGGCGGTGACGAGGGCGGACTGCAGCAGGGTCGGTACGCCGCCGAACGCGACGCCCCACACGCCGACGGCGCCGACCAGCACCGCGGGATGCCGACCGGCCAGGCCGATGGTCAGCAGCGCGAGCGCAACCAGGCCGGTCGCCGCCAGCGTGCTCTCCCGCGGCCGCCGGTCCACGACCGCGCCCGCGACCACGATGCCCGCGACCGCGCAGATCCCGAAGACCAGCAGCACCACGCTGGGCCGCTCGATCCCCGCGCGGGAGGCGTACGCCGCGGCGTACGTGTACATCGCCTGATGACCGAGCAGCAGCAGGCCGGTCACCGACAGCACCGTCACCACGGCCGGCATCCGGGCCACGACCCGCAGCGGCACCCGCTCGGCCGCCGGCTCGCCCGGCAGCGCCGGCAGCCCGCAGCGGACCCATCCGACCAGTGCGAGGCACAACGCCGCGAGCACCCCGAACACCGCTCGCCAGCCGATCCACAGGGCCAGCGCCGAGCCGGCCGGGATGCCGCCGGCGAGGGCGACGCTGATGCCGGACAGCGCGATCGCGATCGCCCGGCCGCGGCGGGCCGCCGGCACCAGGCCGGCGGCGTACCCGGCGACCATCGACCAGATGACCCCGCCGCACAGCCCGGCCAGGACCCGGACCGCGAAGGTCAGCGGGTACGACGAGGACAGCGCCGTCACCAGGTTGGCCGCGGCGAACGCGCCCAGCAGCCCGACGAGCAGGCCGCGCCGCGACCGCCCGCGGGTCGCGACGGTCAGCGGGATGGCCGCGACGGTGGCCGCGGCGGCGTACGCGGCGGCCAGGAAGCCCACCCGGCCGGGCGGGACGTGCAGCGAGGCGCTCATCGGCCCGAGCAGCCCGGCCGGCAGCAGCTCGGTCACCAGGATCACCGCCGCCGTCGAGGCCAGGGCGAGGAGACCCGCCAGCGGCAGTCTCGGCGTGTGCAGCACGGGTCTATCGTGAAACCCTCACATCAATGTGAAGGCAAGCGTTTCCGACAGTGCGAGGACGCGGGCGGCCCGCGGAGGCGGAGGTGGACCGATGCGGATCGGTGAGCTCTCTCGGCGGACGGACATCCCGACCCGGATGCTGCGGTACTACGAGGAGAAGGGCCTGCTGGAGGCGGAGCGCGGCGACAACGGCTACCGCTCGTACGACGAGGAGTCGGCCGGGCTGGCGCTGCAGATCCGGGGGCTGCTCGACTCCGGCCTGACCACCGAGATCATCCGCGAGATCCTGCCCTGCCTGGAGAGCGCGGCCGGCTCCGGGAGCGCCGACGATCCGGTGCAGGTCCGGGCGGGGGCGAACCGCCGGCGGCTGATGCCGGACCACCTGGCGCCGGAGACCGCGGCGGCGCTGTCCCACCACCTGGCCCGGGTGCAGCAGCGGATCGACTGCCTCTCCCGCAACCGGGACGCCATCGCGGCGTACATCGCCGCCGCGCAGGGCAGCTCCGAGCCTGGGGATCGCTCGCGGTCCGTGCGACCATCGTCGGTGTGACGACGCAGCGGACGGCACCCCTGGAGCTGCTCGGGCTGTCCTCGCTGCTCAGTCAGGACGAGCGCGACATCCAGGCGGCGGTCCGCACGATGGTCGACGAGCACGTCCGCCCCCACGTCGCCGAGTGGTTCGAGGCCGGGACGCTGCCGGCCCGCGAGCTGGCCCTGGAGTTCGGCAAGCTGGGCGTCCTGGGCATGCATCTGGAGGGCTACGGGTGCGCGGGCCTGGGCGCCACGTCGTACGGCGTGGCCTGCCTGGAGATCGAGGCCGGCGACTCCGGCGTGCGGTCCATGGTGTCGGTGCAGGGCTCGCTGGCGATGTTCGCGATCCACCGGTTCGGCTCCGAGGCGCAGAAGCAGGAGTGGCTGCCGCGGATGGCCGCCGGCGAGGCCATCGGCTGCTTCGGCCTGACCGAGCCCGACCACGGGTCGGACCCCGCGGGCATGCGGACCCGGGCCCGCCGCGACGGCGACGGCGAGCAGGCCGACTGGGTGCTCGACGGCTCCAAGATGTGGATCACCAACGGCTCGATCGCCGACGTCGCGATCGTCTGGGCGATGACCGACGACGGCGTGCGCGGCTTCGTCGTGCCCACCGACGTGGCTGGCTTCTCGGCCCCACTGATCAAGCACAAGCTGTCGATGCGCGCGTCGGTCACCTCCGAGCTCGTGCTCGAGGGCGTCCGGTTGCCGTACGACGCGGTGCTGCCCGAGGTGCGCGGGCTCAAAGGCCCGTTGTCCTGCCTGACCGAGGCCCGGTTCGGCATCGTCTGGGGGGTCGTCGGCTCGGCCCGGGACTGCCTGCAGGTGGCGATCGACTACGCGGTGGACCGGGTGCAGTTCGGCAAGCCGATCGCGGGCTTCCAGCTCACCCAGGCCAAGCTCGCCGACATGGCGCTGGAGCTGGACAAGGCCTTCCTGCTCGCCCATCACCTCGGCCGGGCTAAAGAAGCGGGTACCGCCACGCCGACCATGGTGAGTGTGGCCAAGCTCAACAACGTCCGCGAGGCGATCGAGATCGCCCGGACCTGCCGCACGATCCTCGGGGCCAACGGCATCTCGCTGGAGTACCCCGTCCTGCGGCACGCCAACAACCTCGAGTCCGTGCTGACCTACGAGGGCACCTCCGAGGTGCACGCACTTGTCGTCGGACAAGCGTTGACCGGGATCGACGCGTTCCGGTGAGCCGGGTCGTCGCCGGCCGGCTGGCCGCGCTGGTGCTGGTGGGCGTTGCGCTGGCCGCCTGCGGCTCCGGCCCGGCCCAGCACGCGTCCAGCACCGCGGACCTCGCTGCGGTGACCAGCCCACCGGCCCCGAGCGTCACGTCGACGCCGACCCCGGCGGCGAGCCCCACGACGTCGGCGACGGCCACCAAGGCTCCGGTCGCGGCGGCCAAGGTGCCGGCCAAGACCAAGGTCAAGGTCGTGAAACCGTTGGTGGCCAAGGGTTCCCTGGCCGGCAAGGTCGTCGTCATCGACCCCGGGCACAACGGTGGCAACTCCTCCCACCCGAGCCAGATCAACCGCCTGGTCAACGCCGGCTTCGGGCTGCGCAAGGCCTGCAACACGACGGGTACGGCGACCGACGCGGGCTACAGCGAGGCGGCGTACACGTTCGACGTGGCCAAGCGCCTGGCGGCGGTGCTGCGAGCTCGCGGCGCCAAGGTCGTGATGACGCGCTACACCAACTCCGGTGTGGGCCCGTGCATCGACCGTCGCGCTGCGATCGGCAACCAGGCCCGGGCGACGGCGGTCATCTCCATCCACGGTGACGGCAGCCTGGCGGGCGGCGCGAGGGGCTTCCACGTCATCGTCGCCAGTCGGATGGCCGGCGGCGCGGCGGTCCAGCGGAGCTCGCAGCGGCTGGCCGACGACATCCGCTCGGCGTTCCGCTCGGGCACCGGCATGCCCTACTCGACGTACACCGGGGGCGGGACGGCGGAGACGCACCGCTCGGACATCGGCGGCCTGAACCTGTCGACCCGACCGGCCGTCATGATCGAGACCGGCAACATGCGCTCGTCCACCGACGCCAGGTTGATGAGCTCGGCGTCGTTCCGGCAGAAGGAAGCCCAGGCGCTCGCGGCCGGGCTCTCGGCCTACCTTCGCTGACCTCAGCCGAAGGTCGACGGCTTGGTCTCGGTGTAGAGCCAGGACTGGAAGAACGACCGTAGGTCCTGCCCGGAGACCTTCTCGGCGAGAGCGATGAACTGGGCCGTCGTCGCGTTGCCGTAGCGATGGGCTGCGGCCCACTCGCGCAGCAGCCGGGTGAAGTCGTCGTCGCCGATGACGTTGCGCAGCGCGGCCAACGTCATGCCGCCGCGGTAGTAGACAGCCGCGCTGAACATCCCGCCGGGGGTGGGGTCGGCGACCTTCTGGTGCCAGAAGTCGTCGCTCGCGGGCAGGCCGGCCCAGGTGCTCCTCGCCTGGTCGAAGGCGTTGCCCTGGCCCTCGTGCTCGGCCCACAGCTTCATCGCGTAGGTCGCGAATCCCTCGTTGAGCCAGATGTCGCGCCAGGTCGCGACCGAGACGCTGTCGCCGAACCACTGGTGCGCCAGCTCGTGCGAGATCGTCTGCGGGTCGGCCGCGAAGCCGTAGAGCGGGCGGTTCTCGGTCTCCAACGAGAAGCCGACCTGCGGCAGGTCGTCGACGATCGCGCCGGTCGAGGAGAACGGGTAGGGCCCGAACGTCCTCGCCCAGTCGTCGGTGACCCGGTCGGTCAGGTCGACCACGTGGTTGGCCCGGACCTTGGCCGCCAGCGACGGGTCGTACGCCGTGAGGTCGGGGATGCCGGCCTTCGTCCGGGACCGGACGAAGGTCCACCGCCCGACGTCGATGGTGGCCAGGTAGGTCGCCATCGGGTGCACCTCGTCCCAGATGTACGTCGTCCGCCCGTGGGCCGTCGTCGTCGAGCGCAGGTCGCCGTTCGACGCCACGGCCCGCGAGGACGGCACGGTGATCCGGAACGTGAACGTCGCCTTGTCGCTCGGGTGGTCGTCGCACGGGAACCAGGTGCTCGCGCCGTCCGGCTCGTCGCCGACGAAGACGCCGTCCGGTGTCGGCTGCCAGCCGTAGGGCAGGCCCCGGATGATCTGGCTGCCGGTGATCGGCTGCGGACGGCCGTGGTAGGTCACGGCGACGGTGAAGCTCGCGCGCTGGGCCACGCCCGAGGCCGGCGTGACCTGCAGCTCCTGGCCCGTCCGGGACCAGCGGGCCGGGTGCCCGTCGACCCGCACGGCCGTGACCTGCAGGCCAGACAGGTCGAGGTCGAAGCGGGAGAGGTTCTGGGTGGCCGTCGCGGTCATCGTGACCGTGCCGGCCAGGTCGTTGCCGGGCGGGTCGTAGGACAGGGCCAGGTCGTAGTGGCCCGCGTCGTACCCGCCGTTGCCCTCGAGCGGGAAGTACGGGTCGCCGACGCCAGGTGCGCCGGGCCGGAAGTCGGCCGCCGTGGTGCGGGTCCGGACCAACACCCCGACCACCACCACGGTCAGGGCGACGACGACCACCGCGACCGCCGTCGCGCCGAGGCCCCAGCGGCTGCGAGGGAGGTGAAGACCCATGGTCGGAAAGTACGCTGATCGGCGTGACCCTGACCTCACCGAGCACTCACACCCTCAAGTCCGCGGACGAGCTGGCGCCCCCGACGCCGGACATCGACACCGAGGCGGCCCGGCGCGCGTACGACAACGACCGCGCGCACGTCTTCCACTCGTGGTCGGCCCAGGGGGCCCTGAAGCCGATGGTCGTCGCGGCTGCGCAGGGGAGCTGGCTCTGGGACGGCGCCGGCACGCGCTACCTGGACTTCAGCTCCCAGCTGGTCAACACCAACATCGGCCACCAGCACCCGAAGGTCGTCGCGGCGATCCAGGCCCAGGCGGCCAAGCTCTGCACGGTCGCGCCCCAGCACGCCAACGACGCCCGCGGCGAGGCGGCCCGGCTGATCGTCGAGCGCGCGCCCGGCGACACCTTGAACCACGTGTTCTTCACCAACGCCGGGGCCGAGGCGATCGAGAACGCCGTCCGGATGGCCCGGCTGCACACCGGCCGCCGCAAGGTCCTCGCGCGCTACCGCAGCTACCACGGCAACACGCAGACGGCGATCCACCTGACCGGGGACCCGCGCCGGTGGCCGAACGACTCCGCGGCCGAGGGCGTCGTGCACTTCTTCGGCCCCTACCTCTATCGCTCCGAGTTCCACGCGACGACTCCTGAGGAGGAGTGCGAGCGGGCCCTCGAACACCTGACCCAGGTAGTGAATCTCGAAGGGCCGCAGACGATTGCGGCGATCGTGCTGGAGACGATCCCGGGTACGGCAGGCATCATGGTCCCGCCGCCGGGGTACCTCGCCGGAGTGCGCGAGCTCTGCGACCGGCACGGGATCATGCTCATCTCCGACGAGGTGATGGCCGGGTTCGGCCGGGCCGGCGAGTGGTTCGCCATCGACGCGCACGCGCACGCCGACGGCTCGCCCGTGGTCCCCGACCTGATGGCGTTCGCCAAGGGTGTGAACTCGGGCTACGTCCCGCTCGGCGGGGTGATCCTGTCGGACGCGATCTACGACACCTTCCGCGACCGGTCGTTCCCCGGCGGCATGACCTACTCCGGTCACCCGCTGGCCTGCGCGTCGGCGGTCGCGACCCTGACCGCCATGGCCGAGGAGGGCATCGTCGACAACGCCCGCGCGATCGGCACGGACGTCATCGGGCCGGCTCTGGCCGAGATCGCCGGGCGCCGCCGGATCGTCGGCGAGGTCCGCGGCGCCGGGGTGTTCTGGTGCGTCGAGCTGGTCCGCGACCAGGCGACGCGGGAGTCGCTGACGCCGTACAACGCCGTCGGTGCCGACTACGCGCCGATGACCGACCTGGTGGCCGCGTGCAAGGCCCGGGGGCTGCTGCCGTTCGTCAACATGAGCCGGCTGCACGTCGTGCCGCCGTGCAACGTGAGCGCCGACGAGGCCCGGCTCGGGCTGTCGCTGGTGGACGAGGCGCTGGGCGAGGTCGAGGCCAGGCATCTCTAGCGTCTAGGCTCGCCCGGCGTGAGAGTCCTCGTGGTCGGGTCCGGTGCTCGTGAGCACGCCCTCGTCGTCACCCTGCTGGCCGACCCGGCCGTCGCTGGCGTCGACGCGGCACCGGGCAACGCCGGCATCGCGGCCGACGCGCCGTGCCACGCGATCGACCCGACCGACCCCGTCGCGGTGGCGGAGCTGGCCGTCTCGCTGGGGGCTGACCTGGTCGTGGTCGGGCCCGAGGCGCCGCTGGTGGCGGGCGTGGCCGACGCGGTGCGGGCCCGGGGGGTCGCCTGCTTCGGGCCGAGCGCGGAGGCCGCCGAGCTCGAGGGCTCCAAGGCGTTCGCGAAGGAGATCATGGACGCGGCCGGCGTGCCGACCGCGCGCAGCCACACCTGCCGCACCCCGGCCGACGTCCAGGCGGCGCTGGAGGACTTCGGCGCGCCGTACGTCGTGAAGGAGGACGGGCTGGCGGCCGGCAAGGGCGTCGTGGTGACCTTCGACCGGGCCGAGGCCGTGGACCACGCGCGGGCCTGTCTCGCTCGCGCCGACCGGGTCGTGGTCGAGGAGTACCTGGACGGGCCCGAGGTGTCGCTCTTCTGCCTGTCCGACGGCTCGACGGTGGTGGCGCTGGAGCCGGCCCAGGACTTCAAGCGGGCCGGTGACGGCAACGAGGGGCCGAACACCGGTGGCATGGGGGCCTACTCGCCGCTCCCCTGGCTCCCGGGCGACCTGGTCGAGGACGTCCTGGCCCGGGTCGCCTGGCCGACCGTCGAGGAGATGCGCCGGCGGGGGACGCCGTTCTCGGGGGTGCTCTACATCGGGCTGGCCCTGACGGCGACCGGGCCGCGGGTGATCGAGTTCAACGTCCGGTTCGGCGACCCGGAGACCCAGGTGGTCCTGGCCCGGCTGCGGACGCCGCTGGGTGGGCTGCTGATGGCGGCCGCAACCGGGCGGTTGGCCGAGCTCGAGCCGCTGAGGTGGAGCGAGGACGCTTCGGTAGCAGTCGTTCTCGCATCCGAGGGCTACCCCGAGAGCCCGCGTTCGGGCGACCGGATCGGCGGCCTGGCGGCGGCGGCCTCGGTGCCTGGGGTGCGGGTGCTGCACGCCGGCACCAAGGACGACCGCGGCGTGCTCGTGTCCAGCGGCGGGCGGGTGCTGTCCGTCGTCGGGACCGGCGCCGACGTCGCGGCAGCGCGGGCGGCGGCGTACCTCGGGATGGCCGAGATCTCGTTGCGGGGCGGGCATTTCCGGTCCGACATCGCGCGGGCGGCCGCTCAGTGAACAGCGGCCCGGCGATCGAGCTCGAGGGCTACGCGCACGTCTACTCGGGCAAGGTGCGCGACCTCTACGCACCGCTGGACCCGGCGACCGGGCAGGCCCGGACCGACCAGCTGCTGCTGGTGGCGAGCGACCGGATCTCGGCGTACGACTTCGTCCTCGAGTCGCCGGTACCGGACAAGGGCCGGGTGCTGACCCAGCTGTCCCTGTGGTGGTTCGATCAGCTGGCCGACGTCGTGCCGCACCACGTCGTGTCCACCGACGTGCCGGCGGCCGTGGCCGGGCGGGCGGTGCTCGTGCGGCGGCTGCGGATGATCCCGGTGGAGTGCGTGGCCCGGGCGTACCTGACCGGCGGCGGCCTGAGCGAGTACCGCGAGCACGGCGCGGTCAGCGGGGTGGCGTTGCCCGAGGGGCTGGTCGACGGGGCTCGGCTGCCCGAGGCGGTCTTCACGCCCTCGACCAAGGCGCCGATGGGCCAGCACGACGAGCCGATCCCCTACGACACCGTCGTGGGCGAGGTCGGCGAGGCGCTGGCGTCGCGGCTGAGGTCGCTGACGGTGGCGGTGCTCGACCGCGGCAACGCCATCGCCCGGGACCGCGGCATCCTGATCGCGGACACCAAGGTCGAGTTCGGGCTGGACCTGGCGGAGGGGGTCGCGGAGGGTTCGGAGTGGTCCGCGGCCGATCCGGGCGAGCTGGTGCTGGCCGACGAGGTGCTCACGCCGGACTCCTCCCGGTTCTGGCCCGCCGACCTGTGGTCGCCCGGCGGTCCGCAGCCGTCGTACGACAAGCAGTACGTCAGGGACTGGCTGACTTCGCCCGCGTCCGGCTGGGACCGCCACAGCGGCGAGGCTCCCCCGCCCCTGCCGGAGGACGTCGTCGCCCGCACCCGGGCCCGCTACGTCGAGGCCTACGAGCGCCTGACCGCCCGTACCTTCACCTGACCCACCCCCCCGGGTGGGGCTCCCCCCGGTGGGTCTACCCCCGGTCCCCCTGCATCACCCGGTCCCTCTGCATCACCCGCACTCGTCTTGGCCGTCCACTCCGGGTTTGGCGGTCGGGTCCGGGTCCAAACCCCCGAAATGGGGCCCAAAAACCCGGACCCGACCGCCAAACCCGGAACCGACGGCCAAGACAAGCGGGGGGGGTTAGAAGGTCGTCGGGCCGGCTCCGGCCAGGTCCCGGACCTGGGTGCCGTCGGGGGAGAGGTTCGTCGTCTGGGAGAGGTAGAGCCCGCGGCCGGCCGGGGAGACGATCGCGTCGTGGATCGGTACGGCGACGGCCGCCCGCATCGCCCGGAGGAAGTCCACCGTCTCCTTCAGCGCGCACCAGGGCGCCGTCAGCGGATAGGCCAGGACGTCGACGCCCTCCGGGGTCGTGTCGATCATGTCCCCCGGGTGGAACACGGTCGGCGACCCCTCGGCCGTGAACAGCAGCCCGGTGTTGCCCACCCGCGGGATGTCCCGGTGGATCACCGCGTGCTCGCCCCCGACGCCCCTGACCGTGACCCCACCGATGCTCGCCTCCGCGCCGGCGGCGAACGCCTCCGCCGTGATGCCGGCCCTCGCCAGCACCTCGACGGTGCCCGGCTCGACCAGCAGCCGTGCCTTCGGGCTGGCCTCGAGCAGGGCCGGGAGGCGATCGACGTCGACGTGGTCCGGGTGCTGGTGGGTGACCAGCACCGCGTCCAGGTCCTCGACGAACTCGAAGTCGTCGGAGAACGTCCCCGGGTCGACGAGCACCCGCGCGTCGTCGTACTCCAGGAGCAGGCAGCTGTGTCCGAGATCGGTGATCCGCATCCAGCCACCCTGGCACGGCGCGGCCGGTGCGGCCCGGGCTGCTCGGTAGGGTGGGCGCATCGCCAGCTCGATCAGCACACGCCGTTGGGGAGAGTCCGTGGGACGGGTCGTCGTCGACGTCATGCTGAAGCCCGAGATCCTCGACCCGCAGGGGCAGGCCGTCGCCGGCGCCCTCCCGCGGCTCGGGTTCGACGGCTTCACCGACGTCCGCCAGGGCAAGCGGTTCGAGCTCGAGGTCGCCGGGGAGGTCACCGACGAGGTGCTGGCCCAGGTCCGCGAGGCCGCGGCCACCCTGCTCTCCAACCCGGTCATCGAGGACGTCGTCAGCGTCCGCGAGGCGAGCGCCTGATGCGGGTCGGCGTCGTGACCTTCCCGGGCTCGCTCGACGACCGCGACGCCGCCCGGGCCGTACGCCGCGCGGGTGCCGAGGCCGTGGCGCTGTGGCACGGCGACGCGGACCTTCGTGGCGTCGACGCGGTCGTCCTGCCGGGCGGCTTCTCCTACGGCGACTACCTGCGCTGCGGGGCCATCGCCCGGTTCGCGCCCGTGATGGGCCCGCTCGTGGACGCGGCCCGCGGCGGGCTGCCGGTGCTGGGGATCTGCAACGGCTTCCAGGTCCTGTGCGAGTCGCACCTGCTGCCGGGTGCCCTCGTCCGCAACGACCACCGCACGTTCGTCTGCCGGGACCAGCGCCTGCGGATCGAGAGCACCTCGACGCCGTGGACGGCGCAGTACGCCGCGGGCCAGGAGATCGTCGTACCGCTGAAGAACGGCGAGGGCAGCTTCGTCGCCGACGACGCGACGCTGGACCGGCTCGAGGGCGAGGGGCAGGTCCTCGCCCGGTACGTCGTGGACGCGGCGCGCGGGCTGGACAACCCGAACGGCTCCTACCGTGACATCGCCGGGGTGCGCAACGAGCGGGGCAACGTCGTCGGCCTGATGCCGCACCCCGAGCACGCGACCGAGCCGGGCTTCGGCCCGGGCACCGATGGCTTGGCCTTCTTCACGTCCGTCCTCGCGTCCGTGGTCGCCGCATGACCGAGCTGACCTCGGCTCCCGGGCTGTCGGTCGAGGGCGGCCTGGACACCGTGGCCGTGGCGGCCGCCGCCCCCGACACCGAGCAGCCGTGGGCGGCGCTGGGCCTGAAACCCGATGAGTACCAACGGATCCGCGACATCCTCGGCCGTCGCCCCACCAGCAGCGAGCTCGCGATGTACTCGGTCATGTGGAGCGAGCACTGCTCCTACAAGTCGAGCAAGGTGCACCTGCGCCGGTTCGGCGAGCTGCCGGCCGAGACGGCCACCGGCAAGCTGCTGGCCGGGATCGGTGAGAATGCCGGCGTCGTCGACATCGGCCAGGGGTGGGCCGTCACGTTCAAGGCCGAGAGCCACAACCACCCGAGCTACGTCGAGCCCTACCAGGGGGCGGCGACCGGCGTCGGCGGCATCGTCCGGGACATCATGGCCATGGGGGCGCGTCCGGTCGCGGTCATGGACTCGTTGCGGTTCGGGGCGATCGACCACCCGGACACCCACCGCGTCGTGCCCGGCATCGTGGCCGGCGTGGGCGGCTACGGCAACTGCCTCGGCCTGCCCAACATCGGCGGCGAGGTGGTCTTCGACCCCTGCTACCAGGGCAATCCGCTCGTCAACGCCCTCTGCGTGGGTGCGCTGCGGCACGAGGATCTGCACCTGGCCAACGCGACCGGCGAGGGCAACCACGTCGTGCTGTTCGGCGCCCGCACCGGCGGCGACGGCATCGGCGGGGTCAGCGTGCTGGCGTCGGAGACCTTCGACGCCGACGGCCCGGCCAAGCGGCCCTCGGTGCAGGTCGGCGACCCGTTCGCCGAGAAGGTCCTGATCGAGTGCTGCCTCGAGCTCTTCGGCGCGCACCTGGTCGAGGGCATCCAGGACCTCGGGGGCGCCGGATTGTCCTGCGCGACCAGCGAGCTCGCGTCGGCCGGCGATGGCGGCATGCACGTCTGGCTCGACCGCGTGCCGCTGCGCGACTCCTCGCTGCGGCCCGAGGAGATCCTGATGAGCGAGTCGCAGGAACGCATGATGGCGGTCGTCTCGCCCGAGCACCTCGACGACTTCATGGCCGTCTGTCGACGCTGGGACGTCCTGGCCACCACCGTCGGTGTCGTCACCGAGACCGGCCGCCTGGTCGTCGAGTGGCA
This sequence comes from uncultured Actinomycetota bacterium, assembly GCA_963795385.1. Classification (GTDB taxonomy): domain Bacteria; phylum Actinomycetota; class Actinomycetes; order Actinomycetales; family CAVURS01; genus CAVURS01. Next base: position 697,322 of record CAWCHK010000014.1, read on the forward strand.
CGGCGAGACGGTGGTCGACGTCCCGCCGCGGACCGTCGCGCACGAGGGTCCGGTCTACGACCGGCCCTACGCGCGTCCGGCCTGGCTCGATGCCCGGCAGGCGGATCTGCCTACGCCGCAACGACTTCCGCGTCCCACGACCGCCGAGGAGATCCGGCGTACCCTCCTCGAGCTGGTCGCCTCGCCCAACCTGTCCTCGCGCGCGTGGGTCACCGACCAGTACGACCGGTACGTCATGGGCAACACCGCCCTGGCGACGCCGGACGACGCGGGCATCGTCCGGATCGACGAGGAGACCGGGCTCGGCGTCGCCCTCTCGCTGGACGCGCAGGGCCGCTACGGCGCGCTCGACCCCTACGCGGGAGCGCAGCTGGCGCTCGTCGAGGCCTATCGCAACGTCGCCGCTACCGGTGCCACGCCGATGGCCGTCACCGACTGCCTCAACTTCGGCTCGCCCGAGGACCCCGACGTCATGTGGCAGTTCGCCGAGGCCGTCCGCGGCCTGACCGACGCGTGCCGCGAGCTCGGCCTGCCGGTCACGGGCGGCAACGTCAGCTTCTACAACCAGACCGCCGACGTGGCCATCCACCCGACGCCGGTCGTGGGGGTCCTGGGTGTCCTCGACGACGTGACCCGGCGGACGCCGTCCGGCTGGGCCGACGACGGGCTCGACCTGCTCCTCATCGGTACGACGCGCGACGAGCTGGCCGGGTCGGAGTGGGCCCACGTCGTGCACGGCCACCTGGGTGGCCGGCCGCCCGCGGTCGACCTCGACGCCGAGCGGGCGCTCGCCGGCCTGCTGGAGACCTGCTCGCGGGACGGGCTGGTCGCCGCCGCCCACGACCTCTCCGAGGGCGGTCTGGCCCAGGCTCTGGTCGAGGGCGCCCTCCGGCACGGCGTCGGGCTGCAGGTCGACCTGGCCGAGCTCGCGGCGCGGGAGGGGCTGGACCCGTTCACGCTGCTCTTCAGCGAGTCCACCGCCCGGGTGCTGCTCGCGGTGCCTCGCGGTGAGGTGACGCGAGTGACGGCACTGGCTGGGGCGGCCGCCCTACCGGTCGCCCGGCTCGGGATGACGGGCGGGACGGACCTGGTCGTCGACGGTGAGCTCAGCATCGGCCTGACCGAGCTGTCGGCCGCGCACCGCGGCACGCTGCCGGCGGTCTTCGGGCACTGAGCCGGCGTTCGTTCGCAGTCAGGAGCAGATGACCGACGCCTCGGTACCGGGCCGGAGGCGGAAGGTCTCTCGGTGCCCGGCACCGTCGGTGAAGACCGCGTCGGTCCCGGAGACCGCGAGCAGGCCCTTCTGGTACGGGTTGTCCCAGCCGCGGGGCGGATTGCCGTTGCCGTCGTCGAGCAGGCCACCGGTCCGGGCGTACCACTCGCCCTCGAACTTCAGCTCCCGGATGCCGCAGTGCGTGTAGAGCGAGTAGGCGACCCGGATCGCACCCGCCCGGTCCGGCTCGACCGTGGGGTGCGGTGAGGGTCGGGTCCCGGGCAGGCTGGCGGCGCAGCCGGACAGGAGGACGGCGGCGAGCAGCGCTGCGAGCGAACCGGCGAGCGGGCCGGCGAGCGGCCTGACGATCCTTGCGGGGTGACGGGCCGGGGTCATGGGGGCTCCTCCTGAGGCGGGCTGTCGGTTGGACGTCACTGCGCCGAGATCCGTTCCGCTCCGGCTCTGCACGACGGAAACGGTCACGGTTCGGACCCAGAACAACGAAATCCGTCGCTGCGAGGCTGCCCGACCGGGCAATTAGTAGATATCCTTCCGCGCATGACCGAGCCGGCGGATGACACCGAGCGCCCGTCGAGGCAACAGCGCCCGTCGAGGCAACCGCGCCCGCCATCCGACTCGTCGCGGTCCGCAAGTCGTTCGGCGACGTCCAGGCCGTGCGGGGGCTGGACCTGGACATCGCCGACGGTGAGTTCTTCGCGATGCTCGGGCCGTCCGGCTCGGGCAAGACGACGGTGCTGCGGATGATCGCCGGCTTCGAGCAGCCGGACGAGGGCGCGGTCCTGCTCGGCGGCACGGACGTCACTGCGCAGCCGCCGTTCCGCCGCGACGTCAACACGGTGTTCCAGGACTACGCGCTCTTCCCCCACATGTCGGTGGCGCAGAACGTCGCCTACGGCCTGCGGGTCAAGGGCGTCGGCAAGGCCCAGCGCACGCAGCGGGCCCGGGAGGCCCTCGAGCAGGTGCGGCTCGACGGGTACGGCGATCGGCGCCCGGCCCAGCTCTCCGGCGGCCAGCGGCAGCGCGTCGCGCTGGCCCGGGCCCTCGTCAACCGGCCCAAGGTGCTGCTGCTCGACGAGCCCCTCGGTGCGCTGGACCTCAAGCTGCGCCAGCAGATGCAGGTCGAGCTCAAGGCCATCCAGCGCGACGTCGGCATCACCTTCGTGTTCGTGACGCACGACCAGGAGGAAGCCCTGACCATGAGCGACCGGATCGCCGTCTTCAACGACGGCGCGGTCGAGCAGGTCGGGACCTCGACGGAGGTCTACGAGCAGCCGGCGACGCCGTTCGTCGCCGGATTCGTCGGCACCACCAACCTGGTCGAGGGTCCTTCTGCCACCAGGCTCTTCGGCGCGCCCGGCACCTGGAGCATCCGTCCCGAGCGGGTGCACGTCGCGCAGCCGGGCGACGTCGCGACCGCCGGCCAACGCCGGGCGGACGGCGTGGTCCGCGAGGTCGTCTACCTCGGCTCGGCCCTGCGGCTCATCGTCGACGTCGGCTCCGGTACGACGCTGGTCGCGACCCAGCCGACCCTGGTCACCGCACAGACCGACCTCGATGACTGGCTCGGGCGCCAGGTCAGCCTGGTGTGGCAGGCGGACCACGCTCGCCAGGTGGATGCGGCCTGAGCGTCACGCCGTGCTCGACGAGAACCCCTGTCCCCCAACCCAACTGGAGGTCCCGATGTACCGCAAGCGAACGCTGGCAGTGGTCGCGGCCGCGAGCGTCATCGCGCTCGCGGCCTGCGGCAGCTCGAAGGGCTCGAGCTCCGGAGGCAGCGCGGGGGGCACCCGGCAGGACCCGCCCAAGGTCGCGATGGCCTCTGCGGTCGGAGCGGGCGAGGGCCAGGTCAACGTGATCGCCTGGGCCGGCTACGCCGAGGACGGCTCCGACGACCCCAAGGTCGACTGGGTCCACCCGTTCGAGAAGGCGACCGGCTGCAAGGTCAACGTCAAGATCGCCAACACATCGGACGAGATGGTGTCGCTGATGCACACCGGCCAGTACGACGTGGTCTCGGCCTCCGGTGACGCCACGCTGCGGATGGTCTACTCCGGCGACGTCGCGCCGGTGAACACCACGCTCGTGCCGAACTACGCCACGATCTTCCCGTTCCTCAAGGACCGGGCCTGGAACTCGGTGAAGGTCGGCGGCAAGTCCCAGATGTACGGCATCCCGCATGGCTGGGGCGCCAACCTGCTGATGTGGAACAGCAAGTCGGTCACGCCGGCCCCGACCTCCTGGGGTGCGGTGTTCGACGCCGCCTCGCCGTACAAGGGCAAGGTGACGGCGTACGACTCGCCGATCTACATCGCCGACGCGGCGCTCTACCTGATGAAGACCAAGCCCGACCTGGGGATCAAGAACCCGTACTCCCTGGACCAGAAGCAGTTCGACGCCGCCGTCGCCCTGCTCAAGACCCAGCGGTCGCTGGTCGGCGAGTACTGGTCGGACTACACCAAGGAGGTCCAGGCCTTCGAGTCCGGCACGTCGGTCCTCGGGACCACGTGGCAGGTCATCGCCAACCTGGTCGACAGCGACAAGAAGGTCGGCGTCCAGGCCATCGTGCCCAGCGAGGGCTCGACCGGCTGGTCCGACACCTGGATGATCAGCTCGAAGTCCCAGCACCCGAACTGCTCGTACAAGTGGATGGACTGGATCGTCTCCCCGGCGGTGAACGCCCAGGTGGCAACCTGGTTCGGCGAGGCGCCCGCGCAGTCCAAGGCCTGCGACGAGAAGGACATGGCCGACGAGTGCAAGACCTTCCACGCCGCCGACCAGGCCTACTCCGACAACATCTGGTACTGGACGACGCCGACGTCCTCCTGCCTCGACGGCCGCACGAACGTCAAGTGCGTGCCCTACCCGCAGTGGACCCAGGCCTGGACGGAGATCAAGGGCTGACGCCGTGGCCGCGAGCGGGACCACCGGGAGGGCTCCCGGCCACCCACGGCTCAGGCTCCTGGGACTGCTGTCCCTGCCTGGGCTGTGGCTGGTCGTCGCCTACCTCGGCTCGCTCGCGGCCATGTTCGCCACGGCGTTCTGGACGACGGATGACTTCACCGGCAACGTCATCCACACGTTCACGACCAGCAACTTCAGATCCTGTGGCACGAGTCGGTCTACCGGCACATCGCCCTTCGCTCGCTCGGGGTCGCGGCGTCAGTGACCGTGATCGACGCGGTCATCGCGCTGCCGATCGCCTTCTACATGGCCAAGGTCGCCGGCCCGCGGCTGCGGCAGGTCATGGTGGTGCTGGTCCTCACGCCGCTCTGGGCGAGCTATCTGGTCAAGGCCTATGCCTGGCGGGTCATGCTGGGGGACAACGGTGTCATCGGCTGGGCGTTGCATCCACTCGGGCTCTCCGGTCCTGGATACGGCCTGTTCGCAACGGTTCTCACCCTGTCCTACCTGTGGCTGCCGTACATGATCCTGCCGATGTACGCCGGGCTGGAGCGGGTGCCCGACTCGATGCTGGAGGCGTCGAGCGACCTCGGGGCCCCGGCCGGACGGACGTTCCGCTCGGTCGTGCTGCCGCTGCTCTTCCCCGCCGTCGTGGCCGGCTCGATCTTCACCTTCTCGCTCAGCCTGGGCGACTACATCGCGGTGAAGATCGTGGGTGGCGCGTCCCAGCTCTTCGCCAACGTCATCTACGACAACGTGATCACGGCCAACAACCTGCCGTTCGCCGCCGCGGCCGCGACCTTCCCGGTGCTCGCGATGGTGCTCTACCTCGTCGCGGTGCGGCGTACCGGCGCGTTGGACAACCTGTGAGAGGCGGCATGGTCCTCTCGCGGAGAGCCCGGATCCTGTTGCGGCTGTTCGTGATCGTCGGCCTGGCGGTCATCTACATCCCGCTGCTGGTGGTGCTGGTCAACAGCATCAACCCGTCGCGGACGTTCGCCTGGCCGCCGTCCGGAGTGACCTTCGAGTGGTGGCGCCGGGCGCTGCACAGCCAGGGGATGCTCGACCGCTCTCGGGACCAGCGTGAAGGCCGGCCTGGGTGCGACCGCGATCGCCCTGGTCCTCGGCAGCATGGCGGCGTTCGCGGTCGCCCGCTTCCGGTTCTTCGGCCGCGAGGCGATCTCGTTCCTCGTGATCCTGCCGATCGCGCTGCCCGGAGTCATCACCGGCATCGCGCTGAACAACGCCTTCCTGACCATCCTCGGCCCCATCGGCGGTCATCTCGGGCTGGCCACCGTCATCGTCGGGCACGCGACCTTCTGCATCGTCGTCGTCTACAACAACGTGCTGGCCCGGCTACGGCGGACCGGCGGCTCGCTGGAGGAGGCGTCGGCCGACCTCGGTGCCGCGGCCGATCCAGACCTTCCGGCTGATCACCCTGCCGGCGATCCGGTCCGCGCTCTTCGCCGGCGGCCTGCTCGCGTTCGCCCTGTCCTTCGACGAGATCATCGTGACGACGTTCACCGCGGGGCCGGGCGTGCAGACCCTGCCGGTGTGGATCTTCGGCAACCTCTTCCGGCCGAACCAGGCGCCGGTCGTCAACGTGGTCGCGGCCGGGCTGGTCGTCGTGTCGTTCCTGCCGGTCTGGCTGGCCCAGCGCGTCGGCGGCGGCGAGTCCGCCGGCGGCCGCCTCTGAGCGCAGGGCAGCGCGACGCGACTAGCTCGTGCGGAGGCCGGCGAGCTGGTGACCGGTGGCGACCAGCGCGCCCGTGCTGTCCCACACCTCGCAGGTCTCGTCGGTGAAGCCCGTGCCCTCCGCCGCGGCCGTGACCAGGCTCGGCCGGCTGCGGACGACCAGCGGCCCGGGCGCGGGACGCTGCCGCACCCACGCGCTCAGCTGCAGCGTCGGCACCCAGCCCCGGATCCCGAGCCCGAACGTCGGTGGCGGCGCCGCGTCGACCACGAGCACCAGGGACAACGGGTCGGGCTCCCGGCCGTCCATGAGCGAGACGTAGCCGCGGATCTCGGGGACGCCGCTGGGCTGCCCGGCGGCCCACCCCAGCACCGCCGGGTCGAGCCGCTGGCGCACGACGCTCATCAGCAGCACCTCGAACCCCGGCCCCTGGGTGGCCAGCTCGACGCACTCCTCGACCGGTGGCAGGTCGGGCCGGCTGGTCCCGTCGTGCAGCGTCTCGCTCGCATCGGGCAGCCGGCCGCAGGTGACGATCGCGTCGACCTGCACCACCGGCTCTCCCAACGCGGCCTGCGTCATCCGGGCCCGCAGCGTGGTGAACGCCCGGCCGCGGCGTACGACGTCCACCTCGACCTCCACCGGCCCGGGCGCGGGCGAGGACGGGAAGGCCGCGGAGACGCCCAGCGGGTCCGGGTGGCCCGCGCCCGCAGTCGCGCTGGCACAGCAGGCCCGGGCGACGATGGCCATCAGGTAGCCGCCGTTGGGCCGGCCCCCGATCGACCACGCCGGGTCGATCGTCGCGGCGTACCGGTCCGGCCCGACCGGCCGCACGGCCGTCGCGGCGTCGAACTCGCTCGCGCCCGGCCCGGCGCCGCCCTGGCTCATGGTCCCCGAGCGTAGGCGGACGCGCGGGCCGGCCGCCCACGCGGGTTGCGTTGGTAGGTTCGCGGCGTGGGCGATCCCGTCGAGCTGGTCATCTTCGACTGCGACGGGGTCCTGGTGGACACCGAGCGCCTGTCGGTGGCGGTGGACTCCAGGGTGCTGGCCCACCTCGGCATCGACGATGACGCCGGACGAGATCGTCGACCGCTTCGTCGGGCGCACCGAGAGCTACTGGCGCAGCGAGGTCCAGCGACTGCTGGGCCGGGAGCTGGCGCCGGGGGAGTACGAGGCCTTCGACCCCTGGTACCGCGACGCGTTCCGGGCCGAGCTCACCGCGATCGACGGGGTCGTCGAGCTGCTCGACGGTCTCGACCGGGCCGGCATCGCGACCTGCGTCGCCTCCAGCGGCACGTACGAGCGGATGGACTTCACCCTCGGACACACCGGCCTCCACGACCGGTTCGCCGGCCGCATCTTCAGCGCGACCGAGGTCGCCGAGGGCAAGCCCTCACCGCTGCTGTTCCTGCATGCGGCCGACCGGATGGGCACGCCGGCCGGAGCACTGCCTGGTCATCGAGGACAGCCGGTTCGGCGTCCAGGCGGCCGTCGCCGCCGGCATGCGGGTCGTGGGCTACAGCGGGTCGGTCACCTCGGCCGAGATCCTGGCCGACGCGGGCGCGGACCAGGTGGTGGCGGACATGCGCGAGGTCCTGCCGCTGGTGCTGGCGCCGGCGCAGGGCGGCTGACGTGCCCGGTGCCCGCCGCCGGACCGACCCGGAGGCGGGCCGGGGCGCGCTGAACGCCTGGCGGGCCGACCCCGACCTCGGCGACCGGGCCGTCCTCGGCACCGCCGTCCGGCACACGCTCGAACGGCTGGCCGAGCTGGCACCGGGCGGCACGGTGGAGGTCCGGGTCCCGCCGTACGGCGTCGTGCAGTGCGTCGAGGGCCAGACCCACAAGCGCGGTACGCCGCCCAACGTCGTCGAGACCGACGCCCGCACCTGGCTGGAGCTGGCCACCGGGGGGCTGACCTGGGCCGATGCGGTCGCGGCCGGCCGGGTGCAGGCCAGCGGCAACCGCGCCGACCTCGCGGCGTACCTCCCGCTCGGTGCGGCTCCCGGCCCGGCTCTCGGTGCGGATACGGTCGGCGGGTGAGCGAGGAGACGCCGGACCAGCCGGACCCGCGGCCGGCCGACCCGGCGACCGGGCCCCAGATCGGCCGGGTCCGCCGGGCCCCGCGCTACGGCAGCTTCGTCGTGACCGGGGCGATCGTGGGGATCGTCCTGGCCGTGGTCGTCTCCTACGCCTGGTCCTCGGCCAGCGAGTTCTCCCAGAACAGCGTGGTCGGCTACGTCGCGGCGACCCTGGGCCTGATCGGTGCCCTGCTCGGGGCGGTGCTCGCCGTCCTGCTCGACCGGCGCGACACGGCGCGCGGCTCCCGGCGCGAGGCGGGATCGGGCCCTGACCCCAGCTGAGCCCAGGTAGCCTCAGGGGGTGACGACTCGCGGCGATGGCCGACTGTCCCACGATCTGCTCGCCGGGGAGAAGGGCCCGCAAGACGCCTGTGGTGTCTTCGGTGTGTGGGCCCCCGGCGAAGAGGTCGCCAAGCTGACCTACTTCGGGCTCTACGCCCTGCAGCACCGCGGCCAGGAGTCGGCGGGCATCGCCACCAGCGACGGCTCGAGCATCCTGGTCTTCAAGGACATGGGCCTGGTCTCCCAGGTCTTCGACGAGTCCTCGCTGGGCACCCTGCGTGGCCACCTCGCCGTCGGACACTGCCGCTACTCCACGACGGGCGGCTCCACCTGGGAGAACGCCCAGCCGACGCTCGGGGCCACCGCCGGCGGCACGGTCGCCCTGGGACACAACGGGAATCTCACCAACGCCGTCGCCCTGCGCGAGCTCGTCCGGGAGCGGTACGGCGAGCGCGCCCTGCGTGACCTCGGCACCAGCACCACCGACACCTCGCTCGTGACGGCCCTGCTGGCCGGCGACCCGGACCGCAGCCTGGAGGCCACCGCGCTCGACGTCCTGCCCGAGCTGCGCGGCGCCTTCTCGCTCGTCTTCATGGACGAGCACACGCTCTACGCCGCGCGCGACCGGCATGGCATCCGCCCCCTGGTCCTCGGCCGGTTGGAGCGTGGCTGGGTGGTGGCCAGCGAGACCGCGGCCCTGGACATCGTCGGCGCCAGCGTGATCCGCGAGGTCGAGCCGGGCGAGCTGATCGCCATCGACGCGGACGGCTTGCGCAGCAACCGGTTCGCCGCCGCCGAGCCCAAGGGCTGCGTCTTCGAGTACGTCTACCTGGCTCGCCCGGACACCACCATCGCCGGCCGGGTCGTGCACGAGGCCCGGGTCGAGATGGGCCGCCAGCTCGCCCGCCAGCACCCGGCCGAGGCCGACCTGGTCATCCCGACCCCCGAGTCGGGGACCCCGGCGGCGATCGGCTTCGCCCAGGAGTCCGGCATCCCCTACGGCCAGGGCCTGGTCAAGAACTCCTACGTCGGCCGGACCTTCATCGAGCCCAGCCAGACCATCCGCCAGCTCGGCATCCGGCTCAAGCTCAACCCGCTCCGGGCGGTCATCCGCGGCCAGCGGCTCGTGGTCGTCGACGACTCGATCGTCCGCGGCAACACCCAGCGGGCCCTGGTCCGGATGTTGCGGGAGGCGGGCGCGGCCGAGGTGCACGTGCGGATCTCGTCGCCGCCGGTGACCTGGCCCTGCTTCTACGGCATCGACTTCGCCAGCCGGGCCGAGCTGATCGCGACCGGCCTCTCGGTCGAGGAGGTCCGGGCCAGCATCGGGGCAGACAGCCTGGGCTATCTCAGCGAGGCGGGCATGGTCGCGGCGACCCAGCGGCCCGCGGACAAGCTGTGCACCGCCTGCTTCACGGGGATCTACCCGGTGCCGCTGCCCGACGTGGACCGGCTGGGCAAGCACGTCCTGGAGACGTTGCCCGGGCTGGGCGGTGCGCTGCCACCGGCGAGCGAGGCCGAGCGGGCCGCGGTGATGGACGTCGAGGGCGTCACGCTGTCCGCGTCGGCCGGGGCCGCCGACGCGCTGAGCCGCCCGTGAGCGAGCGGCCCGACGCCGTGACGTACGCGGCGGCCGGGGTCGACGTCGAGGCCGGGGACCGCGCGGTCGCCCTGATGAAGACGTGGGTCGGCAAGACCCAGGGGCCCGAGATCCTGGGCGGCATCGGCGGCTTCGCCGGGCTGTACGACGCGGGGCGGCTGACGGCGTACACGCACCCCGTCCTGGCCACCAGCACGGACGGTGTCGGGACAAAAGTTGCCATTGCGCAACAGATGGACGTTCACGACACCATCGGCTTCGACCTGGTCGGCATGGTCGTGGACGACATCGTGGTCTGTGGCGCCGAGCCGCTGTTCATGACCGACTACATCGCCTGCGGGCACGTCGTGCCGGAGCGGATCGCCGCGATCGTCAAGGGCATCGCCGAGGCCTGCGTGGTCGCCGGCTGCGCGCTGGTCGGCGGCGAGACGGCGGAGCACCCCGGCCTGCTGGACCCCGGCGAGTACGACCTGGCCGGTGCCGCGACCGGTGTCGTCGAGCGGGACCGCATCCTGGGGCCGCAGCGGGTCCGGGCCGGTGACGTCGTCGTGGCGATGGCATCGAGCGGACTGCACGCCAACGGCTACTCCTTGGTGCGCAAGGTGATTCAGGACGCCGGGTGGCAGCTGGACCGCGACGTGCCGGAGCTGGGCCGCACCCTCGGCGAGGAGCTGCTGGAGCCGACCCGGGTCTATGCCGCGGACCTGCTCGACCTGCTCGGCGCCGACCTGGACGTGCATGCGCTGAGCCATGTGACCGGCGGCGGCCTGGCGGCGAACCTGGCCCGCGTGCTCCCGCCCGGCCTGCTGGCCGAGGTCGACCGCTCGACCTGGTCGCCGGCCCCGGTCTTCGGCCTGGTCGCCGAGCTCGGCCGGGTGCCGCGCGATGACGTCGAGCGGACGCTCAACGTCGGCGTCGGCATGCTCGCGGTGGTCCCGGCGGCGAGTGCCGACGACGTCGTACGCCGGCTGGGCGAGCGCGACCTGCCCGCCTGGGTGGCCGGGCGGGTGCTCGCCGACGACGGGCGATCGGCGGGGCAGTCCCGAGGGGCCAAGGGCGTCGACGGCGGAGCGGCCGCGCTGGTCGGGGAGCACGGCTAGGGCCGCACCGACCGACGCACGAACCCTGGAGTCAGTCCATGGAGTCAGTCCATGGAGTCAGCCTGGGGAGTCAGCCTTGGGGATCAGGCCGAGGCGTCAAGGCCGGGGATCAGGCCGAGGTCAACCCTGCGAGCCCGAGGCCCATCGGCGCGTACTCGTCTTCCTCGTCCTCGTCGTCGGGTGCCGCCTCCCCAGCGGTCCTGACGTTGGCGGGCGGAGCTCCGTGGAGCTCGCGCTGCAGCGCGTCAAGGTTCGTGTCCGGGGTGTAGTACTTCAGCTCCCGGGCGACCTTGGTCTGCTTGGCCTTGGCACGGCCGCGCCCCATGGCGTCGACCCCCTCATGCGTCGTCCGGGGTGGCACGCGTCAGCGGCCCCCGGGTGTGGTGTTCATTCGTAGTGCCCACGCTACATGGCCGATGGCGCCTTCGTCGCCTGGGTTGGCCGTCAGCTCCGGGCCGGCTCGGGCTCCGGGCGGGTTGGGACCTCGATCGGGTCGTTGTCCGGGCCCTGTCGGCGTCACCCGAATGGCGGTGCCGACCCCGGCGGACGCAGTCCTAACGTGAAGGAGTTGCGCGGTCACTCTTGGTGGTCGCGCCGGAGGGGAACGGCATGCGCGGTCTGAGCGCAGGGGTCGGGCGGGAGCCGGTGGGGCCGGCGGACGCCCCATCACGGACGCCCCATCTACGGACGCCCCATCTGCGGACGCTCTGTCGACGGACGCTCGCCGGCGGCACGTGGCCCGGGGTCTGCGGCTCCTGATCGGCGCGACGCTGCTGGCGACCGCCTGGATGCTCCTGTCCTCCGGCGGCGCCCAGGCCTCGCAGAACGACTCCGGGCGAACCCTCGGGGGGCTCACCCGGACGCTGGGCCAGACGTCCCAGCCGGTCCTGCGGGTGCTGGGCGGTGCGGTGGGGGCTACCGCCGACACCGCCCAGCACGCGTTGCCCGCGACCTCGGTACGCCGTGACTCGTTGCCCGACTCGTTGCCCGGCTCGATGCCCGGCTCGAGCCGCGCCCTGCTCGGCCCCTCGCGGCGACGAAGGCGCGGCACCACGCGCGGACGATCACGCCCGCCGGCCCGGCCGCGAGCGCGCTGCGGGGCACCGCGGACCGGCTGGTCGGCGGGACGGCCGCCACCCTCGACTCCGTGACCGCCCTGGCCGGACGGACGACCGCCACCGCCGAGGCCAGCGTGGCCGGCCTGTCGCTCCCGGCCCTGCCTCGGCTGCTGCCCCTGCCAGGTCTGCCGGGCGGGCCAGGTCTGCCGGGCCTGCTTCCGATGCCGCGGCTGACGGGCCTCTCGGCCGGCTGGATCGCCCCGACTCTCTCGTCGCCGTCGGCCCTGGCCGGCCCGGGGATCGCGCCCTCCCGGCCGAGCGCAGCACCGTTCACGGTGTCCGCCCGCGGCTCGGGGCCGTCCGCGGCCGACCCGCCGGCAAGCAGCGGCGGCTCCGCTGCCGGATCCGGCTCGGGGCGGCGGCCGGGCTGGCTGGTCGACCTGCCCCTGCCGGCTCCGGGGCCGGCGCCGTCCGGTGCCTCCGCGGCGTCGGCGGGCCTGCTGACGGCGGCGACGGCCGGCGGCCTGCTGTGGATCTTCGGCCTCGGTGGCGGGCGTCGCGTCGTACCCGCCGGGGCCCGTGCGCCCCGGTCGACCAACCTGCGTCCGAGCACCCGCCCGGCCTGACGGGGGCCGGCCGGCGGACTCGCCGGTGCGGCTCTGAGCGGCTCGAACCGCTCTCCATCCCCTGTCAGGAGAAACCATGAACGCGAACGTGTCCAGACTCTTGCGCGCCGGCATCCTCGCCGGCGGGCTGCTCGCGGTCGGCGCCGGTGTGGCGCACGCCGACGAGACCACCGACGGGCAGCACAGCCTGCTCTCCGGCAATCAGGTCGTCGTGCCCCTCCAGCTGCCGATCACGATCGACGGCAACAGCATCGCCGTACTCGGCCACTCGATCGCTCACCCGGCGCAGGGCTCGAAGCCGGGCTCGACCGGCTCGGGCTCGGCCCCCTCAGGCTCGTCCGGTACTCCGGACCCCTCGCACCACTCCGGCGCGAGGACCTCCGGGCGGCACTCGGCCGGGTCCGGCAACCAGGTCGTGGCTCCGGTCAACGCCCCGGTGCGGGTCGGCGGGAACGCCGTGAGCATCCTCGGCCGGTCCCGGTCGACGTCCGCGGAACCGCCCGCGGATAGCTCGACCGGCTCGACCAGCTCGACCGGTTCGACCGGTACGGCAACCGGCCCGGCCAGCACCTCGGGGCGGTTCGGCCTGCTGTCCGGCAACCAGGTGCTGGTGCCGGTCTGCGTACCAGTTGACGCGAGTGGCAACGCGGTCGGTGGCGGTGCCGCCGGCTCCGGCTCCACCGGTTGCGGACCTGCGGCGGCCACCGTCCCTGGGACCACGAACCCGGTGACCGACCCGCCGGCGGGCCCTCCCGTCACGGTCGACCCTCCGGTCACGCCCACACCCGGCACCTCGGCCGGCGGCAGCTCCGACTCGGTGGCATCGCCGAACGGCCCGGGCTCGGTGCTCGGCCTGCGCCTGAGCGCTGACGAGGCGTCCGGTGGGGTCGCCGCTGCCTCGCTGGCCCAGACGGGGGGTGCGGCGAGCGGCCTGCTCGTCATGGGCCTGCTGCTGGTCGGGCTGGGCGGTGCGGTGCGTCGCGCGGCCCGGGAGCGGATCCGCTAGCGGGCCGGGAGCCAGATCCGGTCGGGGGAGCCCTCGGTGGCCATCCGTCGTTCGGCCAGACGGTCGGCGGCCACCGAGGGCGGGACCCGCTCCGCCTCCGCCTCGGCCAGGACGTCCAGCGTGGTCTGGAAGATCCGGGAGGTGCGTTCGCGGGCTCGGGCGAAGTCGAAGCCGTGCCGCTCGTCGGCCACCTGGATCACCCCGCCGGCGTTCACCATGAAGTCGGGCAGGTAGAGGACGTCGCGCTCGACCAGGCGGTCGGCGATGCCGCTGTGCGCCAGCTGGTTGTTCGCTCCCCCGCACACCAGGGACGCCCGCAGGACCTCGACGACCTGGTCGGTGAGCGCGTGCCCGAGCGCGCACGGGGCATAGACGTCGAGCTCGTGCCGGACCAGCTCGTCGGTCGAGCCGACGGCCTCGATGTCCGGCGAGGTCGCCTGCAGGCGGCGTACGGCGTTCTCGTCGACGTCGGCCACCACGACCCGGGCGCCGTCCTCGAGGGCGAGCCCGGCCAGCAGGTGCCCGACCTTGCCGACACCGGAGATGCCGATCGTCCGGCCGGCCAGGCTCGGCGCCCCCCAGCGATGTTGGGCGCCCGCCCGCATCGCCTGGTAGACGCCGTACGCCGTCAGGACGGAGGAGTCACCGGCCCCGCCCGCGGACTCGCTGCGGCCGGTGACGTAGTCGCACTCGGTGGCGACGACGTCCATGTCCGCGACATAGGTGCCGACGTCGCAGGCCGTGACATAGCGGCCGCTGAGGCTCTGGACGAAACGCCCGTATGCCCGCAGGAGCGACGAACTCTTTAACCGGGTGGAATCGCCGATGATGACGGCCTTGCCTCCGCCGTGGTCCAGACCGGCCAGAGCGTTCTTGTAGGCCATCGCCCGGGACAGCTCAAGGACGTCCTCGAGCGCAGCCTGATCGGAGTTGTAGGGATAGAAGCGAGTGCCTCCGAGAGCGGGGCCGAGCGCCGTCGAGTAGATCGCGACGATCGCCCGCAGGCCGGTCTCCGCGTCGCTGCAGAACGCGACCTGCTCGTGCCCGAAAGGGTTGGGGCTCAAGGGTTCTGGGCGGTCCGAGGGTGTCGTTGCGGCGGTCTTCAGGTCGGTCACCTGGTCCCTCACCATGCCCGTCCGGTTGCCGGTCGATCGCTCGTCGCTGACGTCGTAGGGGGCGGTTGGACCCGCTCGACCTGGGATGCCGGAACCCTCCTCCCTGGGATAGCGTACGGCGAGTTGCTGGACACGCTGAGTGGGTACGTCCACACTCGGCACGTGGCCCCGTTACTGCTTTCGTACAACAGTGCCGGGATCATTAGCCTTAGGGCTTGTTAGCGATGGAATCCGTGGTGCATACGGCACGAAGCAAGGGTTAGCCTCGGACTGGTCCGATTTTGGCCTGGTTCGCTACACCGCAAGACCGACTCTGTTGGCCCGGTCGGGTGGTGTTCGGCTGCGCCACGGACGCACGTGATGTCCCTGTAGCAAGAACCTGCAAGATCAACGAGGAGACCCCATGGCCACCCGTAGTCCTGACGCCGAGCCGTTGCTCACGCCGGCGGAGGTCGCGGCTCTCTTCCGAGTTGACCCGAAGACGGTTACCCGCTGGGCCAAGGCGGGCAAGCTCACCTCGATCCGTACGCTCGGCGGTCACCGCCGATACCGTGAGGCCGAGGTCCGTCAGCTGCTTGCGGGAGTTCCGCAACAGCGTTCGGACAGCTGAAGAAGCTTTACCTCCCCTGACATTTGAGGGCGGGAACCCCACGGGGTTCCCGCCCTCAAGTGTGTCTTGGCTCTGGGTGGTCGGTCAGGCTGCTTGCAGCAGGCGCTGCCGCTCGACCTCGAACTCGGCCGCGAGCTCGTCGACCAGGTCCAGGCGATCCTCGGCCACCGCCATGTTGACGCTCTCCGTGTACGACTGCTCCAGCTCGCGAAGGCTCGCGGCGGGCGTCGATTGCAGCTTCATGTTTCTTTCTCTCCATCAGATGGATGTGTCGTGCCTAGGTTGAGGGGCGCTTCGTTGCGCGGCGCCGGTTGCCCGGATCTGCCCTCGATCAATTCAACAACGACATCGGCCGGCCGTTGCCCGTAGTGCACCCCGAGGGCTTGTGAACTCGATCACAAGCGTTGCGGGCAGGTTGCCGCGGTGTGGCCGGCGCGTGTCGTCGCGGGTCGGCCCGCGACGTGGAAGGTCCCCCGCGCCAGGGCACGGGGGACCTTCCACGACCTTGCGTGGCGGCTGGGCGTGCGGCTACTTGGCGAGGTCCTTGAGGATCTGCTGGCTGGCCAGCTTGCCGGGAGCACCCATCACACAGCCGCCCGGGTGGGTGCCGGAGCCGCACTGGTAGTACCCGTCGATCGGGGTGCGGTACTGGCTCTAGCCGGGCGCGGGGCGGAAGAAGTACATCTGCGGGGCGAAGAACTCGCCGGCGAAGATGTTGCCCTCGGTCAGCCCGACGACCCGCTCGATGTCGAGCGGCGTGACGACCTCGCGGTGGATCACGATCTTGCCGAAGCCGGGGAAGAACGACTCGAGCGTGGCCTGCACGGTGTCGCCGAAGTTCTGCCGCTCGGTGTCCCAGTCGCTGCCCTTGAGGTGGTACGGCGCGTACTGCACGAAGCACGACATGACGTGCTTGCCGGGAGGGGCCATGTCCGGGTCGACCGACGACTGCACGGCGCAGTCGATGTAGGGCCGCTTGCTGTACCAGCCGTACTTCGCGTCGTCGAAGGCCCGCTCGAGGTACTCCATCGACGGCCCGATGTTGGTGAAGCCGCGGTACTGGTCGGTGCGGTCGCCCAGGGCCGGGAACGGCGGCGGCCCGTCGAGCGCGAAGTTGACCTTGGCCGACGTGCCCTGGAACTTCATCCGCGTCGATGTTCTCGACCAGGTCGCTCGGCAGCTCGCGCGGCTCGACCAGCTGGGTGAACGTACGACGCGGATCGAGCGCGCTGACAACGGTTTTCGCCGTGATCTCGGTGCCGTCCTCGAGCGCGACGCCGACGGCCCGGCCGTCCTTGGTGACGACGGAGTCGACCTCGGCGTCGAGCATGATCTCGGCGCCGAACGCCTGCGCGGCCCGGGCCAGCACCTGGGTGAACCCGCCGTTGCCGCCCTTGTGGAACGCCCACGAGCCGAAGTGCCCGTCGTGCTCGCCGAGGTGAGTGGAAGAGCAGGACCAGGCCGGAGCCCTGCGACATCGGGCCGACCTTGGTGCCGATGATGCCGGAGGACGCGAGGTAGCCCTTGAGGATGTCGCTCTCGAAGTAGTCGTCGAGGAAGTCGGCCGCGCTGCCGGTGAGCAGCCGGACGGTGTCGTGCATGACCTTCTGCGCGGCGCCGCGCAGGTGCGAGACCAGCCAGGCGATGTCGTCGAGGTCCTCGGGGGACTTGCCGAAGATGTTCGGCGGCACCCGGTCGAAGAGCGGCTTGACGACCTGGCAGACCCGCTCCATGTCGTGCTCGTAGCGGTCCATCGCATCGGCGTCGTGCGCCGAGTGCCGCATGATCTCCTTGATGTTGTCGTCCCGGTCCTGGCCGAGCAGCAGGTAGTCGCCGTTCTCCATCGGGGCGAACGAGCTCGGCATCAGGATCGGCATGAAGCCGTGCTTGACCAGCTCGAGCTCCTGGATGATGTCCGGCCGCAGCAGGCTCAGGGCGTAGGAGAACGTCGTGAAGTGGAAGCCCGGGACGAGCTCCTCGGTGATCGCGGCGCCGCCGACGAGGTGGCGGCGCTCGAGGATCAGCGTCTTCAGCCCGGCCTTGGCCAGGTAGGCGCCGTTGACCAGGCCGTTGTGGCCGCCGCCGACGATGATCGCGTCGTACTGCTTGCTCTTGGGCTTGTTGTCCGGTGCCATCAGGCGCTCGCCGTCTTCCGTGGTGGGTTGAACAGGGGCAGCTTGGCCACGTCGGCCGCGACCGTCTGGTACTGGTGGTTGATCGTGAGCTCGAGGTTGACCCGCGAGCCGACGGCCGCGATGCTCGGGGTGGACCCGGGCCAGCGCGATGTGGCGTTGCAGGACAGGGGAGTACATCAGGCTGGTGGCGTAGCCGATCCGCTCGCCCTCGTCGTCGTAGAGCATCGACTCGTAGTCCAGCGGCGTCTCGTCCTTGGGCGGGATCAGCCCGGCCTCGTTGTACAGCCGGTTGTAGTCGGCCCAGTCGAGCTGCAGCCCGACCGTGGACCAGCGCGAGGTCTTGTCCTTGAGCTCGCGGCGGATCGCGTCGCGACCGATGAACGGCCGGTCCTCGCCGTCGATGCCCTTGAGCATCCAGCCGAAGCCGAGCTCCTTGGCCGTCACCCGCTGGTGGTCGTTGTAGGCGAAGCGGGCCGAGGAGAACTCGACGTTGATCAGGACCAGGCCCGGCCTCGATGCGCGACATGAGGAGGGCCTCCTCGCCGAACGGCCGCATGCCGTAAGGCGTTCCCGACCTCGATGATCGCGTCGAGCACGGCGATCGCGTCGTCGGCCGGGATCGGTGACCTCGTAGCCGAGGTCGCCGGTGTAGCCGGTGCGCGAGATGGTCACCGCGGCCTTGCCGATCTTGGCGTTGACCAGGCCGAAGAACGGCAGGTCGGTCACCTCGGGCGCGAGCTGGGCCAGGATCTCGCGCGAGCGCGGGCCCTGGACGGCCAGGATGGCGTGCTGCTCGCTGACGTCCTCGATCTCGACCTGGAGCCGCCCCACGAGGTCCTGGAGGTAGCCGACGTTGGGCTCGGCGCAGGTCAGCAGGAACTCGTTGTCGGAGTGCCGGAAGAGCACGCCGTCCTCGAGGATGTAGCCGTCGTCGTCGCTCCACACCGTGTACTGCGCGCGGCCGGGCCGGCAGGTGCGGATGTCCCGCGTCATCACGCCGCCCAGGAACCGCTCGGCGTCCTTGCCGCGGATCCAGTGCTTGTAGAGCGGCGAGGTGTCGAAGAAGCCCGCGCTGTTGCGGATGCCGAAGTACTCGTGCTTGGCCGAGGTGTCGTAGCGCAGGGCCGACAGGTAGCCCGACCAGTGCCAGTAGAGGCCCGTCGTGTTGAGCTCGCTCAGCCGCTCGTGGAACGGAGTGGTCTTGATCATGACGGCCAACCTAGTGCGCTATTGGACGCTTGCGCAATAGTCCTCTAGGGTGCCCGCGTGGCCCGGATGACCCCAGACCAGCGGCGCGAGGCGATCGTCGACGCGGCGCTCGCGGTGATGACCCGCAAGGGCATGGCGGGTACGACGGTGCGCGACGTCGCCGAGGACATGGGGACCTCGAGCGGCCTGATCCACCACTACTTCGCCTCGATGGACGACCTGTTGGCCTCCGCCTTCGAGCAGGTGGCGAGCCAGGACCTCGACTCGACCCGCACCGGGATGGCCGAGGGCCGCAGCGCCTGCGAGCGGCTGTCGCTGTTCTTCGCGAACTACGCCCGCGCCGACGAGGACTGGGCCTTCCAGATGTGGCTGGACGCCTGGGCCGAGGCGCCGCGGCGGCCGGCGGTGCGGGCGGTCTCGCACCGGCTCAACGTCGCCTGGCAGCGGCTGCTCGTCGACGCGATCCAGGAGGGCGTCGCGGAGGGCGTCATGGCCTGCGACGACCCGGAGGCCACGGCCTGGCGGATCGTCTCGCTGCTCGACGGCCTGTCCCTGCAGGCCGTGGCGCACCGCGCGTCGATCGACCGCGAGTCGGTGACCCGGTGGGGCACGTCGTACGCCGAGTCCGAGCTCGCGCTGCCGGCGGGCGCGCTGACCAGCGGCGCCCAGCTCGAGGCCTGACCCGGCCCTCACTCGCCGAGGGTCAGCTGCTCGATGACCGCCTTGAACGTCCGGTAGCGCTGGCGGCCCACCTGCTCCGCCCAGCCGTCCTCGATCCGGCGGATCCGGGCCGAGACGCGCTTGACGGTGCGGTGGCCGAGGGCGGTGCGCTTGACGATCCGGGTCCGGCCGTCGCCGGGGTCACGCTCGACCTTCAGGTGGCCGGTGCCGACCAGCTGGGTGACGAACTGGCCGCACCCCTGCTTGGTCATGCCGACCCGTTCGCCGAGCTCGGTGATGCTGATGCCGTCGCCGGGCACCGAGAAGATCACCCGGAAGTGCGACTGCCGCAGGCCCTTCCAGTCCTCCGCGGCGAAGGTGGTGGCGACCTCGCGCAGCATCAGGCCGATCAACAGAGCTGCGTGCCGCTCGTCGGGCGGTATCCAGGGGTTGACCGAGGTCATAAACCTACTTTACCTTCAGAGAACTCGGAAAGTAACTTTCCGGTTGTGGAGGGTGGCCCCGATGAGTGACCGCAGCCTGCTCGGCCCCGCGGACGTCAGTGACGAGGACCTGGCGGCCCTGGTGGCCCGGTCTCGCGGTGAGGACCCGGCCGCGGTCGCGCTGGTCGACTCCCGGGCCGAGGTCGTGGCGTACGACCTCGACGCCATCACGACGGCCGGCCGGTACTGGGTCGAGGGGACCGTCCGGACACCCGGAGGCCTGGAGCCGTTCCGCTTCTTCGTCAAGCACGTGCAGTCGTGGAGCCGGTCGCCGCTCTTCGCGCAGGTCCCACCGGAGTTCCACGAGATGGCCGAGGCGGGCGTGCCCTGGTACACCGAGCCGCTGATCTACCGCTCGGACCTGGCCGGTCGGCTGCCGGCCGGTCTCACCATGCCGACCGCCGTGGCCGTCCGGGACCTGGACGAGAAGTCGGGGGCGATCTGGCTGGAGGAGGTCGACGTCGTCGAGCGGTGCTGGACCCGGGAGCAGCTCGCGGAGGCGGCGTACCTGCTCGGCCGGCTGGCCGCGAGTCCCGGCGTCCGGGAGCTGGCGAGCATCGGTGAGCAGGCCCGCAGCTACTCGGCGCGGTCGTACGTCGAGGGCCGGCTGTCCGTGCAGATCCTGCCGATGCTGCGCAGCGACGACATCTGGCGGCACCCGCTCGTGGCGTCGGCCTTCGACGACCGGCTGCGCGGGCGGATGCTGGCAGCGGCCGACCGGGTGCCGGCGTACCTCGAGGAGATCGAGCGGGTGCCGCTCGGCACCGCGCATGGGGATGCCTGCACCAACAACCTTCTGGTGCAACGGGACTCGCCCGACCTCGTCCTGATCGACTACGGCTTCTGGACGACACAGCCGCTCGGCTTCGACCTCAGCCAGCTGTTGATGGGCGACGTGCAGATCGGCCGGCGTCCGGCGGCGTCGCTGCCCGGCCTGGAGGCGGCCTGCCTGCCGGCGTACGTCCGTGGGCTGCGGGCCGAGGGCTGCGACGTGGATCCGGCCGTGGTGGCCCGGGCCCACGCCCTGCTCATGCTGCTCTACACGGGGCTCTCGGCGTTCCCGCTGGAGCACCTGGAGGCGGAGCCGACGCCGGCCCTGCTCCGGATCGCGACCGAGCGCGCGGATGCAGCGCGGTTCATCCTGGACCTGGTCGACGCCACCGCCTGAGGTAGACCTCAGGCGGTCGCCACCACGTAGTGGAAGACGTTCCTGAGGTGGTACCCGCCGCCGGCGATCCGGTAGGGCGCGACGGCTCGCAGGACGGCCGAGGTCACGGCGTACGACCCGCTGTGGGCGACCGCCCGGACCAGCGCGCCGGACGACAGCAGCCCGCGCAGCAGGGTCGACTGGTCGGGGTAGTCCCAGGTGCTGCTGACCTCGTGCACCTCGGCGCCCTGGAAGCCGGCCGCCTCCACCAGGTCGGTGAGTGCCCCCGGCGCCGAGAACTGGAACGGGTCGAGCGGGCCGTCGGGCGTCGGCGGCATGAGGTCCTGCGCGGCGAAGAGGTGGCCCGAGGCGTCGGACTGCTCCGGCCGGCCCCAGGTCACTGCGACCACGCGGCCGCCCGGCCTCAGCACTCGACGGGCCTCGACGAGTGCCGCGACCGGATCGGCCGCGTGGAAGTAGGTGTTGATGCCCGTGACGATGTCGAACGACTCGCGGCCGTAGGGCAGCATCTCGATCTCGCCGACCCGCAGGTCGGCCTCGGGCACCCGCTTGCGGGCGATGGCCACCAGCCCGACGGCGGCGTCCAGCCCGGTCACGATGGCGCCGTGCTTGGCCGCACGGCGGATGAACGCACCGGAACCGCATCCGGCGTCCAGCATCCGTTGTCCGGCGACCTTGGGCACGGCGCCGAGAACGGCCGTGTAGATCTCGTGGAACTGGGGTTCCTGGTGGTTGGCCCAGTCGAGCGCCCGGGCACTCCACAGCTCCCCCTGCATCGCCCAGGAGTACTGACCTGTCGCGACACTCACGGCGTTCTCCTCTTCGAGTGGGAGCCCCTCCGGCTCCCGCACCTCGAAGCCTGCTGCGCCGTGGATCCACGCACATCGGTCGGACTACCTATCCGCGGTCGTGAGGTACCTCATTCCCAGCGACTCGATTCACGGTGGCTCACCGGCGACGACCACCTTGAGATGCTCGCCCGTCGCCAGCGCAGCGAAGGCAGCCGCGGCGTCGGAGAGCGGGTACGCCGCCGTGATGAAGGCCTCCGGGTCGACGAAACCCTGGCCCAGCAGCTCGATCGAGCGCCGGAAGTCCTCCGGCAGGTAGGTCGCACTGCCCTGCACCCGGATCTGCTGGTCCTGGACCTGCGGCAGCGGGAGGGTCACCGCCCGGCTCGCGACGCCGACCACGACGACGATGCCGCCCTTCCCGGCCAGCTCGATCGCCTGGTCCAGGCTCGCCTGGGTGGCGACGCAGTCGAAGACGACGTCGGCGCTCTCGCCCAGCGCCGTTCGCACGCTGCGGGCGACGTCCGGCGCCCGGGCGTCGATGCTCGCGTGGGCGCCGAGCTCCAGGGCCTGGGCGAGCTTCGACTCGTGCCGGTCGGTCAGGACGACGCGGGCCGCGCCGTCCCGGCGGGCGAGGAGCAGGGTGAGCAGGCCGATCGGGCCGCCGCCGAGGACGGCCACCGCCTTGCCGTCGACCGGGCCGGCCAGGCGTACGGCGTGCACCGGCGTCGACAGCGGCTCGACCAGGATCGCGCGGCGGTCGTCGAGGTCGCCCGGGATCGGGTGCAGGCGCTCGAGCGGGATGGTGAAGAGGTCGCTCAGGCCGCCCTGGTCGTGGCCGCAGCCGAAGAATCGCAGCCGCTCGCAGAGGTTCTCCCGGCCGGAGCCGCACTGCTTGCAGTCCCAGCAGGGCAGCGTGGGCTCGACGACGACGCGCTGCCCGGGTCGCAGCTCGGGGGTCGCGTCCGGCTGAGGTGCGTGCCGGGTGGCGTGCGTGGTCCCGTCCTCGCTCGCCTGCTCGATCACGCCGAGCACCTCGTGTCCCGGCGCGTACGGCAGCGTGATGAAGGGGTGCCGCCCGGCGATGGCGTGCCGGTCGGAGCCGCACAGCCCGGTCAGCGTCATCCGGACCAGGGCCTCGCCGGGTCCGGGCACCGGCGCCTCGACCTCGAGCAGGCGGACCTGGCGGTCGGCGGTCACGACGGCGCGTCGCATCAGCGGGCTCTCGGCCAGTCAGCTGTCGGTGCTGCGTGGTCGGTGCTGTCGGGGTCGGCCGGCCCCTCGGCGCCGGCCCGCTCGTCGCGGTCGGCCCACTCCAGCAGCTGCTCGAGGTCGAACACCGCGTCGTCGATGCCGGCGTGCAGGTCGCCCTTCTCGGCGTACCGCCGGGGCACGGTCGCGATGGTGAAGTCGCCGGGGAGGACGTCGTCGACCTCGCTCCAGTCGATGGGGGTGGAGACCGTGCCCTCCGGGTTGCCGCGGACCGAGTACGCCGACGCGATGGTGTGGTCACGGGCGTTCTGGTTGTAGTCGACGAAAAGCATTGCGGGGTCACGGTCCTTGCGCCACCAGGTCGTCGTGACGTCGTCCGGCGCGCGCCGCTCGACCTCGCGGGCGAAGGCGAAGGCGGCCCGGCGTACGTCCTTGAACCCGTACGCCGGGTTGATCCGCACGTAGATGTGCATCCCTTTGCCACCAGAGGTTTTCGGCCAACCGACGGCTCCTAGGTCGTCCAGGACCTCGTGAGCGACGTGGGCGATGCGGCGGACCCGGGTGAACGGGCAGTCCGGCATCGGGTCGAGGTCGATCCGCCACTCGTCCGGCTTCTCGGTGTCGGCCCGCCGCGAGTTCCAGGGATGGAACTCCACGGTCGACATCTGCACGGCCCAGATCACGCTGCCGAGCTCGGTGACGCACAGCTCGTCGGCATCCCGGTTGTACCGGGGGAAGTGCACGCGCACCGTCTCGACCCAGGGCGGCGCGCCGTGGGGGAGACGCTTCTGGTGCACCTTCTCCCCGCTGATGCCGGTGGGGAAGCGATGCATCATGCACGGGCGCTCGCGCAGCGCGTTGACGACGCCGTCACCGACCGACAGGTAGTAGTTGACCAGGTCGAGCTTGGTCTCACCGCGGGCCGGGAAGTAGACCCGGTCCGGGTTCGTGACCCGGACCGCGCGGTCGCCGACCTCGACCTCGATCGCCGGAGACTGGTTGACCATGCCGTCAAGATAGCCAGCAGCCGCGACTCGGATGTTTAGGACTATTGACATCATAGACATGAATAAGCGATCTTTGGTCACTCGCAAGACGACCCAGGGGGCTCTGATGCCGGTTTCCCAGCGCATTCGCGTGAGCGCTCAGTGCGCGGTCCTGAGCGCGGCCCTGGCTCTCTCCAGCCTGGTCACTGCGGGTGCATCGCACGCGGGCTCAGAGCGCCTGACATCGACGGTCTTCAACGCCTCCGTGGCATTCGCACCCGACTCCGCCCATCTCGGCGCGCCGGCTCTCGCCCAGGGCCGACTGTTGTCGCCCGCGGGCCGGCCGGTCGTGGGCGCCGCGGTTGTGCTGATCCTCGAACCGTCTACGACGACCCTGGCGAAGATGACACTCGGAACGACCTATCGCGAGAACGTGGTGTCGCGGGGCACCACCACCTCGACGGGCGCGTGGAGATTGAGCGCGCCGGACTCTCTTGACCTCTCCCACGCCGTCTCGCCAGGCAACCTGGTCAACTTCCAGGTGATGAGCGCCGGCCCGAACTGGGCAGCCAACAGCTTCTTCAGCGGCTCCGTCAGGTCAGGGAGTGATGGGGCCGGGAATACCATCCGAGTGCGGTCGGCCGGCCAGCCCCGGGTCTTGCGCCCCAACCCGTCCGCCGCTTCGATCGTCCTGCACGCGCGCCCGGCCACCACGCGCGCGGTTCCCACCCGAGCCGGCAATGATGTCGCTCCGTTCGCCTGCACCACGTCCTACAAGGCGGATCTGCTGCCACGACACAGCGTCGTCGGCGAGGGATTCAGCGACGCCAGCAGCGTCAGCCAGTTGTTCACCTATCACCACGGTCAGTCCAGTCAGCTCGGAGCAGCCATCTCCTACAGCGGATCGTCGAGCGGGTACGCCGGCAACGGCACCATCGGCCTGTCGAAGACCCAGAGTGACAGCACGAGCAACACGTTCAAGACGATCGTCGGTGCCGTCAACGAGGGATACACGAGCGACTTCGACTATCACCAGTACTACACGTTCTGTAACACGTCGCCGAGCTACTACTCCGCGAAGCCGGTTTCCTATGCCGGCGGCGCTGACTGGCACAGCGTCGGCGACGTTGCCATGGGCAAGTGCGTCGGATACCGAGAGGGGACCTCACCCACGTTCTCCACGTCCACTGCCTCGACGATCAGCGGAGGCGTCGAGATCTCGGCGAAGATCGGCATCGACCTTTCCGCCCAGACCGGCTACAGCTCCACCGCGTCGATCAGGTACTCGATGGGCAGCACAGGGCACCCGGTGTGCGGCAAGAACGACTACCCGGGCGGCAAGCCGGGGCTCATCATGGTGCACAGCTCGGTCTACCCGGGCTAGTGATCCGTCGCTCTGCACGGGTGGTCGCTGTTGGTTGTGTGGTGGCGACGGTCCTGGTCAGCTGCTCACGCGGCGCAACCGTGCTCTCAGTGGACGGTGAGCCAGGGGGCCTGTGCCAAGCGGCCGTCGACGCGGCGGACTGGGAGGACCTCCAGCGCACGCCCACTGTCTTCGGGCTGGACTACTTCCGGGTGCACGGCGATGCCCGGATCACGGTGACCTCCGTCGAGATGATCGGCGGCCCGGGGCGGCTGAAGGTCGTCGGCGTGTCCTTCGCGCCCGGAGGCGGCGTCGGCTCGTTCACCGACCGGCCCGGGCTGACGCGGTCCCAGCAGCCGGCCGGGTTCCGCGACCGGATCAGGCTCCCGGCCGTCCTCACCGCGCAGGGCGGGGAGCCGGCCGATCGTGGCCGGTACCAGCTGGTGGTCGAGGTGCTGGCAACTGACGACCGCACGGGCTCGAACGCGTCGCGGATCAGCTACCAAGTGGACGGCCGGCAGCACGTCGTGCAAGGGCGGGACTTCCTCACCTTGAGTCGCAACCAGAGCGGCTGCTGACCGTCAGCATCGAGCCCAGCGGTTGTGTGCGTCGCAGCTGGAGGCGATCTGGGTGGGCCGGTCCCCCAGGACTGGGGGCAGGTCTCTGGAAGTACGGCCGGTCTGGGCCCGAGTGCCCTCCGTCAGGTGGCCGCAGTCCACGCTTTCGGCGACGCTGGGGCCGTGGCTGACATCACCGACCTGATCTTCGCCGACCACGAGTGGTTCCGGCGGCAGTTCTTCTACCTCGACGAGGCCGAGACGGTCGAGGAGATGACCGCGATCTGGGAGCCGCTCGCGACCCGCCTCGACACCCACGCGGACGCCGAGGAGCGGATCTTCTACCCCGCGCTGCTGAAGAAGGGCGACGACCCGGACGAGGAGACCGAGGACGCGATCGGCGACCACAACAAGATCCGGGACGCCGTCGCGGAGAGCCGCCGGCACGACGCCGGCACCGACGCGTGGTGGGCGGCCGTCAACGACGCCCGCAAGGAGAACGGCGAGCACCTGGAGGAGGAGGAGCGCGAGGGGCTGCCGGACTTCCGGAAGAACGCCCCGCTCGCGCTGAGGCACCGGCTGGCGATGCGCTGGCTGGTCTTCTCCTACCAGCATCCCCTCGGCCAGGGCGTCGACGATCGGGACAAGGACCCCGAGCAGTACGTCGAGGAGAACTCCTAGCCGTCGGTTCCCGGGGCGTCGAACACCCTGCGGTGCAGCTCGGTGGTGAGGGCGTGGATCTCACGGGTGAGCTGGGTGTTGGTCTTGAGCTCCAGCTCCTGCTCGTTGAAGTCGTGGTTGGCCTTGGCCTGCTGGAAGGCCGCGGCCCGGTTCTGGCCGATCATCACGAAGGTCGACAGGAAGATCGCCTCCAGCGAGACGACCAGGGTCAGCGTCGGCCACGGGCTCTTCTCGAAGACGAGCATCCACGCGGCGAACAGCACGATGTGCACGTAGACGAACTTCATCGAGCCGGCGAACGCCGTGATCCCGTCGGCGACCCGCAGCTGCAGGCTCGCGGCGCGCTTGGCCAGCTGGGCCTGCACGGTCGGGTGGATCGCCCGCGGTGGCGGTGCGACGGCGGTCGTCGTCGTGGACGAGACGTCGGGGTCTGCGGGCATGAGGTCTCCTCGGTGCGGGTCGTGCGGTCGCCCTCGATCGTGCCTGGCGAACCTGCGTACGGCGGTGCGACGCGGCGGACCGGCGCGGCTAGGTTGCAGGCGTGCCGAGCGACGCGGTCCTCAAGGCGATGAACGCCGTCCATCGCGTGGTGCTCAAGGCCACCGGTGGCCGGGCCGGCTGGACCGTGGCCAGCATGCCGGCGCTCGAGCTGACGACCGTGGGTCGGCGGAGCGGTCGGCCGCGGACGGTGATGCTCACGTCGCCGGTCCAGGTGGGGGATGCGCTGGTCGTCGTGGCGTCGCGGGGCGGTGACGACAACGCGCCGGCCTGGTTCCTCAACCTGCGGGACAACCCGGACGTGCGGGTCAGCCTGCGCGGTGGGCCTGCCGAGCCGAGGCGGGCGCGGATCGCCTCGGCGGACGAGCGGGCGACGTTGTGGCCGCAGGTCGTGGAGCGCTATAGCGGGTACGGCGACTACCAGACCCGGACGGAGCGCGAGATCCCGCTGGTGTTCCTGGAGCCGCTGCCCGGTTAGCGACAGTGTGGCGGTGACCTCCGCTGGTGGGCTGACTACCCTGGGCTGACTACCCTGCGGCACCTGTGGTGGCCCGCGAGTGACAGCGGCTGGCGGCCGGCCCTCCCCAACTACCGCAATTCGCCGATCGCGTTGACGCGCAGGCGATTTCAGATGATTCTCAGCCTTGAGTTGCATCCCTGCGCGAGGAGCTCGAGGTCATGGCCGGCCGACATGTGGATGCGACCTCGCGCCCTCGTCGTCGAGGGCGAACCGGCGGCCGGCGCCGGCGGACCGGCCTGCTCGTCACGGCGGCCGTCGTGGTCCTCGCGCTCGTCGTGGGTGCGGCGTACTACCTGGCCGGCCGGCCCGGGTCCTCGCCGGCGGCCGGTTCGAGCAGCGCGTGTACGTCGGGGGTCGCCGTCGCGGTCGTGGGCGCGCCGTCGATCGCGCCGACCCTGCGGGACATCGCGACCCACTGGTCGCAGTCACGTCCGGACCTCGGCGGCGTCTGCCCCACCGTGACGGTGACGAGCACCAACAGCGCGAGCGAGCAGGCCGTGCTGGCCCGGCCGGACGTGACGGTGCCGGACCTCTGGGTCCCCGACTCCTCGATCTGGCTGCAACGGCTGCGGGTGCAGACCGACGGCGAGGACAGCCCGGCCCGCAGCCTCTGGACCTACCCGGCGGTCGCGAGCTCGCCCCTGGTGCTGGCGACCGGCTCGGCCCGGGCGACGGCCGCCGTAGCTGCCGCCGGGCGTCGGACCTGGGCCCAGACGCTCGGCCAGCCGTCGGGGATCGCGATGACCAACCCGGCGACCGACACGGCCGGCCTGCTGACGTTGCTGACGGTGCAGTCGGCGCTCGACGGCAAGAGCGCGGCGCCCACGCGCGGCCTGGTCAGCACGCTGGTCGGGCTCTCCCGGACCGCGATGCCGAGTGCGGCGTCCGGCTTCCTGGCCCTGCGGACCACCCGGCGACGGCCGCGGCCTTCCCCAGCAGCGAGCAGGCGGTGGTGTCCGCGGCCGGCGACGACGGCCGGCCTCCAGGCGGGCGCGATCTACCCGAGCGGTGCCGCGCTGTCGCTGGACTACCCGGTCGCGCAGTTCTCCCGGCCCGGTGGCGACCCGGCCCGGCGGGACGCCGCGACGGCGCTGGTGGCCGAGCTGCACTCGGCCTACGCGCGCTCGCGGTTCGCGGCCGCAGGGCTGCGCGACCCGGCCGGCCACCCGCTGCCCGGCGCCCCGCAGCCCACCGGCTCACCTGCGGTCGCTCCCAGGTTCGGCCGGGTCCGGCGTCCGTCGACGGCGGGTGGGCCGGCCGCGGAGGCCGTCTCGCTGAGCCGGCCCTCCAACGACCAGGTCTCGGACGGGCTGCGGGTCTGGAACGCCGCGCGGCGCGGCAACCGCACGCTGGCGGTGATCGACCTCTCGGGATCGATGGCCGACACGGCCGGCGGCGAGTCCAAGATCAGGTTCGCGGCGTCAGCGGCGCGGGCGGCCGTCGACTTCTTCCCGGACTCGTCGTCCCTTGGCCTGTGGGGCTTCTCGGTCGACCGCGCGAAGCATCGCGACTGGAGCGAGCTGGTCTCGCTCGGCCCGCTGGGCAGCCGCGACCGGCGGGCGACGTCCGCCGGGCCAAGCTGTTGCGGGCCACCGCTGCACTGCCGAAGCAGACCGGCGGCAACACCGGTCTCTACGCCACGACCATCGCGGCGTACGAGCGGGTGCGCTCGGGCTGGGACCCGGCGCTGGTCAACTCCGTCGTGCTGCTGACCGACGGCGCGAACACCGACACGTCCGGCATCCACCTGGCCGCCCTGCTCAGCCGGCTGCGCAGCGAGACGTCAGCGTCCAGGCCGCTGCCCATCATCACGATCGCGATCGGGCCGGACGCGGATGTCGAGACGCTGCAACGCATTTCGGCAGCGACGAAGGGCCGGAGCTACACGGTCGCCAATCCCGCCGACATCCGCTCGGCGTTCCTCGACGCGCTGATCTCGAGCAGCTGATGGCAGCGCCGAGCGAGCGTCCGGCCATCGATGTCGAGCCTGCCTCCGAGCCTGGCCCGCGGGCTGGTCACGCGGCGTACGGCGATGATCGGGCTGGGAGCGGCGGCGGTCGGCGTCCTCGCGGGCTGCCGGCGAGTCGCCGTCGAAGCCGGCGAGCAGGGCCGGCGCGTGATCGGTCGACGCGCGGAACGCGTTGTCAACTGGTCGAACTGGCCGGACTACATCGACGTCGGCGACGACAGCGGTGACTGGCCGACCCTCGACGCGTTCACCAAGAAGACCGGCATCGCGGTGCACTACACCGAGGACTACAACGACAACGAGGAGTTCTACACGCTGGTCAAGCCGCAGCTCGACGCGGGTCAGGACACCGGCCGGGACGTGTGGTGTGCGACCGACTGGATGGTGGCGCGGCTGATCCGGCACGGCTACGTGCAGCAGCCTCGACCGCGCGAACATCCCGAACGCCGCGAACCTGCAGCCGGCGCTGAAGCAGGTGCAGTTCGACCCGGGTCGCCGCTACTCGCTGCCGTGGCAGAGCGGCTTCACCGGGATCGGCTACAACCCCAAGGCAACTGGCGGCCGCAAGGTCGAGTCGATCTCGCAGCTGCTGACGACCCGGCGCTCAAGGGCAAGGTGACGCTGCTGACCGAGATGCAGGACACCGTCGGCCTGACCATGCTCGACATGGGCATCGACCCGGCGACGTTCACCGACGCGGACTTCGACCGGGTGATGCCAGCGGCTGGCCCAGGCCAAGGCGGCGGGGCAGATCAAGGGCTTCACCGGCAACGACTACACCGACGACCTGGCCGCCGGGCGCACGGCGGCGTGCCTGGCGTACACCGGCGACATCGTGCAGCTGCAGGTCGACAACCCGCAGCTCGGCTACGCGCTGCCGGCCAAGGGGCACGTCTACTGGTCGGACAACTTCGTGATCCCGAACCTGGCGCGGCACAAGGCGAATGCCGAGCGGCTGATCGACTACTACTACTCGGCCGAGGTGATGGCCGACGTCGAGGACTGGGTCAACTACATCTCGCCGGTGGTCGGCTCGCAGCAGGTGCTGTTGAAGAGCGACCCGGACGTCGCGAAGAACGTCCTGATCTTCCCGACTCCCGAGATCCTGGCCCGGGCCCACGTCTTCCGCGGCCTCACCGACGCCGAGGAGACGAAGTACAACCGCGCCTTCCAGCAGGTCATGAGCAGCTAGTTCTCACCTTGGGTGGGACGGCGCGGCCGCGTCCGGTGTGACCGGGACGATGTCGGCGGACAGGAGCTGGCCGGCCTCGACGACGACGATCCCCATCGTGCCGCGCGGTTGGCGGCGCCGGTCGGTCGGCGATCCGGGGTTGAAGGTCCGCTGACCGTCGGCGACGACGTTCCACGGGATGTGCGAGTGGCCGAAGACGACGAGCGCGGCGTCGGGGAAGCGCCGTCGCAGCCGGGCCGGCCGACCCGCCTTGGGGCCGCTGTCGTGGAGCATCGCGACCTGCAACCCGTCGAGGTCGAGCTCGAGCACCGGCGGTGCGCCCCACTCCTCGACGTCCGGGCCGTCGTTGTTGCCCAGGACCGCCCTCACCGGCGCGTACGCCGAGAGCTCGATCAGCACCGAGGCCGTGCAGACATCACCGGCGTGCAGGATCAGGTCCACTCCGTTGAGATGCTCGGCGACTGCTGGCGGGCAGCCCTTCCAGAACCTCGGCGCGTGGGTGTCGGACAGCACCGCGATCCTCATGCCTTCTCGACCTCCCGATTGAAGTTGGCTGATCTCAGACCGGCCGGCGGAAGAGCGCGACGTTGAGGAAGTCCATGGTGAAGGCCGGCTGGTCGAGCGTCTCCTGGCCGGGCATCGGCCGGGCGTCGATCAGCTCGAGGTCGGCGAAGATGTGGCGCAGCTCGTCGAGGGTGTAGCCGACGCCGCCGTCGAGGTGGCCCTGCCGCAGCAGCTCGGCGTCGCTGGCGGTGCTGCCCATCCGGCCGGCCGCGAACGTGCAGATGCCGAACCGGCCCCCGGGTGCGAGGGCCTGGTCGAGGGCGGCCAGGTAGGAGATCCGCCGGTGGGGAGCGAGGTGGTGGAAGCAGCCGGAGTCGTAGACCAGGTCGAACGGCGCGCCGTCGACCGGCTCGCGGACGAAGTCCCGCAGCAGCCAGGTCGGGCCGGTGTGGCCGGCTCGGCGGCCGGCCTCGGCGATCGCGTACGGCGCGATGTCGATGCCCGTGACGGTGAAGCCCTGCGTGGCCAGCCAGTGCGCGTTGCGCCCGAGGCCGCAGCCGATGTCCAGGGCTGTGGGTTGGGCGGTCGGGCTGGGCTGGTCGGTGAGGAGGCCCGCGGCCTGCCACGCGACGAGGCTGCCGTCGGGGAGGTCAGAGTTGAGCGGGTGGTCGGGTTGCTGCAGGAGCTCGTCCCAGAAGCCGGCGGCAGCGCTGCTCGTCCGGTCCGTTCCGTCGGCGTAGAGGCTGTCGAGCAGTTCGAGGAGCTGGCTCTGGGTCGTGATGCGCACGGGCACGATCCTGCTGGTCCAGCTGTGCGCAGGGCAATCGGCCGGTGCTCCCCAGAGCGGGAGCACGACCTGCGTCACACCGCCCAGAAAGACCGCCCGCCCTAGTCGGCCGTTTGCTACCCCCGGGCCTAGCCTTGGCGGCATGGCGGTGGCTGACCTCGCGGGCTTGATTCAAGCCTTCGCGCGCGGGACTTCCGCAGGACGTACTCGGGACGCCAGAGTCGCCGTGGGTCGACTTCAAACGTGATCCGTATGACCTGAACAGACCAAAGGACAAGTTTGAGCTTCCGCCAAAGACGTAGCCGCCTTCGGAAACGCAAGCGGGGGCGTGATCGTACTTGGCGTTGCTACGAGTAAGGAGAGCTCCGTTCCAGGCGAGACCGCATCGGCCCTCTGGCCGTTCGCGCATCGAGCTCTTGGATACGTCCCGCATGCTCGACGTTATTCAGGACCTCGTCGTCCCTCCACCCGTGGTCGAGTTCCATTCGTACAGGCATCCAGCGGGCCTTCCTGCGGCTCGGGCAAAGGCGAACTCGGAATCGGGTTACCTGGTCGTCTCAGTGCAAGCGCTGCCCGAGCCAGAGCGGTTTGCTCTGGTCCGAAAGATGCAGGGCGAAGGGGACGCGCTCGTGCCAGGCGTGGTGCTGCCGGTCCGGTACATGGATCCGGTGCGTTATCACTCAGCGGACGAGGTGTATCGCCTCGTCAACGACGGATATGGAGCAAATTTCCGCGAGCCTCGGCCTCCAACCCCGGCGTCCAGCGGTCCTGACGCAAGCCAGCTGAGCACGAA
Organism: uncultured Actinomycetota bacterium; assembly: GCA_963795385.1. GTDB lineage: Bacteria > Actinomycetota > Actinomycetes > Actinomycetales > CAVURS01 > CAVURS01. Next base: position 730,147 of record CAWCHK010000014.1, read on the forward strand.
TCTGTTGAGAAGTCAGGGCTGGGACAGCGGACAGCCGGTCTTGCTCTGGCACTCGTGGCCCGCGGGCCAACCAGACCTGCTCGACGAGTGGACGACGAAGCTTCCTGAGTACATGCGTGGTCAGCGCCCTCTGCGGCCGCATGGCTTCAACTTCTTCAACCCGTACGTCCCGCTCACTCGCGAAGGCGAGTGGCTGGCTGTCACCGACCCGCGTATGGCGTTGCGTGTATCTACGCACGGGGTGGTGTCGGCTGGCGCCCTCGCGGACGATGAGTTTCTGGCGTGGGCGAGCCAGGAGCGAGGACAGCCTGGACGGCTGAACGTGGTCGCGCTCTCCGAAGCAACGGTTGAGTACTTCCGGTTCGTTTCGGAGCAGGTCATGCCCTTGGCGCCTGGTCGGTGGACGCACTACCTCGCGGCCCACTACTTCGAATCAGCCGTTCCGCCGGTGGAGTTGGCTCCGGGCGCCAACGTCGAGTTTCCGTTCCAAGGCCGCCCGGAGTTGGCAAGCACAGACGACTGGACCCACATGTGGACTGCCAACGGGGACTTCGCTAGGGACTCCTACGAATCCTTGAAGAGTGTCTACGCTCTCTTCGGTCTCTCCGTTCAGGGCAACCCATACGTCACCGCGGAGGGGTCGTTGGATGTCGAGGCACTCCGTCGCGAGGGCTAGTGATCTCAGATCGATTGCGTCCAGGCGTCACCGCTCCTTGAGCGCGAGCCGGTCGCTTCAGCATCAGGGCGTGTAGGTGCCGACAAGGTATCTGATGAACCGCTCTGCTCGGTCGACGTATGTGTGCACTGTGTCGGGAGCCTTGCCTGCAGCCACAAGGTCACGTTCGTAGTCGGCCAGGGCGTCCCGGGGGTCTGCTGCAGTTTCGGTTGACTCTTGCTTGTGACCGGTCATTCTGCGGTGTTGGTGGCTTATTCGTCGGCGACAGTTGGCGTGAGCTGATCGCGCAAGGCCCCCCCGTCCGCGATGGCCCAGACCTCACAGATCTGGCCACTCGTCAGTCGGAACCAGTCCGTCCCTGTCCACTCGACTCGTCTCCCGGTCGGCGCGACGTCATAACCTTCACCCAAGTGAGTACCCGAGCCGGTCCAGCGGAGAACCACCCGGTCACCGTCACTGACGATGTCGTTGATCGCGAACCGCAGGTCGGGAAAGGCCGAGCGCAGCCAGGAAACGAGTCCCTTCACCCCCTCCGGCCCGTGATACTCGCCGCCACCAAGGTGGTGAACGTGCGCCGGTGCGATCAGCAGGTCCGCGACGCTCAGATCACCGCGATTCCAGAGTTCGGCGATGAATCGGCGCACGACATCTTCGTTCTCGGGCACCATCGGTACACCTCCGACCTGTTCGCGCCCAGTCTCGCTCGACGCCTCGGCATTGGCGAGTCATCCTTGGGATGGCTTGATCGGCTGGGTGTGGTTGGGAAGGGGTAGCCGGATGTTCGAACCTCGCGTGGATCAGACGATGGAACTGGCTGATGGTCGGACGTTGGCCTTCACGGAGTGGGGCGTCCCGGATGGACCGGTCGTGCTTGCGATCCATGGCACCCCGTTGTCCCGGCTGTTGTGCCCGGATCCCGTTGCGACGCAGACGTCCGGCGTTCGCCTGGTGATGCCTGACCGCCCTGGTTACGGCGGCTCCGAGGCTCCGGCGATTCCCTCGCTGCGAGCCTGGACTGATGATTTGTCACAGCTGGTGGATGCGCTCGGGGTCGATGAGTTCCGGGTGGTCGGCATTTCGGCTGGCGGGATGTATTCCGCGGCTGCTGCCGCGGTTTTGGGTGATCGCCTTGCCGGCGCCGGATCCGTCTGCGGGGCATGGTGGCCCGTCGACGAACAGCCGGGGGCGCTCGAACTGCTTGGTGACGTCGACCGTCAGATCCACCTCGTCGCCCGATCCGACCCTGAAGCCGGTCGAGCGTTGGCCGCCGAGCTGGACGCGGATTGGGTCGACTCGATACGGGAAGATCCCGCAGCAATGGCGGCAAACGCATTCTCAACTCCATCGGATCTTCGCTATCTCGAGGACCCCGAGTTCGCGGCTGCCTTCTATGCGGCGGAACGTGAAGCGGTCCGCCAGGGTGCATGGGGCATCGCGTGGGGTACCGCGGCCAGTCTCGCTCCCTGGGGCTTCGCCTTGGAGGACATCGGTATCGAGTTTCACCTCTGGCACGGCGGAAAGGACCCGATAGAACGCATCGAAGACCTGGGCTTCTGGGCCGAGCGGATTCCTCGAACCCGAGTCAGGACCTGGGAGGAGTCCGGTCACTTGGTCGTGGTCGAGCACTGGGGCGAGATCCTCGCCGATCTGCTCAGCTGACGCGCGGCGCTGATCTCCGGCTGCTGCGTCACTCCGCCGCGAATCCCGGACCACAGAAAGCCGACCGCGCGGCCTCAATCATCGCGGCGCCCCGTTGGCGTCTTCCAGTCGTCCCAGCCAGATGGTGGTCAGGGCCGCGGTACCGGCGTACCGTCGCGATCGGCTAGGCGTCGGAAGGCTGACCGAACCGTGGAGGCGCGGGATGAAAGCCATCTACCTGCCTGATCAGCAGTCATTCCTGCGCTTCGCGGTGATCCCGGGCGCTGACCCACCACTGCTCTGGCTCCACGGCTGGCAATGCACGTCCACTGGCGAACTCCTGGAGACCGCGGTCCAGCCCGAACTGTCCGGGCAGCGGTCGCTGCTGATCGACTTCCTCGGTCACGGCTACAGCGACCGACCGGATTCGTTCACCTACTCGATGAAGGACCACGCCGCCACGATCGTGACCTTGATCGACAGTCTGGGCCTCACCGACTGCGGGATCGTCGGGCACAGCATGGGCGCCTCGGTTGCCATTAATGTCGCCGCCGCCCGCCCTGATGTCGTATCGCTTCTGGTGCTGGCCGAAGGTGGCCCAGAGATCAACGACCCTGCCCCCGAGGGCGGCGGGATGCTCGACGGCCAGAGCGAGGATGACTTCGTCAGCACGGGGTACCCAGAGTTGCTGAGCGACCTGGCCGATAGTGGCCTCGCCGATCATGCTGGCGTCGCGGCCGTGCATCTAGGGATCACCCGCTTGGTTGATCCACGGGCGATCCACCGGGAGGCGGTCTCGATGGACGTCGACGATGACCGCGAGCTCGCGCGCGTCCTGGTGGGCCTGGAAATGCCGCGTTGGTACCTCCACGGGGAGCTCAGCGATCCGGAGCCGGAGTACGAGAAGTTCCTCGCGGACTCGGGCATGGGATTTCGCATCGTCCCCGGCGTCGGGCACCCCATGGGCATACAGAACCCCGCCGGATTTGCGGCCACCGTGGCTGACGTGGTCCGCCAATCTTGGATGCCCGGCACGTAACGGGGGCTGCGTCACTCCGCCGCGTCTGAGCATGCTCGGGTAGCCGCCTCGGCCAGCAACACGAGGCGGGCAATGCCTCGCGGGTGGAGCGAGGCTAACGTTTGTGCATGAGCAGAACGGACCGGGCCAGCCTCCTCATCCACCTCGACCAGGCGAAGGTGTTCGAGGCCCTGGTGGACCGGGACGCGCTCCAAACGTGGCTTCCTCCAAAAGGCATGCGCGGGCGCTTCGAGCGCTTCGACATGCGAGACGGCGGCTCTTACCAGCTCGTCCTGACCTATGACGCCGGCTCGCAGGCTCCCGGCAAGTCGTCCGCCGACTCTGACGTGACCCAGGTTCGCATTGTGCGTCTTGTCCAGGGCGAGCGACTCGAGCAGGAGGTCGAGTTCGAGTCGGATGACCCCGCTTTCCAGGGGACTATGCACATGGACTGGATTCTTGAAGGAGGGGAGGAGGGGACCGACGTCCAGATCGAGGCACGGAACGTTCCGGACGGCATCGCGGCCCGCGACCACGCAGCAGGGCTCACGTCTTCTCTAGCGAATCTCAGCGCCTTCCTCGAGGGGTGACTTGGACAGGTAGGCGGCAGGGATCGCCATTTAGATGCGTCCTTTCGCCGCGTAGGCAAGCCGAGGATCGGCGCACAGGACAGGGCGGCGAAATGGGGTCGCGAGTGCTCGATACCGACGATAGGTCTGGGCCTGCCACTCGGCTTGTCCAACGTTGGCTGCCCGGGAATGTACGCAGAGGTTGTCCGAGTCGTGTCGCTCCGGGTTGCGCAATGCCTTCGCACTACCCGATCAGCTGGGCGATGAGCGTGTCGGCGAGCCAGGCCCGGTAGCGCTTGGTCGACCATCGGCGCTGGTCAACGAGGAGTCGGTAGAGGTCGGGCCCCCCGAGGGCGAAGAGTAGGTCGGCGGCGTGGTCGAGGCTAACGCCCGCCCGTAGGGCCCCCTTCTTCTTCAACAGGTCGGCCACGGTACGTGCCCCGATCGAGCGTTGCCGCAGACTCTCGGCGTACAGGTCGCGCAACTGTGGCTCGGCGTCGGCCGCTGCGGCGAGGACGCCTTCGATCCCGGCGGCCCGTTGGTTGATGGAGGCGATGTTGCGTACATGCAGGTGCACGGCCTGGCGTTGGTCGGGTTCGTCGACTACCTCACGGAACCAGGCCCGCTCGCGGATCGGAACCGGCTCGTCGTCGCCGGCCAAGGCCTGGTCGCGTAACAGCTTGAGGAGTTCCACCTTGCTGCCGAGTGTCGCGAACACTGTGGCCCGGGCGACGTTGGCCAGCCGCGCAATGTCGTCGATAGAGCTGGCGGCGAAGCCTGTACTCAGAAACAGGCTGCGGGCGGCGTCGAGAATGTCAGTCCGTGTCTGGGCCGCCTGTAACTGTCGCCTCGTCGGTGCAGTGCTCCCAGCGGTCGCCTTGGCCACCGCCCCATCGTAGTCACCAGCCAGTCAGTAGCATGCTAGTCTGATGACTAGGTAGTAAGTCTGATGAGAAATGGATCTCAAACATGAGTGAGTCGCAGCGGGTGTTGGCTTCCGAGGAGCCGTTGCGGTCGGCGCTGGAGGAGCCGAGCGCAATAGAGGTCGTCCGCGCCCAGTTCCGAGCGATGGAGTCCGGCGATCCGGCGCTGGCCCAACGGACTATTTCGCCGGACCACGTCAACTACATGGCCTCCGACGAGCCGCCAGCTTGTGCCGAGCCCGGGGTCGCTGGGTTTCTGGCCACTAGCGCGTGGCTACGCTCGGCGTTCTCCGAACTGCGCTTCGAGGAGATCGCCTACGCGGTCAACGCCGACCAGGTCTTCTGCCAGGTGCGGATGCACGCCGTCCACACCGGGCCCTTCGTCGTCTTTCCGCCCGGCCGCTCGCCCGAAGTCTTTCCAGCCACAGGTGTGCGATTCACGGCTGAGCAGGTGCACATCTTCGAGGTCCGGGACGGCCGCACGACCACACACCGTGCGGTGCGAGACGACCTGGGGATGATGTCGCAGCTCGGCTTCATCCCTCCCGGGCCGGCCGTGGCGGCGCGCCTGTTCGTCGTACACGTCACTGGGCGGGCACGTCGTGCGGTCCGCGAGGCGATCGAGCTCTCCACCCGGGCCGCCCGCACCCTCACATCGCCGCAGGAATGAGGACGGGGTAGGCATCTCTGCTGAGCACGGTCTCCGGCAACAGCAGTACACCCCCTACGCTGCGCGTCACACCGCCGCGACGGCTCCTCCTGAGCCAGGAGGACGACCGTCAGTTCGTCGGCGCCCTGCCCAGGCCGGCGTCGCGGGCGCGGACGATGGCCTCTGGTCGGTCGGCGACCTGGAGCTTGAGGAAGATCGCGGAGACGTGGTTGGCCACGGTCTTGGAGGCGACGCCGAGCCGGTGGCCGATCGCGGCGTTGTTCATCCCGCCGGCCAGCAGATCCAGGACGTCGCGCTCGCGCTGCGTGAGCTCGGGAAACGGCACCGGCGAAGCGCCAGCCGGCGGCGCCTGCAGCGAGGCGAGCACTCGCTGTGCCACGCCGTTCCCGAAGATCGCCTGCCCGGCCGCGACCGAGGTGATGGCGCGGGCGATGTCCTCCTGCTCGACCCCCTTGACGAGATACCCGCGAGCCCCGGCCCGCATGGCGGCGAAGACCGACTCGTCGTCGTCGTGCATCGTCAGCACCAGGACCGCCACCGAAGGAGCGACTCGGGCGAGCTCACGGGTCGCGGCGATCCCGTCGAGCTCGGGCATGTGCAGGTCGAGCAGAGCGACGTCGGGCTTCGTGGCGACGACCTCACGCACGGCCGCCCGACCGTCAGCCGCGACCGCAACCACCTCGAACTCCGGCAGGGATCCCAGCAGGGCAGTGAGGCCGGCCCGCACGATCGGGTGGTCGTCGGCCACCACGACGCGGATGCTCACCCGGCGCCCAGCGGGATCGACAGGAAGACGCGCCCACCCGATGTCGTCGGACCGGCCTCGAAGCGAGCGCCCACCTCGGCGGCCCGCTCACGCATCGCGCTCAGCCCCACGCCGGGTGTCCAGGCCGTGGCGACCAGCCCGTCGTCGAGGACGGACACGTCGAGCGAGCCGTTGCAACTGATCTCGATGACCGCCCCGCGCGCTCCCGCGTGCCGCGTCACGTTGAGCAGGGCCTCGGTCGCGACTCGGTAGGCGACGACCTCGACGGCCGCGGGCAGCGCGGGGAGCGCCTCGGGTGCGACGAGCCGTACGTCGACGATGCTGCCGTCGTCACGTCGCCGCAGCGCGTCCACCCGCTCGTTGAGGGCGCCGAGCAGCCCGAGCTCGTCCAGGGCCGGTGGGCGGAGGTCGTCGATGAGGCGCCGCACCTCTCCGATCGCCGTACGGGTGTCGCGGCGCAGCGAGCCCAGCAGCTGTCGGCTCTGCTCGGGGTCGCGGTCGAGGAAGTTGGTGGCCGCGTCGGCCGCCAGCGCCAGGCCGGTCAGGGTGGGCCCCAGTCCGTCATGCAGGTCGCGGCGCAGCCGCCGCCGCTCCTCTTCGCGAGCCACGACGATCCGCGAGCGGGACCGCTCCAGGTCGCCGGACAGGCGCAACGCGCCGAGCGCGACGGCCAGCGGTGCCGCGACCAGCTGCAATGCGGGCAGGTCGTCCTCTCCCAGCACCTTCTCGCCCGGGCGCAGCCCAATCTTCAGCTGCCCCACCGCGTTTCCCGCGTAGGTCAGGGGCAGGACGGCAATGTTGGCCGGTGCTGTCCCGTCGGCGGCCAGGGTCGTCTCCTGGTCGGTGAGCGCGACATAGGGCAGCCGTAGTGCGGCACGCAGGGACGACACGACCCCCGCCAGGCCGCGCTCTCCGCCGGCGGCGAGGTGCTCACTCAGCCGTTCGGCGACGCGGGCCGGGTCGCCGCGGTCGCCGTACGTCCAGCGGTCGACCTCACGCTGCAGCCGGGGCAGCAACGGAGCCAGCGCCACCGCCACCAGAGCGGTCAGCAGGGCGGACCTGCGGCCGGCGTCCTGGAGAGCTGTGCCGAGCAGGGCGACCAGCGCGCCGTACGCCGCGAGCGCGGCCAGCGAGAGCAGCAGCCAGGCCAGCGCGCGGGAGAGCACCAGCCGGATGTCGAGCAGCTGATGTCGGACCACCGCGACCCCGATCGCCAGCGGTATCAACGGTATCGAGAAGAGGACGACCACCGGCGTCCCGGCCACGAACGACCAGGGCAGCACCGCGGCCACCACGATGACCCCGGCCAGGAGCAGCCACAGCAGCTGCCGCCGTCCGGTCTCGTCGGCGTGGCGGTAGCGCACGACCAGGGCCACGACGCCGACCGCCAAGGCCACCAGCACGCGCGCCTCGGAGACGGCCCAGAGCCAGTCGAGCGAGTGGTACGCCCGACATCGTGAGGTAGCCCCGGGGCAAGCCGTCCGCTACCGGTGTGGGGTCGCCCATCATCTCCGTGACGAACAGCGGCGCGGTGGCCACGAGGACCCACGCCACCGGACGCCAGCGACGGCTCGGCAGCTGGCCGTTGGGGAAGGACAGCAGCGCCAGCGGGAGGAACAGCGTGATCGACCAGGGCCACGAGAACATGAAGAGCGTGATGAGCGACCGCAGCAGCAGCTGCGGGCCGTGGTGGTCATAGACCAGCTGAGCCAGCGGCACCGCGAGAGTGCTCGTCGCGTGGCCGAGCCCGTCGGCGATCAGCAGCCAGCACAACGCGTTCCGCGGGCGATGCCAGGCGATGAGCAGCCCGCTCCCGGCGAACGACGCACCCATCAGCCCGTTGGAGGCCATGAAGGTCGAGAGCAGCCGCTCCCAGCCGAAGCCGGCGGGGATTGCGAGGACCAGGCCGAGCGACCACCTCGAGCAGCGCCAACCCGCCCAGGACGAGCGCGGTACGGCGCAGCCAGCCATCGGCGGCGACTGGCTCGCGCTGCTGCATGGCTCATTGTGACCCGCCAGCGTGCCCGGTCACCCAGGAATGCGTTCCCGGATCACCGGGGAGATCTCCGGGCACCGCCGGGCTTGCGGACCCTGCCGTGCGGGGTGCGCGTCGGAGCCATCGTCGGGCCTGGCCGGATCCGCCGGTCACGACTCCCTGGAGGTTCTCCATGTCTCGCTCCTTCCGCGCCGGTCTGGTGATCCTCGGCGTGCTCTCGCTCCTCGACGTCGCCGGGCCGCTGATGACGAACGGCGACGACCCGCCGATGTGGGTCGCCCTCGTCGACGCCGTGATCGGGCTGGCCAGCCTGTTCTGCGTGTGGCTGGCCTGGCGCGGTCAGCGTCGCGCGGTGCTCCCGCTCGTCGTACTCCGGCTGGTGTCCGCGGCCAGCGCGGCTCCGGCGTTCTTCGTCTCCGACGTGCCCGCCCCGGTGCGGGTGCTGGCCGCAGGGATCGTGCTGCTCACGCTCGCGGCGGTCGCCATGGTCGTCGGAGCGCGGGGCGAGCGGATGGTGACGGCATGACCGCCGTGATGGCGCCGCGGGAGGCGGCGCCGCGCGCCGATCTGCGCCGGGCCAGTCGGATTCTCGGCGCGGTGCTGCTGCCCATCGGACCGCTCGCCGTCGCCATCCTTCGGTTCGTCCTGCCCTACACGACCAACCAGTCGCCAAGCGCGGCCGTCCGGGAAGTGGCCGCCCACCAAGGTGTCCAGAACGCCGTCGTGTGGCTCGGCCTGCTCGCCGGCCTCACCTTGGTGCCGGGGGTGATCTACGCCGGTCGGGTCGTCGGACGGACATCACCCCGGCTGGCCGCCGTCGCCACCGTCCTGCTGGTGCTGGGCTACATCTCCCTCTCGTGGCTCACCGTCGGGGATGCGTACCTGCTCTTCGGCGTCCGGCACCACCTGCCGGCCGCCACCCTGGTCGCGATGTACAACGGCGTGCACCCCGCGGCTTCCGTGGCCGCGGGCCTGTTCGTCGCCGGACATGTCCTCGGCACCGTCTTGCTGGGCATCGCCATGCTGCGCGGGCGGGTCGTGCCGACGTGGGCGGCCATCGCCACGCTCGTGGCCCAGCCGATCCACTTCGTGGCCGCGGTCGTCGTCGGCAGCCACGCCCTCGACCTGGTGGGGTGGGGTCTCAACGCCGTGGGTTTCGCCGCTCTGTCGCTCGCGCTGCTCCGGCTCACTGACGACCAGTGGGCGCCGGCGCCAGCGCCGGCGGTGCCGTCGAGCAGCTGACGTCTAAATCTCGCTGAGGCCGGTGGCGGATGACGGGGTGGCGCTGTTGCCACCTCGTCATCGCAGCGGCACGCTGCGCCGAACGGAGGGCAGAACTGCCCGAGCCGGCCCCTCGAGGCCGACTCGAACGCACTTCTGACCTCCTGGCGGTTCAACCACCAAGGCCCCCAGCCGCGGAGTGGTCGCGGTCCTGCCGCCGCCGTGCGGGAGTGCGCGTCAGCAGTCAGTCTCGAAGACCAGGACCCCTCACCCTGATCGTCCGCGCAGTAGTCGCCGCCCCGGTCGTCCACGGACACGAAGGTGGCCCGAAGGATGCAGAGTTCGCGCTCCGTGCGATGTCAGATCACCAGAAGGATCGCCACGGCGACGGCGAGGAGCGTGGCCGAGGTCAGCCAGGTCAGGGAGGCGGCCGGGAGTGGCCGTCGTTCCCTGAGTGCCTTCTCAACTCGCGCCCATCGCAGCGCCGCGGCAGCGGCGCAGAGGCCGCCCAGCGCGACCAGAGCTGAGGCCAGGATCGCGCGCATGGTGGGGGTCGCCACATTGAAGGCGTCGATGGCCACGCCGCCGCCCATGAGACCCAAAGACGTTCGGACCCAGGCGAGGAAGGTTCGCTCGTTGGCCAATGTGAAGCGGTAGTCGGGCTCTTCACCGGCGTCGTAGACCCAGGTGGGTCGACGGTGAGACTGCATCGGGTTGCCTCCTTCTCAGTGGTTCGTGCCGAGGCGGTTGACACTCATCCTGTATTAGTTTCTACTAGGTAGGAACCCAGGAGGTGAAATGCCGAGGACGCTCGAACTGCTCGAGTCGCGGGTCACGACGCGCACGAGATGGCATTTCCTCGCGCTGACCCATGCGGGCGGCCGGTCTGTGGGGGAGTGCTCGGACTCGGGTGATCCTCGTAGTCTGGCCCGTTGGTTGGCGGGTGTTGTGCCGGTCCTCTTCGGTCGGGACCTGATCGACGAGCGCGACGAGATCCTGACCGATCTGCGCGCCGACGTCGCCGGCCGCGACCCGGCTGGACGGTTCGCCGCCGCGACGGGCCTCGGCGGGCTCGAGCAGCTCATGCTCGACCTCGCGGCCCGTCGAGCCGGAGAGCCGTTGTGGAAGTGGCTCGACTCAGCGCCGCCGGCACCGATTCCGGTCTACGCAAACGTCAACCGCATGCCTGGTGGTCGCAGCCCGGCTGACGTGGCCGGCATGGCTGCGGCCGCGGTCGATGCGGGTTTCACGGCGATCAAGTGCGCGCCGTTCGACGAGCCCGAGTCAGGTCGCCCACTCGCTGAGGTGGGCCTGGAGCGGCTGCGGATGGTACGTCGCGCCGTGGGCGACCAAGTCACCTTGCAGGTGGACTGTCACGAGCGAATCCCCGTCGATGAGGTGCATTCACTGCTGCCCGAGCTCGAAGAAGCCGGAGTGGCGTGGCTGGAGGACGCCGTCGGCATCGATGACGTCGACCAGCTGGCTGGGCTCAAGGCCGCCACCACCATCCCCCTGGCCGGCGGCGAGACCATGTTCGATGCCGCCGAGGCGCGCGCTGCGGTGGCCCGCGGAGCGCTCGACATCCTGATGCCCGACGTCAAGCACGCCGGTGGAGTTCGCCAGGTCCTCGAGATCGCGCGTTCCCTACCCCAACTCGCCATCTCGCCGCACAACCCCTCAGGCCCGGTCGCCACGGCGGCAAGTGCTCAGCTCTTCACGGCGTGCCCCAACTCCACCGTGCTGGAGTACGCCTTCGGAGAGACCGACTGGCGCTCAGAGCTCGTGGGGGGCCACGAGCTGGTCACTCACGGTCAGCTCCACCTCGACGACCACCCCGGTCTCGGGGTGGAACTCGACACCACCCATCCCAGTATCCGCGTCCTGTGGTCTGCTCTCGTCTAGGAGTGATGATGTCCAAGCCCACCCTGTCCACACCACGTCGGTGCGCTCTCGTCGCGGGTGCGCTGCTGGCCAGCAGCGCCTTGCTCCTGTCTGGTTGCAAGTCGGCGGCCAACCAGTCCGACAGCGGGTCCGGCCAGCCGGTTCGAGGCGGCACGCTGTCGATCGTCCAAAGCGCCGACATCGCTCCGGCGACATTCATGTCCCAGAACAACCCCAACTTCGCGATGATCCGGACGGTCTTCAACAGCTTGACCTCCTACGACCACAAGACCCTTCGGCCTCAGCCCGAGCTGGCGACCAGCTGGAAGGTGTCGCCCGACGGCACGTCGATAACGCTCGACCTCCGGCAGGGTGTGAAGTACAGCACCGGGCGGGCGTTCACCGCTGCAGACGTCATCTTCAGCATCCAGGCGATGCAGCGGACGGACGTCTCAACCCAGCTCAAGCATGTCGCGAACGCCATCACCGACATGAAGGCAGTCGACGACCACACCGTCACGCTGCACCTCGCGCACCCTGTCTCGAACCTCTTCGACATGTTCGAGATGATGCCGATCGTCGACAAGTCAACGTTCGCCGACCTGCTCGCCGGCAAGAAGTTCATCGGCACCGGCCCCTTCGAGGTCTCCAGCTACACACCCGGTTCGGGCGTCAAGCTGGTCCGGAACCCGAACTACTGGATCAAGGGCCGGCCCTACCTCGACGGGATCAACATCAGCGTCGAGAGCCAGTCGCAGTCGATGCTGTCCTCGTTGAAGTCCGGCCAGAGCCAGCTCGCGCTGGACATGGCTCCCCTCGACGTCGCGTCGCTGAAGGGTGACCCCGGCTACGACGTGATCGCCTCAGATGCCGACGACTCTGACTACTACGTCGCCTCCAACGTCTCGATCGCGCCGCTGAACCAGCCTCAGGTCCGGCAGGGCATCGCGTGGGCCATCGACCGGAACCGGATCCTGAAGCAGGCGCTGGGCGGAATCGGCCAGACCAGCTCACTGCCCTGGTCGCCCAGCTCGCCCGCGTACGACGCGCAGAAGGCCGCGACGTACAGCCAGAACCTCGGCAAGGCCAAACAGCTCATCGACGGGGCCGGCGCCAAGGGCGCCTCGGTGAAGGTGGCCTACAACGCGGGCTTCGCCACCAACCAGTCGATCGCCGAGATCGTCCAGTACAACCTCAAGCAAGCGGGACTGAAGGCTCAGCTCGTGCCACTCCAAGCGCCCGAATTCTTCAGCAAGCTCACCGCGGGCGGGATGCCCGGACTGTTCGTCAACGTCCACGGCTTCAACCAGCTCTCGCCGGCGACGCTCGTGAAGGGGGCGTTCCCGTTCAACGCGGACAAGAACGCCTCAGGCTTCGCCTCCGACCAGTACCGGACGCTCGCCGGGCAGATCTGGCAGGTCCCCAGCGGCCAGAAGGCCAACTTCGCTCCGCTGAACGACTTCCTGCTGCATCAGCAGTTCGTCAGTGACCTCGTGGTCAGCTCGCACACCTTCACCATCTCCTCGAAGCTGCACGGTGTCGCCTACAACATGTACGACTACCTGGACCTCGACAACGCTTACCTGGACAAGTAGCCCGACCAGCGTCGCGATCGAGCTGTCGGCCGAGAGTCGGAGGAGGTGATCTCATGGGTCGGTACGCCTCGCGCCGGATCCCCTCCGCGCTGCTGGTGCTGCTGGTCGCCTCGGTCATCGTCTTTATCGTGCCGAGGCTCGCGTCCGGCGACGCCGCCGACGTCCTGGCCGGGCCGGACGCCAGCGAGGCCACCAAGGACGCGGTCCGGGCTGATCTCGGACTGACCCGAAGCCCGGTGGTGCAGTACCTGATCTGGATGCGCGGGCTGCTCTCCGGCAATCTCGGCACGTCCTACATCCGCAAACAGCCCGCGAGCGCGGCGATCGGCGCGGCGCTCGGCCAGACGGTCACCTTGACTCTCGCGGCCCTGCTCGTCGCGCTCGTCCTCGGAGGGGCGGCCGGGATCGCGATGGGGATGGGCCGCGGTGGGATCATGGCCAGGGTCGTCGGCGCACTGGTATCACTCGCGTTCGCGGTCCCGCCGTACGTGAGCGGAGTGCTCATGGTGCTGCTGTTCGCGGTCACCGTGCGGCTGCTGCCCGCGACCGGCTACCAGGCGATCTTCGACGACCCGACGGTCGCGGTGCAGTACCTCCTGATGCCGGCCCTGTGCCTGGGCCTACCGGCAGCAGCGACGATCGCGCGGTTCCTGAGCGCCTCGATCAAGCAGGTTCTCGACGAGGAGTTCGTCCTCAGCGGCGTGGCCAAGGGGCTCACCCAGGGCCGGCTGGTCCGGGCGCATGTTGTGCCGAACGCGCTGCCACCCGTGCTGACCATCCTCGGCATCCAGGTCGGCCAGCTGCTGGGCGGTGCGATCGTGGTGGAGGCGATCTTCGGCTGGCACGGGGTCGGCGACCTGCTCGTCACCTCGGTGCTCAGCCGCGACTACGTGCTGGTCCAAGACCTGTTGCTGTTCACCGTTGGCGTCTTCGTCGTTGTTCAGCTCCTCACCGACCTCGCGCAGGCCGCGATCGACCCGCGCGTTCGACTGGAGGCGGCATGACCGCCGCGAGCGCGGACGTGATGGCCGACGTCAGTGCCGTTCCCGTCCCCACTGGTAGGGCCCGCTGGGGTCGCGCGCTGCGCTACCCGGAGACCGTCGTGGGCGTGGTGATCGTCGTGCTTCTCCTGGGAGCGGGCCTTCTGGCCCCGCTGCTGGCGCCGTACGGCGTCGATGCGCAGAGCAGTGGCAGCTTCGCCGGGGCGAGCGGTCAGCACCTGCTCGGCACCGACGAGTTCGGCCGTGACGTGTTCAGCCGGGTGCTGTTCGGCATCCGCCAGGACGTCGTGGTCGCCGGACTCGCCGTACCCCTGGGCGCAGTGCTCGGGACCGCGCTCGGACTGCTCTGCGGGGTGCATCGACTGCTCGACTCCCTCATCCAGCGTGCCTTCGACGTCCTGCTCGCGTTCACGGCGCTGGTCATGGGGGTTGCGGTGTCGGCCACGGCGATCGGTCCGGGACTCGAAGCGATCGTGGTGACCGTCGTCTTCGTCAACGTGCCGCTGTTCGGACGATTGACGCGCGCTGCCGTCCGGTCCCAGCAGAACAGGGACTACGTCGTCGCGGCCGAGCTCATCGGCGCCGCTCCCAGCCGCGTGCTGCTGCGGCACATCTTGCCCAACGCACTGGACGCCCTCATCGTCCAAGCGGCGCTGAGCCTCTCCATGGCGGTCTTCATCGAGGGAGCCATGAGCTTCGTCGGCATCGGTATCCGGCCGCCCCAGCCCTCGCTGGGCAGTCTGCTGCGGACGAGCACCAACTTCCTGCACCAAAACCCTTGGTACGCCCTCGGACCCATCATCGTGGTCACGCTTCTCGTCCTGGGCTTCAACCTGATCGCCGACGGCCTCAACCGAGGGCTGCTGCGCCGATGATCCATCCGACGCCAGCCATCTCCCAGCGGGGCGACCTCGCCGTCTCGACCCATCAACTGACCCCAGGTGGTGCGCTGCTCGGCGAGTCGCCGCGATGGGACAGCCGCACCGGCAGAGCCCTGTGGGTCGACCTGTGGGGCGGGCTGCTGCACGCCACGGACCCGGCGAGTGGGGAGACCGAAACACGCGACGTCGGTGCGCCACTGTCCGCGGTGGTGCTCACCACCCGGGGTACCGCCGTCGTCACCCAGGGCTTGCACGTCCTCGAGCTCACCGACAACGGACTGCGAGACGTGCTCGACCTGCCGGAGCGCGAGGGTCTGCGGACCAACGACGCCTCGGTCGACGCGGCGGGCCGGCTGTGGGTCGGGACCATGTTCACGCCCGGCCGCGAGGGCGCCGCGGGTTCCCTGTGGCGCTGGGAGCCGGGCGAAAGAGAGGCCGTCCGAGTTCTCGACGACGTGCTGCTGGCCAACGGGATCGGGTGGAGCCCGGCCGGCGACCGCCTCTTCTTCGTCGACTCGACCCGGCAGCGGGTCACGGCGTACCCGTTCGACGTGGCGACGGGAAGGCTCGGGGGCGCCGAGCCCTTCGTTCAGGTGCCCTCTGGGGCCGGACTCCCCGACGGGCTCGCCGTCGCCGCCGACGGCTCCGTCTGGCTGGCCCTCGCGGGTGGTGGCGCGGTCCACCGGTACGACGCAGAGGGCGCCCTCCTCGAGCGCATCGAGCTGCCGGTCCAATACCCCACCAGCTGTGCTTTCGGAGGGCCAAGCCTGACCGATCTGCTGGTCACGACCGGGTCGCGCCAGCTGCCGAGCGCCATCCGGGGCCAGGCTGTGGCCGACGGGGCCGGCGCCCTCTTCCGCGTCGACGCCGGTGTGGCCGGGCTGGCGCCCAACCGTCTGGAGATCCCGTGAGCACCCTGGCCGGCACCATCAGCATCGTTACGGGCGCGGCCCGGGGAATCGGGCGAGCAGTCGCGGAGCATCTCGCCGCGCTAGGCAGCGTCGTCGTCGCCCTGGATATCGACCCTGCGGTCGAGCACACCGACTGGATCGGGCTGGCCGGCGACGTCACCGACCCGGAGGTTCGGGCTCGTGTGCTGGAGCTCGCCCTGGCCCAGGACGGCTCCCTCGGTGTCCTCGTCAACTGCGCCTTCGCCGAGGAGCGGGCCCCCCTGCTCGAGGGCACCCCTGAGGGATGGGCTCGTACACAAGCGGTCTCGCTCACTGCCCCGGTCGAGCTCAGCCGTGGGTTCGTCGCGTCGCTCGACGGCCCCGGCTCCATCGTCAACGTCGCATCGGTGCACGCCTTCGGCGCCGTCACCGGCTTCGGTGCCTATGCGGCGGCCAAGGCGGGCCTGATGTCGTTCACGCGGACAGCGGCCCTGGAGTGGGGACCGCGAGGAGTTCGCGTCAACGCCGTCGCCCCCGGTTTCGTCGCGGTCGAGCGCAACCGCCACATCTGGCAGGACGCGACCAGGCTCGAGGCGGTCGTCTCGCGCGCTCCGTTGCATCGGGCCGGCACCCCGGACGAGATCGCGCGGTGCGTGGGCTTCCTGGTCGGTCCGGACGCCTCGTTCGTCACTGGCGCGGTGTTGCCCGTCGATGGTGGCCTCTTGGCCCGGCTTCCGGAAGGAGAGCGCCCGTGACCGCAGTCGACGCCGAACCCGTCCTGCAGGTACACGACCTGGTCACCCGGTTCGAGACGCCGCGCGGCACGGTCCGCGCCGTCGAGCAGGTGAGCTTCGAGGTGGGGGCCGGCGAGACGCTCGCCCTGGTGGGTGAGTCAGGCTCCGGGAAGTCGGTGACGGCCCTGTCCTTGATGCGGCTGATCCGACCGCCCGGACGGGTCGTGTCCGGCCGCGTCATCTTCGGCGGCCGCGATCTGCTGAGCCTGCGGGAGAGGGAGATGCGCAAGGTTCGCGGTGGCGGGATCGGCATGGTCTTCCAGGACCCGCTGTCCTCGCTGGACCCGGTGATGCGGATCCGGACCCAGCTCGAGGAGGCGATGCTGGCGCACGGGAAGTTCACCCGGCGCTCGGCCCGAGACCGCGCCGTCGAGCTGATGGCAAGGGTCGGGATCCCCGACCCCGAAGCGCGGCTGGCCGAGTATCCGCATGCGTTCTCTGGCGGCATGCGCCAGCGGGTCGGGATCGCGGTGGCCCTGGCCAACCAGCCGGACCTGATCATCGCCGACGAACCGACGACAGCGCTGGACGTGACCATCCAGGCCCAGATCCTCGAGCTGTTGGGTGAGCTGAACCGCGACCTCGGAACGGCCATCATCCTCATCACGCACAACCTCGGGGTCGTGGCCCGCACCTGTCAGCGGGTCGCCGTGATGTACGGCGGGCGAATCGTCGAGAAGGCAACGGCCGCAGACCTGTTCGCCCAGCCGCGGCATCCGTACACCCGGGCCCTCCTGGCCGCGACACCGCGGATCGCCGACGATCGCCAGCGCCCACTGGTCCCGATCGAGGGCCGGCCGCCGGACCTGGTCGCCCCGATCCCGGGGTGCGCCTTCGCGCCGCGATGTGAGGCTGCGCAGGAGCGCTGCCACCGTGAGGAGCCCCCCACCTACGGCGACACGGGCCAAGGCAGGCAGTGGGACTGTTGGGTCGCCGGTCCGGACGGATCGCTGCCACCGCCGAGGACACCAGCCCAGTCGGTGACCCGAGACGAGGTCTCGGTGACCGGCGAGATCCTCCTGTCGGTCGAGGACCTGGTCAAGACCTTCCCGGTCAAGCCCGGCACCGGTCTTCGGCGGGGAACGGCCGGGGAGGTGCGCGCCATCGACGGCGTGAATCTCGAGATCTCGCCGGGAGAGACCGTCGGCCTGGTCGGCGAGTCCGGCTGCGGGAAGTCGACGCTGGCCAAGGCTCTCCTCGGGATCGATCCGCCCACCTCCGGCACGGTGAGGTTCGACGGGCACGAGGTGGGTACCCTCACCGGTCGCGCGCTCCGGGACTTCCGCAGTCACGTGCAGCTGGTCTTCCAGGACCCGATGTCCTCGCTCAACCCGCGCCTGAAGGTCGGCGACGCGATAGCGGAGCCACTTGTCGTCCGCCGGATCGCGCCGGGCCAGGCGCGGCGACGGGTCGCCGAGCTGCTGGACCTGGTGGGGCTGGACCCGTCGGCCTCGAGCCGCTACCCGCACGAGTTCTCCGGTGGACAGCGTCAGCGGGTGGTCATCGCCCGCGCACTAGCGGTCGACCCGCGGATGCTCGTCTGCGACGAGGCGGTCTCGGCCCTCGATGTCTCGTTGCAGGCGCAGATCGTCAACCTGCTCCAGCGGCTGCAGCGCGACCTCGGTCTCGCGTACCTGTTCATCGGTCACGACCTGGCAACGGTGCGGCACATCTCGCACCGCATCTTGGTCATGTACCTGGGGCAGGTCGTTGAGTCCGGGCCGTCCGAGCTCATCACGGGCAACCCCCAACACCCGTACACCGCCAGCCTTCTCTCCGCTGTCCCCGAACCGGACCCCGTCGCCGAGGCGAGCCGCGAGCGCATCCTGCTCAGCGGCGACGTGCCCAGCCCCCTCGCGCCCCCCGAGGCCTGCCGGTTCCACACCCGCTGCCCCATCGGTCCCCTGGCGAACCCGGACCGGACCATCTGCGCCACCCGAGCGCCAACGTTGCGCGAGGTTGCGCCCGGGCAGTACGCGGCGTGTCACTTCCCGGGCGAGCTCAGCGGGGTCGGCGTCGGCGTCGCGGACCCAGCTGCGGGGCCGATCCCTCCCGAGTTCGCGAAGGACCGGTCGTGACCACGTCGGCGCTCGAGGGGTACGCAGCAGTGCGCGAGAGCAGGCTCGTCGCGATCCTGCGGGCGTCCGAGCCCGATCGGCTCGTGTCGGGCGCCGAGGCCCTCGTCGCCGAAGGGGTGGTGACGCTCGAGCTGCCCCTGACCAGCCCAGGCGCTCTGGAAGCGATCACGCGGACCGTCACCGCGGTCGGCGGCCGGGCGCTCGTAGGGGCCGGTACGGTGCGCACGGACGACGACGCCGTCGCTGCCCTCGCCGCGGGGGCGCGGTTCCTGGTCACACCTGCGCTCTCAGTGCCGGTCATCGAGCTGGCCCTGGCCCATGGTGTCGCGGTCATCCCCGGAGTGATGACCCCCACCGAGTACGAGACAGCACGAGCCGCAGGGGCTCAGATGGTGAAGCTGTTCCCAGCCCAGGGCCTGGGACCGGCGTACCTGCGTCATCTCCGAGTCCCATTTCCCGACCTCGAGGCGGTTCCGACCGCCGGGATCGAGCTCGGTGACGCAGGCGGCTGGCTGGCCGCCGGTGCGGTCGCGCTCGGCGTCGGCTCGCCTCTGACCGGGACCTGTCTCGAGACCGGCGACCTCGACGAGCTGCGGTCCCGAGCCAGGGCGTGGAAGGCCGCGGTCTCGTGACCCTCGACGTGCTCACCCTCGGCGAGACGATGGGTGTGGTCGAGAACGAGCGCGTCGGACCACTACGCCTCGGCGGCACCATGCGGCTCGGCATCGCCGGTGCCGAGAGCACCGTGGCGATCGGAGTCGCACGGCTCGGTGGGACCGCCCGCTGGCTGGGCGTGGTCGGTGACGACGAGATCGGTGCCATGATCCGGCGCACGCTCGCGGCGGAGGGTGTCGAGACCGACGGCATCGTGGTCGATCCCGCTCTATCGACCGGACTGATGCTGAAGGAGCGGCGTACGGCAGCGGTGACGAGAGTTCGCTATCACCGCCAGCACGGAGCCGGCGCCCGACTGGCGGCGGAGCACGTGCACGGTGAAGACATCGAGCGGGCGGCCTGGCTCCATCTGTCCGGCATCACCCCGGCTCTGTCGACCAGTGCCCGCGAGGCCGTTCGGCATGCGATCGACCTGGCCGAGGAAGCGGGGACGAAGATCAGCCTCGACCTCAACTACCGCGCAGCGCTCTGGCCGGCCGAGGAGGCCGCACCCGAGCTGCGGCGGCTGGCCGCACGGTCGGACCTGGTGCTCGCCACCCTCGAGGAGTCCGCACTCCTGACCGGCGACCACACGGCGGAACCGCTCACGGCGGCCCGAGCGATCGCCGCCCTCGGGCCACGGATCGTCGTGGTCAAGCTCGGCGTCGAGGGCGCGGTCGTCTGGGACGGCGAGGTCCGGCACCAGGTGCCGGCGCACAGGACACTCCTGCTCGACCCCGTCGGCGCCGGCGACGCCTTCGCCGCCGGGCTGCTGGCCGATCTCGCTGCCGGGCGATCCCTTGTCCAGGCTTTGGGAACCGCCGCCACCGTCGCGGCGATCAACGTCTCATGTGCGGGAGACTGGGAAGGTCTGCCCACCCGGGCAGACCTCGACCTACTGCGGAGGGCCGATGTCGTCCGCTGAGCTGTGGGCCGCTCGCGGCACGGATCTGCTCGCTCTCCGCCGTGGCAACCTCGCCCTGGTCGCCCAGGCGGTGCTGCGAATGGGTTCGGTGTCGCGCGCCGAGATCGCCGAGCTGACCGGCCTCAGTCCCACGAGCCTGACCAAGATCACCGCTCAGATGAAGGCCGCGCAGCTGCTCGTGGAAGGCGTCGCGATCGCCGAGGGCGAGGCTGGTCGGCCCCGGGTACCCGTCGCGCTGGACACCACTCACCACCGGTTCATCGGTATCCACATCGGCTTGCGGCGTACGACCGGTGGCCTGGTGGACCTCGCGGGTGGCGTCGTCGCCGAGCGCGTGATCACGCACCGGCGGACCAGTCAGAAGTCGATCCTGGGCGAGGCTCGTGAGCTCTGCGATGACCTGACCGAGCTCGCCGGTGGTGCCGCGCACGTGCTGGGGGCGGGGGTTGCGACCGGGGGGCGGGTCGATCCCGAGTCGGGCGTGGTCTTGCACCATCCGCTCCTGGGTTGGCGGGACGTGCCGCTCGCCGCCGAGCTCGGGACGCGGACCTTTCCCATGTTCATCGACAGCAGCGTGCGCTCGCTGGCTCTGGCCGAGTCCTACCTGGGCGTGGCCCAGGGCGCTTCGTCGGCCGTGTTCCTCTTCATCGGCAACATCGTCGGGGCGGGACTGCTCGTCGACGGCCGACTTCGCCGGGGTCGTGATGCCGCAGCTGGGACCCTCGACCACCTTCCGGTGGGCGGCTCGGGCCAAGAGCGTTGCGTGTGCGGGCGCAGCGACTGCCTCGCGGTCGTGGGTAGTGACGTCGCCGTGCTCGCCCGGGCCCGAGCGCTGGGCTTGGTCGGCCCGCAGTCGTCGTTCGAGGCCCTGGTACGCCGTTCGCGCTCGGGCGTCGCAGCCGCGGCCTCCTTGCTTCGCGAGCGGGCCGAGTACGCAGGGGTGGCAGCGGCGATCCTGCTCGACATCCTCGACCCCGATGTCCTGGTCCTCGGCGGCGGATTGCTGCAGACCCCGGAGTATCTGGACGCGTTGAGGGCATCGGCTGCGGCTCGGCTCAGCCGGCCGAACGCCGCCGAGCGCATCGTGCCGACCGGGCTGGGCGAGGGAACCCTCGTTCGTGGCTCGGCCAGCCTTCCCATGCACGCGTTCTACTCCGACCCGCTACGGATGCTCAACGGCGGAGTCCTTCTCTGATTCGTCGGACGCATGACCAGGCCGGGACCAATCCGGCGCGCTTGCTCGCCCTCCGAAGTCCCGCGACTGGTTCGGCTTGGTGTGGATGCCCGTCAGCCGATCCCCGCGCCGCCACTGGCGCCGGGACGGGGTGAAATCCATTCGCGTAGCTCAGAGTCGACGGGCGCGGTTCAGCTCGGCCCGGCGGCGCAGCACTGCGCGCTCGCCCTCGTTCCTGGTTCGGGCGACCGCCTCGGTGAACGCCTCGGCTGCCTCCGGATGCATCCCGGCCCGCTCGAGCAGGTCTCCTCGCACGCTTGGCACGAGTGCTGACTCGCCGAGGGCGTCCGCCTCCAGTCCCGCCAGGACGGCCAGCCCCGCGTCCGGGCCGAACGCCCGACCGTGCGCAACGGCCCGGTTCACCTCGACGACCGGCCCCGGCGCCGCATCGGCCAGGACGTCGTAGAGGGCCGCGATCCGGCGCCAGTCGGTCTCCTCGGCCCGCTTGGCGCGGGCGTGCTGCGCGGCTATCGACGCTTGCAGGAAGTACTTCCCGACCGGCTTTCCGCGCGCAGCCAGCCGCTCGGCCTGCTGGAGGGCGGCCATCCCGCGCTTGATCAACAACTGGTCCCAGCGGGTGCGGTCCTGCGCCTCGAGCAGGACCGGTGCGCCGTGCTCATCCAGGCGGGCGGTCAGTCGCGAGCCCTGCAGCTCCAGCAGCCCTTGCAGCCCGAGTACCTCAGGCTCGTCGGGAGCGAGAGCGGCCAGCATCCGCGCGAGCCGCATCGCCTCGTTGGCCAGGTCCGGCCGCATCCAGTCCTCGCCCGCGGTCGCGGAATAGCCCTCGTTGAAGACGAGGTAGATCACCGCCATGACGTCGTCGAGGCGCTTGGTCCGCTCCGGACCGGTGGGCAGCTCGAACTCGGCGTGCGCCTCGGAGAGCGTCTTCTTGGCCCGCGAGATGCGCTGTCCCATAGCGGATTCCGTGGCGAGGAAGCCGCGGGCGATCTCGGCGGTGGTGAGCCCGCCAACCAGACGCAGCGTCAGCGCAGCGCGCGAGTCGGCGGACAGGGAGGGGTGGCAGGACAAGAAGATGAGCCGAAGGACGTCGTCCTCGATGTAGTCCACCTGGGCGTCGAGATCAGGCATGGCAGCCTCCTCGCCCCCACGGGTGTGTTCGAGCTCCGCAACCTTGCGGTGCAGCGCTGTGGCTCGCCGGAAGTGGTCGATGCCGCGCCGCTTCGCGGTGGTCATCAGCCACCCCGCCGGGTTCTCCGGCACGCCCGTCGCCGGCCACTGCTCGAGCGCAGCCACGAGTGCGTCCTGCGCCAGGTCCTCGGCGAGTCCGACATCACGGGTCATCCGCGTGAGTGCGCCGACGAGGCGGGCCGATTCGGCCCGCCACGCGGCGACGATGGCCCCGATCGGGTCATCCGTACGGGACTCTGCCGGCACGTGGCCAGCGTAGTGAGCCCCTCTCAGGCGTCGGGCGCGTCCGGGCCCTCGGAGATCTGGCGCAGCGTCGAGATCACCGTGACCTCGGGCCAGTGCTTCGCGTGCAGCTCGGCGAACTCCCGCTGATCGGCCACGGCCTCCTCGACGCTGTCGTACTGCATGATCGCCCAGCCGCCGACGACCTCCTTGGCCTCGGCGTACGGCCCGTCCACCCGGCTGACCTCGCCCTGGCGGACGACGAAGTTCACGGCGTCCTCGGTGCCGTACAGCCCACCTCCGTCGAGGAACACGCCCTTCGCCGCCCGCTCGGAAACGTGCTCGTCCATCGCGTCGAACAGTGCCTGCGGCGGCGTTCCGACGCCCTCTTCCATCCGCACGAAACCCATGAACCGTGGCATCTTCATCTCTCCTGTGTGTTGATGGTGAGTTGCTTGTCGCACGTACGTCGAACGAGATTCAGGCTCTTCGACATCGTCTCTCGCTGTTTCGTCCGCGTACTCGTCGGGGCTCGATCTATTACGATACGGACCTGTTCCGTTTCGTGGTAGGTTCCAGGGCGTGGAGAGGACCGACGCTGTCACCGACGAACGTCCTCGTGGACGACCGCGGGACCCGAGTCGCGACGAGGCGATCATCGAGGCGACCATCGACGTCCTCGTGCGCGACGGCTACGACCACCTCTCCATGGAGGGCGTCGCCTCGGCAGCAGGCGTCGGGAAGGCCACCGTCTACCGGCGGTGGGGCAACAAGGCGGAGCTGGTCATCGATGCGATGGCAAGCCTCAAGCCCGGCATCGACCAGATCGACACCGGCTCGCTCGACGGGGACATCGAGCTGATGGTCCTCACCTCGTGCAGCCCGTACTCACAGCGGTTGTTCCAGGTGATGGTGAGCATCTGCTCCGCCCTCCCCCGCGAGCCCGAGCTGCTCGAGGCGTTCACGACCCGCTTCACCGAGCCGCGCATCGAACGCATCACCGAGATGCTGATCCGCGCCCGACACCGCGGCGAGCTCGGCCCCGACGTCGATCTGGCCATGGCCGCGAGCCTGGTTCCCTCGCTCATGCTTCAACGTGCCCTCATGACCGGCCAGCCGGCCGGTCGCGTCTATGCCGAGCAGGTCGTCGGCAGCGTGCTGCTCCCGGTCCTGGGACGTCCAGCACGAGTCACCCAGCCACCGAAACGGAAAAGACTCAATGACTGACACCTCGCACTCGCGCGTGACCCGCAACGGCGGGCTCGCCCTCGCCGTGATCTGCGTTGCGCAGCTCATGGTCGTGCTCGACGCCACGGTGGTGAACGTCGCGCTGCCGAAGATCAGAAATGATCTCGGCTTCTCGACGGACAACCTCACCTGGGTCATCACGGCGTACTCGCTGACCTTCGGTGGGCTCCTGCTCTTCGGCGGGCGGACCGGCGACTTCTTCGGTCGCCGTCGCATGTTCATGATCGGCGTCTCGCTCTTCGCGGGAGCATCCCTGGTGGGCGGGCTCGCCACCAGCGAGGTCATGCTCATCGGCGCCCGCGCCGCACAGGGGGCCGGCGGCGCTATTGCGGCGCCCACTGCGCTTGCCCTGCTGGCCACGACGTTCACCGAGCCGGCGGCCCGGGCCCGTGCCTTCGGCGTCTTCGCGGCAATGGCCGCGTCCGGTGGCGCCCTCGGACTGTTGCTGGGCGGCACGCTGACCGACCTCGCCAGCTGGCGCTGGGCTCTGATCATCAACGTGCCGATCGGCGCGATCGTCCTGATCCTCGCGCCACGTGTGCTCAACGAGTCGCAAGGCTCGGGCACGAAGCTCGATCTGCCGGGCGCCATCTCGGTCACGGCAGGAATGTCGATCCTCGTCTACGGGCTGACCAAGGCCGCCAGCGATGGCTGGGGCTCCACGACCACCATCGTGACCCTCGCGATCGCCGCGGCACTCCTGGTTGCGTTCGTGTTCATCGAGCACGTCTCGAGTCATCCGCTCATGCCGTTCCGGATCTTCGCCAACCGCAACCGCACCGGCGCCTACCTGATCATGCTCTTCCTCGCGGCTGCCCTCTTCACGACCTTCTACCTGATGGCGCAGTACCTGCAGGACGTGCACGGTTGGAGCCCGTTCCGCACGGGCCTGGGCTTCCTCCCGATGCCGGTCACGATCATGTTCATGTCCCTCGTGGTCGTACGACGGCTCATCCCGACGATCGGCATCCGTCCCTTCCTCACCATCGGTCCGATCCTCGCCATCGTCGCGATGGTCGCGTTCTCGCGGCTCACTGCAGCGAGCACCTACTGGGAGTTCCTGGGATGCATTCTGGTGCTGGGTCTCGGCATGGGCTGCAGCTTCGTGCCGCTGACCATGACGGCCGTCAACGGCGTCGCCCCGCATGAGACGGGCCTCGCCTCGGCGCTGCTCAACACGGGTCAACAGCTCGGTGGCGCCATCGGTCTCGCTGTCTTCGGCACGGTCTTCGCCCACGCATCAGCGACCCGCGCCGGCGAGATCGGCCGTCTCGCCACCACCACTGCTGGCCAGACGGACATCTTCGTCGCCGGGCAGCAGCACGCCTTCGATGCCGCAATCGTCGTGACCGCGCTGGCGCTCATCGCGTCACTGGCGCTCATCCGCGTCCAGAAGGCAGTCCGGCCGACGCCGTCCGCCGTCCCCGCTCTGGTGGAGTGAAGGGACTCGAGTCGGTCGTCAGCTGCTCAGGCCGGGCCGTTGAGCAGGGCCGACCTTGCTCCAAGGGGCGGGAGCGGCACTTTGCGTGTTCAATCGACAAGCAAGCCTGGACACACACGACCAGACGACCATTTGAGCAGGGAAGTTGATATGGGTTTCCTACTGTGGATCATCGCCGTCATTCTGGTGATCGCCGGCATCGTCACGCTGATCAAGGGCAGCATCATCTTGGGCATCGTGCTCATCGTGATCGGCCTCGCCGTGGGGCCCGGCGGTTGGAGCATCTTCAACCGCGGCGCTCGGACCTAGGCCGGCGTTCAGGGGGTAGGCGGGCAAAGGCTCGGTGCGGGCCTGCCCCCACCGCGCGAGTGAGGGCAGCGGTGGTTGCTGTCAGCGTCTTCCGGCCGCGGGCCGGGCGCTAGCAACGTCGACGGCACCGGAACGGAGAGCGCGATGACGACTCGCCACGGCAAGGTCGTCGTCAACCAGACCATCTCAGCGGACGGGTACGCCGCCGGGCCGGGCCAGGGCGAGGATCGCCCCTTCGGCGACGACGGCGGCGACGGCTGGGGTAACACCTTGCACGCGTGGATGTTCGACACCGGAGTGGAGAACCAGGCCGAGGTCGCCCAGATCAACACCGCCTCAGCAGTGATCATGGGCCGCAACATGTTCGGGCCCGTGCGCGGCGACTGGGACCGACCCTGGAACGGGTGGTGGGGCGACAACCCGCCGTTCCACGTCCCCGTGTTCGTGCTGACCCACCACACGCGCCCACCCGAACCGATGGACGGCGGCACCACCTACCACTTCGTGACCGCCGGCATTGAGGCCGCCCTCGACCAGGCCCATGTCGCGGCCGGGTCCGGCGACGTCTCGATCCACGGCGGCGCCGAGACCATCAACCAGTACCTGACCGCAGGCCTCGTCGACGAGCTGAGGCTGCACATCGTCCCGATGACCCTCGGCGCCGGCGCCCGACTCTTCGAAGCCGTGCCGCCGTTGAGGCTCGAGCAAGTGTGGGCCCGGGCAGCCAGCACCGTTCTGCACGTCACCTACCGGGTGCTGCGCTGACATCAGCCAGATCCGCGCGATGCGCGGCGTACGAACTCGCAGAGCCGATGCTAGACATCGTGCCCGTGGTGCGTTGAGCCCTGAGGAGGCGCCATGAACATCGAGTTCGTCGCGACTGTCGCCGTGATCACCGCCGAGCCGGTGCTCAGTCGCAGCCTGTACGTCGACAGCCTGGGACTGCCACTGGTCGGCGAAGCGGAAGGCTACGTGCACAGCGAAGAGATCCCCGGGTGCAAATCCTTCGGGATCTGGCCGCTCTCGGAGGCCGCCCAAGCCTGCTTCGGCACCGACCGATGGCCGGTCGGGCGAGCCGTACCCCAGGTCAGCATCGAGTTCGACGTGCCCAGCGCCCACGCCGTGGCCCCGGCAGCGCAGGAACTCGTCGAGGCCGGGCACGACCTGCTGCACGAAGCCCGCAAGGAGCCGTGGGGTCAGACGGTTGCCCGGCTCCAGTCACCCGAGGGCGCCATCATCGGCATCGCCTACACGCCGGTGCTGCATGACTGAACGACACGGTCTTCGGACTCGCGCTGGGACGGGGTGCCCGAGTCCCTACTTCACCTTGCTGAGATGGACCATGGCGTCGTAGAGCTGCTCGTCCGTCATCGGCGGCTCGGGGATCGGATGGGCCCGGTCAGCGCGGTAGGCGTCGAGCATGAGGTAGAGCTGGCGTCGCCAGGCCTTGGGCGCCTTGGCGCTGGTGGCGTCGATGATCCGGCCGTTGGCCCAGATCAGGTTGACGACGTCGGCCTGGGTGATGTCGGGGCGAGCCTGGCCGGACAGTTGGGCTCGGGTGAGCACGTCTTCGATCTGTCGGCACATCTGGTCGTGGATGTGTTCGGTCTCTGCGTTGCCGGGGAAGCGGCGGGAGAGGAAGTCGTTGAAACCTCGGTCCCCCGCCTGCACCGCGAACAGGTTCTCCAGGTAGGAGGCGAACCCTTCCCACGGATCGTCCATCCCCAGGGCCTTGTCGGCCCCGTCCAGGAACTCCCGAAGCCGCGGCTTGAAGGCGGCCATGAGCAGGTCCAGGCGGCGCGGGAAGTGCCGATAGAGGGTGCCGATGGCGACGCCGGCGTCGCGGGCGATCTTCTCCAGGGAGGCATCCACACCCTGGGCGGCGAACTCGCGCTGCGCGGCCGCGATGAGCTTGTCGCGGTGCTCGCGGGCATCACGTCGCAGCGGTCTCCGTGTCTGCTCGACGTCGCCCTGGCTCACTCGACCAGTCTACGGCGCCCTCCGGAATAGAATGAGGGCCCCCTCCGGTTTGCCCGGACGTCATTGGCGCAAGGGGTGCCTCAACCCCGAGCACTCCCCGGACACCACGAAGGGCAGTCATCATGACCACCATCAGCATCATCGGCGCGGGCAACATGGCTACGGCCATCGGCACCCGGGCGGCGAAGCACGGCCACACCGTCGAGCTCATGAGCCGGGACACGGTCAAGGCTCAGGTGCTCGCCGACCAGATCGGCAACGGCGCCACCGTCGGCACCTACGGCGCGAGGCCGACGGGGGACATCGTCATCGTGGCCGTCCTGTTCGCCGGCGCGGTTGACGTGATCGAGCACTACGGCGATGCGTTGGCCGGCAAGACCATCGTCGACATCACCAACCCGTTCAACGCCGACGGAAGTGGACTCGTGACGACGCCGGGCAACTCGGTGTCCGACCTGATCGCCGACGCCGCCCCCGAGGGCGCACACGTCGTGAAGGCGTTCAATTCGATCTTCAGTGGCGTCCTTGCTCAAGACACGGCCCTGGACGCGTTCCTCGCCGGCGACGACGCCGAGGCGAGGGCCCGGGTCGGGGCGTTCCTGGAGAGCTTGGGCCTGCGGGCCCTCGACGCGGGAGGACTCGAGATGACCCACGCCCTCGAGTGGGCCGGCCTGCTCCTGGTGGGCGTCGCCCGCAACGGCGCCGGCTTCGACCTCGCTCTGGGCGCCGAGGTCCGCTGAGGCTCCTCCTTGGCCATCTAGCCTGTGCGCATGCGGCGCTTCGAGGAGGAGGATCTCAGCGGCGCGGAGTTCCGCGAGTGCGACCTGAGTAGGGCGCGGCTGGTCGGCGTGGTCATGCATGACGCCGAGATCGACGGCCTGGTCACCGGTCTCGTGGTCAACGGGGTTCAGGTCATGCCGTACGTCGAGGCCGAGCTCGACCGCCGGCACCCGGTGCGGCGGCTGATCCGGTCCGACGAGCCGTCCGACCTGCGGGAGGCCTGGCGGCAGCTGCGGGCCGGTTGGGCCACGACCACCGACCGGGTCCGGTCGATGCCCGAGGGCAGTGAGCATCGCGGCGTCGACGGTGAGTGGTCGATGGTGCAGACCCTGCGTCACCTGGTCTTCGTGCACGACTCGTGGTTCCGCCGGTGCGTGCTCGGGCTGACCGAGCCCTTCACCGAAATGGGCCTGGCCTCGCCGTTCGTGCCCGATCAGGAGGAGCAGGGCCTTGACCCGGCCAGCCGGCCGAGCCTGGACGAGGTGCTGGGTGTCCGCGACCGGCAGGGCTCGCAGGTCGCGGCGTGGTTGGCCGAGGTCACATCCGAGCAGCTCGCTCAGACGGCGCCGGTGCCCTCCGGCGACGGGTGGCCGCCGTACGCCAGAGGGCGATCGGTGCGGCAGTGCCTCGGCACCGTCCTCAACGAGGAGTGGGCCCACCACGGCTTCTGTGTGCGCGACCTCGACAAGCTGTCGAGCCGATGGGCTTCGTAGCCTCGTAGATGTTCGGGTCGAACGGTCATCTGCGGACAGCGCTGTCCATCCTGCGTCGGCAAGTGCGACTGCAGCCGCCACCGAGCTCGCGACTGTTCCGCCAGTGGACCTGGGTCAACGCCGTTCGGCGACCTCTCGATCTCAGTCTCGCTCTACGGGCGGTCGGCTGAAGTAGACGCAGACCCACGCCGTCACCAGGCCACCGATCCCGACTGCTGCCAGGGACCCGAGCCTCTCGACTGCGGTGGCACCGGTGAAGAGGCCCCCGATCCCGCCGATGAGTGCGGCTCCACCGAGCAGAGGGATGGGCAGCCCCTCGCGACTGCCGAAAAATCCGAGGCCTTCGGGGCGCGGTCGTTCGCGATACCAACGCATCCAACCCTGGGACGGCGGTCGGCGAAGGCTTGGCGCGCGTTCGCTATGCCGGCCGTGGGGACTCACGCTCCTATCGTGCCGCGCCCGGTAGAGCGACGTCCGATATTCACCGAGACCGGCGGCCAACAGGGGGTCACGGCCCGCTACAGGAGCCGCACCATGAGCTGGCCGTTGCCGTCCATCTTGGACTCCACCGTGTGCGACCTGGACTCCACGAAGGCCCGGAAGGTGGAGAAGTGGAGCGTCTTCTCGGTGAAGGCGGGGTTCATCCGCTGCATCTGGCTCTTCACGCCGGCTGCGTAGACCCACTCGTCGTCGCTCTTCTGCAGCCCGACACTCACCGCCCGTACGAGCAAGGAGGTCGCCTCGGCCTCGGCGGTGGACTCGGCGGCAGCGGCGCCACGCTTGGTGTCCGCCTTCTTGGTGGCGGACTTCGTGGCCGGGGCCTTTCGCGGTGCCGCCTTCTTTGCCGGCGGTGGCGGCGTCGGTGCGGTCACGCCGGGGAGGTCGGCGTAGTCGATGAATTCGTTGCACGCCGACACCAAGGCCCTGCTGGTCGAGCCGGCGACACCGATTCCCACGACGTACCGGCCGAGCCGCTTGCAACGCTGCGCCAGTGGCACGTAGTCAGAGTCGCCTGCCACGAACACGACGTGCGAGATGTCGGAGTGCTGGACGAGATCCTCGACGGCGTCAACCGCGAGACGGATGTCGGCGCCGTTCTTGAGCCCCGAGGTGGTGAACAGCTGGACGAGGTCGATCGACCGGTTCACCAACGGGGTCTTGTACGCCGCGTTCGCTGGCACCGACCAGTCCGCGTACGCCCGGCTCAGCGCCACCGTGCCGAAGGATGCGGCGTAGTCGATGATCGCGCTGATGTCGATCTCCGCCTCGGCCAGCTTCACGTCCACCAGGTCGCTGGATCCGAGGAAACGTCGATGGTCGCGGGCTTGGTCCTTGCGCCAGGCTCCATCGCCATGGATGTTGTCGTAGCGGGAGATGACGACATTGTCGAAGTCGATGTAGACGGCCACCCGGTCGCTCATGGCGCGACCCTAACGTCCGGGTGTGGACCTGCGGACTGGCGGCAGGCTCCCGGCGGTTGGGGTGTCCTCAAAGCGGCGTTCGCAGATCTAGTACTTCAGGTTCCGAGAACCACCTCGCGTCGCCGAGGTGGAGGTGCTCGAGGGGCCAGCGCGATGGCAGAGGTTGCTTCCTGTCAGTCGGCTTCTTCGCTGATGTCGGCTTGCTGGACGAGCAGGGCGACTTGAACGCGATTGGTCGCCTGGAGCTTGGTCAAGAGCCTTGAGACATAGGCCTTCACGGTGGCGGTGCTCATGAACGCCACGGTGGAGATCTCGGCGTTCGACATGCCCTTCCCGACCCCTATGGCTACATCACGCTCCCGCTCGCTCAGGCCTGCAAGCCGGCTGCGTGCTGCATCTCGAGCTGCCACGTCCGAACCCCCGCCGCTGGCCATGGCAATGAGCCGGCGAGTCACCGACGGCGAGAGCATGGGCTCACCGCCGGCAACCTTCTCGACCGCGCGCACGATCTCGGCCGGAGGCGTGTCCTTGAGCAGGTAGCCGGACGCGCCCGCGTCGAGCGCCGCCAGCACCTCGCGGTCGGCGTCGAACGTCGTGAGCACGATCACCTCGGGCGGCGCGGATGTGGCCCGGAGGGCGAGGGTCGCCGCGATGCCGTCGACCCGGACCATCCGGATGTCCATGAGCACGACGTCCGGATGCAGCGCGGCCACTGCCGCGGGCACCTCGTCGCCATCACTCGCCTCTCCCAGCACCTCGATCGTCGGTGCAGCCCGCAGCATCAGGCTCAGCCCGCCGCGCACGAGCGCGTCGTCATCGACAACCAGCACCCCGATGGTCATGCCGAGACCCGTTCGGAGACGGTCCGTGGCAGCCACGCCTGGACCCGAAACCGTCCGTCTGCCAACGGTCCGTACTCGATTCGACCGCCGGCCAAGGTCACTCGCTCACGCAGGCCGATCAGACCGGTCCCCGACCCCGCGGGCGGGTCGCTCCGCCGCGCCGACTGCGAGAGGTCGTTGCAGACGAGGACGTCCAAGCCCTCGTCGCTCTCCCGCAAGACGATCTGGACGCGTGCCTCCGGCGCGTGCTTGCGAACATTCGTGAGTGCCTCTTGAACGACGCGGTACGCCGTACGGCCATTGGGTGCCGGGTCGGATGGGCTCTCCGGGGCAACGTACGACACCACGAGGCCGGCCACCCTGGACTCCTCGACCAGAGCCGGCACGTCGGCCAGGGTCGGTTGGGGACGCACCTCGTCCGGCTGCCGATCTCGCAGCAGGCTGATCACCTGGCGCAGCTCGTCGAGCGCCTCGTGAGTGTTGCTCCGGATGATCCCCACGACCTTCGTGACCTCCTCCGGGCTGGCGGCCTGGTTGTACTCCAGGGCGCCGGCGTGCACGGCGAGGAGCGAGAGCCGGTGGGCGAGCACGTCGTGCATCTCGCGGGCGATGCGCTCCCGCTCACCTCGGCGGGCCTCCGCCGCGCGGGCTGTAGCGGCCTGCTCCGCACCTTCGAGCTGGCGACGCAGAGACGCCAGCAGCTGGCGCCGGGCACCGACGTACATGCCCCAGCCGGTGGCCGCGAACGTGGCGAGCGCGCCGACCGTGATCGCTCTGGTCTCGTGGTCGACCGGATAGAGCGCCATCGTCGGGAGGATGCTCACGGCGGCCAACGCACTGACGGCTACGGCGGTGCGCCAGGGTTTGAGCTCCGCAACGGTGAAGACGCAGATCAACGCGACGCCGCCGGCCAGCGTGGAGACGACCCCGACGGCGATGGCCGCGAGTGCGAACGCCACGGGGAAGCGTCGACGCCAGAGCCAGATGCCCGCAAGGCAGCCCACCCCGAGGATGACGTCCGCCAGGGCGAGTCCCACCGGCCGGTCTCCCGGGCCGAACACCACGTTCTGAGCGCTGGTCAGGCCGACGGCCACGGCGATGACCGCCATGGTGGTGTCCACGACGACGTCGTGCAGCCGGCCGCTTCTCATGACCCCAATCTAGGAGTCGTCTGCGGCCGTCGTAGACGGCTGCAGGCGATCATCGACCAAAGTCGATCGTCCGGGGCCCCGACGTCAACCGAAGTTCGTCCTGTTGCGCCGTCCGGCCGCAGCGTGTGGGCGGAGCCCCGCGGCAAGGTCGTCGGCATGACAAATTACGAGTCCTCACCTGCTGCGTATCGCTCGTTCACCGGGTGGTGCGCGATCCTCGTCGCCGTCCTCTCGTTCGTCATGGTGCCGCTGTACTTCGTCTACTCGGGACCCCCGCCGTCAAGCAACGTGCTCACCCGGAACCTGTTCACGGTGGCGACGTTCACCCTCTTCATCGTGTTCGCGGTCGGGCTGCGGCGGTTGCTGGGATCGGCGGCGGCCCTTGCCGGCGATATCGCGCTGTTCGCGGCCACGACCTACGCAGCCATGACCCTGGTCGCAGCGTCCCTCGAGACCGGGGTCGCGTTGCAGTACCCCGACGGCTCGAAGGACCCCACCATCGACGGCCCGCTGGCCAACGGCATGGCCCTGCTCCATGGTCCGATCGCCCGGTTCCTGGTCGCGTCCCTGTTCATCGCGCTGGTGGTGGCGATGCGACGCAGCGACGTTCTACCGCGATGGGTGGCCACCGGATCGCTCCTCCTGTCCGTTCTCAACCTGGCCTTCGTCCCGTCCCTGTACTTCGGGATGGACCCGACGCACTTCTACGCCGCGAACGGCTGGGGAAGCACGGCCAGCCTGGGGGCGGTCAACATGCTCTGGATCGGTGCCATTGGTGTTGCCATCCTGCGCCATCAGCCGGCGATCGGCCCGTCCCGCAACGACTTGGTCACCACTCGCGCCCGGGTCGCATCATGACCCGCCGCGTCGTCCTCTACGAGCTGATGTCCCTGGACGGCTACGCCGACGACCCTGGCGAAGGTGAGTGGTTCGGCGACGCCGACGGGCAGCTCATCGACTTCCTCGCCGACACGATCGCCGGCCAGGACACTGTCCTCCTGGGCCGCCGGACGTTCGACAAGTGGCAGCCGTACTGGCCCACGTCGACCATGCAGCCGTTCGCCGACTTCATCAACCGGACGCCCAAGCTGGTCTTCTCCTCCGCGCCCGCGAGCTCCGAGAGGTCAGAGTGGGCCGAGACCACGTTCGTCAACGAGCCGGTGCTTCCCTTCGTCACCGCGCTCAAGGACCGCGCGGGTGGAGACATCGGCATCCACGGCAGCCTGACCCTCGCGCGCACATTGCTGGCCGGACGTCTGGTGGACGACCTCCGGCTGGTCATCGCGCCCAGTCTCGCCGGCCACGGCCAGCGACTCTTTGCCACCGACGCCGAGCTGCAGCGGTTCGAGCTGCTCAGTGCCGGCCGCTCCGCAGGCTGCCTGTTGCTGCACTACCGCCGCCGCCCCTGAGCTGGGAGCACGTCCGTCGGCTCCTGCCTCACCCACTCGACGAGAGGTCGACCACCATGAAGGATGCCTGGGAAGGCACAGTCATCAAGAAGTCGCGCGCGTTGCTGGACGGGTCGAACATGTACCGGCGGCTGAAGATCCGGCGTACGGACGGCACGACGACAAGCGTGCGCGTCCGCCGCGACTTCTGGCAGACGGTCACGGAGGGGGACATCGTGTCCAAGGCCCCGGGACATGAACCTCGGAAGAAGGAGCAGCACCCATGACCGCGACGTACACCTTCGACGTCTTCACCAGCCTCGACGGCAACGGGTCTTATGGGCCGCCCGGCGACTGGGGCGGCTACTGGGGCAAGCAAGGCCCGGAGTTCCTGGATCGCCGGCTCGCGGCGTACGACGGGGACCAGCGGATGGTCTTCGGCGCCATGACGTTCGGGCTGTTCCTGCAGATGCTCCCGGCCTTGGACGCCGACGCGCGCGACCCGTGGATGGACCGAATGATCGCGGGCGACTTCGACCTGGAGCTGCTGGAGTCGCGCACCCTCGATGGCGGCACGCAGGAGCTGATCTACCGGCCGCCCCTCCGCACCTGGCCGTCGGACTGAGCCCCCGATCGCCGCCACGTCATCTTCGCGAGGCCGGCCCGCTACGACCGAGACGCTCGTGGGCCTCACTCTTGGTGAGAGTGGTGACGGGCCGCCCGACCGCGTATTGGTACTTGGCGTCACAAGCGCGGGTCCAGACCCCGGCGGCCCAGGACCGCTCAAGTTCGTCGGCGTCGAACTCCCGGCCACGGGCCTCGCAGTACGCCGTCAGGAACCGCTGTGTTTCCGCGACTGTGGCTAGCTCGTCGGCGGTCTTGGTCGAGAACAGGGCGGCCGCGAAGCCGACAAGGACGGCTTCGCTGTCAGCGACGACGCTGTCCCAGTCGTGCACCACGAGAATGGCGTCTCCGTCCCAGCGCATGTTCCCTGCAAGCCAGTCGCAGTGGCCGATGACGGCCTGGGTCGGGTTGGCCCGCAACCGATCGCGCGCGCGGCGCCCGACATCGTCGATCCACTTCGGGCCGCTCATTGCGTTCAGGTCTACGTCAGGATCCTCGGCGCGCGGCCACAGTCCGTCTCCGGCATGGTTCCACGCCGCCCATGACGGTGCCGGGGCGAGGCTGGACACCTCGGACGGTCGGGGAGCCAGCGTGATCAGCCGCGCGAAAGTCTCGGCGAAGGCGGCGGCGGCGCCTCCTGCGCTCGGCAGCGTCGAGCCCCCGGCCACGTACGCCTCCGCAGTCGCTACACGGTCCCCCAGAGGAGCGGGGTCGGTGAGTGGCTGAGGGCACGGATAGCCGGCCCGGTACAGGCGACGCTGGACGTCGACGCACGCCGATAGCCGAGGCGAGTCCGGACGGACCTTCACCACGACGTCGCGCCTGTCCGCCAGGCAGAGTCCTATGACTGCAGAGAGGTGCCCGGATCTGAAGATCTCATCGGCTGGCGGACTGCCGAGATGCTCGATGCACCAGCGGGCCACCTCTCCCGGATCCAGCGAGGCCACGCGTGGCATCTCAGCATCCTGACATGCGCTCGCCTCTCCACTCGGGGACGAGGTGCACAGTCGAGGCCTTACGGGCGAACGCGGATGATCGTCTTGCCCCTCACCCGCTCAGTCGAATTGAACGACGCAACGGCGTCGTCGAGGGTCGCGACGGTGCCGATGTTGGTCCGCAGTCGCCCGTCGCGCACCCGCTGCACGATCTCGGTCAGTTGGGCGCGATCGGCCTCGACGACGAAGTCCACCGCCAGGCCGTCTGCCGGTCGGGCCTCGACCGGGCCGACGACGGACACCAGCGTTCCGCCAGCCTTGATCAAGCGTGCCGACCGCCTCTGGACCTGGCCGCCGATGACATCGAAGACCAGATCGACCTCACCCACGTCCTCCAGCGCGTCGCTCTCGAGGTCGAGGAACTCCTGTACGCCGAAGTCGAGCGCCTTCTCACGGTCGGCGGCACGTCCGGTGCCGATGACGTAGGCGCCGGCCTCGCGGGCGAGCTGCGTCACCATCGTCCCGACCGCGCCGGCCGCGCCGTGCGCCAGAACGCTCTGCCCGGGCTGAAGCCGGCCGTGCTGGAACAGTCCCTGCCATGCGGTCAGACCCGAGATGGGCAGGGAGGCACCTACCGTGAAGTCGACGTCGCCGGGCAGGGGCGCGAGGTTGCGGGCCTCGATCGCGACGTACTCGGCCAGCGTCCCGTCGCGGTGCCAGTCGGAGAGGCCGAACACCCGCTGTCCCACCGACAGCCCTGTCGTGCCGTAGCCGAGTGAGGTGACCAGTCCGGCCATCTCGTGACCTGGGACCGACGGTGTTCGGTCACGGTCGGCGCGATCGGTCCATGTCGAGGGCCACTCCAGCTCGGTCGGGACGAATCCCGACGCATGAACTTGAACGATGACGTCGTTGATCGCTGCCGGCGGCTCGGGCCGCTCGACCAGCGTCATCCCGGCCGTTCCCGCGGCCTGCTCCGTCACGATGATCGCCTTCATCGGGCACCTCCGGTCATCCGTTGTCGAGGCAGAGGCAGAAGGGGTGGCCGTCCGGGTCGAACAACGTACGTACGTTGTCCTGCGGCTGGACGTCGGCGACGCTCGCACCGAGCGCGACAGCCTCGGCCACGGCCGACTCGAGGTCACCCACCTGGAAGTCGAAGTGCATCATCGGGCGCTGGCGCTCCTCGACCGGCGGCCACGCGGGGACCTGATAGCCCTCCGCCCGCTGAAACACCAGGAACGGTCCACGTTCGGAAGCCGCGACGATGGCCGACTCTGCGTCCTCGTGCCCGATCGGCCAACCCAACAGCTCGGCGTAGAACTGCGCCAACCTCACGGGATCGGACGCCTCGATCGCCGTTCCCCACCACATCGCCGCCGTACGAGATCGCATCGTCCTAGCCTGCCACTTGACGCGCCGCGCCTTCCGGTTGACCCGAGCCGGATCCGAGGGCAGCCTCGGTGAGGATGACCACCGGACAGATCGACCCGCGGTACGGCGACGCGTCGGCGACCGCACCGCCATGGGATGACATCGAGCGGTTGCTCACCGACGCCGAGCTCTACTGGATCATCACCGTCCGGGCCGACCAGCGTCCGCACGCCGTGCCACTGGTCGGCGTCTGGCACGAGGGTGCGTTCGCGTTCTGCACCGGCCCGAGTGAGCAGAAGTCGCGCAACCTCGACGCCAACCCTCAGGTGGCAGTCACGACCGGTGCCACCGGTGCGACCGGCTGGGCCAAGGGCAAGGACGTCGTCGTCGAGGGCACCGCGGCCCGGGTGACCGATCCCGCGGCGCTGCAAGCGCTGGCCGACGCCTGGTTCGCCAAGTACGGCGAGGACTGGAGGTACGAAGTACGCGGGGAGGAGTTCGTCGAGCTGAGCGACTCCGGCGGCAGCACGCCGGGTGGCGCGTGGGTCTACCGGGTCGCGCCCACCAAGGTCCTCGCCTTCGGGGACGCCCACGGCCAGACGGCCTACCGGTTCTGACCCGAAAGGAAAAACTCATGCCCATCAAGATGGAGAACGTCGGCATCGCCGTCCGCGACCTCGACGAGGTGATCGCCCTCTTCACCGACCTCGGGCTGACCCTTCTCGGCCGTGACGAGGTCAGTGGGGAGTGGACGGACACCGCCGTCGGCCTCGACGGCAACCACGCCCGGATCGCCATGCTCCAGACGCCCGACGGCAACGGTCGCCTCGAGCTCTTCGAGTACATCCACCCCGACGCGATCGAGACGGACCCCACCCAGCCCAACGACATCGGCATGCACCGGGTCGCCTTCTCGGTGGACGACATCGACGCTGCCCTCGAGATCGCGGCGAGGCACGGCTGCCACCCGCTGCGCGGCGTCGCGACGTACGGAGACGTCTACAAGCTGACCTATGTCCGCGGCCCCAGCGGCATCATCTTCATGCTCGCCGAAGAGCTGAACAAGAGCTGACCACCGGCGGCGTGGTGCTTCCGGCTACTGCGACCCGGTGGCCTCGAGCCTGCCGGCGATGGGCTCGAGCACCCGGATCAGCTCGTCCGTCTCGAGCGGCTCCAGCCGGTCGTACGGGGCCTCGGCCAGAGCGTCGGTCAGTGACTCGATCCGGTCCTTGGTCGCCCGCCCGGCGTCGGTGAACCGGCCAGCGGCATCGAGGAGGCCGCGCTCGCGCAGGCCGTCCATCACCTCGGCCAGGCGGGCCCGGGGGAGATGGTGGATCCGGCCGAACGACTCCGCCGGGTAGATGCCCAGGTCGAGGGCGCTGAGCACGTGGGCCTCGGTCCCGCCGATCCCCTCGCAGAGCAGGGCGGCGATGTGGCCGTCCCCGCGGTGCTCGCGGAGCATGTTGGCCGCGTGCCACAGCCGGGCCACGGGCTCCTCGGGCATCGGGAGCGTGCGGAGCCCGGCGTACATGACCCGTCCCTCGGTCGGCGCGCTGGTCGATGCCGTGGCGAGGAGCTCGGCGGCGCGGGCGAGCCCGGGAGTCTCGACGAGGTCGCCGAGGATCCGCCGCAGGGCCGCCACGCAGCCGTGCTCGCGCGCGGCGTGCGCCGCCTCGGGAGTGGTCGTGTCCCAGACCTTGGGGATGTGGCGGGCCACCTCGCCCTCGGCGAAGTTGTAGAAGGCCGCGTGAACCACCTCGGCCGGAACCTGGCCGAGAGGCGCAGAGCGTCCGGCGAAGTAACCGTCCCAGTAGTTGCTGAAGCCGAGCGCCGCCATGGAGTCGTTGGGCTCGTCGGAGAAGAAGTTGACCAGCGAGATCGGCTCGATGAGCTCGAACAGGCGTCGGGCGACGGGCTTCTCAAGCGGCATCTCTGTTACCCCTCTGGTCGCGGCTCCTGGTGGGCGGCCTCTCGTCAGTACAACGAACAGGTCGACCGCGATCCGACAGGGCAGGGCCGCGCTCGTCAGGAACGGCGCAGGGTCGCGAGCACGCTCGTCTCACGGGACTCGCCGATCCGACCATCGAGCCGGTCGTCACCGTCGAGCGGTGAGCCCACGACGCGAGCCAGGGTGAGCCGCAGCTCTCCCGCGCGGGTCACCGTGACGGTGCCCTCGTCGGTCACCGCGTCGATCGAGGTCAGGTCCGGCCGGCCGGTCCCGGGGGTGCCGCTGCCGCGGACCTGCATCCGCGGTGGGACGTCCATGCGTTCGCCGTCCTGCTCGAAGTACATCTCCGCCTGGCTTCCGCCGGTCAGGATGGCGGTGGCCAGGGCGGCGGCCCAGACCGGGTCGCCGCAGCCGTCGTACACCCATCGGTCCCCGAGGACGGAGTGCTCACAGGTCCCGATCAGATGGGTCTCGGCATTTGGCAGGGGCGCGGCGCGGTAGGTGAGCGGGGTCTGGAGGACGGCGCCGTCAGCTGCGCGCCACAGGATCGTCTCGATGCCCACCTCACCCGCGGGATCGTCGAACCGGTACTCGGCGAGCTTGCTGATGGCACCGAGCCCCGAGGCCCAGCACCGGGTCTGGAGCCAGGCCTCGACGAGCTCCTGCTTCGACGGGGACACGGTGGCTCTGTGGACGAGGGCCATGTCGAGACCCTACGCGTCCGGACGAGGCCCCGGACGTCAAGCCCGCCCGCGCCGAACCTCAACGAGTTCACTGTCATCCGCTTCGAGGTCCTGGCGGCGGCGAGCGTGGTGACGTGCGGTCTGGCTCTGGCCACGGCCTAGCTCCGGTGTCACGATGAGGTCCATGGATCGCGGTTCCGCGGGCCAGTTCCTGGTGGGGCGCTAGTAGGAGTTGGCTACCGCTTCCGCTGATCGAGGGGCCACAGGTGATCATCGACGACGACTCGCCTCTCCCTGGGACCGAGGTTCACTACCTGCGATCACGGCACGTCGACGAGGAGTTCAAGATCGTCGTCGGGCATTGCACGCCTCCCGAGACGCCCAATACGCCGGTGCTCTTCGTGGGCGATGCCCTGGGGTCCGTGGGCACGGCTGTCGAGATCGTCCGGCTACTTCAGGTGTGTGAACACATTCCGGCGCTGCTCGTGGTCGGCATCGGGTACCGGGTTGCCACGACCGAGGCGTCCTTCGAGCCGCGAGCGCGCGACTTCACCCCCACCTTCGACGCCCGCGAGGTGGACGCAGACCCGGCGATGCGCGGCGGGGCCGGCGCGTTCCTGGCGTTCGTGCGCGACGAGCTCAAGCCGTGGGTGGGCGAGCGGTACGGCGTGGACCCGGACAACTCTGCGTTCTTCGGGGATTCCTACGGTGCGCTCTTCGCGGCGTACACCCTGCTCACCGAGCCCACGACGTTCCGTGGCTACGGCCTGGGCAGTCCCTCGCTGGACTGGGATCGAGAACTCATGTTCGCCTACGAGGCCAGGTACGCCGACACGCACGACGACCTGCCGGCGAAGGTCTTCGTCTCCGTGGGTGAGTACGAGAACCCGGCCGGAGACCGGCGTTTCGACCAACAACGGCCACCGGCGACACCGGCAGCCGACGTGGTCATCGACGGTGGCCCTGACGACGCTCCAGGAGCAGATGCGGTGGTCGATGCAGAGCGCTTCGTTGCGCTACTGCGTAGTCGTGGCTATCCGAGTCTGGACATCGAACTCGAAGTCCTCGCCGGCGAGTACCACGTGACCGCTCCGCCAACGAACCTGTCCAGAGCGGTGCGCTATCTCTTCGGCGCTCCGCGCTGACTCTGTGACCGCGGTCAGGATGCGCAGTGATCGGCTAGCGGATCAGACCTATGTGGGCGAGCGGTGATGCAGCTGAAGGTCACAGGGCGGCGAGGTCGCCGGCGCTCAGGCCGTCGAGGCCCAGGGTCGCCAGCGTGCGTGCTCCTTCGGCGCGGAAGTCCCGCGCCAGTACGACCGAGGCCATGGTGATCAGCGCGTCCATCGTCGGAGTCTTCACGCCTACTCGCCCGGCCAGGTCGGTCAAGAAGACCAGTGAGTAGCCGACGTCCTCGGTCAGGTAGCGGCTGTCGAGCTGGCTCTGAGCGCCGATCCCGAGGAAGCCCGGTGCCGTGGAGTAGGCGGTCGAGTAGTTCGCCTCACGCATGTATCCCTGCACGACCCCGAGCTCGGGGTCCGACAGCACTCGCACCCCGAGCGCCGCGCCGATGGCGATCCGCTCCCGGTCGACCGCCTCGATCGCCCGGCCGACGGCCTCGGTGACGCCCTCCTCGTAGAACAGGAACTCGCCGGCGCCCCGCTCGATGACACCTGTGTTGAGGAGGGTCACCGCGGGATGGATCACCGGGTTGCCGTTCTGCAGGGTGGTCTGGAAGACGCTGTCGGCGGCCTGCGTCGCGGGGTAGACGTCGTGGATCATCGACAGGAGTCGGTCGGTGCCCGAGCGCGGCAGCGCGGCGACGAGCACGCCGGCGTCCAGCTTGTGGAAGACGTTCACCGTTCCTGGCGCGACGATGCGAACCGCGTACGGCAGGGTGCTGGTCTCGCCCACCGTGATCGTCGTGTCGTCCAGCGCCAGGCCCGCAGTGCGCTTGAACGTGATCGCGCCGGCGCACGAGGCCGGGCAGATCAGCACCACCTGGCCCGGCACGAGATGCGGCGCCACGGCCGCCGCCTGGTGCTCGGTGCTGTACGCGGGCCCCACCAGCACGATCAGGTCGGCCCCGTCCAGGGCCTCACCGCTGTCGTGCCCGGCGTAGGCGATCTCAGCGAACCCCTCGATCTCACCGGTGGCGTGGATACCCCCCGCGGCCGCGACATCGGCCACGTGGTTGGGGAAGTGGGGACTGTCGTAGAGCCGCACGGTGTGCCCGTGGTCGGCGAAGTCGAAGGCGGTCGCGAGACCACCATTGCCAGATCCGACGACGGTGACGTACATGTCCGACACCGTAGACCGCCTGGGTCGTTATGCCGCCACTGTGCCTGCCTGATCCAGGACGCCCTTCTCTCCGGTCTGCAATCTCCTGCAAGGCGTGGGCTTGGTCTCGGTGGGCTTCGTGACTGCGCGTGGGGCTGGTCGTGGACATCGAGAGTGCTCCCTGCTCGTGTGCGGTGCTGGTCTGCGGGTTGGCCGGTCCGCCGTCTGTGGTGAGTCGGCGGACCGGCCTCGGGCCGGGCGATCAGGCGGCGCGGGGTGCCTTGCGCTTCGGTTTGGGCAGGAGCAGCTGCTCGACCTCACTGAGCGGGTAGCCCCACTCCCGCAGCACGTCGACGATGCGGGCGTCCCAGGCGTCGGGGTGACGCCAGGTGTGCTCGTCGGCCTGGCCTTCCCAGGCGGCCAGGACGGCCGCGAGGGCGAGCATGATGGCCCGCTTAGGTGTCTGGCTTCCGGCCTGCTCGGCCAGGGCCTGGCAGTCTCTGGAGCCGCTGGTCGCTGCGGCCGTCTCGCCAGCGATGAGCTGTCGAAGCGCGGCGTCTGGGGCTCCTCGAGCGGTTACTGACCCGGCACCTCAGCATCGAGGTACGGGTCGAAGCCCTCGCGCGTGCGGGTTGTCCGGGCCATGTGCTTCGCGCCGGCCGCAGTCGCGTCCAGCATGGTGGTGTGCGTCCGGCCCGGTGATGGGCGTGGCGTAGGGGTGTAGGGCGGCCACCGCGTGATCTCTTCGAGAGACCTACCAAGTCGACTCGATGGAGAACCCGATGGCCGCCATGCCCAGTATTGATCCTGCCCGTTTCGTCCGCGAGCAGCTGGAGTCCGCCTCGCCGGACCTGCTGCGTGAGCTGTTGCCCACGTTCATCGAGGTGTTGATGTCGGCCGAGGCCGACGCCGTGTGCGGCGGCGCCGATGATGAGATCCCCTTCCCAGTGACCTGGGACTGCTCGTGAGTCTGCGGCGACTGGCCGCTGGCTGATTGGCTTCATCAGGTCAACAAACCGCGGCCGGCGGGCATCTGGTTGCTTGCGGGGCTTCAGCTATGAGCACACGTCGGGTGCAGCTCCCAGCGGACCGACCTTCTGCTCGAGGACGTCACGCCCCGGGTCCAGTTGGCCTGACGGGGGCATCTGGAACGGGCTGCGGCCGTCGACAACCTCGGAAGAGGTGATATATCGTGACAAGGCTTGTTTCGAAGAGACGTCGAAGACTGGAACCGCCTTGACCGGCGGGTGTCATGGGCACGCCAACACACCGCACGCCGCCAAGGACCAGTATGGGCAGTCCGGCATCGGTTATGACGGCTACCAGGATTGTGTGGGTAGCTTCGCAACGCAGAAGGTGTGTGTGAAGTTGCAGGAGCGCGACTACTACGGGGTCTACTACGACCGGTCGACTTTGGTGTGCGGCCGAGAAACGGTCGCGACCCACACGTACTTCGGTAGGTGGGCAAGTTGCGCTGCGGCGCGGCACGGCACGTTCAGGACGTTCGCCGAGGGTGTCGTCTATCCGGACGCCGGCCTTCCCGAGACGTCCGTGGGCACCTCGTACAGTGCGACCCTCTGTTAGGCCCGGCAATGCCAAGCCCTGACTGGACGATTGATCTGGCCGCGACGTCGGCCAACTCCCGCGCCGACGAGGCTGGCCGTCCAGCTCGCGCGACAATGATCCGTGGGAGCTACAACCTGTCGGGTCAGGTCGCGTTCGCCCCCCGCTCCGTCGAGTTCTGGTTTTCCGGACAAGCACCGGGTGTGACCGACTGGTGGCGAGCGGAAGTCATGGGGCAGCCAATCTGGATTGAGGGTCCCGGCGGGATCATCGTTCTGTCCGAGGGTGGAGATGCAACGCGGATAGCAGCCGACGAGCCAGCGGTCTTCCGCCATCCGGTTCCTGAACTCACCGCGCTCCGGAACGCGGCCGCGGCTGCGGCCTGGCTCGACGCGAGCCACCGCATCAACAATCACGTCTCTCCAACCCGGTGGAGGGACCGTCCGGCCGATCTGACCGATTCCATTGCGGGGCAGCCTTCCCTAGAGATCGTTGCCGATCAGGAGTCGGGGTTCGTGCTCAATGTCAATGCAGTCGGACAGCGCGGCCCCTTGCAGCTGGCCGTCGAGAGGTTTGAGATCGTCCCCCTTGATCGCGCCAGGTTTGAGTACGAAGGGCCAACAGCTCGATGGCCGGGCCCCTGGTCCGGGCCGCTCTGACGCCCCGTCAGCGGAGGGACAAGGCTGGGGGACATCCAGCAGCCGATCGAGCGCGGACTGGGCAAGTTGCCCGTGCTGCCTGGCTTCTGCCAACCGGCGCTTCGGTCACGGATATGAGGGAGAGTTGGTGGGTGACGATCCGAGCGAGTCG
Source organism: uncultured Actinomycetota bacterium (assembly GCA_963795385.1). Lineage (GTDB taxonomy): Bacteria > Actinomycetota > Actinomycetes > Actinomycetales > CAVURS01 > CAVURS01. Next base: position 774,418 of record CAWCHK010000014.1, read on the forward strand.
CCGAAGTTGTCACCTGCCAGCGCACTGAGGTGCGAGCCGAAGTGGGCGACCCACAGGCGGGCGTCATCCTCAGGCTTGGATGTCAGGGCGCGGAGCGGGAGGCGCGTGCGCATCGTGGCCTGGGCATTCGAAGCTCGAGCGCCTGACGGCCGTCTTCACTCGTAGTGAGGACGCGCTGGTCGCCGACCCTGCGTCGCACCATGGACGACTTTTCCAGCCCCAAGACCGTGACGAGCGCGTCACCCGAGCCGGTGAGCTTGATGTCTCCCTGTATGGTCTCGACCTCCACGAGAACGTGGTTCAGGCCATCGAAGACCTCGCCCCCGCGCCCGGGGGACGGCATGCCGATCGGGCCGGTCAATTCGGAGATGTAGAGGAACGGTGCCACCTCGAGCCGTGGGAAGCCGGTCGAGAGGACCTCCACGGCCTCTCGCGACGGAACGCCGGACACGTGAAGGAGTCGTTCTACGCCGGGGAACCGTCCGGCCAGGTCAGGGGCGAACACCGCCTCGATCGTGTCGGCGGCCAGGATCAGGGTGTCGACGTGGAACGTGTTGCATAGGTCGACGATGTCCCGGCCGTCCGACGAGCCGCCGAGCGGCAGGACCGACCATCCGCACCGGCGGACAACCTCGTAGATGCAAGCGAAGGTCACGCTCAGGCTTCGGCGCGGCACCCCGATAAGGCAGATGTGCGCCGCCTCCGTCAGCCCGCGGTCCCTTAGGGTCTCGATGCCTGCGGCGATCCCGGACTCAACAAGGTCTAGGGGGTGCTTGATGAGCTCGGCCTCCCCGAGAGCGTCGCGCGTTCGCGCAAGAACGAACTGGTCGGAATTGTGGATCTCCGTGTCACTCGGTGCCACCGTCAGTCCGAGCTGCTGCACGGCGTTCTCGAGTACGCCGCTCGCAGCGCGGTATCGCTCGTCCTGGCGGGCGCGACGCGCGTAGAGGGCTGCGGTGTCGGTCGACGAGGACCTGGTGATCGACCATCGGAATCCCTTACTTGTCCACGATCGTGTTGATCACGGTGGCTAGGCCGCGAATCTCGTCGGAGCTGTGGCTGGCCGAGGTCGCCACCCTGATGATCGGCCTACCAACCTGCCGACCGCCAGCTCTTCGGTGAGGTGGTGAACGGCGCGGGGCGACGGACTGCCTACTCCTCGAACCGCGCTACGACCGCCAGCACCCGGCGGTTCGTCGTCGAGTCTGCGGGCAGCCGGAGCTTGGTGAAGATCGAGCTCACCAGAGGCTCGACCGTCTTGATGCTGAGATGCAGTCGCTCGGCGATCGCCTTGTTCGACAGGCCTTGGGCCATCAGGTCGAGGACCTGGTTCTCCCGCGGAGACAGGGTCGCCAGCCCGCCGGCCGCACGGGTCTCCTCGACGACCCGGGCCAGGCTCAGGCGGGCCACGATCCAGCCGGCGGTCAGCGGCACGATGGGGGTGGTCAGCAGACCCAGCCGCGGCGACTGCCAGACCGCGAGGCCGAGCAGCAGAGCGGCGGTGGTGACACCGACCGCAGCCGCCAGCAGGGCGAGCTGGCTGCGCAGCACACCGTTGGCCCGTCGCCAGCGGGCACCGACTCCGACCACCCAGGTCACCTGGAAGAGCGCGTACGCCGGGTGGGCAACGACATCCCAGACCTGCTGAGCTGCGTGCCCCCCGCCGAACCCGAGAGGGTGCGCCGTCCGGACGCCCGCTGCGTCGTACTCGACCGGCCACAGCGCCGACATCAACGAGCACATGATCGCAACGACGACGATCGCGATCCCGACGCGGCGCCAACCGCGCGACAGGAACTGCCCCTCGGGGAAGCACAGCACCGCCCACGTGATCATCGCCAGGATCAGGGCGATCGGCCAGACACCGAGCCATCCCCACCAAGGGCTGGGATCGCCGCTCGAGTGATGCGCGACCTGGCGACCGAGGAACAGGACGCCCTCGAGTATGCCCACCGCCGCGAAGAACAGCGCCTCACGCTGGCCGGGTCGCACCAGGAGCGTCCACGCCGCCACGCCGCCGAACGCGACCGCGAGCAGACCGTTGTGGATGTTGGCCAGCCAGATGCCGTGGGCCAACCCGGTCGACACCAGGGCCACGACCGCACCGATGACCAGCAGCGGCATCAGGAGATCCACGTGCCGCGGCTGCGCTGTCTGCATGGGTTCATGGTGGCGGACGGGCGGCTTCACGCTCACAGGGTTAACCCTGCAATGCCCCGGGATCACGATCTCCGGGGAAACCCCCGCAGCGGCGGCCCGGCGTAGCCCGCAGCCTGAGTGCAGTCCATCCGAAGGAGCTGCGCCATGTCCGTCGCCATCCAGACCACCATCCCCGTCGATCCCGACCTCGACCAGCCCACCCGCCGCATGCTCGACGCAACACTCCTGCTGGCGCCGCTCGCCTACCTGGCCCTCGACTGCTCCTACGCCGTACGCGGCTGGGACGACGGACCGACCGCCGCCCTTCACCTCGTCGCCGCAGCCCTCTACGGCCTCGCTGCACTCAAGGTGGTCTCAATGACCCGTGGCCGCGGGCAGGCCGCTCTGCTGGTGGTCGCCGTGCTCGGGCTCGTCGGCAACGCCGGCGTCGGCGAGAACACCCTGCACATCGCGGCGGGGGGCAACGACCTCTTCGATGCCTCCGGCCCGGCCAACGCCTTCAAGGCGATGGGCTTCTTCTTCCCCCTCACCTTCCTCCTGGCCGCAGTGCTCCTTCGCCGCCGTACGCCGGCGTGGTGGTCCCCGCTGCTCGCCCTTGGCGCGCTGCTGTTCCCCATCGCCCATGTCGCCAACATCTCGTGGCTCGCGATCGTCGACGCTCTGGTGATGCTCGCAGCACTGGGAACCTGCACGGCGCTGGTTCGCGTCGACGCCGAGCAGCGCGCCTGAGCCGAGCCGTAGCACTGCTGGGCCGTCGTCGATCGCTTGACTGCCACCACCCGACGTCCTCGACCTGAGCGCGATATCCGTCGGCAGGCGTGGTCTAGCGTGTTGGCCCGACGGCGGTGGGAGGTGGCGGCGTGGCTCATCTGGAGCTGTCGGACCTGTTCCGATCGCTGGACCTGACCGGGGTTCTCGCCAACGCCGTCCTGGGCGGAGTGATCGCCCGCCACGAGAAGCTGGACCCGATCGGCTTCGTCACCTTGGCGGTGCTGTCCGGGCTGGGCGGTGGGTTGATCCGTGACGTGCTGCTGCAGCACGGCCCGCCCGTCGCGCTCACGGACTATGCGTACTTGCTGACCGCTTTCGCTGGTGCCGCAGTGAGTTTCGTCATTCGGGTCCGGGGGAGGCTCTGGGATGCCCTGTGGCCGGTCATCGATGCCCTTGCGCTCGGGACCTGGGCTGCGGCGGGCGCCCAGAAGACCCTCGCGGTCGGACTGGGCTGGCTGCCGGCGATCCTTCTCGGCACGATCACCGCGGTCGGCGGAGGAGCTGTGCGCGACGTCGTACTGCGCCGCGTCCCGGGAGTCCTTGGCGGCAACACCTTGTACGCGACGTGTGCCATCGCCGGCAGCGGCGTGCTGGTCGTCCTGTCCGACCACGGCCATCCGAACGTGGGCCTGGTCGGCGCAACGGTGATCGGTGCCGGCCTGTGCCTGCTCGCTCGATGGCGCGGCTGGATCCTGCCGAGCGCGGACGCCTGGTCGCCGGCCCGAGTCATCCGGACGTCGTACCGGGACCGGCGCCGGCAGCGCCGCGCACGCCGCGGACCGTCACCCCAGCGAGGCCAGACCGGGACCGAAGAGAATTGGTGAACCCGCCACTCCTGCAACGAGACTGGCCGTAGGCTCAGGCTGGCTCGTCGGTGGAGTGGGAGTCGGTGAGGGTCAACGCGCCCCAGCCGGCGACCACGCCTACCAGGACCGCGAGCGCCGCGAACGTGACCCGCTCGCCGTGGAAGAAGGACGCGACGAGATCGTGACTCCACGTCCCGGCGGGGAGTGCGACCGTCACCAGGGCCGCGATGAGCGTGCCGACGACGGCGGTCCCGACGCTGGTCCCGACCTCTTGCGCCGTGTCGTTCAGTGCCGCGCCGATCGAGGTGCGGTTGCTGGGCATCGCGCTCACGAGGGCGACTGCGCAGATGGTCATGACGGTGCGCAGTCCGACGGTGAGGGTGACCATGCAGACGGCGATCGCGGCGTACCCGTGGTCGACGCCCCAGGCGAGGCCCGCGAGCGAGCCGGCCAGCAGGACGGCGCCGACGAGGCAGGCGATGCGGTGACCGAAGTGCTTCCCGAGGAACTCCGAGATCGGAGTGGCGGCGATCATCGTGAGGATGAGTGGCAGGTTGGCCAGGCCGGCGCGCACCGGGCTCCAGCCGTAGGCGTACTGGAAGTGCAGGATCAGGCTGAACATCACGCCGGCCATCGCGATCGACGTGCCGACCTGGGCCAGGACGGCGCCGCGGACCGTGCCGTTGGCGAAGACGGCGAGGTCGAGCATGGGCTGCGGCGTACGGCGTTCGTGTCGGAGGAAGGCCGCGAGCGCGAGCATTGCTCCGAGAGCGGATCCGCAGGTTGTGACCGAGAGCCAGCCGTGCTCGACGCCGCTGGTCAGGGTGTAGCAGGCGAGGCCGATCGTGGTGATGCTCAGGACGGCTCCCGGGAGGTCGAGCGCATCGCCGGTCAGGCCGTCGGATCGGTCGGCCGGGACGCCGAGGCGCACGCCGATCCAGGCGATGAGGGCGATCGGGGCGTTGACGACCAGCAGCCATTCCCAGCGCACGTGGGCCAGGGCCGTGCCGCCCAGCAACGGGCCGAGGACGAAGCCGCTCATGCCGACGACGATCATGACCGTCATCGCCCGCATCCGCAGCGCGTCCTCTTCGAACAGCCGGAAGACAAGGGAATTCGTGATCGGGGCCATCGCGGCCGCCGCGACGCCGAGGGCCGCCCGCAGCGCGATCAGCTCGCCGGCCGAGTTCACGGCAACGACGGCGAGGCTGATCGTGCCGAAGGCGGCCAGGCCGACGAGCAGGACCCGGCGGCGGCCGATGCGGTCGGCCGCCGAGCCGGCCGTCAACAGCAGGCCGCCGAAGGTGAGCGAGTAGGCCCCGGTCACCCACTGGAGGGCGGTCGTGCCGCTGCCGAGGTCGCGTCCGATGGTCGGCAGCGCGATGGTCAGCAGGGTGTTGTCGACCATCTCCACGAAGAAGGCCAGGCACAGGGCGGACAGCGGGATCCAGGCCGCCCGCAGGGAGGCGTAGGTGGGGGCCGGCGTGGTCTCGATGGTGGACGTCATGGCCCCTCCTCAGTATCGAACGACGTTCGAGTATCAAACGCCGTTCGATACGATAGAACATCGTTCGATGGGACGCAAGGTGTGGTGGGATGGACGCCATGGCAGCCCCGCGGTCCAGCGCCAGGACGGCTGGCGCCAAGCAGGCGCGGCGCCGGGTCTCGCACTCGATGGAGGCCGTCATCGCGGCCGCCGTCACCCTCCTGGACGAGGCCGGCGAGCCGGCGCTGACCTTCCGCGCCCTCGCGGCCCGGCTCGGCGGCGGGGTGGCCAGCATCTACTGGTACGTCGCCAGCAAGGACGAGCTGCTCGACCGGGCCACCGACCACGTGCTCGCGGGAGTGCTTGCCGACACCGAGCGGTTCACCAGTGCGCCGGACCCGATCGACGACCTGCGCGGCATCGGCGTCACGCTCTTCGACGCCATCGCCGACCGGCCCTGGCTGGGGGCGTACTTCATGCGCGACACCGCACTGCAGCCCAACGGACTGCTGCTCTACGAGCGACTCGGCGAGCAGGTGATGCGGCTCGGCCTCACCCCACGGCAGACCTTCCACGCGGTCTCGGCGGTCCTGGGCTTCGTGGTCGGCATCGCTGCCGACCTGGGGCAGGAGCCGCCGCAGGAGGTGCTCGACGGCACGACCTCACGCGAGGAGTACCTGGCCCGGTACGCGGCGCAGTGGAGCGACCTGGATGCTGCGGCGTACCCGTTCGTGCATCACATCCTGGACGAGTTCGCCGGCCACGACGACACCGAGCAGTTCCGGGCCGGCCTCGACCTGCTGCTCGCCGGGCTCCGCCTCCAAGCCTCAGGGACGCGCGGTGGAGACCACAATCTCGTTCCTCGGTCCTGAACCGGCCAGCGGGCACAACTCGGCTCTCCTGCCGGAAATCGAGCTGAGGAGGGGAGTTATGCCAGTTCGTCAGGCCTGGATGTCGTAGCGGAGGTGAACGACTCCGCTGCCGAAGCGGCGTTCCTCCAACAGGTCGAGCCGCACGCGAAGGTCCGTTGGCAGGGCGCGCTTTCCGCCGCCGACGATGATGGGGCAGAGGAACAGGTGGCACTCGTCGACCAGGCCGGCGGCCATTGCCTCGCCGGCGAGCTCCGCACCGCCGATCGAAATGTCTTGGGACGCCGACTCTTTGAGCTGCCTGATCGCGGCCGGCTCGAAGGTGCGCTCGATCCGCGTCCGCGCACTCGAGACCGTTGGGAGCGTCCGCGAGTACACGACCTTCTCGGCCGCCTGCCAGATGTCTGTGTAGTCCCGGATGACCGCGGGCTCGTCGGCGCCGGTGCTCACCGTCTCCCAGTAGACCATCGTCTCGTACATCCGACGTCCGTAGAGATAGGTGCCGATCCGCCGCTCGAGGTCGTTGACGTACGCGTGCACCTCTTCGTCGGGGGCGGCCCAGTCGAAGCGGCCACTCGCGTCCTCGATGAATCCGTCGAGGGATGCGATCGCCGCGTAGATCAGCTTGGCCACGCCAACCCCTCTCGGTAGGGAGCACCCATGCCGTCCTCGGCATCGTGCACCATCAGCCCGCCCTTGTCAGCCGGGCCGTCGACCATTGATCAGGCTGGGCGGCGAGCCGTAGTCTCCCTGGTGCTGCGACGGAGGAGATGGCCATGGACGACGACGCCGAGACCGCCGTACTCGCCGGAGGCTGCGCCTGGATCATGCAGCAGCTGCTGCGCCAGCCCGAAGGCGTCATCGCTACTCGGGTCGGGTTCATGGGTGGCGACAACGACAACCCGAGCGAGGACGACAGCGGCGGCCACGCCGAGGTGGTCGAGGTCGTCTTCGATCCCGCGCGGCTCTCGTATCGAGGACTGCTAGAGGTGTTCTTCCAGGTGCATCGAGCCGATCTCGACGAGGGGATCGTCGGCTCGCTGTATCGCTCCGAGATCTTCTGTACCAGCCCAGGGCAGCGGAGAGTGGCGGAGGAGATCATCCGCGATGTCGACGCCTCCGGCCACTGGCCCGGCCGGACCGTGACCCGGGTGAGCGAGGCCGCGGCCTTCTGGGCGATGGAACCCGAGGATCAGGACTACCTCCTGCGCTTCCCGCACGGTTGCAGGCCTCCGTTCCCCCGGCAGCTCGACCTCTCCGAGACCGCACCCGCGGTGGCCCACTAGCGTCGGCCGTCGCTGGATCGCGCGCCTCTAGGGTGGGCCGATGCCGTCGGTGAACCAGATCCAGGTCAACCAGATCCAGGTCAACCAGATCCAGGTCAAGCAGGTCCAGGTCACCTTCGACTGTGCCGAGCCGGAGCGGGTCGCTCGCTTCTGGTGCGGGGTGCTGGGGTACGTCGTACCAGGGCCACCACCGGGATTCGCGACGTGGGAGGAGTTCGATCGCACGCTGCCACCCGAGCGACAAGGCTCGGCATTCGCCTGCGTCGATCCGTCGGGTGTGGGGCCACGGCTGTTCTTCCAGCGCGTCCCCGAAGGCAAGGTGGTCAAGAACCGGGTGCATCTCGACGTCCGAGTCGGGACCGGGCTCGTGGGAGCGGAGCGTCTGGCCGCGCTCGAGGCCGAGTGCGCGCGGCTGCTCCCGCTCGGCGCGGTGCGGGTGCGGCTGCTGCCGGCCGGTGGCGGTGAGGAGTCGTGCATCGTGATGCAGGACGTCGAGGGCAACGAGTTCTGTCTCGACTGAGTGGCCGAGATGACTGAGTGGCCGAGATGACTGAGCTGCAGCGCCTGCGGGCCGACCATGCTGCGGCGATCCTGGCCTTCGAGACGGCGAACCGCGCGTACTTCGCGAGGTCCGTATCCGACCGTGGCGACGAGTACTTCGAGCACTTCACCGAGCAGCTCGACGTCCGCCTGGCCGAGCAGGAGGCGGGCACGGGCGCCTACTACGTGCTCGTCGACGATGACGGGTCGGTGCTGGGCCGGTTCAATCTGGTGCTCGTCGGAGAGGGTGTCGCAGAGCTGGGCTACCGCGTCGCGCAGCAGGTCACCGGCCGTGGAGTTGCGACCGCGACGGTGCGCGCCCTGTGCCTGCTCGCCGCCTCGCGACACGGGATCAGGACCCTTCGCGCCGCCACCGCCCACGACAATGTCGCGTCGCAGCAGGTGCTGGTCAAGGCCGGCTTCACCGAGGTCGGACCGGCCGATCGATCGGACCTCGGCGGCCGGTCGGGCTCCTGGTACCAGCGCGACATCGGTCCCGAGCCACGACAATGACCGCATGGAGCCCGGTGCCGAGGGAGTCGTCGCCTTCCGGCTCTGGCCACCGGTGGCGATCGGCGCGCCCCTGCTCGCCGGCTGGCTGGCCGGGCGGCTCTGGGGTGAGCCGGTCGACCCCGGCGGGTGGCGGGTCCCGCTCGGCTGGGCACTGGTGCTGTTGTTCGCCGGGTGGAACGGCTGGGCGCTGTGGCTGTTCCGCAGCCACGACACCGGCCTCCTGCCCGGCCAGGCGACGAACGCGATGATCGAGGTGGGCCCGTACCGCCTCTCCCGCAACCCGTTGTACGTCGGGTTGCTCGCGCTCTACCTCGGCCTCGCGCTCCTGGCGGCCGCGTTCTGGGGCCTCGTGCTGTTCCCCGTTGCCGTGCTGCTCCTGCTCTGGGGCGCGATTCGCCCCGAGGAGAGATTCCTGCACGAGCGGTTCGGTGCGGCGTACGACGAGTACTCACAGCGGGTACGTCGGTGGCTGTGAGCCGTCGACCTGCCCGCGGGGCCAGCGGAACCCGACCCGGCGGAGTAGCGTGCGATGAGGGAGAACGTCGTCGGAGGAGTGACCATGTTGTGGATCGTCATCCCGGTCGCGGTTCTCATCGTCGGGGGCCTCATCGCCTACCTCTTCGGGCCGACGATCATGACCTTCTTCGGCCCGAGCTTCGAGCCGGCAGCCAAGGATGACGCGAGCGTGGCGAACGCCCGGCTGAGCGGCATGGTCGACAGCGGCGGGATGGGCGACACCGGCGGTCTGTGACGCCGAGAGCTAACCGGCGGCCGCGTCCCTGACGACGTCGTAGGTGAGGTGCGCCGCCCGCGGTGACGCGGTGACCTCTCCCTGGACCAGCGTCGTCCGGCCGACCAGGTCGAAGAGCCGCGTGCCGCCGCCGAAGATCACCGGCGACAGATGGAGGCGGAGCTGGTCCACCATTCCCGTCGCCAGGCTCTGGTCGACGACGTTCGCGCCGCCCATGACGACGACGTCCTTGTCGCCCGCTGCGGCCCGGGCCTGCTCGATCGCGGCCGCGACGCCGTCGGTGACGAACCGGAACCTGGACGCGAGCCGCACCTGCGCGGGCGGTTCGTGGGTGACGACGTAGCACGGCGGTGGGGCCGACTGGTCCTGGTCGTGTCCATACCCGACGTCGTCGCTCCAGCCGTTGGGACCGTCCACGATGTCGAAGAGCCGCCGTCCCATCACGACCGCGCCGGTCTGCTCGAAGCTGCGCGCCAGGACCGACTCGTCGACGGGGGAGCGGGGCTCCTCGAGCACCCACGCGTGGACGGCCTCGCCCCCGATGCCGAGGCCGTGCTCGAGATCCACGCCGCTTGCGGTGACGTACCCGTCCAGCGACATCGAGATGTCCGCGATCACCTTGCTCATGCTCACTCCTCGGGACAGGCCTGCTCGGCCGGTTGACTCAGTCTGGCCTTTTCGGCAAGGCACTGGTCCATCCTGGGTCGGCGTCGGTCTGCGGCGGCAGTGCGACCAGCCATCTGCGCGGCGACCCAGCTGCCGGGTGGCCGCATGCAGAGTGCATGGGTGACAGGTGCGCCTGCTGCATTGCCGCCCGGCCGACCACGTCCTTACAGTGCGAGGCGTGCACGCGCAGAACCGGCTGGTCGCGGCCGACGCCGACCAGAAGCAACAGGACGGCGCGGCCCGGCTCGGGTCGCGCTCGCTGGTGCTCGCGGTGCTCACCCTGAGCCTGGTCGGCCGGGCGACCGACGGCAACCCGCACGCGGAGTACTGGTACGTGCCGTTCGTCGTCGCTCTCTACGTCCTGCCGATCTGGTACGCCACGGGTCGCCGGCGCGAGCTGTGGATCCGGTACGGCGCGGCTCTGCTTGTCGTGCAAGGGATCCTGACCTACCTGCCGTTCGCCCTCTTCGGCCACGCCTGGGTCGGCGGGGTCTCGGGGCTCCTCGGGGCTCTCGTCCTGCTGACCATGGCACCGCACGTCCGCTGGCTGGTCTTCGCCGCCCTGGCCGGTCTCGAGCTGGCGCTGTGGCTCGTCGTCGGGCTGCCCTACGAGCCCGCGCCGGACGCGTCGTACTGGGTGCTGAACGCGTTCGCCTTCACGGGCCTGAGCGTCTTCGCCCTGACCCGGCTCGCCGACCTCTGGGACTCCTTGATCGTCACCCGGCACCGGCTGGTGACGGCAGCCGTGATGCGGCAGCGGCTCGCCGCCGCCGAGCAGCTGCAGGCGCGGATCGTCGACCGCCTCGCCGAGCTCACCGGCCGGGCCGGCGCGGTGGTCCGGTCGCATGACACCGAGGTCGTCCGGGCCGGTCTGGTTGCGACGGGGCGGCTCGCCCGGGCCGCCGCTGCCGATGCCCGGCGGCTCCTGCTCGAGCTGCCCGATCCCACCCAGGACGCGACGCCGGCGACCGACGAGGTCGACCCGACGGCGGGCACTCCGCGACTGGCCCGAGCCGTGGCGACCGTGGTCGTCGTCCTCTTCGCCGTCCAGTACCTGTTCAACGTCGGCGTCATCGACGGCCAGCCGCGGCCCGGCGCCGGCAACGTCGTCCTCGTCCTCGCCGTCGCCGTGATCGTGGTCGTCATCCAGCTCCGCCACCTCGTGCTGCGAGACGGCCCGGACCGACCGACGGGCTGGCCGTGGACCCTGAGCCTGCTGGGTGTGCTCTCGTTCGCGGCGTACCCCACGATCGGGGCCACCAGCCTGATCTTCCTGGCCTTCCTGGCCGGCAGCGGGCTGATCCTGATCCGGCACTGGTCGCGCTGGGCGCTCTTCGTCGTGACCGTGTCCAGCCTGCCGGCGCTGACCCTCGCGCGTCCTGGGGCCGGGATGGACGGCCTGCGCGAGCAGGTCGTATGGGCGGTGTACGCCGCGGCGACCGAGGCCGCTGCGGGTCTGCTGGTCTACGGGCTCTACGGCTTCACCCGGGCGTCAACGGCGCTGCAGGCAGCTCAGCGCGAGGCGGCGGGAGCTGCTGGAACCCAGGAGCAGCTCCGGCTGGCGCACGACGCGCACGACGCCCTCGGCCTGGGCCTGTCGACGATCGCGCTGAAGAGCGACCTGGCTCTGGGACTGCTCGACACCGACCCCGAGCTGGCCCGGCGCGAGACCGTGCAGATCATGCACCTGTCGACCATCGTCGCCCGCGACGCGCTCGCCGTCGGCACCGGCAACCTCAGCCTCGACCTGGCCAGCGAGCTCGCGAGCGCTCGCAACACTCTGGACGCAGCCGGGATCACCGGGCAGATCAGCGCCCCCGAGCTCGCCCTGCCGGCCGAGACTGCGGCCGTCCTGGCGGCGGTGCTGCGTGAGGCGGTCACCAACGTCCTGCGGCACAGCGGCGCGCACACCTGCGCCATCACCGTCAGTGGGAGCGGCGGAGGTGCCAGCGGGGCTCTGGTGCTGCTGGAGGTGACGAACGACGGGTCGAACCCGACGACCGGCCGGACCCTCGGTCTCGGCCTGCACAGCATGTCCGAACGCTTGCGGCCGTTGGGCGGCAGCCTGCACACGCAACAGATCGGCGACGTCCACACCCTCACCGTCACCGTACCGAGCGCCCGGTCGGCCTCGACCCTCGCGGTGCACGGATGATCCGGGTCCTGCTCGCCGAGGACACGGCGATCCTGCGCGACACGTTGGTCGCCGTCCTGAACCTGCAGGACGACCTCGACGTCGTGGCCCAGGTGGCGACGGGTGACAAGATACTTGCTGCAGTGCAACAGTCTTGCCCAGACGTGGCCGTGCTGGACATCGACCTGCCCGGCCTGGACGGGCTCTCCGCCGCGGCGGCCCTGCACACCGAGGCGCCGGACTGCCGGGTGCTGATCCTGACCGCGCTCGCGGTCCCGCGGAACCTGCGCACGGCGCTGGCCGCGCACGTGGCGGGGTTCCTGCCCAAGGACACGCCTGCGGCCGAGCTGATCGCGGCCATCCGGGAGATCGCGGCCGGCGGCCGCGTGGTGGACCAGGCCACCGCGCTCGCCGCGCTCGAGTCCACCCCGAGCCCGCTCACGCAGCGGGAGACGGATGTGCTGCGCCGCTGCGCGGACGGGTTGGACCCGCGGGAGATCTCGGCCGACCTCTACCTGTCCTACGGCACCGTACGGAACTACCTGGCCTCGGCGACGGACAAGCTGGGCGCCAAGAACCGCATCCACGCGATCAAGATCGCAGCCGACAACGGCTGGATCTGATCGAGTACCCGGCAAGGTTGACCACACCCGCAACGACATCGAAGGAGCCACACGTGCCATCGAACTCGCAACCTCAGACCCGACCCGAGCTCGTCATTCGTCGCAGCTATGCGGCCACGCCGGAGCGGATCTGGCAGTTGTGGACCACTCCCGACGGGATCGGCGCATGGTGGGCGCCCGACGGCTTCACAACGGTGGTCGACCACCTCGACCTGCGTCCCGGAGGCGCCTTGGACTACACCATGACCGCGACGGGCGCCGAGCAGATCGCGTTCATGGAGCAGGCCGGGATGCCGTTGGCGACGACGTCGCACAAGGAGTTCACCGAGGTGGTCGAGCCGGCCCGGTTGGCCTACACCTCGCTGATCGACTTCGTCCCCGGCGTAGAGCCGTACAACCACCTCACGGTCGTCACCCTGACTCCCACGGCCAGCGGCACCGACGTCGCGATGGAGCTCGAGCCCCTCCACGACGAGACGTGGACCGAGCGGATCCTGGCCGGCCGCGCCAACGAGCTCGACAACCTGCAACGGCTCGTCGCGTCAGAGGCCGACGACGGGCGACCGCGACCCTGAGCCGGTCGACGGAGCGGCCAGCCGGTGGGCGACGCTGGCCGCTCCCCCTCGCGCTGTTCTTCCTGTCCCCGCTGGTGGGTGAGTGGCTGCTCGGCAACCAGCCGCTGTCCCAGCTGCCCGCCCTCGTGCTGCTGGCCCCGATGTACGGCGGCGGCGCGCTCCTCGTCCGGGAGGTCGGCCGGCGGACGGGTCGTGGATGGCCGGCAATCGCGTTGCTGGCGGCGGCGTACGCGCTCCTTGAAGAAGGCCCGATCGACCAGATGATCTACAACCCGGCGTACTTGGGCCTCGACTCCTTCGACGGGATGCTGGAGATCCCGCGGACCGGCACCAGCCTGTCCCTGGTCCTCGCCTCGCTCGCGCTGCACACGGTCTGGAGCATCTGTACGCCGATCGCGCTGGTCGAGTCGTTCGACCGGACCGGCGGCCCTTGGCTGCGCACGCGGGGCCTGATCGCGGTTGCCGCCGTGTTCGTCCTGGCCTCGGCTCTGCTCACCTGGGCCCAGGCCGACGAGTTCGACTTCTTCGCCTCTCCCGGACAGCTGGCGGTGACCGCGCTGGTCATCGCCGCACTCGTCTGGGCGGCCTGGCACGTGCCGACGCCCGGGGTCCGCCCAGGGCTGCCGCCGGGGCCGGTCGTGGTGGGTGTCGTCGCCTTCGCGGTGACCGGGTGCTACTGGGCCGAGTCGCTGATCACGTCGTACGTCGTCGAGGTCTCGCCCTGGCTGGACGTCCTCACCTGGTGCGGTCTGGTCGGACTTGGCGTCGGGTTGGTCATCACGTGGAGCCGCCGGCCGGGCTGGGGAGTGACCCATCGCGCCGCCCTGGCGTGTGGCGCGCTGTTGACCTACGCCTGGGTCGGCTACGCCAACGGCACCGAGCTGGAGGTGCCGCGGGTCGAGGCTGTGGCCGGCAACATCCTGTTCTCGGTGCTCGCGGTCGGCCTGGTTGCCGGCGTCGCTCGCAGCGCGTCGTCCGCCAAAATGGTTGGGGTTCCTGCAGATTGAGGCGTCATGCGCTATGCACCTGCGGGGTGTGCGCGCTGTCCGAGGGGTGGTGACTGGCGACACTGCCGCACGCCCGGAGCTGCCACCAGGGTTGACGTCATCCGATCGACCCAGGAGGTCACCATGCAGGACGACGCAGCAATCACCCTTCACCGCAGCTACTCCGTCGCCGCCGAGCAGCCGACGGCCGAGCGGGCGCCCGTCTGGAAGCACGGCGTCGCGGCGGCCGTCGTGGCCGCGCTCACCACGACCGTCCTGGCGGCGATCGCATCCGCCGCCGGGGCATCGTTCACCGACAGGAAGGGCGCGAGCATCCCGATCGCCGCGTTCCCCCAGCTGACCCTGGTCTTCTCTCTCGTCGGTGTCGGCCTGGCCGCAGTCATGGCGCGCAAGGCTCACCGGCCGCGGCGTACCTTCGTCCGGACGGCCGTCGCCCTGACGGTGCTGTCATTCGTCCCGGACCTCACGTTCGGCTTCGAGGTCAGCTCGGCGCTCACCTTGATCACCCTGCACACCGTTGCCGCGGCGATCGTCGTCCCGACGCTCGCGGGCCGGCTCGGCCGCACGCACTGACCTGCGCGCACCCGTCGCCGACTACCGCAGCTGGTCGCGGCGGCGGGTCAGGTAGGCGGTCTCGGCGGTGTTGCCCGCCAGCTCGATGGCTCGGTCGTACGCCGCGCGTGACTCGTGGCTGCGCCCGAGCCGGCGCAGCAGGTCGGCCCGGGTGGCGTGGTAGGCGTGATAGCCGGCCAGCGGGTCTTCGAGCCGGTCGACGATGGCGAGGGCCACCTCGGGTCCGTCCAGCTCGGCGACCGCGATGGCGCGGTTGAGGGCGACGACCGGCGAGGGGTCGAGACGGACCAGCTGGTCGTAGAGGGCGACGACCTGGGACCAGTCGGTGTCGCGTACGTCGCGGGCCGAGGTGTGGACGGCGTTGATGGCGGCCAGGATCTGGTATCGGCCGGGCGCGACCCCCGCAGCCAGTCGCTGGCGGACCAGCCGATGACCCTCGCCGATCAGGCCCGCGTCCCAGGCTCCGCGGTCCTGCTCGTCCAGCGAGACGAGCTCGCCGCTGGTCGAGACGCGGGCGGTGCGACGGGCCTCGGTCAGCAGCATCAGCGCCAGCAGCCCGGCCACCTCGCCGTCCTCCGGGAGCAGCGTACGGATCAGGCGGGTCAGCCGGATCGCCTCGGCGGTCAGGTCGGCCCGAACCGGATCGCTGTCGGGGCTGCTGGCCAGGTAGCCCTCGTTGAAGACCAGGAAGAGGACGGCGAGCACGCCGGAGACGCGCGCCGGGAGGTCCGCTGCGGACGGCACCCGGTAGGGGATGCCCGCCGCCTTGACCTTGGCCTTCGCGCGGGTGATCCGCTGGCCCATCGTGCTCTCCTGCACCAGGAACGCGCGCGCGATCTCGGGCATGGTCAGGCCGCCGACCAGGCGCAGGGTCAGGGCCATCCGGCTCTCCATCGCGAGCGCGGGGTGGCAGCAGGTGAAGATCAGCCGCAGCCGGTCGTCCTCGATGGCGCCGACCGGTTCCGGCGGGTCGTCGTCGTCGTACAGCACCTGGGCCTCCTGGTGCTTGGCGTCGCGTTTGCTCTCGCGCCGGATCCGGTCGATGGCCTTGCGGTTGGCGGTGGTCGTCAGCCAGGCGCCGGGGTTGGGGGGTAGGCCGTCGGCGGGCCAGCGTTCGACCGCGGTCGCGAACGCCTCGGCCGCCGACTCCTCGGCGAGGTCGAGGTCGCCGAACCGGCGGGTCAGGGAGGCGACCACCCGCGCCCACTCCTCGTGGTGGGCCTGGGTGATCGCCGCCGAGACGTCGATCACTCCGGGTGTCAGGCGAGGCCGTCGAACGGGCGGACCTCGACCTTGCCCCGGCACGCCTTGGACCCCTGGGCCGCGAGCTTCAGCGCCACGTCGAGGTCGGGTGCGTCGATGACCCAGAAGCCTCCGATGGCCTCCTTGGCCTCGAGGTAGGGGCCGTCGGTGATCACGGGCGTCTCGCCCTGGCCGTCGACGACGGTCGCGGTCGACGCCGCCGCCAGCCCACCGGCGAAGACCCAGTAGCCGTCGGCCCGCAGCTGCTCGTTGAACTCGCCCGTCGCGGCGAACGCCGCCTCCATCTCCTCCTTGGAGCCGTAGTCGCCGAACTCGTCCCTGTCCGTCGCACCGTGCACGCTCAGCAGGTAGTGCGTCATCTCGCGTCTCCTCAGTTGCAGCTGGTCCCGGTGACCACCTTCTACCCTCACCACGAACGCCACCCCGCCGATCCGACGACCGGGCCGGAAACAATTCTTGCGGCGAGCGGTCGGATCGGTCGCCGCCCGTTCGTGGTGAGGGTATGAGCGGGTCGCACCGGCGGCCCGCCGAGGATCGGAGCCGACATGTCCACCATCACCAAGACCCCCGTCCGCAGCACCTCCACCGCGCCGGCGTCGGCACCCGCGTCGGCACCCGCGCCGGACCCGGCGGCAACGCGCCGGTCGGTCTGGAAGCACGGCGGCGCCGCGGCCGTCGTGGCCGCAGTCGCCACCACCGTCGGTGCGGCGCTCGCCTCGGCCGCCGGGGTGTCCTTCAGCAACGGCAAGGGTCCGGGCATCCCGATCGCCGGGTTCGCGCAGCTGACGCTGGTCTTCTCCCTCGTCGGTGTCGGGCTCGCCGCCGTACTGGCTCGCAAGGCGCGCACGCCGCGGGCCACCTTCGTGCGGACAGCGGTCGTCCTCACCGTGCTGTCGTACGTCCCGGACCTGACGTTCGGCTTCGACCGCGCCTCCGCGGCCACCCTGATCACGCTGCACAGCATCGCGGCGATCATCGTCGTGCCGACCCTGGCCCGCCGGCTCAGGCCCACGCGCTGACCCGGCTGGACCCTCGACCCTCGACCGTCACCCCTGGCCAGCTGGCCGGATGACATCGCACCAAGGAGCACAGCATGACTGTCCCGTACACCTTCGACGTCTTCACCAGCCTCGACGGCTTCGGTGCCGCCACCGCCCCCTGGACCGGCTACTGGGGCAAGCAGGGCCCCGAGCTGCTCGACCATCGACTCTCGCTGTACGACGCGGAGCAGCGGATGGTCTTCGGCGCCAACACGTTCCGGGCGTTCGTGGACATGCTGAGCACCAGCACCGAGGACTCCGAAGTGCGTGACCCGTGGGTCACCCGCATGGTCAACCTGCCGGCAACGGTGGTCTCGACCACACTGAAGGAGCCGCTCGACTGGGCGGACGCGACCGTCGTGAGCGGTGACGCCGTGGACGTCGTCGCGCAGCTGAAGGAGGAGTCCGCCGTGCCGTTGCGCTCGCACGGCAGCCTGTCGATGAACCGGGCGCTGATGGCTGCGGGCCTCGTCGACCGCGTGCAGGTGACGCTCTTCCCCGTGATCACCGGTCAGCGGGGCCGGGACCGGATCTTCGAGGGTGCGGCCGACTTCGACCTCGAGCTGCTCGAGCAGCGGACCCTCGACGGCGACATCCAGGAGCTGACCTACCGGCCGACGCTGCGGCCCTAGTCCTCGATGACGTCCAGTCCCTGCTCGCGCATGATCGCGAGGTGGTCCAGCATCTCCTTCAGCACCGTCGGGTCGTGCCCCTCCCAGTCGTCCACCTCGCCGAGGACGCGCAGCGGGTGGCGGGTCCGGTAGGACTCGGTCGGGTTGCCCGGGAACCGCTTGTCGGTCACGTTCGGGTCGTCCTCGAACGGTCCCAGGGGCTCGACCAGGTAGATGTGTCCGCGCTCCTCGCTCCCTGCCAGGGCGGTCGCCAGCTCGGCCCCCCAGGCGGCCGTGCCGACCAGGGCGGTGAAGTAGATGTTGTTCGACACCCGGCCGGCCTGGAAGTTGGAGCCGTAGCCCGGGACCAGCTGGTCCCCGACCTCGACGGCGTTCTTGGTCCCGTGGAAGAACGGGCCCTCGATGTGCGCGCAGGTCTCGTAGGTCACCGGGACATGTGGGGCGTCGTTCTCAGTCATCGGGGTCTCCTCGTCCTCGCGGAGGGCGCGGCCACGGCTCGCGACACGTTCGCAGGTCAGGGGCTGTTTTCGCTGGTGGCCAGGGGCGGGGTCGAACCGCCGACCTTCCGATTTTCAGTCGGACGCTCGTACCAACTGAGCTACCTGGCCGTGCACCGCCCCGGCGTACACCGGAACGGGTGGCGACCCCGACGGGACTCGAACCCGCGACCTCCGCCGTGACAGGGCGGCGCGCTAACCAACTGCGCTACGGGGCCTTGCTGGCTGCAAGGGTCGTGCGTCACTGCGTGCCCCCAACGGGATTCGAACCCGCGCTGCCGCCTTGAAAGGGCGGAGTCCTAGGCCGCTAGACGATGGGGACGCCGAGACGTCGCCTGACGTCCGACCCGTCGAGGACCGGCCCAGCATAGGGGGAGCCCCCGGGGATCACCAAAGCCGTCCCGGAGGCCCGGTCCGACGCCTCGCCCGGGCCGGCGGGAGATCGCCGACGCCGTTCGCCGAGGCCCGGAGCCCGGTTCGCCGGCCCGCCCGACTGGCCCAAGTGCGGGTGGACGACCCGGGTTGGGCCAGTCGACCGGGGCGGGCCGCGCCGCCCGCAGGGGACACTGGGGCCGTGGTCGAGATGTCGCGGGAGGACTTCGAGGAGGCCGTCGCCGACGGCCTGGACTCGATCCCGCCGGAGCTCGCCGCCCAGATGGACAACGTCGTCGTCCTGGTCGAGGACGAGCCGCCCCCGGGTGAGCAGCGCGGGCTGCTGGGGCTCTACGAGGGGACCCCGCTGACCGAGCGCGGCTCGTGGTGGGCCGCCGGGGCCCTGCCGGACCGGATCACGATCTTCCGCGGGCCGACCCTGCGGATGTGCGAGAGCCGCGAGCAGGTCGTCGACGAGGTCGCGGTGACCGTCGTGCACGAGATCGCGCACCACTTCGGCATCGACGACGAGCGCCTGCACGATCTCGGCTGGGGTTGAGTGCCCGCCTGAGTTGTCAGCCCCTGCGGTAGCCAGGGGGCCCGGGGAGCCTGACAGCTGGGCTGGGGTTGAGCGCCCGCCCGAGTTGTCAGCCCCTGCGGTAGCCAGGGGGCTCGGTGAGGCTGACAGCTGGGCTGGGGTTGAGCGCCCGCCTGAGCTGTCAGCCCCTGCGGTAGCCAGGGGGCCCGGTGAGGCTGACAGCTGGGCTGGGGTTGAGCGCCCGCCTGAGCTGTCAGCCCCTGCGGTAGCCAGGGGGCCCGGGGAGGCTGACAGCTGGGCTGGGGTTGAGTGCCCGCCCGAGTTGTCAGCCCCTGCGGTAGGCAGGAGGCCCGGTGAGGCTGACAGCTCCAACCCGGCAGCGCCCAACCCACGCAGAGCTCACCGCGCAGCACCGAAGCCCGCGGCATTGGTCAGGCCGGCAGGACTTGCCCCCGGGTCAGTCGAGGAGGCCGGCCTCGTGGGCCACGATCGCCACCTGGACCCGGTTCGCGGCGCCGAGCTTGCTCAGCAGCCGGGAGACGTGCGCCTTGACGGTCGCCTCGGACAGGTACAGCTCCCGCCCGATCTCGGCGTTCGACAGCCCCCGCCCGACGGCCACCAGCACCTCGGTCTCACGGTCGGTCAGCGCCGTCACCCGCGACGCGGCCGCGTCCCGCCGCGAGGTCCCGCCCCCGACGGCGAAGTGGCCGATCAGCTTGCGGGTCACGCCGGGTGAGAGCATCGCCTCACCCGCCGCCACGACGCGGACGGCGGAGATCAGGTCGCGCGGCGGGGTGTCCTTGAGCAGGAAGCCGCTCGCCCCGGCCTCGAGCGCCGAGAACACGTAGCTGTCCAGGTCGAAGGTCGTCAGCATCACGACGCGCGGGGGATCGGGCCGGGCGAGCACCGCGGCCGCCGCCGACAGGCCGTCCATCCCCGGCATCCGCACGTCCATCAGCACGACGTCCGGCCGGTGCTGCTGCACGGCGGCCACGGCCCTAGACCCGTCGTCCGCCTCCCCGACCACCTCGATGTCGTCGGCCGACTCCAGGATCATCCGGAGCCCACCCCGCACCAGGGCCTCGTCATCTACGACGACCACCCGGATGCTCATGTCGCCTCCACCGCGGCCGAGTCGGGCACCGCCGCCGGGCCGGCCGCCGGTGCGTCAGCGGTGCCAGCAGCAGCCGGCCAGGGCAGGGACGCCGAGAGGAGCCACCCGCCGTCCGGCTGCGCCCCGGACGTCAACGTGCCACCCGCCAGCTCGACCCGCTCGCGCAGGCCCACCAGCCCCGCGCCCGACCCCGGCAGCAGCGATCCGGACGCCACCGGTCGCAGGTTCGACACCGACACCTGCAACACCCCGCCCCGCGCGCCGGCCAGCCGCACCGTGGCCGCGGCACCCCGCGCATGCTTGTGCACGTTGGTCAGACCCTCCTGGACGACCCGGTACGCCGTGCGCCCGAGCTGCTCCGGAACCGTTGCGGCAGAGCCATTCTCGCCCTCACCGTCGACGAAGCCGACCGCGTCACCATCGCCCAGGAGCTGCACCGCCACCCCTGCCGCTCGAGAGGCCTCGACCAGCCGG
The DNA here is from genome assembly GCA_963795385.1 of uncultured Actinomycetota bacterium. GTDB lineage: Bacteria > Actinomycetota > Actinomycetes > Actinomycetales > CAVURS01 > CAVURS01. Next base: position 795,108 of record CAWCHK010000014.1, read on the forward strand.
CGTACGTCGGAGAGCTTGGGCTGCGGGGCGAGGGTCGCGTCGCCCGCGCCGTCCTCGGCCCGCAGGACGCCGAGGACCCCCCGCAGGTCCTCGAGCGCCTGCCGGGCGGTCGAGCGGATCAGGACGGCCGACCGCTCGACCTGCTCCGGCCCGGCGTCGGGGTTGAGCTCGAGGCCGCCGGCGTGCAGCGCGATCAGCGAGACCTTGTGCGCCAGGACGTCGTGCATCTCCTGCGCGATGCGGGTCCGCTCGCCGAGCTTGGCCTGCTCGGCCCGCAGCTCCCGCTCCTCCTCGGCCCGCTGGGCCCGGTCCCGCAACGAGGCCAGCAGGTCGCGCCGCGCCCCGACGTACGCGCCGAAGACGAGGAACAGCCCGACGGTGAAGAACCCCCCGAGCGCCTTGTTGAAGACGTTGCTGTGCTGAACGATCGTCGGCTGCAGCACCGCGATGGCATACGTCGAGCGCGGTCATCGCCGCCAGCACCCGGTCGCGCCGCTGGATCGCCAGCGTGGTCAGGGCGAACAGCGTCGCGACACCCAGGTTCGAGAGCGCGAACGCCCCGCACTCGATCAGCGTGACGAGGACCGGGGAGCGGCGGCGCCACCACAGCGCCAGGGTGCTCGGAACCAGCACGAGCCACGAGAGCGGCCGGCCGATCGGGAAGCTGATCGCAGGATCTCCGATCAGCTGGGCGATGCCGATGCCGAGCGCGCCGAGCAGGACGACGGAGTCGGCAGTCCGTGGCCCGAACCGCGCCCGCCACTCGGCGAAGCGGTCACGGATACGGCGCAGCATGTCCGCCAGCGTAGGTGGGTCGGCCGCCTCGGCGCTCCGGCCGATCGTCGGGCCCGGCCGGGCCGGCACTACGACTTTCGTCGGGGGTGGGTCTGGCCGCCCGGCCGATGTCCGGGCAGGGGTCCGGCGGACAGGCTTTGCCCCATGATCCAACTCGACCACCTCGTCAAGCGCTACGGCGGCAGTACCGCTGTCAGCGACGCCACCTTCTCCTGTGCGCCGGGCACCATCACCGGCTTCCTGGGACCCAACGGCGCCGGGCAAGTCCACGACCCTGCGCATGCTCACCGGGCTCACCCGCCCGACCTCGGGCACGGCGACGATCGCCGGCCGCCAGTACTCCGCCCTGCCGAACCCCGGCCGGGTCATCGGCGTCATGCTCGACGCCGCGGCACAGCACCCCGGCCGGACCGGTCGGGAGACCCTGCGTCTCGCCGGATCGATGCTGGGGATGGGCGACCGGGCCGCTGACGACATGCTCGAGCGAGTGGGCCTCACCGGCGCGGAGGGGCGCTTGGTCCGGCAGTACTCGCTCGGCATGCGTCAGCGGCTCGGGATCGGCGCCGCCCTCCTGGGCGACCCGGCGGCCCTGGTCCTGGACGAGCCGGCCAACGGCCTCGACCCCGAGGGCATCCGCTGGATGCGAATCCTGCTGAAGGACTTCGCCTCCCGCGGTGGCACCGTCCTGCTGTCCAGCCACCTCCTGCGCGAGGTCGAGGCCACGGCCGACCGCCTCGTCGTCATCGGCGGCGGCCGGATCGTCGCCCAGGGCACGCTCGACGAGCTGCTCGGCGGCGCGGGCGTCTTCGCTCGCGGGCTGGACGACGCAGCACTGGGCGCCGCCCTGACCACGGCCGGGCTCCAGGCGAGCCCTGGCAGCGACGGTGGTTGGAAGGTCGTCGGCTCCAGCCGAGGCCGTCGGGCCGCGCGGCGGCCGCGAGCGGCCTCGTCCTGACCGAGCTGCGCGAGTCCGGCACCGACGGGCTCGAAGAGCTGTTCTTCACCTTGACCACGCACCACCACCGGAAGCGAGCAGGCAGCATGAGCACCTCACGATCGAACCCCGGACCACCGTCGTACGACGCGAGAACGACTACCCGCAATCGACTTCGGCCCCCGGCAGAGCTTCCTCCGGCTGGTGCGCATCGAGCTGCGCAAGATGGTCGACACCCGCAGCGGCCGCTGGCTGCTGATCGCGCATCCTCGCCCTGTCGGTCGCCGGGCTGACCTGGGGCCTGACCCACCTCGACCCGGGCCCGATGGCGTTCACCGACGTGCTCGACCTCGCCCTGGTCCCGGTCGACCTGATCCTGCCGGTCGTGGGCATCATGGCGATGACCTCGGAGTGGACCCAGCGCACGGCGCTGACCACCTTCACCCTGTCGCCGCGCCGGATCCCGGTGCTGTTCGCCAAGCTGGTCGCGGCCATCGCGCTCGCCACGGCCGTCGTCGCGGTCGTCGTCGGCCATCGCCTTCGCGGCGACGGCGCTCGGCGGCGCTGATCGGGGACGGCGCGACGTACGACCACGCCCTGCGCAACATCACCGGCTCGGCGATCACCGACGGGCTCAACGTCCTGATGGCGGCCGGCATCGGGCTGGTCGCGTCGGTGACCGCGGTGGGCGTGCTGGTCTACTACGTCGCGCCGACGGCCTGGGCGCTGGTCGGCCCGGGCCTGCTGCACGGCAACTCGCGGTGGCTGGACATCTTCGCGACGTTCGACAACCTGAGCTCGTTCCACCTGAGCGGCCACGTGGCCCAGGCGCTGACCTCGGTCGGGTTCTGGATCGTGCTGCCGGTGACGGTCGGCCTGGTCATGGCCAACCGGCGCGAGGTCAAGTAGTCCGAACCAGTCCTGAACCGACCAGCGTGCCTCCTCTCGACCCGGAGCGGGGTCGGGAGGGGACTTGTGCCAGTCCGACCGGTCTAACGGCCGCGTCGGTGCCGGGAGCACCGGCGTGCGTTCAGTCGAGCGGCCCGAGGTACGACGGGTCGAGCAGGTTGGCCAGGTGCTCCATCGGCGCCGTCTGGTAGGTGTCCGGCGCCTCCGCCCCCATCTCGCCGACGGCCCGGGCCCAGACCAGGGCCCGGGCGATCTGGGCCACCCGGCAGGCCAGCTCCAGCGTCTCGACCAGCTCGGCCCGCGTCCCGAGCGCGCCGAACGGCTCGAGGTAGGCGTCCCGCACCCGCAGCATCCGCGGGTCGTCGTCGGCCAGGTGGTGCAGATCCGCTTCAGACCCCCAGCCCGACCAGCATGCTGGCGAACGGATGCGCGACGACGGCGTCGCCCCAGTCGTAGAACCGTGGCCGGCGCCGACCCGTGCGCCCAGAACACGTTCCACGGGTGCAGGTCGTTGTGGTCCAGGGTCGGCGCCCCGGGTGCCCGGCCAGTCGGGCGCACCAGTCACCGACCGCGCGCTCGCAGCCCAGCAGCTGCTCGTACGCCGCGCGCTCGGCCGCCGTCCCCCGTCGCTCGAGGTAGGGGCCGACGAACTCCAGCGCCTGCTCGAACCGCTCGCGGCATGACCGTCGGCCCGCATGTCGGCCACGCCCGTCGCGAGCAGCTCGTCCGCGTGCGGTGCCACGGCCAGCTGCAGCTCGGCGTACTGCGCGGAAGACGTCGACCAGCTGGCCGGGCAGCCGCGCCGCGTCCATGTCGTCGGCCAGCAGCGGCGCCGCCGTCCGGAAGCACGATCCAGGCCCGGTCGACGTCGAGTGCGAGCGGCTCGAGCACGTGCGTCCGGGGCGATCCGGTGCAGCAGCGCGTAGAGCCCGACCTCGAACCGGGTGCCCGCGCCGGACAGCCTTGAGCCAGCACCGGCCCGCGGTCGGTCTCGGCGCTGAACACCGTGGCCCAGGGCCGCTCCTTGGCCACGACCGGCTCGGCCGTACGCCGGATGCCCGCGACGGCGAGCTGGTCGTCGAACCAGGCCAGCGCCGCGTCCGTAGCCGCTCGTCGCCCCGGTGAGCCGAGCGGCGGCAGGCCGACGGTCATCTCGTGCGACCTCATCGGTCAGCGGCGCCCCGGTCAATCGGTTAACGCCCGCGCCTTCGGAGCCTGCTCGTGAGCATCCGCAGGACGGCCCGCTCGATCGCCCCATGGGTGTCGGGCAGCTCGTCGTGCTCGGCCGCGGGCACGTCGCGGCCGCCACGTCGCCGCGCTTGACCACCGCGCGAGAGTCGACGCGATCGTGACGCCGTCCTCGAAGAGGTCGATGACCCGCGGGTCGACGTAGGACTTGCGGGCGATGGTCGGGGTGTTGCCGAGGTACTCCGACACCTCGGTCATGGCCGCGCGACACCGTGCGCTTGCGGGCCGCCTTGGTGCGTCCGGCCCCGGTGCGTCGGCCGACTCGGCAGGACGACGGCGGCCAGAACGGTTGCGTGCCAGGTGCGGAAGTCCTTGGCCGAGCAGTCGCCGCCGATGACCTCCTTGACGTAGCCGTTGATGTCCGTGCTCGTGATGTCGTGCCAGCGCCGGCCGTCCTGGTAGGCCAGCAGCTCCGCGCCCACCCCCGCGCCGCTCGAGCATGGTCTGGACCGCCTCGGCGCAGGCCGGGTCGGTGAGGATCAGCCGCCGCTTCTTGCCGGACTTGGCGATGTAGGAGAAGACCAGGTCGCCCCGCTCCACCTTGACGTGCCGGCGCAGCAACGTGGCCAGCCCGTAGCTGCCGTTGGCCTCGACGTAGCTCTCGCCCCGACCCGGAAGAAGCCCGAGGTCCAGCAGCCGGAACGCCGTCGCCAGCGCGCGCTCGCGCGGCATGCCGGTCGTTCCAGGTCCAGGTCGGCCCGGTCGCGCGCCTTGGGCAGCCGGCGGGCCACGACCAGGATGCGGTCGTGCTTGAGCTTGTCCCGCTGCTCGCGCCAGGCCGTGTGGTACATGTACTGGCCGCCGCCCGGCGACGTCGGTGCCCACCGCCTGGATGTGCCCGTTCGCCGGCTCGCAGATCCAGACGTCCTCCCACGCGGGCGGGATGACGAGCTCCTTGATCCGTTGCAGCACAACGGGATCGGTGACCTTGCGACCCTTGCGGGTCGGTGTAGGTGAAGCCACGTCCCGCGACGATGCCGGTGGATGCCGGGTTGGCTCGGCGCCACGGTGCGCAGTCGGGTCACGAGTCCGATCCTGCGGTACGCCGTGCGCTCCCGCATCCGGGCGAAGCGCGCCCGCTCTAGGCCGACCTTGGCGTGGCTCCACTCGAGCAGCCGGTCGAGCGGCCAGGTGTTGACCACCCGGTCCTCCGGCACGCCGACCTCGACGGCCCGCGCGCAGCCGTAGTCCTGCCAGTCCAGCTGCCCCGGCGCGTGCGCGTCGGTGTCGATCGAGAACAGGCAGCCCGGCGTCCAGCGCCTGCCGCATCAGGTCGCGCGGCGGGTCCAGCCGGTGCGGGCTGCAGTTGATCTCGACGGCCACGTCGTGCTCGGCGCAGGCCGCGAACACCGCGGCTCCGGTCCCACTGGCTCTGCGGCCGGGTCTTGCCGGTGTGCGACCGCGGCGAGACCAGCCGCCCGGTGCAGTGGCCGAGGACGTTCATCCGCGACTCGGTGACCGCGGCCAGGAGCCGCCGGGTCATCGCCTTGGTGTCCATCGCCAGCTTGCTGTGCACGGAGGCGACGACGACGTCGAGCCGGTCGAGCATGATCTGCTCCTGGTCCAGGCCGCCGTCGTCCAGGATGTCGACCTCGATGCCGGACAGCAGCCGGAAGTCCCCGAGCCGCTCGTCGACCTGTGGCCACCAGCTCGAGCTGCTCCTTCAGCCGGGCCGGCCGTCAGGCCGTTGGCGACCTTCAGCCGCGGGGAGTGGTCGGTCAGCGCGAGGTAGTCGTGGCCGAGCTCGAGCGCCGTGACCGCCATCTCCTCGACCGGGCTGCCGCCGTCGCTCCAGGTCGAGTGCGAGTGCAGGTCCCCGCGCAGGGCGGCCCGCATCGACTCGCCGCCGGTCGCCAGGGGGCCGGCCTCGTCCTCCAGGTCGGCCAGGTACGCCGGGGTCTGCCGTCGAGGGCCTCGCTCACGACGGCCGCGGTCTTGGCCCCGATGCCGGCGATCGCGGTGAGCGTGCCGTCGGCGGCCCGGCGGCGTACCTCGTCCTCGCCCGTGGTGAGCAGCGCGGTGGCGGCGCCGCGGAAGGCCTGGACCCGGTAGGTGTCGGCGCCGGAGCGCTCCAGCAGGAAGGCGATGCGGCGGAGGGCGTCGACCGGCTCGATCATGGGGCCAGTCTCGCGCACCCGGCGCGCGACCGGGCTGCTCCATGTCCGACGGGTGGACATCAATCTCACAGAATGGACGCTGGTCGACCGCTGCGTGAACGTTCACCTACCCTGAACGACGTGACCCATGTCCTGCCGTTCCTCGTCGGTCGACGCCACGTCGACCTCGGGCGTACGCGCAGCATGATGTGTCTGCCGGACTGACCACAGCCCCGCAGCAGTACCCGCCGGGCGCGTGAGTCGCCCGGCCGGTTCTCATCTCTCCAGGTCAGCGCCTTCGCGCCCTGCGGCACCGCCACCGCAGCCGCCAGCGAAGGACGCCCGATGACCACGCCCGCCGGCACCACTCGTACGGCGAGTGGTCCGCGCGCGCACGCGCGCCCCGGCCGCGCGGGCAACGGCCAGTGGGCCATGGGCTACCGCGAGCCGCTCAACGCCAACGAGCAGGTCAAGAAGGACGACAACCCGCTCAACGTCCGGGCCCGGATCGAGAACATCTACGCCCACCGCGGCTTCGCCAGCATCGACCCGGCCGACCTGCGCGGCCGGATGCGCTGGTTCGGGCTCTACACCCAGCGCAAGCCCGGCATCGACGGCGGCCGGACGGCGGCGCTCGAGCCGCACGAGCTGGACGACGAGTACTTCATGCTCCGGGTCCGGATCGACGGCGGCGCGCTCACGTCGCAGCAGCTGCGGGTCATCGGCGACATCTCCGCGGCGTACGCGCGGGGCTCGGCCGACCTGACCGACCGGCAGAACATCCAGCTGCACTGGATCCGGATCGAGGACGTGCCGGCCATCTGGCGCGCGCTCGAGGCGGTCGGGCTGGACACGACCGAGGCGTGCGGTGACTGCCCGCGCGTCGTCCTCGGCAGCCCGGTCGCCGGCATCGCCGCCGACGAGATCATCGACCCGCTCGGGCCGATCGAGGCGATCAAGTCGCGCTGGATCGGCGTCGCCGGAGTTCGCCAACCTGCCGCGCAAGTTCAAGACCGCGATCAGCGGCCGCGGCGGCAACGACGTCGTGCACGAGCTCAACGACATCTCGTTCGTCGGGGTCGAGCACCCCGAGCTCGGCCCCGGCTTCGACCTCTGGGTCGGCGGCGGGCTGTCGACCAACCCGCGACTGGCCGAGCGGCTCGGCGTCTTCGTTGCGGCCGAAGAGGTTCCGGAGGTCTGGGCCGGCGTCGTCTCGGTCTTCCGGGACTTCGGCTACCGCCGGCTGCGGCACCGCGCCCGGCTGAAGTTCCTGGTCGCCGACTGGGGCGTCGAGAAGTTCCGCGAGGTGCTCGAGAAGGACTACCTCGGCCGGGCGCTGCCCGACGGCCCGGCGCCGGAGCTGTCGGCCGACCCCGGCGACGGCGTCGGTGTGCACGAGCAGAAGGACGGCCGGTTCTACGTCGGCGTCGCGCCGCACGGTCGGCCGGATCTCCGGCGGCCAGCTGCCGCGGATGGCCGACATCGTCGAGGCCCACGGCTCGCACCGGGTGCGCACGACGCCGCACCAGAAGCTGCTCGTCCTCGACGTCGAGGCCGACCAGGTCGAGCCGCTGATCGCCGCGCTGGACGACGCTCGGGCTCAGTGCGCGGCCGAGCCTGTTCCGCCGAAACACCATGGCCTGCACCGGGATCGAGTACTGCAAGCTGGCCATCGTCGAGACCAAGGGTCTGGCCGCGGCGACGGTCGACCGAGCTGGAGACCCGGCTGGCCGACGTGGTCGACCAGATCGACGTACCGATCACGTTGCACGTCAACGGTTGCCCGAACTCCTGCGCCCGCATCCAGACCGCCGACATCGGGCTCAAGGGCCAGATCGTCACGGTCGACGGCCAGCAGGTCGAGGGCTTCCAGGTCCACCTCGGCGGCGGCATCGGGCTCGACGCCGGGCTTCGGCCGCAAGGTGCGCGGGCTCAAGGTCACGGCCGACGGGCTGCCGGCGTACGTCGAGCGGGTCGTCCGCCGGTTCGTCGCCGACCGGGAGCCCGGCGAGCGGTTCGCGACGTGGGCGGCCCGGGCGGACGAGGAGGCGCTCGGCATGAGCGAAGGCCACTCCGCCGTACTGCACTGCCCGTACTGCGCCGAGGAGGACCTCCGGCCGCACGAGGACAGCCACGGCGCGTGGCTCTGCGTCTCGTGCCGCCGCGTCTTCGCCGTCCGCCTGATCGGCATCTCGCCCGTAAACCTCTCGGCCGCAACGAGATTCACCGAAGAGCCTGCTGGATCCGCCCCTCCCCACGGGAGCCCGTCGTGACCTGCTTCGCCACCGTCGACATCGACCTGGAGTCGCTCGCCGAGCGCGCCGGTCGAGAGCTCGAGTTCGCGCCCGCCGAGGAGATCGTGCGCTGGGCGGTGGCGATGTTCGGTCACCGTCTCGCCGTCGCCGCCTCGATGCAGGACACGACGCTGTCGCACCTGGTCGGCTCGGCCCTGCCGGGTGTCGACGTGCTGTTCCTCGACACCGGCTACCACTTCGCCGAGACGCTGCAGACGCGCGACCGGGTCTCGCGGCTGCTGCCGGTCACGGTGGTCAACGTGACGCCTCGGCAGAGCGTCGCCGAGCAGGACGCGGAGTTCGGCCCGCGACTGCACGAGCGCGACCCCGACCTGTGCTGCTTCCTGCGCAAGGTCGACCCGCTGGCGGCCGCGCTGGAGGGGTACGACGCGTGGGTCAGTGGCCTGCGCCGGATCGAGGCGCCGTCCCGGGCCAACGCGCCGGTCGTCGGCTGGGACGCCACGCACGGCAAGGTCAAGGTGAACCCGATCGCCCGGTGGACCGACGAGGACGTCGCCGCGTACCAGGTCGAGCACGGGCTGCCGGCAGCACCCGCTGATCGCCCAGGGCTACCCCTCGATCGGCTGCGAGCCGTGCACCCGGCGGGTCGCGCCCGGCGAGGACCCGCGCTCGGGGCGCTGGTCCGGACAGGGCAAGACCGAGTGCGGCATCCACAGCTGACCCCGGGCCCGCCGAGCCCGCGTCCCCTCCCGGCGTGCGGGACGGGTCGGGCGGTGCTGCTGGTCGGTCACGGGAGCCGGGACCCTCGGGCGGCGGCCACGGTGGCCGAGCTCGCGGCAGCGGTGCGCGCGGAGCTGCCGGGCCGGCGGGTCGCGGTCGCACACCTGGACTTCACCGAGCCGTCGGTGGGCGCGGCCCTGGCGACCCTGGCCGATGCCGGTGAGCGCGAGGTGGTCGTCGTGCCCCTGCTGTTCGCGCCCGGCTACCACCTGCGGGTCGACCTGCCGGCCGCGATCGCCGAGGTCCGGGTCACCCGGCCGTGGCTGTCGGTCCCGGTCGCGGCGCCGTTGGGTGCTGCGCCCGCCCCCGGCGAACCCGACCTGCTGCTCGACGCGCTGGAGGCCCGACTCGCCGGGTCCGCGTACGACGGCGTGGTGCTGGCCTCGGCCGGATCGTCGGACCCGCCGGCCGGGCGGGCGGTCGAGGAGATCGCGGCCCGCTGGGCCGAGCGCCACGGCCGACCGGTCGTCGCGGCCTTCGCCACCACCGCGGCGCGCACGGTCCAGCAGGCAGTCGAGCTGCTGCGGGATCAGGGCTGTTCGAGGATCGCGGTCGCCGGGCTGTTCGTCGCGCCAGGGCGGTTGCCCGCGGGGGTCGCCAGTGCGGCGACGGCCGCCGGCGTCACTGCTGTCGCCGACCCGCTCGGCGCCCAGGCGCAGCTGGTCCGGCTGGTCGCTCTCAGGTCGACGTCAGTGCTCATCTCCGCAGTCGCGACGCACTGACCGGCAGGCCAACAACCGGCCGCCCATCGGCCGCCCATCGGCCGCCCAGTCGGTCGCCCGGTCGGTCGATGGCTCGCGCGGGGAGTGGCGGTCGACCAACTGATGGCGCCGGCCGGTCCGATCGGACGAGTCGCTCTCAGGCCGCTCGGATGATGACGGCGAAGGCGTGTTCCGCTACGGTCGGTGATCTCGACTAAAGGGGCAAACAATGCAACTCACCCGCACTCGTGCGCGATGCTGACCGTGTCCATGGCGGTGACCACCGCCCTGGCCGGCGCGCTGGTCGGCACGGCTGGCCCGGCATCGGCGGCCACGGTCACGGTCCTGCAAGCCAAGTTCGACGGGCTGACGATCGGCAGCCCGATCAGCACGCTCGCACTGACCGGCACCGCCGCCACCTCGGTCACGAGCTCGGTCGTCACCGCGAACGGCGGCCAGGCGCTCGGGGCCCAAGGCGCCACCAATGCCAGCGGCGGCCACGTCTCGGGCACGGCGATGCGCCTGCCGGCGTACCAGCTCCTCGGCCCGACCACGCCGCTCGCGGTGGTCTCCATCCGCAACAACGGCGCCGAGTCGATGAACCCGGGCACCAGCACCTTCAGCTGGAAGGCCGACTTCTCCATCGACGACAACCTGGGCACGCAGGCGACCGACGGCGACAACCTCTTCCAGCGCGGGCTCAGCCCGAACACGCAGTGGAAGCTCAGCGTCGACCATCACAAGGTCCTCTGCTCTGTGCGCCCGGTCGGCGCCGGCGCCCCGATCAACACCCCGCTGGTCACCATCCCGAACCAGACGACGAACGTCAGCTGGTACCGCGCCACCTGCAAGCGGACCGCCGCCGGCGTGCTGACCATGACGCTCCAGCAGTACGACCGGGCCGCGGCGGCCTGGGTCGCGTTCGGCACGCCGCAATCGGTGTCCGGGGCTCAGGGCGACCTGACGATGGCCTCGACCATCCCGGTCACGATCGGCGGCAAGCTGACCAACACCGGCAACCTGGCGAGCATGCCGGACCAGTTCAACGGCCTGGTCGACAACGTGGTGCTGACGATCGGCTGACCGCGCCGCCGGCTCGACCTGGCCCAGAACGTGGAAGATCCTCCGTGCTCGAGCACGGAGGATCTTCCACGATGACGGCGTTACCGGCTGCGGCTGGGCTTGCCCTTGAACCGCTGCGGGCCACCTTCGGTACGGCGCGGGCCGCCCTCGGTACGACGGGGACCGCCACCCTCGCGGCGGGGTCCACCCTCGGTACGACGGGGTCCACCCTCGGTACGCGGGGACCGCCCTCGGTACGGCGGGGACCGCCGCCTTCACGACGGGGACCACCCTCGCGGCGGGGACCGCCGGGGCGGAACGGCCGGCTGCCGCGCTCGCGGGGGGCCGAGGTCAGGCGGCGTACGTCCTCGTCGCTGATCGGCGCGCCCTCGGGGGAGCGGGAGCCGGTGGCGCGCTGGAGCGCCTCGTCGCCGGGCCGGGTCGGGGTCGCGCGGACCTCGATGCCGGCCTGCGCGGCGAGCCGCTCGACGGCCCGGCGCTGATGCGGAAGGGCAAGTGTCACAACGGTTCCACGACCGCCGGCCCGGGCCGTCCGGCCGGCCCGGTGGAGATAGTCCTTGTGGTCCTGCGGCGGGTCGACCTGCAGGACGAGCCCGATGTCGTCGACGTGGATGCCGCGGGCAGCGACGTCCGTGGCGACGAGCACCGGCAGGGTGCCCTCCTTGAACGCGTTCAGGACGGCGTTGCGCGCACCCTGGGCGAGCCCGCCGTGCAGTGCAGCGGCCTTGACGCCCTGCTGCCGCAGCTGTCCGGCGACCCGGTCGGCGCCGAGCTTGGTCCGCACGAAGACCACGGTCCGTCCCTCGCGGGAGGCGATCTCGGCGGTGACGACGGCCTTGTGGTTCGGCTCGACGTGCAGGATGTGGTGGTCCATCGTCGTCACCGACGCCGTCGCGGCCTCGGTCGAGTGGGTGACCGGGTCGATCAGGTACCGCGCGACGACGCCGTCGACTCCGCGGTCGAGCGTGGCGGAGAACAGCAGCCGCTGGCCACCCGCCGGGATCATGTCGAGCAGCTCGGTGATGGCCGGCAGGAAGCCCATCTCGGCCATGTGGTCGGCCTCGTCGAGGACGGCGAACTCGACCTCGCGCAGGTCGCAGGACCCGCGCTCGACCAGGTCGGCCAGGCGGCCCGGGGTCGCCACGACCAGCTCGGTGCCGCGCTCGAGACCGCTGATCTGCTTGGTGTAGGACAGGCCACCGGCGATGAGGCGCATCCGGACGCCGACGGTGTGCCCGAGCGGCATCAGCGCGTCGTGCACCTGCATGGCCAGCTCGCGGGTGGGGACCAGGACGATCGCCAGCGGCTTGCGCGGCTTGGCGGTCCGGCCGGCCAGCCGGGCGAGCAGCGGCAGCCCGAAGGCGAAGGTCTTGCCGGAGCCGGTCTGGCCGCGGCCGAGGACGTCCCGGCCGGCGAGCGCGTCGGGGATCGCCGCCGCCTGGATGGCGAAGGGTTCGGTGATGCCGTCGCGGGCGAGCCGCTGGACCAGGGCATCGGGCAGGCCGAGGGAGGCAAAGGACAGGCCCGGGCGGACGCCCGAGTGGGAGGTGGGCACAACTACTCGTTTCGTGAGTACGCCGACGCCGCGGCCAGGTGGGGCCGGTGCGCCGCGAGGTGGTGCTGCGAGGCGGGTTTGCCCAGCAACGGTGATGCATCGTCGAGCCAGGTCATCGGCATCGAGACGTGCAGCACCGTCAACCCAGAGCACTTCGCGGGGGTCCTGGCGGGCTGTGCCGGCGACGAAACCTGCTCGCCGGACGTCCACTGGACCTGCCCAGGCTACCAGTTGCGCCGTACTCTCCCGTCCATGAGCGAAGCCGGCGACCTGAGCCCGTTGGTGGCTGCGATGGAGGAGACGTGGACGTCGACCATCGCCCTGGCCGAGTCGCTGACGCCCGAGGAGTGGTCCCGGCCGACCCGCTGCCCCGGCTGGGACGTGCACGACCAGATCGCCCACGTCATCTCCTGCGAGCAGATGATCGCCGGCGGCGAGCTCGCACCTGAGGCGCCGCCGGCGGAGTACATCCGCAACGAGGTCGGTGCGCACATGGAGCGGGGAGTGCACGCGCTGCGCGGCGCGCCGCCTGAGGAGCTGATCACGCGGCTGAAGGCCGTCGTCGCCACGAGAACCGCTGCGCTGCAAGCGAACCCGCTCAAGCCGGATGACATGATGACCGGCGTGATGGGCAATCCGGTGCCCGCCGGCCGGTCGATGCCGCTGCGCGTGTTCGACTTCTGGGCCCACGAGCAGGACGTCCGCGTCGCCACCGGCCACCGAGGCAACGAGAGCGGTCTCTCGGCCCAGGTCTCCCGCGACGCGATCCTGAGCGTGCTGCCCATGCACTGGGTCAAGGCCGCCGGGGCGAAGCCGGGCCAGTCCCTGCTCCTGCGGCTGACCGGCGCGCTGGAGACCGAACGGCTCGTGACCGTGGGCGCCGACGGCCGGGGTCGGCTCGTCGAGGGGAGCTCGGACCCGGACGACGGGACCGCCGGTGACCCGACCACGGTGATCGTCCTGGACTGGGCCGACCTGGTGGCCCGCGCCTGTGGCCGCGACGGCGCAGCCCGGAGCCCGGTCTGGCTGGACGGCGACGAGGCGATGGGCCAGGCGGTGCTCGACGCGCTGCCGATGTCGCCCTGACGATGGACGACGGCGCGCGGGACCGGGCCCGCGGTGCCCTCTGGGGCCTGGCCCTGGGTGACGCGCTCGGCATGCCGACGCAGGACCTGCCCTTCGACCTGGTCCGCAGCCGGTACGGCGTCATCGCCGGGTTCGAGCCGGCCCCGGCGGACAACCCGATCAGTCGGGGCCTGCCGGCCGGGCGGGTCACCGACGACACCGATCAGGCCCTGATCGTCGGCCGCCTCCTGGTCGCAGGGGGAGGCCGGCTCGACCCGCTCGCGCTGGCCCGGGAGCTCGTCGCCTGGCAGGGGCGGATGGCGGGCGCAGGGTCGCTCGACCTGCTCGGGCCGTCGACCCGACGGGCCCTGGCCCGGATCGAGCAGGGCGCCTCCCCGGAGGTCAGCGGCGCCGGCGGCGACACCAACGGCGCGGCCATGCGGATCGCGCCGGTCGGCATCGGCATCAGCATCAGCAGCATGGACGTCGGCGTCGACGGCCCCGGCGGGCTGGCCGTCCTGGTCGACCGGGTGGCCGAGGTGAGCCAGGTGACGCACGGCACCGGCCTCGCCATCGCCGGGGCCTCAGCCGTGGCGGCGGCGGTCAGCGCGGCGGTCTCCGGTCTGGGCCTGACCCGCTCGCTCGACCTGGCTGCCGACGCGGCTCGGCTCGGCGCGGGGTACGGCGGGTACGCCGCGGGTGCTGACGTCGCGGCCCGCGTCGAGTGGGCCCGCGAGCTGGTGCGCGGGCGGGCCGTGCCGGAGGCACTCGAGGTGGTCTCGCGGCTCGTAGGCACGAGCGTCGCGACCCAGGAGGCGGTGCCGGCCGCGCTGGCCCTCGCGTCACTGCTGGCCGACGGCGACGCCTGGCTCGTCCTCCGCGGTGCCGCCAGCCTCGGCGGGGACAGCGACACGATCGCCGCGATGGCCGGTGCCGTCTGCGGGGCCGTCGTCGGTGCCAGCGGCCTGCCCCGCGCGTCGCGAGACGCTCTGGCCGCGGCCAACCCCGGCCTGGGCCTGGACGAGCTCGCCGACCGGCTGCTCGCGCTGCGTGCTCGCGCTGAGCGCCCACGCCACCCCGGCGGGGGGCTTGCCATGAGCGGCCGGCTGGTGTCGACCGGCAGCATCCTCGTCGACAGCGTGATCGAGCTGCCGCACCTGCCCGCGCGGGGTGGCGACGTGCTCGCCACCGGCCCGACCGCCGTGGTCGGGGGTGGCCTCAACGTCCTGGTCGCCGCGGCGCGGCAAGGAGTCGACTGCGTCTGGATCGGGCGTCACGGCCGCGGGCCGCTGGGAGATCTGGTACGAAAAGCCTTGCAAGCAGAGGGGATTCACCTGGCACTCGCCCCTGTCGACGGGGACACCGGTGTCTGTCTCGTGCTGCTCGAGCCGGACGGTGAGCGCACGTTCGTCACGTGCAACGGCGTCGACGCCGAGCTCGCCGACGACGACCTGAGTGCGGTGCAGCTGACGGCCGGCGACCTGGTCTACGTGTCGGGCTACGACCTCGCCTACCCCGTCAGCGGGCCGGTGCTCGCGGCCTGGGTCGGTGGTCTCGCCGAGCAGGCGCGGGTGGTGTTCGACCCCGGGCCGCTCGTCGACGACATCCCGGCAGCGTTGTTGGACCAGGTCCTGCGCCGCTCGGACGTCCTCACGGTCAACGCCCGGGAGGCGGCCCTGCTCGCGGGGGTGGCGACCGTGGACGACCGCGCGGCGGTCCTGGCCACGTTGAGGGCGCGGCTCGGGGCCAGCTCCGTCGTCTGCCTCCGGCTCGGATCCGACGGCTGCGTCGTGGCCGGGGCGGGCGAGCGGTACGACGTGCCGGCCCCGGCGGTGAGGGCCGTCGACTCGACCGGCGCCGGCGACTGCCACACCGGAGTGCTGGTGGCGGGGCTGGCCGAAGGGCTGCCGATCGAGCGCGCGGCCCAGCGGGCCACCGTCGCCGCTGCCCTTGCGGTCACCCGCCTCGGGCCGGCCACCGCACCGACGCGGGCCGAGGTCGACACCTACGAGTCAGCCCGCGCGCAGTGACCGCCGGGGTCGGCCGGTCAGCGACGGCACGGACCGGTCGACGAGCCAGATCACGCTCAGCACCAGCCCCAGCAGCAGCGTCACGAGCACCGCGTTGCGCATCGCCTCGGCGTAGCCGATCCGCCGACGTCGATGAAGTGGTAGGGGTACCAGCCGCTCTTGGCGCCGTGGACGAGCGTGTAGGCGAACCAGAGGACCGGCCAGAGCAGCCCCAGCAGCACGGTCTCGCGGTCGACCCGGCCGCGGGGCCCGAGATCAGGAGCCAGAGGACGACGTCGCGATGGGCACGATGTAGTGAAAGACGTTGTCGCAGAGGCGGGCCCAGCCGTGCAGATGTTGCAGGCCGGCAGCGCGACGCTGTAGACGAGGCCGGTGACGCAGATGCCGGCGATCGCGTCGACGCGCAGCGACGCGCCACAGCAGGCCGCTCCGGTCCGGGTGCAGGAACAGGCCCCAGCTCGTGATCGCAGACCAGGACGTTGCTCTGGATGGTGAAGAAGCTGGCCAGGCGGATCAGCCGGGTGCTCGTCGGCGGCCCGGTCATGTGGAGCGTCACGAAGAACTGGGCGACCAGGGCAGCCGTGACCGGCGGGCCAGCGGCAGGTAGAACAAGCGGATCGCCATCGCCTGCGCGCTCGGGGAGCGCAGCGGGCTCGGCGGAGCGACGCGACTCGGTGCGCATGGGGCGATCCTTTCCGGTGGCCCGGCCGGGCACAACGGCGCGGCCGTAGGGTCGAGGTCATGGCTCCTGCTGATACTGACGTCGTCGTGGTCGGAGCCGGGCTGGCGGGCCTGGTCGCGGCGGCCGAGCTCGCCGACGCGGGCCGCCGGGTGATCGTCGTCGACCAGGAGCCCGAGGCCTCCCTCGGCGGCCAGGCGTTCTGGTCCTTCGGCGGGCTGTTCTTCGTCGGCAGCCCGGAGCAGCGCCGGCTGCGGGTGCGCGACTCGCACGAGCTGGCCTGGCAGGACTGGCTGGGGTCGGCCGGCTTCGACCGCGAGGAGGACTTCTGGCCCCGGCAGTGGGCCGAGGCGTACGTCGACTTCGCGGCCGGGGAGAAGCGAGCCTGGCTGCACGCGCAGGGGCTGCGGCTGTTCCCGCTGGTGCAGTGGGCCGAGCGGGGCGGCTACTTCCCCGGCGGGCACGGCAACTCGGTGCCGCGCTTCCACGTGACCTGGGGCACCGGTCCGGGCGTCCTCGAGCCGTTCCTGCGCCGGGTCCTCGAGCGGTGTGGCGCGCGGGCTGATCGAGCTGCGGTTCCGGCACCGCGTCACCGGGCTGTCCGTCACGGCGGGCGTGGTCGACGGCGTCGACGGCGAGGTGCTCGAGCCGAGCGACGTCGCCCGCGGCGTGGCCAGCTCGCGGGTGGTCGTCGGGTGACTTCTCCCTGCGCGCCCAGGCCGTCGTGGTGACCTCGGGCGGCATCGGCGCGAACCACGACCTGGTACGCCGCAACTGGCCGGAGCGGCATCGGCTCGCCCCCGGCGCGGATGCTCTCCGGCGTGCCGGACCACGTGGACGGCCTGATGCTCGGCGTGGCCGAGCGGCCGGGCGCGCGGGTGATCAACCCGGACCGGATGTGGCACTACCCCGAGGGCATCCTGAACCACTCGCCGGTCTGGGACCGGCACGGCATCCGGATCCTGTCCGGGCCCTCGCCGCTGTGGCTTGACGCGCACGGGCGCCGGCTGCCGCCGCCGCTCTACCCCGGGTTCGACGGGCTGGGGGCGCTGACCGCAGGTCACACGCTCCGGCCACGGCCACTCCTGGTTCCTGCTGAACAAGCGGATCATCGGCAAGGAGTTCGCGCTGTCCGGGTCGGAGCAGAACCCGGACCTGACCGGCAGGGACGTCCGCCAGGTGCTGGGCCGCGCCCGGGTCGACGTGCCCGGCACCGGTGCAGGCCTTCCTGGACGACGGCGAGGACTTCATCGTGCGGTCCGACATCCGCGACCTCGCTGCGGCCATGAACGAGCTGGTCGGAGAGTCGCTGATCGACGCCGACGAGCTGGAAAGCACTGTGCGGCAACGGGATCAGCAGGTCCGGACCGGCCTCGGCAAGGACCCGCAGCTGGCCGCGATCCACGCCTCACGACGCTTCGTCGGCGACAAGCTGATCCGGACGGTGAAGCCGCACCCGCTGCTCGACCCGGCCGCCGGGCCGCTCGTCGCCGTGCGGCTGCACGTCCTCACCCGCAAGACCCTCGGGGGCATCGAGACCGACCTCTCCGGTCGGGCCCTGCGCGCCGACGGCTCGCCGCTGCCAGGGCTGTACGCCGCCGGCGAGGTGGCGGGCTTCGGCGGGGGCGGCATGCACGGCTACCGCGCGCTGGAGGGGACCTTCCTCGGTGGCTGCATCTTCTCCGGCCGCACGGTGGGCCGGGCGGTGGCCGCCGCCGTCGGCTGACCGGCTGTCGGCTGATGCGGCCCGGTCAGGCCTTCCGGCTCCCCGCCCGGGGAGGCACGTCGCTCGTCTGGGCGTCCCGCTGCCGGACGTCGACCAGCCGGAGCACCCGGGGGGCCGGTCGTCGCGCAGGTCGACCGTCACAGGGAGGTCCAGCGCGTCGATCCAGGCGAACGGCACGGCCGCTCCCCGGGCCGCCTCGGCCTCGATCTCCTCGTCCGGCGGCAGGAGGGCGAGCTCGTCCCGCGGCCTGCGATCGCGCGCTGGGTCAGCCGCCCGACGACGGCCAGGGAGTGGGAGGCGCGCCAGGCCTGGCCGGCGGCCAGCATCCGCGCGGCCCGCGGCGTCCTGGCCGCTCTGGACGAGCGCGGCGCCGAGCAGGCTGATCCCGTCCGGCAGCGTCAGCATCTGCCCAGCGGCGTGGTGGAACCGCACCGAGTCGGCGAAGCGGCCGACGGCGGTCAACGGGTCGCCGTGGTCCAGCTCGACCAGCCCGGCGGCGATCCGCGCGTCACCCTGGACGGGCGCGTAGCCGCCCTCGTCGGCGGCCTGCACGGCGGCCTCGGCGTACTCCTGGGCGGCCGGGGCGTGCCCGCGGCGGACTCGACCAGCGCGAGGTTGGCCAGGGCCCAGGCCAGGTTGCTGTGGTCGCCGTCGGCGAGCGCGTGCAGCCGGTAGCTCTCGAAGATCGGCCGCGCGGCGTCCGGCCGGCCGAGGCCGTCCAGGATCTCGCCGCGCTCGTTCTCGACCTGCGAGCGTCATGCCGCTCGCAGGTTGCTCGACGACCGCGTCGGCGTGGTCGTCGCGCATCCGGGCCAGCGCCTCGTCGATGAAGTCCAGGGCGTCGTCGAGGCCGCCGGCGTGCCGCGCCGCGACGGCGCTCACCGTCAGGGCCCGCGCGACCAGCACGTCGTCGTTCGAGCTCGCGGGCCGTGGCGGGCGCGGCGGCGAAGGCGGGCACCGACCGCACCAGGTCGCCCTCGACGAACGCGAGCGTTGCCGGCCGAGAGGAGCAGCCGGGCCCGCAGGTCGAACGGCAGGTCGGCGCCGCCTCGGCGACGTGCAGCCAGCGGCGGGCCTGCCCGATCCGGCCGGAGAAGAACCAGTAGTCGAGCAGCCCGACGGTCAGCCGCCCGAGGGTCGGCCCGTCGGCGATCGCGGCGGCGTGCTCCAGCGCGCCGGCGAGGTTGCTGCCCTCGGCGTCCAGCCGCTCGCGGGTCGTGGAGTCCGGCGAGGTCCGGCAGCGCGGGCCGAGCTCCTCCGCCATCTCGGCGAAGAACCGCGCGTGCCGGTCCCGCAGCGAGCCGGCCAGGCTGGGCGGCCGCCCCGGCGCGGCCAGCCGCTCCGCGGCGTACTCCCGCACCGTCTCCAGCATCGAGAGCCGGCCGCCGCCGTCGGCCACGACGAGGCTCTTGTCGACCAGCCGGCTCATCACCTCGAGCACGTCCTCGTCCGCGGTCGCAGACCGCCTCGGCGGCATCGACGGTCCATCCGCCGGCGAAGACGGACAGCTGGGCGAAGACGCTCTCCTCGGCCTCGTCGAGCAGCTGCGCGCTCCAGTCCAGGGCCGCGCGGATGCTGCGCTGGCGGGCCGGCAGGTCACGCCCGCCGCCGGTGAGCAGCTGCAGGAGACGGCCGGTACGCCGCACCATGTCGTCGGGCTGGAGCACTCGCGAGCGGGCCGCGGCCAGCTCCAGAGCGAGCGGCTGGCCCTCGAGCAGCCGGCAGACGTCGGCGACGGCCCGGGCGTTGTCGGCCGTCACGGTGAAGCCGGGCACCACGGCCGACGAGCGCTCGCGGAAGAGCTGCACGGCGTCGCTGGCCAGGATGGCGTCCAGGTCGTCGTCGGGCCCGGGCACCGACAGCGGCCCGATCGGGATCTGGTGCTCCTGGGCCAGCCGCAGGGCCGTCCGGCTCGTGCAGAGCAGCGACAGCAGTGGCAGCCGGTCGAGCAGGGCGAGGATGTCGTCGAGCGTCGCCTCGCTGTCCACCAGCTGCTCGAGGTTGTCGAGCACCAGGACGGTACGGCGCCCCTCCAGCTCCCGGGCGACCATCTCCAGGATGTCCTGGCCCGCCCACTCCGACGTCGCGCCGAGGACCTGGGCGACCGACGCCAGCACCTCGCCGTCGTCGGTCACCGTCGACAGCGGGACGACGGCGACGCGGAGCGGCTCGCGCTCGCTCCGGCCCTCCGCCGCGGCGGCCCCCGACACCGCTCGCAAGGCGTCCGCGATCGCCACGGCGAGCCGGGTCTTGCCCATGCCGCCGGGGCCGAGCAGGGTGACGATCCGGACGGCGGGGTCCTGGAGCAGCGCCACGGCCGACTCCATCTCGGCCCGGCGACCGATCAGGTCGCCACGGGGACGCAGGAACGTCTCGAGCGCCCTCGCGCGGGCCCCGCCTTCGACAGCCGGCGCTGCCGGGGCGGTTGGCTCCTGGCCGGCGGGAGCGCCGCCGCCGGGCTCGAGCGCTGACGAGGCATGGGCCGAGAACTCAGTGGCCGCAACGGTTCTGGGCATCGTCAGGGACTGCCGCAACACCTCGCTATGCACCGCGCGCAGGCTCGGGCTCGGGTCGACGCCGAGGTCGTCGGCCAGCCGCCGGGCGGCCGCCGCGTACGCCGCGAGCGCGTCGCCCTGCCGGCCGCTGAGGTAGAGCGCCGTCATGAGCCGGGCCACGAGGCCCTCGTCCAGGGGGTGGGTGTCCACCAGCTCCTGCAGCTCCGGCACCGCCTGGGCGTGCCGGCCGAGGGCGATCTCGACGTCCATCCGGTCCATCCGGGTGGCCAGCCGCCGAGCCTCCAGCCGCATCACGATGCCGTGCGTCGACGGGCCGTCCAGGTCGGAGAGCGCCGGGCCGCGCCACAGGGCGAGGGCTGCGTCCAGCAGCCGCGCAGCGCTGGCCGGGTGGCCCGCGCGGAGCCGGTCGTTGCCCTCGGAGGCGAGCCGCTCGAAGCGGAGCACGTCCACCGCGTCGGGTGGTACGTCGAGCAGGTACCCGCCGGGTGAGGAGCGCAGGACCCGCTGGCCGTCGGCGGGCTGCAGGGTCCGCCGGAGGCGCGAGACGTAGACCTGCACCGAGTTGGCAGCACCCGTGGGTGGATCGCCGTCCCACACCGCGTCGATCAGCCGGTCGACGCTGACGGCCTTGCCCGCCGACAGCGCGAGCACGGTGACGAGGCCTCGCGGGCGCGACCCGCCGAGCGTGACCGGGACGCCGTCGACCAGGGCCTCGACCGGGCCGAGCAGGCGGAGCTCGACGCGCTCCGGCCCGCTCCCTGTCGTCACATCGCAACGGTACGTGTCGCAGCCCCGGCCGGACAGCGTTCAGTGGCCGTTCAGCGAATTGTTTGGCCCGCTCGACAGCCTTTGGTCATTGGCCCGGAGCCCGGTTGGACCAACCGGACACGAACCGAGAGGTGGTGACCGCAATGCGTGGCGTGAAGATCAACGGCAGGGAGAAGTGGCGCTGAACCCGGTATGAGCCATCCGGCTCATATCCATGAGGCAGGAATGCCGATGAGTAGGCCCGGCGTGGGCAGCGCCGGGCCTCTCGGGCTTCCGCCCAGAACCGATGTCGCGGGATGAGGAGAGCGCGTGAGCCAACTGGTCGAGTCGTCAGTGGACCAGCTCGTCGCTCCGTCGTCGTCCCACCTCGAGGTTGTGGTCCCCGAGGCAGCTGGCATCTCCGCCGAGCCGCAGCGCCAGCGGGCCCGGAGAGCGGGCTACCGCGAGGTGCTGGGCCTGCGCGAGTACCGCTCGATCGTCATCGCCGAACTGTGGTCCTGCATCGGTGACCAGGTGGCGGCGGTAGCAGTCGCCGTTCTCTTGTACCAGCGCAGCGGTTCGGCCCTCATCGCCGCGCTGGGCTACTCCAGCGCGTTCATCCCCTGGGCCGTCGGCGGCCCGCTGCTCGCCGTCTACGCCGACCGCCTGCCCGCCCGGCAGGTCGTGGTCGGCGGCGACCTCCTGCGGGCCGTCCTGATCGGGACGGCAGCCATCCCAGGTATCCCGCTGCTGGCTATCGGTCTTCTCGTCCTGGCCGCTGGTTTCGTCGCGCCGCCCTTCGACTCGGCCGCATCGGCGCTGCTACCCCAGGTCCTGGACGACAACGACCGCTACGCCGTCGCCCTCTCGCTCCAGTCGATGACGCTGCAGGCGACCTCGCTGGCTGGCTTCGCCGGCGGCGGCCTCCTCGTCGCGGCCATCACGCCGCAGGGTGCCCTGGCCTTCGACGCCGTGACCTTCGCCCTCTCCGCCCTCCTGTTGCGCCGAGGCCTGCAGGACCGGCCGGCCGCGATGGCCGGCAGCGAGCGCCGCTCGCTCTTTGCGGACGCGACCGAGGGCCTGAAGATCGTCCGGGCCGACCGCCGGCGCTACGGCCCGCTGCTGCTCGGGATGGTCGGCGCGTCAACTCTGATCGTGCCTGAGGCGATCGCCACGGCGTATGCGCACTCGCTGGGCTACGGCGCTGCCGTCGTCGGACTGATCATGGCTGCGGTCGCGTCCGGCAAGGTCGTCGGCGTTGTCGTGCTCGGCCGGCTGGTGTCCGAGTCGACCCGGCGCAAGCTGATGTGGCCGATGGCCCTGTTCAGCACCCTGCCACCCCTGGCGATGGCGATACGGCCGGGCGTGATCGCCAGCCTGCTGCTGCTGGCCGCGGCCGGCGTGGGTTCGACGTACCAGATCGTGGCCAACGCGTCCTTCGCCGCCGCGGTGCCGCGGGAGGCCCGCGGTCGGGCCTTCGGGATCGCCCTGACCGGCATGAACGTCTCGCAGGGCGTGGCCATCGTGGCGGCGGGAGCCGCCGCCCAAGTACTCGCGCCCAACACCGTTGTTACAGGGGCAGCGGTGTTGGGCGCGATCTGCGTTCTCGGCCTGCGGCGGGCCACCCGGTGGCAGCGCCACCTTGCCGGCCGTCCGGAGCGGGTCGTCCTGAACGTCTCCTGAGGTTCCTGAGCTCAGACCGCGAGGCTCTTCAGCAGCGCGACGGCGACCTCCTCGGCCCGCTCGTGCGCGGCCAGGTCGGTGGGGAGCGGACCGGCCGGCAGATCGACCCGGGTGCCGTCGCGCAGGTGGACGCGCCATGCGCTCAGGATCAGGTTGCCCGCGTCGGGTGCGACCGGGCGCCAGTGTCGCCCGTCGTCATCGACCGGCAGCGCGCTCACCCGGGACACCTCGCGCAACGGCGCCGCCCAGCACTCGTAGGTCGCGCCGTCGTCGTGGCCGAGCTGGTGGACGTAGGCGTCGCTGTCCCAGTTCGGGTGGGCCGAGTGGGCCTCGGCCGAGCCGAACAGCCGGGCGGTCACCACGGCGACCTTCCACCTGGTCCCGCGCTCGTGCAGCATCTGGCTGAGCACCAGGTCGGGAGCGGCGCCGAACACGGCGGCGCACCGGTTGACCAGCGGTGGCGGGGGCGCCGACCCGTTCACGGTCAGCAGCTCCGACCAGAGCTGGGTGAGCTCGTCGTCTCGGTCCATGAGGTCTCCTGGCCGTCTCCTGGGCGTCTCCTGGCGCGGAACTCTCCGGTGCGCGGATCGTCGCCGACGCTAGTCCGGCGACCGCTCGCCCGCGCGGTGGGTCCGGGCCGGTCGGCCGGTGCAGACTGGACGACGTGGACGACGTGGACGACGTGGACGACGTGGACGACGTGGACGACGTGGACGACGATGCCGACGATGCCGACGATGCCGACGATGCTGACGTGGCGACCCTGCGCCGCTGGGAGGACTCCGGCGGTCACTGGCAGGTCGTCCATCGGGGGCCGGACCGGCTGGTGGTGTCACTGCTGCGCTGCGACGGTGGCGAGGAGGCGGGCCGGCTGACGACGGGGGACGGGCGGGTCCGCGCGTACATCGGGGAGCGGTCGAGCAGCGAGGACTGACCCGGGCCGCCCGGCCGATCAGCCGCTGGGCGGACTCGACAGCGAGGGCGCAGTTAGGGCAGCCTTACCTCACTCGTCCGAACTGGAGCGTCCATGAGCCTGTCCAAGACCCTGCTGCTGGGCTTCATCGCCGGCGTCACGATCGTGATCGGCCTGCCGATCGGGCGGCTGCGGCGGCCGCTGCCCTCCCTGCGTCTCCTGCTCAACGCGACGGCCGTCGGCGTCCTCCTCTTCCTGGTCTGGGACGTCTTCTCGGCGGCGTGGGAGCCGATCGACGCGGCGCTGGCGGCGACCCACGAGGGCACGGGCGGCTGGGGGCCGGTCTTCGGGTACGGCGCGCTCTTCGTCGGCGGGCTCAGCGTCGGGCTGCTGGCCCTGGTCGCCTACGACCGGCAGATGGCGGCGGCCGCGCGGCGGCTGCTGGCTCCCCCGAGCGGCGGCGCTGGGCCGTCCGGGAGCCGGGCGTCGGCGGCGGGATCCACTGGTGCAGGACGCGACCTCGGGACGTCGGTCGCCGTGGCTGACCGACCGGTGCGCGGCGTCGCCGGCTGGTCGGCCGGTCGCCGCCTCGCCCTGCTCATCGCCATCGGGATCGGCCTGCACAACTTCGCCGAGGGCCTGGCCATCGGGCAGGCGTCCGCCCGCAGCGAGATCGGGCTGGCCACGTTGCTGGTCGTGGGCTTCGCCCTGCACAACGCGACCGAGGGGTTCGGCATCGTCGCCCCGCTCGCCGGCGACGTGGACGAGGCGACGGGAGCGGCGGTCCGGCCGTCCTGGGGCTTCCTGCTCGCGATGGCCGCCATCGGCGGGGGTCCGACGTTCGTGGGCACCTGGGTGGGGCACGGCTTCACCAGTGACGCGGTGAGCGTCGTCTTCCTCACGCTGGCCGCGGGCTCGATCATCTACGTCGTCGCGCAGCTGCTCGCGATCGCGGGCCGGGCCCGCCGGGCCGACCTGGTCGCCTACGGCCTGCTGATCGGGCTGCTCGCCGGCTTCGCCACCGACGCCGTGGTCACTGCCGCGGGGGTGTGAGCACGGCGTCTCACGCGGGGTCGGGCGCCGCCCACGGGCCGACGGTCCGGACGGCCCGGCTGACCAGCGTGACCTGACCGAAGTCCTGCTCGGCGACGATCCGCCGCGCGTCGGCCTCGCTCTCGCAGCCGACGACGCCGAGGGCCGGCCAGCGCACCCCCCACTCCGTCTCGACCGTGCTGGCCCCGCCGGCCTCGCCGAGCATGGCCTGGGCGGCGGGGATCATCCAGGCGCCCTTCAGCTTGGCCCGCAGGGCGGGATCCGGGCACCACATCTCGACGTCGGCCAGAATCGTTGCGAGAGCTAGCACCTCGGGATCGGTGGTCCGTTGCGGCGCCGGCTCCGACAGCTGCTTGTTCCGACCGTTGGCGGAGTCCTTGGCCGTATCCTTCGGGCTGGGGGGTGCGGGCGGTGCGTCGCGCTCGACCAGCCAGACGTCGGCGGCCTTCCTGACGACGATCCGAGCCACGGGCGATGCCTTCCGGGGTTCCGGGGGTTCCGGGGTTGCTGGGCGTATCGAGGTACTGATCGGCCACTGACGTGCGTGCAGGGCGACACCATGATGCCGCTGCCGTGACCATATTGCGTTCGGAGGGTCACCAGCTGGACACGCGCCGTGACAAATCGGACGACCTGCGCCGAGTGCACTCCCAGGCCCCTCAGGCCCGGCGGCCGGTGGTTTCAGATGGCCGACCTCGGCGCTCGCTGCCAGGATCGGGCCGATCACCTGAGAGGAGCAGATCGTGATCGTTCTCGGACTGATCCTGTTGATCATCGGCCTGGTCGTCAGTGGCTTGAAGGTGCTGTTCGTGATCGGCCTCATCCTGCTGATCATCGGACTGGTGCTGGCCGTGCTGGGTGGCATGGGCCGTGCCGTCGGTGGCCGAAAGCATTGGTACTGAACACCTCCGCACTCACGCACGACAGCAACGGCGGTCCCCGGGTTTCGGGGACCGCCGTTCTCGGGAGGCCGCCGACGGGCTAGCGTCAGCGTCCAACACCGGCCCACGAACCGAAGAGCACCGACGTCATGGCGGAGACCCCGAGCATCCCCCAGCTCTACAGCGACATCGAGTACGCCCGGGCGTTCCTCAATGCGGCCTCCCGCGAGGACGACCCGGCGCGCGCGCACAGCCTGGCCGCGATCGGCCAGGGCTTCGCTCAGCTGGCTCAGGTGGAGGCGACCTGGCTGACGGGCGCCACGGCCCGGGAGATCGACCTCACCCGCCCGGCGGTGGTCCCGACGGACGGCCGGCTGCACCGGTCCTGACCCGACAGTGCCCCGCGCGCAAAGGCGTCGCGGGGCACTGTCCTCGGGGGGCTGCTCAACGGACGGAACCGGGGGACGGACCGCACGATGAGCGACCGGCGCGGAGTTTTCAGGGCTCCGCGGCTGTCCCTCCTTCCATCGGCACGGACGCGGCTCGACCCAGTACGCCGAACGGGTGACGACGTCCGCGTTCCCCGGCTCCCACCTGCCGGCCTGCGCTAGCGCGACTCGAGTTGCCGCAGGCGCCGAGCGCTGGTGTCGTGTCCGGCGGCGGGAGTCGCGTGAGCTCAGGGAGATGTCGTGGGTACGTCGATCGTGGCGAGGGTGCTGGACCGGCCGAGCACCTGGGTCTCCCTCGATGCGGTGGCGGTCACTGTCAAGGCCGTCGCCGACCGGCTCCTGCCCTCCGGCCGGCTGACGGATCTGTTGCACGGCAAGCCGATCGGTCATCCGGCCCATCCGCCCCTGGCCCAGGCCGCCCTCGGCGGCTGGTCGGCGGCGGCGCTGCTCGCGGCCGTCGAGCTCTGCCGTGGCGACGGGAGCGGCCGCCCGGCCCGGGACCTGCTCGGCTGGTCGGCGGCGGGCGGTGCTCTGCCGACCGTTGTGACCGGGTTGAGCGACTGGGCCGATCTGCACGAGGACCAGCAGCGCACCGGGCTCGTCCACGCGGCGGTCATGGGGACGGCGTCCGCGCTGAGCCTCGCCGGGCGGCTGGCTCGCAACTCTCGACGGTCGGCCGCGCTGGACCTCGGCGCGGGGGTCGTGGCCACCGTCGGCGGTGCGCTCGGGGGCCACCTCGCCTATCGATGGGCCGCGGGCGCGAACCACGCCGAGGCGTTCCCGCACCTGGCCAAGGAGGGGTGGAGCCGGGTCTGCCGCCTGGACGAGCTGGCCGACGGTGTGCCCCACGGCGTGGTCGTCGGCGACGAGCCGGTCGTCGTCTGCCGGTCGGGGCCCGACGTCCACGCTCTGGCCGACCGGTGCTCCCATCTGGGCGGGCCGCTGCGCGAGGGCGAGGTCCGCGAGGTCGACGGTGCCGCGTGCCTGGTCTGCCCCTGGCACCGGAGCGCATTCCGGCTCAGTGACGGCGACGTCGTGGCCGGCCCGGCGTACGTCGGTCAACCGGCTCTCGACGTCCGGGTGAACTTCGGGTGGGTCGACGTCCGCCCGCGCCCGCTGCCAGGCGTGGCCGGGCGGTGAGAGGGCTGAGGACCCCCAGTTGGCCGTTGCCAACCCCTCACGCACGGTGATGCAATGTGACTCTCGACCGGACCGGACAAGGGAGCAGCCATGGTCACCGTGCTGCGCGAAGAGCTGACCGTCGACCTCCGGACCGACCCGTTGCAGGAGCTCGAGAGCGCGTACGCCGAGCGGCTCGCCCTGCTGAACTCGGAGCCGGTGAGCCTCCGGGCCATGGCGGCCAGTGACGCCCGGGTGCACCGGCTGGAGGAGCTGCTCGTGGCCCAGCGGCGGCACCGAGTGGCGGTCGATCGCGGCGACCCGTCGTACTGGTGGGGGTGACCGGCGCGTCCGGGTGACGCGTTGAGCGCTCCAGGGGTCTTGCCTCGCGGCGCCTCGTGGGTTCAGAGTTGGTCCTGCCCTCTAGACCCAGGGGAGTTCATTGCGTGTGAGGCGGTGTCAGATGGCTCAAACTGCTGATGTCCCCCCGCTTGACGAGCAGCCGGACGAGGGTTTGCCGGGTGATGTTTCGGTCTTCTTCGACGACGACATCACCCTGGTCATCCTGACCGGGGAGATCGATCTCTCGCTCGGCACCGACCTCGAGTACGCCGGGCGCGACGCCGTGGACCGCGGTGTGCTGACCCGGGTCGACATGCGGCGCGTGAGCTTCATCGACTCCATCGGCGTCGGCTTCCTCTCTCGCCTGGTCGTGGCCGGCCGTGAAGCAGGCTGGCGCCCCGCCGTCGTCGGCCCCTCCCGGCGAGTCGAGGAGACCCTCACCCTGTCGGGCCTCACGCCCCTGATCGACATCGTGCGCGGCGTCGAGGTCGGCTCCGGCACGGAGGCTGCGGAGCTCGAGGCTCCCCCGCTCCAGCCCTAGACGCACGCCGGTCGAAGTCGGCCGAATCCGGACGTTGTGGACGGCCCCCAACAGGCGTGGAAGGCCAGTCCGGTCTAGCGTCCCATGCCATGAAGACTGTCATCATCGTTCTCGTCGTCATCGTCGTGCTCGCTGCTGTCGCTGCCGCCCTGGTGCTGCCCCGCATGCGGGCGAAGACGTTGCAGCGCAAGCAGGCCCAGGCGCAGGAGCACCTGCTCGAGTCGCAGCAGCGAGCCGCCAACGCCGACTCGGCACAAGCCGCGGCCGACGAGCAGACAGCAGCCGCTCGCCGGGAGCGGGCCGAGGCCGAGCTGCGGGTGAAGGAGTCCGAGCGCGACGCCCGCGAGCGGATGGCCGAGGCGGAGAGCGAGCGGGCCAAGGCGCAGGACCTGCAGGACCGGGCGATCGACCTGGACCCGCGCCTGCGCGAGGTCAGCACGGACAGCGCCACCACCGCTCCGCGCGACGACGCCTGACCGTCAACCGGAGCCGGTCGTGGGACCGGCTCCGGTCGAGATGACCGGGTTAGGGGTGCGACGGACCGACCTGCCACACGTCGACGTCCGCATCGCGCTGGTGCAGCAGATTGCCTCCCGCCACCGCGACCGGGCCTCCGAGCAGGTAGTCGAGGCTGTCCTCGTAGGCCGTGCCACCGACCAGCTGGGCGCCCGTCGTGGCGTTGAGCGGCACGCCGAGCGGCATCGGGAAGACGACGTTGCCGGCGCTGATCGCCGCTGTCGGCTTGCCGAGCGAGCGCCACTCGCGGGCGCCAGTCGTGCGGTTGAGCGCGCACATGAAGCCGCCGTCGCAGGTCGCGAAGATCCGAGCCGGTCCGGTGGCGAGCACCGGGCCGCCGACGTTGGTCGATGTCCACACCGGTGCGCCAGCGGCGTTCAGGGCGGTGAGCTTGCCGGCCGGGTTGGTGGCATAGATCTGGGCACCGCTCGTGCCGGTGGGGTCGGCCCGCCAGAACTGCCAGCCGGCGGGCTTGGTCCAGTGGGTGGTGCCGCCAGTGAACGAGATCGCGCCGCAGCCGGTGATGATGTCGTCGCCGGAGGCGAAGAGGCCGTCCGAGTCCGGGCCGAAGCCGGCGCAGTCCCGGCGCTGCCACAGGACGTGGCCGTTGGCCGCGTTCAGGGCTCGCACCGCGATGTCGGTGGACTGGCGCCCGAGCAGGTCGCCGGTCAGCACGATGGTGGAGCCCGAGACGATCAGGTTGGTGATCGGGTATTCCTCGACGTCGAGCGACCCGGTCCAGGTGAGCGACCCTGTGGCCTGGTTGAAGGCCCGGATGAAGCCGCTCGCCGAGCTGGAGGAGATGCAGGAGCTCTCGCCGGCGACGATGACCTGGTCGCCCGCGAGGGCGACCTTGACCTTGTCGCGGCCGTCGCCGTCGGTATCAGTTGCGCTGCGCCACAACGTGTTCCCGGAGGAGAGGTTCGTCGCGACGACCCGGCGGCCGTCGTAGGAGAACAGGGTCGTCGCCGTGGCGGCGAAGCCCGTGCCGCTCGCGCCACCCCCGCACACGCCGTACGGCGGGAGGCCGCCGACCGTGTACTCGGGCGCGAGGTTCTTGACGTTGGCGGTCGTGATGGCCGTCTCGTTCGCCGCCCGGTTGCTGTGGGCGGCGTCCGCGCTGGGCTGCGTCCAGGTCGAGGTGGAGCTCGCCGCGCTGGCGCCGAGCGAACCGGTCAGGAGGAGGACGGAGAGTCCCGCGACGGGGACCAACAGGACGGTCTTGCGGTGCTGGCGAACCCTGGCCATGGTGCCTTCTCTCCACGAGATCGCCTCGCGGCTGAGGCGGTCCTCGGAGGAGGAGCCGCGGGCCGGGCTTGTTGATACGCGCCGTAGACAGCCAGGCGCACTGCTCCCTAGCCTCCGGCCATGGCCTCCGATCCCGTGACCAGCAATCCCGATCACTACAGCGTCGTGTTCGAGAACGACCGGGTGCGGGTGCTGGAGTACCGAGACGTCCCCGGCGATCGCACCGTGCCGCACCGCCATCCGGACAGCGTGATGCTGACGCTGACCGACTTCGACCGGCGGCTGGGCTCGGCGGACCGGACCATGGACGTCCATCTCGACTCCGGGCAGGCGCGGTGGGTCGGCGCGCAGGAGCACTGGGGCGAGAACACCGGCTCGACCACGACGCACTGCCTCTTCGTCGAGCTGAAGGAGCCGGCATCGACCCCCGCCAGCGGACCCGCCGCGTTCGGGCCCAGCCAGTAGCCGACGACACCATCGCGCAGCCGGTGGCGTCGCTCAGTCGGGGACGTCGCCCTTCCGGGGTTCGTCGTCCTCCGCGTCACCATTGACCTCGCCGCTCTGGACGGCGTCCATCGCCTCCTGGGCGGCCGGCTCGAGACCGGCCTGGGCCACGGCCTCCTCGCTGACGACGTACACCCGGCCGGCGACGGCGTCGTGGGCGACCGCCTCGAGCCAGCTCGCGGGCGGCGGTTCGAGGCCACGGGTGACCATGCCGGTGAGGAGGCGGTCCATCGTCGTGGCGACCGACGCACCCTCGCTGCTGGCGGCGACCTCGTTGACGACCTGCTGCATCACGGTCTGCCGGTCGAGGTGATCCTCGTGCTGCTCGTCCATGGACGCACACTGCATCACGTGGGGGAGCGCGGCCAGTCGGAGCGGTTGCGACCGGTGGCGGGATCTTGCCGTCCTGTCGGCCGGTCCGCGCGAGGGCTGAAGGGTTGCGGCCGGGGTTCACCCGTTCGGCCTAGTGGATGCCCCGCAAAACCCTTACGAATCAGTGGTTTTCGAAGCTCTCAACAGGCCGGCAGGTTGTCGAGGTTGTTGGCCAGGATGGCGTCCGGACCCGAGCGGATCGTCTTGAATCCGCAGTAGCAGTCGTAGGCCCGCACCGTCGCGGTGCGCCCGGCGCCGACCGTGTAATAGGTCTCGCCCTGGGTGATCCGGAAACGGACGGTCTCGACCGACTGCTGCTGCCCGCTGGCCAGCCCGACGGACAGGATGTGCGCGTGGCTGGGGGCCGGCGGGCTGGAGTGCGTCGTACAGGTGATCTCGTGCGCCATCTGGACCCCCTCCCGGCCTCGGCATTGTGGGGAGCCGAGGCCGACGCTAGACCGGTTCCCGTGACGGCGGAAGGCCGCCCCGCCCCGGCCGCGACTACTCGTCGCGCGGCTCCAGCTCGTGTCCGGGCTCTCCCGGTGTGGCGTTGATCCGCTTGAGCGCCGCTTCGTACTCGTGCTTGGACCCGCCGAGACGCTGGGCCGTCTCGCGCTCGAGGTCGACGAAGGTCCGGTAGTAGTCCGCGTCGTACTCCTCGACGATCTGGAACGTCCAGCGGCCGCGAAGGACGTTGCGGCCCACCAGCTTCTGGTCGAGCAGGTCAGCCTCCGCCTCGTGACCGGCCTCGCGGAGGGCGACGACCGCGACCCCCAGCTGGAAGTCGGCCTCGCCGCTCAGCTGGTGGAAGTCATAGAGCCGGCCGCGCGCCCGCTCGACGGTCTCGAGGGCTTTCGAGAGCTTGCCCAGCGCGAGGACGGTGTCGTCGATCGAGCTCTTGTCGGTGCCGGCTTCGTTCGTCATGGACACAGGCTCCGCCACGAGCCCGTGCGCCGCATTCCGGGGCGCGACGCGAACGGCAGGGGCCGCGCGCCGCCGGTCAGGTGTCGGGACTGTCGGTCGCGGTGTCGTCCCTGGTGCTGTCGGCAAGACAGGTCGGGCAGCGGTAGAAGCCCATCCGCTCCCAGGTGGGACTCGTGATCCGCCGCCACCTCGAGGCGTCCTTGCCGCAGAGGGTGTAGCCGTCCTCGGTCACGATGTGCGCCTCGCCCGGCCCGGCCGGCTCGAGGATGCTCGGCCCGGGCATCGCGGTCGGGCTGCCGCCGATCATGCTGCGACCCTTGCGGGCCACAGCGTGTTCGGCGCGGACCTCGAAAGCCATGACCAGCAACGTATCTCGGGCTCGCTGAGAAGGCCCGGTGTGGACGAGCCGCGCCAGTCTGACCCGATAGGTATCGGTAGGGACGGTTAGGGGGATTTGGGACAGCGGCATCGACCCCGAGATGCCCGGCCGGGGTCCGGGGCGCGACGCGCCCTCAGGGAAGGGAGCCCGCCGCGACGCCCAGCCGGGCACCCGACGACTCAACGAGGACCGGTCACCAGGGTTACGGCGTCGTCGAAGCCGTGGGGACCTCTCAGCCCGCCCGAGGGGCGAATCGAGGTGATACGTAGGGATCCGCTCTCATGAAGGGGCTCCGAAGGCAATCACCGAGCAAGAACACCACTCCAATGGCTCAGCCTGTTCCCCCTGTTGGCCGATAGGTCTGAAGTCAGATCCGCCGAACGTCGAGAGCAGGTGTCCCATGACCGTAGTGACCTATCAGCCGCAGCACGCGCTCCAGTCCGAGAAGGTGGCCGTGGCCCGGCTCGTCGCCGAGGCCGAGGCGGTCACCGCCAAGGCGACCGGGCAGATGCTCGCGGACAGGCTGGCCCAGAGCCGGCTCGAAGCCCGCAGCGTCGCCGCTCGTCGTCGTTCGGCCTGAGAACCGGCTGAGCCCCGACTGGTCGTCCAGCTCGTCGCAGTTGTTGGGCGGCCCGGCCAGAGGTGGAAGCCCCGGCCGGGCCTAGACCGGACACCCTGCGAAGAGGGGTACCGGCCTGAGCGACATCCAAGACCATGGACCGCTAGATCGTGACGGCAGTCCGTCACAGGGCACCCGAAAGGCCCTCGTTCGACACGGCTCCGGGGTCGACAGGTCACAACCTGACACCGGCCGACGAGCCGGTGACCAGGAGGCCACTTCGCAGGCACGACCCATGAAGCTGTCGGGGAACCCTGTGGGCCGACAGACTTGCGCAATGACGCTCCCGGGCCCGGATCCAGACAACTATCCGCCGATCGACCCGCAAGAGCCGGTGCCCGACGATCCGGGAGAGCTCTCCCCGGACACGCCCGAGACCCTGCCGCCCCCTCCAGTGGAGCCCATGCCGGGGCCCGACGACCCGGACAGCGTCCCCGCACCCGCCTGACGTGGCCCTGAGCTGGAATCTGTGCGACAGTGACGATGAATGCAGCCGATTGTCGGCACGATTCCGAGTGGCTCACTCCTCTTTGCGCCTAGCTAGCCTCCGGCCCTGGACCGCTTGCCTTCTCTAAGGCGGTCGCCATGCGAACCAGTTCACTCAGCAACCCGATCCGGCGCAGTCGCGCCTCGTCACCGTCATCGGTCCGGCACGGCCTCGTCGCCGACAACAGCCTGATGCTGGTCCTGCTGGCCGGTGGTCAAAGCCCTTCGCGAATGAGCCGAAGTACGGGCTGGCCGGTCCGACAGATTCACCTCTTCGGCGCCCGTCACGGATATCTCTTCGCCGCCGACGGCATTCCGTACCAGCCGCCGGCTTCCGGCGAGATGCCCCGCAGCCCACTCCGGACATCGCGTGCGGTTTCGTGACCGCCCGGTCCATCCGGGCCGTGCTTCGCGGCGGACCAAGTCACGGGTTGACCGTGACGGCCCTCTGCGACCCTGAGCGGCCCACCATCGATCGCCTGAACCGCAGCGGATACACCTATCGCGACAGCGGCTACGCCCGCCACGGGCTGCAGATCTACGACTGGCTGCCGGCCTCCCGGGCTAACCCGACCATCCGCCGCCCCTGACGATCCGCCGCCGAGTGGGCGAGACGTCAGCGATGAGGCGGAGACAGACGGGGGGTAGGTGAGGAGGAAGGTGATCGCCTATGACCGACATTCCGCATGACCGGCCTGAGCAGCTGCAACAGATACAGGGCGGCGGCCAAACCTACGAGATCGAGTTCCGCGGGGAGCACAAGAGCCACCACGTGCACAGCGTCATCCTGTGGCACATGGGGATTCGGTAGGCCAGGCTAGACAGAGCACTCCTGCGCGACGTGCACACCGTGCGTTGGGTGCTCGCGCATCGTGAGGACGCGGGGACAAGCCCTCGCCGTCCGCCCGGTCGACCATGTCGAGCCCGACCGACAGCAAGGCGAGGTGTCAAGCATCAACCGAGACGGTGTCAACCATCAGCCGAGACACCGACAAGGATCACCCGAGCAGGAAACGTCACGGATCAGCCGAGCTCGCACATCATAGGGGTGGGCCCCGTGGGGATCGAACCCACAACCCGCGGATTAAAAGTCCGCTGCTCTGCCAGTTGAGCTAGAGGCCCTTGCTCGATCCGAGGGTACGGCAGGTCGCCGGACCGGCCGGGTGACCTACCGCCCCTGCGAGGCCGGCCGGGTGGGCCACAGCGCCGGCCGTCGTCCCTAGGAGATGCTGTCGATCCAGCGCTCGAGTCGGCGGGCTTCTGAGGCGATGATCTCCGGGTCGCGCAGGGTGTTGGCGATGAGCGCGATGCCCTCGTAGGACGCCACGAGGGCGATGGCGAGCTCGCGCGCATCACGTCGGCCGAGCTGCTCGAACTGCTCCTGCGCGACGGTGATGAGCTTGGCGAAGACGTCGGCCGACTTCTTCGTCAGCTCGTCGTCTCGCTTGTCCAGCTCCGAGCACAGCGACCCGATCGGGCAGCCGTGGAGAGCGAGTCGCTCCCTGGCCGAAGTCCAGGTCCGGACGAGTGCCTTGAGCCGCGCCTTGGGTGTCCTGTGTCTGCCCATGACGAGCTCGAGCATCGGGAAGTCACTGTCGTAGGCGTCCAGGACGGCGGCTACGAGCTCGTCCTTGGTCTTGAAGTAGTAGTAGACGTTGCCCAGTGGCACGTCAGCGGCCTGAGCGATGTGGGCCAGCGTGGTGCGCTCGACGCCCTGCTCGTGGAGGGTTCTGCGTGCCGCCGCGACCAGGCGGGCGCGCTTCTCGGCGCCGCGGCCAGTCCCCCTGGCTGGTGCCTGCCTTGAGTCAGTCATCTCACTCAGTCTATCGACAGACGCTGCTCACCCACCTAAAGTCAGTTAGTCACCTGACTCAGTCACCCGAGAGGGAGGATCCATGGCCCGCCTGGCCCACTGGTGCTTCCGACATCGCTACGTCGTCCTGCTGCTGTGGGGGGTCACCTTCGCCGGGGTCACCGTTGCCTCGAAGCAGGCCGGGAAGGCCTACGACGAAGGCTTCTCGCTTCCCGGGACCGGCTCGTCGCGCGCGCAGGACCTGCTCGCCGGCAGCGCCCAACGCCCGCCGTCGGGCGACGACACGATCGTGGTCCGCACTCGTGACTCGACCCTGGTGACCGACCTGGCCATCGAGCGGAGGGTGACGGCCGCGCTGCAGAAGGCATCGACACTGCCGCTCACGGCCACGATCCGCAGTCCCTTCTCGAGCGGCGCCGGAGGACAGATCAGCCCGGACGACCGCATCGCGTACGCCGTGGTCAGCTTCACCAAGCCCGACCAGGCGCTGACCAAGTCAGACATCACCCCGCTGGTCGACACCCTCGGCCAGCCTGCGCGGGCCCACCCTCCAGGTGGAGTTCGGTGGCGGCGGCATTCCAGACCCTGAAGGGCAGCCCGCTGTCCGGCAGCGTCGGCATCGGCCTGGCAGCAGCTGCGATCGTGCTCTTCCTCGCCTTCGGCTCCTGGTCTGGCGACGCTGATCCCGCTGATCGCCGCGCATCGTCGCGGTCGGCGCCGGGATCGAGATCGATCGGGCTGCTGAGCCATGTGCTGCTCGATCAACGCGTTCACGCCGAGCGTGGCCGCCCTCATCGGGATCGGCGTCGCCGTCGACTACGCCCTCTTCGTGGTCACCCGGCACCGGCAGCGGCCTGCGCGCGGGGCTCGCACCGTCGAGCGAGGCAGCAGTCCGCGCTGCGAACACCTCCGGGCGGGCCGTCGTCTTCGCCGGGGCGACCGTTGCCGTCGCGATGCTCGGGCTGATCCTGCTCGAGCGTCAACTTCCTGACTGGCGTCGGCCTGGCCGCGGCGATCACCGTCGCCCTGGCCGTCGCGGTGGCGACCACGCTTCTGCCGGCGCTGTTCGGCGTCCTCGGCCTGCGAATCCTCGGCCGTCGCGAACGCCGCCGACTGGCCGACGGGCCGACCGAGCGCCGCGGAGCTCCGGGCGATGGGCCGCGGTGGGCCGACGTACGTGCAACGCCGCCCGCTGCTGCTCGGCGTGGGCGCGCTCGCGGTGATGGTCGCTCCTGGCCGTCCCCTCCTTCGCCATCCGGCTGGGCTCGTCCGACCAGGGCAACGACCCGGCCGGGTCCACCACCAGGAAGGCCTACGACCTCATCTCCGACGGATTCGGCGCCGGGCTCCAACGGCCCCCTCCTGGTCGTCGCACGGACCCCCGACCCCGCAGCGCACAGCTGCGTTCGACCGACTCGCTGACGCCCTGCAGGGCAACTGCAGGCGTTGCCTCCGTCGTCCGGAGCCCGGCGACGACCTCGCAGCGCGATCGGCGTGCTAGACGTCATCCCGACGACATCGCCGCAGTCCAGTCGCGACGCAGGCACTGATCTCCCGCGTCCGCGACGACCTCGTGCCCGCGGCTGAGCGAGGGACCACGCTGCGCGCCTACGTCGGGGGACAGTCGGCGGTCTTCCAGGACTTCGCCGACGTCCTGTCGAGCAAGCTGCCGCTGTTCCTGGCCGTGGTCGTGGTGTTCGGCTTCCTGCTGCTGCTGCTGGCGTTCCGGAGCCTGCTCATCCCCCTGACCGCCGCCGTGATGAACCTGCTGGCTGCCGGCGCGGCCTTCGGCGTGGTGGTCGCCGTCTTCCAGTGGGGCTGGGGATCGGACTCGATCGGCCTCGGACCGGCCGGCCCGATCGAGTCGTTCCTCCCCGTCATGCTCGATCGCGATCCTGTTCGGCCTCTCCATGGACTACCAGGTCTTCCTCGTCAGTCGCATTCACGAGGAGTGGATCCGCACGGGCGACAACGCATCAAGCAGTGCGCGCCGGCCAGGCCGCACACCGGCCGGGTCATCACCGCGGCCGCAGCGATCATGGTCTTCGTCTTCCTCGCCTTCGTCCTCGAAGGCCGCCGGCCGATCGGTGAGTTCGGCCTGGGTCTGGCCACGGCGATCCTGCTCGACGCCCTGCTCCTGCGCACGGTCCTGGTCCCTGCCGCGATGCACCTTTTCGGCCCTCGGAACTGGTGGCTGCCATCGTGGCTCGACCGGGCCCTTCCCCACGTCTCCGTCGACCCGTCACAGAATTCCGCGGCGGATGGGACGATCGCACCATGGCGCCCGGAGTCCGAAAGCCGCCGAGGCGGCTCCTCGCACTCTCCGGTGCCGTCATCGTCCTCGCGATCGCAGGCATCGTGGCCATCGTCACCCACCACCGGGACCTCGGCCGATCCCTGATCGGGCTCTGCGTGGTCCTCAGTCCGTTCAGCCTGATCCTCGCGCGCCGGCTCAGCACCCCACCCGCCTCTGGGCCGGAGACGACGACGCGCCAGTAGACAGGCCGGCCGGCGCGCCGGTCAGCCGTCGACGTGGGCGGTCATCATGATCGACACCAGGACGTTCGGGAGCTCGACGCCGAGCTTGGTGACCGCTCGCGCCGGCAGGTCGCCGGCGAACACCGCGGCGTACGCCTCGTTCATGCCGGCGAAGTCGGCCGGGTTCGTCAGCAGCACTGTGACCTGGACGACGTCGGCCCGGCTGCCCCCGCCGGCCTCGACGATCGCGAGACAGTTCTGCAGGGCCTGCCGGGTCTGCTCCTGGATCGTCGGTCCCGCCAGCGCCGCGGTGGTCACGTCGGTCCCTGTCATGCCCGAGACGTGGATGACCGGCCCGACCCGCACGCCCTGGCTGTAGAGCGGGGAGCTCGGAGCCCGGTCGGTCGCGATGATCTGCTTGGCCATCGGCCGAACCTACCTCTCGCTTGCGGTCAGGGGACGATCACGGTTCGCCGTCCGGTGAGGGTCGGGGCGCTCCACGCGGTCTCGACGTCGGACAAGGGCACGGCGTGTACGTCGAGGTCGAAGGACCCGGCGTCGATCTCGGCGGCGAGCGTGGGCAGCTCGGCCAGGATCCCGGCGGTCGTGACCGAGCCCTGGCCGCTGCCGAGGATGCGGAGGTTGGCCGAGCGGAGGGCCGCCGAGGGCAGCGCCATCGTGGGTCCGGCGACCGAGCCGATCTGAACCCAGTCAAGGGGTTTGGACCGCTCACGCCGCCCTCGAAGGATCGGCATCAGTGCGTCCTCGGTGGGTCGGCCCCACAGGTAGTCGAGGACCACGTCGACGTCGCCCGCCGCCTCGCCGAGCCGGGCCGCGACAGCGTCGGCGTCACCGGCCAGGGACACCACGGCGTCGGCGCCGAGACCGGGAAGCGACTCCAGCACCGCGGCGTCGCGCCCGGCGGCGACGAGCCGTCCCGCCCCGAGATGCCGGGCGACCTGGAGGGCGAGCTGGCCGGCGCTGCCGGTGGCGCCGAGGACGAGGACCGCCTGACCGGGCTGCAGAGCCGCCCGACGACGGAGCGCCACCCAGGACGACATAGCGGGGTTCATCGCTGCGGCGAGCCGCACCGGGTCGGCGCCCTCGGCGAGCCCGATGCTGCGCCGGCGGTCGATGACGACGCGCTCCGCCATCGCCCCGCGCGTCGTGTCAGGGAGCACGAAGTAGACCAGGCCACCGCCCGCGCGCAGCCGGCCCACGCCGTCGATCCCCGGGATCAGCGGGAGCTCGTCGGTGCTCGTGTAGTGCGAACCGCCGGCCTGGGAGCGCACGCGGGGGTGCAACCCCACTGCGAGCACGTCGACCAGGACGTCGTGCTCGCCAGCCGGCTCCGGGTCGGCGAACTCCCGGTAGCGGGGCGGGGCATCGAAGGCGTCCACGACGGCGGCGTACATCGGTCATCTCCTCAGCAAGATAGTTGGCGGCACGAATCAAAAGTAGTTGGCAACACCAACTACGTCAACTAGAGTGCCGGCGTGACGACGCCCGCCCGATCGACACCCACCCGCCCCGGAAGAGGCACGACCGGCTTCGTCGACGCGCTGGCCCAGCTGACCTTCGCCGTCCAGGCCGTGCTCACCGACGTCGGCGCCGACCACGACCTGTCCCTGACCCAGGTCCGCCTCCTGGGCATCCTGCGCGACCGCACCGTGCCGATGGCCGAGGTCGCGCGCCATCTGGGCCTGGACAAGTCGAGCGTCAGTGGGCTGGTCGGCCGGGCGGAGAGCCGTGATCTCGTGCGCCGGACGCCCAGCCCGGACGACGGGCGAGGCGTGCTGGTGGGGATCACTCCGGCCGGGCGGCGCCTGGCCCGGCAGGCCGAGCGGGAGGTGCGCCGCCGCCTGTTGGAGCTGACCGCCGTGCTGACCGATGCCGAGCGGAGCCGGCTGACCGCGATCATCGAGCGGGTCGTCGGCGGGTAACGCTTCGGCCGCGACGCCGCCGGACCCTTGACGGCGGCGACGCCGGATGGCTACCTTGCGCTCAGTTCGTAAGACTTCCTAACTGATCGCACGGAGACCTCCCCTGATGGCCACCGACCTGGTGACGACGACCGACCTGGGCGCGCACAACGCGCGCCGGCTGGCCGACGCGATCGTGGCCAGCGGCGCGATCTCGAGGGCTCAGCTCGCCCGCGACACCGGGCTCTCCAAGCCGACCGTCTCGATCGCCCTGGCCCGCCTGGAGAGCGCCGGCCTGATCCGCGAGGTCGGGCGCACCCAGGGCGGCCGCGGCGCGACCGCCCTGCTCTACGACCTGGTGCCGGAGGTCGGCAGCTCGCTGGCGATCGACGTCGGGCGGCGCTGGGTGCGAGCCCGGGCCTCGAACCTGGCCGGCCGCGAGCTGGCGACGGTGATCGAGCCGACGAGGGGCACGACTGCGAACGCTCTCGGCGACCAGGTGGTGCAGGTCGCCCGGCAGACGCTGCGCGACGCCGGCATCCCGGACGGCGAGCTCGTGGCGGCAACCCTCGGCGTGCCGGGAGTCCTGGTGCCAGAGGGCGATCGGGTCCGGCTGGCCCCGAGGATGCCAGGCCTGCAGAGCCCCCGGGTCATCGAGCGGCTGCACCGCGCGCTCGGGGTCGCCGTCCGGGTGGAGAACGACGTCAACCTCGCAGCGACGGCCGAGCTCGCCCGCGGCCGCGGACGGCAGTCACCGGACTTCGTCTACCTCTCGGTGGGAACCGGTGTCGGTCTGGCGCTCGTCCTGGACGGCCGGCTCCGCACGGGCGCAACCGGATCCGCCGGCGAGGTGGGCTACCTCCCGATCCCGACGTCCGACCCCTCGGGCTCCGCCGTGACGGTCCGCGCCGGCAAGCAGGGGCCGTACGAGGCGCTCGTCGGGGCCGACGGTCTCGTCCGGGCCGCGAAGAGCCGGGGGTTGAAGGTGCGGACGGCGCAGCAGGTCGTGGAGGCCGCCCGGGCCGGCGACGCCAATGCGGTCGCAGCCCTCACCGGCCAGGCCGAGCTGCTCGCCGCGGGCATCGCCACCGTCTGCGCCATCGTCGACCCGGGCCTGGTCGTCCTCGGCGGCGGCCTGGGCGCCGGTGGCGCCGACCTCCTGCTTCCGCTGCTGCACAAGGCTCTACGTCAACTCACCCCACTGCGACCGATCGTCATCGCCAGCGAGCTGGGCGACCACGCAGTCCTCGACGGCGCCGTAGTCGACGCCGTCGCCACCGCCCAGGAAACCGTCCTGGGCACCATCACCGGCCATCACCGAGGCCGGTTGGCTGCCGCACAGGAGGCACCATGAAGACCAAGGTCGTTCCCCTCATCGCCGCTGTCACGATCGCGGCGGCGGGTCTGGCCGCCTGCTCGGGGAGCAGTGGCGGGCCGAAGAGCGGCGCGACCGCCGCTCCCTCGGCCGCCGCCGATCACACACCGGTGACCATCACGATGTGGTCCGGCTTCGTGAAGCCCGAGATCGACATCCTCGGCAAGACGCTGGACACCTTCCACGCGACGCATCCGTGGATCACCGTGAAGAACGTCGGCAACGAGGACGACGACAAGATCGTCAAGTCGATCCGGGCGGGCAACGCCCCGGACGTCGCGCTCTCGTTCACCGCAGACAAGATCGGCACGTACTGCGGGAGCAAGGCCTGGATCGACCTGTCGCCGTACCTCAAGCGGGACAAGGTCGATCTCGGCCAGATCCCGAAGGTCTCGCAGGACTACACCCAGTTCAACAACACGCGCTGCGCGATGCCGGCCCTGGCCGACACGTACGGGCTCTACTACAACACCGACCTGCTGAAGTCGGCCGGCTACACCGACCCGCCCAAGACCTGGACCGACCTGCTGAACATGGCCGTCAAGATGACCAAGTTCAACTCGGACGGGAGCATCAAGGTCGCGGGGTTCGTACCCCTGTGGGGCTTCTACGAGATGGCACCGGCCCACGTCGCCCCGCTGTTCGGCGCCACCTGGGCGACGTCCGACGGCAAGAGCAACTTCGCCGCCGACCCGCACTGGGCCACGATGCTGGCGTTCCAGAAGAAGTTCGTCGACGCCATCGGCTACGACAAGCTCAAGCGGTTCACGTCGGGTGCCGGTGACTCCGAGTTCGCGGCCACGAACATGTTCGAGACCGGCAAGCTGGCGATGAACCTGGATGGCGAGTACCGCACCGCGTTCATCAACCGCGAGCACCCGAACCTGAAGTACGCGACGGCGCCGATGCCGGTCGACGACGCGCAGCCCAACCTCTACGGTGGCGGCTACGTCACGGGCAACTCGCTCGGCATCCCGAGGACCTCCACCGGCCGCAACCGTGAGGCCGCCTGGCAGCTGATCAAGTGGCTCGCCCTCGACCCGGCCGCCGAAGTGCCTCTCGCACAACAGCTCCGGAACGTGCCGACGGTCACCTCAGCCCTCACCGACGCCACTCTGACCGGCGACGCGCAGTTCGCGCCGTTCCTGAAGATCTTCGCCAACCCGGCCTCCGCCACGACACCGTCCAGTGCCGGCGGCAGCGCCGACCAGGATCTCCTCACGGCGTTCGTCGACAAGTACCAGGCCGGCAACGGCGGCGACCTGGCCAAGGGCCTCGCCGCGACGGACAAGCAGGTCGACGCGCAGATCCAGCAGGCCACTGGAGGCGGCGCGCCGTGAGCACCACCTGGCGGAGGAGGCTCACCATCCTGAGCATGATGAGCCCCTGGCTCATCGGGATGCTGGTGTTCTTCGCCTACCCGTTGGTCACGACCGTGGTCCTGTCGTTCGAGCACTACGACCTGTTGTCACCCGCCAAGTGGATCGGGCTGGCGAACTACCGGTACATGGGCACGGACGTGAACTTCTGGCCGGGCGTGCGCAACACCTTGTGGATGATCCTGATCCAGGTGCCGATCACCTTGGTCTTCGCCTTCACCGTGGCGCACCTCGTCAGCAAGGTGCGCCGCGGTGCCGGGGTGATGCGGACGATCTTCTACCTGCCCACCCTCGCGCCACCGGTCGCCGCGACCCTCGGGTTCGTCTACATCTTCAACGCCAGCACCGGTCCGGTGAACCGGATCCTGGGGTGGCTGCACCTGCCGCAGCCGCTGTGGTTCGACGACCCGCACTGGGCCAAGCCGAGCCTCACCATCCTCGCGATGTGGGGTATCGGGTCGGTCATGGTGATCTTCCTGGCGGCGCTGCTGGACGTGCCGACCGAGCTCTACGAGGCGGCCGACCTGGACGGCGTGAAGCTCTGGCAGCGGATGCGCTTCATCACCATCCCGACGGTGAGCCCGGTGATCCTGTTCGCCGCCATCACCGGTGTCATCGACGGGCTGCAGTACTTCACCCAGGGCTACGTCGCGGCGACGGTCTCCGGCGGCGGTGACGCCGGGGCCGGCGTCGGGTCGGCGCTCGGCTACCCGCAGGGGTCCACCCTGTTCTTCCCGGTCTGGCTCTACCAGCAGGGCTTCCAGTACTTCGCCATGGGCTACGCCTCGGCGATGGCTGTCGTGCTGTTCGGGGTCAGCCTGGTCGTCGTCGGCGTCCTGATCCTCGTCTCCCGTCGCTGGGTCTACCTCCCTGGAGCGCGCTGATGACCGCCTTGATGACCGGGTCCGCCGCCACGCCGACGGAACCCTTGGAGCGCAGCAAGGTTCGCCGGGCGCGGCGGCAGAGCTTCCTCAGCGTCGTGGCCGAGCGCAGCGTGCTGATCGTCCTGGCCGTCATGTTCCTGGCCCCGCTGCTCTTCGCCGTACTGACGGCGTTCATGACCACGAACCAGGCCGCCGGTCCGCGGCTGTGGCCGTCGCCGTTCCACCCGGCGAACTTCGCCGACGTCTTCCGCAACACCGGCCTGGTCCGGGCGACCCTCAACACCGTGATCTACGCGGGGCTCTCGACGATCGGCGTCGTCATCTCGAGCGTGCCCGTCGCCTACGCGCTGTCGCGCCTGCAGTGGCGCGGCCGCGGCACGGCGTTCATGCTCGTCCTGGCCACGATGATGCTGCCGGTCCAGGTGACCGCGGTGCCGCTCTACATCATGTTCGCCAAGCTGCACCTGCTCGGGACGTTGGCCCCGCTGATCATCCCCAGCTTCTTCGGCGACGCGTTCTCGATCTTCCTGCTGCGCCAGTTCTTGCTCACGATCCCGCAGGAGTACGTCGACGCGGCCCGCTGTGACGGGTGCAGCGAGTGGCGGATCCTGCTGAGGGTCGTCGTGCCACTCGCGAAGCCGGCGATCTCCGCCGTCGCGCTCTTCAGCTTCCTCTACGCCTGGAACGACTTCTTCGGCCCGCTGCTCTACGCCGGTGAGAACTCCAAGGCCTGGACGGTGTCGGTCGCGCTGTCGAACCTGCGCGGTGCTCACCACGTGCAGTGGAACATCACGATGGCGGCGACGGTGCTCTTCATGCTGCCGGTGATCGTGCTGTTCTTCTGTGCCCAGAAGGCCTTCGTCCAGGGCGTGACGCTCACGGGGGTCAAGTGATGAAGGTCGTCGTCGTCGGGGGCGGTTCGACGTACACCCCCGAGCTGGTGTCCGGCCTCGCTCGGCGTACGGGGGACCTGCCGGTCAGTGACCTGGTGCTGCTCGACCCGGATGCCGAGCGGCTGTCCGTCGTCGGTGCCTTCGCCCAGCGGATCCTGGACCACGGTGACTGGTCCGGCGCCCTCACCCTCACCGGTGACCGGGCGGCCGCGCTGGAAGGCGCGGACGCCGTGCTGATCCAGCTCCGGGTCGGTGGTCAGGAGGCTCGGCTGCACGATGAGACCGTGCCACTGCGCTGTGGCTGCCTCGGGCAGGAGACGACCGGCGCCGGCGGCCTGGCCAAGGCACTGCGCACCGTGCCCGTCGTCCTGGACCTGGCCGCGGAGGTCGAACGCCGGGCGGCGCCGGGTGCCTGGATCGTCGACTTCGCCAACCCGGTCGGCATCGTCACCCGTGCGCTGCGAGGTGCGGGGCACCGGGCGATCGGGCTGTGCAACGTCGCGATCGGGCTGCAGCGCTTCACCGCCGGCCTGCTCGGAGTCGAGCCGGGCCAGGTCATGGTCGACCAGGTCGGCCTCAACCACCTGACCTGGATCCGCCGGGTGGTCGTCGACGGCGAGGACCGGCTGCCCGAGCTGCTCGACCGTCACCTCGACGCGTGCGCCGAGCAGCTCGAGCTCCCGGCCGACCTGATCCGGGAGCTCGGGGTGCTGCCGTCGTACTACCTGCGGTACTTCTACTTCCACGACCAGGTGGTCAACGAGCTCCGGACCGAGGAGCCGAGGGCCCAGGCCGTGCAACGGATCGAGAAGGAGCTGCTCGACCTCTACCGCGACCCGGCGCTGGTCGACAAGCCCGCGCTGCTGGAGCAGCGAGGCGGTGCCTACTACAGCGAGGCCGCGGTGGCGCTGCTCACCTCGCTGGTCACCGGCGACGGCGCCGTGCACGAGGTGGACATTCCCAACGCCGGCACGCTGGC
Source organism: uncultured Actinomycetota bacterium (assembly GCA_963795385.1). Lineage (GTDB taxonomy): Bacteria > Actinomycetota > Actinomycetes > Actinomycetales > CAVURS01 > CAVURS01. The sequence goes on from CAWCHK010000014.1 coordinate 839,979, forward strand.
CGGCCTCGCCGACGACGACCTGGTCGAGGTGCCGGCGACGGTCGACCGGGACGGCGCACACCCGCTGCCACAGCTCCCGCTCGCCCCCGAGCTGCTCGGACTGGTGCAGCACGTCGCGGCCTACGAGCGGCTGGCGGTCCGGGCCGCCCTCAGCGGTGAGACCGCGGACATCCGCCGGGCCCTGCTGGCGCATCCGCTTGTCGGGCAATGGGATCCGGCCAAGGAGCTGGCCGAGGTGCTGCCCTACGCGATGGTGCAGCGGTGAGCGACCTGCTGCTGGCCGTCGACGGCGGCAACTCCAAGACCGACCTCGTGCTGCTCGACTCGACCGGGCGGCTGCTCTCCGCGGTCAGGGGACCGAGTGCCGCCCCGTACCACTACGGCCTGGCCGGGGCGATGGACCGCCTCGGCCTCCTGATCGACCAGACCCGGTCGTTGGCGGGCCTCCCCGGGGCGGACCCGAAGGTTGCGGTCGGAGTCTTCGCCCTGGCCGGTGCCGACCTGCCGCACGAGGAGGCCGAGCTGCACCTCGCGGTCGCCGATCGCGGCTGGGTCCAGCGCGGCGTCGTCCGCAACGATGCCTTCGCGCTGCTGCGGGCCGGCACCGACCGCAACTGGGGTGTCGCGGTCGTCTGCGGGGCGGGCATCAACTGCGTGGGCGTCGCACCGGACGGCGAGGTCGCGCGCTTCCCCGCCCTGGGCGGCATCTCCGGCGACTGGGGCGGAGGCTACGACGTCGGCATGGCCGCCCTCGGCGCCGCCGTCCGGGCGTCAGACGGTCGCGGTCCGGAAACGTCTCTCTCGCAGTCGGTCCCAGACCACTTCGGCCGGCCCGACGCAGTCGCGGTCATGACCGCCATGCATGTCGGTGACCTCGACGAGCGCCGGGTGGTCGAGCTGCCGCCGGTCCTGTTCGCCGCGGCTCGTACGGGCGACGCCGTGGCCCAGCAGACGGTGCTGCGGCTGGCCGGCGAGCTCGCGGGCTGCGCCACCGCGGCGATCCGGCGGCTCGGCCTGACCGGTCATGACGTCGACGTCGTCCTCGGCGGCAGCCTGCTCGTGGCCGGCCTGCCCCTGCTGGACGACGCCGTGCGGGACGCGGTGCTGGCCGTCGCCCCGCAGGCGCGCCTGCATCACGTCGGCGTGGCCCCGGTGATCGGTGCCGCCATGCTGGCCCTCTCCGAGGTGGGGGCCGGACCGGAGACGTATGAAGCCGTCCGCGAATGGTCGCTGCAGCCGCACATCGGCTCGTTGGAGGGCCTCGGGTGAGCGCGGCGACCCCGACTGCGCAGGCAGTACGGCGGCGCGGCCCGGTCGTGGTGAGCCCGCACCTGGACGACGCCGTGCTGTCGGCCGCGGTGCAGCTGCTCCGCCCGGGGGCCGTCGTCGTCACGGTCTTCGCGGGCCGGCCACCGGAGGGAACGCCGCCGGCCTGGTGGGACGTCCTCACCGGCGCCACGGATGCCCGCACGCGGGTCGGCGAGAGATGGCTCGAGGACGACGCGGCGATGGCGTGCCTCGGTGTCGGGCGATCGGTGCGCCTTGACTTCGCCGACCACCAGCACCGGACCGACGACCGTGCGCGGCCCGCTCCCGACGACCTGGTCGCGGCCCTGCGGCCCCACCTCGCCGGTGTCGCCGAAGTGTGGGTGCCGGCCGCGATCGGTTGCCACCCGGACCATCTCGCGGCGCGGGACGCGGCCCTCGCCGCCGCGGACCCGGGCGCCGCGCGGCACCACTACGCCGACGTGCCCTACAGCGTGCGCTACGGATGGCCCGCATCGGTGACCGGTGCGCCGCGCGCGGCCTACCTCGACGTCGACCACTGGCTGTCGGGAGAGCTGGTCGACGCGGGGCTGAAGGTGACCGAGCTGACCCGGACGGTGCACGTGCTGGACGAGGACCAACGACGGCTGAAGGCGGACGCCATGGCTTGCTACGCGACTCAGATCCCGGCCCTTGACTACGGCCGCGTCCTGGCCGACGGGGACCCCGCCGTGGTCGGCTTCGAGGTCTCCTGGAGCCAGTCGTGAACCCCCGCGTCGTAGGCATGGTGGCTGTGCTCGCGCTGGGTGCCGCGCCGCTGCTCGTGGCCGCGAACCCCACGGCGGCCGCGGCCGGCCCACCGGCTGTCGTGGTGCGGGTGCCTCAAGCCGGTGCGGTCGTCGGTGAGCACCTGGTGGCCTACGTCATGGCCCCGAAGGCGCTGCGGGGCGAGCGGTTCCAGCTGCTCGACAGCAGGTCGCGGATCGTCCGCAGCGGCACCGTGGGCCCGAACGCCGGAGGCTGGAACGCGGCGTACCGGTCGGTGCAGCCGATCGACGCCGGCGTGCTCTCGGCCCCGGGCCGCTACCGGGTCCGGGTCATCGGGGCGGCCCGGGCGACATCGCCGGTCGTGCCGGTGGGTTGGCCGGCCGCGGTGTCGGTCCGGCTGACGCGCGACACGACGTCGTTCCTCACCCTGCAGCGAGACGGTGCCGACGTCGACGCCGCCCGTCTGGACCGCCGGCCGAGCCATCTGCTGGACCGAGCGGCCGCCGTCTACCAACCGCCGACCTTCACCGATCCCGACAGCGACGAGCTGGCGGCCGCCCTCAAGCCGCTGGCAGGTGCGCCAACTCGGGACGTCGCCGGCGGATGGTTCGACGCGGGGGACTACCTGAAGTTCACCCAGACCGCGTCGTACACGCTCGACTCCACCCTGATTGCCTTGCGGGACAGTGCATCCGGGGGCCCGGCCCTTGACGCCGAGACCGCACATGGCCTGGCCTGGCTGGACAAGATGTGGGACCAGCGGGCGGGAGTGCTCTACGCCCAGGTCGGCATCGGCAGCGGCAGTGACGCGCTCGGTCTCTACGGCGACCATGACGTGTGGCGGCTCCCCGAGGCGGACGACGCGGCCGACCCGGCGCCCGGCTCGCAGACCTACTTCGTCTCGCACCGGCCGGTGTTCGCGGCGAATGCTCCCGGTCACCGGATCAGCCCCAACCTGGCCGGCCGGACCGCGGCGGCGTTCGCCCTCCAGGCCCAGCTCGAGCGGGTGGCCCGTCCCGCGACGGCCCGACGGGACCTGGCTCGGGCGAGCGGTCTCCTCGCTCGGGCCCGGACGACGGACGTCGGTGCCCTCGTGTCCGTCTACCCGTCCAGCTACTACCCGGAGACGTCGTGGGCCGACGACATGGAGCTCGGTGCGGTGGAGGTGGCTCGGGCCGCACGGCTGCTGCACGACCCGGTCGCGGTGACCTGGCTGGCGCAGGCGCAGCGGTACGCCCGCGCCTATCTGGCGAGCAATGACCGCGACTCGCTCAACCTCTACGACACGAGTGCCTTGGCCCACGCGGAGCTGGCGGCCGAGCTGGCCGCGACCCACCAGGGCGACGCCGTACGCCGCCTGGTCACCGCCGACCTCGCCGCGCAGCTCGATGCAGCCGTGGCCCGCGCCCACCTGGACCCGTTCGGGTCGGCGGCGATCGTCACCGACTACGACGCGGTGAGCCACGAGCTCGGCCTGGTGGCGACGGCCGAGCTCTACCGTCGGCTCACCGGCTCCCGCGCGTACGACGGGTTCGCGGCCCGGCAGCGCGACTGGGTCTTCGGGGCCAATGCCTGGGGCACGTCGTTCGTCATCGGTGAGGGCACGACGTACCCCCTGTGCCCCCAGCATCAGGTCGCCAACCTGGCCGGCAGTCTGACCGGCGGGAGCCGGGTGGCTGTGGGTGCGGTCGTCAACGGGCCCAACGGTTCTGACCAGTTCACCGACCTCGGCGTGCCGGACGGGGCGAACGCCTGCCCCGCCGGCGGTGGCGACCGGTTCAAGGCCTTCGACGGCCACGGGTCGACCTTCCTCGACGACGTGGCGGCCTGGCCGAGCGACGAGCCGGCCGACGACTTCACCGCGACCGGGATCCTGGCCTTCGCACTCGGCCGCTGACCGCCAGCCCCTCCCCCCTTGTCGCGGAGGGTCAGCCGAGCAGGCTGGCGCCGGGCCTGCGTCGGGCCATCAGAGGCGCCAGCGCCTCGGCCGGCGCGGGGCGGGCGAAGTAGTAGCCCTGGGCCATCCGGCAGCCGAGCCGGCGCAGGGTCTCGGCCTGCTCCCTGGTCTCGACGCCCTCGACGACGACGCCGAGCTGCAGGTCCTCACCGAGCCGCAGGACCGCGCGCATGAACCGCTCGACCTGCGGGTCCTCGTTGAGGCCGATCACGAAGGCCCGGTCGACCTTCAGCGTCGTCAGCGGGATCTCGTGCAGGTGGGCCAGTGACGAGTAGCCGGTGCCGAAGTCGTCCAGCGCCAGCGAGACCCCGAGCTCGCGCAGCTCGTGGGTCACGCGCCGGGCCGCCTCGAGGTCGGTGAGCAGGCCGTCCTCGGTGATCTCCACGACCAGCTGATGGGCCGAGAGCCCGTGTCGCCCCAGGGCATCCGCGAGCTGACCCGGCAGTGCCAGGTCCACGACCTGGTGCGGCGGGATGTTGATCGCGACCTGCAGCCAGTCGTGGCCGAGGTCGTAGCTCCACGCGGCGAGCTGTGCGCAGGCCTGCTCGAGCATGCTGGCCGTCAGGTCGCGGACCAGCCCGGAGCGGACGGCGACCGCGACCATCTGCTGCGGGGGCACGAGCTTGCCCTGGTAGGTCCAGCGTGCGAGGGCCTCGAAGCCGCGGACCGCGCCGCTGCCGAGGTCCATGATCGGCTGGAAGTACGCGCGTACCTCGCCGGCCTCGAGCGCCTGCCGCAGCGGCTCGCTCAGCAGCAGGTCCTCGGTCTCGGGAAGGGTCATGCCGTTCCGGTAGCGCTCGACGGTGCCCTTGCCCGCCCGCTTCGCGGCGTACATCGCGACGTCGGCCTGGCTGAGCAGCGTCCGCAGCGACGGCGGCGGAGACCCGGGGTGGACGATCGTGACGCCGACGCTGATCCGCGCGTCCAGCCGCATGCCCTCGATGTAGAACGGCTCGTGCAGCGTCTCGACCAGGCGCCGGCCGACGGCAGCGGGGTCGTCGCCGTCCTCGACCAGGACGGCGAACTCGTCGCCGCCGAGCCGGGCCAGCGTGTCGGCCGGGCGGAGCTGGGCCCGCAGCCGTGAGGCCACCTGGATCAGCAGCTGGTCGCCGGCGGCGTGGCCGAGCGAGTCGTTGACGCCCTTGAAGTCGTCGAGGTCGCAGAAGAGCACGGCGAACGTCCGCTCGTCGACGGCGTGCAGGTCGAGCGCGTGGGTGACCCGGTCGGCGAACAGCCGCCGGTTGGCCAGGCCGGTCAACTGGTCGTGGAACGCCTGCTCCTGCAGCTGCGCCTCGCGGGCGGCGACGGCGACGACCAGGGCGCGGTTCTCGACGACGGTCGCGTACTGCCGCAACAGCAACAGGCCGACGGCGATCGTCGTCAGCACGAGCTCGGTCGCGTCCGGCGGCGTGCCGCGAACGCTCTGCAGGCAGACGGTGAGCGTGGCCAGAGCCACGGGCAGGTAGGGCAGGATCGAGGTGCCACGTGGGCGGCGCTCCTGCACGGTGGCGTGACCGGCCCGGCCGCGAGGAGCCGTCGCGGCCGCCACCATGACGATGAGGAAGGCCGCGATCCACCCGGCGTCGATCGGGTCCCCGGTCCGGTAGTTGCCGGTCGACGTCAGGTAGACGAACCCGCTGTCCGCCACTGCCATCGAGGCCAGCCCGGTGCCGAGCAGGAGCAACGTCCGCGAGTGCGCCGACCGCTGGACGACGGTCAGGACCACCATGGCCACGACGATGACGTCCCCGATCGGGTAGGCCAGGGACACCGCCAGGGCGACCCGCGAGCTGTCACCCGCGCTCTGCGCGACCGTGTGCAGGGTCGTGGCCCACGACACGGTCAGCAGGGCGGTCGCGGCGATCGTGGCGTCCAGCGCCCAGCGCAGCCGGCCGCTCGGCCGGGTGGGGAACAGCCAGAGACCGGCGACGACGCCGACCGGGAAGAGCAGGAAGCCGAGGTCGGCCCACGACGGGAAGGGCGTCTCTCGACCGCCGAGCAGCTCGTAGTAGCACCAGACGCCCTCGCCCATCGCCCAGGCGAAGCAGCCCCCGCCGGTGCAGGCCCACGACCAGCGCAGACGGCCGGACGAGCCGGCGGCGGTCGACAGCGCGGCGGCGGCGGCCGTGCCGGCGGCGGCCATCTGGGCGAGGTCGTCAGCGGCTTGGAAGCCCGTGGCCCCGAGGCCGCGCACGAGGGCCGACGCCGCCAGCACCGCGAGCGCGATCAGGACCGGGCCGATGGCCCGATCCGCCACCCGAAGGGCTGTACGCCGACGGGAACCCTGCGCGGAGCGATGGTGAGCCGCGGCCCGGTCGGCCGACAGCAGCTCGTCGTGGTCCGCGCTCTCCACCAGGCTCTGGGGCCCGGGTGCCTCGACGGGAGCATCGAGGTCGTCCTGCGCCGGGTCGTCCTGCGCCGGGTCGTGCGAGGGGGTGCGGTCCGAGGGGGTGTGGTCCGGGGACGTCGACGGGCGGTGCGTTGTCGCGTCCGTGGACACGCCGCCACCTCCACCCAGCCGCCGAGGCCCTCAGCGCGGCATACGAAGGAAGCAGGGAGCCCCGTCCCGCGCATGCTGTCTATCGACCAACGGCGGGCGCGGCTGAAGGTTACGGAACGACCCGAGCGGGATAGGCCACTTGTGCCGGAAGGCCGGCGATGACCGTTTTCGGTAGCCCGAAAGGGCTGCGGCTCAGGCGATCGGCAGGTCGACGACGACCTCGGCGATCCGACCCTGCTCGGCGGTGACGGGAGTGTCGAAGGCCTCGGCCCTCGGCGCCAGTGTCCGCAGCGTCCAGGCGCCGGGAGCCGCGAAGAAGCGGAACCGCCCGTCGTCACCCGTCGGCAGCTCGGCGGTGAACTCGCCGGTGCCGTCGAGCAGCCGGACGTACGCGCGGACCGGCTGGCCGGCGCGCTGCACGCAGCCCTGGATGACCGACTCGGTGCCTGCCGGGGCGCCGTCCACCGAGGTGCTGCTCAACGGGAGCGCGTGGCCGCCCTCGGGCGCCGCGCAGCTCACGACAGCTCCCCGGGCTGCTCGCCGAGGGCGATCGGGACGCCGACGAGGGAGCCCCACTCGGTCCAGGAGCCGTCGTAGTTCTTGACGTTCGGCTGCTCGAGGATCTCGTGCAGGACGAACCACGTGTGCGCGGACCGCTCGCCGATGCGGCAGTAGGCGATCGTGTCGCGCTCGAAGTCCACGCCCTCGTCGGCGTAGAGCTGACGCAGCTCCTCGTCCGCGCGGAACGTGCCGTCGTCGCGAGCGGCCTTGCTCCACGGGATGTTTCGCGCGGTCGGGATGTGGCCGGCCCGCTGCGACTGCTCCTGCGGCAGATGCGCGGGCGCCAGCAGCCGGCCGGAGAACTCGTCGGGGGAGCGCACGTCGACGAGATTGCGCTCGCCGAGCGAGGCCAGGACCTCGTCGCGCATGGCCCGGAGCGAGCCGTCCAGCTCCTGCGCGGCGTACGGCGTGGCCGGGCGCTCCGGCACCTCGGCGGTGAGCTCGCGACCGTCCAGCTCCCACTTCTTGCGGCCGCCGTCGAGCAGCCGGACGTCGGCGTGACCGTAGAGCGCGAAGTACCAGTAGGCGTAGGCCGCGAACCAGTTGTTGTTGCCGCCGTAGAGCACCACCGTGTGGTCGTTGCCGATGCCACGCGCCGACATCAGGGCGGCGAACTGCTTACGGTTGACGAAGTCGCGGCGGACCGGGTCCTGCAGATCGTCGCGCCAGTCGACCCGGACGGCGCCGGCGATGTGACCGCGGGCGTAGGCGCTGGTGTCCTCGTCGACCTCCACCAGCACCACCGACGGGTCGTCCAGATGCGCGGCAACCCAGTCAGCGTCGACCAGCGACGTCTCGCGGCTCATGCTCGAAAACGGTACGGCGCGTCCGCCTGATGGTCACTCAGGGTCCACATCCCGAGACACCCCGGCTGTCCCCGGTGCGGGCGACCCGTCAGGAGGTGATGTCCTTGCCGGTGAAGCGGGCCCAGGCGAGCGAGCCGAAGATCGCGATGTACGCCGCCTGGCTGAGCAGCCCGAGCCCGATCTGGTGGGTGTCGATGGGCGCCCGCAACAGGTCGCCGAACGCCAGCCAGTAGTGCGTGAAGAGATACGGGTGGACGGCCGAGATCTGCGGCACGGCGTCGGCGATCTCGGCCGCGATGACGAGGACCGACGTCGCTGCCATCGCGCCCAGGGGCACCTCGGTCAGGGTCGAGATGAACAGGCCGATGGCCCCGACCCCGAGCAGCATCGCCGCGACGTAGCCCGCCACGAGCAGCGCGCGCCACATGGCGGAGCCGGTCGAGATCACGTCACCGGAGAGCAGCGTGACCGACCCGTGGGGGAAGAGCAGGAAGCCGACGATCGTCCCGACCAGGAACACGGTGAGGGCGGCCGCGACCGCGAACGCCGCGATCCCGATGTACTTCACCACGAGCAACCGGGTCCGACCGACCGGCACGACCAGCAGGTTGCGCAGCGAGCCGGTAGCCGCCTCTCCCGCAATGGATTCGCCGGACACGACCGACACCGCCAGCGGCAGGAAGAGCGGCAGCGTCACGACCAGGGAGGTGAACGCGAGGAAGAGCCCGTTCTCCGTGATCTGCCCGATGAAGGCCGGGCCGTCGCCGTTCGACGGGGCCGAGGCCCGCACCGCGATGCCGAGCAGGATCGGCGCCAGGGACAACACCGCCAGCAGGGCGATGTTGCGGCGCCGGCGGAAGATCAGCCGCAGCTCCGACCGGGCGAACCGCAGCGTCCCTCGCGCCCCCGCGATCCCGGCGTACGACCGCGGCGGCGACTCGGCAGCCACGCCGACAGGCGCAGGCCGCGCGGCGCTGGCCGGCTCGGCCTTCAGCTCACTCGTCGACATCGAAGCCCTCCCCCGTCAGTCCCACGAACAGCTCTTCCAGGTCCGGCCGCTCGACGACGAGCTGCCGGACCGGCACGCCCGCACCGACGAGAGCCGCGGTCACCCGGGCGCTGTCGACATCGCCCAGATCGGCCAGCACCATGCCGTCCACGACGACCGGGGAGGCGAGCCCGAGGCCCCCCAGCACCGTCATCGCCTCGGCCGTCTGCGAGGTCTGCACGCGCACCCTGGTCACCGACCGGGAGCCGAGATCGGAGAGCGAACCCTGGAAGACCAGCTTCCCGTGGCTCATCACGCCGACGTGGGTGCACATCTGCTCGATCTCGCTCAGCAGGTGCGACGAGACGAACACCGTCGCCCCCTCCGAGGCCACCTCGCGGACGAGCGTGCGGACCTCCCGGGTCCCTTGCGGGTCAAGGCCGTTCGTCGGCTCGTCGAGGACGAAGAGCTCGCGCGGCCGGAGCAGCGCACCGGCCAGGCCGAGCCGCTGGCGCATGCCGAGCGAGTACGCGCGGTACTTCTTGCGGGCGGCGGCCGACAGGCCCACCCGGTCCAGCGCCACCCCGACCCGCTCCCGGGCGCGCCCGGCGTCGACGCTGCGGTCGGCCGCGTCCAGGCGCATCAGGTTGTCCCGCCCGGACAGGTACGGGTGGAACGCCGGTCCCTCGACGAGCGCCCCGACCTGCGGCAGGACGGTGGCGGCCCCTCGCGGCATCGGCACGCCGAGCAGTGAGTGGGTGCCCTCCGTCGCGCCGATCAGGCCGAGCAGCATCCGGATCGTCGTCGTCTTGCCCGAGCCGTTGGGGCCGAGGAAGCCGTAGACCGCCCCGGTCGGGACGTCGAGGTCGACGTTGTCCACGGCGACCTGGCCACTGCCGAACTTCTTGGTCAGGCCGGCACTCGAGATCACGCGGCGCCGCCTACTTGCCCGAGCCGGCGGCGGTGGCTGCGCTCGCGGCCTGCTCGAGCATCGCCGGCGACACCGCTCCGACGTACGCCCGGCCGTTGTCGAGCACCAGGACGGACAGCAGCGACGTCTTCAGGACGCGGCCGGTGCCGTACGAGCCGCTCACCGGCTTCAGCGCCTTGAGCAGGGTCCCGGTCGTCTCGCTGTTCGACCCGGTCGGCAGCGTGACGCCGGTCAGCGCGACGATCGAGGTCCAGCCCTGGCCGATCACGGTGGGCTCGGGCGAGCCGGTGGTGCGGGGCTTGGTCGCAGAACCGTTGGGCTGCAGCGACTTCAAGCTGGTGCCGGGCTTGGCCGCGTGCTCCTTGGCCGCCAGCGAGGACAGGTCCTTGCTCGTCAGCTTGGTGTGCGGCGGCGCGGTGAACTTGAAGACCGAGGCCGGCTGCTTGGTGAAGGTCACTGTGGTGAAGCCGGTCTCGAACGCCGGGGTCTTGCCGCCCTTGGCGAAGACCTGCACGCGCAGGGGCACGTCGGTCTTGGCGTCGATCGCGACGCGGACGGAGCCGACCAGGGATCGGGTGTCCTTGGGCTTCAGGACCAGCTCGTACGCCGACCGCTTGGCCACCCTGGCCGTGCCGTCGACCGAGACCGAAGTCGTAGGGTCGATCGCGGCCAGCGCCTGCGTGGCGGCCTGCTGCGGAGTGAGCTTCTCCAGGGCCTGCTGCTGGGCCTGGACCCCGGCGCTGGGCCGCGCCGACGCGGCCGGCTCGGCCGGCAGGGTGAGGTGCTCCGCGGTCCGCTCCTTGCTGGACCAGAGCCAGAGGTCCGAGCCGTTGCGCACGACGTCGGACTCGGCCAGGTCTCCGATCAGCGCGAGGCGGGTCTGCTTCGGGCCGCCGTACCAGACCCGCACGGTGTGCGAACCGGTCAGCAGCGAGAGGGCGCTGGTCGAGCTGCTCTGTCCGGGCACCGCCGGCAGGCCGAGCCGGGCCGTCTCGACGACGGTGCCGGAGAACGGCCGGGCCTTCGCCGCGGCGACGTCGGCGAGCAGGCTGCCGGCGGTCTTGGGCGCGAGGTTGGGCGATGCGTCGGCGGACATGAGGGGCACGCCGATCGCACCGGCGACGGCGACCACAGCGACTGCGGGGACGGCCCAGCGGGCCCGACGGGAAAGACTCATGGGCTCACCATGCAACAGGGCACCTGTGAGGACCCTGAGGATCGCTGAGCCGCTCCTCAGCCAGCCGTTCGCGGCAACCGGCCGCCACGGGGCAGGCTGGGCCCCGTGCGGGTGCTGGTCGTCGAGGACGAGGTGCGGTTGGCCCAGGCGCTGCAGCGAGGGCTGCGGGCCGAGGGCTTCGGCGTCGACCTCGCCCACGACGGCGAGGACGGGCTGCACCTGGCCCGCGAGGGTGGGTACGACGCGGTGGTCCTGGACGTGATGCTGCCCAAGCTCAACGGCTACCGCGTCTGCCAGACCCTGCGGGCCGAGCAGAACTGGGTGCCCGTCCTCATGCTGTCGGCCAAGGACGGGGAGTACGACGAGGCCGACGGCCTGGACGTCGGGGCCGACGACTACCTGACCAAGCCGTTCTCCTACGTCGTCCTGCTGGCCCGGCTGCGCGCCCTGCTGCGCCGGGGTGCGCCCCAGCGGCCCGCCGTGCTGTCCGCCGGCGACCTCACCCTCGACCCGGCGTCCCGGCAGGTCGCTCGCGGCGATGACGAGATCGCTTTGACACCAAGGGAGTTCGCCGTGCTCGCGCTGCTGTTGCGGCGGCGCGGCGAGGTCGTGCCGAAGGCCGAGATCCTCGCGCACGTCTGGGACGAGAACGAGGACGTGGACCCCAACGTGGTGGAGGTGTACGTCGGCTACCTGCGCCGCAAGATCGACGTGCCGTACGGCAAGGGCGCCCTGCAGACCGTCCGCGGCGTGGGCTACCGGCTCGCCGCGGACGGCGGCTGAGGGGCGTCGGCCGTGCCGTTGCGGTCGTGGCGCCTGGAGACCGGCCGGATCAGCCTGCGGGCCCGGCTCACCCTGCTCGCGACCGGCGTGGTCGCCGTCACCCTGGCCCTCGGCGCCGGGCTGCTGCTGCTCGTCGTCCGGCACTCGGTCCTGCACTCCCTGGACGACTCGGCCCGGCAGCAGGCCAAGGACGTCGCCGCGCTGGCCCGCACCGGACGGCTGCCCGACCCGGTGCCCGTGGGCGCCGGGACGGCCGGGGTGCAGATCGTCGATGCCCAGGGCCGGGTGACGGCGGTCTCGGCCGGCGCCGACCGGCTGACGGCGCTGCTCGAGCCGGCTGCCGTGCGGGCCGTCCGCGGCGGAGACGTGCGGGTCATCGACGGCGCGCGCCTCGGCACTCCCGACGCGCTGCGGGTGGTCGGCTACCCGGTCGGCGGCGCCACGTCCGGCGGTGACCTCGCTGCCGACACGGTGCTGGTCGCCGTCAGCCAGGCCGAGGCCAACGGCAGCGTGCGGGCCCTGGCGGTCGCGACCGCGATCGGCGCGCCAGTGCTGCTCGCGGGTTTCGCCGGGGTCTGCTGGCTGCTCGTGGGGCGCTCGCTGCAGCCGGTCTCGCGGCTGCGCACCGGCGCCGAGGAGATCGCCGCCGCCGGCTCCTCGGACGGGCGCCGGCTCCCGGTGCCGCAGGCCCAGGACGAGGTCCGCCGGCTGGCCGAGACCCTCAACGGCATGCTCGACCGGCTGGAGGGCGCCAGCGACGCCCAACGGGCGTTCGTCGCGGACGCGGCGCACGAGCTGCGCAGCCCGCTCACGGCGATCCGGACCCAGCTCGAGGTGGCGCGGCACCACCCGGGCCTCACCTCGTGGGACGAGACGGCCGACGGGGTGCTGGCCGACACCGACCGGCTGGCCCGGCTCGTCGACGACCTGCTGCTGCTGGCCCGTGGGAGCGAGGCCCGGCGGGCCGGGCCTCGGCCGGGCGGGCCGGTCGACGTCCGCTCGACCGCCGCCGACGTCGCGGCGATGCCCTGGCGGGTGCCCGTGCGGATCGACCCGGATTCCGTTGCGGCAGCGAGCATCTCGGCCGACCCGGACGCCGTGACGCGAGTCCTCGTCAACCTGGTGGACAACGCGGCGCGGCACGCCCGCTCGGCGGTGACCGTCGCCGTACGGTCCGCCTCCGGTCAGGTCGAGGTGACCGTCGACGACGACGGGCCGGGGCATCCCGCAGGTGGACCGCGAGCGCGTCTTCGACCGGTTCACCCGGCTCGACGAGGCCCGCTCGCGCGACGACGGCGGCAGCGGCCTGGGCCTGGCGATCGTGCGCAGCCTGGTCGAGGGCGCGGGCGGACAGGTCCGGCTCGAGGACGCACCTCGCGCAGGTGGCGACGCAACCGGCAGCGGCACCCGGGCCCGGGTGACCTGGCCACGTGACGTCCCTCACCCCGACGACGGATCGGGAACGCATGCCGGTCGCGCGGACGATGAACAGTCGATGACCTCCCCGCGCCGACCTGACATCAAGCTGCCCAGGTGGCCGCCAGCGCCCTCGCGGCGGTGTCGGCTGCCGTCGTCGCGTCCTTCCTCGGCGTCGGGTGGCACGGTGCTGGGCGCGGCGCTCGGCAGCATCGTCGCGACGGTCGGCGGCGCGGTCTACTCCCACACCTTCCGCCAGGCGGGGCAGAAGCTGGCCGAGACCCGGGTGCTCACCGTCGTGTCGCGGCCGCGCGACGGGCCCGCCCCGGCGACGTACCGGTCATCGAGCGGACGGTCCACCCGGCGTACGCCGAGTCCGGGTCGCCCGGCGCGGCGGAGGCCGAGCTGCTCGACGTGGCCGACCCGCGGCGCCCGCGCTGGATGAGCTGGAAGGCCGCGGCCGCGCTCGCCGTCGTGGCGTTCGTCCTGGCCATCGTGGCGATCCAGGTCTTCGAGCTGGCCATCGGCCGGCCGATCTCCGGCGGCTCCGGCGGCACGACGATGACGCAGCTGGTCACCCCCGGGCACGAGCGACCCCCGCGCCGACGCCGACCCCCAGCCGACGGCTGCGACCCGGCCACACCGCCGGCCGGCCGGCCCGACGGGCACGCCGACCGAGACCCCGACCGGTACGCCGACCGGCACGTCCCGACCGCACGCCGACGGCGAGGGCACCGCCGACGACGACCGCGCCGGCCTGCCCACGGGTACCCCGACTGCACTGACGGTCTGCCGCCGGTCAGCCGCGATCAGCTTGGCCAGCAGCTCGCGCAGGTCCACGTCGCGCCTCGGGCCCGAGCTGCTCGACGATCTCGCGCTGGATCCGCCCGGCCGTGCGCTGGGCGCGGCCCAGCGTCGCCGGCCCTCGTCGGTCAGGGTCACCTCGTGCACGCGCCGGTCCTGCTCGCTGCGGGCCCGCTCGACGAGCTGCCGCGCCTCCAGGACGTCCAGCAGCGCGAGGATCGGCGGGCGGGTGACCTGCAGCCGATCGGCCAGGTGGGCCTGCGAGCACGGGGTGTCGCGGGCGAGCTGGTTCAGCAGGCCGAAGTCGCGCGGGTGCAGCCCGAGCTCGGCGAGCTGCTCGGTGGCGTCGTCGCGCAGCTGGCGGTGGGCGTGCGCGACGAGGTAGCCGACCTGGTCGGCTAGCGGGCTGGCGTCGAGCACCGGGCTGCCCTCGAGCAAGGCGCGAGGTGCTTCTTGAGCCGTCTGACCTCGGCCTTGGTCAGCGGCGAGATGAGCTCGGTTCCGCGATCTCGAGGTTCCTGCGCTGGCTCAGCACCGCGGCGGCGCCCTTCGGCGGTGAGCCGCACCGCCTGGATCCGCCGGTCGGTCGCGCTGCGCTCGCGGGTGGCGAAACCCTTGTGCTGCAACCCGTCGACCAGCTTGACGACGATGGTCGGGCTGACTGGAGAGCTCGCCGAGCCGGCGCTGCGCGATGGCCCCTGCTCGGCGAGCGCCGAGAGGGCGGCCAGCTCGCGCAGGCCGGTGTCGTCGGTGACGCAGGCCTGCGCGACGCCCGTGGATCGGACGTAGGCGCGGCGCAGCAGGTAGCCGGTGAAGGAGCGCAGGTCCGGCCGGGCGCAGCCGGGCCACGACGCTCATCCTCCTCGGACCGGTCCGTAATCAGGGATGACCCTGAACTTACCCTGAGTTCACCACTCGATTATTAACTATGTTGACTATTGTCGCGGAAGTGCGTACGTTGCTCTGACGAACCTAGAGGGCAGGAGAGCCCCGTGGAACGCCTCGCACGACTTGTCATGCACCATCGCCGGATCGTCTGCGCGGCTGGCTGGTGCTCTTCGTGGCCGGATGTTCGCCGCCGGCCAGCTCTCCGGCCGGCTCTCGCTGGACTTCTCCTTGCCCGGTCAGCCGGGTGACACGGCGGAGCGCAGATGGTGAGGCCTACGGCACCAGCTCGTTCGACACGTTCGTCGCGGTGGTGACGGTGCCGCGAGGGGCAGACCGTCGAGGCCAACCAGGCCGCGATCGAGAAGGTCTTCGCGTCCACGGCGAGCGGTGATCCCGAAGTCGCCGGCTGGTCGACTACGCCAGCACCGGCGACAAGGGCTTCCTGTCCAAGGACGGGCGCACGACGTACGCCTTGCTCCAGGGCCCGCTGCCGACGTCGTTCGGCCCGGGCATCGACGTGCAGCTGAAGCCGGCGCTGGAGAAGGCGGCGGGCGCGGCCGGCTTCAAGGGCGAGCCTGACGTCGTACGGCATGTTGTCGGCCGGTGGTGACTCCTCCGGCCCGGGCGTCCTGACCGAGACGCTGTTCGGTGCCGCGGGTGCGCTGGTGGTGCTGATCTTCGTCTTCGCGTCGTTCCTCGCCCTGCTGCCGCTGGTCATCGCGGCGGTCTCGATCCTCACGACCTTCCTGCTCGTGCTCGGGACTGACGACGTTCAGCGACGTGAGCTTCGTCGTGCAGTTCCTGATCGCGCTGATCGGCCTGGGCGTGGCGATCGACTACTCGCTGCTCGTCGTCTCCCGCTGGCGCGAGGAGCGCGCGCACGGGCACGACAACGAGGAGGCGGTGGTCGATCGCGATGAAGACGGCCGGTCACGCGGTCCTCGCCTCCGGCGTCACCGTCGCGATCAGCCTGGTGTCGCTGGTCGTCGTGCCCGTGCCCGTTCCTGCGCAGCATGGGCTTCGGGGGCATGTTCATCCCGCTGGTCAGCGTCTCCGTGGTGCTCACGCTGCTGCCGGCGCTGCTGTCCAGCATCGGCCCGCGGGTCGACTGGCCGCGGGTCCGCAAGGAGGGCGTGGCCTCGCGCGGCTGGTCGGCCTGGGCCCGGCTCATCGTGCGCCGCCGGTTCCTGGCCGTGGCCGCGGCGGTCGTCGCGCTCGGCCTGCTGATCACCCCGGTCTTCGGCCTCAAGATCGGCACCTCTGGCATCGACTCGCTGGCCAAGAGCGGCCCGGCGTACCAGACCCTGCAGACGTTGCGCTCCGGCGGCGTCGGCGCCGGAGTCCTGACCCCGATCGAGGTGCTGGTGCCGTCCGACAAGGCGTCCGCAGCTGCGAGCGCCGCGGCAGGAGTCGGACGGGGTGCGGATGGCCGTCGTCGGCGGCGACAAGGGCGGCCTGTCGGTCGTCGACGTCATCCCGACCAAGGAGACGGTGGACAGCTCCGGCAACGTCGTCGTCGACGGTGTCCGCGACGCGGTGGAGAAGGTCTGCGCCCGAGGTCGGCGTCACCGGTGCCGGCGCGACGGTCGAGGACTACTTCACGGCCGTCTACGACAAGTTCCCCTACGTCCTGATGTTGATCGCGCTGATCACCTTCGTGCTGCTCGTGCGGACGTTCCGCTCGCTGCTGCTGCCGATCAAGGCGGTGCTGCTCAACCTGGTGTCGCTGGCCGCGGTCTTCGGCACCGTGGTGTGGTTCTGGCAGCACGGCCACGGCTCGGACGCGATCTTCGGCGTGGCACCGACCGGCGCCATCACGTTCTGGCTGCCGGTGATCATCTTCGCGTTCCTCTTCGGTCTCTCGATGGACTACGAGGTCTTCATCCTGGCCCGGATGCGGGAGGAGTACGACGCGACGGGGAAGACGTCGACGGCGGTCGTCACCGGTCTGGGCCGGACCGGGCGGCTGGTCACGTCGGCGGCCCTGATCCTGTTCTTCGCGTTCGCCGCCCTGGCCTCCGCGCCGGGCACGGACATCAAGGTGCTGGGCACGGCGCTCGGGGTCGGGATCCTGATCGACGCCACGCTGGTCCGGGCTCTGCTGGTGCCGGCCCTGGTGAGCGTCCTCGGGCGCTGGAACTGGTGGCTCCCGGCCTGGCTGGCCCGGCTGCTGTTCGTGAAGCCGTCGCCGCTCGAGCCGGCCGCCGCGCCCCAGGACGACGAACGCGATCCGGTCCTGGTCGGCTGAGTCTCCCCGCTGGGCGATGATGGCCCGGTGGAGCAGCCGGGCAACCGCAGGGACCGGCCGCGACGGCCGTCGTTCCTGAGCCCGGCCGGGTTCGACGCCATCAGCGGCGGCTACGACCCGGCCCAGGAGGCCGAGGCCGCCCACGCGACGGCGGCCGCGATCGTGGATGCGGGGCGGGGCGCGGGTGACCCCGAGCTCACCGCCCGGCTGGTCTCCCTCGTCGACGACCACGGCCTGAGCACCCTGGCCGACCTGTGGGCCGACCGGCCGCCGCGGTCCCTGCCCGGTGCGCTGTGGCGCCTCTACGTCCTGCGCGAGGGCGTGCGGCGCGACCCGGTGGGCAACGCGCGCGACTACGCCGAGGGCCAGGACGTCGCACCCGTCGCGCACGTCGTCGCCGGAGTCGCGGATCCGACTGGGCCGCAACAGGTCTCGGCGCTCGCGGACGCGATCCTGACGGGGGTCTTCACGGGCGATCTCGCCGTGGCGCTGGAGCGGGCCGGCGCCTTCTGCCGGGTCGCGTCCACCGGGCGCGCCCGGAGGGCCGGTGACCTGGAGCCGGTGGACGAGCTGGGGGCGGCGGCCCTGACCCGCAGTGCGGCCGCACTGTTGACCACGGCCGAGGATCTCGAGGGCGCCGCCCGGCTCTGGCGAGCCGGCGAACTCACCTGACTGGCCCACGGATCCGGGCGGGAACATGACGGGACACCCCATCGTTTGCCACACTCGGGTTGCCCCTCGGGGCACTCCGGGCGCCGGGCCGCGGTAGCCCCGGGTTCCAAATACGCCGCTTCGAGCGGCCGTGCGCCGTGAGGCGCTCCCGGCCCGGCGCCCGCTCAACTCGGCATGATCGCGCCCGCGCCACCCGGCATGATGAGGTGGTGGGTCCTGGTGCGCGCCGAGTTCTCAGTGGCGCCATCGTCGTCTCGCTGGCCCTGTTCGGCGCCTTCGTGGGCGCCATGCTGGCGCCGTCCGCCCACGCTCGGGTCGGGCCCCTGACGGTCAGCATCACCGTGCGGCCCAGCCTGCACCCCGGCTCCAAGGTCGAGCTGGCGCCGTTCGGCTCCGTCCACTTCAACACGCACGAGGCGCCGGTCGCGGTGAACGGCAGCATCCAGACCGTCGACGTGGACCAGGCCCAGGAGGTCATCGGCTCGGACGCCAGCCTGCGCGACCTCGAGCAGAAGACGCCGGACCGGTTGCGCGCAGCGGTGATCCGGGCCTCGATCCTCACGGCGCTGTTCGCGCTGGCCGGGGCCGCCCTGCTCGGAGCGGTGGGGGAGCGCACCCTGCGGGGGGCCGTCGAGAGCCTGGCCCTAGCGCTGGCCGTCGTGCTCGGCGTGGGCATCTCGGCCGTCGCGACGTTCGACGGCGACTCGCTGGCCTCTCCGCGGTTCAGTGGCCTGCTCAACCGCGCGCCGTACGTCGTGGGCCGCACCCAGGGCCTGGTCCAGCGGCTGGAGTCCTACCGCTCGGGGCTGGCCGACTTCGTCGACTCGGTGACCTCGCTCTACGCCGTCGGCTCGCGCCTGCCGGGCTCGGTGAGCGGCTCGGCCAGCGGCGAGGTCACCACGCTGCTGCACATCTCGGATATTCACGACAACCCGCTGGGCTTCGACCTGACCGCGCGCCTGGTCAAGCAGTTCGACGTCGACGCGGTCGTGGACACCGGGGACGTCACGACCAACGGCACTCCGCTGGAGGCGGCCCAGCTCAACCGGATCGGGCAGCTGAAGGTGCCGTACGTGTTCATCCGCGGCAATCACGACTCCTCGTCGACGCAGGCGGCCGTGGCGGCCCAGAAGAACGCCGTGGTCCTCGACGACCGGGTCGCGACGGTGGCCGGGCTGACCTTCGCCGGGATCGGCGACCCGCGGTTCACGCCGGTCGAGGGGCCGGCCGCCCCGGACCGCCCGGAGGCGACGGCCTCGGACGCCCAGCTGGCGGCGACGATCCGGTCGTACGACGCGGCGCACCCGGCCGACCCGGTCGAGGTCGGGCTGGTCCACGACCCCACCGCGGCGGCGCCGCTGGGCGGGACGGTGCCGCTGATCCTGGCCGGGCACCTGCACAAGCGCGAGGTCCGCGAGCTCGGCGGCACCAAGGTCCTGGTCGAGGGCACGACCGGTGGGGCGCTGCTGACCTCCGACGGCCTGATCAAGGCCGAGGCCGGCGAGGCGGTGCCGCTGACCGCGACGCTGCTCTACTTCGGGCGGTCCGGTGAGGACAGGGGCCGGCTGCTCGCCTACGACGAGGTGACGGTCGGCGGCCTGGGCCTCACGTCGGTCAGCATCTCGCGAACGGTGTTGCGCCCGGGGGAGATTGCCCGTCCCGACCAGATGCCCCTGCCGACGCCAAGCCCCTCCGCGGGTCCCTCGGGCACGGCGTCCGGGAGCCCGTCGGGCGGGCCGACCGGTTCGCTGGGCGGCGGCGGCGGCCTGCCGACGATCACGCCACTGCCGACTCCGGGGGGCTAGCTGTGCCCGTCCAGGTCGGTGGTCGCGAAGGCGCGGGCCCGCCGGGCCGGTCCGGACCACCCGCACGTCGCGCACACCGCCCGGGCGAACGACCCGCTCTCGACGATCGTGCCGGTGTGGCGGGTCTCCGGTACTGGGTCTGGCTCTGACCCTGCGTCCGGCTCCGGCTCGGTCTGGACCTCGAGCCGGTCGGCGGCGTACAGGGGCGGACGCGATGCCGTCATGCGGCCATGATGGCAACTCCCCGGCGGTGCTGGCGAGGGGTCTCCGAGGTCGAGCGCGAGCCGGCCGAAGCGTTCACCTGTTCGCCGAACCCGGGGCGCGCACGGTGGCCCCGCCGTACGCTGGGTGAGCGTGCCGACGGCCTGGGGTGCGCAAGCGCCGGTGACTGGCTCGGGCGCTCGGGGCGCAGGCTACGGAGGTCGGGATGCCCGACATCGACGAGAGCGCCGACTCGGCCGACTCGGCCGGCACGGCGGCCACGGCGGCCACGGCCGACGCGGGGTCCACGGCCGACACGGCCGACACGGCCGACACGGCCGCGCCGGGGCGGGTCGACCACGCCGTACGCGTGGGTGCGCCGCGCGCGCCCTCCGAGCCCCGCACCGCCTCCCAGCCCCGCGCCGAGACCCGGATCGATGCGCGGTCCGCCACGGCGGCCGACCCCGCGCCCGAGGACGAGCTCAGTGACGGTGAGCTCAGCTCGGAGATCGAGCTGGTCGCGGATCTCGTGGTCGCCGCGTCGACCAGTGAGGAAGACCTCTCACCGGACGAGATCGACAAGATCCTGGGCGTGTCCGGGGACGACTAGGACCGGCTGAGGGCGACCGGATTGCCCGACCCGGCGGCGTACCGCCTAGCATTCCCGGAGCGCCGGATCGTCGGCGCCCGTTCCGGACCTGCCCGTCCCCGTGCCGACCTCGTTGCCGCCAACCTCGGAGACCTTGTGCGATTCCGCCTCACGCCTCAGGACACGAGCTTCTACGACCTCTTCGCCGGGTCCGCTGCCCACCTGGTGGTTGGTGCGGACCTGCTGACCCAGGTGATGGGTACCCCGCGGGAGGAGCGTGAGGCCCTGTCGCAGAAGATGCGCGAGGCCGAGCACGCCGCGGACGAGTCGACCCACGAGATCATGAAGCGGGTCAACTCCTCGTTCATCACGCCGTTCGACCGCGAGGACATCTACGCGCTGGCCTCGAGCCTGGACGACTGCATGGACATGATGGAGGCCGCGGTCGACCTGATCGTGCTCTACCGCATCGACGAGCTGCCGGCCGGCGTCGCGTCGCAGGTCGAGGTGCTGGCGCGGATGGCCGACCTCACGGCCGAGGCCATGCCGAAGCTGCGGTCGATGAGGGACCTGTCGGAGTACTGGATCGAGATCAACCGCCTGGAGAACCAGGCCGACCAGCTCTACCGGCGCCTGCTCGCCGAGCTGTTCAACGGCGACCTCAAGGCGACGGCGATCATGAAGCTCAAGGAGGTCGTCGACGAGCTCGAGGCCGCGGCCGACGCGTTCGAGAAGGTCGCGCACACGGTCGAGAGCATCGCCGTCAAGGAATCCTGACCGATCGTGAGCTGGCTGCCGATCGTCATCGTCGTCACCTTGGCGATGGGCTTCAACTACACCAACGGTTTTCACGATGCGGCCAACGCGATCGCGACCTCCGTGTCGACTCGCGCCCTGACCCCGCGTATCGCTCTGTTGCTCGCGGCGGTGTTCAACCTGATCGGTGCGTTCTTCGGCGCCAAGGTGGCCAAGACGATCGGCAGCGGCATCATCGGTGCGCCGTCCGGCAATGCGGGTCTGGCGATCGTGGCAGCTGCGCTCGTGGGTGCGATCGGCTGGAACCTGCTGACCTGGTGGCGTGGCCTGCCGTCGTCGTCCTCGCACGCGCTGATCGGTGGCCTCGGCGGGGCGGCCATCGCCGCGAGCGCCACGGTCCACTGGAGCGTGGTGTGGCACAAGGTGATCATCTGGATGATCATCTCGCCGATCGTCGGGCTGCTCCTGGGCTACCTGATCATGACCGCGCTGCTGTGGACCTTCCGCAGCGCGAACCCGGGGCGGGTCTCGCGTGGCTTCCGCTACGCGCAGAGCGGGTCGGCCTGCGCGATGGCCTTCGGCCACGGGTTGCAGGACGCCGCCAAGACCGCCGGCGTCGTCGTCCTCGCGCTGAACGTCGGTGGGCACCACCACGGGGACTCGATCCCGATCTGGGTGCTGGTGCTCAGTGCCGTCGTGATCAGCCTCGGGACCTACTCCGGTGGGTGGCGGATCATGCGGACCCTCGGGCCGGCGGATCATCCACCTGGACCCTCCGCACGGGTTCGCCGCCGAGACGACGGCCGCGTCGGTGCTGTACGTCGCCGGGCTGGGCTTCGGGGCGCCGATCTCGACCACGCACACGATCACCTCGGCGATCATGGGCGTGGGTGCGACCAAGCGGCTGTCGGCGGTCCGCTGGGGTGTGGCCAAGCAACATCGTCGGGGCGTGGGTCCTCACCTTCCCCGGAGCCGGCCTGGCCGCCGCCCTCGCCTACGGCATCATCACCCTCATCACCTGACCCTTGGGAATCCCCACCCCCCGCTTGTCTTGGCCGTCGGTTCCGGGTTTGGCGGTCGAGTCCGGAGTTTGCCGCCCGATATGTCCGATCTCACCCCGGACTCGACGGCCAAGACGCGTGGGCGACCGGACGCACCAGCCGCCCGGTGAAGCGAGCCGGGTCCGCCCGCCGCCAGGCCGACCGGACCCGCCGGGCCAGCTCGGTACGGCGGTGCGCAAGATGTCGGCGTGCCCCAGCGGACGACCTCGAGGCCGACCCCGCGCAGTCGATCCTCGCGGACCTTCTCCGGCGATCAGGACGCGCCGGCCCGCCTCGTGCCGGGCCTCCGCCAGCTCGTCGGCTCCCGCCGAGACGAGGTCGGGCCACGTGGCCAGGGAGTACTTGTCGCGGCCATCCGCCTCCGCCACGGTCGCGTGCTCGGCCCAGAGCCCGTCGACCCGTCCGATGAAGTCGCCGTCCTCGTCGAACACCTCGACCTGCGGTGTCGGCAGGCGGGATCCCCTCCTGGTGCAGCACGACGAACGAGTACGACTCCAGCCAGGTCTCGCGGCGCCCGTCGAGCAGGCGGCCACGCGGCCCGCCCGCGTTCGGCGTACGGCCAGCCGGCCTGCCAGCGCGAGGACCTCCTGGATGCGTTCCGGGCTCGTGAGCCCAGTGCGGATCGCCGCGTCGCCGATCGCGACGGCGTCGGGCGCCGGCAGGTGGCGCAGGCAGTCGGCCACCGTCCGGCTGGGTGAGGTGCGCTGCCAGTCCCGCCAGCGCCACGCGTCGCCGGGGCGGAGGTTCGCCGACCTGGACGATCAGGTCGGCCTGCCGATCGGTCGAAGCAGGGACGGCGCCGATGGTCACCGTTGGTGGCGCAGCGACCGGACGAGCGGGCACGGGCAGGTCGTACGTCAGTGCGGCCGAGAGGTGGCTCGAGCACGTGACGATCGTCGTGCGACGCCAGCGCCGCCTGCGCGTGGAGCAGGTGTCGGGCAGGCCCCGAGGCCTGGTCGAGCGTCGTACGGCGGCAGTAGATGCCTCGTCGCAGGGTCACCCATCGACCCGAGGCCAAGGCCCACTCGACCTGATGCCGGCTCAGGAGGAGCAGGGCCTGGCGACGGGTGAAGACCTCCGGCAGTCGGCGTTCGGCAGCATCCATCCACGGATCGTCGGGCGGTGCGGTCCGGGCCGCTGACGGTCAAGGACTCGGCTGTGGATGGTGGGACGACGGGCCAGGCCTGTGGAAATCCGCGCGCCCCGAGTGCCTTTGGCGGTCGAGTCCGGGTTGAGATCGGACATATCGGGCGCGCAAACTCCGGAACCAACCGCCAAACCCGGACCCGACGGCCAAGACAAGCGGGGGGGGGTTAGCCGAAGCGGCCGGAGATGTAGTCCTCGGTGGCCTGCTCCGACGGGTTGTTGAAGATCTTCTGGGTGTCGTCCATCTCGATCAGGCGGCCGGGCTTGCCCTGGGCGGCCAGGTTGAAGAAGCCGGTCCGGTCCGAGACCCGCGCGGCCTGCTGCATGTTGTGGGTGACGATCACGATCGTGTACGTCGACTTGAGCTTGCCGATCAGGTCCTCGATGGCCAGCGTCGAGATGGGGTCCAGCGCGGAGCAGGGCTCGTCCATCAGCAGCACCTGGGGCTCGACGGCGATGGCCCGGGCGATGCACAGCCGCTGCTGCTGCCCGCCGGACAGGCCCGCTCCGGGCTTGCTCAGCCGGTCCTTGACCTCGTTCCAGAGGTTGGCGCCCCTGCAGCGAGGTCTCGACGACGTCGTCCATCGCGGCCTTCGACTGCCGCCCCTGCAGCCGCAGTCCCGCCACGACGTTGTCGTAGATCGACATGGTCGGGAACGGGTTGGGCCGCTGGAACACCATGCCGATCGTGCGACGGACGTTGACCGGGTCGACCCGGCCGCCGTAGATGTCCTCGTCGTCGAGCATGACCTTGCCCTCGACGCGCGCCCCCGGGATCACCTCGTGCATCCGGTTCAGCGTCCGCAGGAAGGTCGACTTGCCACAGCCGGACGGCCCGATGAAGGCCGTGACGGACCGTGGCTCGATGGTCATGGAGATGTCCTGCACGGCGAGGAACGCCCGGTAGTAGACGTTCAGCCCGGAGACGTCGATGCGCTTGGCCATGGTTGTCGGATTCCCTTGTGTCTCTAGCGGACTCGGCTGAAGCGCGCCACGGCGCGGCCGACCAGGTTGAGGAGCATGACGAGCACGATCAGCACGAGCGCGGTGCCCCAGGCCCGATGGACGGCGGCGTCGGACGGCCGTGAGGCCTGGTCGAAGATGATCAGCGGCAGCGCGGCCTGCGGGCCGTGGAAGACGTCGGTGTTGATGGAGCTGGTGAAGCCGGTGAGCAGCAGCAGAGGGGCCGTCTCGCCCATGACCCGCGCGACGCCGAGCATGATCCCCGTGATGATGCCGGGCAGCGCGGTGGGGACGACGATCTTCACGATGGTCCGCCACCGCGGTACGCCGAGGGCCAGCGATGCCTCGCGCAGCTCGTTGGGGACCAGCTTGAGCATCTCCTCGGTGGACCGGACGACCACCGGGATCATCAGGATGGCCAGGGCGAAGGTCGCTGCGAAGCCGGAGCGCTGGAAGCCCAGCGCCAGCACCCAGATCGTGTAGACGAACAGCCCGGCGACGATCGACGGCACACCGGTCATGACGTCGACGAAGAAGGTGACGCCCTTGGCCAGCCAGCCCCGCCCGTACTCGACCAGGTAGATCGCCGTCAGGATGGCGAGCGGCACCGCGATGATGCTCGTGATCAGTGCCTGCTCGAGCGTGCCGATCATGCCGTGGTAGATCCCGCCGCCGGCCTCGTTCGGCCCGATGTTGCGCTGCGAGTGGGTGAGGAACTCGGAGTTGACGACGCCGGCGCCCTCGACCAGCACCTTGACGATGATGGCCGCGAGGGGCGCCAGCGCGACCAGGAAGCTGGTCACGATCAGCGTCGTCGCGAGCCGGTCCACCGCCCGTCGCCGCCCCTCACGGGCGAAGCTCGCCGACGTCATCAGGATCAGGAAGAGCAGCGCCGACATCACCAGGCCCTGCCCGAGGCCATGGGCCGGCGTGGCCAGGACGAGCAGCGCGCTCAGGCCGAACGCCGCCGCGACGACGGCGGCCAGCGCCCACCGCGGCAGGACCCGGCCGACCAGGCCGAACGGGTCGTCCGGCAGGGCGGCGTCGGTGCGCTCCGGGGTCAGGACCGACATGTCAGTTCGCCCCCGAGAAGTCGCGCCGGCGGGCGATGATCAGCCGCGCGGCCATGTTGACCAGCAACGTGATGACGAACAGGACCAGCCCCGAGGCGATCAGTGCGTTGACGCCGACCGTCCCCGCAAAACCGAACTGCAGCGCGATGTTCGCCGCGAACGTGTTGCCTCCCGGCGCGAGGATGTGGCCGGAGATGTTGTAGCTCGTCGAGAGGACCAGGGCCACGGCGACCGTCTCCCCGAGGGCCCGCCCGAGCCCGAGCATCGACGCGCTGATGATGCCGGACCGGCCGAACGGGATGACCGACAGCCGCATGACCTCCCACCGGGTCGCCCCGATGGCCAGCGCGGCCTCCACGTGAGTGCGCGGTACCTGGAGGAAGACCTCGCGAGACACGGCGCTGATGATCGGCAGGATCATCACCGCGAGGACGACGCCGGTGTTGAACATCGTGTTGCGATACGACGAGCCAGCGGCATGGAAGACCGGTATCCAGCCGAAGTAGTGGTCCAGCCAGGCCGACAGCCCGACCATGTGCGGGACGAGGAAGGCCCGGCCCCACAACCCGTAGATGACGGACGGTACGGCGGCCAGCAGGTCGACCAGATAGCCCAGCCCGGCGGCGATCCGGCGAGGGGCGTAGTGCGCGATGAAGAGGGCGATGCCGAGTGAGACGGGGACCGCCAGCACCAGGGCGATAACGGCCGAAAGCACTGTGCCCCAGGCCAGTGCGGCGACACCGAAGACGGACGGCGTGTTGTCGGGGAACCAGGTCCGGGTGACGAAGAAGCTCTTGGTGTCGGCCTGCAGGGCCGGCACGCTGCGGTAGAGCAGGAAGATCGCGATGGCCGCCATCACGACCAGGATCAGCGTGCCCGACGTGGCGGACAGCCCGCGGAAGATGCGGTCCCCCAGCCGCACCGCCGGACCCGCGATCTTGGAGGCGTCCGACGGGCGGTCGGCGGGCGGTCGGCCGCCCTCGATCTGCTCGGTATGAGTGCTCATCGGTGGTCTCTTCGCTGTCGGGCGGTGATGCGCCCCGCCCCCGAGGGGACGGAGCGCACCACCTGCGTCGGGCTCATCGCCCGGTGTCGACGACGGTCCGGCGAGTCGTCAGGAGATCTTCGCGACGACGGCCTGGACCTTGGTCTTGATCGCGTCCGGGAGGGGTGCGTAGCCCAGTGCGGTGAGCTTGCTCTGGCCGTCGCTGGACGCGTAGGTCAGGAAGCCCTTGACCAGCTTGGCCTGGTCGGCCGGAAGGCCCTTCACACAGGTGATCTCGTAGGTCACCAGGATGATCGGGTACGCGCCGGCCACCTTGGTGGCGTAGTCGAGCTTGAGCGTGAGGTCGTCGCCGGTGCCGGTGACCTGGGCCGCCTCGACGGCCTTGCCGACGCTGTCGGCGCTCAGGGTGACCGGACCGCCGCCGTTGTCGATCTGGCCCATCTGCAGGCTGTTCTGCGTGGCGAAGGACCACTCGACGTACGCGATGGTGTTGGGCGTCGACTTGACCGCACCAGAGACTCCGTCAGAACCCTTGGCGCCCTGACCGCCCGGGCCCGGCCACTGCTTGTTGTGGTCGTAGGTCCAGTCGCTCGGGTCGTTCGCCAGCAGGTACTTGGTGAAGTTGTCCGACGTGCCGGACGCGTCCGAGCGGTGGTAGGTCGTGATGCTCGCGGACGGCAGCTTGGCGTCCTTGTTGAGCGCGGCGATCGCCGGGTCGTTCCACTTGGTGATCTTGCCGCTGAAGATCTTGGCGAGGACCACCGGCGTGAAGACCAGGTTGTCGGCGCCCGAGACGTTGTAGACGACCGCGATCGGGCCCGGGACCATCGGCAGGTCGACGGCGTTGCCCGACTTGCAGCGGGCGTTGGCCTTCTCGACCTCGCCCTTGGCGGGGTCGAGGGCCGAGTCCGAGCCGGCCATCGACGTCTGGGCGTTGGTGAAGTCCGTGACGCCCTGACCCGAGCCGACGCCGTTGTAGTTGACCGTGGCGCTGCTGCAGGCGGTCTGGTAGTCCTTGATCCACTGGGTCATGGCGTTGGCCTGGGCCGTCGAACCCGACGAGTTGAGCGTGCCGCTGGCGCAGTAGGCAGCGCCGCCGCCGGCGCCGCTGCCGGCGTTCGCGCTGGTGTTCGAGTTGTTGTCGGAACCACAGGCCGTCAGGGCCAGGGTTCCGATGACGGCGACCGCAGCAAGACGCGCGGACGTGTGAAGCTTCACGGGGATTCCCTCTCCGGAGCAGGGTCGTTCTGACACGACCCTTTGCCGTGTCGCCTCGGACGTTAGGGAGGGCAGATGACGTGTCGGCCGGGTGCGGGTGAACGCGCGGTGAACGTCACCGGTCGGGTGACCCTCTGGGAGCCTGCCGCCAAGTGACCGCGAGATGACCGAGCGCTCTCGGTCCACGTAGTCGTCGTCGTGGTGGTCCCCTTTGCCCGCTTTCGATCGGGGCTGTCGCTGCCGGTCGGCCTCCACGCTGGTCGGCGCTGGATGGCCGGCACAGGACCGGCGGCCCGTCGGGGCTGTGAACCGTCGCAGAAGGCTTGGTGAACAACGGCTTCGAGCCGGTCTTCGCCCGTGGAAACCATGCGCCGGATGTCTAGCGTGGCCGCGTGCGAGCTCGGATCGGAGTCTGCGGAGTGGTCGCCCTGGCGGTGCTGACGGCTGGGGGTCTGTGCGCCTGCAC
This sequence comes from uncultured Actinomycetota bacterium, assembly GCA_963795385.1. Taxonomy (GTDB): domain Bacteria; phylum Actinomycetota; class Actinomycetes; order Actinomycetales; family CAVURS01; genus CAVURS01. The sequence goes on from CAWCHK010000014.1 coordinate 868,028, forward strand.
GGCGCAGTCGCGCCCTGCATCGCCGTCATCCGCCACCAGCCCGTCTCCGACATCGGTCGAGATCTCCGTCTCACACTGCGGCCGGGGGTGGCTTCGCGGGATACCCGGCCGGCAGGCCTTCGAGGTGCGCGACACGGACAGCCGCCCGGCTGAGGTGACGCTGGTCGATCCGGCCACGGGCGCGGTGTTCGCCGCGGTGGAGCCGTTGGGCGCCGGTCGATCTGCGGCGATCGGCGTGGATCTCGGACCAGGCCGCTACGCCTTCCGGTGTGCCATGGAGGACGAGGACGTCGTCACCGGGCCGTCGGTCCGGCTGGCCGGGCCTGCGGCCAGCGGGGGCCGGACGCCCGCGCGCGGGGTGCTCCCGGTGACCCAGCAGGACCTGTTGGCGCCGACGAGGGCTTATGAGCGGTACGTCGCCGGACGGCTGCCCGGCCTCGCGCGGGACGTCCGGCGCCTCCAGGACGATCTGCGGCCCGGCGGCGAGCTCTCGCACGTCCATCGCGCCGCGGCCCAGCGGGACTGGCTCACGGCGCACCTGGACTATGAGCGGCTCGGCGCGGCGTACGGCGCGTTCGGAGCCGCCGACGCGGCGATCAACGGCCTACCGTCCAGCCGCGCGGAAGGGCTGAAGGACAGGGACTTCACCGGCTTCCACCGGATCGAGCAGGACCTCTGGAGCGGGAGGTCGCGGGTCACGCTGCGCTCGGAGGTCGACCGGCTGGTCCGAGACGTGGCCGCGCTGCGCCGGCAGTTCGACTCGGCGCAGATCGACCCGCTCGAGGTGTCGATCCGGGCCCACGAGATCACCGAGAACGCCCTGCAGCTCCAGCTGACCGGCCGCACCGACTTCGGCAGCCACAGCAGCCTGGCCACGGTGCGGGCCAATGTCGACGGGACCCGGACCGTCGTCGACCTGCTCACCCCGCTGCTCAGACCACGCTACGCCGCGCTGCCGGCGGTGGTTCACCGGCTGGACCGGACCGCTGACGACCTCGACCGTGATCGCGTGGGTGGCAGATGGGTTGCGCTGCAGGACCTCTCGACGTCGGCTCGTGAGCGGATCGACTCCGACGTGAGCGAGCTGACTGAGCTCCTGGCGCCGATCGCAACGATCTGCGAGCCCCGGAGGACGTCCTGACCGGGATCGCGCGGCGCCAGGTGCTCGGCGCCGTCGCCGCTCTCACGGCCGGGGGCGCGCTGGGCGCCTCTACGGCGCTGGGCGTCGACCGCGCCGGCGCGACGACGAGCCCCTCGGGCTCCGATGCCCACGCCGACCGGGTCGTCCCGTTCCACGGCGTACACCAGGCCGGCATCACGTCACCCCCGGCCGCACAGGCCGTGCACGCGGCCTTCGACCTCACGGCCGCCTCACGTTCGGAGCTGAGGGCTCTGTTGCACGCTCTCACCGGCCAGGTCCGCTCACTCACCAGCGGCGGCACACCGCCGAACGCCGGGATCTCAGCTCCCGCAACGGATTCGGGCGTCCTCGGGCCGGTCGTCCCCGCCGACGGCCTGACTGTCACCGTCGGTCTCGGCGCCTCCGCGTACGACGAGCGCTACGGGCTGGCCGGGCAACGGCCGCTACGGCTACGCCGGATGGACACCTTCCCCGACGACGACCTGGACCGATCGATCTGCGACGGCGACCTGCTGCTCACGATCGGCGCCGACCACCAGGACATCGCACTGCACGCCCTGCGCGAGATCGCCCGGGTCACCCGCGGCGGGATGCAGCTGCGCTGGCGGGTGGACGGCTTCGCCGGCATCTCCCGGCCGACCGGGGCCCCGCGCAACCTCTTCGGCTTCAAGGACGGCATCCAGAACCCGGACGTCAACGATCCGGCGGCGATGGACGAGCTGGTCTGGACCCGCCACGGTGGCGGCGAGCCGGCATCGGCGGTCGGTGGCACCTACCAGGTCGTCCGACTGATCCGGATGCTCGTCGAGTTCTGGGATCGGGTCGGCATCGAGGAGCAGGAGAGGATGTTCGGGCGCCGCAAGGACACCGGGGCGCCCCTGTCCGGCCAGGAGGAGCACGACGCACCGTCGTACGACGACGACCCGTTGGGGTCCACGATCCCGTTGGACGCACACATCCGGCTGGCCAACCCACGCACGCCCGACACCGCCGCGAGCCGGATCCTGCGCCGGGGCTACACCTACGACAAGGGCATCGACCGCAATGGCAACCTCGACACGGGTCTGGTGTTCACCTGCTTCCAGCAGGATCTGGACCGGCAGTTCGTCGCGGTGCAGGAGCGCCTGGCCGGCGAGCCACTGGTCGACTATGTCTCACCAGTGGGGGGTGGGTACTTCTACGCCCTGCCCGGCGTCCGGGACGCGCACGACTGGTACGCGCGATCCCTCCTGACCTGACGGCGGACTGCGGCAACCAATCCCCCTGCAACGATTGATCATTGCCGCGACGTTCACCTCCCCGACAACTGGATGACGGCGTGGGTATCAAGGCACGGAGCAGGTTGAGTCCCGGCGCGTGGCCGCGCGTCAGAGCTTGCCCGGAGAGGAACTCCTCGTGCGCCTTGCCCTCAACCGCCGCAGCCGTGCGTCGCTGGCTGTCGCTGCCGTCGCCGCCACCACGCTGGTCGTCGCCTCGCAGGTCGGCACCTCATCGGCCTCCGTCACGGCCGACCGCTCGAAGGTCACAAGTACGCCGATCAAGCACCTCGTCGTCCTGTTCGACGAGAACGTGTCCTTCGACCACTACTTCGCGACCTACCCCCACGCCACCAACAAGGACGGCACGAGGTTCACGGCGCCGGCGAGCACACCGAAGGTGAACACGCTCAGGACCGCCGGTCTGCTGAGGCACAACCCCAACCTCTACGACCCGGTGCGGCTCGGCCCCGACCAGGCCCTGACGTGCGACCAGAACCACAACTACGGCCCGGAGCAGAAGGCCGAGAACGGCGGCGCGAGCGACCAGTTCGTGCAGAACGTCAGCGTCGACACGTGCAGCGGCGGACTCTTCGGCGCGCCCGGGCTGACGATGGACTACTACGACGGCAACACCGTTACCGGCATCTGGAACTACGCCAAGAGCTACGCCATGTCGGACAACAGCTTCGGGACGACGTTCGGCCCCTCGACCCCCGGCGCTCTCAACCTGGTCTCGGGCCAGACCCACGGCGTCCACGCGGTCGACCCGACCACAGGGGCGACGGTCTCCGACGCCTACGCCGTCGTCTCGCCCGACGCCCAGGGTGTCGGGACGGTGATCAACGACCCGGACCCGGCATTCGACGACTGCTCCAACAAGAACCGCACGGCGAGCAACAACCTGGCCGTCATGGACGGCCGCAACATCGGCGACCTGCTCAACGCGCGCGGTGTGACGTGGGGCTGGTTCCAAGGCGGCTTCCGGCCCACGACTCCATATGCCGGCAGCGGGACTCACGCCGTCTGCGCCGCGGCGCACAACAACATCGGCGGGGCCTCTTCGCTCGACTACAGCCCTCACCACTCGCCGTTCGAGTACTACCAGTCGACGTCGAACCCGCACCACCTGGCGCCGACCTCGGTGTCCGCGATCGGGCACACCGACCAGGCCAACCACAACTACGACCTCACGGACTTCGACGCCGCGCTGGCCGCGGGCAACCTCCCGGCGGTGAGCCTCCTCAAGGCGCCGGAGTACCAGGACGGGCACGCCGGGTACTCCGACCCGCTGGACGAGCAGGCCTTCCTGGTCAAGGAGATCAACGCGATCCAGCGATCGAGGTTCTGGGCGACGACGGCTGTCGTCCTGGCGTACGACGACTCCGACGGGTGGTACGACCACGTCGCTTCGGACGTGCGCAACGCGTCCAGCGATCCGGCCAACGACGCGGCCATCTGCACCTCCGCCGTCGTGGACAGCGGCATCGCGGGTGGGTTCCAGGACCGTTGCGGCCCCGGACCACGCCTGCCGATGCTGGTGCTGTCGCCGTGGTCGAAGGCCAACTACGTCGACCACAAGCCGACCGAGCAGGCCTCCATCACCAAGTTCATCGAGGACAACTGGCTGACCGGCCGGATCGGCGGCTCCTCCTTCGACCAGCGGGCCGGCTCCTTGAACGGCATGTTCTCCTTCGCCCACCCCAACGGCAAGCAGGTCGTACTGGCCGCGGACGGCTCGGTGAAGTCGATCCGCTACCTCTGTGGCCGGTTCAACCTCCCGCGCTGCTGACGCACCGGCCTGAGGGGTTGCCGGTGCCGGGGCTAGAGTCGGATGCTCACCCTGGGGGCCCAGGATCGAAGGCGGTTCGCCAGATGACGGCAGGGCACGACGAGGTCGAGCGCAAGTACGACGTCGACGAGGCGTTCGAGCTGCCTTCGGTGCCAGAGCTTCTGGCCGGCTTCGACGCAGCGCCGGCGGCGCAGGACGGCGGGGTCGACCAGCACGTGCTCGAGGCGACGTACTTCGACACGGCCGACCACCGGCTCTTCGACGCCGGACTCACCCTCAGACGGCGTACCGGCGGCACCGACGAGGGCTGGCACCTGAAGGTGCCCGTGGGGGACGGCACGCGCCGCGAGGTCCGCGCGGCGCTCGGCCGGTCGGCCACCACCGTGCCGATCCGGTTGCGCCGCATGGTCTGGATCCTCGCCCGGGACGAGCCGCTCCAGCCGATGCTGCGGATCACGACCCGGCGCGCAGAGCGGCACCTGGTGTCCGGCGAGCAGGCGCTGGTCGACGTCGCGGACGACCGCGTGAGGGCCACCCGCCTCCGGAGCGCCTCCAGGGCTGACGACGCCGATCCCGATCCGCAGGAGATCACCTGGCGCGAGCTGGAGGTCGAGCTGGTCGAGGGTGGTCACGACCTGCTCAAGCGGGTCGACCGGCAGCTGCGCGACCTCGGCGCGACCCGGTCCACGAGTGCCTCCAAGGTCGCGCGGGCCCTGGGGCGTGAGCCGGACGGCGACCGCCACCAGCGGGCGCTGAAGCGCGAGAAGCGCCGCCTGTCAGCGCGATCGAGCGCCGGCGACGTCGTCGTCGGATACCTCGCCCGCGAGCTGGCCCGGGTCCGCCGCCAGGACCTGCCGGTGCGGCTCGACCTCCCGGACAGCATCCACACCATGCGGGTCGCGACGAGACGGCTGCGCAGCGCGCTCAAGACCTACGCCGCACTGTTCACGGCCGACCAGATCGAGCCGCTGGAGCGTGAGCTGAAGTGGCTCGCCGACGAGCTCGGCTCGGCCCGCGACGCCGAAGTGCTCAGGGTGCGGCTGCTGCGCTCGGTCGGCACGGAGCAGGCCCGCCACCTGTCCACGAACCGGGTCACCCGGACCGTCGACCGGGAGATGGCCCGGCGGCAGCGAGCGGCCTTCGCCAGCGCCGTCGCGGCGCTGGACACCGAGCGCTACCGGTCGCTGGTCACCGGGCTCGAGGCTGTCGTCGCCAGCCCACCGCTCACCGCTCGCGGCACCAAGGCCGCGCACAAGCAGCTGCGGACGCCGGTCGCCCAGGCGTACGAGAAGGTCCGCGCGGCCGTCCTGGCCGCAGATGGGCTCCCGGACGGTGACGAGCGGGACCACCAGCTGCACCAGGCCCGCAAGCGAGCCAAACGAGCGCGGTACGCCGCCGAGGCCGTCGCGCCGGCGTTCGGCAAGCGGGCCAGCGGGTTCGCCGCCGCGATGGAGGAGCTGCAGGAGATCCTCGGTGAGCGGCACGACAGCGTCGTCCTCCAGCAGCGGCTGCACGAGCTGGCCGGGGACGCGACGCCCGACGCCGCATTCACCTACGGCCGGCTGCACGCTCGCGAGAGCGGTCACCAGGCCGAGGTGGACGCCTCGATCGCTCGCTCGTGGAAGGCCGCTGCCAAGAAGTCCCTGCGCGACTGGCTCGACTGAGCGGCGTTGTTCACCTCCCGTCCACTCTCCCGTCGACCGGCCGCGACACGATCCGGCGTGACACGATCCGGCGTGACCGCGCCGCCGACCGATGCCGGCACCGGGCACCCGTCGTTGACCGGCCTCCCGTCGTGACCGGCCTCGCGTCGTGACCGGCCTGGAGCGAGGCGCCCTCGCGCCACCCGAGCGCACCCTCGTCGAGATCCTGCAGTGGACGGCGGCTACCTTCCCGGACCAGCCGGCGATCGATGACGGCCACCTGGTCCTGACCTACTCCGACCTGATGGCCGGGGTGGGCGACCTGGCCCGGCGCCTCGGAGCAGCCGGCGTCGCCCGCGGCGACCGGGTCGGCGTCCGGATGCCGTCCGGCTCCGTCGATCTCTACGTCGCGATCCTCGGCGTGCTGGCCGCCGGCGCGGCGTACGTCCCGGTCGACGCCGACGACCCCCGCGAACGGGCGAACCTCGTCTTCGCTACGGCGGCGGTGACGGCGGTCGTCCGTGAGGGCCTGGAGATCCGGGTGTCGCCGGACCGGCCGGGCGAGGACCGCCGCCCCGCCGGGAGCCCGGAAGCACGTGACGACGCCTGGGTCATCTTCACGTCCGGGTCAACCGGTACGCCGAAAGGCGTTGCGGTCACTCACCGTTCGGCCGCGGCCTTCGTCGATGCCGAGGCCCGGCTGTTCCTGCAGGACCAACCGCTCGGCCCGGGTGATCGCGTGCTGGCCGGCCTGTCCGTGGCCTTCGACGCGTCCTGCGAGGAGATGTGGCTGGCCTGGCGTCACGGCGCCTGCCTCGTCCCGGCACCCCGCGCCCTGGTGCGCAGCGGCATGGACCTCGCGCCGTGGCTGGTCGACCGCGGCATCACCGTCGTCTCCACCGTCCCGACCCTGGCCTCGCTCTGGCCGCCGACCGCCCTGGATGCCGTTCGGCTGCTGATCTTCGGCGGTGAGGCGTGCCCGCCCGAGCTGGCCGACCGCCTGGCCATCGGCCCGCGCGAGGTCTGGAACACCTACGGCCCGACCGAGGCGACCGTCGTCGCCTGCGGCGCCCGCCTCCGGTCCGGCGACCCCGTGCGGATCGGCCTGCCGCTGGACGGTTGGGACCTCGCGGTCGTCGACCGTGAGGGCGATCGGGTCGTCGAGGGAGAGATCGGGGAGCTGATCATCGGGGGTGTCGGTCTGGCCCGCTACCTCGACGAGACCCTGAGCGCACAACGGTTCGCGCCGATGCCGAGCCTGGGCTGGGCGCGGGCCTACCGCAGTGGTGACCTGGTCCGCGCCGAGCCCGAGGGACTGGTCTTCGTGGGTCGCGCCGACGACCAGGTCAAGGTAGGCGGCCGGAGGATCGAGCTGGGTGAGGTGGACGCGGCCCTGCTCGCGCTCGAGGGCGTGGGCGGTGCGGCGGCGGCGGTCCGTACGACGCCGGCCGGGTCGCGCATCCTGGTCGGCTACGTCACGCCCCTGCCCGGGGTCGAGCTGGACCGCTCCCTGGCAACCCGTGCCCTGCGTCGTACCCTCCCGGCGCCGCTGGTGCCCCTGCTCGCCGTCGTCGACGACATCCCGACCAGGACGTCCGGCAAGGTCGACCGCGACGCGCTGCCCTGGCCCCTGGACGTGACGGCACCCGACGGCGCGGCCGGCGCCACCAGCCTGCACGGCACGGCGTTGTGGCTGGCCGGGCTCTGGTCCCGGGTGCTCGGCACGAGCGCCTCGGACGCCGACGCGGACTTCTTCGTGGATGGGGGTGGCAGCCTGTCGGCGGCCCAGCTCGTTGCGGCCGTGCGGGATCGGTACCCGCAGGTGACGGTCGCCGACGTCTACGAGAACCCTCGCCTCCGGCAGCTGGCCGAACGCCTGGAGGAGCTCGTTCCGGTGGACGCGGCCGCGGAGCCGGCCCGCTCGGTCCGCCCGCTGCCGCGGCGGGCCCAGGTCGGGCAGCAGCTCATCGGGCTGGCGGCGACCTGGGTCACGGCTGCCCGGTGGCTGGTGTGGGTCGGCATCCTCACGCGCCTGCTGCGAGCGGCGGATGGGCCGCGATGGCTGCCGCACGTCTCCTGGTGGTGGCTGGGTGCCGGCTGGCTCCTGCTGATCAGCCCGCCGGGCCGGATCGGCCTGACGGTGCTGACCGCCCGGCTGCTGTTGCGCAAGGTGCGCCCCGGCAAGCACCCGCGCGGCGGCTCCGTCCACCTGCGGGTGTGGGCGGCCGAGCTCGCGGCCGACACGTTCGGCGCGACGAACCTCTCGTGCGCTCCGCTGATCCCCTACTACGCCAAGGCTTTGGGGGCCAAGGTCGGCCGCGGCGTCACGCTCCACACGCTTCCCCCGGTGACCGGCCTGATGACGATCGGCAAGGGTGCGTCGGTGGAGCCGGAGGTCGACCTCAGTGGGCATTGGCTGGACGGCGACGTGCTGCGGCTCGGCCGGGTCCGGGTCGGCGCCGGAGCCAGCGTCGGCTCGCGCAGCATCCTCCTGCCGGGCGCTCGGGTCGGCCAGGACGCCGAGGTCGCGCCGGGCAGCGCCGTCGCCGGGTCGGTGCCACCGGGCGAGCTGTGGGCCGGGTCGCCGGCCAGCCGGATCGGTGTCGCACACCGGGACTGGCCGCGACGCCGCCCGGCCCGCCGGGTCCGCTGGGTGCCGGTGTACGCGGTCACCGCGCTCGTCCTGTCCTGGCTCCCGCTCGCGTCGGCCGCCTCCGGCCTCGCCGTGCTGTGGGGAGCGTGGCGCGGCACGGCCGGCGCAGGGGACGCGCTGCGGGTCGCGGTCGTGCTGGCCCTGCCGGCGACGGTGGTCGCGCTCGCGGTGCACGCGCTGCTCACCCTGGCCATCGTCCGGCTGCTGGGGCTGCGCCTGCGCGAGGGTCACCACCCGGTCCGCAGCCGGATCGGCTGGCAGGTCTGGGCGACCGAGCGGCTGATGGACGACGCGCGCACCTACCTCTACCCGCTCTACGCGAGCCTGTTCACGCCGATCTGGATGCGTGCGCTGGGCGCCACCGTTGGTCGCGGCGTGGAGGCCTCGACGGTGCTCATGCTGCCGCGGATGACGACGATCGGCGACGACGCGTTCCTGGCCGACGACACCCTGATCGGGTCCTACGAGCTGGCCGGCGGCTGGATGCGGATCGAGCCGGCCAAGGTCGGCAAGCGGTCGTTCCTCGGCAACTCCGGCATGACCGGCCCCGGCCGCGTGGTGCCCAAGAACAGCCTGGTCGCCGTGCTCTCCGCGGCACCGGAGCGGGCCAAGGCCGGGACGTCATGGCTGGGCAGCCCGCCGGTGCAGCTACGCCGCAGCGCCGCGGAGGGCGACGAGAGCCGTACCTTCGCTCCCGCCCGCGGGGTCCGGGTGCAGCGAGCGCTCGTCGAGCTCTGCCGCATCGTCCCGGCCGCCCTCTCGGTCCTGCTCGGCCTCACCCTGGCCGTCGTGCTCGTCCGCCTCCTGCCCGTGCTTGGTGGGGCCCTCACCGTGGTGGGCGCCGGCCCGGTCGTGTTCACCGCCGGCGTCGTGGCGGCGGCGACCGCGACCCTGGCCAAGTGGCTCCTGGTCGGTCGCCACCGCCAGGTCGACCACCCGCTCTGGAGCCACTTCGTCTGGCGCAACGAGCTGGCCGACATGTTCGTGGAGATGCTGGCTGTGCCGTGGTTCGTCCGCGGTCAGCTGTCGACCCCGGCGTTCGTGGTCTGGCTGCGCTCCCTCGGGGCCCAGGTCGGCTCCGGCGTGTGGTGCGAGTCCTACTGGCTGCCCGAGCCGGACCTCGTGCGGCTGGGCGACGGAGTCAGCGTCAACCGCGGCTGTGTCCTGCAGACCCACCTGTTCCATGATCGGATCATGAGCATGGACACCGTGCGGCTGGAGGCCGGCTCGACCCTCGGGTCGCACAGCGTGATCCTCCCTGCGGCGTCGCTCGGCGAGGCGTCCACGGTGGGACCGCTCTCGCTGGTGCTGCGAGGAGATATCGTCCCGCCGGTGACCCGATGGACCGGCAACCCGATCGCGCCGTGGGCGTGAGCCTTCGCTCAGTGCTGCGTCACGGCGGGGGGACGGACCCGTACGTGCCGGGCCACGGCGACGCGACGTTCGAGGTCCGGGCCTACGACATCGAGATCGACTACCGGGTCCTGAGCAACCACCTCGAGGGCCGGGCGCGCCTCGACGTCGTGACATCCGAGCCGACGGGGTCCCTGGCCCTCGACCTGTCCGGGCTCGGCGTCACCAAGGTGACCGTCGACGGCCGCCGGCCGGCCCGCTTCGGCGTCCGCGGCGGCAAGGTGCGGATCCAGCTGGCCGAGCCGGCCGAGGCCGGGCAGCGCCTCGACATCGCGATCCGGTACGCGGGTCAGCCGCGGCCTCTGCGCAGCACCTGGGGCGACGTCGGGTGGGAGGAGCTCAGCGACGGCGTCATCGTGGCCGGGCAGCCGTGCGGTGCGCCGTCGTGGTTCCCGTGCAACGACCGGCCGGACGACAAGGCGGCGTACCGGTTCAGCATCAGCACGGAGTCGGCGTACGTCGTCGTGGCCAACGGCCGGCTGGTCGAGCGTCATGCCGGGGCCAGCCGCACGACCTGGGTCTTCGAGCAGCGGCAGCCGATGGCGACGTACCTCGCGACGGTCCAGATCGGCCGGTACGACGTGCACGATCTCGACCGCACCGGCGTGGTCCAGCAGCTCGTCGTCCCCAGCCGGCTGCGGCGCGACGCCTCCCATGACTTCGGCCGGCAGCCGGTGATGGTCGAGGTCTTCTCGGAGCTGTTCGGGCCCTACCCGTTCGATGCCTACACGGTGGTCGTGACCGACGACGACCTGGAGATTCCCCTTGAGGCCCAGGGAGTCTCGGTCTTCGGCGCCAATCACGTCGACGGTCAGCGTGGGGCGGAGCGGCTCGTGGCGCACGAGCTCGCGCACCAGTGGTTCGGCAACAGCCTGACCCTGGGGCACTGGGGGGACATCTGGCTGCACGAGGGCTTCGCCTGCTACGCCGAATGGCTGTGGTCGGAGCGCAGCGGCGGCGCTTCGGCGGACGACCACGCGCGCCGGGCCCACAAGCGGCTGGCCGCACTGGACCAGGACCTGGTCGTCGCGCAGCCAGGTCCGGACGCGATGTTCGACGACCGGCTCTACAAGCGGGGTGCCCTCACGCTGCACGCGCTGCGCCTGGAGCTGGGCGGCCCGACGTTCTTCGACGCCCTCCGCGCGTGGGTCGACGAGCACCGCCTCGGCACGGTGACGACTGAGCTCTTCGAGGAGCACGCCAACCGCTACGGCCGGGTCACCAGCCTGCTCCGGCACTGGCTGTACGAGCCGGACCTGCCTGCGCTGCAACCAGGTCCGCGATAGAGCACTCGTCCACGAGGTCGACCGCCTGGTCGGTCAGGACGGCCACCGCGGCCACGTGCCCAGCCCCCACCCGGACGTCGGCCATCCGGATCCCGGTCCGCGGGCGGTAGGTCGATGGGCCGCGCCAGGCGGTCAGGGCGGCCGGCAGGTCGGGCGGAGCGACCTCGACGAGGGTCGGGTCGACGCGCAGGCCGGCGCCGGTGGCCTTGAGCACCGACTCCTTGCGCACCCAGTAGACCGCCCGGGCCGCGTCGCCGATGCCGGCCGAGTCGAGCCAGCTCACGTGCCGCTGCTCGCGGGCGGACAGTGCGACCTCGTCGAAGCCGGCGAAGGCAGCGGAGCCGGTCGGCTCCACGTCGACGCCCACCGGGCCGGCCTCCGACGCAGCCACGACGACGCGGTCGCCCGCATGCGCCAGGCTGACCCGGAGCCCCTCGGCCCCGTGCGGCCCGACCACTGCCGGCCCACCGTGCTGGCGCAGGCAGGTGGGGCACTCGTGGTCCAGCCGGACCGCCTCGCCGGGCGTACCCACCAGCTCGCCGACGAGGGTCTTGAGCAGGAAGCGCGAGGTGACGAAGCGCCGCCGGTCCTCAGCCAGCCGGATCGCGGCGAGCCGGCGGCGCTCCGGCCCGTCGAGCCAGGCCGCCCAGGCCCCCTCGACCACCGGCCGGCCCCATCGGACGTGCACGGTCCCGGTCATGCCTCGTCCCCGGGGGCGAAGCGCTCGACGGCGACCACGCGCACCTGCTCGCCACTGCCGGCGAGGTGGGCCACCAGCACCTCGCCCTTGGCCAGGCCCAGGTCGGCCGCCTCGCGGAGCTGGTCGGCCTGGCAGCCGGCCGCGCGGGTGCCGATGACGTCCAGCATCGAGGGCAGCACCGGGCCGTGCCCGCACACCGCTGCGGCGGTGCCCCGCTGCACCATCCGCTCGACGTGGTACGCCGCCTTCGTGGGGTCCTCGGCGAAGCCCTCCTCCGACAGCCCGGCCTTGCTGCGCATGGTGATCCGGTGGTCGGCCGCGTAGGGCCTGAGGGTGTCCACGCAGCGGGTCGACGGCGAGCTGACCAACCGCTTCACGCCGTACGCCGCGAGGATGGGTGACAGCGACGTCGCCCGCTGCTGGCCGCGAGAGTCCAACGGCCGCAACGGGTCTGGGCCCTCCCACGATCCGCGGGGCCGGGCCTTCGCGTGCCGGACGACCGCGAGCGGCCAGGTCGTGAGCTGGTCGGCCTCGGCGGCCCGGACGAGCGCGCGGAGCTGTTCCTGGTCGCGCGCGTAGTCCAGCCGGAGCGCGGCCTCGTCGGCCGGCAGCCAGGCCACGTCGTCGATCTCGTGCAGCAGGGCGCCGGTGCCGCCGACCACCTCCGCGGCCCAGTAGCGGACCTCCTTGGTGGCCAGCCCGCTCAGGGACCCGATCGGGTAGGTCGAGGTCGGGAGCGGGCGGCCGAGGTGCACGCGGAAGCCCGTCTCCTCGGCGACCTCCCGCACGGCAGCCACCGGCCAGTCCTCACCCGGGTCGAGCTTGCCCTTGGCCCAGGACCAGTCGTCGTACCGCGGCCGGTGCACCATCGCGACCTGCAGGACCCCCTTGCGCCGCCGCCACGGCAGTGCTCCCGCGGCCGGTGTCGCTGGCGGCACCGGCACGAGGACGTCGGGCACGACCTGCTGGCTCATCGACGACGCCGCGCCTTGCGGTGCTGCCGGTTGGAGCGGTCGATCAGCCACTGCTGCACGTCGAGCAACGGCTCGCCGTCGGCGTTCAGGTGGTGCCGGGTCCAGGAACCGTCGGCCTCGAGGTGCCAGGAGGACGTCTCGTCGCTGGCCGACATCTCCACCAGCGTGCGCAACCAGTCCGAGTGGCCCGTGTCCCCGATCCGGACCAGCGACTCGACCCGGCGGTCCAGGTTGCGATGCATCATGTCGGCGCTGCCGATCAGGCAGACCGGCTCGCCGCCACCCTCGAAGTGGAAGATCCGCGAGTGCTCGAGGAATCGGCCGAGCACCGACCGGACCCGGATCGTCTCGGACAGCCCTGGGACGCCCGGCCGCACGGCGCAGATGCCGCGGACGACGATGTCGACCGGCACCCCGGCCTGCGAGGCGCGGTAGAGCGCGTCGATGACCTGCTCGTCGACGATGGAGTTCATCTTGAGCCGGATGTGGGCGGGGCGGCCGGCCTCGTGGTGGGCGGTCTCGTTGTCGATCAGCTCGACCAGGCCGGTCCGCAGCGACCGCGGCGCCACCAGCAGCCGCTTGTAGCGCGTCCGCGGGGCATAGCCGGACAGCTGGTTGAACAGGCGGGTCAGGTCCTCGCCGACCTGGGCGTCACAGGTCAGCAGCCCTACGTCCTCGTAGAGGCGCGCGGTCTTCGGGTTGTAGTTGCCGGTCCCGATGTGGCAGTAGCGCTTGAGCCCGTCGCTCTCCTGCCGGACGACCAGGCAGAGCTTGGCGTGGGTCTTGAGCCCGACGATGCCGTAGACGACGTGGACGCCTGCGTGCTCGAGCTTGCGGGCCCACGAGATGTTGGCCTGCTCGTCGAACCGGGCCTTGATCTCCACGATCGCGAGGACCTGCTTGCCGGCCTCGGCCGCGTCGACCAGCGCGTCGACGATGGGGCTGTCGCCGCTGGTCCGGTAGAGCGTCTGCTTGATGGCCAGGACGCGGGGGTCGGCCGCCGCCTGCTCGACGAAGGCCTGCACCGACGTGGAGAACGAGTCGTACGGGTGGTGCAGCAGCACGTCCCGAGCGCGTACGGCGGCGAAAACGTCTGGGGCAGAGGCTGTTTCGACGACGTTGAGGTCTCGCGCGGTCTTCGGGACGTACGCCGGGTAGCGCAGCTCGGAGCGGTCCAGGTCGGCGATCAGGTTCAGCCCGGTGAGGTCCAGCGGGGCCGGCAGCTTGTAGACCTCGGACTCGTTGATCCCGAGCTCGCGGACCAGCAGGTCCAGGACGTGGTCGTCGATGTCCTCGGCGACCTCGAGCCGCACGGGCGGCCCGAACCGGCGGCGGGTGAGCTCCTTCTCCAGCGCGTGCAGGAGGTTCTCGGCGTCGTCCTCCTCGACCTCGAGGTCCTCGTTGCGGGTGACCCGGAAGGTGTGGTGCTGGCGGACCTCCATGCCGGGGAAGAGGTACTGCAGGTGGGCGGCGATCAGGTCCTCGAGCGGTACGAAGCGCGACTTGTACGGGTCCGCGCTGCTGGGGTCGACGGCGCTCGCCGACCCGCCCTGCTCCTCGATGGCGACGAACCGCGGCAGCAGCGGCGGCACCTTGACCCGGGCGAACTGCTCCTGCTCGGTCTTGGGGTTGACCACGACGACCGCGAGGTTCAGCGAGAGGCCGGAGATGTAGGGGAACGGGTGGGCCGGGTCGACGGCCAGGGGCGTCAGGACCGGGAAGACCTGCTCCCGGAACATGTCGCCGAGCATGTCCTGCTCGGTGGGCGAGAGCTCGTCCCAGCGGACCAGCGTGATGCCCTCCTGCGAGAGCGCGGGCCGGACGTCGCCCTGGAAGATCCGGGCCTGCCGGGACATCAGCTCGTGCCCGACGACGGCGATCTCCTCGAGCACCTCCCGCGGCTCCAGGCCGGACGCCGACCGCAGCGCCAGACCGGTGGCGATCCGGCGCTTGAGCCCCGCCACGCGGACCATGAAGAACTCGTCCAGGTTGCTGCCGAAGATGGCCAGGAAGCGGGCCCGCTCCAGCAGCGGCAGCGACGTGTCCTGGGCCAGCCCGAGCACCCGCTCGTTGAACTGCAGCCAGCTGATCTCGCGGTCCAGGAAGCGGTCGGCGGGCAGCTGGTCGTCGTCCGTCGTCGCCACGAACTGACCGTTGGCCCCGCGCGGGCGAGGCGCCACGACCGCCAGGTCCATCGGTGCGTCCAGGTCCTGCCGGGCGTCGGGGTCGGCGGCCTCGCGGGCGTCGGCCTGCTGGTCCAGCTGGTCGGCGGTCAGGGGCACCGTGGAGCTCATGCCCAACATGGTGGCACCGGAAGGTGAACTTGGGGTGGCCGGACTCAGTCCGGTCCCGGCGACCGGCCGGAGCCGGGACCGGGTGCGGCGTACATCACGTCGATCGCCGCCGTCTCGAAGCCCAGCCGCCGGTACGTCGCGACCGCCGGGGCGTTGTCGGCGTCGACGTAGAGCATGACCTCCTCGGAGCCGTGCGCCCGCAGGTGGCGCAGGCCGGCCACGGTCAGCAGGGGCCCGAGGCCGCGCCCCTGGTACGCCGGGTCGACGCCCACGACGTAGACCTCGCCCAGCGGCGGCGCACCCTCCCGAGCGTGCTGCTTGGTCCAGTGGAAGCCGGCCAGCCCGCCTGTGGTTCCCCCCACGGTTCCCCCCGCCGTTCCCCCCGCAGTGGTGTCCTCGGCCAGCAGGAAGCCCTCCGGGTCGAACCACGGCGTACCCTCCCGGTCCTGCAGGTCGGCGATGGTCCAGCCGCCCTGCTCCGGGTGCGAGGCGAACGCCCGGGCGTTGACCCGCAACCAGGCCTCCTCGTCCGCGCCGACGCGAAAGGCCCTGATCCGCAGTCCTTCCGGCGCGTCCAGGTCCGGCAGCTCGGGGGCGTCCGGCCCGGTCAGGGGCCGGCTCATCTGCCAGAGCTCGCGCACCTTCCGGTAGCCCAGGTCCGCGGCCAGCCCGGCTGCGGACGGCAGGTCGCCGTGGGCCCAGACGTGCAGCTCTCCTCCGGCAGAGGAGGGAGCGGCGGCGGCGACGGCGGAGATCAACGCCGTACCGACTCCCTGGCGCCGGGCGGCCGGGTCGACCACGACCTCGGCGCTCGCCGCCTCGCCGCCCTCGCCGGGGTCGAGGTGGGCGAACCCCGCCACGCCCTCGATGCCCTCGATGCCCTCGATGCCCGCGCCAGCCGCCCCGCCGGCGCCGGCGCCGGCGCCGGCGCCGACCAAGCCGAGGACACCGGCGACGAGGTTCGTGCCGCCGCCGCGGGCCAGGTGCAGCAGCGCGTGCTCCGACAGCGGCGCGACCCCATCGGCCGCACGGGCGGCATCGACCAGCGCCCGCACGCGCGGGACGTCCTCCGGCTCCATCGGGCGCACGGACGGCGCCGCGGTGTTGGTCATCGGGCGAGTATCGCCCTCAGGCGTCGACCGGGTGGATCTCGAGAGCGTCCTCGCGGGGAGCCGCCGGGGGCACGAACCGATAGCCGACGTTGCGGACTGTCCCGATCAGCGCCTCGTGCTCCGGGCCGAGCTTCGCCCGCAGCCGCCGGACGTGGACGTCGACGGTCCGGGTACCGCCGTAGTAGTCGTAGCCCCAGACCTCCTGCAGCAGCTGAGCCCGGGTGTAGACCCGGCCCGGGTGCTGGGCCAGGTGCTTGAGCAGCTCGAACTCCTTGTACGTCAGGTCGAGGACCCGGCCCCGGACGCGGGCCGTGTAGGCCCCCTCGTCGATGACCACGTCGCCGGCCCGGATCTCCGGGGGCAGCCCGTCCTCCTCCTCGGCCTTGACCCGGCCGACCGCGAGCCGCAGCCGGGCCTCGACCTCCGCCGGCCCGCTGGAGTCCAGAAGCACGTCGTCCACGCCCCACTCGGCGCTGACGCCGGCCAGGCCGCCCTCGGTCAGGATCACCATCAGCGGGGCCGAGACCCCGGTCGTGCGCAGGAGGCGGCAGAGCGAGCGGGTCTGGGCCAGGTCACGCCGCCCGTCGACCAGGACGGCGTCACAGGGAGGTGTCTCGACGAGCGCGGAGGCCTCGGCCGGGAGCACGCGGACGTGGTGACCGAGGAGGGCGAGGGCCGGCAGGACGTGGGCGCTGGGCTCCAGCGCGTTCGTCAGGAGGAGGAGCTGGGCCACGATCGGAGACCTTCCGGCAGCACTTCCGGCGGCGGTGAGAGACGGGCATCGTTGGCCGACGGGCTACAGAATAGGGCACGGCAGGTTTCCGATACATGACACGACCGGACGACACGAGGGCAGCCATGGCGCAGGTGACCGTCCGGTTCTGGGCGGGCGCGAGGGAGGCGGCGGGGCAGGACCAGGAGTCCGCCCGCGCCGACCGGCTCGGCGACCTCGTGCAACAGCTGGCGCACGGCCGGCCCGCGCTCGCCGAGGTCCTCAGCGTCAGCTCGCTGCTCGTCGACGGGCTGATCTCGCCGCCGTCCCGCGTGCTCGCGGACGGTGAGGTCGTCGAAGTTCTGCCACCCTTTGCCGGTGGCTGAGCAGATGACCGAGCCCGTCGTGGCGGCCGAGCCGCCCCCCGTGCCCCGGCCCACCGTCGCGAGCCGGTGGTGGCCGCCGCTGTGCGCCCTGGCCTGCGCGGCGCTGCTGTCCGTCGCGGCGTACGCCGGTTCGGTGGCGCTCGGCGCCGCGGTCCTGGTCGTCGGCGGCCTGCTGGTCTGGGGGTGGCCGACGCTGCTGGACCTGCCGGCCCCCCGCAGCACGGTCGCCGCCCTCGGCGGCTGCGCCGTGCTGACCGTCGTGGCCGTGACGCTGACCAAGGACGACCCGCTGCTGGACTGGCTGGCGCTGGCCGCGGCCGGTGGGGTGCTGCTGTGCTTCGTGCACCAGCTGCTGCGCCGCGACGGGCGGCCACGCCTGGTCGAGTCCCTGTCCGGGGAGATCATGGCGCTCGCGCTGCTGACCTGTGGCGCGGCCCTCATCGCCCTGCCCCGGACGCCCGGCGGCGCGGACGCGGTCCTGGTGCTCGCGGCGGCGGTCGCGGCCCTGGCGCTGGTCGACCTGGTGCCGCTGCCCGAGCGGCTGTTCACCGCCCCGGCGGTGGTCGGCGCCGCGGGTGCGGGGGCACTGGCCGCCGGGCTCGCCGCGGACACCCCGGCCTCGTTCGGCGCCGTCCTCGGCCTCGCCTACGCCGTGGCCGCGATCGTCCTCCGCCGGCTGTTCCTGGCCCGGCCGGCCCTGGCCTTCACACCGGCGGCGCTGTCCCTGGCCGTGGCCCCGACGGCCGCCGGCGGCATCGCGACGTACGTCCTGGCCCGCCTCTTCATCGGCTGACCCGCGCCCGGGAGCCGGCCCCGCCTCCAGCCCGTGCTCCCGACCGGCCGCCTTGCTCCCCCTGGGCCGGTCGGCGCCGGACATTCCGGGCCCGATCACCGGCCCCGAGGGAGTACCGCGGCCGCGGGGGAGCACGAGGCAGCGGGCCCACCCCTCACAGCTGTCGAACCCGCATGCCGAGGACCGGGGCTGGCTACCATCCGGGGCTATGGAGATCCCCAGCGACCTGGCCCCCGCCCTGATGCCGGTCGTCTGGCTGCTCGGCCGCTGGGAGGGCGCCGGCGTCGTCGGCTACCCGACGATGGAGTCGGTCAACTTCGGCCAGGAGCTCGAGGTGACCCAGGACGGCCGCCCGTTCCTGCGCTGGCAGAGCCGCAGCTGGCTGCTCGACGACGAGGGCAACCAGGTCCGGCCGCTGGCCACCGAGTCCGGCTTCTGGCGGGTCGGCGGGCCGGCCCCGGAGGGCACGGGTACGGCGGTGGAGTTCCTCCTGGCCCACCCCACCGGCTACGTCGAGATCTACGTCGGGTCCGTCGACGGGGCCCAGATCAACCTGGCGACCGACGTCGTCGCCCGGACCCAGACGGCGAAGGAGTACTCGGCGGCGACCCGGATCTACGGCCTGGTCGGCGGCGACCTGCTGTGGGCCATGGACATGGCGGCGGTGGGGCAGCCGCTCACCTCACACGCCTCGGCCCAGCTGAAGAAGGTCGGCTGACGGGGTGCGTACGGCGTGGCGGGTGGCCTTCCTGGTCGTGCTGGTGCTCGTCTGCCTGAGCCTGTGGGTCGGGGTCCGCGGCTGGCTGGCCAAGGACCACCTGGAGGCCTCAGCGGATCTGGTCCAGCGGCTGCAGACCCAGGTCGAGGCAGGGAGCACCGGATCGGCCCGTACGACGCTGGGCAAGCTGCAGCGCGAGACCGCGGACGCCATGCGGCTCACCTCCGACCCGGTCTGGCGGACCGCCGACCACTTCCCCTGGTTCGGCGATGACCTCACCGCCGTACACGCCGTTTCCGTTGCCGGACATACGGTTTCGATCGACGCCCTGCCGCCGCTGACCGCGGCCGCCGCCGACGTGCACAACCTCCGCAACTCCGGCGGGGACCTCACGCCGGCCCAGGTCCTGGCGGTCGCCCGCCGGCTCAAGGCGCCGCTGGCGCAGGCCAAGGCCGGCGTGGGGCTGGCCCGCCAGCAGATCGCCGCCGCCGACACGTCCGGCCTGATGGGCCCGGTCCGCACCGGCGTCAACCAGCTCAGCTCGGGCCTGGCCCAGATGGACGCCGAGCTCAGCACGCTGATCACGACCGACAACGCGGTGCTCAAGGCCGGCGCCAAGGCCGGCCACTGAGCCGATCGCGGCGTCCCGCGGCCGGTTCGCGGCGGGAAGCATCCGGGGCCGTGCGACGCTGAAGGCATCGTGACCACCCACCCAGGCACCGTCGACCTCGCGCCGAGCCCGCTGCTCGCGCGCCCCGGCGCGGTCCCGGCCGAGGGCGCCGACGCCGGCGTGGCCTGGCACTACGGCGACCCGATGCGCGAGCAGCGCACCTTCCTGGACGGCACCGGGCGGGTCGACCTCTCGCACCGCGGCGTCGTCACGGTCGCCGGCCCGGACCGGCTGAGCTGGCTGCACTCGATCACCACGCAGCACCTCACCGGCCTCGCGCCGTACACGAGCACCGAGTCGCTCGTCCTCTCACCGCACGGCCACGTCGAGCACGACCTGCACCTCGTCGACGACGGCACGACCACCTGGATCACGGTCGAGCCCGGCACCGCTCCGGCGCTCGTCGCCTGGCTGGACTCGATGCGGTTCATGCTCCGGGTCGAGGTGGCCGACGTGACCGCCGACATCGCGGTCGTCGGCGAGCCGGTCCGCAGCGAGGCCGACCCTTCGACCCCCGGTACGCCGGTCGCCTGGCTGGACCCGTGGCCGCTGCTGGCCCCTGGCGGCGCGGCGTACTCCCTCGTCTCCGACCTCGACCACCCCGGCTGGCTGATGCGCGAGGTCCTCGTGCCGCGCGGCCGGCTGGAGGCGTACGTGGGCGAGGCGCCCCTGGTCGGCACCTGGGCCCACGAGGCGCTCCGGGTCGCCGCCTGGCGCCCGCGCCTGGGCGCGGAGACCGACCACCGAACCATCCCGCACGAGGTCGACTGGCTGCGGACCGCCGTGCACCTGTCGAAGGGCTGCTACCGCGGGCAGGAGACGGTGGCCCGGGTCCACAACCTGGGCAAGCCGCCCCGCCGGCTGGTGATGCTCCACCTCGACGGCTCCGGGCACGGCCTGCCCGAGGCCGGCGCGGACGTCCGCCTCGAGAGCGACGCCGACGGCCGCCGGGTCGGGTTCGTCACCACGGCGGCCCGGCACTACGAGCTGGGGCCGATCGCTCTCGCCCTGGTCAAGCGCAGCGTGCCGGCCGACGTGACGCTGCTCGCCGGTGGCATCGCCGCCAACCAAGAGGTCGTCGTCGCCCCCTGACCGCCGGCCCTGGCAGGATGCCGGGATGGCCGCCATCGTCGCCGGCTCCGGCGCCGGAACCCTGATCACCGTCGCCCCGACCGGGGCCGAGACCGCCAAGGCCGACTGCCCGCAGCTCCCGACGACGCTCGACGAGCTGGTGGCGGAGGCGAAGGCCTGCGAGGCCCAGGGCGCGTCCCTGATCCACGTGCACATCCGCGACGCCGAGCACCGGCCGACCCTCGACCCGGTGCGGCTGCGCGACACGGTGCAGGCGCTGCGCGAGCAGACCTCGTTGATCGTGCAGCTCTCCACCGGCGGCAGCGTCCACGACCCCCTCGAGCAGCGGCTGCAGGTGCTGGACGCCGAGCCGGACTCCTGCTCGCTGACCTGCGGCACCACCAACTTCGGCAACGACGTCTTCCTGAACCCCTACCCGTTCATGGAGCAGCTCTACCAGCAGGCCCAGGAGCGCGAGGTCGTGCCGGAGTTCGAGCTCTTCGACCTCGGCCACGTCGCCTCGATGCGCCGGCTGATCGACACCTACGGGCTGCCGTACGGCGGCCGGGTCCACGTCGACTTCGTGACCGGGGTCCCCGGGGGGATGCCCGGTACGCCGCAGGCCCTGGTGGCCGGTGTCGAGGCGCTGCCCCCGGAGGTCACCTCGTGGTCGGCCACCGGGATCGGCCGCGCCCACCTGCCGATCATGGCCGCGGCGCTGTCGATGGCCGGGCACCTTCGGGTGGGGATGGAGGACAACCTCGTCTTCGCCCGCCGTCAGCCGGTTCGTGACAACGCCCAGCTGGTCGAGCGGGCCGCCGAGCTCACCCGAACGATGCAACGGCCGCCGCTCACGACCGGGGAGGCGCGTAGCCTGCTGGCCATCAAGGAACGCCGCAGCGGGCTTTCCGCTGCAACGAGGGACGAGGTCACCGCATGACGACGCAGCCGCAGGACGGCGGGCGCCGCCCGATCGACCGGGTGCTGGCTCCGGGCTACACCGACGACGTGGCGACGCTGACGGCGGTCGAGCTGCACGAGCGGCGGCACGAGGCCGAGCAGGAGGAGGTCGACCTCTCCTACGCCCGCCGGCTGCTCCAGGGCCGGCTCGACCTGCTGCGCTCGGAGCAGGCCAGCCGCCGTACGCACCCGGAGGGGCACCCCCCGGCCGGCCAGCGCTCCGACGAGGAGATCGTCCGTGACCTGGTGGCCGCCATGACCTCGGACGAGTCGCCGCGGCGCGACCACGGGCTCGGCCGGCACATGGACATCGAGCCGAGCCGGGTCGGCGAGCACCGCCGGGCCGCCGAGCTGGCCGTGGCCGACCCGCGCGTCTCCGACACGGACAACCTCTCGGACGAGGAGCTGGCCGACGCGGTCGAGCGGATCTCCGGGCTGGAGCAGCAGGTCAGCCTGAACCGCCAGCGGGTCCAGCAGGTCTCGGACGCCCTGACCGAGGAGGTCTCCCGCCGCTTCCGCGAGGGCGAGCTGACGGTCAACGACTCCCTCCCGCACGCCGACGCCTGACGGGCGTTCGGCCGTTCGAGCGCCACGGTGGTACTCGGCTCAACGGTGCGCGTGCTCAACGGTGCGCGTGGACCGCGTGGACCACGTGGTGCGTAGACCACGTAACGGTGCAACTGTGCGTCACGGCCGACGCAGAGTTGCACCACTGCGGGACAAACCGACCCGTGTGACCGCGCTCACGCTGTCCCCAGCTTGCAAGTGCTAGCTGCAGCAAGCACTATGGACGTATGCCGTCGTTGTCCGTCCACGATCTCGGGACCTACCTGCGCGAGCAGCGCGAGTCGGCCCGGCTCTCCGTCCGTCAGCTCTCCGACCTGGCCGGCGTCAGCAACCCTTACCTCAGCCAGATCGAGCGGGGCCTGAAGAAGCCGAGTGCGGAGATCCTCGGGCAGCTGGCCAAGGGTCTGCGGATCTCCGCGGAGTCGCTCTACGTCCGGGCCGGCATCCTCGAGGAGCGCGCGGACCAGATGCCGCTGGAGACCGCGGTGCTGGCCGAGACCGAGCTCACCGAGCGGCAGAAGCGCGTCCTGCTCGACATCTACGAGTCGTTCCGGGCCGAGAATGCCCGCGCGGCAACGGGTTCCGACACGAAGTCCGACACGAGCGCCGAGACCGAGACCGAAAACCAACCGGAGACGAAGCCCGCCAAGCCCGCCAAGCCAGCGAAGGCGGCGAAGCGAGCCACCCGTAAGGGCGCGGCGACGAAGTCCACGGCTCGCAGCGCCGAACGTACGACGAAGAAGGCCTCCGCGCGCACGACCAAGCGCGCGGCGAAGACCACCCAGAAGCGTGCGGCGGCGGCGAAGAAGTCCGCCGTCCGCACCGCGTCAACGAAGGAGGACTGACCATGAAGGTCGTCACCGATATCCGCAAGAGCACTCCCGTCATGGCCGTCGTCGGCGTGACCGACCTGGCCGTCGGCGCCCTGCGCTCGGCCCAGGCCGACCTCACCGCCCGCGCCGCCAAGGCCCAGGACCGGGCGCTGGCCGGCGCCGAGGCCCTGCGCTCGGAGCTCGCTCCGGCCAAGCTGCAGGCCGACGCGCAGAACCTGCCGAGCCTCGCCGTGAGCAAGACCCTCCAGGCCGCCGGCAAGGCGGAGGAGGCCTACGGCGAGCTGGCCGGCCGCGGCAAGTCACTCGTCAACACCGTCCGACGTCGCTCGGCGACCAAGGACCTGCTGGCCCAGAGCCGTTCCACCCTCACGCTCGGCAAGGCCGCCGTCACCACCGTCCGCAAGGCGAGCGACGAGACCCTCGTCGCCGCCAAGGCGACCCTGACGGCGGGCCGCCGCGAGGCGACCGGCCTGATCGGGTCGGTCGTCCGCGAGGCCGAGACCGAGGTCAAGGCCGCGAAGCCGGCCGCGGCCGAGGCGACCAGGAACACCCGCTCGGCCGGCAAGCGCACCGTCACGACGGCCCGCACCCGCGCCGCCGTCGCCCAGAAGGCCGCCAAGGCGACCCGGACGTCGGCCCGCAAGAGCGCGACCAAGGCAGCTACGGCGACCGCCTCCGCCGCCGCGGCCACCGGCGCTCCCCGCAAGGCCACCACCCGCAAGGCCACCACCCGCAAGGCCACGGCCGCGCAAGGCCACGGCGCGCAAGGCCACCTCGAGCAAGGCCGACCACGCGCAAGGCCACCACCCGCAAGGCCACCACCCGCAAGGCCACGCGCCAAGCGCACCCCGGCCAAGCGCACCGCCCGTACGACCGCCAGCTGACGAACGCACGAGTGTCAGGCCCACCGGGTGGCATACCGCCCGGTGGGCCTGACACGTCTGCTGGCGGCCGGCCGGCGTGGACACCTTCGCGCGAGTGTCAGCCCCAGGCGTCGGTATAGCGTCGCCTGGTGCTGACAGAGGCGGTGGGCCGCGTCGTACCGCTCGCCCGGGTCACCCGCAGCGGCTTCGTCGAGTCGGTCCACCACGGCGCCCTGGTCGTCCTGGGCTCCGATGGTCTCCCGCTGATCGAGGCCGGTGACGTCGACGGCCCGGTCTTCCCCCGCTCCTCCAGCAAGCCGCTCCAGCTCGTCGCGATGCTGCGGGCCGGCCTCGACCCGGCCGCGACGGTGCCCGGCGAGCTGCTCGCCCTCGCTCACGCCAGCCACAGCGGCGAGTCGTTCCACCTGGCCGGGGTACGCCGCATCCTGCAGGCGGCCGGGCTGACCGAGGCCGACCTGCGCAACACGCCGGACCTCCCGATCGACCCGGCCGAGCGAGCCGCCTGGCTCGGCACCGGCCACCCGCCGACCTCGGCCGCCCAGAACTGCTCGGGCAAGCACGCCGCCATGCTCGCCACCTGCGTCGTGAACGGCTGGGACCTCGCGACGTACCTCGATCCGGACCATCCGCTGCAGCAGGCCATCGCCCGGACGACGGCGGAGCTCGCCGGCGAGGAGGTCGCTGCTGTCGGCGTCGACGGTTGCGGGGCGCCGGTCCTGGCGATCAGCCTGACCGGTTTGGCCCGTGCCTTCGCCGGCATCGCCACCGCAGCCGCTGGTACGCCGGAAAGCCTTGTCGCACAAGCGAATCGGGGCTACCCCGAGTGGGTGGGCGGCACCGGGCGCGACGTCACCCGGCTGATCGCCGGCGTCCCGGGGCTGATCGCCAAGGACGGCGCCGAGGGCGTGTACGCCGCGGCCACGTCGGACGGCCGAGCCGTCGCCCTGAAGATCGCCGACGGGGCCGAACGCGCCCGCCCGCCGGTCCTGGCCACCGCGCTCAAGGCCGTGGGGATCGAGGCGGCGGTGCTGGACGAGCTGGTCGACGCAGCGGTGGTGCTGGGCCACGGCGAACCCGTCGGCCGGGTCGAGCCGCTCGACCTCGCGGCGTACACAGTGGGGCGGGGCTGAGCCGTGCGGGCCGTGGTCCAGCGGGTGACCCGCGCCGCCGTGACCGTCGAGGGTCGCGTCGTCGGTGCCATCGACCGGCCCGGGCTGCTCGTGCTGGTGGGCGTGACCCACGACGACGGGAGCGCCCAGGCGGAGACCATCGCGCGCAAGGTCGCCGGCCTGCGGATCCTGCGCGAGGAGCGCTCGCTGCTCGACGAGGGCGCGCCCGTGCTCGTGGTCAGCCAGTTCACGCTCTACGCCGACACCCGCAAGGGGCGGCGGCCGACCTGGCTGGCGGCGGCGCCACGACCGGTCGCGGAGCCGCTCGTCGAGGCCGTGGCGACCGCGCTGGCCGCCGGGGGACTGGAGGTCGCCACCGGCTCGTTCGGTGCGGAGATGTCCATCGAGGTCGAGCTCGACGGTCCGATCACGATCCTGCTCGAGGCGTGATCCCCGTACGCTGGTGACATGTTCTCCGGCAACGTCTTCGCGATCCAGAACCTCATCGTCCTGGTCCTCGGGCTGGCGGCCTTCGTCACCGAGGTGTTCGCGTTCGTCGACGCTCTGCGGCACCGATCCGATGCGTACGTCGCCGCCGGCAAGCTGACCAAGCCGAAGTGGCTGATCATCCTGGGCGTGGCGATGGCCATCGGCTTCGTCGTCTTCGTCAACCCGCTGGGCTTCATCGGGATCATCGCCTTCGTCGCCGCGGCGGTCTACCTCGCCGACGTACGACCGGCGTTGCAGCCCTACTCCGGGCGAGGCGGCTCCGGTGGGACGCACATGGGGCCCTACGGTCCCTGGTGACCGTGCCCCCCGCGTGAGCGGACCGGTCCGCTGAACCAGCTGCTCGCCGGGCCCACCGGCTCGATCGAGTGGGTCAGCACCGGCTCCGGCCGGCCGGTCACCGTCCTCGCGCACGGCCTGGCATCGTCCATCGCGCAGACCCGGCCGTTCGGCTCCGGGGTCCCCGGCACCCGGGCCTACCTGCACTTCCGCGGGCACGGGGCCTCGACCGCCCCCGATCCCGCGGCCTCGCCCTGGACGTACGCCGCGCTCGCGGCCGAGCTGCGCGCCGTGGCCGACCATGTGCAGGCCACCCGCGCGCTGGGCGTGAGCCTCGGCTCGCACGCGCTGATGTCGCTGGTGGCTGCGACGCCGGACCGGTTCGAGCGGCTGGTCTTCGTCCTGCCGGCGGCGTTGGACCAGCCCAGCCCGTCCAGCGACGGCGCGGAGCTGGCCGCCCGGCTCGAGCGCCGCGATGTCGAGGGCGCCGCGCGGATCCTGGTGCAGTGGCAGCCCCCGGCCGTGCGCGACCTGCCCGCCGTGCGGCTGTGGGCCCGCCGGCACGCCGACGAGCTGGCCGGTACGCCGGTGACGACGGCCCTGCGAGTCCTGCCCGAGGCGGTGCCGTTGCCCGGTGGGGTGGAGCCGCTGCGGGCGGTCCGGGTCCCGGCCTTGGTGATCGCCCAGGAGGATGACCCGATCCACCCCTTGGCCGCTGCCGAGCGGCTGGCGTCGCTCCTGCCGGCGGCGCGGTTGGTTGTGCTCCCGCCCGGGGGCGTGCTCTGGCGGGGCCGGGCGGTGCTCCGCGAGCTGGTTGCCGGCTTCCTAGGGGCCTGACCGGTCCGAGAGGTCGGGTGCGCGGGCGGGTCGCGTGGCTCGGGCGGGTCGCGTTCGGGCGGGTCGCGCGAGGCGGGTGCAAGAAAGAGCAAAGGCGCCGATGAGGCCGTGGCGCCGTCGCCGGATGGGCCTTGCCCGCGGCTCACCTTTTCGTGCCCCCGCGCCCGTCGGCTTGGCCGCACCGCCGCACTTTGCCCCGCTCCTGCGGGTAATGGTGCAACGGCGCGTCGGCCGTGACGCGTAGTTGCACCGTTGCGGGGGAGACCGGGCCGCGGCGGCCCAGCCACGCCCCGCGCCCGTCGGGTTGGCCGTACCGCCGCACCGCCGCACCCGTCGGGTCCGGTTGCGGCTCACCTTTTCGTGCCCCGCGCCCGTCGGCTTGGCCGCACCGCCGCATTTTGCCCCGCTCCTGCGGGTAATGGTGCAACGGCGCGTCGGCCGCGACGCGTAGTTGCACCGTTGCGGGGGAGACCGGGCCGCGGCGGCCCAGCCACGCCCCGCGCCGGGGTGCGCGCCCCTCACTCCCGAGCTGTGAGCCCCGGATGTGGGGGACCTTCACATCCTGCTGACGGTCCCGGCGGTCCGGGGCCTGGCGGTAGGACAGAATCCAGTCGTGACCGAGGGACGGCGCTCGCGCGCGGAAGACATCTTCTTCGCCGAGCGACCCTGGGGGCATTTCCAGCAGTTCGTCGAGAACGAGCCGGTCACGGTCAAGATCATCACCCTGCAGCCCGGGCACCGGCTCAGCCTGCAGACCCACGGCCATCGGGACGAGATGTGGCAGGTGCTCGACACCCCGATCCACGTCGAGGTCGGCGGCCGGGAGTGGGATGCGCAGGTGGGCGAGCAGGTGTGGGTCCCAGCCGGCGCCGAGCACCGGATGGCCAACCACGGCGACCAGGTGGGTCGGCTGCTCGAGATCGCCTTCGGGGATTTCGACGAGGCCGACATCGTGCGGCTGCACGACGACTACGCGCGTACGGACGACGACGCCGACCCGAGCGCCGAAGCCTGAGCCGAGCCGGCCCGGCCGACAACCGCGGGCCCGGCCGACAACCGCCGGTCCGCGCCGGACGAATCCCGCACCGGCTGTCATCCCGGCCCCGGTCGGACGAATCCCGGCCCGGCCGGGTCGAATCCCGGCCCCGGCCCGGTCGAATCCCGGACGGCCGGGTAGAGATCCGGTGAAGGATTGCGATGCCGGCAACGACCGGCGCCCCCCGGTCGTCGTTGTGGTGAAGGCCGGCGCCGCAGGACTCCCTCGGACCAGTCGCCGCCGACCGTGGAACGACCAGGAGGCGCGCAGCGGCATGGACCTGACCAGCTCGTGGTTCCTCACCGGCCTCGCCGTCCTGGCGGTCGGCTCGGTCGTCGCGACCCTGGTGCTGTGGAGCAGGCTCGCCGGCTCCGACCCGGCGAGCTGGCTCGGGCGGGCCGGGCTCCTGGTCCTGGTCCAGGTCACGGGGGTGAGCCTGCTCGCCGGGCTGGTCAACGCGCAGAACGACTTCTACCCGACGTTGGGTTCGTTGCTCGGGAGTGCGCCCGGCTCGGCGGCCGTCCTGTCCGGAGTGCCCGCGAGCGGCTGGGTGACCTTGACGTCCGGGAACGCCGGCCTGATCGCGATGCACCATCCGGTCCGGACGGCCTCTGGCAGCCTGTGGCTGGACCCGCGCAGCGCGTCGTACCACGCGGGCACGACCCTGGACGCGACGCTGGCCGGCTCCGTCAGCCACCTCACGGCCAGCGACGTGAAGGTCTGGCTGCCCCCGCAGTACGGTCGCGGCTCGCATCGGGGGCAGGTCTTCCCCGTGGTCATGGTGCTGACCGGCTACCCCGGCAACACCAACGCCTGGTGGCGACAGGCGCACATCCCGCAGGTGGCCGCGGCCGCCATCGCCCGCCACGCGATCCCGCCGTTCATCCTGCTGGCGGTCAACCCCGACGTGGCTCCCCCGCGCGACACCGAGTGCACCGATGTGACGGGCGGCCCGGCGGTCCAGACCTTCCTGCGCAGCGACGTGCCCATCGACCTGCAGCACCTGTTGGCCGTCCGGACTCCGCAAGCGGGCTGGGCGGTCATGGGGGACTCCACCGGCGGCTACTGCGCGACCCTGCTGGCCCTGAGGTACCCGGGCGAGTTCCACTACGCGGTCAGCCTGGGCGGGTACTTCACCCCGATCACCGACTTCACCACCGGCAACCTGGACGGCGGCAGCGGCCGTCACCGGGACCTGCGCAACCCGATGTGGCTCCTGGCGCACCGGCCCGGGCCCTCCGTCCACCTGCTGCTGTGCGGCGCGACGGGGGACCATCGGAGCGTTCCGGCCCTGGAGGCGCTGGCCGCGGCGGCCCGGCCCCCGACCTCGGTCTCGACGCTCGTGCTGCGCGGCGGTGGGCACAACTGGACGACCTGGAATGTGCAGATACCGCTGGCCCTGAAGTGGATCGGCCAGCAGCTGCCCGGGTCCGCCGCCACCACCGTGGTTGCCGGTGGCAGGGTGGGCTAGTGCTGATCGAGAGCGTCGAGGGTGACATCACCCAGCAGGACGTGGACGCCGTCGTCAACGCGGCGAACTCGACGCTGCTGGGCGGTGGCGGCGTCGACGGGGCGATCCACGCAGCCGCCGGACGGGCCCTGTTGGAGGAGTGCCGGAGGCTGCGCCGGACCGCGTGGCCGGACGGCCTCCCCGTGGGCCACGCGGTCGCGACCGGGGCCGGTCAGCTGCCCGCGCGCTGGGTCATCCACACCGTCGGGCCGAACCGCCACCGCGGGCAGGACGACCCGGCCCAGCTGGCCTCGTGCTTCACCGCCAGCCTCGACGTCGCGGCCGAGATCGGCGCGCGGTCGGTGGCCTTCCCGGCGATCAGCGCGGGCGCCTACGGGTGGCACGTCGAGGACGTCGCGCGGGTCGCCGTCGACGCCGTACGGCGCTGGGCCGGCTCCCGCGCCGACACCGGCGCGACGGTGGACGTCGTGAGGTTCGTGCTGTTCGGCCGGCGGGCGGCCGTGGCGTTCGAGGACGCGATGGCTGCGGCTGGATGAGCGCGGGCGGCGGATGAGTCCGGCGGCCCGATGGGTGTTGCTCGCGAGGACACAGGCGTGGCACAGGCCATCCGAGGTGGGGTCACAACGGCGGTGCTGACAGTGGGTGCAGAACGCGGCACCAGGCCGCGCTTCATGACTCGGAGGCGCCAGATGAGCACCACGGACACGACCATCGGCCCCGACGGGCCTCCCGCGGCTGCGCCGCCGCCGCCGGAGTCGGTGTGGGGCGCCCCGCCGGCCGGGCCGGTGGAGTCCGCGGACGGCGGGGCCCCTGGCCGCCGCCGATTTCCCCCGACGATCCGGACCCGGGTCGCCGCGCTGCTGGCAGCTGCAGGCCTCGTCGTCGGCGGCGCGGCGGGCGCCGTCGTGGGTCACTCCGCCGCCTCCGATGGCACCACTCCCGCCGGGCGGAGCGGCCAGCTCGGCCCCGGCGGGCAGAACGGTCAGGGTCCGAACGGGCAGGGTCCGAACGGTCAGGGTCCGAACGGGCAGCGCGGCTTCGGCGGCCCCGGCCAGCAGAGCCAGCAGGGCCAGCAGGGGACCGCCCCTCAGGGCATGACGCCCCAGCAGGGGACCGACCCGCAGCAGGGCGGGACGACCAGCGGCACGGCCACCAGTCAGACCGGCCTGGACACCTGACGGCCGGCCGGCCCGGCCGATCACCTGATCAACCGGTGACGAGCCGGATCAGCCCGCCGGCTCAGCCCATGGCTCCGCGCTCGGTGGGCCAGCGCAAGGACACCTCGCCCAGCCGCCATCGGCCCGCCGAGCCCAGGACCGGCCACCCGTCGGCCCGGACCGCCTGCACCGTCGCCACGAAGCGCTGCCGCACGCCGTACGCCGCGAGCGGGGCCGCCCGGGTCCACGCCCGGTCCAGCGCGGTCAGCCACTCATGGACGGGCTCGCCCGGCACGTTGCGGTGGATCAGGCTCTTCGGCAGCCGTTCGGCGACGTCCGATGGCCGATCGATGCTCCCGAGCCGCATCGACAGAGTGAGTGAGACAGGTTGCGGTGCAACGGAACCCATCACCGTCACCCAACAGCAGCGGCGACCGAGCTCGTCGCACGTCGCGTCAACGATGACGCCGCCGGGTGCCAGGCCGGACGCCATCGTGGCCCACGCGGCGGCGACGTCGGACTCGTCGTACTGACGGAGCACGTTGGCCGCCCGGACCAGGATCGGTCGCCGCCCGTCCCCCAGCCCGAGCTCGAAGCCGCCGCGGGCGAAGCTCAGGCCCGGGCCGCCGTACGCCGCGGCCGCGAGCACCCGGGCCGGGTCGATCTCCAGGCCGACGACCTCGACGTCCGGGCGGACGGTCTGCAGCCGGGTCAGCAGCTCGACCGTCGTGACGGGCGAAGCCCCGTAGCCAAGGTCGACGACCAACGGGTCGTGGGCCGCTCGGAGCAGGGGCCCGCAGGCCGAGACGAGCCAGCGATCGATGCGCCGCAACCGGTTCGGGTTCGTGGTGCCCCGGGTGACGTTCCCCACGGGACGGGTTCGCGGCGGCACCGGCTGAGCGTACGGCGGCGCCATCGGGGAGGATGGCCCGGTGAGCAGCCTGCTGAGCCTCGGGGGCGGCATGCCCCGCCGGGTGGCGATGCTCAGCGTGCACACCTCGCCGCTGGAGCAGCCGGGCACCGGCGACGCCGGAGGGCTCAACGTCTACGTCGTCGAGACGGCGAAGCGGCTGGCCGCCCGCGACGTGGCGATCGAGATCTTCACCCGCGCCACCAGCAGCGACCTGCCGCCCGTCGCGGAGCTGGTCCCCGGCGTCACGGTGCGGCACGTCACCGCCGGCCCCTACGAGGGACTCGGCAAGGACGACCTGCCGGGCCAGCTGTGCGCCTTCACCGCCGGCGTCATGCGCACGGAGGCCCGGCGCCCGCTCGGCTGGTACGACCTGGTGCACTCGCACTACTGGCTCTCGGGTCAGGTGGGCTGGCTGGCGGCCGAGCGCTGGCAGGTGCCGCTCGTGCACTCCATGCACACGATGGCCCGGGTCAAGAACCACGCGCTCGCCAGCGGTGACAGCCCCGAGCCGGCGGGCCGCGAGATCGGCGAGGCCCAGGTCGTCGAGGCGGCCGACCGGCTGGTCGCCAACACCGAGGACGAGGCGCAGGCCCTGGTCGACCTGTACGACGCGCAGCCCAGCAAGGTCGTCGTCGTCCCGCCGGGCGTCGACCTCGACGTGTTCCGCCCCTCCGACCAGCGCGCCGCGCGGGCCGAGCGCGACCTGCCGGTCGACGCGCTCGTGCTGCTCTTCGTCGGCCGGATCCAACCGCTCAAGGCGCCAGACCTGTTGCTACGAGCGGCCGCCGAGCTGCTGCGCGAGCGCCCGGACCTGCGCGGCCGGCTGGTCGTGGCCGTGCTCGGTGGTCCGAGTGGCAGCGGCCTGCGCTCGCCAGAATCGTTGCAGCGCTTGGCGATCGAGCTGGGCCTCGACGGCGTGGTCCGGTTCGCGCCTCCTGTGTCCCGGGCGGAGCTTGCGGGCTGGTACGCAGCGGCGGACCTCGTGGCCGTGCCGTCGTACAGCGAGAGCTTCGGACTGGTGGCCGTCGAGGCCCAGGCCTGCGGCACGCCGGTCGTCGCGGCGGGTGTCGGTGGGCTGCGGACCGCTGTCGCCGACGGTCGCTCCGGCGTCCTGATCGACGACCACGAACCAACGCACTGGGCCAAGGTGATCGGTGACCTGCTGGACGACCGGGCGGGGCGAGAACGCCTGTCCCGTGGGGCGATCCAGCATGCGGCGCGGTTCAGCTGGGACGCCACCGTCGACGCGCTGCTCGACGTCTACCGCGGCGCCCAGGCGGAGTACGAGACGCCGGATGACGTCGGCTGAGCGGACTGCCGCCGAGCGAGTAGTCGCGGCGTACCTCGAGCAGGCCGGCATCGAGCACGAGCCGGGCGCGCGGCCGGGCGAGTTCGTCGTCACCCTCCCGGGCGAGCGCAAGCTCAGGACCGCCGTGTCGTTGTTGGTCGGCGATCACTCGCTGTCGGCGTCCGCCTTCGTCGTACGGCACGCCGACGAGCGGCACGAGCAGGTCTACCGCTGGTTGCTCGAACGCAACGCCCGGCTGCCCGGCATCGCGTTCGCCGTCGACGCCGACGGTGACGTCTACCTGGTCGGGCGGCTGCCGCTGGCGGCGATCACGGACACGACGCTGGACGCCCTGTTGGGCGCGATGCTCGAGACGTCCGACGGATCGTTCAACGAGCTGCTGGCGCTCGGCTTCCTCAGCTCGATGAAGCGGGAGTGGGCCTGGCGCACCTCGCGGGGCGAGTCGACGCGCAACCTGGAGGCCTTCCGTCATCTGCTCGACCCCTAGGCTTCCGGACCATGAGCGACGCGTACACCTTGGTCCTGCTCCGTCACGGCGAGAGCGAGTGGAACGCCCTGAACCTGTTCACCGGCTGGGTCGACGTCCCCCTCTCGGACAAGGGCCGGGCCGAGGCCGAGCGGGGCGGGCGGCTGCTCACCGAGGCCGGCCTGTTGCCGGACGTCGTGCACACCTCGCTGCTGCGGCGGGCGATCACGACGGCCAACCTGGCCCTGGACGCGGCCGACCGGCACTGGATCCCGGTGGCCCGCAGCTGGCGGCTCAACGAGCGGCACTACGGCGCGCTGCAGGGCAAGGACAAGAAGGCCACCCTGGAGGCGTACGGCGAGGAGCAGTTCATGCTCTGGCGCCGTTCCTACGACGTGCCGCCACCGCCCCTGGACGACGACAGCGAGTTCTCCCAGGCGGGCGACCCGCGCTACGCCGGCCTCGCGGACGACGAGCGGCCGCGGACCGAGTGTCTCGCCGACGTGGTGGCCCGGATGCTGCCGTACTGGGCGTCGGCGATCGTGCCGGACCTGACCGCCGGCAGGACGGTCCTGGTCGCCGCCCACGGCAACAGCCTGCGGGCGCTGGTGAAGCACCTGGACGGCATCTCCGAGGCGGACATCGCCGGCCTGAACATCCCCACCGGCATCCCGCTCGTCTACCGCCTGGACGCGGACCTCAGGCCGACCCGGCCCGGTGGCGAGTACCTCGACGCGGACGCCGCCGCTGCAGCCATCCAGGCCGTCGCCAACCAAGGCCGCTGACGCCCCCAGGCTCGTCTTGGCCGTCGGGTCCGGGTTTGGCGGTCCACTCCGGAGTCGAACTGGACATTTCGGGCACGAAAACCCGGACCCGACGGCCAAACCCGGAACCGACGGCCAAGATAAGCGGGGGCCGGGCGGCAGGCGGCGGCGGAGCGTGCAGCTACGGGCCGTCGGTGCCGTTCGCTACGACGTAGTCCTCTTGCCACTCGCCGGTCACCAGGTAGACGACCCGGGAGGCCACCGAGACGGCGTGGTCGGCGAACCGCTCGTAGTACCGGCCCACCAGCGTCACGTCGACCGCCGACTCGATGCCGTACGACCAGTGGTCACCGAGCAGGGTCGTGAAGACCGCGCGGTGCAGCCGGTCCATGTCGTCGTCGTCCTGCTCCAGCGTGACGGCCGCCTCGACGTCCTTGCTGGCGATGACCGAGCCGGCCTTGGCGACGATCCGCTCCGCGACCTGCCCCATCTCCAGGATGGTCGAGCGCAGCACAGGCGGGATGGCCGAGTCCGGGTAGCGCAGCCGCGCGACCTTGGCGACGTGCCGGGCCAGGTCGCCCATCCGCTCCAGGTCGGCGCTCATCCGCATGCCGGTGACGACGATGCGCAGGTCGGTGGCGACCGGCTGCTGGCGGGCGAGCAGGTCGATCGAGGCCTCGTCCAGCCCGCGCTGGATCGCGTCGATCTGCTCGTCGGCGGAGATGACGCTCTCGGCGAGCGGGAGGTCGGCGTCCAGCAGAGCGGTGGTCGCCCGGTTGATCGCCGAGCCCGCCAGCCGGGTCATCTCGACGAGCTGGTCGGAGATCCGGTCCAGCTCCTCGTGGAAGGCGTCGCGCATGGGGCGCCAGGGTCCTTTCCCTCGGGCACGGCATCCACGGCGAACGGCCCGGAGGAGCCGGCGTCGCCTGGACGCGTACGACAGCAGTCGACAGGCAGGCGGCAGCCAGCCTGTCCTGGTGGAGCGTGCCAGCGGGGCATGAACGCGCCCGGGCCCCCAGGTGAACATCAGGGGAAGGCCGTCGCGACGAGCGCGCAGTGGCGCGGATCGGCCCGTTCCCGTGCGTACCCTGGCTGCTGTGGACGCGACCGTAGCCGCCAGCCTGGCCGGCGTCACCGGAGCCGCGCTCGGTGCCGCCGCCGTACTGTCCGTCCGGCTGTCCGAGCGGGCCCAGCACGACCTGCCGCCGGCCCGTGAGCCGGCTCTCGCCCCCGGCGTCCTCGACGTCCTCGCCGTGCTCCGGTCCAGCGCCATCGTCGTCGACAGCGCGGACGCCGTGATCAAGGCCAGCCCGTCGGCGTACTCCTACGGCCTGGTCCGCGGCGACGAGGTGACCCACAACGAGCTGCTCGAGCTGGCCCGCGCGGTCCGGCGTGACGGTGTCATCCGGGAGAGCGAGCTGGAGCTGGCCCGCGGGCCGCTCGGCCGCGGGCGGCTGGTGGTCGGTGCGCGGGTCGCACCGCTCGGGAGCGCGCACGTCCTGCTGCTGGTGGAGGACCGCACCCAGGCCCGCCGGGTCGAGGAGGTCCGCCGCGACTTCGTGGCCAACGTCAGCCACGAGCTCAAGACCCCGGTCGGCGGTATGGCCCTGCTGGCCGAGGCGATCGCGGACGCGAGCGACGACCCCGAGGCCGTACGCCGGTTCGCCGAGCGGATGCAGGGCGAGTCGGTCCGGCTGACCCATCTGGTCAAGGAGATCGTCGACCTGTCCCGGCTGCAGGTCGCCGACACGCTGCACGACCCCGAGCTGATCGCGGTGGACTCCGTCGTGACCGAGGCGGTCGAGCGCTCCCGGCTGGTGGCCTCGGCGCACGACATCGCGCTCGCGGTCTCTCCCGACGCGGGGGCCAAGGTGTACGGCGACGCGGAGCTGCTCACGACGGCCGTCCGGAACCTGGTCGACAACGCAGTGGCGTACTCGCCGGACCACACCCGGGTGGCCATCGGCGTACGACGGATCGACGGGCTGGTCGAGATCTCCGTGACCGACCAGGGCATCGGCATCGCCGACCCCGAGCAGGCCCGGATCTTCGAGCGGTTCTACCGGATCGACCCGGCCCGCTCGAGGGCCACCGGGGGGACCGGCCTCGGGCTGGCCATCGTCAAGCACGTCTGCGCGAACCACGGGGGCGACGTCACCGTCTGGAGCCAGGAGGGACAGGGCGCGACCTTCACCATGCGCCTGCCGGACGCCGGCAACCTGCCGGTCACGAGCCGGTCCGAACGCGAAGCCGCCGAGCTGGAGGATGAGTAGTGACCCGGATCCTCGTGGTCGAGGACGAGCAGTCGTTCAGCGACCCCCTGTCCTACCTCCTGCGCAAGGAGGGCTACGAGGTGGCGATCGCCGAGTCGGGGCCCGCCGCGTTGGAGGAGTTCGACCGGGCCGGCGCCGACCTGGTGCTGCTCGACCTGATGCTGCCGGGGCTCTCCGGCACCGAGGTGTGCCGCCAGCTGCGGACCCGCAGCACGGTGCCCGTCATCATGCTCACGGCCAAGGACAGCGAGATCGACAAGGTCGTCGGCCTCGAGATCGGCGCCGACGACTACGTCACCAAGCCCTACTCCAGCCGCGAGCTGCTGGCCCGGGTCAAGGCCGTGCTGCGCCGCGGCCAGGAGTCCGACGAGCTGACTCCCGCGACCCTCGAGGCCGGCCCGGTGCGGATGGACGTCGACCGCCACGTCGTCACGGTCTCGGGTGAGCACGTGTCGTTGCCGCTCAAGGAGTTCGAGCTGCTCGAGCTGCTGCTGCGCAACACCGGGCGCGTGCTGACCCGGCACCAGCTGATCGACCGGGTGTGGGGAAGCGACTACGTCGGGGACACCAAGACCCTCGACGTCCACGTGAAGCGGCTGCGCTCCAAGGTGGAGTCCGACCCGGGTACGCCGCGGCACCTGGTGACGGTGCGCGGGCTGGGCTACAAGTTCGAGCCCTGAGCTGGCGGCGCTGGGCTGGCTGGGCCGCTGGGCCGGCTGGGCCGCTGGGCGGCCTCAGTTCGTCGTCGTGGGCGAGGCGGACGGGGAGGCGCCGCCGGTATCGGTGCTGCCCGGCGTAGCGGTCTCCGTGGCGGTCGACGTGTCCGTCGGCTCGGGGGTCGGCGTGATCGTGGCGTACTCCAGGGCCGGGTTCAGCACGGGTACGTCGACCAGGGACGGGCCGGTCCCCGGAGTGGACACCTGTACGGGCAGGACCGACCCCGGGGCGACCGAGACGGTGGTGATCTGGACGTGCACGGCACCCTCGCCGTCGCCGAGCCGGACCAGCTGGCCGGGGGGTACGGCCACCGGCGTCGACGGCGTGGCGGCGCCGTCCGGCTGGAAGGTCACCGACACCTCCGTGGTGCCGTCGTTGACCAGCGCGCCGGACAGGACGCCGGGCTGGCCCTTGGCGTTCGAGACCACGAGCAGGTTGCGGACCGCGAGCGAGCCGAGGTTGGCCAGGACGCCGTCGCTCGGTGTGTAGGGGACGGTCGACTGGACCGGCGAGCGTTCGCTGCAACCGGCCAGCAGCGTCGATCCGAGGGCGGCCGCCAGGACCGCGGCCGAGGCGGTCAGGCGAGTTCTCGAACGCTTCACAGTCGGGTCTTCTCCCTCTGCGCGGATCTCCGCTCGTGACGCCGGTTTGGCGTGATTCATCGGATGGTGGATGCCGACGGCACAGCGTAGCGGGCGGCCGACCGAGGGCTGCGCGATGCATGCACCAGGCCATCCTGTCAAGACCCTGAAGGGGCCGCATCATGCCTCTGACCTGCGCAAACGCGGCTCCTGACGGTGCGCCGAGCGCGTTCCGCGTGTTATCCTGGGAACCGCGAAAGGGGAAAAGAGCACATGGTTTTCAAGGTCGGCGAGACGGTTGTTTACCCGCACCACGGCGCGGCTCTGATCGAGGAGATCAAGAACCGCACCGTTCAAGGCCAGGACAGGCTCTACCTCGTACTCAAGGTCGCCCAGGGCGATCTCACCATCGAAGTTCCCGCAGACAACTGCGACCTCGTGGGTGTCCGCGACGTCGTCGGTGCCGAGGGCCTGGAGAAGGTCTTCGAGGTGCTGCGCGCGCCGTACACCGAGGAGCCGACCAACTGGTCGCGCCGGTACAAGGCCAACCTCGAGAAGCTCGCCTCCGGCGACGTGATCAAGGTGGCCGAGGTCGTCCGCGACCTGTGGCGCCGCGAGCACGACCGCGGCCTCTCCGCCGGCGAGAAGCGGATGCTGGCCAAGGCCCGGCAGATCCTGGTCTCCGAGCTCGCGCTCGCCGAGAAGACCAACGAGGACAAGGCCGAGGCCATCCTCGACGAGGTCCTCGCCAGCTGACGCTGGACCCCCCGCCGCCCGCAGCAGAGCTGAGCACGCTCATCGACGCCCTCCCCCGCATCGGGGTGGGCGTCGATGTGCATCCGTACGTCGCCGTGCCTCCCGCCGGCGACGTGTCCCGGCCGCTGATGCTGGCCGGCCTGTCGTGGCCCGGGGAGCAGGCGCTGGCGGGCGACTCCGACGCCGACGTGGCGGCGCACGCCTGCTGCGACGCGCTGTTCTCGGCCGCGGGGATCGGGGACCTGGGGGCGCACTTCGGCACCGGGCGAGCCGAGTTCGCCGGCGCGTCGGGGCTGACCCTGCTGGCCGAGGCCGCGGCCCGGGTGGCGGCGGCCGGCTACCGGATCGGCAACGTCTCGGTGCAGGTCATCGGCAACCGCCCGCGCCTCGGCCCGCGCCGGGAGGAGGCCGAGCAGGCCCTGTCCTCGGCCTGCGGGGCGTCGGTCTCGGTGTCGGCGACATCGACCGACGGCCTCGGCCTGACCGGCAGGGGCGAGGGCCTCGCCGCCATCGCCACCGCCCTCGTCGTACCCCTCTAACCCTCTTGTCTTGGCCGTCGACTCCGGGTTTGGCGGTCGACTCCGGGTTTTTCGGGCCCGAAACCGGTCCCGGAGCCCGGAGTCGACCGCCAAACCCGGACCTGACGGCCAGGAGGGACGGGGGTCAGCGGGGTTCAGCGGGGGTCAGCGGGGGTCAGCGGGGGTCAGCGGGGGTCAGCGGGGGTCAGCGGGGGTGAGCCAGGCGAAGCCGGAGCCCTCCAGCCGCAGGCGGTGCTCGTCCAGGTCGGCGTCGGCGGACCCGTGGGCCAGGGAGGCCACCACCGGCCGCTCAGCTCCGCCCGGCCGGGACGCGCCCGCCGTCCACAGCGCGCCGGCCACCCACTCCGCCGCCACCGAGACGGCCGCGTCGCCGACATTGACCACGACCATGACGGCGTCCCCGCGGGGATGGGTCCGCAGGAAGGCCAGCAGGTGCGCGTCCGGGCTGTCCAGCAGCTGGGTCGTCCCGCCGAGCCCGAAAGACGGCACCGCGGCCCGGACTGCGCCCATGGCGCGTACGCCGGCGAACACCCGCCCCTCGACCGTGGCTGGGTCGTGCCGCCGCTGAGCCACGCTCCAGTCCATGTGAGGGCGGTGCATCCAGCGGTTGTCGCCCGCCTGTGAGGGCAGGCTGGCCCACTCCTCGTCGCCGAACAGCCCGAGCTCGTCACCCATGTACACCAGCGGGATGCCGCCGAAGGAGTAGGCGACCGAGTAGAGCAGGAGCAGGCGCCGTACGCCGGCCGTGACCGCGGCCTCGTCGCCCTCCAGAACGGCCTGCTCCAAGCCGCACAGGGCGGCGGCACTCCCGGACGTGCGGGCATCCCCGGTCGCCGGGTTGGCCTGGAACATTGCGCCCCGGGCGAAGCTGCCCGGGGTCTGGCCGGCGAAGAACCTCGCGAGGAAGCGCCGATGCTCGAACGGGTCCCAGCCGACGGCGCGGGCGTCCTCGTCGGACACCGCCCAGCCGATGTCGTCGTGACAGCGCACGTAGGTCACCCACCCCGACTCCGTCGGAGCCGGTCGCAACCGTCGCAGCGCGGCCGTGGCGAGCCGCGCGTCCCGGGTCGCGATCGACGACCACAGCATCACCATGAGCTGGTTGTGATAGGCCAGGTCGCACTCGGGCCGGTACTGCTCGTGGGCCCCGAGGTACTGCACCAGGTCGTCCGGGGCCACGATGGCCTCGGCCTTGAAAGCGACTGCAGGAGCGGCGATCCGGACCAGAGCCCGCAGGGCCTGGACGATCAGGTGGGCCTCCGGCTGGTTCTGGCAGTTGGTGCCCAGCCGCTTCCACAGGAACGGCGCGGCGTCCAGCCGCAGGACGTCGATCCCGCGGTTCGCGAGCTCGAGCAGGACCTCCAGCATCGCGGTGAAGACCCGCGGGTTGCTCCAGTTCAGGTCCCACTGGAAGGCGTTGAACGTCGTCCACACCACCCCGACCCCCGGCACGTCGGTGAAGCTGCCAGGAGCGTTGTCCGGGAACACTTCCGGCAGCGTGCGCTCGTAGGCGTCCGGCTCGGTGCGGTCCGGGTAGATCAGGTAGAAGTCGCGGTACGCCGGGTCGCCCTGGGCCGCCGCGCGAGCCCACCGGTGCTCGGCCGCCGTATGGTTGAGGACCATGTCCACGCACAGGCTCATCCCGCGCGAATGCAGGTCGGCGGCCAGCCCCTCGAGGTCGGCCATCGACCCGAGTCGGGGCTCGACGGCGCCGTAGTCCTGCACGGCATAGCCGCCGTCATTGTCGCCCTCGCGCGCCTCCAGCAGGGGCATCAGGTGCAGGTAGGTGATGCCGAGCTCGCCGAGGTAGTCGAGCCGATCCCGCACTCCTGCAAGGTCTTTCGCGAACCGGTCGGCGTACGCGACGTACCCGATCATGCGAGGACTCTGGAACCAGCCCGGGTCGATCTCGCGCCTGCGGTCGAGCCGTCGCAGGTCCTCGCCGCGGTCTGCGGCCGCCCGGCCGACGGCGTCCAGCAGGTCGCTGAGCAAGTCGTCCAGATCGGTTCGCGAGCCGTAGACCTCACGCAGCGCCGGTACGGCGTCGGGCAGGTGCGTCTCGAGGCGCGCGAGCAGGGCGTCGCCCTCCAGCGGCCCGAGCTGTCGCATCGCCCGGGCGAAGGCAGGGGACGTGAGGCTCATCGGCTGGCCGCTCCTCCGGTGCCGGCCTCAGCGGCCGCGATCGATCCACTCCTGCAGGTGCGGTGCCTCGTCGCCGACGGTGGTGCTGTCGCCGTGCCCGGGATGGACGACCGTCTCCGGTGGCTGGCTCAGCAGCCGGAGACGGATCGACTCGATGATCGTTGGGAAGTCCGAGAAGGACCGTCCGGTGGCACCCGGCCCGCCGGCGAAGAGCGTGTCGCCGGTGAACACGAGCCCGAGCCGGGCCGCGCGGAAGCAGACCGAGCCGGGCGAGTGGCCCGGCGTGTGGACGACCTCGAGGTCGGTGCCGCCGACCGTCAGGGTCATGCCGTCGGCCAGGTCGGCGTCCGGCTCACGGTCCGGGTGGGTCAGCTCCCAGAGCGGCAAGTCGTTGGGGTGCAACAGGATTGGTGCGTGCAGCCGGTCGGACAGCTCGGGCGCGACGCGGACATGGTCGTCGTGGGCATGGGTGCAGGCGATGGCCAGCAGCTTGCGCCCCGCGACCATCGCGGCGATCGCGTCGGCGTCGTGCGGCGCGTCGATGACGATGCACTCGCGGTCGTCACCGATGACCCAGACGTTGTTGTCGACGTCGTACGTCTTGCCGTCGAGGCTGAACGTCCCGGAGGTGACGCCGTGGTCGACCCGCAGCCCGGTCGCCTCGCCGCTCGGCTCCCCGGTCGCCTCGGTCACAGCACGACCACCGAACGCAGGACGTCGCCGTGGTGCATCTTCTCGAACGCCGCCTCGACGTCACCGAGCCCGATGGTCTCCGAGACGAAGTCCTCCAGTGGCAGCCGCCCCTGCAGGTGCAGGTCCACGAGCATCGGGAAGTCCCGGGAGGGCAGGCAGTCGCCGTACCAGGAGGACTTCAGCGAGCCGCCGCGACCGAAGAAGTCCAACAGGGGCATGTCCAGCCGCAGGTCGGGCGTGGGCACGCCCACCAGGACGACGGTGCCGGCGAGGTCCCGGGCGTAGAACGCCTGGCGCCAGGTCTCAGGCCGGCCGACCGCGTCGATCACGACGTCGGCGCCGAAGCCGCCCGTCAGGCCCTGGATGGCCTCGACGACCTCGTCCTCGGACTTGCCCTTGGCCTGCACCGTGTGGGTGGCGCCCAGGCCGGTGGCCCAGTCGAGCTTCCGGTCGTCGACGTCGATGGCGATGATGCGGCTGGCACCGGCCAGCCGGGCCCCGGCGACCGCCGCGGATCCGACGCCACCGCAACCGATCACCGCGACCGTGTCACCGCGGCCGACGTTGCCGGTGTTCATCGCCGCGCCGAGCCCGGCCATCACACCGCAGCCGAGCA
This sequence comes from uncultured Actinomycetota bacterium, assembly GCA_963795385.1. Classification (GTDB taxonomy): domain Bacteria; phylum Actinomycetota; class Actinomycetes; order Actinomycetales; family CAVURS01; genus CAVURS01. The sequence goes on from CAWCHK010000014.1 coordinate 910,051, forward strand.
GTCCTGCGACCTCGGGCTTCACCGAGGGGTCGACCTTGGTGCACTGGCCGGCGGCCACGAGGGTCTTGGCGGCGAAGGCACCGATGCCCAGCGCCGGCGACAGCTCGGTGCCGTCGGTCAAGGTCATCTTCTGCCGGGCGTTGTGGGTGTTGAAGCAGTACCAGGGCTTGCCCCTCGCGCAGGCCCGGCACTGGCCGCAGACGGCCCGCCAGTTCAGGATCACGAAGTCGCCGGGAGCGACGTCCGTCACGCCCTCGCCGACCGACTCCACGACGCCCGCCGCCTCGTGGCCGAGCAGGAACGGGAAGTCGTCGTTGATCCCGCCCTCGCGGTAGTGCAGATCCGTGTGGCAGACCCCGCAGGCCTGTACGGCGACGACGGCCTCGCCCGGCCCGGCATCGGGGACGATCACATCGACCAGCTCGACCGGGGCTCCCTTGGCCCGAGCGATCACGCCTTGAACCGTCTGCGCCATTGCCGTCCTTCCGATCCGTGTCAGTCCCGCCCGCTGCTCGCGGTGCTCGGCTGGTGTCGGGCCCAACCTAAGGGGGATCGGCCAAGCGGGGAATGCCGGGCCGCTTCGCTTCGGGTCGCGACCGGATCGCGTAGTTTTGGCGCCGTGACCGATCCGCTCCTCGACAGCATCCGTCGGGCCGTCGAAGCGGCGCCGGACGACCTCCCGCTGCGCCTGCATCTGGTCGAGCTCCTGCTGGCACACGCGCAGGCGGGTGAGGCTGTGGCCCAGTGCGCGACAGTGCTCGCGCAGGACCCGTCCTCGGCTCGGGCGCGCGAGCTCATGACCCTGGCGATGAGCCCGATCCCGACGACCGTCGAGACACCGCCGGCACCCCCGGCGGACCCGCCCCCCGTCGTACCAACCCCTCCCTCCGGCTTCGACTGGACGGCCGCGGAGGCCGAGGTCGGCGAGATCGCCGCGCCGATGTTCGTCACCAATGACGACGACGGAGGGGTGTCCGGTGCAGTGTCGCCCGGCACGTCGGCCTGGGAGGTCGAGAGCGCCGACATCACGCTGGCCGACGTGGGCGGCATGCAGCAGGTGAAGGACCGCCTCGAGGCCGCATTTCTAGCCCCGATGCGGAATCCCGAGCTGCGCAAGCTGTACGGCAAGAGCCTGCGCGGCGGCCTGCTGCTCTACGGACCGCCCGGGTGCGGCAAGACGTTCATCGCGCGGGCCATCGCGGGTGAGCTGGGCGCGCGCTTCGTCAGTGTCGGGTTGGCCGACATCCTCGACATGTACATCGGCAACTCCGAGCGGAACATCGCGGAGCTCTTCCGTCTGGTCCGCCAGGAGGCACCCTGCGTGCTCTTCCTCGACGAGATCGATGCGCTGGGGCAGAAGCGATCTGGAACACGCAACGCGGCCATGCGAGGCGCCGTCGTCCAGTTGCTGACCGAGCTCGACGGCGTCTCGGGGCAGAACGAAGGCGTCTTCGTGCTCGCCGCGACGAACCAGCCGTGGGACGTCGACCCGGCTCTCCGGCGCCCCGGCCGGCTGGACCGCACACTGCTCGTCCTGCCGCCGGACCTGGAGGCGCGCGAGGCGATCTTCCGCTTTCACCTGCGGCACCGTCCCGTGGAGGGCGTCGACCTGCGGCGGATGGCCAAGGCGACCGAGGGCTTCTCCGGCGCAGACATCGCCCATGTCTGCGAGACGGGGTCGGAGCGGGCGTTGATCGAGAGCTCGCGCAGCGGGCACGTGCGGATGATCGGCATGCCGGACCTCGTGAGCGCCCTGCAGGATGTGCGTCCCTCGATCGGAGGCTGGCTGGAGGCCGCCCGCAACGTCGTCCTGTTCGCCGACGACGACGGGATGTACGCCGATCTGCGCACCTACCTGAAGAAGGCCAAACGGCTGTGAACGGGTGTCGCCGCGAACGAGGAGCTGTAGCGAGGGGGCCGCGCCCATGAGCGAGATCGTGGGCGAGGAGAGCGTCCGGGTGCGCGCCGCCCATCTGCTCGACCTGCACCGGCCGCAAGAAGCGGCTCGGGTGCTGTCGGGCTGGCTCGCCCAGAATCCCGATGACGGCGACGCACTGTGTCTGGCGGCCCGAGCGGCGTTGGCCCTGGACGACGCGGCCCGGGCAGCGGACCTGGCTGGTCACGCGGCCTCCGTCGAGCCCGACCAGGAGTGGCCGTTGCGGCTGCTGGCGCTCGCCCGGTCTCAGCAGGGACGGCACGAGGAGGCGCTCACCGCGGCGACCTCAGCGATCGCCTTGGCCCCCGGCGTCTGGCAGGGACACCACGTCATGGCCCATGTGTGCATCGACGCGCCGGGCCGCGCCGTTCAGGCGTGGGATGCTGCTCGCCGGGCCACCGCGCTCGCGCCGCACGAGAGCGACACCCACACTGTGATGGGCACCGTCGCGCTCAACGCCGGTGACACGGTGACGGCCGAGAAGGCCCTGACCGAGGCTCTGCGGCTCGAGCCGTCCAACGCGGTCGCCCTGAACGAGCTCGGTCGTCTGCACCTGGCCCGCAAGGACCACGTAGGCGCCGCCCTCCAGTTCGCCAGCGCTGCCCGCAACAACGTGCGGCTCGATGTCGCGACCCACAACGTCGATGTGGCTCTGACCGCAGCCGTGGCAAGGGTTTTCGTCGGCGCGTGGGCAATCCTCTTCGTTCCGGCCCGCTTCGCCATCCTCCTGCCCGGACAGGAAGCGATCGTCGCCGGGCTCGTGACCCTCGGCTGCCTGGCGGTGCTCCTGGTCTGGCAGGGCCGGCTGCTGCGGCCGCTGCTGCGAGGGAGCCTCCGGCGCTACGTGATGGCGTTGCCCAGCCGGGACCGGCAGCTCACGGCGATCGCGGCGCTGACCGCCCTGGGCATCCTCGGGCTGGCGGTCATGTGCGTCATCCCGGTGGCGGCCCGCTGGCCGGCCGCCCTCGTGGGAGCAGCGGCCCTCGTCGCCTGCCGGATCATCCTCGCGGTGAGATCCCGCCGGCTCCGGACCAAGACCTGACACTGCGATCGGTCGCAGGCGTCGCGCGTGAACCGGTGCTCCACTGCGGCCGGTGATCGCCCGTCTCCGGGGGCCGGATCACCGGCCGGAGTGGAGCAAGGCGGCTGGGTGGGAGCACGGGAGGGGGGCGTGGCGCCGGTAGCCTTGGGCTGGTGAGCCTGCGCCTGTTCGACACCGCGACCCGTGAGGTGCGCGACTTCACCCCGCTCGAGCCGGGCCGGGTCGGTCTCTACCTCTGCGGCGCCACGGTCCAGTCCTCGCCGCACATCGGCCACATCCGCAGCGCCGTAGCCTTCGACATCCTCTGGCGCTGGCTCGAGGCCGGCCACGGGTACGACGTCACCTTCGTCCGCAACGTCACGGACATCGATGACAAGATCCTGGCCAAGTCGGCCGAGGCCGGCGTGCCGTGGTGGGCCTGGGCCTACCGCTACGAGCAGGAGTTCGCGGCGGCGTACGACGCGGTCGGGGTGCGGCGGCCGACGTACGAGCCCCGGGCGACCGGCCACGCCACCGAGATGGTCGCGCTGATGGAGACCCTCGTCGAGGGTGGCCACGCCTACCCGGCGCAGGACGGCAGCGGCGACGTCTACTTCGACGTGCGGTCCTGGCCGTCGTACGGCGAGCTCACCCACCAGTCCATCGACGACATGGCGCCGGCCGAGGACGCCGACCCGCGCGGCAAGCGTGACCCGCGCGACTTCGCCCTCTGGAAGGGGCACAAGGAGGGCGTGCCTGCGACGGCCAGCTGGCCGACGCCCTACGGCGCGGGGCGGCCCGGCTGGCACCTCGAGTGCTCGGCCATGATCCGCCGCTACCTGGGCGAGTCGTTCGACATCCACGGTGGTGGCATCGACCTGCGCTTCCCCCACCACGAGAACGAGCAGGCCCAGTCGCGCGCGGCCGGTCTCGGCTTCGCGTCGTACTGGCTGCACAACGGGTGGGTGACCACCGGGGGCGAGAAGATGAGCAAGTCCCTCGGCAACTCCCTCGTCGTCGCCAACGTGCTGCAGCAGGTGCGGCCGATCGCGCTGCGCTACTACCTGGGCGCCGCGCACTACCGGTCCAACGTCGAGTACCACGAGGGGTCCCTGCGCGAGGCGGAGGCCGCGGTGGAGCGGATCGAGTCGTTCCTCCGCCGGGCGGCCGACCCCTCGGGGTGGTTCGTCTACCAGGGCGGCCATCCCGAGGCGTTCGCCGCCGCGATGGACGACGACCTCAACGTCTCCGGGGCGCTGGCCGTCGTGCACGACACCGTGCGGCAGGGCAACACCGCACTCGACGACGGCGACGACGATGCGGCCCGGCAGGCGTTCGAGGACGTGACCCGGATGACCGACGCGCTCGGCATCAACCCGCTGGACCCGCACTGGGCCGGGGCGGACGCCGCCGACAAGCGGGCCGACATCGCACTGGGCGCACTGGTCGAGGTCGAGCTGGAGGAGCGGCAGGCGATGCGTGCTCAGCGCAACTTCGTTGCGGCCGACGGGATCCGGGACAGGCTGACCGCCGCGGGCATCGAGATCGAGGACACCGCAGCCGGCGCTCGATGGGCCCTCGCTCGTCGAGCCGACACCGACGAGGAGGAGTCCTGATGCCTGGTAGCTCGCAGCGACGCGGCGCGATCCGCAAGGTCGGGTCGAAGAAGGGCCAGACCGCCGGGTCGGGAGGTCAGAAGCCGAAACGGTTGCAGGGCAAGGGGCCCACGCCCAAGGCGGTCGAGCGGCCCAAGCACCCGGCCGCCCGCAAGGCGGCGGCGTCGGCCCGCCGTTCGGCGGCAGCCGGGCGTGGGACCCGCAGCGGAGGCAGCGGTCCGCGCCGCGGCGGCAAGGGCGGCGCGACCAGCGAGTGGGTCTTCGGCCGCAACTCCGTGGTCGAGGCGTTGCGAGCCGGCATCCCGGTCACGACGATGTACGTCGCGAGCCGGGTCGACAGCGACGACCGCGTGCGCGAGGCGCTGAAAGCCGCTGTGGCGCAGGGCTTCCCGCTCATGGAGGTCCAGCGGGCCGAGCTCGACCGGCTGAGTGACGGCGGCGTCCACCAGGGCCTCGCCATCCAGGTGCCCGTCTACGACTACGCCCACCCGGACGAGCTGCTGGCCGCAGCGGCGGAGGTCGGTGAGGCGCCCTTGATCGTCGCCCTCGACGGCGTGACCGACCCGCGCAACCTCGGGGCCGTGATCCGATCCGCGGCGGCCTTCGGGAGCCACGGGATCCTGGTCCCGGAGCGCCGCTCGGCCGGTGTCACGGCCTCGGCGTGGAAGGTCTCGGCCGGCGCCGCCGCGCGGGTGCGGGTCGCTCGGGCCAGCAACCTCACCCGGGCCCTGGAGGCCTACCAGGAGGCCGGCTGCTTCGTCGTCGGCCTCGATGCCGGTGGCGAGCTCGACCTGCCGCTGCTGGACATGGTGCACGAGCCACTCGTCCTGGTCGTCGGGTCCGAGGGCAAGGGCCTGTCCCGGCTGGTCCGCGAGACCTGCGACCTGGTGGTCAGCATCCCCATGTCGGCGGCCACCGAGTCGCTCAATGCCGGTGTCGCCGCTGGTGTGGCGCTCTACGAGGTCGCTCGCCGGCGAGCGGCTCACGTCGGCTGAGCGGCCGCACCCACGCGCGTCGCAGGCTCACACCTCGCAGGCTCACTCGGCCACGACGGGCAGCTCCTCGGTGTCGATGCCGAGGACGGTGACCTCGTCCGGCTTGGTCGGCAGGACGTTCTCGAGGTAGTCGCGCAGGGCGTCGGTCAGCGAGACGTCCTTGGTCGCGTTCTCCGAGAGATACCAACGGTGTTCGAGCACCTCGTGGAACACCTCGGCCGGGTCGAGCTTGCCCCCCAGGTCCCGTGGCACCGCCCGGACCAGCGGCTGGAACACCCGGGCCAGCCAGTCGTGCGCGACGATCTCCTCGTCCTCGCCCTGCCGGTCCATCGAGGCGCGGTAGGAGTCCAGGTCGTTGAGCAGCCGCCGGGCCTGGTTCTCCTCGACATCCAGGCCGGTGAGCCGCAGCAGCCGCCGCGAGTGGTGGCCGGCATCGACGACCTTGGGCTGGATGTGAACGCTGGTGCCGTCGATGTCGGTCGTGATCGCCAGCTCGTCGACGTCGAAGCCGAGCTCGTTGAGCTTGCGGATCCGCGCGTCGACCCGCCAGCGCTCCCCGCGGTCGAAGGACTCGGCATCGGTCAGCTCCGCCCACAGCGAGTGGTAGCGCTCGACGATCAGGTCGGCGGTCTCCAGCGGGTCCGAGCCGTCCTCGAGCAGGCCGCCGGCCTCCAGGTCCATCAGCTCGCCGGCGATGTTGGTCCGGGCCAGGTCGAGGTCGTACTCGCGCTGGCCCTGGCTGAGCGAGTCGTGCAGGTCGCCGGTCTCGGCGTCGACGAGGTACGCCGCGAAGGCCCCGGCGTCCCGGCGGAACAGCGTGTTCGACAGCGAGACGTCGCCCCAGAAGAAGCCGGTCAGGTGCAGCCGGACCAAGAGGGCGGCGAGCGCGTCGACCAGCCGCTGCGCGGTGTCCGGTCGCAGGGTCTGGCTGAACAGCGCGCGGTACGGCAGCGAGAAGTGCAGGTGCTGGGTGACCAGGGCGCTCTCCAGCTGGTTGCCGTCGCGGTCGACCCGGCCGCCGACGACCGCCAGCGGCTCGACGGCGGGCTGGTCCAGCCGGTCGAGCAGGCGCAGCAGCGCGTACTCGCGCCGGGCCAGCTCGTCCTTGATCTCCTTGATGGCGATCACCCGGCCGGACATCCGCACGAACCGGACGACGTGCCGCGAGATGCCGCGGGGCAGCGCCGCGAGCTGGTCGGCCGGCCAGTCCTCCAGCGGGATCTCCCACGGCAGGTCCAGCAGCGCCGGGTCCGGCCGGGCCGCGGTGATCTCGAGGGGCACGGCCAAAACCCTAGCCGCGCGAGGGGCATCCGCGGCCTGCGACCATGGCCGGACAGGTCTCAGGCCGTGGGAGGAGGGTGGCGCGATGGACGGCGAGGTGACTGCCGTGAGCAGCGACTCGGCGCACGCCTTCAGCAAGCCGCCGCGTGACCGCATCGACCTGGTCACCGGCCTCGGGGTGCGCGGTGACGCGCACCTGGGGGAGCAGGTCCAGCACCTGTCCCGGGTGGCCCGCGACCCGAGCCAGCCAAACCTGCGCCAGGTGCACCTGATCCACGCCGAGCTGCACGCGGAGCTGGCGCAGGCGGGCTTCCTGGTCCGGGCGGGTGACCTGGGCGAGAACGTCACGACCCGCGGCGTCGACCTGCTCGCGCTCCCGGTCGGTGCGCTCCTGCACCTGGGGCGATCGGCCGTGGTGGAGGTGACCGGGCTGCGCAACCCGTGCGTGCAGATCGACCGCTTCCAGCCCGGGTTGCTGCAAGCGGTCCTCGGCCGGGACGAGCAGGGCCACGTCGTCCGCAAGGCCGGGATCATGAGTGTCGTCCGGGCCGACGGGCCGGTGCGGCCGGGAGATGCGATCCGGGTGGAGCTCCCGCCCCCGCCGTACCGCGCTCTCGAACCGGTCTGACACCCGCGCCGCCCAGTGCCAGCAAGACCGGGTGCACGCAGAACCGGCCGGACCCTGTACGGGCCCGGCCGGTTCCGTCAGAGCAGGTGCGTCAGTCGCCGATCCGGAGCCCGGAGTCGGTGTCGAACAGGTGCACGTGGCCCTGCTTGGGCGTGAAGTGCACCGTCGCGCCCTTCTCCGGGGGGCGGCGGCCGTCGACCCGGGCGACCACCGGCAGGTCGGTCTCGCCGGAGCGCAGCGAGCCGTGCACGTTGGCGTCGGCGCCGAGCTCCTCGACCAGCTCCACCGTGACCGGGATGCCCTTGTCGGAGATCTCCAGGTCCTCGGGGCGCACGCCCACGGTGACGTTCTTGCTGGCCTTGCCGAGCACGTCGCGCGCGACGGGGTAGATCGTGTCGCCGAGCTTCACGCCGCCGTCGACGGCCTCGGTGTTGAGCAGGTTCATCGCCGGGGAGCCGATGAAGCCGGCCACGAAGATGTTGTTCGGGTGGTCGTACATCCGGCGCGGGGTGTCGACCTGCTGGAGCAGCCCGTTGTTCAGCACCGCGACCCGGTCGCCCATGGTCATGGCCTCGACCTGGTCGTGCGTGACGTACACGGTGGTGACGCCGAGCCGGCGCTGGAGCGAGGCGATCTGGGTGCGGGTCTGGACGCGGAGCTTGGCGTCCAGGTTGGACAGCGGCTCGTCCATCAGGAAGACCTGCGGCTGGCGGACGATGGCCCGGCCCATCGCGACGCGCTGACGCTGGCCACCGGAGAGCGCCTTGGGCTTGCGGTCGAGGTACGGAGTGAGGTCCAGGATCTGCGCGGCCTCTTCGACCCGCTTGCGGATCTCGTCCTTCGGCGTACCCGCGATCTTGAGGGCGAAGCCCATGTTGTCGGCCACGCTCATGTGCGGGTAGAGCGCGTAGTTCTGGAACACCATCGCGATGTCGCGGTCCTTGGGGGACAGGTCGGTGACGTCGCGGTCGCCGATCAGGATGCGGCCCGCGTTGACGTCCTCCAGGCCGGCGAGCATGCGCAGCGAGGTGGTCTTGCCGCAGCCGGAGGGGCCGACCAGGACGAGGAACTCGCCGTCGCCGATCTCCAGGTTGAGCTTGTCGACGGAGGGCTTGTCGGCTCCCGGATAGACACGGGTGGCCTGGTCGAACGTGACAGTCGCCATCAGAAAATCCCTTCACCGGCAGGTACGTGCCGGACGATCCGTTGTGAGGGGTGGAGCTCCGTCCGGCACGGGCCGGGCGGCTGCGCGTCATCCTGCCGTAACAAATCGCCCACGGCTAGACCTGCGTCACACTGACCGGCCACCGGGAGCGGGCGACTCTGCGATCCTGGGGCCGTGAGAGCACGCCTGGCCGACATCGCCACCCAGGCCGGAGTCAGCGAGGCCACCGTCAGCCGGGTGCTCAACGACAAGCCCGGGGTCGCCGCCGAGACCCGCGACGCCGTGCTGACCGCTCTCGACGTGCTCGGCTACGAACGGCCCTCCCGGCTGCGCCGCCGCAGCGCCGGTCTGATCGGCCTGGTCGTCCCCGAGCTCGTCAACCCGATCTTCCCGGCGTTCGCCCAGGTCATCGACACCGCGCTGGCCTCGCACGGCTACACCCCGGTCCTGTGCACCCAGACCCCCGGAGGCGTCCACGAGGAGGACTTCGTCCAGATGCTCTGCGAGCACGGCGTCTCGGCCCATGGCCTGCCCCGCGTCGTCGAGCTCTTCGAGGCCCGCACGCCCAAGGGCGCGGCCATCCTGGCCCGCACGTCGGGCGTGATCCGCATCACCGACGAGGACGCCACCCGCAAGATCACCATCGTGGGCGACGACGGCTCCGAGGACAGCTACAACGTCGTCCTCCCGGGCCCACCTCCCAGGTGGGCGAGGGGGCCGAGGTCCAGGCCGGCGACCACTGGTCGAGGGCCCAAGGACCCCAAGCAGGTGCTGGAGATCAAGGGCATCCGCGAGACCCAGCAGTACCTGGTCGACGAGGTCCAGCGGGTGTACCGCGATCAGGGCGTGTCGATCCACGACAAGCACATCGAGCTGATCGTCCGCCAGATGCTGCGGCGGGTGCTGGTGGCCGAGCAGGGCGAATCACCTTTCCTGCCCGGCGAGCGGGTCGACTCCCGCGATCTACGCCGAGCGCAACCGCAGCCTGGTCCAGGAGGGGCAGCGCCCCGCCGAGGGCCGTCCCGAGCTCATGGGCATCACCAAGGCGTCGCTGGCCACCGATTCGTGGCTGTCGGCGGCGTCGTTCCAGGAGACCACCCGGGTGCTCACCGAGGCGGCCATCGAGGGCAAGAGCGACAGCTCTTCGGCCTCAAGGAGAACATCATCATCGGGAAGCTGATCCCGGCCGGCACGGGCATGCAGCGGTACCGCGACGTCGACATGGACGCCCCGGAAGCCGAGCGCATGCAGTTCTGGACCTCCGACGCCGAAGGCGCCGGCACCGAGGACCTGGCCGCCTGGTTGGCCAACATCGGCAACCGGGAGGCGGGCGCCACCGCCGGTGCCCCGGCCTGGCTCACCACCGGTGACGGTCAGGTCGGCGACAGCTCCCCCGAGGAGAGCGCTTCGTAGCTTCACCACTCACCCGCTCGGCTCCGTTCGGGCGGGACAGGGAGCCCTTCGGGTGGCCAGCGGTGCTGGCCACCCGAAGGTTCTTTGGCCGAGGTTGCCGACGATCAGCAGGATCCCGGCGGTGGGTTCTCGTCGGTCTCGGCCCGGTGCGCGGCCGTCGACGGCAGAACCCACCACGAGGTGGGTCCGTCGGCGGGGGGCATCGTCACCACATAGATGCCGGGCGGCCCCGAGGGGGTCATGGGCAGCACCCGGTCCTGGGGCGCACCCCGGGGGCGCCAGTGCACGAACACGGTCTTCACATCCGTCTCGTCCTCCGCTGTGGCCGTCACCGTGCAGGCGGAGATGGTGGCGGCCAGCGTCGGTGGATGTTCCACCGTGGTCACCACCACGGCGGCCGCCGTCGATCCGTCGTCCCCGGACACCGTCACCGGGATCTCCTGGCGCCTTCGGGGGCCGAGGCCGTGATCCGGGTGTCGAGCTCGGCCACCCCCCCGGCGCTGAGCAGTCCGGCCGACGGCTCGATGTCGAGCCAGGTCGCCCCCGGTGTTGCCGTCCAGCGCACCGATGGCCGGAGGTGTTGCGCAGGAGGATGGCGCCCACGGCCGGACGGACCCGGCTCGGCGTCAGGGTCAGCGAGCTGCCCGCCGCCGGCAGCCGGGTGAGGCGGCCACCCGGCTGTTGCGCCGGTCCTGGCCGGTCTCCCGGTCGGCGACCCGCAGGATCCCCAAGGCCAGGAGGCCGGCGGCCACCACCCCGCCGGCGCCCGCCGCCACCAGCAGGGTGGCCCGGCTCGGCCGCCAACCTCCGGAACCGGGATGGCGGCCCCCGCCGTGGGCCGGCGCCGGCGGCGGAGAGCGGCGGTGCGGAACGGGCTGCGACCGGGCGGCCGCCCGCACCGGCTCCGGCGCTGTCTCGAGGGGTCGGAGGCCCACCAGGGCGTGGACCGACACCATGGAGCGGCGGCGGTCGGCACAGGCTTCGCAGGTCTCGACGTGGGCACCGACGGCCGGCCCGACGGCGAGCAGGGCCTCGAGGGTGCGGTGGGCGGTGGCCGGTCGTGGGGTGTGGGTTGCTCGGCGCCGCCCTCGGGATCGGTGGGCCACCACAGTCCGGCGCCCACGAGCACCTGGCGCAGGTCCAGGTGGTGCGGTTGATCCAATTCGTGCCGACATGCTGCCGCCCGAGATCGGCGCCAACGCGCCCGCGCTGCTGAACATCGACCCGACCGCGGACATTATGGGCCTGCCGCTGCGCGAGGCGCGCGATCTGTTCGAAACGCAGTATTTGCAGGCGCAGTTGCTGCGTTTTGGTGGCAATATTTCCCGCACCGCGCAGTTCGTCGGAATGGAGCGCAGTGCGCTGCACCGTAAGCTGAAGCAGCTTGGGGTGAATTCGGACGAGAAGGTGGGGGGTTAGGCGCGGCCGAGATCCATCGCGGCAGCCGGACACTGATCCCCCACCAGATCCGAAGATCGACGCGGCACGAGTTCGAGAGTTCTCGTACAGGCACAACACGTGCACCGTCGCGCGGCGGGCGATATCCAGCACATCGTCCCCGGACACCGCCAGCGCGTCAGTGTAGGTTCCTTGTTGCCGCAGCATTGCCGACAGCGGTGCGGAGCCGGGGCCGATCACCATGCCGGACGCTGGGATGGCTGCCCGCTCGGCGTGCAGCCGGGTGCTGTTGACCATGCCGCGCACGATTCCCCACCACCTCGCCGTTACGCAGATCGACCATTGGTCCACCGCTGAAGCCGTGATTGATGACCGGCGCCGCAACCCAGACCATCTTCCGCGGATCGGTAAACTCCGCCGGCGCCGGCGGGAACTTGTCATTCTCCAGGACGGCCCAGGTTTCCGTGGGGATCAGGGGACCACCAGTCGCTGGGTAGCCCAGGACAAACAAACGGCCGCCAGGCGCCGCAGGGCGCCCGACCGGCAGGGTCGCCGGCGGCGCGACGTGGGCGGCGCGGAGCAGCGCGATGTCCAGCGTGGTATCGATCGCGACCATCTGGGCTACGGCCGGCTTAACCAACTGCGAGACGATGCGGGTCTGCTGGCAACCGGATACCACGTGCGCCGCAGTGAGCAGGCTGCCGTCCGACGACACGAAGAAGCCCGTGCCGGCGACCCCGGTTCCGGGCTTATGGGTGGCTCCTCCGTCGGGCGGAGGGCCCGGGTAAACGACATCGGGCAAGGCGTCGGGTTGGGAGGGTGGCGCCGCCGCGATACGAGGCATCTCGACCGGCTGATAGACCGATGATGGCGTCGCCCGTGTGGCCTCCGGCGACACGGCCGGAGCATGCAAGGCTGGCGGACCGGCCGACGCCGCTTCCGGATCAGAACTGTCCGCCGTCAGCAGAACCACCACCAACGCGGCACCGCCGATCGCGAAGCCGATTGACAGGCCGATCAGGTTAGCTGTTCGAGGCTGCACGTGCCTGCGTCATTGATCCTGGGCGACCAGTATCGGTCAGCGTTGGTTGCGCTGGCATTGCAACACTGCCACGACGCGCGACACTCTGCTAATTATGCCTGGATATCGCCAACTTGGGGTGGAGGTCGCCATGGACGCAGCGCCGGAACGGGGATTTTCGCTTGGTCGCGAGGAGCGGCTGCGGATCCGTGCAGGCAAGTTCACCGGCCCCACCTCCGGCCTTGCGCCGGGCAACGTGCAGGCAAACCTGGTAATCCTGCCGCAGGCGCTGGCCAACGATTTTCTCCGTTATGCCCAGGCCAACCCACGCCCATGCCCGGTGCTTGCGGTCTCCGAACCCGGCGATCCGAGCTTTCCTACCTTGGCGCAGGACTTCGACGTGCGCACCGACCTGCCGCAATATCGTATTTGGCGGCACGGCGAATTGGTCGAAGAGCCCATGGAAGTCGGCCACGTCTGGCGCGATGACCTCGTGAGCTTCGCCATCGGCTGCTCATTCTCCTTCGAGGAAGCGCTGCTGGAAGACGGCATCGAAGTTCGCCATATCACGCGCGGCTGCAACGTGCCGATGTTCCGGACCTCGATCCAGTGCGTTCCGGCAGGCGTGTTCCACGGTCCGTTGGTGGTGTCGATGCGGCCGTTCAAGCCGGCGGATGCGATTCGCGCGGTACAGATCACCTCGCGTTTCCCATCGGTGCATGGCGCACCAGTGCACATCGGACTGCCGGAGCAGATCGGCATCAAGGACGTCAGCAAGCCTGATTACGGCGACGCCGTGCCAGTGGGAGCGGATGAGTTGCCAGTGTTCTGGGCATGTGGCGTCACCCCACAGGCGGCGATCGCGGCAATGAAGCCGGAGTTCTGCATTACCCATGCGCCAGGGGCGATGATGATCACCGACCTGCGCAACTCGCGGCTCGCGGCTCTTTGACCCGAGCTTCCATCGAACGTATTGAGGCGCTGATCCACCAGGAGGTCGGCCGCAACATCGACGGCGTATTTGCCGCGACGCGGAGCGGCCTATGGGGTGCAGCATCTGCACTTGCCGCTGCACCGCACGTTTCGCTGGGCATCATGACCGGATTCTACGTTCCGAAGGGCACCCCTCCCGCCGCCGAAACCGATGGCCCGATTGGTGCGGCCCTGTTGGCGGCGGCGTTCGCACGTGTGGGAGTGCCGTGCCGGTTGGTGACCGATGAGCCTTGCCGCCCGGCATGTGCGGCGTCGCTGGCAGGCGCCGGGATTCCGGGGACCGCACTGGACGTGGTACCGCTTGGCGGTTCGGTCGGCAATGCTGTTGCCCGGTGGCGCCGGGTCGGCGTCACGCATGCGCTATCAATCGAACGTTGCGGCCGCAGTGCCGACGGTGCGCCTCGGAATATGCGTGGCGAAGACATCAGTGCCGTCACCACATTGCTCGACGATTTGTTCCTCGCCGGACCGTGGCAGCGGATCGCCATCGGCGACGGGGGGAATGAAATCGGCATGGGGTCGGTGCCCGCCACGTTGATCGGCGCATACGTGGCACATGGCGAAACGATCGCATGCACGACCGCAGCGGACTGGCTGATTGCGGCAGGTGTGTCCAACTGGGGCGCCTATGGATTGATTGGCGCACTCGCTGTGCTGCGGCCGGACTGGCGCGAATCGCTGCTGCAATGCCTGGATGTCGATCTCGATCGCGCAATCCTGCAGGCAACGGTATATGATGGACCAGCGGTCGATGGCGTGACGCGCGCGCAGGGGCTGACGGTCGATAGCCTGCCCGTGGAGGTGCACCACGCCAAGCTGCGCGCGATCCGCGCGGTGGTGGAGGATGATGCCAGAACCGCGTGAATTCATCTGTGAGGCCTATCGGTTCGAGCCGGACACCGGCGTTTTGGCGCTGAATTATGCGTTCGACACCGGAATTCGCTTCCAGGAGCGCATCATATTCCCGGTGGCCGAACGAATGCTCGCTGCCGACGAAAATGGTGCGCTGGATCGCGTGTTCCGCATGCTGCTGCTCGCCTGCGGAGTGAGTTACTACAAGGCATTCGCGCCGCCGGTTGTGTCGTGCAAAGCGTTTCCGGTTGACCAGGCAACTGCCGACTTCTTTACCGAATTCTATGTAAAGGGGCTGGCCGAGTACGCCTATCGCAACGGCATCGACCTTGCGTCCCGACTACGCATCGTGGCCGATCCGATCGACGCGCCGGTTGCGATCCGTCTGGCGTTGCCGCGGCGAACCTGTGTGCCGATTGGTGGTGGGAAGGATTCCATCGTCACGCTGGAATGCCTGAAGCTGGCTAGCGAAAATCTGCTATTGTTCTCGCTCGGCTCCGCTGCGCCAATCGAAGCGACAATCCGGCAATCGCGACAACCGGCAATCCACGTGATGCGGCAGCTGGATCCTGTGCTGTTCGAGCTCAATGCGGCCGGCGCGCTGAATGGTCATGTGCCGATCACCGGCATCCTCAGCATGATCGTGCTTGCATGCGCGATCATGTGTGGTTTCGATACCATCGCGATGTCGAATGAACATTCTGCGAGCGCACCTAACATAGCCTCCGGTGGGGCGGACGTGAACCATCAGTGGAGCAAGTCATTCAGCTTCGAGCAGATGCTGCAAAACCACATAGCACGATACATTGTCGACGGGCTCACGTATTTCTCCTTCCTGCGCCCGTTGACGGAGATTGCCATTGCGCGCCGCTTCTCGCGCCAGGCTGACTACCTGCCGATTTTCCGTAGCTGCAATGCCGCATTCCGTCAGGCACCGGAGCAGCGTGCAGGCAACTGGTGCTGCGACTGCCCGAAATGCCGCTTTGTCTTCCTGGCGTTGGCTCCATTCGTCGCCAAGCCTCGGCTCATAGCCACATTCGGCCGCAATCTACTGAATGAACCAACGCAGTTCGACGGCTTCGCCGAACTGTGCGGACTGCGCCATCACAAGCCATTCGAGTGCGTAGGCGAAATCGAAGAGAGCGCCAGCGCGATGCGTCATCTGGCCGGCATGCCGGATTGGCAGGACGACGCAGTGCCACGTGCATTGTCATCACGCATCGCATCACCTGAATTCGCGTCGTTGTTTGGGTTCCGTGAGCCGCATGCGGTACCGCAGCGCTTTTTGGCGATGCTCGATGCGTGCGGATGAGCTGCGCGGCAAGCGTGTCGCGATCTGGGGATTCGGGCGAGAGGGCAGGGCCGCGTTGCGTTTTCTGCGCGCGCACGATCCTTCGATCGCGCTGACGGTTCTGGAGGATGCCACCGAGGCAACAGTGGATTGCCCTGCGCCATTGATTCATGGACGTGCCGCGATCGCTGCAGAGATCAGAAACTTCGACGTTGTGGTGAAATCGCCCGGTATCAGTCTGTATGATCCAGTCGTAAGCCAGGCGCGAGATGCCGGTGTACAGTTCAGTTCGCTGCTCAACCTCTGGTTTGCGGACCAGCCGGTCGCACGAACGATTTGCGTTACGGGGACCAAGGGCAAAAGTACCACCGCGGCGCTGATAACCCATATTTTGTGTGGCACGGGCGGTAAGGCTGCGCTGGCCGGCAACATTGGGGTTCCCGTCACCGACCTTCCGCGCGAAGGCCTAGACTATGCAGTCATCGAAGTTTCCAGCTATCAGGCGGCGGACTTCGATGGTCAGTGCGACATCGCAGTATTGACCATGCTCGCGCAGGAGCATCTCGATTGGCACGGTTCGGTGGCTGCCTACCACCGCGACAAACTGAATTTGTTGCGCCATGCTCGGCACTCTGTCGTCAATGCCGATGTGCGCACAGCGGTCGGCGACATTGGCGAAGTGGCCCTGTTCGACCCCCATGCGGATCTGCGGGTGACGAATCCCTACCTCGCGCGATCACACAATTTGTCCAATCTATCCGCTTCCGTGGCGGTCGCGCGGTATCTCGGCATCGATCCGGATGCCGCGCTCCGCGCTTCCGAAGACTTTTGTGCCTTGCCACACCGCCAGCAGGAAATTGGCGAGATAGATGGTGTGCTCTACGTCGATGACAGCATTTCAACGACGCCAGAATCGGCAATTGCCGCGTTGGATGTGTACCGGCATCGAACGGTGACCATCATTATTGGCGGCCAGGACCGCGGCATCGACTACAGCAGTTTGGTGGATCGTCTGAGCTCGAGGCCACCCGGCACGGTGATCCTGCTCGACCCAAGTGGTCGCCGAATCGGGGGGATGCTTGGATCGGGATCTGGTGTCTTTCTTGCAGAGTCGATGCGCGATGCGGTCCATCTGGCGCGTTCGCGGAACTCCACGCGGTGGCGTGGTGCTGCTGTCGCCGGCCGCGCCGAGTTACGGCTCCTATCGCAGCTTCGTCGAGCGCGGCGAAGATTTCGCCCGCTGTGCCGGCATCAGAACCGATCGGCCCGGTACGGCGTAAGATCGAATTCCGGTTGCCTGCCCGCCAGCAGCGCGGCGATCAGACGTCCGGTAATCGGCCCGAGCGTCAAACCGAGATGTTGATGCCCGAATGCGTAGAGCACGGTATCGCATTGCGATGACCGGCCAATGATCGGCAAGGAGTCCGGTGTCGAAGGTCGATAACCGAGCCACTCTCGTGTGACGCGATCCGACAGTCCTGGGAGTGCAGCGCGGGCCGCCGGCAACAGACGGCGAATTTGCGTGAAATCCGGACGTGCATTAAGGCCCGCCAGTTCGACACCGCTGGTCAGGCGGATCCCGGTCGAGCATCGGTGCGAGGACAAAGCCACGCTCTGGAAACACCACGGGGCGGCGCAATTCGCCGGCATTGCCTGGTTCAATGTTCAGGTGATAGCCGCGCTCGGTGTCAAGTTGAACGCGATCGCCAATCTGACGCGCCAGTTCCTTGGACCACGCGCCCGCGGCGAGCACCACGGCGGCGAAATCGCGGATTCCAAGTTCACAGTCCAGCCTCACGCTGCCCTCGATGGGCTGCACGCGGCGCACGCGCTCCTGTGCAATCCGGCCACCCATCCGTTGGAATTGTGCAGCGTGCAGCTGAACCAGTCTATGGGCAAAGCAACAAAAGCACTGTCTGGTTCGTACAGCCCCTTGACGTAGTGTCTCGCAAGACCTGGCTCGAGTTGGCGGATCTCGTCGGGTCCAAGCACATCCAGCCTCACACCGCGGGCAGACATAAGCTGGCGATTGTAGTGTGTGGCAGCGAAACCTGCCTCGGTCTCATAAACTTTCAACCAGCCGACCGGACGCACTAAGTCATCCGCACCGGATTGCGCGATCAGCTCGCGGTGTGCATCGTAGGCTCGCGATACCAATGGCTGCAGTGCGTCGGCGATCGCCTCGACCCGCTTTTGGCGCCCGGCAAGCAGAAAGCGGACCAACCACGGTGCCAATTGTGGCAGGTAACGCCAGCGCATACGCACTGCGCTGCTCCTGTCGAACAGCATGCGCGGAATATCATGCCAGACCCCAGGGGTGCTGTTTGGCACCACAGCCCCAGTGACGATGCCACCGGCATTGCCGAATGACGTTGCCGTGCCAGGAGCGCGTGGATCGATCAGGGTAACGTCATGCCCGTCCCGTTGCAGGTACAGTGCGCAACTGACACCGACAATGCCAGCGCCGACAACGGCTATGCGCATGGGAAATATCCTAAAGAGCCATCACGGTCGCTTTGGAACGATGAGCGCATCTACTGCCGTAATGCTGTCACCGGTGCAGATCAGCGGATTGACATCCAGCTCGGCAATCGCATCGCGATGATCGGCGGCAAACGTGGCAATGCTGCAGATCACGTCAGCCAGCCTGTTGCGGTCCACACCTGGCATTCCGCGAAAACCATCAAGCAGGCGTGCGCCCTTGAGCTGCGCGAGCAGTGCCAGAGCTTCGTCATGTGTGACCGGCGCTGGCGCCAGTGCGCTGTCCTGCAATAGCTCGACCAGGATGCCACCGAGCCCCACAACAACCAGCGGACCGAACAGTGGATCGATCCGCGCGCCGACCACCATCTCGATCCCTTGCGGCATCATCCTTTGTACCAGCACACCGTTGATGCGGGGTGCCGGCGTTACAGCATTGACCTTCGCCATGATCGTCTGATGGGCGGCGCGCACCTCATCGGCGCTGTGGATATTCAAGCGCACCACGCCGGCCTCGGTCTTGTGCGGCAAGTCCGGCAATTCAACCTTCAGCACCACCGGATAGCCGAGAGAGCCAGCGGCATTCATTGCTTCATCCACGCTCTGAGCAAGGTGTTCGCCGACCACCGGGACGCCATACAGCGCCAAAACCTGCTTCGCCTCTCGCTCGGTCAACGTTTGTCCCTTGGCGGCAAGGATCAATCTCTTTGCCTGGGCGAGCACCTTTTCTGGGGTCGCCGGTGTTGTCGGCGCTCCCGACGCGCGTTTTTTGGCTCGCCAATGCCAGGCTGCAAGAGCCGCGAAACAGTGAGGCATCGAGCGGAACAGCGCGACATGCTCGGACTCTTCGGCTTCCTTTACACCGGGGCCCTCGAGCCATTCGGTTTGCCAGGCAATGCAGGTGATCTTGCCGTGCTTTGCTGCCAGCGCATCGTAAACCGGGATGCGCTTTGCCGAGGGCGCGTAGCCGTAGGTCTGCGGCACCACCAAAGCGCCATAACTCGGATCTCCGAGCAGGGCATCGGCACAAGCGTTCAGCAATTCCGGATTGGCCAGGATCTGCGCCGTCACGTCGCATGGATTGCGCGCTGAGCCGAATTCCGGGATGTGCGACATGAGGATGTCTCGGACCGCATCATTCGGTTGCGGCAGCGGGACGCCATACTGCTCGGCGCGATCTGCCGCCATGATTGCGGCGCCGCCGGAAGCTGCAACAACCGCCACGCCACGTGCCTTGGGTGGCGGCGCTTTGGCAAAGAATGCTGCGGTTTCCGCCAGTGCTTCGTAGTCCTCCACCAGAATTGCTCCGGCACGCTGGAAAACCGCGCGATATGCCGCCTGCGACCCAGCCAGCGACCCGGTGTGTGACATTGCTGCCGCAGCTCCCTGCTCTCCAGTCGCCATCTTGAACACGATCAACGGCTTGTCGCGCTGCCAGGCGCGCTCCGCCGCGACCAGCATGCGCTCCGGCTCCGCCATGCCCTCAAATACGCATGCGATCGCCGCGCAGGACGGGTCGTCTGCCAGGTAAGATATATAATCTGCCATATCGACATCGCAGGAATTGCCCGATGTCATCACGTGGCTGAACGACACACCACGTACGACTGCCTGTGCCAGGGCCATGCCGAGCGCGCCGGACTGGCTCACCATGCCGATCGATTGTTTGCGCGGCGGAGGGATCGGCGTGATGTCCATGAAGGTCACGCGCATATCCAGCAGCGCATTCACCACGCCGATACAGTTCGGTCCGACGATGCGCATGCCGGTCTCGCGTGCAATCGCGGCCAGACGATACTGTTGCTCGATACGGTCCTGCTTGCCGGTCTCGGCATAACCGGAAGCGAAGATGATCACGCCACCGACGCCGGCGCGCGCGCAATCCTGCACGATCTCCTCCACAGCCTCACGTGCGGCCGTGACCACGGCACAGTCCGGGACTTCCGGCAGCGCGGCGACATTTGGATAGCAGTGGCGCTCACCGATTTGTTCGTAGCGTGCATTCACGGGGTAGACCCGGCCACCGTAGTGCTGGAGGTTGTGCAGCACCCGCTCACCGAATGAGCCGGCACGCGTGGAGGCGCCGATCACCGCAACGCTCGCAGGATGCAGCAGGCGCGTCAGGTCAGCGTGGCGATAGACGGTCGTTCGTTTCGATTGCATGCCGGGCTCGATTGACGTTTCCAGGCTGCGAGCATACTGATCGGTAGCCCTTCAGAAAAGGACGCCCTGATGTCGCTGTTCGATCTCACCGGCAAGGTCGCTGTCGTGACTGGCTCCAGCAAGGGCATCGGCCGGGCGATCGCCGAACGCCTGGCGGAACATGGTGCGAAAGTGGTGGTTTCCAGTCGGAAGGCCGACATTTGCGAGACGGTGGCGGCGGGGATCCGTGCCAGGGGTGGCGAGGCCGAGGTGATTCCCTGTCACATCGCCCGGAAGGAAGAGCTGAAGAAGCTGGTCGATCAAACCTCCGCGCTGTGGGGTGGCATCGACATCATGGTGAGCAATGCGGCGGTCAATCCGTATCTGGGTCCGGCGACCGGCGCATCGGATGAGGTGTACGAGCGAGTGATGGGCGCCAATGTACGCAGCAACTTCTGGCTGGCGAACATGGTGTGTCCGCAGATGGCCGAACGCGGCGGCGGCTCGTTCATTATCGTGTCCTCGATCGGTGGGTTCCGCGGTTCCGCCAGCCTCGGCCTGTATGGCATTTCCAAAGCGGCCGACATGCAGTTGGCACGCAATATCGCGGTGGAGTGGGGGCCGAAGAACGTGCGTGCCAACTGCATTGCGCCTGGCTTGGTGCGTACCGATTTCGCCCGCGCGCTGTGGGAGGACCCGGTGCGCTACCGCAAGACGACGCGCGACAACCCGCTGCAGCGCATCGGCGAACCGGACGAGATCGCCGGGGCAGCGGTCTTCCTTGCATCTCCGGCAGGCAGTTTTGTCACGGGCCAGACTCTTGTTGTCGATGGTGGCACGATGGCTGGCGTCGTATTGCAGAAGGACGACTGAACTGACGCGAGAGGAAGCCGAGGCACTTGATCGGGCGGACCAGCTTGCAGCGTTTCGGGGTCGGTTTGTCCACCCGGATGGTGTGATCTATCTCGACGGCAATTCCCTCGGATTGCTGCCGAAAGCGACGCCGGCGCGCGTGGCCCAGGTGATCGAACAGGAGTGGGGGCAATCTCTGATCCGAAGCTGGACGGATCACGCTTGGATCGATCTGCAATTCCGCGTGGGTGACAAGATCGCCCAACTTATTGGGGCTGCACCGGGCACGACCGTGGTCGCGGACTCCACATCGGTGAATTTGTTCAAGCTGTTGGCTGCCGCGCTGGACCAGCGCCCCGGCCGCATGGTGATCCTGACGGAGGAAGGCAACTTCCCGACCGATCTCTACATAGCGCAAGGATTGGCCGCACTCCTGCAACGCGGGCACGAACTGCGCGCAGTGCCGGCGGCGCGTCTGGCGCAAGCGCTGGATAGCCAGGTTGCTGTTCTGATGCTGACGCATGTGAATTATCGCAGCGGTGCGATGCACAACATGGCGTCGCTGACGCGCGCGGCGCATGCGGCGGGTGCACTGGTGGTGTGGGACTTGTCGCATTCGGTCGGTGTAGTGCCGCTGCGGCTTGCGGCGGATGAAGCTGATATGGCGGTCGGCTGCGGCTACAAGTATTTGAATGGTGGTCCGGGGGCGCCGGCGTTCCTCTACGTTGGGCAGCATATGCAGACAGATCTGCGATTGCCGTTGACCGGTTGGTTGGGACATGCGGAACCGTTTGCATTCGAAAGTTCATATCGGCCGGCGACAGGAATCGCACGAGCTGTCGTGGGGACACCACCAATCCTATCGCTGGCGGCGCTGGAGGTTGGTATCGACATTGGGTTGGAAGCGCCAATCCACGCGATCCGCACGAAATCATTGAAGCTTGCCGACCTGTTCATGGCGTTGATGAAGCAGGAAGCCGGTTTCACGGCGCTGACCCCGACGGAGCCCGCGCTGCGCGGCAGCCAGGTGTCATTTGCCCACCCGGAGGGCTACGCGATCATGCAGTCGCTGATCGGACGAGGGGTGATTGGTGATTTTCGCGCACCGGACGTCCTGCGCTTTGGCCTGGCGCCACTGCATGTACGGTTCGTCGATGTGTGGGATGCGGTAACGGTGCTGCGCGATGTGATGCGCGGCGAGGTCTGGCGAGATCCTGGTTTTCAGCAGCGACGAAAGGTGACCTGATCAGCCGGTGACCCCGGGCACTCAAGAAGCGGCGCACCGGTCCGAATGGCAGATCACCCCCGCGGCTGACGCAGGCGAACGTCAGCCGTTCTTCGCCTTGTTCTCCAGTGCCTCCGTCAATCGCTGAGGATCGACATCGATCTTCACGCCTGCTCGCTCCAATTGGCAAAGCATGATCGATCGAGAATCCCAATTGCCCCAGCCACGGTTCAATCCCTCCGCCAGGTCCGCCAATGCCAGGTTGGCCAGCCGCATCGGCACATTCAACTCGCGCCCCAGGCCGGTCGCCAGCGATACATCCTTGTGCGCGAGACGCAGTGCAAACGCCGCCGGTTCGTACTTGTTCGGCAGGAACTGGTCAGTCAGTGAGTCAAACGCGCCGCGGCGACCAATGGCGCCTTGGCGCACCGCCTCCCAGATTGCCAGCGGTTCGATGCCGGCCTTCACGCCCATGCTGAACACTTCCGCCGCGGCCGCCGTCGCGATGTAGCCGAAGCAGTTGTGCACCAACTTGGCGACCGATCCGGCACCGATCGGGCCAATGTAGCGAGCCGCGTCACCGATCATGTCCAGCACCGGCTTCCACTTCTCGAACACGTCTTCATCGCCGCCGCACCAGATCGCCAATTTGCCGGATGCTGCGCCGCTTGGGCCGCCGCTGACCGGAGCATCGAACAAGTGTGCGCCCTTCGCTGCAAACGCGTCATGCGCCTTGCGCACCACCGTGGGCGAATTGGTCGTCAGATCGAAATACGCTGCGCCCTTCTTGATGCCTGCCAGCAAGCCTGCCGCCACTGCCTCGAATTCTGGCGGACCGGGGAGCGACGTGAAGATCACATCGCTCTGCTCTGCCACGGCCTGTGGTGAGTCTGCCCAGATCGCACCGTCTTTCAAGTGCCGTGCGGCGGCTTCGCGGCGGATGTCGTGCACCACCAGCGTGTCGCCGCGCGCTTTCAGTCCCTTCTGCAAGTTTGCGGCCATGCTGGCACCCATGGTGCCGAGGCCGATAAATCCCGCCTGCATGAACGCACTCCTTTATGGGTTGGCCTCGAATACTTCGCGCGCGATGTTCGCCGCCGACATTGCCGCCGGCCAGCCGGCATAGAACGCCAGATGCGTGATCACTTCGGACAACTCTTCCTTGGTGACGCCGTTGGCGAGCGCGCGTTGCAGATGGCCGCGCAACTGCTCGGGCCGGTAGGTGGCGATCAGCGTGGCACAGACGATCAGGCTGCGGTCGCGCTTGGAAAGCTGCGGGCGTTCCCACACGTCGCCGAACAGCACCTTCTCCGACAGGTCGATCAGCTTGGGAACCGTGCCGCGGACGCGGTCGCGTGATTCCGTCGAGGGTGCCTGGGCCATGGTTTCCTCCATCCGTTGAACAGATCAGCCTATTGCACACCAAGCCGGACTTCGAGTCCAATCGGCGACCACATGGGAGAGGGACGAATGCCCGAGCAACTCAAAGCCGCGCTGGTCACTGGCAGTGCGTTGAACATCGGTCGCGCTACGGCAATCGCGCTGGCGCGCGACGGCTATCGCGTCATGGTGACCGCACGCAGTTCGGTTACCGATTGCGCGCGGACGGCCGAGTTGATTGCTGAAGCCGGTGGCGAAGCGGCCGTGCATCTCGCTGATATTTCGGACCCGCAGCAGGCGAGGGGGCTGGTGGAAGCGGCCGTCGCGCGGTTTGGCAGGCTTGATGTGCTGGTGAACAATGCGTCGATCCGCCGCCAGACGAAGTTTTCCGAACTGACCGCTGAGGAGTGGCGCGAGATCCTCGGCACCACGCTGGATGGCGCGTTCTACTGCGTCCACGCGGCAGCGCCGCACATCGCTGCTGCGCGGCGGCAGCATCGTCAACATCGGCGGTATGTCATCACATCTGGGGGCCAAGGGCCGCGTGCACGCGATCACCGCGAAGGCCGGGATGGTGGGGATGACGCGTGCCCTGGCGAAGGAACTCGCGCCGGATGTGACGGTGAACATCGTCGTGCCGGGCACGATCGATACGGTACGCGGTTTTGCCGCCGGAGGTAACGCGGGACGCGCTCACCTGCCGGACAATCTGATGGGGCGGCCAGGCAAGCCGGAGGAGATCGCAGAGATGGTGCGCTATCTGTGCTCGCCTGCGGCACGCTTCATCACCGGCCAGACCATCCATGTCAATGGCGGCGCGTTCATGCCGTAGGCTCGACGTCCAGCCGCACGGCGATCCCTTCCAGCCCCGGCTTCGCCGCCGGATAGCGTTGCAACACCAGAGGATCGTGACCCGGAATGATCGCGTTCGGCGCGCTGGCCAGCTTGCGCATCGTCGCGTAGCCCTCCAGCGTATCCTCGTGGCTGTGCATGATCGGGAACGCGCGGCCTTCCTCCATGTTGGCGTAGAAGTGGCTGGCGTCGGAGGCCAGCACCATCCAGCCGCGCCGCGTCCACACGCGCACCACCTGCAGGCCCTTCGAGTGGCCGCCGACGTGATGCACCGTCATGCCCGGCGCCAGCTCATCGACACCGTCATGAAACTGCACGCGGCCGGCGAACAGCTTGCGCACCATCGCTACCACGTCTTCTTCCTCGAACGGCCCGCGCAGACCCGCATGGCACATGCAGCGGCCGGTGCAATAGGCCATCTCGATGTCCTGCAGGTGATAGCGCGCCTGCGGGAACAGGTCGTAGTTGCCGCAATGGTCGTAGTGCATGTGCGACAGGATCACGTCCTCGCACCTCTGCCGGCTCGACGCCGATCGCCTGCAGCCCGACGGCGGGCGAGCGGACGAACTGTCGCGCTCCGCCTTTGCCCCATCGGTTCATCGAAGCCGGTGTCGAACAGAATGAACGTTCGGGCCCCTTGATCGCCCACACGAAGTAGTCGAGCGGCATCGGCCCATCATGCGGATCGCCGCCGATGAAGGCGCTCGACCGCTTCGCGTTGGCGTTGTGCGCGTAGTGGACCGCGTAAACCTCGTAGGGCTGCAGGTCAGCCATCACGAGGTCTTCGGCCAGAGTGCGTCCGCCGCCGCGATCGACGCCGGAAACACCGGCACCGGCCTGCCCTTCTGCCATTGCACGATGCACAGCTTGGCGCCGACGCGGCGGCCCTTATCGTCGTATTTCAAGCGGCCGTCGGGGAAGAACAGCGCCGGGCCGTCGGTCATGTCGAGCTTGCGGATCGCCTCCGCCACCTTGTGCCGGTCGGCGACGCCGGCGCGCTCCAGCGCCTCCTTCAGGATCATCACGTGCACATAGGCGAAGATCGAGTCATGGCCGAACCACGGCTCCTTGGTCCGCTCCATGAAGCGCTTTGCCAGGTCCGCCGCCTGCTTGCCGGGCCAGTTGGCAAGGCCGACCATGCACGCCTTCCAGGTTGTCGGCGCCGGCAACCTTCAGCAGTTCCGGCACCGCCCAGTGGCCGCCGCCGCCGATCAGCGGCAGCTTGTTGGCGGTCAGGTTGAATTCGGCGAACTTGTCGACCAGCAGCTTGTCGTCCGGCACGTTGGTGGACTGGAACAGCACGAAATCCGGCCGCGCCGGAGCGGACGTGCTGCATCGATCGTCGTCGCATCGGTCAGCGGCGGCGTATAGACCTCGATCCGCTGACGAGCGTCAGATCCAGGTTCTTCAGCACGTGGTCGCGGATCGGCTTCAAGAAGCTGACGCGAGGCCGCGGTGTTGTCGCCGATGATGCGCGACCTTGGTCGGCCGCTTGCCGGTGGCCTTCTGCGCCAGATCCATGACCATCGGCACGATCTCCTCGGCCTGCGCGTCGGCGGTCGGCGAGGACTGGAACACGTAGTTGAAGCCGCGGCCGGTGATCAGGTCCGAATAGGACAGCGTCAGCCAGGGCAGTTCGGCGCGCTCGGTCACCTCGGTCGACGGCGAGCGTGAAGGTGGACAGCCAGCAGCCGAAGCCGCCGACGAGATCCGGCTCCTGCGCGAGCATGCGCTGCGCGGCGTCCTTGGCTTTCTCCGCTGAATTGCCGGTGTCGTATTCCAGCAGCTTCAGCTTGGCGCCGCCCATCGACTTGATGCCGCCGGCGTTGTTGATGTCGTCGATCGCCATGCGGGCGCCCATCTGTTCCAGGATGCCCTGCGCGCCCACGGGCCGGACAGCGGCACCAGCATGGCGATCTTGACTTCCTTCGGCGGCCTGCGCGCGAGCCCGGCGCGGCGCAATCGCGGCGGCGCCGGCTGGCCAGGCCCAGCCCGATTGCGCGATCTGCGTCCGATCGTAGATGCGTTCATCATGACGATGTGTCTCCCTTGCGGTCATTGTTCGCTCAGGCGTCGGTCAGTCCGAGATACGAGCGGCGGACCCGGTCATCGGCAAGCAGCGTCTCGTAGGTCCCATCCAGCACCATGTGGCCGGTTTCCAGCACATAGCCATGGTCGGACAGTTCCAGCGCCTCGGCGACGCGTTGCTCGACCAGCAGGATGGTCACGCCGTCCTCGCGGTGGATCTGCGAGATGCGCTCGAAGATCGTGTCGGCGACGGCGGGCGCGAGGCCCATCGACGGTTCGTCCAGCATCAGCAGTTTCGGCGCGCAGGCCAGGCCGCGGCCGATCGCCACCATCTGCTGCTCGCCGCCCGACAGTGTGCCGGCAAGTTGCGTGGCGCGTTCGGCCAGGATTGGGAAACAGCGTGTGGATGCGTTCCAGCGTGTGGTGCCATTGCGCGCGGCCGGCCTTGGGATAGGCGCCCATCTCCAGGTTTTCGCGCACCGTCAGGGTCTTGAACACCTGCCGGCCTTCGGGGACATGCGCGATGCCGAGATGCGCGCGTGATGCCGCGGGCCGGTCGAGCAGGTTTTCGCCGCGGAAGGTGACCGTGCCCGCGACCGGCGGAACGATGCCGGAGATGGTCTTGAACAGCGTCGATTTGCCGGCGCCATTGGGGCCGACGACGGTGACGAACTGGCCCTCGGCGACCGACAGCGACACGTCGGTCAGCGCGCGCAGGCCGCCGTAGGCGACCGACAGATTCGGCGACTTCAAGCATGTGAGCCTAGCATTCTGCCGCGCCAGCCATTTCTTGCCGAGATAGGCCTCGATCACCGCTCGGTCCTCCACCACCTCGCGCGGCAGCCCGCTGGCCAGCACGCGGCCGTGGTCCAGCACGACGAACCGGTCGGCGATCCGCATCATCGCGTGCATCGTGTGCTCGATGATGGCGATCGTCATGCCGTCCTCGCGCAGGCGCTGCAGCACGTCCAGCACCTCGTCGCATTCCTCGCGCCCGAGACCGGCCAGCGTTTCGTCCAGCAGCAGCAGCCGCGGCCGGCCGGCCAGCGCGCGCGCCAGTTCCATCAGCCGCAGCTGCTTGTTGGTCAGTTGCCCGGCTGCGCTGCCGGCCTGACGATGCAGCCCGACGCGCGCGCAGCGCGCCGACCGCCGCCTCGACCGCGGCATGATCGGGCAGGCCCGCGCCATAGGCGCCGACGATGACGTTGTCGAGCAGCGGCAGGCGCGGGAAGCTGCGCACCACCTGGAAGGTGCGGCCGACGCCCATGCGGCAGACCTGGTGCACCTTGCGGCCCAGCATCGATTGGCCGCCAAAGTCGGCAACGCCCTCATCGGCGGTCAGCACGCCGTTCAGCACATTGAACAGCGTCGTCTTGCCGGCGCCGTTCGGGCCGATGATGCCGAGGATCTCGCCCTCCGCGACGGAGAAGCTGACCTCGCTGACCGCGCGCAAGCCGCCGAACGACCGCGACAGGCCCTCGACCCGCAGCAGTTCTGTGCCACCATGCCCATGCTGCACGACCTGTCGGACAGGAGTTGTTGCCGGTAGCACCGGCGCTGGTTCCGGCAACGCGCGGCGGAACAAGCGGTCGCGCACGGTCCAGAACAGTCCGTCGGGCGAGGCCAGCATGATCAGGATGATCGCCGCGCCGTACACCACGCCCTGGATGCCGGGAATGATATTGCCGAGTTCGGCGTTCAGGGATTCGGCGAGCGGCACCAGGATCGCCGCGCCGATCACCGGTCCCCAGATCGACGCGACGCCGCCGAACAGCGTCACCACCACGGGCTGCGCGGAGACCAGCATGCCGAACACGGAATCCGGCGTCACCACCAGCAGAACGCAGGCATAAAGGCCGCCGGCAGCGGCGGCGATCGCGCCGGACATCGACCAGCGCGCGCATCTTCCAGCGCCAGGAATTGATGCCCGCGGCCTCGGCTGCCAGCTCGTTCTGCCGGATCGCCATCAACGCGAGGCCGAAGCGGGAGTTCTCCACCAGCATCGACACGACAAGACCGGCGGCCAGCAGGACCACCGCGACCAGCGTGTAGAGTCGCGGATCGGAGAATTCGAGATAGTGCCACCGGATGCTCCCGATGCATCGGCAGGGAGACTTCCTGGAAGCCCAGATATTGCAGCACGTACAGGATGGCCAGCGGATAGGCCAGCATCGCCAGCGCGAAATAATGCCCGCGCAGCCGGAAGGTCGGCATGCCGATGACGATGCCCGCCGCCGCGCCGACCAGTGCGCCGAGCGGAATGCCGAGCCAGGGCGTCAGGTCCAGATAGACCAGCGCCAGCGTCACGGTATAGGCGCCGATGCCGAAAAACGAGGCGTGGCCGAATGAAAGCTGCCCGCCATAGCCGGACAGGATATTCCACGATACGCCGAACACCGCCCAGATCGGCACCAGGGTCAGGATCAGCTGGTAGTAGCTGTTGGTGACCAGGCTGGCGGCGATCAGATAAACCACCGCTACGAGCGCCAACGCGAGCCCATCGCGCCGCAGCCGTGTGTGCGCTCCGACCCTCATGCGCGTTCCGCCGAACGGCCGAACAGGCCTTGCGGGCGCAGCATGACGATCAGCAGGAATACGACGAAGATCGCGGCGTTCTGCAATTGCGGCGGCAGCACCAGGGCCGAACATTGCTGCACGAAGCCAACGGTCAGTCCGCCCCAGAACGCGCCCAGGATGCTGCCCATGCCGCCGAGCACGACGCCGGAATACATGATGATGACGTAGTCGAGGCCGATGAACGGACCGAACGACAGATACGTTGCCATCAGCCCGCCGGCGACCGCGGTGATGCCGCAGCCAAGTGCGAAGGCGATGCGATAGGCACGATCGACGTCGATGCCCATATAGGTCGCCGCCGTCGGATTGTCGGCCGCGGCCCGCAGTGACTTGCCGAGTCGGGTGTATTCCAGCACCAGATACAGCGTGATCGCGGTGACGATCGCGACCGCGCAGGCGATCAGGCGCGCCTTGTTGAGGAACACCGTCGCGTCGCCATAGATCGGGCCGAGCTCGAACGCGCGAGAGGCGAGGGGCGTGCGCACCGCTTCCGGTGTGGAGCCGAACAGGATCAGGCCGCCATTCTGCAGGATCAGCGAAATCCCGAGCGTGATGATGAGCTGGCCGAAATGCCCGTCATCGAGGCTACCTGCGGTGCGCAGACCGGAAACCCGGGATATCAGGAACTTGTGCAGCAACGCTCCGCCGGCAAACACGATCGGGCCGGCACAGAGCGCGCCGACGAACGGGCCGAAATAGGGGCCCAGGAAAGCCAGCACGCCTCCGCCGGTCACCAGGTACAGGCTGGCGTACATGCCGAGCATCAGCAGCTCGCCCTGCGCGAAGTTGACGATGCGCATGATGCCGAAGATCAGCCCGAGGCCGATGCACATCAGGCCGTAGATGCAGCCGATGGTGATGCCTGCGGCTAGCGCGTTCAGGACGTTCTCGATCAGGACTTCCAAGTCCACGGCTTTCTTGTGCCTCCCGCTTCCCGCCGTCTTACCGGTTCGTCGCCTCCGCCTCAAGCGACCATCCGGCGATGAGCTGGCCAAGATGGCGTGGCGCCTCGCCTGGCCAGAGCGGCTCGCCGTCGATCGTGGTGCCCCAGGCGGACGCGACGCCCATCGCGCGCAGCCCGTCCTGTGCCACCGCGCGATAGGTGACGTGATGGTGGCCATGCACGATCAGGTCGGCTCCCATGGCGCGCGCCAGAGCGTCCAGTGCGGCATTGCCTGCGGGATGGCTGCGCGGCGCCTCATGGGTTACCAGGATATCGGCGCGCTGGCCCGCGAGGCAGTCATAGTCTTCCGGCCAGATCGCCGTTGCGCCGAGAGAATGGACCAGCGCAGCGATATGCTCCTCGCGCCAGCCGGGGCCGAGGCCCGCAAGGTCTTCGGGCAATTGCTCGCGGCGATGCAGGCGAGGCCGATCGGGCGGTTCCCAGATGCGTGGACGGAATGTGCCGCCAAGCCCGGCAATGCGCACTCCGGCGATCTCCGCCACCTTGCCGTGCAGCGCGCCTTGTGTGGTGCGCGGATTGCGTTGCGGCTCGACCAGGTTGGCCCACATCTCCGGGCCGCCATCGTTATCGTGGTTGCCGAAGATCCAATGCACATCGATGCCGCGATCAAGCAGTGGTGCCGCCAGGTCGTCCAACGGCCGATCACACTGGAGGTCGCCGAAAAGGATGGCGGCGCGTCGGCAGAGGGTTCAGTGCGGCGAGTCCGCGCTCAACCTTGTTCCATTGCTGGTGGATGTCGCCGATGAAGACAATCGACATGGCGCGGTGCGTTCCGTCACGGGTGGGTCCGGCCTTGACGATGTCGCGGCGGCGTCCCTAGCCTTCCACGAATATCCGCAAATGGAAACAGGATGAACGATCGGATCGACCAAGGGCCGGCAGCTTTTCTGGACCGGCTCGAACGTGCCGCGAAGCGAACGGAAACGCCGTGCGGCGATGGAATGATGGTTTGGCGGTCCTGGGGGGACGGCCCGGTGTTGGTGCTGTTCCACGGCGGCGCCGGCTCGTGGCGGCATTGGGCGCACAATATCGACGTGCTGTCGCGCGACTATCGCTTGTTGGTGCCGGATCTGCCCGGGTTGGGCGAGTCCGCATTTCCGCCGGAAGGCGACGATGCGGCGCAGGTTGCGGAGATCGTCGCGCGCGGCATCGACATGGTGCTTGGCGCAGATGCCCGCTATGACGTCGCCGGGTTCTCCTTCGGCGGCACGATGGCGAGCTGCGTCGGGGCGATCCATGGCGCGCGCGTGCGGTCGGTGACGATCATAGGTTCGAGCGGCGTAGGGCCGTCGGGCAGCGCAGTCGAACTGATGAAGGTGCGGCACCTTAGGGGCGAGGAGCGCGTTGCGGCACATCACACCAACCTCAATCGACTGATGATCGCCGATCCGGCGAAGATCGACGATCTGGCGCTGGCGATCCAGGAATGGAACACCCGGCACTCGCGATTGAAGACCCCGACGCTGTCGCGCAGCGGCGCGTTGCAGCGGGCGATTGGGCAGTTGTAGCACCGGTGAACGGGATCTGGGGCGAAAAGGATGCGCCAGCCAATCCTCGCGCGCCGGAGCGCGTTGCGGCATTGCGCGCGATGCGGCCGGACGCCGATGTACGCATGATCCCGGGTGCGGGTCATTGGGTGGCGTATGAGGCGCCCGAGCAGTTCCATGCCATCTTGCTGGAGATGCTGCGGCGAACGCGGCCGTAAGGAGGAAACACCATGACGGACGCAAGCGAGATCGCGCGCGGCCCCGGTGAGATGATGGGCAATGCCGGTCCGGGCATGCTGGCCGGCCTGCGGGTCATCGAGGTCGCCGACGAACGGGCGGAATATACCGGCCTGCTGCTCGCCGGGCTCGGCGCCGAGGTGGTGAAGATCGAACCGCCGGAAGGCAATGCGACGCGACGGATCGGCCCATTCCTGGACGACCAGCCCGGCCCCGAGCGCTCGCTGTTCTTCTGGAACTACAATCGCAACAAGAAGTCGGTGGTGCTGGATCTGCGCGAGGCTCCGGCGCGCGAGCACTTGCTGCGTCTGCTGGGCGGCGCGGACGTGCTGCTGGATGCAAGCTGCGGCGCGCTGAACGAGGCACTGGGGCTGGACCGTGCCGCGCTCGGCGCGCGCTTCCCAGCGCTGGTAACGGCGCGCATGACGCCGTTCGGCGATGACGGGCCGTGGAAGGATTTCAAAAGCTCCGATCTGATCCACCTCGCGCTCGGCGGGGTCATGATGAATTGCGGCTACGATCCCGACCCCAACCTGGAATACGACACGCCGCCGATCGCGCCGCAGATCTGGCACGCCTACCACATTGCCGGCGAGCAACTGGCCACCGGCATCATCGCCGCACTGATCCATCGGCATCGCAGCGGACAGGGGCAGGATGTTTCGGTGGCGGTGCACGAGGCGGTGTCGAAGAACCCCGAACTCGACATCATGCATTGGGTGATGCGGCGCGTGCCGATATGGCGGATGACCAATCGTCACGCGGCGGAAACGCCCGAACCACTCGCCCTCGCATCAGCCACACCAAGGACGGGCGCTGGTTCATGTCGCACGGCATGGGTGCGCGCGACCTGAAGAACCTGGTGCCGCTGCTGTCGAAATACGGCATGCAGGCGGATCTCCAGCCGCCGCCGCCGGATGCCGATCTGAAGGCGCGCCAGGTGCCCGGTTCGGCGGCCGGCGACGAGACGCGGGCGCATATGCTGGACGTCGTGCAGCGCTTCATCCGTGCCTGGACCTATGCCGACATGCCGTGGCGCGAGGCGCAGGATGCCGGCCTGCTATGGGCGCCGCTGCGCAAGCCGCATGAGAACGCGCTGGACGAGCACTGGCTGAAGCGCAAGAGCTTTGCCGACGTCGAGCATCCGGAGCATGGCCGCAGCTTCCGCTATCCGACCAGCAAGTGGCTCAGCAACAGGACGAGCTGGCAGGTCGGGCGGCGCGCGCCGTTGCTGGGCGAGGACACCGAGGCGGTGCTGGGCGAAGCGGCGCGGCGGCCGAGCGTGCCGGCCGAGCCGCGCGGCGTCGAGCAACCCGAGGCTCTCGGCGCTGCACAACAAGCCGTTCCCGCTGCAGGGCGTGAAAATCCTCGATTTCGCCTGGTTCCTTGCGTCGGCCGGCGGCACGCGGTTTCTCGCCGCGATGGGTGCGGAGAGCTTCAAGGTCGAATGGAAGGACAATCCCGACACGCGGCTGGCGGCGATGGCGCCGGTCGGCGGCCGTGCGGCGCGCGATGCGGCGACCGGCCCGCTGCCCGGGGTGCAAGGACCCCGACATGGGCGGCCAGTTCAACAACAAGAATGCCGGCAAGCGCGGCATTTCGTTGAACATCCGCCACCCGAAGGGCTTGCAGATCGCCAAGGACCTGGTGCGCGATCTGCGATGTCGTCGCCGAGGGATTTTCGCCCGGCGTGCTGCAACGGCTGGGCCTCGGCTACGACGTGATGAAGACGATCCGGCCGGACATCATCTACATCCAGCAATCCGGCATGGGCGCGCACGGCACCTATGGGCGGATGCGCACCGTCGGCCCGGTGGCCGCGGCGTTTGGCGGGCAGGGCGACATGTCGGGCCTGCCCGAGCCGGCGATGCCGGTCGGCTGGGGCTATTCCTATCTCGACTGGATGGGCGCCTACGGCTACGCGCTGGCGCTGCTCGGCGCGATCTATCACCGCGAGCGCACCGGCGAGGGCCAGTGGATCGACGCCTCGCAGTGCGAGTCCGGACTGTTCCTGACCGGGGCGACGATCCTCGACTGGTCGGCGAACGAGCGCGAGTGGCGGCGCTACGGCAACCGCTCGCCCTACAAGCCGGCCGCGCCGCATGGCGCCTATCGCTGCGCCGGGCAAGGATCGCTGGATCGCCATCGCCTGCTTCACCGACGCGGAATGGCACGCGCTTGGCGCAGGTGGCCGGGCAGGGGGCATGGCTGGACGATCGCCGCTTCGCACGCTGGAGCATCGGCTGCTGCATCAGGATGCGCTCGATGCAGCGGTCGAGGCCTGGACGCGCACGCAGGACCGCTATGACTGATGATGAAGCTGCAGCGTGCCGGCGTGCCGGCCGGCGTGTGCCAGAACGCCGAGGATCGCTGCGACCACGATCCGCAGCTGCGGCATCTGAAATGGCTGACCGAGGTCACCGGCACGAAGATCGGCACCTGGCCGGTCTACGAATTGCCGATGAAGTTCAGCCAGACCCCGGCCTATATCGGCGGCCCGATCAACCGCGGCGCGCCGTGCTACGGCGAGGACAACATGTGGCTGCTGACCGAACTGCTCGGCATGTCGCCGCAGCGACGTGGAGCGGCTTGCCGAGGAGGGCGTCATCTAGCGCGCTATCTGATCGAATGACAGGGTTCACTCGTTCATCTTGCTCAGGTCGATGTGCAGCACCTGCACGACATCGCGGATGCCGTCGTAACTGGCATCGGTCACGGCCACCAGACCATGGCTGCCGGCGCGGCCGAGGATCTTCATGTCTCGCTCGGGCAGGCTGGTCAAATCCAGCGATTGCAGAGCTTGGGTTAGCCGCGCCTTGAACCCGGGTGGCAGGTTGCCGCGAACTGCAAACGGCCCGCCCGGGATCGGATCCGACAGCCACAGCCGGACATAGTCGTCCGGGCGGTAGATGCCCTGCACGGTCGCCGCCGAGATAACCGTGCTGTTCATCTCGCCGACCAGGACCTTGTGGTTTCGAATTGCCTCGAAGCTCGCTGTATGTGTGCCAGTATAGACGGGCTTGATGTCGTGGTCCGGGTCGATGCCGTTCTTGCGCAGGCCGTAGGCCGGGATCAGGTGCCCGGAGGTCGAGGCCGGATCCGAGAACGCGAAACTCTTGCCGACAATGTCCTTGAGGCTGGTGATGCCGGTGCCCGGCCACGTCACGATGCTTGCTGTGTAGGTCGAGGGCTTTCCCTCGGGGTTGGCGTAGCCCGCTACCGCTTCGGCGCCGGCGACCTTGTGCGCCAGCACGTAGCTGAATGCGCCATACACGCCAAGCTCGATGCGCTCGGCGCGCATAGCCTCGATGGTCGCGGTGTAGTTGGTGCCGAACTGCACGGTGACCGCACAGTCTAGTCGGTCGGCGAGCAGCTTGCCGATACGAGCATAGATCGGCGTCAGTTGCATGGTGTCTTCGCCCGGCACCACACCGAAGCGCACGGTACCGCCATTCGGACAATCCGGCGCGCTGGCCTGCGCAGTGGCCGTGAACAGGCAAGCCGCGCATGCGGCGACAGGAAGAAGCCGATGCATGACGTGTCTCCATCATCTGATATGCGAGCGAGCTCCATTAGGCGGTGTCCGGCGTACCGTCTGTTCCGGTTCGATGAATTTTGTCGGGCAGTGCCCCTTGAGCCGGACTGCACCGACGAGGCAAAATCGAACCCGCCGCGCTGACTGACGATGTCACACTGCCCAAACCGAAGATGGACCGAAATCGCCATGATCCTGGTTACCAACAACGAAGGCACACTCGGCGTGCCAACCACCGCACGGTTGCTTGCGCAGGGGGCTCAGGGGCTCGACGCGATCGAGGCCGGCATCCGTATGATCGAGGCGGATCCTTCGGTGCGCACCGTCGGCCGTGGCGGTTGGCCTAACCTGCTGGGCGAGATGGAGCTGGATGCCTGCATGATGGATGGCACCACGCTGCGTTCCGGCGCGGTCGGCGCGCTGCAAGGCTATCTGCATCCGGTCAGCGTTGCGCGCGAGATCATGCGCCGGCTGCCGCACGAATTCCTGGTGGGGCAAGGGGGCCGCCCGTTTTGCCCGCGAGATCGGCGCCGAAGCAGCGGATAACCTGATTGAGGATTCCCGCCGCGCCTGGCAGGACTGGTTCGACAATGAGGTGCCCGAGAAGCAGCGCCGTGCCTGGCCGGATACGGCACTGGCACCGCTATGCCGCCATGCCATCGATCCGGAGGTTGGCCGCGATACCACAGTGTTCCTGGCACATGACGGCGCGGGCAATATCTGCTTCCGGCACCAGCACATCCGGCTGGGGCTGGAAGTATCCCGGCCGGCTAGGCGACAGTCCAATCATCGGTGCCGGCTCCTATGCCGACACACGCTATGGGGCCGCGGCGTGCACCGGCGCGGGCGAGATGACCATCCGTTGCTGCACCGCGCGCTCCATCGTGCTGTACATGAAGCAGGGTGCCAGTGTTGCCGATGCAGTGGGCGAAGCGGTGGAGGATATGCGAGCGCTGAAGGGCGGGCTGATCAGCCGAGTGACAGTCCATGCCATCGACGCCAAGGGCAACCACAAGGTTGTCGCGGTCAACGGCGCGGGCGACAACACGCTATTGGCTGTGGGAAGGGCAGGGCGAGCCACGGCATGCTGCCGGCGGAACCCGTGGTGATCACCACCGCCGGAACGCGGCCGACCTCCACGACACGCTATACCCGCGCGCCGTAGCGCCGCGGCCACGTCATTCCCCGCGCAGAAGGCTAGAACCCAGGCGTCGCAGCACCGTTGGGCGGCCGCTGGATTCTCGCCTTTTCGAAATGACGGGTCAGGGCAAGGTTACAGGCTAAACCACCTTCCGCTCGCGCAGTCCGGCGATCTCGGCATCGCCATAGCCCAGCGAGCGCAGCACCTCGTCGGTGTGTTCGCCTGGCTCAGGCGTCGCTGTTCGCACACTCCACGGCGTGCGCGATAGTTCCACCGCCTGGCCGACAACCTCCACATCACCCAGCACCTTGTGCTGCACATGGCGCGTCATGTTGAGGTGACGAACCTGCGGATCCGCGAAGACCTCGTTCATCTTGTAGATCGGCCCGCAGGGTACGCCTGCCTCGTTCATCAGTTCAATCCATTCGGCCGTGGTACGCCTGCGCGTGATCGCACTGATCGCGTCGTGTAACCGGGCGCGGTTCCTGGAACGATCGGCATTGGTGGCGAAGGCCGGATCACTCGCGAGCTGCGGTGCTTCGATCACTTTGCAAAAGCGGCGATAGATCGCCTCGCCGGCGGCGCCAATGTTGAAGTAACCATCGGCGGTCTGAAAGACACCAGTCGGTATACTGGTAGGATGGTCGTTGCCCGCCTGCTCCGGTACCTCATGGCCAATCGTCCAGCGCGCCGCCTGGAAGTCCAGCATGGCAATCTGCGCTGCCAGCAGGTTGCTCTGCACCCATTGCCCCTCCCCTGATTGCTCGCGCTCGAGCAATGCCACCAGGATGCCCATCGCACAGAAGATTCCGGCGGTCAGGTCGGCCACAGGAATGCCGACACGCACGGGTCCCTGCCCTGGGAGCCCGGTGATCGACATCAGCCCGCCCATGCCTTGCGCGATCTGATCGAATCCGGGGCGCTCGCGGTATGGACCATCCTGACCAAAGCCAGAGATGCTGGCATAGACCAGACGCGGATTGACCGCGTGCAAGGTCGCATAATCGATACCGAGGCGGAACTTCACATCGGGACGGTAGTTCTCGACCAGCACGTCGACATCGCGTGCAAGGCGTTTCAGAATGTCCACGCCCTCGGGTGACTTCAGGTTGAGCGTCATGCTGCGCTTGTTGCGGTGCAGGTTTTGAAAATCCGGTCCGTGTCGCTCTCCGCCCATACCAGCATCGCCTTCAGGCGACTCAACCTTGATCACCTCGGCTCCCCAGTCGGCAAGCTGACGCACGGCGGTCGGACCCGCGCGCACACGCGACAGATCAAGCACCTTGAAGCGGGCGAGGGGACCCTGGGCCGCTGACAAATTCATTGTGCCTCCATTCTCATCGGCTGGGATTTCGTCAAAAACACATTGCACGGAACGCCGGTCACGTCGAGTTTCCGCAA
Source organism: uncultured Actinomycetota bacterium (assembly GCA_963795385.1). GTDB lineage: Bacteria > Actinomycetota > Actinomycetes > Actinomycetales > CAVURS01 > CAVURS01. The sequence continues at coordinate 947,963 of CAWCHK010000014.1, forward strand.
CCATGTTGCAATCAGTTCCCCTAGTCGCACGTTTGTGATGGACCGTCACGCTCCTGAACCATCATCGACGTGGGCGATGAAGCCGCGACAGTGGTATTGACGCCGGCTGATTGCCGCCAGATCGATACGTGGTAGCAGCGTCTGAGAACGGGCCGGAGGGCCCGCTTTCAGTTGCCCGGGGAGACACGGTGTCCTGTTTGACGCAAAGCGAGACCGCCACGCCTGAAGCAAGATGTGCGGAGCGCCCAAAGCTCATGATCGTCGACGACGACCCGGAGGTGAGGGTGATCGTTGCCGAATTCCTCGAGGACTTCGGCTACCGGGTGCTGCAGGCAACAGGGGGTGCAGAGGCCCTTGAGCTGCTGGCGCGGACACCAGATCTAAGCATGATCATTTCGGATATCCGGATGCCCGACATGTCGGGCATCGAGTTGGCCGATGTCGCGACGCAGCGCCGGCGCGACCTGAAGATCATCCTGATCTCCGGCTATTTCATATCCCAGCAGGTCTCGCGCCGGTTCCTTCGCAAGCCGTTCCGCATGAAGGAATTGGAAGCAGCGGTACGGGCCGAGCTCGATACGTGATCCGAGCAGGCCGGCCCGCCTGCCCGGTTGCTTTGCAGAGAGCTGAACACGAAACGACGGCACTGACGCCGCACGGCTTGCCGAAATCGGTCGATGCGCTGATGCCGCGATTGCGGCCTTGCTACACGAAACGACCGCGCGGCAGCGCGATGGAGTCGTCAGCGTCGACCGGAGACGCTATCCTGGGTCATCTGATCATTGGCCGTTGACCTTCGATGATGGATCGGCACGTGCTGTCGAATGGAACTTTGTCCGCCACGGTGAAGGCGGATGGTGCGGAGCTCTGTTCGCTTTGTGACGCGACCGGTGAGGAGATGCTTTGGCAGGCGGCGCCAGTATGGCCACGCCATGCGCCGGTGTTGTTTCCGATTGTCGGCCGCCTGAAGGACGACACACTGCGTCATCAGGGCAAGGCATATCATTTGCCACAGCACGGCTTTGCCCGCGACAAGCGGTTCGCGTGGCTGAACCGCAGCGCCACCGGCTGCCGGTTGGTGCTGCATGAGGACATCGAGACGCGGGCGGTCTATCCGTTCGCGTTCCGGCTCGAAATTGCGTTCGCCCTCGATGATGATGCCCTGGTGACGAGCTTCACTGTCGCGAATCCCGGGCGCGACATCCTGCCGGCGTCCGTGGGCGCGCATCCAGGGTTCATCTGGCCGCTGATGGAAGGGCTGGACAAGGCCGCACACGTTCTGGAATTCGCGGAGCCCGAGACCGCGCCGGCCCGCCGCCTGGCGAACGGGCTGCTCCGTCCGTCTCCGGAACCGACGCCGATCGTGGGCCAGACGCTACCACTGGATCCGTCGCTGTTCGCGGCAGATGCCGTGATCCTGGATCGGCTCGCCAGCAGTTCGGTCCGTTACACCGCTCCTGGTGCGCCTGCCGTCGAGGTGGCGTGGGAGGGTTTCGAACAACTCGGCATCTGGTCGCGCGCAGGCGGTGATTTCCTTTGCATCGAGCCATGGCATGGCATGCACAGCCCAACTGACTTCGACGGCGACTTTCGTGACAAGCCAGGCCTCATGCTGATCCCGCCCGGCGAGCGGCGCACGCTGTCAATGCGGATCAGGCTCTGCTGACCATCGCTCGCGCACCAATCTGAGACGCTCGCGAAGGAGGCCGCTCTACAGCCGCGTGGCCTGCAGCGAATAAGCCAGCGGCAGCCACGGCTTGTCGGGCCAGCGAATAAGCCAGCGGCAGCCACGGCTTGTCGGGCCAGCGATACAGTCCATCGGAGCCCTCAGTGAGACAGCCGAACATGCGCCAGGTGACGGCATCGTGTTCGTGTAACCAGTCGAGGCGCAGTCCCGCAGCGATCAGGGCAGTGACCACGCTGCCAAGCGGATGGATCCATTGATGGGTCGTGCTGTTGGTCAGGCGCGCCGAGGGATCGGCGTAGTCCGTCGCATCATCCAGCACGAGCGGCTCGGTGTGGAAATACGGCATGAAGAATCCGGGGTGTCCGTTCGCCTGCGGCGTCAGGTCGTCGAGCACCAACGCCGCCGGATGGCCTTCCGCGAAATACAGCGACCCACCCGGCTTGAGGAAATGCGCGACGACTCGCGCCCATCCGGCGATGTCAGGCAACCAACAGATGGCGCCCCAGGTGACGTACACCCGATCGAATGAAGCCGGTTCGCCGATGGCGCGCGGCGCGTCATAGAGATCAGCCTCGACGAAGCGAACGCGATCGGCGAGCCCCAGTTCCTCGCCGTGAGCCCGCGCCGCGGCGATCGCGGGGGGTGAAAAATCCAGGCCGACCACCATCGCGCCTTGCTGCGCCAGGATCAGGCTGTCATGGCCGAAATGGCATTGCAGATGCAATAGCCGCAGCCCGTTCACCGGGCCGAGTTCTGCCTCCTCGATGGCGTTTTTCCGAGCGGTGCCGGCACGTAGCGGACCCATATCGTAGGTGGGGGTGCCGACATGGATCGACACCCGTTCGTTCCAGTTGGCCCGGTTCACCCTCAGCCAGTTCTCATCGGGCATGATAATCGGGCCCTAAGCTATTCGTTCTGTTTTACTTTCTGCCACTCAGCTTCCATACCTTCGAGCGGCATCTCAACAAGGGTCTTTCCTTCTGAAGCAGTATTTTGCTCCATTTTATTGAATCGCCGCATGAATTTCTGGTTCGCCTGCCGCAGGCACGTCTCGGGATCGAGATCGAGTTTCCGCGCGAGATTGGCGAGCACAAACAGCAAGTCGCCCAGTTCGTCCGCCAGCCGCTCGGGATCGCTCGTCGGCAGTTCCGCCCGAAGCTCAGCTACCTCCTCGTCGAGTTTTTCCAGCACTGCCTCCGCATTCGGCCAGTCGAAGCCGACACGCGCAGCGCGGGACGTCAATTTGGCGGCTCGGGTCAGGGCAGGGAGGCCATCCGGGACACCGGCCAATGCGCCGGTTTCGGCCCTGTCAGCCCGTTCGGCGCTTTTCTGTGCCTCCCACGCGGCGGTTTGGGTTGCGGCATCCGACACCGTCGCCTCACCGAACACATGCGGGTGCCGACGGATCATCTTGTCGGCGATCGTCCGTGCCACTTCGGTAAAGCCGAACTGGCCGGCTTCCTCGGCCATCCGCGCATGGTAGACAACCTGGAACAGCAGGTCGCCCAGTTCATCCGGCAGCGATGCCAGGTCACGCCGCGCGATGACATCGGCGACCTCATAGGCTTCCTCGATCGTGTAAGGCGCTATGGTGTCGAAGCTCTGCTGCCTGTCCCAAGGACAACCGTGAACCGGGTCGCGAAGCGCCGCCATGATGTCGAGCAATCGCCGCAGTTCGGCTTCCGCACTCAGCATCGGTTGCCGTGTCCCGTGATGGGGTGTGCCATCGGACAACCATAGGGAGCGGTGGGGCCGGCATCAATTCGGGTCTCAGGCGGGCCCATGTGCCGCATAAGATATATTATGTTAAGTCAAGTTGCATGCCGTCGTGCCCAGGCTCTACGCCCTGCGGCAAATGCGCCTTCAGCCAGGCCCAATCCATGTCCGTCCCCATATGGGTCAGGACCGTTCGTCGCGCGCCGACGCGCTGAGCCCAGGTCAGCACCTGGCCAAGATCAGCGTGGGTCTTGTGCGGGCCTTGGCGCAGGAAGCAGCCGACCACCCAGGTATCGACGCCTTCCAACGCAGCGAATGCCGCGTCGTCCAGGTCAACAACGTCCGTCGAATAGCCAAAGCCGCCGATGCGCAGGCCAAGCGATCGCGAAAAGCCATGGTTCTGCTCGAACAGTTCGACCCGCATTCCAGCTACGGTCACGGATCTGGCCAGGTAAAACCTCGCGTGGCACAAGCACTGGCCGGAAGAATCCAGGCGGCTGCCAGGGTCGAAACGCGTAGCCGAACCGCCGAGTCCAGCTCCTCAAGTGTCTCGTGGCGTGGCAAATGCATCCAGCGGCCGGCCGGCGATGCGGTTCAGGATGCCGGACGTCGTCCAGGCCGGTGATGTGGTCGGCGTGCGCGATGCGTATAGAGGATCGCGTCCACCCCGGGCACCTGGCAGTCCAGCAACTGCGTTCGCATGTCCGGTGAAGTATCCACCAGCAGGCGTGTTCCCTCCGCGTTCTCTACCACGATACTGGATCGGGTGCGGCGGTTGCGCGGTTCGGCCGGATCGCAGGCGCCCCAGTCGCCGCTGCCATCCGCGCCGCCGATCATCGGCACGCCGGCGGACCCGCCGGTGCCGAGCAGACTCACCCGCATTCGCTGTCAGGCCGTCTTGCGGAACAGGCGGCGGAAATTTGCCGTGGTGAGGTCGGCCAGCGCCTCTGGTTCGAGGCCGCGGACCTCGGCCAGGACCTTTGCTGTGTGCGCGACGTAGCGCCGGCTCGTTGCGCTTGCCGCGGAACGGCACAGGCGCGAGGTACGGCGCGTCGGTCTCCACCAGCAGCCGATCCGCTGGAAGGTCGCGCGCTATCTCCCGCAATTCGGTGGAGCGCGGGAAGGTTAGGATGCCGGAGAAACTGACATAGCCGCCAATGCCAATAGCTGCCTCGGCAAGCGCCCGGGACGAGCTGAAGCAGTGCAGCAGGAAGGCGAACTCTCCACCGTTATCGCGTTCATCTTGCAGGATCTTTGCGATATCATCGTCAGCGTCGCGGGCGTGGATGGCCAGCGGCAATCCGGCCAACCGGGCGGCGCGGATATGGGCCCGGAAATTGATCTGCTGCACGTCGCGCGGCGACCGATCGTAGAAATAGTCCAGGCCGGATTCGCCGATGCCGATGACGCGCGGATGGCCGGTCAGCGCAGCGAGCGCTTCGGGTGTCGGGATCGGCGCTTCGGCCGCATGGTGCGGATGCACGCCGACCGTGCACCACAGATTCGGTTGCGCCTCGGTCAGCGCCGGCAGCCTCTCCGATTGCGCCAGCGTAGTGCCAATCGTCACCATCTCATCCACGCCGGCGGCGGCCGCGCGCGCCAGCACATCGGGCCGTTCAGCGTCCGTGAAGTAGTCGAGGTGGCAATGGGAATCTACCAGCATCAGTAAATTACACCAGATATCAGCCATGAGGAGCGCAGTTGCAATCAAGCGGCGGGCTCGACATAACGCGGGAACACGCCGTGCGGCGCCGGCAACGCCACGCCATCCGTCAACGGCATCGCCAGATCAGCCAGCATCCGCGCATCGGCAGGCACGCCCAGCTGGTCGAGCATCTGGGCCATGCTGCCGGGCATGAATGGCTGCAGCACCGTTGCGATCACGCGCTGCACATCTGCCAGCACCCGCAGTACCGCGCCCATCCGCACCACATCCGTGCGCCGCAAGGCCCAGGGCGCCTGGCGGTCGATATAGCCGTTGGCCGCCCGCATAACTTTCCAGACATCCTCCAGCGCCTCGTGGAATGCCTGGCGGTCCAGCCGGTTGCGCACCAGGCCCGGCAGCGCATCAGCCGCCGCCAGCAGTTCCGCGTCATCCTCGGTAACAGGCCCCCTCCCCGGCAGCATGCCGTCGCAGTTCCGCGCGATCAGCGACAGCGAGCGCTGCGCCAGGTTGCCCAGGTCATTCGCCAGATCGACATTGATCCGGGTCACGATCGCCTGGTGGCTGATGCTGCCATCGGCGCCGAACGGCTTCTCGCGCAGCAGGAAGTAGCGGATCTGATCCAGCCCGTAGGTGTCGGCCAATTGCCGCGCTTCGATGACGTTGCCGAGTGACTTGCTCATCTTCTCGCCCTCGACGACCCACCAGCCGTTCGAGGAGATCCGGCGCGGCAACGGCAGGCCGGCCGACATCAGGAAGGCCGGCCAATAGACCGCGTGGAACCGGATGATGTCCTTGCCGACCAAATGCACATCGGCCGGCCAGTAGTTCCAGCGCGGCGCCGTCTCGTCGGGAAAGCCACAGGCGGTGACGTAGTTGTTCAGCGCGTCCAGCCAGACATACATTACGTGGTCAGGTGCGCCCGGCACCGGGATGCCCCACTTGAAAGTGGTCCGGCTGACCGAAAGATCGCGCAGCCCGCCGCGCACGAAGCTCATGACCTCGTTGCGGCGGCTGGAGGGCAGGATGAAATCCGGCTGTTCTTCGTAAAGTTTCAGCAGCCTGTCCTGCCAGGCTGACAGGCGGAAGAAATACGAAGGCTCCCTCACCCACTCCACCGGTGCGCCGCTGGGCGCCACCTTGCTGCCGTCCGGCCGCGTGGTGAGTTCGTCCTCATCATAGAATGCTTCATCGCGAACCGCGTACCAGCCTTCGTAGTGGCCGAGATAGATGTCGCCGTTCGCCTCGATCCGCCGCCACAACTCGGTGCATGACACCTTGTGCCGCTGCTCGGTGGTGCGGATCCAGTCGTCGAACGAAACCCCCATCTTGACCGACATGTCACGAAAGTCGGCGGAGATCCTGTCGGTAAATGATTGTGGGTCCACGCCAGCCGCCGCCGCAGCCTGTTCCACCTTCTGGCCGTGCTCGTCGGTGCCGGTCAGGAAGAATACGTCGCAGCCATCCAGCCGCTTGAACCGCGCCATGACGTCGGTGGCGATCGACGTATAGGCGTGGCCCAGATGCGGCGGGCCGTTCACGTAATAGATCGGCGTCGTGATATAGAACCGCTTGTTCATGCCATATTTCCGCTGAGCATCCCGAGGCCCGCTACGATCGCCTGGCGTTTGTCCAGGGCGAAGCGCTCGGTTTCGTCCTGCAGCCGCGTCAGCGCGTGCCACACGTCGCCCCAGGCATCAAGGGGACGCAAGGCAACGAGCCGCGACTGCTCAGGATCGGCCCGTCCGCGCACCTCGTCGCGGACCGCCGACGCGATGCCTGCGCGCAGCAGATCCATGAAATTCGAGAATGCGTTCTCGCCGCGCCCAAGCGAGTCCGCCACTGCATAGGCGCGGACCGGCTCCAGCCTGGGAAGCGCGGCCAGCACTTCGTCCACCAGTCTGGCTATCGCAAGGCCTTCCTCCTCCGCCAGCAACAGGGCGCGCCCCGGCGAGCCTTCCGCCACCGTCACAAGCCGTCCACGCTCGTCGGCCGACAGGTCCTGGAGATAAGTCGCGAGCAACCGGTCCATTGGTTCCTGGCCCAGTGGATCGAGCCTCAGGCGTCTGCAGCGGCTGCGAATGGTAGGCAGCAGCCTGCCAGGGGCACCGCACACCAGCAGAAGCACAGCACGCGGCGGTGGCTCCTCAAGGATTTTCAGCAATGCATTGGCTGAGGCCTGATTGAGTTCCTCCGCCCCGTCCACCACGACCACCCGCCAACCGCCCTCGGCGGGGGTGAGGCTCATGAAGCCGCTGATTCGCCGCACGTCTTCCACCGCAATCTGCGTGCGCATCCGTTTGCGCTTCTCATCGTAAGCGCGCTCGATGGTCAGCAGGTCGGCATGCGATCCCGCGGCAACGCGGCGAAACACCGGATCCGTGGGATCCAGCGCCAGCGAGCCGTTTGCCGGCATGCCGGCCAGCAGTCGGCGTGCAAAGCGGAAGGCCAGCGTGGCCTTGCCGACACCATCTGAGCCGGTAATCAGCCACGCATGGTGCATGCGTCCCGACCGCGACGCCTCGATCAGCGTCGCTTCCGCCTGTTCATGGCCAAGCAGCAATGGGTTCGCACGCGGTTCCGGTGCCATGCGGACGTTATACCGCAACCTGTCCTTCAGCGCGTCATCCGGCCAATGGTCTCCACCAATTCCTCGACCTTGTGCCGTTGCTCGACTGGATCGCCGGAAGCAAAGGCACCAGCGACGCAGTGGGACACGTGGTCGTGCAGAATCTGCTCTTCCACTTTGTGCAGCGCTGCCCGGATCGCATTGATCTGAGTGAGGATGTCGACGCAGTAGCGCTCGTCCTCCACCATGCGGAGGACACCGCCCACCTGGCCTTCGATCCGCTTCAGCCGCGCCGCCACGGCTTGTTTTGTCGCGTCGTGCATCTTGTTACCATACCTGGGTGGGGTATATGTAGCGCGGATAGATGGATGGAGCAAGCCATGGACCAGATGCAGCCTCCCCTCCCCAGTGAGGCGCGTGGGGAGGAGAGCACTGAGGGACGCGTGACCGATCCGGTATGCGGCATGGCCGTAGACCTGGCGACGTCGCGCCATCACTGTGAACACGGCGGTGCTACCTACCATTTCTGCTGCGCTGGATGCCGCACCAAGTTCGCGGCGACGCCGGATAAGTATCTGGTGCCAAAGGCATCGGCGATTGCTTCGCCCGGTGCGACCTTCACTTGCCCGATGCACCCGGAAATCCGCCAAAGCGGCCCCGGAAGCTGTCCAATCTGCGGCATGGCACTGGAGCCCCTGACGGTGAGTGCCGAACCGGAAGCCAACGCTGAGCTCGCGGACATGACGCGGCGCTTCTGGATTGGCCTCGCGCTCACAGTCCCGGTGTTTTTGCTCGAAATGGGCGGCCACATCCCCGGCCTGCAGCTTCATCATCTGGTCGCGCCGCGCCTGTCGAACTGGCTGCAACTCGGTTTGGCTACGCCGGTTGCGCTCTGGGCTGGTTTGCCATTCTTCCAGCGTGGTTGGGCTTCGCTGCTCAGTCGCAACTTGAACATGTTTACCCTGATCGCCCTTGGCACCGGCGCCGCATGGCTTTACAGCATCATCGCAACGATTGTGCCCGGCGCATTCCCAGCCGGCTTCCGGGCGGCCGATGGCAGTGTTGCGGTGTACTTCGAGGCCACCGCGGTCATCACCGTGCTCGTGCTGCTCGGCCAGATGCTGGAATTGCGAGCGCGCGAGCAAACCGGCGGCGCCATCCGCGCCCTTTTGCGCCTGGCACCGAAATCCGCGCACCGCGTCGCCCCCGATGGCCAGGATCAGGAGATCCCGCTTGAACTCATTCATCCTGGCGATCGCCTGCGCATCCGTCCGGGCGACGTCGTGCCGGTCGATGGCGAGGTGATCGACGGCGGCAGCGCCGTGGATGAGTTCGATGGTGACCGGCGAAGCAATGCCGGTGTCGAAGCATTCAGGCGACCGCGTGATCGGAGGCACGGTCAACGGTACCGGCGCCTTGATTATGCGCGCCGACCACGTCGGTTCGGACACTGTCCTCTCGCGCATCGTGGCGATGGTCGCCGAAGCGCAGCGCTCCCGCGCACCGATCCAGCGCCTTGCCGATAATGTCGCCAGCTGGTTCGTTCCTGCAGTGATACTTGTGGCGCTCGCCGCCTTCGCGGCCTGGACAGTTTGGGGTCCGTCCCCTGCCCTGGCCTATGCACTGATTGCCGCCGTCTCGGTGCTGATCATTGCCTGTCCATGCGCGCTGGGCCTCGCCACACCGATGTCGATCATGGTCGGAGTTGGCAAAGGCGCTGCCGCCGGCGTGCTGATCCGTTCTGCTGAAGCGCTGGAACGGCTGGAGAAAATGGATACGCTTGTTGTCGACAAAACCGGTACGCTGACCGAGGGCAAACCCCGGGTAGTCGGCATTAAGCCGTCTGGCGGCTGGCCAGAAGATGATCTGCTGCGATTGGCGGCCTCGCTCGAGCGCTCCAGCGAACATCCTCTGGCCGCCGCCGTTGTTGCCCTCGCGCGCCAACGCGACTTTGCCATTGCTGAAGCCGAAGACTTCCTGTCCGTCACCGGGAAGGGCGTTACCGGCACCGTGGATGGAACGGCCGTGGCGCTGGGCAATGTCGCTCTGATGAATGATCTCGGCATAGTGCTCGGTGCCCTCGAGGCTGACGCCGAAGCGCTTCGACGCGAAGGAGCGACCGCACTGTTCCTCGCGGTGGATGCCGCGCCAGCCGGGATCATCGCCATCGCCGATCCGATCAAGGCCACCACGCACCACGCACTGGCCGACCTCCGCGCCCGCGGGATTCTCCTCGTCATGCTGACCGGCGACAATCGTACCACTGCGGAAGCTGTCGCGCGAGGCCTCGGCATCAAGCAGATCGAGGCCGATGTGCTGCCGGAAGACAAGCACGCTGTCATACGTCGTCTGAAAGCCGAAGGGCAAATCGTCGCTATGGCAGGCGACGGCATCAACGACGCCCCCGCACTGGCCGCGGCGGATATCGGTATCGCCATGGGCACCGGCACCGAAGTTGCGATGGCGAGTGCCGGCGTCACCCTGGTGAAGGGTGACCTCATCGGCATTGTACGGTCGATCACGCTGAGCCGTGCCACCATGCGAAATATCCGCCAGAATTTGTTTTTCGCCTTTGTTTACAATGCTATCGGTGTTCCGATTGCGGCCGGCGTGCTGTACCCGGCCTTTGGCATCCTGCTTAGCCCGGTGGTCGCGGCGCTGGCCATGTCACTCAGCTCGGTTTCCGTAATCACCAATGCGCTGCGTCTGCGCCAGACGCGACTCTGACAGTCGAAACGCTGCTGCAACCCCCTTCACGATAGCAATCGCCGCCGATTTCAGGGGACCTCGCAGAATGCAGCCTGATACGACGCAGAGCGCTGGCGCCTCCCCCACGCGCTCTGTCTCGCAATGGGAGCGTGCCGTGCTGGCGCAGTGGTTTGCCGGGACAGAACGAACCGGGGAGCAGGCGGTAGCGGCGGCTTATGTCAGTGAACGGAGTTGGGATGATCCCAGGCTGCGGAACATGATTATCGTTGCCGAACTGGACCAGACCGATATCGGCTTTTTGGTTCACCGCCCAGTGGGTGAAAATGCCTGGACCCTCACCTGCGGTCGCACCGGCGCCGACCTTGGGCGATTTCGCACCTTGCCGGAAGCATTGAATACGATCCGTTCCCACCGCAACGATCCCGACGCCCAGATTGCCACTGCGCCGTTGCGCGTCGAGGACACCCTGGCTGATGTTTCACACGACCGATAGGCATTTCGTAGCATGGCGACACAACAGCAGCGGGCGGCAATTGGCCGCATGAATGATGAGTTGGCCGGCGTTCTCCGCTGCCTGCGTCGCGAAGCCAGAGCACCGCAGATGATGACCGCCGGATTGGACTCCATCCTGGCGGCCCTCGGCGCGGAAGGCGCCGCAGTGATCCGTGGCGCGGCTAGCTCGGTATCCGAAGAACCGGAGGTATTGCATCGCGCTGGCATGATCGGGCTGCCGGCAACGACCGCGGGCATGTTGTTATGGCGGGCGGAAGTCGGCACGCCGGCACTGTCGCAGGAACCGAATGGCCGCCCGATCGCCGTGTCGATCTGCCGTGCGAGCAACAGCGAGAAAATCGGCTTGGTGCTTTGGCGCCGCCGCGGTGGCCGAGCCTGGGCGAGCGACGATGTGCCGTTGGTGGATGCGATTGGGGGCATCATCTGGCTGCTGATGGACCGGGATCCCGTCCAGCGCGACCTGTACCGTTCAATCCGGACTGATCCGCTGACGGCCCTGCTCAATCAGCGATCGTTCGTCGCCGAGGCGACGCGGCACATGGTACGGCTGGACCGTGACGATTTGCCCGGCACATTGATGCTGGCCGAGGTGGATAATCTGGAGAATGTCTGTCTCTTGTTCGGTCCGGATGGCAGTGACCAGGTCCTGCGCCGCGCCGCAATGCTGTTGCAGGCTGCGGTGCGTCCGACCGATCTGGTAGCGCGCACCGGGGACGCTGAATTCGCCGTCTGGCTGAGTGGAGCGGATCATTTGACCGCAGCGGAGCGTGCTGACGATCTGTGCCTGGACGCGCCCGGAAAGGCGGCCGGCCCTCGGCAGGCGTCGCTGCCGGACGTAAGCTTTTCGATTGGGATCGCGACGCGCAAGACCGGTGAGAGCTTTGCCGACCTGGTGCGCCGCGCAGGCCATGCGATGCGCGAGGTGAAGTCGGCTGGCGGCGGGTATTGGCGCGTGTCGCTAACCCAGCCGGCGTGAGCGCAAGCCGCCTTCAGTCTCGACAAAGGCGGCAATTTCCGCGACGCCTTTGCCGCCGCGGATATTGGCGAACACGAACGGTCGGTCCCCACGCATCTTCCTGGCGTCCCGGTCCATCACTTCCAGGTTTGCGCCGACGAACGGCGCAAGGTCGATCTTGTTGATCACCAGCAGGTCGCTGCGCGTAATGCCCGGTCCGCCCTTGCGGGGTATCTTGTCGCCGGCAGAGACATCGATCACATAAATCGTCAGGTCGGCTAATTCAGGGCTGAACGTGGCGGCGAGATTGTCACCGCCTGATTTCAATCAGAATGATGTCCAGCGACGGAAAGCGGCGATTCAGTTCCGCAACTCCTGCCAGGTTGATCGAAGCGTCCTCGCGGATCGCAGTGTGTGGACAGCCGCCGGTTTCGATGCCGAGGATTTGCTCCGGCGGCAGAGATCCGGCTCGGGTGAGGAATTCCGCATCCTCCTTGGTGTAGATGTCGTTGGTGATTGCCGCGATGTCATAGCGGGCGCGAAGCTGCTTGCAGAGTGCGTCCATAAGAGCGGTCTTGCCAGTGCCGACCGGGCCGCCCACACCGACGCGCAGCGGGCCGTTAGGGGATGTGGTCATGAACGGAAAAGCCTCGTGTATTGGGTTTCGTGACGCATGGCGGCGATGTCGGATCGGAATGCGCAGCCGCCGAGATCATCGAGCGTGGCGGACCGGGTCGCGTGGGCGATGCGCAGGATGACTGGTTCCAGTGCGGCAAGGACGCGCAGGCCCGTGCTCTGGCCGAGTGGTACCAGGCGGACAGCGGCGGAAATCAGGTTTGCCGCGAACGCCTGGAGATAGGCTGCGGCGGTTGCACCTTCCGCGATGCCATGAGTGCCGGCGAGAGCACCGACTGCGATGGGGTACGGTACGCGTGCCGGCAGGTTGGGAGGATACCATGCGGCGGCGGCAGCAATGAAGGCAGTGCCCTGGTCTAACGTTTCGCTGCGTCGTTCGCGTGACGGTGCAATGGCGGTGGCGAGGTCCGCAAGTTCGTTGAGTGCTGCGGACTGGATGCTGACACGGTGTGCATGACGCAGCAGGACCGCATCATTGTATCCAGAACCGTGCACGAGCACATCAGCAACCCAGGCATGCAGGCTTGCTTCGTCGGTCACGTCACCTGGACTCCACCGCCCATTCCAGGCCGTGCGAATACGCGTAGGCCCCGGTGGGGAATGCCGGAGAGAGCCAGGCGAGCAAGCGAAGCAAAGAGTTGTCGTTCATGGCGGCGCGCGCCGCCGGCATATCTTGCAACGACGATGGCGCAGCGGATTACTCATCATGCATGGTCATGTCATGGTCATTGTCATGGTGATGCCGCACGGCATAGGCGCCGGCCTCCGGGTCGAACGGCGCCTCGATCTCGTCTACGTGACCGCCCAGGCGCTCGACCATCTCCCTGATAACATGATCCACCCGGATGCGAATCCGGTCGTCCAGCAACTGCACCGGCAGATGGCGGTTGCCAAGATGCCAGGCGATGCGAACCATCTCGCCCTCGTCGTGCGTATGGATCTCCAGCAGCGGTTCCGGCCTGGCGCAGACCCGCACCACGCCGCCATCCACCGCAAGCCCGTCGCCGTGGCGCAACCGCACCGCCTGCGGCAGGTCCAGCAGGACGTCCCTGCCCTGCTCCGTCCGCAACAGGATGCGACGACGGTGCCGACGGTCGAAGTCGATCAACACGCGATCAACTTCGTGCGCCGCGTCCCAGGTACCCGACGGAAGAACCGTTCCGGCGCGCATCAGAACAGGAAGTAGCGCTGGGCCATCGGCAGCACGGTCGCTGGCTCGCAGGTCAGCAGAATACCATCGGCGCGCACTTCGTAGGTTTCGGCATCCACCTCGATCACCGGGGTTGCATCATTGTGGATCATCGACTTCTTGCCGATGCTGCCTCGCGTTTTGGCAACCGGCACAATCCGGCGCTGCAGCTTCAATGCTTTGCCGATGCCGGCATCCAGCGCAGCGGCAGACACGAACGTAACGCAGTGTTCAGCCAGCGCGCGGCCGAATACGCCGAACATCGGCCGGTAATGCACTGGCTGCGGCGTCGGAATGGAGGCGTTGGGATCGCCCATCAGCGCACAGGCGATGCTGCCGCCTTTAATCACCAGATCCGGCTTCACAGCAAAGAATGCCGGCGACCACAGCACAAGGTCCGCAAGCTTCCCGACCTCTATCGAGCCGACCTCATTCGCCAGCCCCTGCGCAATTGCCGGGTTGATGGTGTATTTCGCAATGTAGCGTTTCACTCGCGCATTGTCGTTGCCTTCGCCGTCACCAGGTAAGGCTCCGCGTTGCTGTTTCATCTTATGTGCGGTCTGCCAGGTACGGATGGTGACCTCTCCGACGCGGCCCATGGCCTGGCTATCCGACGACATCATCGAAAGCGCACCGATGTCATGCAGGATGTCTTCGGCCGCGATAGTCTCCTTGCGAATGCGGCTTTCGGCGAACGCGACATCCTCCGGGATCGAGCTGTCCAGATGATGACACACCATCAGCATGTCGAGATGTTCGTCCAGCGTGTTCGCGCTGTAGGGACGCGTTGGGTTGGTCGAACTCGGCAGCACATTGGCCAAACCCGCAACCTTGATGATGTCGGGCGCATGTCCGCCGCCGGCGCCTTCGGTATGGAACGCGTGAATAGTGCGGCCCTTGAAAGCGGCGATAGTGTCCTCGACGAAGCCTGATTCGTTCAATGTGTCGGTGTGGATCATCACCTGCACGTCGAACTGGTCCGCGACCGATAGTGCGCAGTCGATTGCCGCGGGCGTGGTGCCCCAATCCTCGTGCAATTTCAGACAGGAAGCGCCGGCCCGGATCATTTCCTCCAGTGCGGCGGGACGCGACGCATTGCCCTTTGCGGCAAATGCCAGATTCACCGGCAGTCCCTCGGCCGCCTGCAGCATGCGCGCAAGATGCCATGGACCGGGGGTGCAGGTGGTTGCAGCAGTGCCTGTGGCAGGCCCTGTCCCGCCGCCGATCAGCGTGGTCATCCCTGCGGCGATCGCATCCTCGACCTGCTGCGGACAGATGAAATGGATGTGGCTGTCAACGCCTCCAGCGGTGAGGATCTTACCCTCGCCGGCAATCACCTCGGTGCCCGGACCGATAATGATATCGACGTTCGGCTGCACATCGGGATTCCCGGCTTTGCCAAGCTTTGTGATGCGCCCGTTGGTGATGCCCACATCGGCCTTGATGATCCCACAGTGATCGATGATCAGCGCATTGGTGATCACTGTATCAACCGCGCCTTCGGCCTGCGATGCCTGCGACTGGCCCATGCCGTCGCGGATTACCTTCCCACCGCCAAACTTCACTTCCTCGCCGTAGACGGTGAGGTCGCGTTCCACTTCGACGATCAGATCGGTATCGGCCAGGCGAACACGATCGCCGGTGGTCGGTCCGAACATGTCGGCATAGGCGGCACGGGGAATATGTGCCATCAGTCGAGTGCTCCCATCACGGCGCCGCGAAAGCCCTGCACCACGCGTGCGGCCGCGGTAGGGCACTAGCGCGATTTCGCGTGTCTGGCCTGGCTCGAATCGGACCGCAGTGCCAGCGGGTATGTCCAGCCTCATACCGCGCGCGGCAGCGCGGTCGAACGAGAGTGCTGGATTGGTCTCGGCAAAGTGGTAGTGGCTGCCGACCTGGATTGGACGGTCACCGGTATTGGCGACAACAAGTGTGGTGCGAGCAAGTCCGGCGTTCAGCTCTATGTCGCCGCTGGCCGGGAGGATTTCACCAGGTATCATGGAGTCTGTTTCCGTCGATTTTCATTCTCGTTCCCAGTAATCCGTCATCGCGGGGATGACGGATGGAGCGGGAGCGACGAATAGGAGGGGCAGTCGACGCATGAGTGGATGACGGTCGCCCCTGTTGCGCGTGCGCCATCATCGGATCGGCTCGTGCACGGTGACCAGCTTCGTGCCATCGGGGAACGTCGCCTCAACCTGTACGTCATGGATCATCTCGGCGATACCATCCATCACCTGCGCGCGCGTAATCACCTTGCCGCCCGCCTCCATCAGGTCCGCAACGCTGCGCCCGTCGCGCGCCCCCTCGACGACGAAGTCGGTGATCAACGCCACCGCTTCCGGGTGGTTCAGCTTGACGCCGCGTTCCAGCCTGCGTCGCGCAACGATCGCCGCCATGGAAATCAACAGCTTGTCCTTCTCTCGCGGCGTCAGGTTCATGCGCTTTCTCTCAACAAAGCCAAACGCGGGGCAGTTGGCGTCCGGAACGGAGCACCTGCAGTGCAGCGATCACCGCCGCGCGCAAAGAGGCACCATCGGCCGCAACGATCCGTGCAACCAGAAGATCGTCCCACGCGCTAACGCCTCCCTGTGGTACCGCATCCCGCATGGGCTCCAACGCGCTTTCCGCATCCGGCGCAACATGCACCAGCGTCGCCACGGCACGGGCGCCGGCGGCGATCGCCGGGCGCTGCAAGGTGGCGGCAACTTCGCCATTCAACCGGATCGCATCATGAAATCAGCAAGCGGCCGCCACGGCGCGCTTGGATCACATCATGCAGGGACGCATGCTCCACGCTTTCGCCCATCGCGGCGCGGCCGAATACCAGGCACTCCACGCCGAGAAACCAGGCGTCGGGTGCGAGGTCAATCTCCAAGCGCCGGTCAAGCGCACAATTGTCGAATAGAATGGTCTCCTGCGGCAGCCATTCGGCTGCGGCGCCAGTCAGCCACCGCGATTCGGGTTCGCACGCGCGACGGAGCACTGCCCGGCAATGCTCGATAGAAGCGTTCCGCCGCCTGGGCCGCTATCGTGGCGCGTGCACCGGTGCGCAATGAAAATGCGCTGTCCAGCGCGTCACCGGCGGCAATGCCGCCTGATGTGTTCAACGTCACAACAGTAGACCACCCAGTATCGACAGGGCGCGGAAACCGTGCCTTCAGGCAACCGGCCTGGCGCAGACCGTCCAGTACGGTGAGTTCGTCGCGAGCGCATAGATCGACGCGCAGTTCACCGACCGCGCGCTGCAGCATGGGACCGTCAGACCGAGAGGCGGCGTCGTACATCCTCCCCGTCCAGCTCCTCCCGTCGCCCAGACAGCACAACGTCGCCGCGATCCATCACGACAATCCTCTGAGCAAGCTCCTGGGCGAAATCGAAATACTGCTCGACCAGCAAGATGGCCATTTCGCCCTTCGACCGCAACAGCGCAATCACCCGACCGATATCTTTGATGATGCTGGGCTGGATCCCCTCGGTGGGCTCATCCAGCACCAACAGTCGCGGCTTCATCACCAGCGCCCGGGCGATCGCCAACTGCTGCTGCTGGCCGCCCGAGAGATCGCCGCCACGCCGGCGCAACATAGTATTCAGCACGGGGAACAACTCGAACACCTCGTCCGGTACACGGCGCTGGGCGCGCGGCAACACGGCAAATCCGGTTTCCAGGTTCTCCCGCACTGTCAGCAGCGGGAAGATGTCACGACCCTGCGGCACCCAGGCGATGCCGCGCCGCGCCCTATCATGGATCGGCAAGCGCGAAATCTCCTCGCCTTCCCATTTGATGGTACCGGCGCTGATCGGATGAGCACCGGTGATCGCCCTCAGCAGGCTCGTCTTGCCGACACCGTTACGGCCAAGCAGACAGGTTACAGCGCCGACTTCTGCTGTCAGGGATACCTGGCGCAGAGCGATGGCGGCGCCATAGTGCAGGTCGACATGGTCCACTTCAAGCATAT
Organism: uncultured Actinomycetota bacterium; assembly: GCA_963795385.1. Classification (GTDB taxonomy): domain Bacteria; phylum Actinomycetota; class Actinomycetes; order Actinomycetales; family CAVURS01; genus CAVURS01. The sequence continues at coordinate 965,559 of CAWCHK010000014.1, forward strand.
GTTGTGGACTTCCCGGTGTGCCGGTCGACCGTCATCGGCCCAAATATACTTCGATGACGCGCGGGTCATTGCTGACGTGGTCGATCGAACCCTCCGACAGCACCGAGCCCTCGTGCAACACCGTGACCTTCACATCCAACGCACGAACGAACGCCATGTCGTGCTCCACCACAACCACGCTGCGCGTAAGGTTGATTTCCCGCAGCAACTCGGCAGTCTGCTCGGTCTCGGCGTCCGTCATGCCTGCCACCGGTTCATCGACCAGTAGCAGCTGCGGTTCCTGTGCCAGTAGCATGCCAATTTCCAGCCATTGCTTCTGGCCATGCGACAAATCGGCTGCAGTCCTGCGCCGATGGTCAGTCAACCGCGTAGTGACAAGAATTTCCTCGATACGCTGCCGTTCCGCCGGCGTCTCGCGCGCCCAGAGGGCAAATCGGGGCCTGCGGTCCTCGGCCAGTGATAACAGCAGATTATCCCACACCGTGTGCGGCTCGAACACAGTCGGCTTCTGGAACTTGCGGCCTATTCCCAGCGACGCGATTGCCGGTTCATCGAGACGTGTCAGATCGGTGTCCTTGCCAAAAACCACCTTGCCCTGATCAGGCCGTGTCTTGCCGGTAATCACGTCCATCATGGTGGTCTTGCCGGCGCCGTTCGGTCCGATGACCGCGCGCATCTCGCCGGCCTCGAGGACCAACGACAGGGCGTTCAACGCGCGGAAGCCATCGAAACTGACGGTGACGCCGTCAAGGTAAAGCAGCGTATCGTGCAGTTCCGCGCTGACGTCGCTCATCCGGTGACCTCCCCCGCCGCAGCGTGGGCCGGTGTCGGTTCGGGTACGTCGGTCGGCTTGCGTCGCCGAAGCAAGCCCATAATGCCGCGTGGCAGGAACAGCGTCACGAATATGAACATCGCACCGAGCGCGTACAACCAGAGCGACGGCAGCGCACTGGTGAAATAGGTCTTACCCAGGTTGACCAGTACTGCGCCGAGGATCGCGCCCGACAAGGTGCCACGGCCGCCAACTGCGACCCAGATCACGGCCTCGATCGAATTGGCAGGCGAGAACTCGGATGGATTGATAATGCCGACCTGCGGCACGTAAAGCGCTCCACCAATGCCTGCCATCACGGCCGACAGCACCCAAACGACAAGCTTGTACGACTCCGGGCGGTACCCTAGGAAACGCGTGCGCGATTCCGCATCGCGCACTGCGATCAATACCTTGCCGAAACGCGAGGTGACCAAGTAACGCGCCATCAGGAACTGTCCGGACAGAAACACGGCGGTAATCACCAGCAAGGCGCATCGCGTGGCTTCTGCCTGCACTGGAAAACCAAGCAGATCCTTGAAGTCGGTCATGCCGTTGTTGCCGCCGAAACCCATATCGTTGCGGAAGAACGCCAGCAACAGAGCGTAGGTCAGCGCCTGGGTGATGATCGACAGATATACGCCGGTGACACGTGAGCGAAATGCCAGCCAGCCGAACACAAGAGCCAGCAGACCAGGCACCAGCACGACCATCAGCACGGTGAAGCCGAACCACTCGAAGCCGTGCCAGTACCAGGGCAGTTCGTGCCAGCCTAGAAACACCATGAAGTCCGGCAGGTTGGCGTTACCGTACACGCCGCGCGCGCCGATCTGGCGCATCAGGTGCATGCCCATGGCGTAACCGCCGAGTGCGAAGAACGCCGCATGGCCCAACGAGAGAATTCCGGCAAATCCCCAGACCAGGTCGACCGCCAGGGCCAACATCGCAAAGCACAGGTACTTGCCGATCAATGCGATGGCGTAGGTCGGCACGTGCGCGGCGGCCGATGGCTCGGTGCCAAGGTTCAACATGGCAAGAGTGATGGCACCGCCCAGTACGAACACCAAAGTCAGCGTCGATGTGCGATCGAGGGTCATGCCTCTGCCGCACGCCCCTTGAGCGGGAACATACCCCGTGGACGCCGCTGGATGAACAGGATCAGCATCACCAACACGGCGATCTTTCCCAGCACCGCCCCCGCGACAGGCTCGAGGAATTTGTTGAGGATGCCCAGCGTGAGAGCTCCCATTACGGTGCCCCACAGATTGCCAACCCCACCAAACACCACGACCATGAAGCTGTCGATAATGTAGCTCTGGCCAAGGTTAGGCGAGACGTTGTCGATCTGGCTCAACGCCACGCCGGCCATGCCGGCGACGCCGGAGCCCAGGCCGAAGGTCAGTGCGTCGATCCAGGGCGTCCGGATGCCCATCGCCGCAGCCATTTGCCGGTTCTGCGTCACCGCACGCATCGCCAGGCCAAGCGATGTAAAGCGCAGCGCGGCCATCAGCGCTGCAAGCACAAGGAAGGCAAACACGATGATGTAAAGCCGATTATAGGTGATGATGAGGCCACCGACCTGGGTCAGCCCGCTCATCCAGTCAGGCGTACCGACATCGCGATTGTTGGCGCCGAAGATCGAGCGCACCGCCTGCTGCAATACGAGTGACAGTCCCCAGGTCGCCAGCAAAGTCTCCAATGGTCGTCCGTACAACCAGCGGATCAAGGTGCGCTCGATGGCGATGCCAATTAGCCCGGCTACGGCGAAGGCGAGCGGCACTGCGATCAGCAGGCTGGCGCCAAACAGTCCTGGAGCACTGTCGCGAATGACCTGCTGTACAACGAATGTGACATAGGCGCCGATCATCACCATCTCGCCATGCGCCATATTGATCACGCCCATGACGCCAAACGTAATGGCGAGGCCAGCCGCAGCCAGCAACAGCACCGAACCCAGTGACAGGCCGTAATACACGCTCTGCAGGATGCTCCAGATTTGCAGATTGCGATCGATCGCCACAATTGCCGCGGCCACCGCAATGGATACCGCGGGTGGTTGGCCGGACAGGGAATCCAGCAGGCTGCGGCTGTCCATGTCGCCGCGCGCGCGCAGTATTTCGACAGCTGCGAGCCTGTCGGCCTCCTTGCTGTCAGCGGACGACAATGTTGCCGCGGCACGGGCCTGTTCGAGACGCAGTTTGATGCCGGCGTCAGCCTCGTGAGCGAGCGCGCGCTCCAGTGCGGGCAATGCGGCGGGATCGTGCGAGTGAAACACTGCTTCAGCTGCCGCCATGCGGATCGATGCATCTGGAGCGAACAGACGGAGGCTGCCAAGAGCAGCTTCCACCGCGCCGCGCACTGGGTTATTCATCCGCACCTGCTTGAGACCACTGGCCATCACATCGGGTGCAGGATTGCCGGTCACAGCATCCAGGATCGCGCCATCGCTCTTGATAAACAACGTGTGGTCGGAGGTGCGGGCGTAAAGATTGCCATCTTGCATTGCCGATAGAATGGTCGCAGCACGCGGATCGCCCGAGAAGGCTAGTAGTTCAACGCCATGGCGGATGGTATCGAAGCTCGGCGACGCCAATGCGGTAAGACCTTCGTCGGCCGATTGCGCGTGCGCTCCGGGCGACGCGAGCGACAGTACGACAGTCAGCAACAGCCAGACGAAGAATTGCATCCGCGCGCCTTCAGAAACCGTCGGGGGTGACCCGGGGAGGAGTTGGGTCACCCCCATGGGGGCGATCAGCTCAGACCATCAGGCCTTCTTGCCGCCGCCCGAACCGCACTTGCCGGTTTTGACGTTGAAGGCGCCGCAGTGCAACGGTTCGCGCCAATCTCCGATCAGATCCCTGGTGTCCTCAACATATGGTGACCATTCCTGCGCAACCACCAGGCCAGGGGTCTGCGAGACGATGTTGAACTGACCATCACCCTGGATTTCGCCAATCAACACGGGCTTGGTGATGTGATGGTTCGGCATCATGGCTGAATAGCCACCAGACAGATTGGGCACCGACACGCCAATCAGCGCATCGATGACAGCGTCAGGCGCCGTCGTCCCGGCCTTCTCGACGCCCTTTACCCACATATTGAACCCAATGACATGCGCCTCCATTGGATCGTTGGTGGTGCGCTTCGGATTCTTGGTGAACTGCTTCCAGGCCTCGATGAACCTCTTGTTGTCGGCGTTGTCGACACTTTCGAAATAATTCCACGCCGCGAGATGACCGACCAGCGGCTTTGTGTCGATGCCTGCGAGTTCCTCTTCGCCGACGCTGAATGCAACCACCGGGATGTCGGTCGCCTTGATGCCCTGGTTGCCCAGTTCTTTGTAGAATGGCACGTTGGCGTCACCATTGATGGTAGATACCACGGCGGTCTTCTTGCCGGAGGAACCAAACTTCTTGATCGAGGCCACGATGTTCTGCCAATCGGAATGGCCGAATGGTGTGTAGTTGATCAGGATATCTTCCTGCTTCACGCCCTTCACCTTGAGGTAAGCCTCCAGGATCTGGTTGGTGGTGCGCGGATAGACATAATCGGTTCCGGCCAGCACCCAGCGCTGCACCTTCTCTTCCGACATCAAGTAGTCAACCGCCGGGATGGCCTGCTGGTTCGGCGCCGCGCCGGTGTAGAACACGTTGCGGCTGCACTCCTGGCCTTCATACTGCACCGGATAGAACAGGATGCCGTTGAGTTCCTCGAAGACCGGCAGGACGGATTTGCGCGACACCGACGTCCAGCAACCGAACACCGCTGCGCATTTATCAACTGACAGCAGTCCTCTCGCCTTCTCGGCGAAGAGCGGCCAGTTGGACGCCGGATCAACCACCACGGCTTCCAACTTCCGCCCGAGCACTCCGCCCTTGGCGTTCTGCTGTTCGATTAGCATCAGCATGACGTCCTTCAGCGTGGTCTCGCTGATCGCCATGGTGCCGGAGAGCGAATGCAGGATACCGACCTTGATAGGGCCGGTCTCAGCCGCATTGGCCGGTGCAATCATTGTTGTCTTGGCGACGCCCAGTGCGGCCAGCGTCACGGTTGCGGCGCCGAGTCCGCCGAGGCCGCGACGCGTGATTGCGTTTTTGTTTGGTTCCATAAAGTCTGTTCCCTGTCCGTTCTGTTTCGTGGCGAGACTGGCAGGTCTCGCGACACCGGCCAGGGTCAGTGCAACCCCCATGCCACAAATTCGTGAGTTCGCACCTGGGGCAAGTGCCATCCGTTGGACAGCGATTGCAGGTTATGGAGGCAGACTGACGTCCCCTGACCAAAATTTAACCAAACCAGGGACGCTTGCTGAAACCGCCAGACTGGGGTCGGATGACGGTCACCGAAAAACCAGCGGCCCTCGGGAGCAGAAAGCCATGATCCATGTCCTCGCTATCATTACCGCCAAGCCTGGAATGCGCAGCGTGATCCTCAAGGAGTTCCACGCCAACATGCCTGCAGTGCATGCCGAAAACGGCTGCATCGAGTACGGGCCGGCGATCGATGCCGAGGGCTTCCCGACGAAATTCGGCGATGACACCTTTGTGGTGATCGAGAAATGGGAAAGCGCTGAGGCCCTGAAGGCCCATGCCGCCTCGCCGCATATGGCGGCTTACGCCGCCAAAACCCGCGAGATGATCGCAAACCGTGTAATCCACGTATTGGCGCCAGGCTGAGCGGGAGCCCGGTCGCCTTCACTACCCGGATTGCGAAGCTCGGAGCCGCCGCAATCTTGCCCACCTGCTACGGGCATGAGATGGCCCGCGGCGCTGTGCTCTTGGCAGTGATCCATGGCGACTCGGCGGCGATTCGCATCAGCGACTCGGCAACCGCCGAGTTTTCCACAGCATCTGATGAAATATCCACAGACCATTCTTATTGAAACGTAATCTGCTGCAGTTCTGGTTGACCGGACGCGCGCGCGTCGGTACGCCTGATATGTGCCAACAGTCGATTCGCAGCCATTCATCAAGGTCCGGGGCCGTTCTTTCATGGCGCTGGTGCTTGCGCCGGAACCGCCGGTGCAAGCTTGGCTCGACGCGCTTGATGGACAAATCGCGCGCTCGCCGTCTTTCTTCGAAGGGCGGCCGGTGGTGCTTGATCTCGCAGCGCTGCCGCGCGAGCAACCCGATGTCGCGGGCCTGCTGCTAGGCCTCGGTGCGCGCGGCGTCCGCATCATTGGCACCGAGGGTGCGCATCCATCGTGGCAGGGCCTCGAAGCCTGGGCACCGCTCCACGCGAATACCACGCGTCCTGCGCGTCCGGTCGAGGTTCCGGATGAGCGGCGCAGCACGGCTTCAGCGACAATCGCCCAGCAGGAAGCCAACGCGCTGCTGATCGATCATCCGGTGCGGTCCGGGCAGTCCGTGGTCTATGACAAGGGTGACGTGACCATCATCGGCTCGGTTGCATCCGGGGCCGAGGTGATTGCCGGTGGTTCCATTCATATCTACGGCGCGCTGCGTGGTCGCGCTATTGCCGGCCTCACCGGCAACAATCACGCGCGGATCTTCTGCCGCAAGCTCGAAGCCGAATTGCTGGCGATCGACGGCGTCTACCAGACCGCTGACGACATGAATACGACGCTGCGCGGCAAGCCGGTGCAGGCCTGGCTCACCGGCGAGGCGATGATGTTGGCAACGCTCGACTGACAGGGGAGAAAGAGATGGCCACGGTTCTCGTCGTGACATCCGGTAAGGGCGGTGTCGGCAAGACGACATCGACGGCCGCCCTCGGCGCCGCACTGGCGCAGACCGGCCAGAATGTCGTCGTGGTCGATTTCGATGTCGGGCTGCGCAATCTGGACCTTGTAATGGGTGCCGAGCGGCGCGTCGTCTTCGACCTGATCAATGTTGTGCAGGGCGATGCGAAACTCCCGCAGGCTCTGATCCGCGACAAGCGGCTCGATACGCTGTCGTTGTTGCCGGCGTCGCAGACGCGCGACAAGGACGCATTGACGGCCGAAGGTGTCACCCGGGTGATTGGTGAGTTGCGTGAGAAATTCGATTGGGTGATATGCGACAGCCCGGCCGGGATCGAACGCGGTGCCATGCTCGCAATGCGCCATGCGGACATGGCTGTCGTAGTGACCAATCCTGAAGTTTCGTCGGTGCGCGATTCGGATCGCATTATCGGCATGCTCAATTCCAAGACCGTGAAGGCCGAAAAGGGCGAGCGCCTGGAAAAGCATCTGCTGCTGACGCGATATGATCCAGCGCGTGCGGCGCGCGGTGAAATGTTGAACACCGAGGACGTCCTGGAGATTCTGTCCATCCCGCTGCTTGGCATCATTCCGGAAAGCGAGGAGGTATTGCGTTCGTCCAATCTGGGCACGCCGGTGACCCTGGGAAATCCGAACAGCGCCCCGGCACGCGCCTACTTCGAGGCGGCCCGGCAACTCAAGGGCGAGACGCTGGTGGTCACAGTTCCCACTGAGCGGCGGAGCTTCGTGGGTCGCCTGTTCGGTCGGAGGGCTGTCGCATGAACCTGCTGAGCCTGTTCCGCCGCAACAATTCTGCGCCGGTCGCCCGCGAGCGGCTGCAAGTGCTGTTGGCGCATGAGCGCGCGTTTGTCGGCCAATCCGATCTGCTAGCCGTGCTGCAGGAGGAGATCATAGCGGTCATCGCCAAGCACGTGACGATTGAGCGCGAGAAAATACAGATCAAGCTGGATCGCGGCGATCCGGTATCCACGCTGGAGATCGACGTGGAGGTGCCAAGCTACGCTGCGGCGGCGGCAATCCGCCGGCGGGAGAGATCTCTGCCGGCCGCCGCTACTTAGCGCGGGCGCACACCGTACCGACCCACCGATCGCCTGGAAGACTGCGCGAATTGCTGGGCGGAAAAGCGCAGCGTATTCCGCCATCATTCCGTCGTCAGCAGGGCCACCGGAAATGACGCGAGCGCCTGTGCCACCGGCAATGTTTTACCCAATGGGCCGATCCGATTGCCTGAAATGACGTCGCGCACCGCCAAACCATGCAGCAATGAAGGCAGGCGCAACGCCGAATTCTGCCATGATGATGCTGGAATCATCAGTGAGTCACCACTTCCAAGCAGCCGTCCCGGCAGTCGTGGCACGATGGTGACTGCGCTGAGCCTCCCCGCGCTGCGAACAAAAGCAACCACGTGCTGCGCTGCAGGCCCATCCACCTCAATCGCGTGATAGTCTCCAAGGCCAAACACGTCCGGCATCAGGCTGCGCTTTGCGAGGATCTGCACAATCAGAGCCTGCTTCACTCGTCCGTCGCGCCAGCATGATGCCAGCGCAGTCGGCGCTTCACCGGACTGCAAGGTAGCAACCCGTCGGGTAAAATCTACTGGACTGCGATTATCAGGATCGACAAGGCTGAGATCCCAGAACTCACAACCCTGATAGAAATCCGGCACACCCGGCACCGTAAGTTTCAACACCGTCTGCGCCAGACCATTTACCGCGCCGGCAGGTCCGATGCGATGCGCGACATTTGCAGCCTCGGTAACAAATCCCCCGGTATCCGCCATGATCGTGTAAAGAAAAGACTGCGCTGCCTCTTCATATTCCAGATTGGGTGCAGTCCAGTCGGTCGCCAGCTTTGCCTCACGCATCGCCTTGAGCTGCCAGCTGGCCAACCGTTCGGTGAATCTCTCTACACCGGCAGCATCCGTCGCATCCAGCTCAGTCGGCCAGGCTCCCACGACCATTTGGTACAGCATCAACTCGTCGCCGAGCGACGGGCTTCGCGCCCCGGCCAGTCGCCCATGCTGCGCGTTAAGGGTCAGCCACCGGCGGGCTGCTGCGCCCCATTCGTCTGGTGCCTCACTGAGTACAGCGAGCCGTGCCCGCACATCTTCGCCACGCTTGTGGTCATGCGTTGCGGTTGCCAGCATCGCCGCGGGAAAATGTCGCTGGCGTGAGGTGTTTGCCGCGTGGAATGCATCAACACTCATGCTGAAGCGCGCGATGTCGGCACCAACCTCGTTGCGGGACAGCAGCACACCGTAGCGATAGAAAGCTGTGTCCTCCACGGCTTTGGCCGCCAGTGGGGCGCTGAGTTGCTGGAAGCGGACAGTGGCGACACAGTGTGCCTGCTCCGACGCATCCACCGTATCGCCACCAAGCCAACGATCCAGCAATGCGAGGACCGGACGATCGGCCGCGCGACATTCCGTCATGGCACCCGCCACCGCCTTGGCGAATGCGGCATCGTCCGATGCAGACCGCCGGCCACTGCCGTAGCTGCGATATGCCGGGAAGTGCGCCAGCAGTGCCACCAGCGAACGGCGGATGGCGGGACGTGTCGTGTCCCGCGTCTCGAGCCGCGCAAGTGCAATGCGATGCAAAGATTCTGCCACAGCGTCAAGTTGCGCGGTGAAGCTGCTGCTCAGCACATCATGTCGCGCAGCAACCTCTTCAACGGCAAAGTCGGCGGAGCGGCCACTCACCGAGTTCCAGAGTAGCTTCAGTGGAACTTCGCCTGCCGGATCGTGCAGCAGCGCGTTTACCTCATCCATAAAATCGTAACCGCTGGTTCCGTCCACTTCCCAGTCGGTTGGTAACCGTTCGCCGGCACCAAGGATCTTCTCGACAACGAGCCAGCCAGGGCCGGACGGCGCATCAGCTGGACGACGAGTCTCCAATTTGCGCAACCATGCGCGTAGCAGCGCGGCAGTAACCGGCTGGGTCGGACAAGCCATCGACGTGATCCACGCGCACTCCGTCGATCAGCCCTTGCTCGTAGAGGCGCAGCAATGTCGCATGTGTCGCCTCGAATACCTCGTCATCTTCGATCCGCAAGCGCCGCCAGGCCGTTGATGTCGAAGAAGCGCCGCCAATTGATCTCGTCGCCGGCGGTGCGCCACCATGCGAGCCGATAATGTTGCCGCTCAAGCAACTGATGCAGTCGTTCCCTCCCTGCCTCCGTTGCAGGTTCGAAGGCACTGGCGGGGAATGCGGCGACTTCGGCATCATCCTCTGGCCGTATCGGGAAGCGGTTATCGAAATAGCGGATGACCGGCGATGGCCAATCATTGTTGCGCGCCAATGTAATTGCACCGGATTGCAACGCCTCACCGTACGGATCGCCAAGAAACGGTGCCAGCACCTTGCCACGCAGGCAGGGGTCCGAGTTGTTCCAGTCGATATCGAAGAAATTGCGCATAGCGGCTGGCCCTCCCATGCCGCAGAACATCACCCCACCAAGGGTTCTCCATGCCACCTGCCGCCATATGGTTCGGCACGATGTCGACAATGATGCCAAGCCCTGCCCTGCGCAGTGTCGCAACCAGGCTTCGCAAGCCAGCTTCGCCGCCAAGCTCCGGGTTGACCTGGGTCGGATCGACCACGTCATAGCCGTGCATCGAACCGGCGCGTGCAGTCAGTATCGGCGACACGTATAAATGGCTGATGCCCAATGATGCAAAGTATGGAACGAGCCGCTCAGCATCCGCAAAGCCAAACTCGCGGTGCAACTGCAGGCGCATGGTTGCACGGGGTTGACTTCATTGTCGCGGCCGTTTTGTCGCTACCCGCTCCACTCGGGCTGCGGCGCGTGGTTCATCAAGGAGCGATTCGGTCTCGCCGTTGAGCCGCCGGCGCCAGTTTGGATGTTCCGCCGTGGTCCCGGGTAGATTTGGTTGCTCCTCCTGCCCAACCACATCTTCAATCGGCAGCAGGCAAAGCGGCGAATTGAGTCCGGCAAACGAAGGTCAGTGCCGCATCCACGACCGGCGCCGAATCTTCAGGCGACGGTGCGGGCTGCTGGCCACGCCGGCATCGACAAAGGACTGCCAGAGAGCAACACGATCCCTGGTACGTTCGGCTGCGACGCTCGCCTCGTCAACACCGACGCCAAGGCGGCCGCAGGCGGCACGCATGGTGATGTCCTTACCGTGCCACCAACCGGCGACAGTGGGCAGATCGTGAGTGGAAGTCATCGCGACGGCAGATCGATCCCACGCACCAGGCGGGGTGAATGCCTCTCCAGTCCGCTCGAACCATAACACTCGCATGCCATGCAAACCGGCAGTCTCCAGCAAGTCACGGAAGCCAGTTGGTAATGTCCCCAAATCCTCACCAACCACAATTGCCTGATGCCGCTGCGATTCCAGAGCGAGCAAACGCAAGAGATCGGTAACCGGATACGCAAGGTAGGCGCCGTCCGCCGGCGTCGCGCCTTCCGGCACTAGCCATAATCGCGCCAGCCCCATCGCATGGTCGATGCGCAGACCGCCGGTGTTACGCAGTGCAGCCCGCACCGTCGCAAGGAATGGCGCGAATCCGCCATTGATCAGTGATCGCGGAGAAAATCCGGTGAGGCCCCAATCCTGACCTCCTGGATTGAACAGATCCGGTGGCGCACCGATCGACAAGCCACCCAAAATGTCGCTCTGTCGGCTCCATGCATGGCTACCCATCGGGTCCATCCCAACGGCCAGATCACCGATCAGCCCGACGCGCATTCCTGCCAGGCGAGCCCGCTCTTGCGCTATACCGAGCGAGCGATCAGCGAGCCATTGCAAGAAAACATGAAACCGTACTTCGCCTTCATGCGAGTCGGCGAATACCGCGACACTTGCACTGGTCGGATTGCGAAGATCCAATGGCCAATGTCGCCAATCTCCAATGCCCGCGGCCAACTGTTCGGCATGCAGCGCCTCAAATACCGCGTGCTGCACCAATAGTTCACCACCTTCGGCCCGAAACCGCGCGAAATCCGCCAGAAGTGCACCGTCGGCGTCTCTCCCCAGTGAAACGCGTCGAATAGCGCGCGCAGCATGCGGAGCTTGGCGCGCGCCGCGGCGCCTGCCAATCGATGAGGTTCAATGCTTCCAGCTCGGCAAACGTGTCGGCCAGTTCTACCGCCGCCAGCGTGCGGGCGACCTGCTGCTCACCGAGCACCAACGCCGGCGATGCGTGCAACGGGTTGAGGAACAACCGGGTGGACGGCGAATACGGGCCGAACCGCGCAGGATCGGCAGTAAAGAGCGCGTGCAACGGACTGAGGGCCAAGGCATCGGCGCCACGGGAACCTGCTGCTTCGGCCAACGCGGCAATACCGCTGGCGTCGCCGATGCCGCCATCGCCTCGGTGCCGCAACGCATACACCTGCGCAGCGATACCCCAAAGGCGCGCGTCGGGCACGGCATCATCGATCGTATGGCAACGGCTGGGTGCTACTGCCAGGACCAGATCACGATCATCGATCAGCAGTCGATGATAACCAGTCTCGCCGATTGCTGGCACGCGCAACCGGCCGCGCACGGGCAGCAACGAAACGTCTCGCTCTTCACCGGTCTCGAGTTTCAGCCGCGCACGGCGGGCCTCACTCGCTCCAACATCGAGCCGCGTCGGCCTGCCTGCCGTGGCCGTGATCAGCGGCGGGAGTGCCTGGATGTTGGACTTGCGCCCGAGGATTTTGCGACTGGCAAGCAGATCACCACGTGTCGCGCATGGCAAGCCGAGCGTCCCGAGGATGCGGCGCAGCACGGAGGATTCCACGACCTGGGGCCGACCGGCAAAGTCTTGCCATTCGACAGCAATTCCGGCCCGGCGTGCCAGATCCTGGATTGCTTCGTCATTCATCGTCCGCCAGACCCGTATCGAGAAAAGCGAAAGTGCAGTGTCCTGGCAGCCAGCCGGAGCGGGCCAACTGTACCGCATCGGTTGCGTTCGCATACAGGAGGCGACCGGGAGGAGGCGTCATCGACGTTGGTTCAGCGCCAAAGTTGGTTGCGACGGCCAGCACCGCACCGTCGCCAAACCGCCATCGCGCAAAAACCGATTTCGGCCCGACCGCATAAGCCTCGACTGTTCGTGCGGTATCCAGACGCGGCACGATTTCCTTCTGGCGCAGCAAGATCAGCTGCCGGTAGAGCGCTTCGCGCTCAGAGCCGAAAACTTCGTCGCCATGTGGGACCGAGGCATCGAAGGTCGTAGTGGCATTCGGATCAGGGATACGCTGCCGCTTTGCAGGATCCGCAAACGCTGGGAACCGGGCGAACTCATTGCGCCTGCCCTCGCGCACGGCATCTGCCAGTTCCGGGCGATGGTCGGTAAAGAACAAGAACGGCGTGCGGCTCGCCGTTTCCTCGCCCATGAAGAGTAAGGGAATCTGCGGGCACAGCATCAGCAATGCGATGGCCGCTTCCAGCGCCGAATGCTCGACCAGTGTGGTCAGCCGCTCGCCAAATGCGCGATTGCCAACCTGGTCATGGTTCTGCAGGAACAGCACGAAGGCTGTCGGCGGCAGATGGGCGCTTGGCATCCCTCGCGGGCCACCGAGATAATTCGAATGCTCGCCCTGATAAATAAATCCTTCGGCCAAGCATCGTGCCAGCTGCTCCACCGGGCGGTGGCCATAATCAGCGTAGTAGCCGGCGTCTTCGCCGGTGAGAAGGACATGCAGCACATTGTGGCCATCATCGTTCCACTGTGCATCGATATCCTTCGCCAGGTGCAATGAAGTCATTGTGATGTTCGAGGACCAGATGCACATGCCGTCCCGGCTCTGTGGTTGCGCGTACCGTCGCAGCCATCTCATCCACCCAATCCTGTTCCTCGATTGCATGGACCGCATCGAAACGCAGACCGTCGAAACGGTACTCCATCAACCAGTACAATACGTTGCCGGTGAAGAAATTGCGCACTGCCGGCTGGCGAAAATCGATCGCAGGCCCCCACGGAGTATGGTGGTCGGCGCGAAAGAACTGTGGAGCATAGAGCGACAGGTAGTTCCCATCGGGGCCGAAATGGTTATAGACCACGTCGAGGAAAATCATCAGGCCGAGGTCGTGAGCGGTATCGACCAGGGCTTTCAACTGGTCGGGTGACCCGTACGTTGCGTCAGGCGCATAGGGCAGCACGCCGTCGTAACCCCAATTGCGGCGGCCAGGGAATTCGTTCACCGGCATCAGCTCGACCGCAGTGACGCCAAGTGCGGCAAGCCGCGGCAATTGCTTCGCTACGCCGCAGAACCCGCCGAGCAGACCCACATGCAACTGGTACAGGACGGTCTCGCGCCAGGGGCGCCCTCGCCAGGCGGAATGGCGCCATTTGTAGCGCTGAGGATCGATGACCACGCTCGGACCATGGACGTCGGCTGACTGTGCGCGCGATGCCGGATCAGGAACCAGCGCCCCGTCGGCCAATTGATAGTGATAGCGAGTACCGGCTCCGCATGCCGCGATTGCCTCGAACCAACCGTCGGCCTGTCGCACCATGGGAACGGTCGGGCCATCCGCCAGGGCCACGCCGACAGTCTCCTGCGCCGGCGCCCAAATACGGAATCGGGTCTGGTCCCCCGCTATCACATTGGCACCGAAGCCAAGGTCGCGTGCGAAGAAATCGCTCATTAGACGCCCCTGGCACTCTCGGAGTGAAGCAGCACAGCGCAATGTGCTGCGACCTCAACCTCGGAGCCTTCGATGACACGTTCGTCCGCCTCCGGCTCGGCACTATCGAGCAGGATCCGGCTCGGGAACTGTGGCAATGGCAGCCGATAGTCGCATGGTCGCTCAGTCGGGTTGAATAGCAGCGTCAGAATCGTGACTCCCCCTTCCCGACTTTGCATAGCACGGCGCAGAACCAACGTTCGCTGCTCGAGGTCGTTCCACGCCTCGGCAGGAATTGTTCCTCCGTCCTGATCGAACCACTCGATATCGGCGATATCCGGTGCAGGATGCGCATTGCCATGTAGGAAGACAGGGCTGCGCAGCACAGGATGCTCACGCCTCAGTGCGATCAGCCGCGTCACAAATTTGATAAGAGAGGAGCCCGCAGGAGTACCCGTCATCGACCAGTCCAGCCAGGACATTTCATTATCCTGGCAATAGGCGTTGTTGTTGCCCCGCTGAGTGCGGCCGAACTCGTCGCCGGCGAGCAACATCGGGGTACCCGCAGCCAGGAACACGGTAGCCAGCATGGCCCGCCGGACGCGGTCCCGCGCGGTGTTAATCACGGGATCGTCGCTCGGCCCCTCCACGCCCCAATTGCTGGTGAAGTTAGCCGGGTGCCCGTCGCGGTTATCCTCGCCATTCGCCTCGTTGTGGCGGTCGACATAGCTTACCGCATCATACAGCGTAAATCCGTCATGCGACGCGGCAAAATTCACCGAAGCCCACGGTCGCCTGCCCTGGCGTGCGAAGATATCGGCCGAACCAGCGAGCCGCGCGGCGATCTCCGGACGCTGACCTGGATCGTTACGCCAGAAACGGCGCACGCCATCACGGAACCGGTCATTCCATTCCGCGAATCCGGGCGGATGATTGCCAAGCTGGTAGCCACCGGGGCCCACGTCCCATGGCTCAGCGATCAACTTCACGCCAGACAGGATCGGATCCTGACGGAGCGCGTCAAAGAAGCCAGAGCCCGGATCGAAGCCGTTAGGCTCACGACCCAGCGCGGCACTGAGGTCGAAGCGGAATCCGTCGACATGGAACGAGGTGACCCAGTAGCGCAGTGAGTCCATCACCAATTGTAGCACGCGCGGATGCGACAGGTTCACCGTGTTGCCAGTACCCGTATCATTGACGGTGCGTCGGGGGTCATCTAACTCCAGTCGATAGTAGCTGGCATTGTCGAGGCCGCGGAAGGACAGGGTGGGGCCCTTTTCGTCGCTTTCCGCCGTGTGGTTGTAAACGACGTCAAGGATCACTTCGATCCCAGCCGCATGTAGTCGACGCACTGCTACTCGCATTTCATTTGGCGAGTGGTCCGACAGATAGGACGGCTCTGGCGCGAAATAGCCAAGTGTGTTGTAGCCCCAGTAGTTGCGTAGGCCCCGACGCTGCAGGGCACGATCCTGCACGAATGCGTGCACCGGCATGAGTTCGATTGTGGTAATGCCAAGGCGACGCAGGTAATCGATCACCGGCGGATGCGCCAAGGCGGCGAATTTCCCGCGTTCATGCGGGCGGATATCGTCCCGCAACATCGTCAGTCCGCGCAGATGCGCCTCATAGATCACGGTTTCCGACCACGGCACGTTGGGTGGATGGTCGTCGCCCCAATTGAAAAAATCGTCAGTGACGACGCCCTTAGGCATGGCTGGCGCACTGTCGCGGCGATCGAATGACAGGTCACCACGCGACGAGTTTAGTCGGAAGCCGTACAGTGCATCGGTCCAGTGCAATTGCCCAGCCAGAGCCCGCGCATAGGGATCGAGCAGCAGCTTATGGTGATTGAAGCGATGACCGCGCTCCGGGTCGTAAGGCCCCAGGACGCGATACCCGTATAGTAGCCCTGCGGTCGCATCAGGCAGATAGCCGTGCCACACCTCGTCGGTATATTCTGGCAATGTATATCTTGCGATTTCACGCCGGCCCGATGGTTCGAACAGGCAAAGGTCGACGCGGTCCGCATGCGTCGAAAAAACCGCGAAGTTGATACCGAGCCCATCCCACGTTGCGCCGAGGGGGAATGACCGGCCCGGCAGTAGCCGATCAGAAAGGGGCTGCATGGTCCCCTATCGGTAGGGTCCACGACGGCATCGATCGCGTCATGGTTGGGCGTGAGAGCAAAAGCGGCGCGGAACGCTGTGCACCCCTTCAGTCCCCGAACCGGAGATACAGTGTCGCAAGCGGCGGCACAGTTAGCTCCAGCGACTGCGCCTCGCCATGGCGTTGCACTGGCACGGTCCTCAAGCTGCCGCCATTGCCCATGTTGGATCCGCCGTAGACCGCAGCATCTGTATTGAGCAACTCTTGCCATGTTCCTGCATTTGGCACGCCAATGCCATAGCCAGCACGCGGCACCGGCGTCATGTTGCAGACAACCAGGACCGGCGGAGTCGAACTCGTGGCCCAGACGCAGGAATGCGAATACCGAATTCGCCCTGTCGTCGCCGATCACCCAACGGAATCCGGTGGACACCAAGTCACGCTGGTGCAACGCAGGCTGTTCTCCATAGTGGCGGTTCAGGTCGCGCACAACCCGCTGTATCCCGAGCCGCATCGGATCAGTGAGACCACCCCAGTCGAGCTCGCTGTCATGGCTCCACTCATGTTCCTGGGCGATCTCGCCCCCCATGAACAGCAGCTTCTTGCCGGGATGTCCCCACATGAAACCAAGATAAGCCCGCAGATTGGCATACCGCTGCCAGTTGTCGCCTGGCATCTTGGCAATGAGCGAACGCTTCCCGTACACCACCTCATCGTGTGACAGCGGCAGCACGAACCGCTCGGAGAACGCATACAGGAGGCCAAAAGTCATGTCGTTGTGGTGCCAGAAACGATGGACCGGATCCTCCTCCATGTAGCGAAGCGTGTCATGCATCCACCCCATATTCCACTTATAGGCGAAACCAAGCCCGCCCTCGCTGATGGGCCGAGATACGCCGGGCCACGCAGTCGACTCCTCGGCGATCGTGATGGCGCCCGCACAGCGCTCGCCCACGACAGCATTGAAGTGACGCAGGAAGCCGATTGCCTCCAAGTTCTCGCGTCCTCCATAGACGTTGGGTATCCATTGCCCCTCGGCGCGTGAGTAGTCACGATACAGCATCGACGCAACGGCATCGACGCGCAAGCCGTCGACATGGAAGTGCTCGAGCCAATAAAGCCCCGAAGCGATCAGGAACCCCTGCACTTCCCGACGACCGAAATTGTAAATGTACGTGTTCCAGTCTTGATGATAGCCTTCGCGCGGGTCCTGATGTTCGTACAGCGCCGTCCCATCGAACCGCGCCATGCCGTGGGCGTCCGTCGGGAAATGCGCTGGTACCCAATCCACGATGACGCCGATATTGGCGCGATGGGAGGCATCCACGAAACGGGAAAAACCTTCGGGCGGCCCGAACCGCGCGCTTGGTGCAAACAGGCTAAGCGGTTGGTAGCCCCATGAACCACCAAATGGATGCTCGGTCACTGGCATCAGTTCGATATGTGTGAAGCCCATCCCTTTGACATAAGGGACCAGTCGTTCGGCGAGTTCGTCCCAGGTAGGGATGCGTCCGTCTGGGTGAATCCACGATGCCGCATGGAGTTCATAGAAAGACAGTGGCGCGTCCGCGTCCTGTCTGCGCCCACGTTCCTGCATCCAGACTTCATCGTGCCATACATGCGGTGTCGGATCGGCGACGACGGAGGCTGTCGCCGGTGGCGCCTCCGTCGCACGCGCCAGTGGGTCGGCCTTCAACGGCAGGCGCCAACCATCCGAGCCGACGATAGAAAATTTATACCGTGCACCCGTGGTAATCCGCGGAACGAACAACTCCCAGACGCCAGCCGGATAACGCAGGCGCATCGGGTGCCGTCGCGGATCCCAGGTGTTGAAATCGCCGACGACCGAGACAGAGCGCGCATTGGGTGCCCAGACCGCGAAGCGCACACCTGGCACGCCGTCGATCGTGACAACGCCGGCACCAAGATGCTCCGCAAGTTCAAAATGCCGCCCCTCATTGAACAGATGCAGATCAAGCTCGCCCAACAGCGGACCAAAGGAATACGGATCCTCGGTTTCCTGCACAGCGTCCGGCCAGGCGACTCGCAGCAGGTACGCCTCATCACTGGTAACCGGTCCCACGAACAAGCCTTGGGGTACCGTCGGGGCAAGCCGGCCTAGCGAATGCCCCCCGAAGCGCGGAAGCACTTCGACTTCCAGCGCCCCTGGCAGGAATGCACGAACGATGCGGCCTCCAGCAGTGCCGCGCGGTCCCAGCAATGCGAATGGATCTCGTACCGTGCCGCTCGCCAGAGCCTCGGCTGCACCTTCCGGCAAGCCTGGCAATTCGGGCATGTCATTCATGAATTCGCCTTCGTGCCAAGTATCTGTTCGGTCAGTCGCGCCAATCCGTGCAGCGGCACGTCCAACCACGTTGGACGGTTCGCCGCTTCGTAGGCGATCTCGTAGGCTGCCTTCTCCACGAGGAATAGCTGCAGCAAATCCTGCTCAGCCGCTTCATGTTCGGGGACCAGGACATCACGATAACCTGCCAGGAAAGAGCGGGTTGCCTGTTCGACGAAGGTTTGCAGGAATGTATCGCGGCTTGGATCAGCAACGTGGGCGTGGCTCGCCACGCTCTTCCTCTGGACCACGGCGGCTGCATAGTCGAACGAGCGAATCATGCCAGCGACATCACGCAATCGATGATTCTTCGCCCGCCGCTGTTCAATTGGCTTAGCCGGCTCGCCCTCAAAATCGATGATATAGACATCGCCGTTCGCCACCAGCACCTGGCCGAGATGCAGATCACCATGAATCCGCGTGAGCATCGAACCGACGCCGGACTGCGCGAGTGACCGAACTGCGGCGATAAGGCTATCACGGGCAGACAACAGACCCACCACAGCTTCCTCGGCACTTGCGTCCCACTGGGTCTGCTGAGCCAACGCATCGAACGCTGCTGTGAGTTGCCGCTCGGCCTGCGACCGCCACTCACCCGCTGTAGCGGCATCGGCCCTCGCCGGTGCAAACGCCGGATCATCCGAGGCACGCGCCAGGATCGCATGCATCTCGCCAAGGCGTCGCCCAAGCAGCGTAGCAATGGCATTGTAGTCTTCGTGCTGCTCACTCTCCTCTGGTGTACCTTCAGCAGTTGACGCCAGATCGGACAACCCGCGCAACAGGAGATCCAACATCCACGTCCAGGCATCGCCCTGGTTACGAATGAAGCCTTGCGCAATTGCCAGCGAGTGGCGGATGCCTTCTGTATCAAGCCTGACGATTTCGCCCAGCAGAGGTGCCGTGTTGGCGAAGCCCTGCTCTGTCAAATAACGGCCCATTTCGGCCTCGGGATGTGGTCCGGCAGTGACCCGGCGGAACAACTTCAACATGGCGACATCGCCAACGATCAGCGAGGAATTCGATTGCTCGGCCGACAGCCAGCTGATTTCGGCGTCAGGCGAAACGCTTATCTCGGCCATCCGCGACGTTGGCTCGAAGCGAATCTCGCCGTTGTTGGTTTTCACCTTGGCCGAATTTGCCAGGGCAGACATGACCGCCTGCGCAAGCTCAGGCAGCGCAAAACCATCCGTCAGCAGACCTACGCGGCCGCCACGACGTGCTCTTGCGAGCGCAAGCTGCGTCGGCAGCGGCCCAGTCGGACGATCGTCCCAGGCAATAGCCAAAGGCAGCAGCCAACGCGCCGTTCCACTTGCAGTCTCTGTCTCGATTTCAGCCAGCAGCATCTCGTTGTCGGATTGCGGCAACAGTTCAAGCGATGCAAGCCGCACAGCCTGCAACGTCTGGTCTTTCAGGGCAAACCAGCGGCGCTTCGCGAGATAGGCCGGCAGAATCTCGCGCTCAACAATATTACGACCAGCAAGCAATCCATCGGCCAGCCGACCGCGCAGGACAATTGTCTGGTATTCTGGCATGGGTTCTGGTGCGGGCGTATGGGCTGTTGGCCAGCCCGCCTCCTCTTCTGCAAGCAGGAACCAGTAGAAACCAAATGGTGACAACGTGAGCAGGTAGGTAAGTTGGCCGATCGGCGGAAACACCGAGCCGCCATCGAGTTCGATCGGAGCACGCCCGCTGAACTCCGATAGATCGAGCTCTACTGCCTGCGGCGTGCGCGCCAGATTGGCCACACACAAGATACTGCGACCCTCGTACTCGCGCAGATAAGCGAGCATCTTGCGGTTCTTCGGATACAGCAGACGGAAGCTGCCCCGTCCGAACGCCTGGTGCTGGCGGCGAACTGCAAGCGCTCGGCGCATCCATTGCAGCAGGGAATGCTGATCGCCGCTCTGCGCTTCGACGTTCACCGCCTCGTAGCCGTAGAGCGCGTCCATGATCGGTGGCAGCACAAGCCGCGAAGGATCGGCGCGCGAGAAGCCACCGTTGCGATCGGGTGACCACTGCATTGGCGTGCGGACGCCGTCACGATCACCCAGGTGGATGTTGTCGCCCATGCCGATTTCGTCGCCGTAGTAGATTACCGGCGTTCCGGGCATGGAGAACAGCAGGTGGTTCAATAGCTCGACGCGCCTGCGGTCATGTTCCAGCAATGGCAGAAGCCGGCGGCGAATGCCGAGATTGAGACGGGCGCGGCGGTCGGCGGCGTAAGTCTCCCACAGAAAGTCGCGCTCGCTGGTGGTGACCATTTCCAACGTCAGTTCATCGTGGTTGCGCAGAAAAATCGCCCACTGGCTGTTCGGCGGGATTTCCGGTGTCTGCCGCAGGATGTCGGTGATCGGGAACCGATCTTCGCGCGCAATTGCCATGTACATGCGCGGCATCAGCGGGAAATGGAATGCCATGTGGCATTCATCATCGTCGCCGAAATAATCCTTGGCGTCTTCTGGCCATTGGTTGGCCTCTGCGAGCAGCATGCGGTCCGGATAATGCTCATCGAGTTCGCCACGGATTTGCTTCAGGACCGCATGCGTCTCCGGCAGGTTCTCGTTGTTGGTACCTTCGCGTTCCACCAGATACGGCACGGCGTCCAGCCGTAGCCCATCGACACCAAGCCCCACCCAGTAGCGCAGAACGGACAGCACCTCCTTCAGCACGCGCGGGTTATCGAAATTCAGATCAGGCTGATGCGGATAGAACCGGTGCCAGTAATAGGCACCAGCCACTTCGTCCCACGTCCAGTTGGACCGCTCGTGTCAATAAAGATGACCCGTGTGCCGGCGTATTTATGGTCATCGTTCGACCAAACATAGAAGTCGCGATACACCGAGCCAGGCTTGGCATGACGCGCCCGCTGGAACCACGGATGCTGATCGGACGTGTGATTGACCACCAGTTCAGTGATCACCCGCATGCCTCGTGCATGCGCCGCGGCGATGAACCGCTTGGCATCGGCCAGCGTGCCGTAATCGGGGTGCACGCCGCGATAGTCGCTGATGTCGTAGCCATCATCCAGCCGTGGTGACGGATAGAACGGCAGCAGCCAAATCGTATTGACGCCAAGGTCGGCGATATAGTCCAGCTTGGAGATCAGGCCGGCAAAATCGCCAATGCCGTCGTTGTTCGCGTCAAAGAACGACTTGATGTGGAGTTGATAGATGATCGCGTCCTTGTACCACAGATCGGTCTTCGGTCACGGGCGGTCGCACCAGGCGGGGACGAGCAAGGGCGCATCTCCATCACACATCTCCTGGTGGTGCGATCTGCCAGATGGCGAATGGCAGATCGCCGGGATCGAGGCGAATGCGCTGGTATTTGCCGGTCCACACGAAATTGTGCCCGCGCATCAGGTCCGTAGCGCGCAGCGCCGCGTCGTCCGGCAGTCCCCATTCCCACAGCGGGACCTCGATCAGCCGCCTCCTGCACATTGTGGGGATCGAGGCTGACCGCAACCAGCACCATGTCGCGCGCGCCTGGTGCTCGCTTGCCATACAGCAGGATCTGGTCATTTAACGCCGGATAGAAGCTCACTCCAAGATGGCTCTGCAACGCGGGATGCTGCCCTGCGGATGCGGTTGAGCATGGTGATTTCTGCGACGATATTGCCGGGCGCCGCGAAATCACGCACCCGGATCTCATACTTCTCCGAATTGAGATATTCCTCGCGTCCAGGCAGCGGTGCTGGCCTCACAGATCTCGAAGCCCGAATACATCCCCCACAGGCCGGACAGCGTGCACGCCAGCGCCGCGCGGATCAGGAAGCCGGCACGTCCCGATGTCTGCAGAAATGGCGGATTGATATCCGGCGTATTGACGAAGAAGTTCGGCCGGAAGAAATCGCGCACCGGCGCCGCATTCAATTCGGTCAGGTACTCGATGATTTCCTGCTTTTGTGTTGCGCCAGGTGAAGTAGGTGTAGGACTGGGTGAAGCCGATCTTCGCCAGCCGGTACATCAGCTTCGGCCGCGTGAAGGCCTCGGCAAGGAACAGCACATCGGGATGCCGCCCGCGGATATCGGCGATCATCCACTGCCAAAACGGCAGCGGCTTGGTGTGCGGGTTGTCCACGCGAAAGATGCGAACACCCTGATCCACCCAGAACTGAATCGACGTCGCGCAACGCCAACCATAGCGCGGGCATTGCGGCTTCGCGCGTAGAAAGTCGGGATTGACGATGTCCTCGTATTTCTTCGGTGGATTCTCGGCGTAGCGCATGGAGCCGTCGGGCCGCCAGCGGAACCAATCCGTGATGGTCGCGCAGCCAGGGATGGTCGGGCGAGCACTGGATGGCGAAGTCGAGTGCGATCTCCAGGCCGTTGTTCTTTGCAGCACGCATCAGAGCGACGGAAATCCTCCAAATGTGCCGAGTAGTGGATGGATCGCATCGTGTCCGCCATCGGCGACCGCCGATCGCGTATGGGCTGCCGACATCGCCTGGTTCGGCCCGCAATGCATTGTTGCGACCTTTGCGATTGGTCGTGCCGATTGGATGGATCGGCGGGAAATACAGCACGTCGAAACCCATCGCCCGGATTCGCCGGAAGACGCTGGATGACGTCGCCAAACGTGCCATGCCGCGCCGGATCGTCGGTCAGCGGAGCGTGGGAACATCTCATACCAGCTGGCGAAGGCAGCCTGCGGCCGATCGACATCGATCTGACCTGCCGGCTTATGCCGGGCCAAGAATGGTCGATCATCGGCGACATGCATTGCCTCCGCTGTCTCGGCAGCAAGCAACAGGGCTATCTGGTCGGGAGCGTCCAACGTCGGCAAACGCCGTGCCATGCCCGACAGCGCGGTCCGTTCTGGGTCCTGCACATGTTCTGCAGCTGCCTGGAGGAGGCGACGGCCTTCCTCGATCTCCAGCGTGACAGTCTGGCCAGCCATATGCTTGGCCGAGAGATCGTGGCGGAAGGTGGCCCACTGATCCCACCATGCCTCGACGGTGAACCGATGGCGGCCAATCCGCGCAGGGGTGAAGCTGGCTTCCCAGCGATCGTTCACCACCGGGTGCATTGCGATACGATGCCAACCCGCTTCGTCCGCCGCGCGCCACAGCAATTCCGCGGCGAGCACATCGTGGCCGTCTGTGAAAATATCAGCGCTGACCGTAACGCTCTCGCCCACCAGTCGTTTCACCGCAAACGCCCCGTCAGGGTACCTGTGGGCTCGACGGCTTCAACGGCAATTCGCGTTGCGCCAGCGCTGGCCGGATCAAGATCGTTCGCACCGCGATGAGTGATCGGTGTGGTCGGTGAATAAGCGAGAACCCGTACCTCACCGGGATCCATCGGTGCGGTCAGAGCATCCGGCGCGTCGATCGGCTCCACCACCGCCAAAGGGGCTCCCGCCTGCGGCGGCAATGGTGATAGCGATAGATCAACCGGCGCGGCGCGAACTACATCGGGATTGGCCAGTATGAGCATGGCCCGTGCTGCTTCCCGCATGCCGGGCGTGTCGGCTCGGAGGAGAGCGGTCGCTGGGTCCCGCGGGCTGGTCAGCTGCCGAAGTTCGCCATCCACATCGTGCGCGGCAATCCGGTCCACCAGAGCATTGGCTTCGGCAATGTCGGCTGTCAGATCGCACGGTGCCTCTGCCTGCGCGCGCTCGAAATCTTCCGGACCACCGAGGGCGGCGTCGAAGCTCCTCCGTGTCGCGAACTCGAAACCCATCGGCACGAAGATGCCGCTCGCCGATGCCGCAGCCAGGTGTAGTGCAAACCGATAGGACGCCGGGACGTCACTCCCGGGTGACAGCCGTGTCGCACGCCGCTCGAAGAACGACGGCTCCGTCGATGCGATGACGGGGGCGATCCGTCGGAGGGTTTCCACTTCCTCCACCAGCCAGCTTGCACGCCCATCCCACCATGCGTGCGACGAGCATACATGATCGAAGCCGGCGCCCTCCAGACGCGGCAACGCGGAACGCTCCACGCCCGGGGTCCAGGCCAGAAACCCACATTGTTCCGCTTCGCCGCGCAGCGTGGCGATTACCCGCCGCCACACAGCCTGTGGCACAAGCTGCGGTTGCAGGCAGCGAAATCCATCAACACCACGGCTTACCCACCGACCGAGGTGATCCAGCCACCAGGCAGCCAACCCTTCGGCAACCTCGGTGCGATCGAGCCGAGCGTAGGCAACGTCCAGGCGGTACGGTGGGCGCTGCGGGTTGGGCAGTCCACCACATCCGCCCGGGGCAAACCACGCATTTTCGCGCTGGTGGATGGCAGAATCGATCGCCACGCTATCCAGTACAAGGTCCAGCCACAGCCGTAACCCGTGCCGCGCGGCGTCCGTTGCCATCCGGGCAATGCCATCATCGGCCAACCCTGGCCACTGCAACGCAGGGTGCAGTATTGAGTGATCTGCGGTGACGAAGATGTCCCCGTTGGCACCGGGTGTAAATGGGGGCGCGACGCAGACAATATCGAACCCCATGGCGCGGCAGCGCGCGAAATGACGCGGCCACTCCGACAATGGTCCAGCGACCAGTGGGTGCAGGTGGTAGATCTTTGGTGCCATTCCTCGCGTGCTTCCGTTGGCTCAGGCGGCAGGCGGTTGCATGGGTCGAACGCGTTGGAATGCGGGTGGTGCACCCAGTTTGCGGCAGCCCTGACGGATCTGCTGTAACGATTGTCGCGGCGATCGTTCACTTAGCCGGGAGCCGCGTGTTAACTCAATTGTCTGTGATCGCAGGGTGTTCTCCATCATCCTGGTGGTAGCGCGGTGTCGGGGCAGCGGTTGCATGGCCACGGGATGAGCCGGCACAGTCTCATTCCGACCACGACTGTCGTTGGGGATGATGAAGAATGCCTTGAATTGCTGCGGCTTCAATAGGCCGCCTATCGTGAGGCGCAGGTGATGACAGGGGATTGAGCTTGAAGCGCAGAACAATGCTGGCCGCCGTCTCGGCAGGCGCAGCAGCCATGATCGCCGGCCCTCTGTGCCGGCCAGCAATTGCCCAAAATACGGCGGCTCGTACAATTCGCTTCGTCCCTCAGGCCAATCTGAGCAGCCCCGACCCAATCTGGACCACGGCCAACGTCACGCGCAACCACGCGTACATGGTCTGGGATACATTATATGGATTGGACATCGCGCTGCAGCCGCATCCGCAGATGTGTGCTGGCCATGAGGCGTCCGACGATGGGCTGACCTGGCGCTTCACCCTGCGAGACGGGCTGACGTTCCATGACGGGGAACCGGTTCGCGGAAGCGACTGCATCGCCTCCATTGCCCGATGGAGCAAGCGGGATACATTCGGCCAGTTGCTCGCCGCGCGGCTGGGCGACATGACGGTCCTGGATGACAGGCGCTTCCAGATCCGGCTGAGCCGGCCATTCCCGCTGCTGCTGCAATCGATCGCGGGCAACAACTGCTTCATCATGCCGGAACGGGTCGCCCGGACGGACCCTTTCAAGCAACTGGACGAAATTACCGGCAGCGGACCGTTTCGCTTTGTGCGCGATGAATGGGTTTCCGGCTCGCTTGCCGTTTACATGCGTTTCGATCGCTATCAGCCGAGGCCCGAGGCGGCGGACTTCAGCGCCGGTGGCAAGATTGCGCACGTGGAGCGCGTTGAATGGCGTGTCATGCCTGATCCTGCCACTGCCGGCGCCGCGTTGCAGGCTGGCGAAGTGGACTGGATCGAGCAACCGCTTATCGACCTACTGCCCCTGCTGCGTCGCAATGAAAACATTCACGTGGCAACCCAGGATCCGTTCGGCGTCATCGGCGTGGTCGTTTTCAACCATTTGCAGCCGCCGTTCGACAATGTGAAGCTCCGCCGTGCCTTGTTACCAGCGATCGATCAGTCGGAATACGTAGCGGCGGTGATGGGCAATGAGAGCGCCAATGCCAAGACCGGTGTGGGCGTGTTCACTGCCGGCTCGCCGCTGGCGAACACCGCAGGCCTGGACGTGCTGACCGGTCCGCGGGATATCACTCTGGCGCGCAAGCTGGTCGCCGAGTCAGGCTATCGCGGCGAGCCTGCCGTACTGCTGTCACCATCGGACTATGCCTCTTTGCAGGCGGTCGCGCAGGTCACCCGCGATGTCTACCAGCGGGTCGGCCTGAACGTTGAATATGCCAGTTCGGATTGGGGCACGGTGATCTCACGGCGTGCCAGCAAGGAGCCAGTGGCCAAGGGCGGCTGGAGCACGTTCGTCACGACGGCTGATGGATTGGGTCTGGCCAATCCCATCGGCAATAACATGATCCGCGGCGCCGGCGCGAATGGCTGGTTCGGCTGGCCGACAAGTCCACGCCTGGCGGCGTTGCGCGAGGCATGGTTGGACGCGACTGACGTAGCAACGCAGCTGCGCATCGCGGAAGACATTCAGCGCGTGGAGTGGGACGAGGTGCCGTATATCCCCGTCGGCCAATGGTCCCTGCCGACTGCCTACCGAACACGCCTGTCAGGGATCTTGCGCAGTCCCTATCCAACGTTCTGGAACGTTGCCAAGAGTTAGGCACGAGGAAAGGCCAACACGATGAGCCGCCTGCCCCCATTGCAAGTGCACGAGATGACCGGCGAGCAGCGTCGCGTCTATGATGAATTGATGACTGCCTATGATGGGAAGGTGGCCATCACGCATCTGACATGGCTGCGCAGTCCGGCATTGGCGAGCCAGATCGCGAAGTTCGGCCCGTATATCCGGCACCAGTGTCTCGATTACCGTAAGCGGGAGATGGCGATCCTGATTGCCGGGCGCGCATGCCACTCACCGGTAGAGTGGTATCTGCATCTGCCGTTCGCCAGGGAAGCTGGCATCGAGGAGGATATCATCACGGCCCTCGCCGAGCAGCGACGCCCCAATTTCATCCGACCGGAGGACACTGCGCTATATGATTTTGCCAGCGAGCTACTGCGCGAAGGTCATGCTGTCAGTGACGCAACCTACCAGGCAGCGATGCAGCAGCTTGGCGCAGCTCAGGTCGTGGAGTTGGTGGCGATCACCGGCTACTACGTGATGATGGCGATGCTGATCGGCGCCTTCCGGTTCGAATTGCCGGAAGGAGTGACACCGGCGTTCATAGACTGAGATCTGATCGCATGGTCGCATCGGTGCTGCCGACGGGAGCCGCTGTTAGGGGGAGGATTCGCCAACCGCGGCGCGCGGCCGCCAGCGCCTCGGTGAGACTTGTGCTGGCCAGTGGGCGACTGCAGGGGCGAGCGAAAACCCATCGCGGTTGATGACAAGGATCGCCGATCACGTGATTGCCGCCACCGGCTATCGCGTGGATCTGCGGCGCCTGAAATCCTCGATTTTGAGATCCTGAGCGAGATCCGGATGATCGAGAATACGCAGGTCCCGTCCACGCGTTTCGAGACCTCCGTGTCAGGTCTGTTCTTCGTCGAACCAGTCGCCGCGAACTGCTTTGGTCCGCTGATGCGTTTTGCCTGTGGCAATCGCTTCGTCGCACGCCGGCTTGCGCCGTTTATCGCGAGTCGAACTGCGCAATAGAGCCACAGCTTACCGGGACCGGTGGTCATGGCTTCACGCGGAGGCGATTCTCGTCGAACTCTGACAATTTTGGCAAACTGGCCGGATCGCGCAAGAACAACATCAGCAGCAGCACGCCAATCACCGCGAAGCCAATGACCATGAAGCCATCGATATACGCCAGCACATTGGCTTGCACCTGCACCGAATGAGCAAGCAGTGCGGTCGCGCGCGCATCGGCCTCGATCGGACCAACCGAACGCGCCATTACGGCCCCTGCGTAGTCGTGCAATCGCTCGCCGGTCGCGGATGAGCCGGTGGTAACGTGCAACCCGACAAGGTTGGAGTACACCTGTTCCCGAACCCGCAAAAAGGTTTGGATAAAAGCCGCCCCCAATTGCGCACCGAATAGCCGGCCAGTCTGTAGTATCGCGCCGAACGTGAAGATCTCACTCGGTTCCAGATGCTTCAGGAAGAACCATACCAATGAGGTCAATCCAATTGATTGACCGAGTGCCTGTACCATTTGTGAGGGCAGGAAGGCGCTACCGGTCCAGTCCTGCGTCAGTTGCCCCGCCATGAAGCAGCCACAACCAACCAGGGCGAAACCGACAGCCAGTGGCAAACGAGGCTCCACGAAGCGCAGGATTGTTGCGGCAGCCGGTGCGATCAGAAACTGTGGCAACGCAATGTACATGAGCACGCCACCGACCTCGATCGCGCGGTAGTTCTGAACCGTCGTCAGGAATTGCGGAATGATGTAGGAAGTCGATAGAATGGCAAAACGGAAGAAAGTTATGAGTAGGAAGAGCATTGGAATGTTGCCTGTGGCCCCGTAGCGCAAATTGATCCACGGCCGGTCATAAGTCAGCTCTTGCGCGACGAAAAGAATAAGCAGGATGCCGCCGCCAAGCAGTAGAGCGACTACCAGGCCGGAGTTCAACCAGTCGAGGCGGTTGCCCTGGTCGAGAGCGGCGTACAATAAGCTGAAGCCCAGAGCGGCGTAGATTATGCCTGCCCAGTCAGCAGTTTTCAGCAGAGCCCGGTTAATCGGCGCACGGGGCACGCCAAAATAAATGCAGACCAGCATGAGTGGCGTCAGCAGTGCAGTATCCCAGAAAATCCAGTGCCACGACCAGTTATCGCAGAACCAGCCTTCGATGGAGGCGGCGATGTTCAGTGACAGTTCGAGGTTCATCGCGTAGGCCGCGACCCCGTAAACCACCATCTTGGCTGGCAGGTTCAGCACGACGAACCCGATCGTCAACGGAATGAACGTGCCGGAAGCCAGCCCGCTTATCATCTGAAGCGCCAGTACGAAGCCGAGATTGGGGGAAGCAGGCAAGACCAGATTGGAGGTTCCGAAGACTGTGGCAGAGATCATCAACACACGGCGCACACCAAACACGGCGCCGAGCCACGCCGAGACCGGACCGATGAGCATCTGGCCTACGGTGAACGCGGTGGTGATCCATGCACCCTCGTCGAAGCCAGCATGAACGCCACCACGCAGATCTGCCAGACCAAAGACAGTAATACGGCTGTCGAGCGTCGATATCACCGAACCCAATAGTACCTGCGAGTACGCCAATATAAGGGCGTGTCGTGATGGTCGGAAGTATGTGTGCGGCCTTATCCGCAGGATGACAAAGGCCGTACTTTTGCGTTGTGGTGCGACGCCGCGCAAGCCAACGGACGACATTCTGTGCGATTTGCCGCCGCAGGCTCATTGCGTAGCCTTATGGGCATTCTCGGTTGGGATGGGGCTGGGCGCGCTGGTGTCAATTGTGGCTATGACCGACATGCCTGGCCGTAGCAGGTTGCTCACGCTCGGATCGCTATCGAGCACGATCTTGACCGGGATGCGCTGCACGACCTTGGTGAAATTCCCGGTCGCGTTATCGGGAGGCAGCAGCGAGAACTGTGCTCCAGATGCTGGCGACCAGCTGTCCACATGGCCGTGCAGGACAGTCCCGGAAAACGCGTCCACCGTCATGCGGGCACTCTGGCCGACGCGGATGTGGGTCATCTGCGTCTCCTTGTAGTTGGCGACCACCCAGACGTTAGGGAGCGGTACGACCGAGATAACCTGGGTCCCAACGCTGAGATACTGTCCGGCCTGAACTAAGCGCTGACCGACCATGCCGTCCACTGGCGCAGTGATGCGGGTATAACCGAGATTGATCGCCGCGAGGTCTCGCGCGGCCTGCTGTGCGGCAAGCGTCGCGGCTGCCTGCTTCTCTTGACTGTCGAGTACACCGATTTGCTGACGCTGTTGTGCCAGCTGCGCCCGATTGAGTGCGAGCGTGGCTTCAGCCCGCTGCTCGTTGTCGGTCGCCTGTTCTGTGAGCTGATGCGTGCCCGCGATGCCTGTGGCAAGCAGGTTTCGCTGACGGACCGCCTCCAGATGATAGCGGGTCAGGTCTGCCTCGCTCGCCCTGATCGTGGCCTCTGCCTGCGCGATCAGCGCGTTTTGCAACAGCTTCTGCTGTTCGATCGTGCCGATGGCCGCCTGAGCGGCATCCACACTTGCCTGCGCTTGAGCCAATTGGGCACGGTAGTCGTCGTCCACGATTTGGACGAGCAGGTCACCGGCTTTGACCTTCTGGAAGTCCTGAACTGCTACCAGGCGAACGTAGCCTGGAATTTTCGCGGCGAGAGGTGTGGTGTCGGCATAGAGGTAAGCGTCGTCGGTGGTTTGCAGCACAGCCGAACCGACCCACCAGTCCCAATCGCGCGCCACCTCCACCATCAGGGCAGCAACCAGGGCCAGGATGAACAGCCTGATGCCGACGGCGCGCCACCGGAAACCGCGCGGCGGTACGGCGGGATGGAATAGTGCGCCGGCGCTATCGGCTGCGCCCGTCGAAGGCGTTTCAACAACGGCGGGCTGGTCGTTCATGGCATTCTCGGCGACGACATGTGGCCCACACGGCGACAGCAAAGGGGGCCGGAAAAACGAAGTTCATGTCCAGGGACCCGTCACTCTGTCGGGCACCAGTTACGATAACTAGGACGTATTTGCGCTATATTGTCCATTCCAACCGCGGCAGGCTTGGCAAGCACCCCACGTGTCTCGGGCCGAAGTCGGACAGCACAGAGTGGGACTCGAGCCTACCACCCCAAGATCAAAAGTCTCGCCAGAACATCCAACGATTTCAAAATCAACATTTGCACCCCACGCTAAAGGGTTGATAAAACAAAGCTTCTTAGGTGAAGCCACTTGCATATTTGCGCCTTCTGGGGGGTTTCGATCATTGCTGCCGCGATTTCGCGGCGCAATGCAGACTACACGAGAGCAGAGAAGCGCAGACCGCCAACTGATCGGGACCGCTTGGCATGTAGGGCGCCCCCCGGCCCCGCCGACATTGGACGATTACCCCTGGCCGCCAAAGCTACCAAGGTTGCGACCCTGCCGCCTGAGGCCCCTGCCCGCCATGTCTTTTGTCGCCAGACGCCGCCCAGCCTCGCGAGCACGGCGCGAACTGCCATGCCAAGGTGCTTTATATAAAGTTGGCGGCGGTGGCGCTTGCCTTTCAACGGCCAGTAAACCTGGCCATAAGCCACGCCGTAAGGCAGGGACTGGCCGGAAGCGGACGGACGGTCTGCTTTGAGTCCGGGGGCGCGAAGCAGACATTCGCGTCCACACGGCCTGGTAGCAGCTTTCAACTCTTTGCTCTCGCTCGGAAGTGTCGATGCACATGGCGCCTTTCAACACTTCCCGGCCATACGGCATCGGGCCTGCAATGGGATCTACCGGCTTCTAGGCTAGCTAGAGCAATGCCTCAAACACTTGGCCGAGTCACGACTTCAGGTTTCTTTGATCGCTGCTTTCGGTCCTCAATTCGCTGCAACACAGCGAAGAAGGATGGCACGAACAACACCGCCAGGCAGGTCGATGCAATCATGCCGCTGAAAACGCTGATGCCGAGGGAGCGGCGGGCATTGGCTCCGGCTCCTGTGGCAAGGACCAATGGCAGCACGCCGAGGATGAAGGCGAACGATGTCATCAGGATTGGTCGGAACCGTGTCCGGGCCGCATCAACCGCGGACTCCAGAATTGATTTCCCGTCGACCATCCGGCGCTCGCGCGCAACCTCGACGATCAGGATGCCGTTTTTCGCCGACAATGCGATCAGAAGCATCAGGCCGATCTGGGTGTAGAGATTATTGGCGGCGCCAAGACTGGTCAGAGCGGCAACCGGTCCCAGCAGTGCCAACGGTACTGCGGACAACACGGCCAATGGCATGATCCAGCTACCGTATTGACCAGCGAGGCACAGATAGACCAGCAGGATCGACAGACCGAATACGTAGTAGAGCTGATTGCCGGTGATCTTCTCCTGGTAAGACATCGCCGACCATTCATAGCTCACGTCGCTGGGCAGTACCCTCTTCGCGATCTGCTCCATGGCAGCCATGGATTGGCCCGAACTGAAGCCGCGCGCCGGTCCACCAACGATCGTCGCAGATGGATAAAGGTTATACAGTGTGGTCAATGCCGGTGCGACTACTGGCCCGATATGAGCTATCGCGCCGATTGGCACCATCTGCCCATCCTGGCTGCGGACATTCAGGTTCAGCAGGTCGTCCGGCTGGAGGCGAAATTTTAAATCGGCCTGTACGTAGACCTGGAGAGAGAGGCCGAACTTGTTGAACTGGTTGACATAGGTCGATCCCAAATAGTCGGTGAGCGCCGCGAACACGTCGCCCACCGATACGCGCAGAGTTTCAGCTCTCGCTCGATCGACTGTCACCGCGACATGCGGCGCGCCCGGACTGTATGTCGTGATCACGTTCTGCAGGCTTGGATCGCTCGCTGCTTCCTTGACGATCTGCTGGGCAAGATCGTTCAGCTTCTGGTAGTCGAAGTTGCCTCCGAGCATTTCGAGCTGCATCTGGAAGCCGCCAGCGTTGCCGATGCCCTGGATCGGTGGTGGTGGCAGCACGTAGGCTCGCCCGTCCGACAGCGAGACGAGTCCCTTTTCCAACTGATTGTAGATGGAAAGCAGGTCCTGTCCCTTTGCCTTCAGACGGACATCGAATGGCTTCAGCATGACCCAGCAGGTTCCCGCGTTGGCCAGGTCCGCGCTGTTGTCGAGGACCGACATGCCCGAGATTGCGATCACCTGTTCGACGCCTGGTATTGCGGAGGCGATCTTGTTGACCTGTTCAAGCGATGCCGCCGTGCGCCCCAGTGACGCGCCGTCCGGCAACTGGACAGCGGCAATCACGTAACCCTGATCGTCGATCGGAATGAAGGCCGTGGGAAGGCGGGCAAGACCCCAGAAGCCCACAGCTGCAACCAGCAGAGCGATGACCACCATCACGCCACTGCGTCGCACCATGCGGCCAATCAATGCCGCATAGAGATTCTCCATCCTGTCATAGACGCGGTTGAAGCCACGATAGAAGAAGTTCCGCTGCTCCGGCGGTACCGGGGTGCGCAGCCACAGTGCACACTGTGTCGGCTTGAGCGTGGCGGCGTTCACCGCGCTGATCAGCGCTGTCGCCGCGATCACCAACGCGAATTGTGCGAACATGTTTCCGGTCAGTCCCGGCACGAAGGCAGCCGGAATGAACACCGCCATCAGTACCAGGGTGATGCCGATGATCGGTCCGAACAGTTCGTTCATCGCCTTGATGGCTGAGTCGTGGCCGGACATGCCTCGCTCAATATACTTGGTCACGCCTTCGACGATGACGATTGCATCGTCCACCACGATGCCGATCGCCAGCACGATGCCAAACAATGTGGAGAGATTGACGGTGAAGCCCAGCGCCGCCATGCCCGCAAACGCACCGATGATAGTGACAGGGACGGTCGTCGCAGGCACGAGCGTGGCACGGAAGTTCTGCAGGAATACCAGGATCACGATCAGCACCAGGATGCCCGCCTGGTACAGGGTCTTGTAGACCTCGCTGATGAAGTCCTGAACGAAGATCGTAGTGTCGTAGGGGACGGCGTAGTGCAATCCTTGAGGGAACCGCCGCGACAGTTCCGCCATCTTCGCCGCGACCTCCTTGCCGACCTGCAGCGAATTTGCTTCGGGTGTCTGATAGATGCCGATACCGGCGGCCGGCTTGCCACTCAGCCGGAAGTCCTGCGCGTAGGTCTGCGAGCCAAGCTCAATACGTCCGATGTCACTGACACGGATCAGACGGCCACCCTGCGCGGTCTGATCCTTGACGATAATGTCGGCGAATTGCCCCGGGTCGTTCAGCCGTGACTGGATGTCCACACTGTACTGGAACTGCTGGGTCTGCGGCGCCGGCGGCATGCCCACCTGTCCAGCGGCGACATTTTGGCTCTGTTGCCGGATAGCATCGATCACATCTTTTGGTACAAGGCCGAACGAGAACAGCTTCTGCGGATCCATCCAGATGCGCATGGAATATGTGCCGGCACCAAAAACCTTGACACTGCCGACACCCGGCAGACGCGCCAATTCGTTGATCAGGTTTATGGTCGCATAATTGCTCAGATACAGGCTGTCGTATTTCCCATCCGGAGAGTCCAGGGTGACGATCTGCAGAAGCGCGGTGTTCTTCTTCTGTACGCTCACGCCCTGCGCCTGCGCCGGCTCCGGCAACGAGGCCAGCGCAATCTGCACCCGGTTCTGCACCAGAACCTGGTCGATGTCCGGATCAGTGCCGATCTCGGAACGTGACCGTCAGGTTGTAGGTGCCATCGGCGGCACTGGTGGACTCCATGTAGAGCATGCGATCGACGCCATTCACCTGCAGCTCGATCGGCAGCGCGATGGTGTCGATGACTGTCTGGGCGCTGGCCCCGGGATAGCTCGCGGTGACCGACACGGTCGGTGGTACCACGTTGGGATATTCGGAGACCGGCAGGCGAAACAGGGCAACTGCACCGAGCAGCACCAGAACGATAGCCAGCACGTTGGCGAGGACTGGATGCTCGATGAAGAATTTCGACATCATCGGCGTATTCCTTATCCGCCGATGGGTGTCAGTTTTGGCACCACTTTCGTGCCGGGAGTGGCGCGCCAAAGTTCGCCAGTCACCACGCGGTCATCCGGCTTCAGGCCACCCGTGATGACTCGCAAATCACCGATCAGCTCGCCAAGTTGGACATAACGCTGTTGAACAACGTTGTCGGGACTTAGGACGAGCAGGTAACGGCCACCTTGGTCTTCCTGCAGTGCGCGGTCCGGCACCAACAGAGCGCTCTGCACGACCTTGCCCATGGGAAGACGAATTTTGACGAACACGCCGGGCAGCAATCCGCGGTCGGGATTGCGCAGGATTCCCCGCACCAAAAGTGTCCCTGTCGCCTGATCGATCGCTGGGGCGACGTACTCGATCGTGCCGTGATGCGGGTAGCCGGTTTCATCCGACAAGGCGGCATCGATCGGAATCTTGTGCAGATCGTCCAGGGTGAGCCGCCGCTGGTCCAGATTCGCACGGATCTGCAACGCCTGCTGCGAGCTGATATTGGCAACCACGTAGATAGGGTCCAACTGGGTGATGTCGGCCAGTGCCGCTTCCTGCCCATTGCCGCCGACGACGTTGCCGGGATCGACCAGGTGCTTACCCATCTGGCCGTCGAATGGTGCTCGGATTTCGGTATAACTGAGGCTCAGCTGGGCCAGTGCCACTTGAGCCTGCGCCGCCAGAATATTCGCCTCTGCGCTCTGCCGCTCGAAATTCCAGTGGTCGACATCGACCTGTGTCGCCGCATCCCGCTTGAGCAGTGCCGTGTAGCGAGTTACCTCGGTCTTGGCATAAAGCAGCGCGGCCTGCTGCAACTGGAGCGCTGCCTGGGCCTGTTGCAACTGTGCCTTGTACTGGTCCTGCTGGATCGTGACGAGAAGATCGCCTTTCTTGACGAGCGCTCCATCAGTGAAGTGCAACTGATCCAAGAAACCCACGACGCGTGCGATCAGCTTGACCTGATTAACCGCGGCGGCATTGCCGGTAATCTCGAGATAATCGCTAACGGTCTGAACCTTCGGCTGCACGACCGGGATTGTTGGCGGTGCTTGCCCGGGGAACTGCGCCTGCGCCATGACGGTCGCGGGAGGCGGCGCGGATTGCAGCGTTGCCTGATCGGGCTGGGAGACTGCGGGCGCTGAGGAAGGGGCGACGTTGGCAGGCGTCTTCGCTGCTGGCGTCTGGCCGATTGAAAGACCGCCCATCGAGGCGAGAGCATCGCGACGACGACAGCAAGGTACAATGGTTTTGGCACCTTTGCAGCCGAAGCACGCATGAAAAGACAGATTTTCACGACAACCTCACCACTGCGGTGCCCGAAGGTCAGGTCCTTTATCGGCCGGCGAGGGAAGCCCTGGCGTAGGCGGCGGCAATTGATCGGCCGCCGGCAGCAGACCACCCCAATTTGTCCGGTTGCGCATTTCGTCGCGCGTTGCGGCATTCACGAATTCATCTCCCTTCCGGATTTGCCAGCCACCCCCAAGGGACCGGTAGACCGAGGCAAGTCCCGCGGCGAGGCTGCCTTCGGCCGAAGCAAGGGTGCTCTGCGCCTGATAGAGATTCTGCTCCGCGGTCAGGACGGTGGTGAAATCTCTTGTCCCCAGCAAGTACTGATCGATTGCAATGCGGAGTGCGTTGTTTGCCGCCGCGACGCTGCGACGCAGGTAATCGACCTGCGCGCGTCCTTGCAGGAATGCGGCGAGGCCATTCTCGACCTCCTGCTGGGCTTTCAGCACCGTGTTCTGGTATCCGATCAGCAGTGCCTGCAGGCGCGCGTCCTGAACCCGGACGTTATTGGTGATCTGGCCGTAGTTGAGGATTGGCCAACTGAACGATGGACCAAAGGCGAACTGGATGCCCGGCGCCGTGAACACATCGCCCACACGGTTTTTGCCGGAACTCCCGGCCACCGTGCCGAACACGCCGGTCAAGCTGAACGCGGGAAACAGTTCGGCCTTGGCGATGCCAATTTGCGCGCTTTGGGCCGCGGCCCTCAGTTCCGCGCTGCGGATGTCCGGTCGCCGACGGATCAGATCCGCGGGTATGCCGACAGCGACGTCGCGCGGCGGTACCGGTATGTTCGTCGAACCCGCGAGCAGGGCATCCAGCAATTCCGGCGTCATGCCGAGCAGGACCCGAAGCGCCCCCTCGCCTTGCTGCAACTGGACTGTTAGTTGCGGAACCGTCAATTCCGTTTGCGCCAGGACATTTTCTGCCTGAAAAACGTCGAGCCCGGTTGCGGTGCCGCCGTGAAACCGATCCCGCGCGATCGCGAGCGCCTTCCGCTGTTTGACGATATTGTCACGCGCGATCGCGA
This sequence comes from uncultured Actinomycetota bacterium, assembly GCA_963795385.1. Taxonomy (GTDB): domain Bacteria; phylum Actinomycetota; class Actinomycetes; order Actinomycetales; family CAVURS01; genus CAVURS01. The sequence goes on from CAWCHK010000014.1 coordinate 1,002,861, forward strand.
TCTGCTGTTGAAGAGTTCGGATACCGATATAATTGGTGGCGACATCGCCCAACAGCGTAACAAGCACGTCGTCATACGTCGCAATAGAGGCCAGGTACGATGCATCGGAGGACTCGACCCCACGCCGGAATTTACCCCAGAGGTCCAGCTCCCACGCAATTTGGGTTCCAAGTGAGGCCCGCCAATAGTTCTCGAGCTGATGTGTCGGATTCGATGTCGGATCGACCTGGCTTGCTTGATTGTAGCCGACGTTCCCGCCAATCTGCTGTGTCTGCGGGTACAACTCTCCGATGGAGACGCCAAGAATCGCACGCGCCTCGAGCACTCTGGCGCCGGCAGCCATCAGGGTCAGGTTTTGATGGTACGCTATATCGACTAGCCGATTGAGCGTGGGATCGTGGAACACTGTCCACCAGTCCTCGTACTCCTGATGATCGGATTGAACCGAGGGGTCACCCGACTCGAGCCATTTATCGGCGACCGAAGCGGTCGGTGTGGTGAAGTCCGGACCAACCTTGCAGGCTGCGAACGGAAGTACCAGCGTCACCGCCGCCACTCGTAATAGTAGCCGGCCCGGACTGGTTGCCCGAACGATACGTTCCGCACGGTCAAAACGGGACGCGGAGCCTGTCAGGGGGCGTCGCATCTAAGTTCCTCAGCACGCTGCACGCTCGTTGAACCTGTGCCACCGGTTGCGAATCTGATAACACTACGGTCTTAGGTTGAAATGATCCAGACCAATCCCGAGTCCTCGCCGCGAACGGTACAGAAATTTTATGAAATTTGGTGTATCCCGTGGAATTGGCGCATTTCGGACGAAATCGCGCACTGCCCCGTCAGACGTCCGCTGGCCGCCCGGCTGCCTCGAGCAACATGGCAGCACGTGTGGAACTCGTCGAGACCGCGATTTCTGCGAGTCGAACAGAGGTCGCGCCAAATCGGGCAGCAAGCCACAACCCTAGGGATGCAAATGTTGCCTGCTGGTACGACGGGCGCTTGGCTCGGTGACTGGGTGTGGGGCCTGTTGCTGGTCGCCGTATCGCTTGCAGCGCATGCATCCGGCCTCGGTCTGATCGGCGCCTTCCTCGCAAAGTGCTTCGGCAGGCTCTTTCAATCCTCCGAACGCGGCCGCAAATTGCTGTTTGTCTTCCCCATTGTGATCGGCGCTACTTCTCTGCTGCTCGCGGTCCTGCACGGCCTTGAAGCGTCGCTCTGGGCGATCGCCTATGTCTGGCTCGGTGCATCGCCGGACTTCACGCGTGCTGTGTATTATTCCCTCCAAATGATTACAACCCTCGGAGCCGATGTTGTCAGCATAGAGGCTCGCTGGAGGCTGATGGGGCCATTGGAGGCAATCAGCGGCATGCTGCTGTTCGGTTTGAGCACGGCCTTTTTGCTGGCCGTCCTCCAGCGCGTCTGGCCGTTCGCCTTGTCCACGGAACCCAAAGGCTAAGAGACCCGAACTCTTGTGTATGGCTCGAGGGGTAGCGTATCGCCAGCTTGGGTCGACACCCGTTGTGTCAGTCTCTAGACGCTACACCCTGCGTGCTTCGGCAGGGCTTTCCAGAGGAGGCGCCGGACACCCACGCAGATGGCGATGAACGCGTATCCGCCCAGTTGCCAGCGCTGCGAGACCTTCGGGATCCGACGGCGGACCATCGCCGCGCCAGACGATGTGGAGATCCGGGCGCAACAGGAACGCGCAGGCACCATACACCGAACTCACCCGTTTTTCGTGCAAATGGAGAACGTCGAGCGGTGCGCCAAGCGATCGGAATGCCTCCACCAGCGGACTCGCGTCGCAGTCGCCGTGCAGGTCGAGCAGCGTGTAGTCGTTGCCAAGCACGTCCTGGAGGGCGCGCCCGTCATTCAGCCACATGTGCGGGATGCGAACGCCGGGACGTGCATGCGGCACGTATCGGCTGGTTTCCCAATCCGCGACGTGTCCTGGTTCGTCTGCAATCAGTGGTGAACCGGCATAGGAATAGCCGGCCTCGACACCGACCATCCCGTGCATTCGGCGATGGTTGACGTCGAATGATGCTGCCAGCTCCCGCCGCTTTGCCTCACCTTCAGGTGTGTCTTCGTACACCGTCGGCGTCACCAGTGCGCGCCAAATCGGCACGCCCTCCGCGGCCCATCCCGCGGCGGCGACATTGCGGATGCCAACCGGCCGGCGCTCCTGTTCATAGCCATCGAGCAGGCCGGCACCACCCCAACCTTGGATCGTACCCGCCAACTTCCATGACAGGTCAAAGGCGTCGCCCACTCCGGTATTCATGCCGAGGCCGCCTGTTGGGATGACGAGATGGACTGCATCGCCGGCCAGCACGACGCGGCCGTCGCGGTAACGCTCCGCCACCAGAAGATGATGCCGCCATGGAATCACGTGGTGGATTTCGAAGTCGCAGGGAAAGCCGATCAGGTCCTGGATCACCGGTCGAAAGTCTGTATTGGGCGGCAGCGAGGAATGCAGAGTGAATTCTTTGCGCGTTCCCTGCGCCACCATGCTCGATCCGGCAGCATCGGCGAACTGATAGTGGCGTCCCTTGCCAGTCACGATCCGCTCGTAGAGATGCTCGGAGCGGAATATCACTTGAACCAATTGGCGAATGCCGCCGCGCCCCTCCAGCCTGATGCCGAGTTTCTTGCGCACCGTGCTTGTCCCGCCGTCGCAGCCGGCAAGATAGCCGCAGCGTAGCGTCTCCTCCTTGCCGTCAACCGAGCGCGTCGCAACGGTTACGCCGTTCGAATCCTGCCAGAAATCGACAAGTTCGCAGCCGTACCGAACAGTCACGTTCGGCGTAGCTTCTGCCACCTCCTTCAACAGCGGTTCGAGCTGGTTCTGCGAGACGAGCTGATACGGCTCCAGCAACCACTCGCCGTTCGGCGACTCAGCGATCTGCTTTCGTCGCTCAGCCACCGAGGGATATCTCAGCACCGCGATCGGCGGATCGCTCAATCTGGTCGTCAGAAATACATCCATCGGATTGTCGGGCGGATAGCCCAGCGCGCGCACCCGATCGGCGATGCCGATCCGCCGGTAAAACTCCATGGTCCGGGCGTTGGACCGATCCATCTTCGGCCATGGCAATGTCGATGGATGGCGTTCAATGATCAGACACCGGATGCCGCGCCGGCCCAGATCGATAGTAAGCGTCAAGCCGACCGGGCCTGCGCCGGCGACGATCACGTCAAACGAGGAGGTCTCGATATCCATCGGTTGCGTCGGAGCCGGTTCGGCGTGTCAGCCGGGCGGAGCGATCAGGAAAGCCTTCGAGGAGTTGAAGATCCACGTGTCGACGAAGCCGGTTTCCTGCGGTTTCCTGTCAAGCGCGCTCAGAGCGCCCACCAGGCACAACCAGTTCAGGATTTCCTGCTGACCGCTATCCTCGACTGACTGTGCCGGGTATGTGCGCCATGCCTGATAATCGCCATCGCGCAAGCGTTCGTACATGAGCCGATCCGCAGTCCTGTCGGGATACAGATAGTGGTTTTTCGCAGTCAGGAATGCGTGCGACCATCCGGACGAAGCCAGCAGTGCGACGCGGTACGGTGATTTGGCAAGGATGCGGGCGGTTGCGGCGCCGAGGTCGAACAAACGCCAAGGCGCCGGCGCTGGCGGATCAAAATCGACGTCGGTCTGCGGCTTGTCGAAAGCCGGCACACCACCGCGCTGAGACACCACCTTGCGTCCATAACAGTTCACCGCGAACGGAACGATCGGATAATGGAATCCTTTGCGATCGTAGTCGAGATAGAAGATTGCGTTGGTGAAGGCGTGCCCGAGCGGATGGTGTAGCGGCTTGTATGCATACGCTGTGTCGAACCCCTGTTCGATGAGGCCGGTCGCCAGCATCTTGGCCGCATCACGATGTCCAGGCAGGTCAAAAACCTTGTCAGTCTCGCCCCAGACGTTGTTGGGACGTGGTGAGAAGGTGAACCTGTCATGAGCGGCGATGCAGTAAGGCGGGATGATGTCCTCGCGGAAGTTTTCGGTACTGGTCGTCGCCCCAGAGTAGAACGAAATCCGGCTTGAAAGCATCCAAGGCGGCCCGCGCCTTGGCCATCCAGCCGACCAGTGCGGCCCGATGCTGCGCGGCGGCTGCGGTTCCCTGATCTTCGCCCCATTCCGCGCGCATGCCCTCCGGCCATCCCTCCGGTGTTCGCAAATGCGGCGGCAGGTCCGGGTTCTGCATCATGCGCTGCAGGATCGTCGCCATACGGTCATCGTGACCGCTCAGCGGCGGATAGTGCGATATTCCGAGCGCCAGGATTTCAGCCATGATGTCCTCGCTGGTGTTGCCCCATCGCTTGTCGAGAAGTCGGGTCGTATTCCAGCTTAACAGACACTAGGCGCACGTGCCATTGGGCGGCTTGACGGTGTCGGATTTTGGGCTTCCCCCGCCGCATGCGTTCGGCCAGCCAACCGCAGGCCGCGCAACTCCTGCTTGCCCAGCGCGCGGTCCTGCACGGGACCATCGGGCTGGTAGCCCGAGGTCACCGAACGAGCCGTAGAGCCGGCCGAGACCAACCAGCGAAACCCGCCTGCCCGCGGCCTTTACGAGCCAAGGTATCAGCTTGTGATCGTCATAACTTGGTCTCGACCTGCACTTGTCTTACACTCGGCACAGCGCAAAGGGAGCCCGACAGCACCCCAACTCTTTCCGCCCCGAAGCAGAGAGCGAATTTAAAGACCATCCCGGCTTGCACAAGTACGGGCTGAGCAATCTGGAGGGAGTCAATGCTCTATAGTACCGATCGCATTCTTACAACGCATGCTGGTTCACTGCCACGTCCGCCCGATCTCTGGGAAATGGTCGTCGCCAAGGCAAACGACTTACCTTACGACCCAGCAGAAATCGATGAGCGCCTGAAATCGGCAGTGTCGGATGTTGTACTTCGCCAAGCCGAATGCGGCATCGACTGCGTCAATGACGGCGAATTTTCCAAGACCAACTTTACGGATTATGTGCGCTGGCGCATCGCTGGTTTCGAAGCACGGCCATCTTCCGGAGTAAGACGACTCAGTATCACCGCGCGTGACGAAAGAAAATTCGCCGGTTATTTCGTGGCCAATGCACGCAGCAGGCCGACCGGCCCGCCGACGATGCCCGTTTGTGTCAGCGAGCTTCGCTATATCGGTCAGGCCGATCTCGCCAAGGACCTCGACAACTTCGCGGCGGCGTTGGCGGGCGTCAGCGTCGCCGGGGCGTACTTGTCGGCCAACACACCGGGCACGATCGAACACTGGATGCTGAACGAATACTACAAAAGTGATGAAGCGTTTGTGTTCGCCATTGCCGATGCGATGCACGTGGAATACAAGGCGATCGTCGACGCTGGCTTTCTGCTGCAGATCGACGATCCGGACCTACCCGACGGTTGGAACTGCCTACCCGACATCACGTTGCCGGAGTACCGCAAATACGCCGCGATGCGGGTTGACGCTCTTAATCATGCTCTGGAGGGGATCCCCCGGGAAAAGGTTCGGTTGCATGTCTGTTGGGGCAGTCACCACGGTCCCCATCACGATGACATCCCACTCAAGGACATCATTGACCTGATTTTTCGGGTCAATGCCGGGAGTTTCTCGATTGAAGCATCAAACCCGTGCCACGAGCACGAATGGAGAGTGTTCGAGCACGTGAAGCTGCCAGATGGCGCCACTTTAATCCCTGGCGTCGTCGGACATTGCAGTGATTTCATCGAACACCCGGATCTGGTGGCCGAGCGGCTGGTTCGGTATGCAAGGTTAGTAGGACGGGAGAATGTTCTGGCCGGAACTGACTGCGGGCTTGGCACGCGCGTCGGCCATCCGTCAATCTGCTGGGCAAAGTTTGAGGCGATGGCTGAGGGCGCACGACGCGCAACAAAAATTCTATGGGGACGTAACTGAGGTTGGGCCTCGCAATGCTTCGACCCTCGCCGAGCGCCGCTCGCGAACTCGACCGTCGACGCTGGCACGCAGATGCCACGATCCAGGAATCGGTGATTCAGGAGGGACAATCGTTCTCGATGTCCAGAGCCACAACTTCATAATCTCAAGCGGAGCGAGACCACCCATCGGTACTGAGTGACCATCCGTGGCACGATGTCCGCTTCTGAGATGATCACGGCCCTGTCCGGGTGACTGCTGTTCAACGCCCACACAGAAGAACGACCACCGAACAACGCTCCCGGGATCGCCGTCCGGTCTGGTCATGCTATCGACCGGATCGAGCGCCACGCTGCAACGGATGTCCAAGCCGTCAGGCCCCCCAGTCGGGCCAACAACACCATCAAGGCCTGACCAGGGATGTATCGCGCTTTCCCGTATCGACCAGGTGCCCGAGCATGGCCTCAGTTGCGCCGCTCATCGGGCGGGCGCGTCCCAAGCCGTGCGTCACGCACAGCCGCTAGCCGCTCTTCAAGCGGTAGGTGCACGCGCACCCGTGCTCCGATGGCTTGGCGATACATATCCCGCAACACTGCCGTGGCGACCAGGCAGGTGTTGGCGTCGCCTGTCTGCGATGCCGCCAACGATCGCGCGTAAGCGCTGCCTGCCGCTTGGCGTAGGCGCTCGTCGAAAACGCGGTCGTAGTAAAACCCCGCCAAGGTGAGGTCTGCCTCACAGTTTGCCCCGATCGGCGGTAAGCGCTCCGGTCGCCAATCAAGATCCACGGCGCCGAGGACCGCCTCGGCCTCGGCAAAGCACCTATCCACGGGCTTCGCTGCGAGCCCCTGAAGTAGAGTAGAGAGGCGAGGCACACCGTCCGAACGATACTGCAGGAGATCAGGTCGATTGACCCAGCGGGTAAGCCATTTCGCCGTCTCCGCACACGGAAAACGATCGAGTAGCGCCAACTCAGTCGGTCCCGGAAGGCGGTCGAGATAAACTACGTCTAGGATCGACAAGTCCAACGTAAATGCTGTTCCCGCAATTACGCGGCTCGCGCGCTGAACTACAGGTATCCCAGCAGCTTCGAGCGCGGCATGTGCGCCAACAAGACCGGACTGACTGCGCGATACCATGACGATTGAGATTGGGTCGCGGATCCGATGCAGTTGGGCAAGATCCTCCGGCGGCAGCATCGGCATGGCGGCGTTCAGGCGGCTGCGGTCCCAAAGGTAAAAAGCGTTCAGCGAATCAAGGGCGTTGAGTTTCAACCTCGTTGACGCAAATCTGATTGGATAGACTTGATGGTTCGGCGAGATCCAATCCGACGGATCGTTGATTGTCGCGTTGAAGTCGTCGCGATTGAACCAGAATAGAAGATCGCGCTTCCCAGCCGCTGTATCAATTATGTCGGCCGCTTGGTTCAGCACTTGGAACGTATCGCCGAACGTTGCCGTACCGGAGCGGGACACGTGGCGCGTATCAACGCTGATCGATGACAGCGGAAGGATCACCACAAGAAGTACGAGCACCGGCGCGACCGACTGTGTGCTTGTTGTCGCAACGGTTGCGATGGCTGCCAAGACGACGCAGGCAATATCCAGAACTGGGAAAATGGCCGCCGATGGAGCACTGTCGGCGGTCAAGGCGAGTAGGAAGCCGCTGCCGATCGTGGAGCAAGCAACCGCAACCGCGAGCGGCAGCAACCGGCGGCGTGACGGCGCAGCCTCGGTCCAAATCCCTACAACGGCGCCCAGGAGCAAATAGGTCGCCGGCAGCAAATAGCTTGCGTAGAACGGAACCTGCAGAATGGCGGTGCCGATCATGACATCGCTGGCCACCATCAGCAACGCCGAGCCAAGGGCCGAAATCAGCGCACATTGGAACAGCTGCCGCAGCATCGCCGGGACCCTGACAGCAACGCCGGACCACGCGGTCCATAGACCCACCGCAAGTACCACAGCGACAAACCACAATCGCGTCGTCGGAAATAGCCATGCGGCGAGCGGCTCGCGATAATTTAAGGCCAACCCCTGCGTGATCTTGCCGCCTATCGCGAGGATCGGGCCAAACACATCCGTGGTGCCCGTCATCCAAAAGATAACGGCAATATAGGCGATCAGTGTAATGCCACTACCTGCCACGCCAGCGACTAGGGCTGTCGGTAGCCACGCAATCAAATGATGCCGCTCGATGATCACGATTGCCGCAAGCATCGGCACCCAAGCGAACAGCGAGCCCGGTTGGGTCAGCAATCCCAGGACCGCGCATGAGCCAGCAAGGAACATCCGAGGGTGCGAGGGAGGACTGGTGAGGTCCCTCCAGATGACCGCCATGCCTGTCAGCAGGAAGGCGATGGCCGGACCATCGGCATACGAACGCGTCACAGTCGCGACGACCAGGGGGCTACAGCCGTATAGAATTAGAGTCGAGCTTACGGGTAGCTGCAGCAACTGATGGCCGGAGCAATGCGCGCATCGCCAGCAGGGTTGCGGCATACCAGGTAGCGACCAACGCGGCGTTGGCAAAACGCAGCGGCAAGGCCGCATAGAATAGCCGCCCCGATAGGACGAATGGCCAGCGATCAACGAAATAGGTCGGGCCATAGCGCGCGAGCAAGCCGCCAAAGTCGCGGAAATAGCCAATATAGATCGCTGGATCCACCCAGCCGGGCGGTGGAAAATGCTGGTAAGGGCCGAGCAACATATAGAGGATGAGCAGCGCTACCGTCGCGAAATCGGCTTGGTCGGAGTTGGCGAAACGGGACAAGGCCCCCGTCAAAGGCGCGCTGCGTCGCACGATGGTCAAATATTTGCCGCTGACCATCAGCGGCCTGATGCTGCGGCCGAGCAAGCCGGCCCTTGCCTCAAGCCGAGCACTCCATGATGACATGCGTATAGGGCAGGCGAAGAAGGTTGGACTTCGCGTCACCACTTTGCTGAACGCGGTCAGCGCTGGGCCGAGAGTGGCCGTGCGGGCATCTGGTTTCAATCGGCGGCAGGCTGCGCCAAGCAATGGGGCGGTCTGCTGGTCGTCCCGAAGATACAGCAGCCCTATCGCCAGGACGATATCGAACGCGCCCTGCGTCCGCGACATCGGATGCGGCACAGCCGGCTTCGGGCCGCTGATCAGGTCCTGCAAAGCGGTTATACACGGAGGTGCGCTTCAGCAGCGACCAGCGTCCGGTGTCACGTTCGCGCATTTGGCTACTCGAGGCCCAACGATCCTGGATCGTTGATATCGAGTTTCCAGATATGTGCGACAAAGGCGCCGTGCTTGATCCACCGATGGTCGCGCAGTAGGGACTGTCCCTTCATGAAGAAATCAAGGTTGGTCACGTTCGAGTGGTAGGAGTACCAGATCGTGTCGAGATGGTCCAACTCCAGCTGGTTACATGAACGCCAGAGGGTAGTATAGAGCGAAGCCATTCGATATTGGCGCGCAGCTGGGCATCATTTCACGCTTACCGGCTTTTATCGCAGCGGCTGTGGCGTTGTGGGCAGTGCGAAGCGCTGTCCATCAAATCCACGGCCCACCATCCGGTGAAACGATGTCTATGAACCGTACAATCTCGGCCGGTTCAACAATGGATGGCGCGGGGGTGGTTTCATGTGCTTCACCCACAGAACCAAGCGATACGGTTCCATTCACGCGACCGCAACGAATTTTCTCTGCAGCGAACTGACCGCATCGGCGCGGAGGATGCCTGCGCCCTCGGCTTCCAGCCGCGACGCGGCAAGGGGCAAAGGTCGATATATCCGGGGGATCCATAGAGCCATCGATTTCGTTAGGAGACTTCGTTGTCGTCCAGTGGCTCATGTCAGCGACTTGGGGCTAGTCCGGTGCGAATATTCCAACCAGCTTATAGCCAAGGCACAGGTCATGCAGCTGTGCAGCCCGGAGCGTACCAATTGATGCTGCAGGCCGCAGCCTGTGGAGCCAGTCTGCGATCCGGGCGGGGGGATGCGCCATGATCCGGTCTAATTCGCTCACGACCGTTTCGACGCTCAAGGCTCGGAACCCGGAGCGGGCAAGCAGCGCAGGTAGGGTGCGCGGCGTGAAGTAGCTCCAATGCCCGGGAGTGACCACAGAACTGTGCTCGCCTTCCAACCGCACCAGCAGGCTGTCCCAGTTTGGCACCTGCACCAAGAGGCGGCCGCCTGGAGCAAGGCGCGCGCGTAGGTCCTTCAGGAAGCGCAGCGGCTCGGCGAAGTGCTCCAACACGTCCAGCACCGCCACGGCATCAAACGACCACGAGGCATCCGGGAGATCAGTGGGAAACCAACCGTGCACCACCTGCGCACCACGTTCGCGCGCCATTTCTGTCGCCGCCCGACTGGGCTCCACCCCCAGCGCCTGCCAGCCCAGCCGTGCTGCTTCCAACAGCAGCGTGCCGGTACCACAGCCTATCTCCAGTAGCTGGCCCTGCCGTACGCCGCCTTCCAGGAGCCGGCTCAGGTAGTAGCGGTCTCGCGCGATTTCCAGTTCCAGGTAAGGGGCGCTACCGCGCAGGAGCAGAGCCTCCGGGTCGAGTGTAGACTTGGCATAACGGGCTACATCGGCGGCCTCGTTCAGTATCGCGCGTGAGTAGGTCAGCCCGCAGCCGGGACAGTCTATAAGGTCCAGCCCTTGCGCCCGCAGCACCGGCGTAACGCCGGCAGAGCCGGCCCCGCAACACGGACAATCGCGCTGCCGATAGGCCCCAGCGGTTCCGCCCACCTCCGGCGGGGCCAGGGCTTTCATCTCCTCCGCCTCGGCTGCGCGGAATCGGGCGTATGCCCCAGCCAGGCGATCACGCATGCCGGGGATCAGTGCCGCATCAAAACTTTCCCGCGCGTCAGATACGCGGCTCATTTCGTCGCGTTCCGATTCCACAGCCAACTGATGGCGGCCGGGATCCACCGCTGCACCGGTTCCGTTGGCCGGGAGCGCTTGGCCATCAAGATAGATTCAAGATCGCCTGTCAGTCGCACTTCGAACGCTGCCTGATCGGTCATCGCCTGCGCCAGCGCAGCGGCACGCGTGGATGCCGCGGCGTATTCCTGTGGATCCCGCAGAAGGTGTATGGCCGTCTCGGCGTAGTCGCGCCACGTCGAAACCACCAGCGTTGGATCGCGCTGCAGATCGATGGCTGGCATTTCAGCACTGTGCATCGTCACCACGGGGCGGCCTTTGGCGATCATTTCGCGACAGGACTCACCGCCAGTTACAGGCCAAGTGTCGAGGAACACATCCAGGAACCGCCCCCAAGAGTGCCCCGGAACGAAGCCTTCCACCACCCGCATTCGGTCACCCACCGGGCTGCGCGCAATGAACGCACGGAGTTCCGATGCATCTCCGGTCCCACCGGTGACGAAGGCCACGTCAGGGCAGAATTCCAGGATTCGCTCGGCAGCCAGCAGGCAGGGTTCGGTGACCTTGACCAGTCGACCATAATTGCCGATCAGCCGCAGCCCTTGCGGCAGGCCCGCGCGCTCTCGAGCGACTTGTTCGGGATCTTCCGCCGGGTTCAGCCTAGCGAGGTCCCAGGGCGGGTTGAACGACAGCATCCGGGCATTCCCCCAGCCCGCCACGCCAGCGTCGAAGCCGAAGCTGTTGAAAACACCGTCCAGGTACGGAACTGGCCAAGCGGGCATGCCACCCTGCAGGAACAGTTGGACTGGAGCGAGGCGGCGAGCAAACAGCGCAGTGGGCACGGCGTTGTTCATATCGGAAATGGCGATCGCGGGCGGGTCAGCGGCAGCCAACGCCTCGATCGCGTCGATCATAGCGCCCGGTGTTTCGGCCTTGGGTTCATAACAGGTGGCACCGATGTCACGCAGCAAATCGAGAAAGCCAGGGTCGCTAAAGCGCCAAGCCACGACCGAGAGGCGGAATTGATCCCGTTGGGCCAGTAGCGATGGAGCGACGTGGCGCAGCGCCATCGCCATGGGGTCGCCAGTGCTGGCGAACATCGCCAGCCAGACCACGTGCACAGGCTGGCTTGAAGCCGGCAGCGGCGGCAGCCGCGCCCCTCGGCCAAATGCGGCGGCTACCGCCTGCATTCCACGCATTGCCCTCTGACACTGCCGTGTGCTCGATTCGTTGAAGCACCATGCTAGGAAAAAAAGGAAATCGCCCAACTCGCACATCAGTTCGACGTCCAGTGTGTCGACCGAGGCCCAACGGATAATGGCATATTCCACTGCCGCGTGATGCTGCTCAGCCCGCCGGTCCCAACGCCAAAAATAATATGCAAAGCCATGCGCAAGCGCAGCGCGATAGGCGGTTCGATCGATTACCTCCGCTGGGGACAACCTCAGCAAGGCATCAAGGTCGGCAGCAAAACGGTCATGATTTGCGGCAGCGCTTTCGCCTCCCAGACTAGTCAGGGAGGCGATCAGCCCGCAGACGGTCGTGGACATTCAGCCTCGGATTCGCCGTGACGAACCTGCTACACCACTGGCACCCACGAAAGTCCAGTTGTGCTGGGGGCGATCGCCTGTAACTGTAGTCTCTGCAGGATGCTAGGCACGATTCTTGCCCAACGCGGCGGGCTGCCGCACGATCCAGGTTGGAAGGAGTTCGTCATTGCCCGTTACCCCGCTTACCCTGGCTGCCAACCCGGCCGACAAGATACCCTTCGGTAAGCCGACGACCGTGGGTCGGGAACTGGAATACATCGCCGAGGCCATTCGCAACGGCACGATCGCCGGCGGCGGCCCCTTCATGCGGCGCGGCGAAACCTGGCTGGAAGAGGCTCTCCCCGCGCGACGTGCGCTGTTGACGCATTCGTGCACGGCTGCTCTTGAGATGGCTGCCATCCTGTCCCGGGTCGGGCCTGGGGATGAGGTCATCATGCCCTCGTTCACATTCTCGGCGACCGCTACTGCTTTCGTGCTGCGCGGCGCAACTCCGGTCTTCGTCGATATCCGCGCTGACACGCTCAACATCGACGAAACGCAGATCGAACCCGCGATCACGTCGCACACCCGCGCCGTGGTGCCGGTGCATTATGCCGGCTTGGCCTGCGAGATGGATCCCATCCTCGACCTCGCTGCGCGCCGCGACCTGCTTGTGATCGAGGATGCCGCCCAGGCACACCTGTCGCACTACAAGGGACGGCCGCTCGGTACGCTGGGTCATATGGGCTGCCTCTCCTTTCACGAAACCAAGAATATCATCTCCGGGGAAGGCGGCGCGTTGCTGGTGAATGACGAACGCTTCATCGAGCGCGCCGAGGTCGTGCGGGAGAAGGGCACCGACCGAAGCCGCTTCTTCCGCGGCGAGGTGGACAAGTACACCTGGCAGGACATAGGTTCATCCTACTGTCCCGGAGAGATCATCAGCGCCTTTCTGTTTGCCCAGTTCGAGCACGCGACGGCAATCTGCGACCGTCGTCGGGCGCTTTACGAACTGTACCGGGAAGGTCTGGCTTCGCTTGCCGCGGCTGGAGATATCGCCATTCCACAGGCGACCGGCGCAGAGACCAATGGCCACATCTTTTGGCTGCTGCTGCGCGATGAGCCCACACGCGCAGCGCTGATCCGGCATCTCAACCAGCAAGGCATCAACGCCGTCTTTCACTACGTGCCGCTGCATTCCGCTCCTGCTGGTCGCCGGTACGGGCGCCCGGCGGCGGAAGTGCTGCCGGTGACCGACAGCGTCAGCAGCCGGCTGCTGCGCCTGCCGCTCTACCTCGAACTCGGCGACGCCGATGTCGCGCGGGTGGTGCGCGCGGTAGGCAATTTCTTCGGCCGAAATATCTGAAGCGCTTTGATCCTGGGCGGATACAGTGCGGGGACCTATGTATGTCGCGGCAGGTTGCCATCATCCAGTCCAGCTACATACCGTGGCGAGGCTATTTTGCCATCATAGCCCGATGCGACGCATTCATTTTACTTGACAGCGTGCAGTTCACGCGGCGCGACTGGCGCACCCGCAACCGCATCAAGACGCCCATTGGACCGCTCTGGCTGTCAGTACCAGTTCACCAGAAGGGCAACTACCACGCCCCGATCGACGCGATCACAATCGCCGAGAAGGGCTGGGCGCGCCAGCACCTGCGCAGCATAGAGGCCAACTACCGCCGTGCGCCGCATTTCTCCACGGTGTTTCCCGCACTGGAGACGGCGTACGCGACAGCCGCAGCCGAGGCTTCACTTGCCGCGGTCAACCAAGGGCTCACCGCAGCCCTGTGCGACCTGCTCGGCATCGCCACACCGCTGTTGCGCGACGTAGACTTGGTGGAACGCAAGCGGTTGGATTCGCTGGACCCGACCGCAAGGCTGGTGGACCTGGCGACGGCGGCCAATGCAACGACATACCTCTCTGGCCCCTCGGCCCGCAGTTACCTGGATGAAGCCGCATTCACGGCACGCGGCGTGGCGGTCGCTTGGATGGACTACGGGAGGCTGCCAGAGTACCCGCAGCTTTGGGGGCAATTCGATCCATCGCTTTCAGTCGTGGATGCCCTGCTGAACCTGGGGGCTGAGGGAGCTCGGGCTGTGCTGGACGGCTAGACGGTCTCCGCGTTATCCGCGCGGGCATACGACGTCGACCGGGCTGCTCGCCAACGAGACTCTGGACACTTCCTGAGTGCTCGACTACCCACAGGGCTATTGGCCAGCCTTGGGGAACGGCCACAAACCGGCGGCGAAACGGCTCCGCTTGTCAGGTCCAGGGGGATAGGCGTGTCGATGCACAACGAACAATCGCACACAGCGCCGGGTGAATACCCGCAGATCAGCGTCGTCATTCCGGTGTTCCAATCTTCGGCGACGTTGGGCGAGCTTCACCGGCGGCTGACGGCAACCCTCACCGAACTGGTTGACAGCCACGAGATTGTTTTCGTCGACGATCGGAGCACCGATCAGTCCTGGCCAAATCTGGTCAGGCTTGCCCGGCGGGACCCCCGAGTGGTGGCGTGCCGGCTGTCACGCAACTTCGGCCAGCACCTGGCGATCACGGCGGGGCTCCGCGAGTGCAGCGGCCAGCATGTGGTGGTGATGGACTGCGACCTGCAGGATCCGCCAGAGGCAATCCCCAGTCTATGGGCGGCCGCCCAGGAAGGTTTCCCGATCGTCTTGGCCAAGCGCAAGGCGAACTATCACTCGCGCTACCGGACTTTGGCGAACAGGGCATATTTCCGGCTTCTCGCCTGGTTGACCGGCCAACACATTGATGGAGAGCTGGGATCGTTCAGCATGATTTCTCGACCAGTCGTCGATGAATTCCTGCGGTTTCGCGAGTACCAAAGGCACTACCTGTTCATTCTCTACTGGCTCGGTTTTGACAGCCGAACGATCGAATATGAGCGACACACGCGCGGCGTTGGCAAGTCTAGCTACAGTTTCGGCAAGCTGCTGACGCATGCCCTGCAAGGCGTGTTCTTTCAGACCACAGTATTCCTGCGACTCGTGATGTACGGCGGCTTTCTGGTCTCCTTGTTTGGCCTGCTCGTCGCAGCCGTCATCATGCTCGAGCGCTTCCGCGGTTCGCTGCTGCCAGGCTGGACCAGTCTGATCGTCCTGCAACTTCTCATGAGCGGCCTGACCATCACCGCGGTCGGAACAGTCGGCCTGTACGTCGCCCGCATATTCGAGCAGGTCAAGCAGCGACCGCTCTACGTCATCGAGGAGCGCGTGCGGATTGCCGGCACCTTTGAGCACGCCGGCTTGCAGTCCGCGCACGTCGGTTTCGAGCGCACCCGTTATGACGGTGTCGGCTAAGCGCCAGTAAGCCGGGTGCGCAATGTTATTGTAATGATCGGACCGAACCGCGCTGGCATCAGGATTGTGGCGCACGCAGGAGGCATTCTCCCCCTCCCCTCTGCCCGCACTGACGATTGGCGTGGTGGCCGCACGCAATTCGTCAGCCGTAGCCGATGACATCGAACGCGTTTGGCTCCGGGGGCCGACGAGCAAGCCGGAGCGTGGCCGACCGGCAAGTTCCCTCCCCAGCGAACCCCGGCATTCGATTCGGCTGGTACGAGGCCTTACTGCTCATGGTTGTGCCCGCGGTGTTCCTGGGCATAGCGCGCTTCGAGCTGTTTCCTCCGCCCGGTTGGGTCGATCCCGAGATGTATCTCGGCTTTTTCCTGAACTTCCCGCGGGCCCTCGCGCGCTTCGGTCCAGACTATTTCTCGATGCGTTTGCCGTGGACCCTGATGGGGTTTGCGGCGCACCGCATCCTCGCGCCGAACATGGCGAACTACGCTATGGTCCTCGCTTTTATTACCTCGCCATTGGTTCGGCCTATCTCATTATGGTGCCGCGCTACGGTCGCATCGGCGGGATCGCCGCGGCGTGGTGGCTCGCGTTCAACCCGCTGTGGCTGGCCGCAGCAACACGAGGTTATGTCGATGGACCGGCAATGGCGTTCATGTTGGCCGGGTTCGCCTGCCTGATCAATCGAGGCCGCCTGTTCGGCCATCGGCGCGACCTGTGCCTCGCCGGCAGTTGCTGGGCGTTTGCCGTCTTCACCCATCCGATGACGGTCTTCCTCACGGCGATGGGTGGTGGCGCGTGGCTCCTGGGGGATCGGCCAAGTCGTTCAGAGTTTGTGGGAACTGCTGCCTGGGTCGCAATCGGCGGCATTGCGGCGACCCTTGCGCTTGCGACAGCCGGCTCGGCTCTCGGCGCTCCGTTCCTGTTCTTTACCGCCTATGCCGGCACGGTAAAGCACGCGCTCGCCGGGTCAGGTATGGATTTCATCCGGCCGGCGGCGGACTGGCTCCCGGGCGCCTATCGGATGATCCCACCTTTCGCCTTCGTCGTCGTCGGCGGCGCGTTCCTGTTGTCGCGCCGGGATTGCCGAGCTTGGTCGGGTATGGTGCTGCTCGCGGTGGGACTGATGTGCGCATCCATCGTCTGGCTGGAGCTCTGGAACCTGCTGACCGCCGGCGTAACCTTTCAGGTATCGCATTACTCCAGCTACCTGCTGCCCGCCCAGGCGCTCGTATTCGGTGCGATCGCAGGCGAGGTGTCGCAGGCGCAAACGACCGACCGTAAGGATTTCAGCCTGCTGACTGCGCTTGTCGTGTCGGCATTGCTGCCGGTGCTGGCCGTCGAGCGGCTATGGCAGTGGGAGGGGGCGTGGCGTGAAGGCCTGTACTTCTGGCTGGTGCCTGTCAGCCTGTTTGCATTGGCCGCAATCATGCTCTTCGGGCCACATCGGCGGATCGCAATACCATTGCTCATGCTGGCCACGGTTGTTGCCGGGACCGCTAACCTCGATACACGGCGCATTTTCCGGGCGGCGGGCAATCCTGACTACAAGCCATACTATCGGGCGGCAATCCGACTGAACGACATCGTTCAGGGCGCCGGTCTGGACGGCCGGCGGCTGTATTTCTGGTAAATCGCCAAGCCTTCACGACAGGCGATGCCCGGCGCGACGCCTGGCTGATCTTCAATCACAGTTTCGCCGGCGCGAGTATGCAATTGGGTGTTCTCGACAGTCTGACGTCGATCTGGTTGTGGGACCGCACCAACCTAAACTTCGATATGCCGCATCTCAGTGCGGTTGAGGCACGCGGCATCGCGGAATCTGCGCCGCTGGTCTCGCTGGTTCTGCTATGTCAGCGACAGGCCGATTGCACGCAAGGTGTCGACGCCCTGGCAAAGCAGGGGATCGCCACCGTCACCCGCGTTCGCGAACGGATCGTCGAGGATCGCGCATTGGACCTCACCGTTTTGATCGTTGACACAGTGGCATCGCAATGACCTCGCTGGTCACGCCTGTATGCGACGACATTCGAACGCCATTGGTGTAGCGAGCGCTGGTGGTACGTGACGGAGCGCGCCCAAAATCCGGGTGCGCTTCAGCAAGTGGTGCAGCCGCGCAACCAAGCCGCTGTGTCGCGCTCTGAACTCCTCGTCGTTGTCCAGCCGCGCGAACGCGTCGTACATCATGGCGGGCCTGAACGTGGTGCTAAGGCCGGAGCGCCGCGCGAGGCGCCGGATATCGCGATAAGTCACAAAATTGAGCGACGGCCATGTCGGATGCCGGGCAACGCGTGGAAACAACAGGGCGGTAAGGCGCGGCGCCAATGGCACCAACGGAATACCAAAATGGGGTTCATAAGGGATCGCGTAGTTGGGGCAGAGATGTACCATGCTGCCGCCTGGCGCCAGCACACCTTCCATGGCAGCTATGGCCTCGGCAAGGTTCGGTATGTGTTCCAGCACGTTAATGGAGAAGATCAGATCGAACTCGCCATGCTGCGCCCGGTCCAGGCGGTCCACCTCGATGTCAAGCATCGGCAGATCGTCCGCGCCAAGCCACGCCCGCACCGCGGCGCCCAATTGGGCATTGACGTCGAAGCCATTCGCTCCTGGCTCAAGTCCCGTGATCTGGCATCCCCGGCGGGCGAGGCAGATGCTCAGCACGCTGATGCCAGCACCAACCTCCAGGATCCGCTTGCCGTTGAGGTCCATTCCAGCGAGAATTCTGGCTCCCGCTGCAACTTCGGCGGTATACTGGTGTATAGTGCGAGCGACCCGATCCCGATCAAGGCCGGTCCGGGCGGCAGCGAAGGACAAGAACTCCGGAGACCTGAGTGGCTCGTCTAGCTCGTTCCATGCATCATGCGTCACGATGCAACCATGAGGACGTTACACGTTGTGGAGCTCAACCGCCGATACTTTGGAAGGATCCCTCTGCGCTACCCAACACCGAGCCCGCCCATGTTCAATGGCACTGTTTTAGTCGAGTGTCCATGCCCTAGGCACCTGTTCGCGTCCGGTCAATGGTTGGGCAACTATGCAGTCGGTTCAAATAGACAACGGCGTTCGCATCACTCGCGCCTTAAGACCCTGCGATGGTAGTGGAAACCACAGCCCCAGGAACCATCCTGCAGCATATGTATGTCCGCGAG